>JAZJYM010000014.1:0-2321 GCA_040390365.1 Pseudomonadota bacterium | reverse complement strand
TCTGGTCGCGAAAGACGGTGAAGCCTTCCTTCAGGCTCAGCTGGAACCAGTCGCGGCAGGTCACCCGGTCGCCCGACCAATTGTGGAAATATTCATGCGCCACGACCCGCGCGATATTGTCGAAATCCATGTCGGTGGCGGTGTCCTGATCGGCCAGGACATAAGCGGTGTTGAAGATGTTGAGGCTCTTGTTCTCCATCGCCCCCATGTTGAAATCCGAAACCGCGACGATGTTGAACAGATCGAGGTCATATTCGCGGCCATAGACGCGCTCGTCCCAGTCCATCGCCGCCTTGAGGCTGGCCATGGCGTGGGCGGTGCGTGGCAGATCGGCTTCGCGCACCCAGATGGCGAGCTCGACCGCGCGCCCGCTCATCGTGGTGAAGCGGTCGCGGTTGGCGGCGAGGTCGCCGGCGACCAATGCGAACAGATAGCAGGGCTTGGGGAAAGGATCGATCCATTGCGCCCAGTGACGCCCGCCCTCGCTGTCGCCTTGGCCCGTGCGGTTGCCGTTGGACAGCAGGATTGGAAAGCGCGCCTTGTCCGCTTCGATCCGCACCCGATAGCGCGACAGCACGTCGGGCCGGTCGGGGAAGAAGGTGATGCGGCGAAAGCCCTCGGCCTCGCACTGGGTGCACAGCATTCCGCCCGAGGCATAAAGGCCCATCAGCTTGGTGTTGGCGGCGGGAGCGATGGCATGTTCGGTTTCGACCGCCGCCGAGGTGCCGGCGATGTCGATGACCAGCGCAGCCCCGTCCATGCGCCACTGCGCGTCCGTTCCGTCGACCCGGACGGCGAGCGGTTGGTGCCCGTCGCCGTCGAGCCGAAGCGGGCGGTCGTGATCGCCGTTGCGGGTTACGGCCAAGGTCGCCTTGACCAATGTCCGGTCGGGATCGAGCGCGAAGTCGAGGGCGATTTCGGGCACCAGCCAGTCGGGGGGCCGGTAATCCTCGCGCCGGATGGTCAGATGGCTGGGCGGAACCGGCGCTTCGGCATGCGGTTCGGTGATCGGCAGTTCGGTTCGTGAATCCATGCCGGCGGCGATAGTCGGGCCCGCCGCGGCGCTCAAGTGATTGCGGCGGCCTAGCGCAGCGGCCCGCTGTCCTGGCCCTGGACGCTGTCGGCCCATTGGTCGACCGAGATCGACAAGGTGCGGAGCAATGGAACGCTGGCGACCCAGCGGACGACGGTGATGGCCAGGATGATGACGGCCAGGCTTGCAAGGGTGAAGATCATGTGAATTTTCCTTTCCTTGCCAGCCCTTGTCGCACAGCCGGATGACAAAGCGCGGTCGCGGCGATGGCGCAGCGATGACGGCAATATCCGGCGCACCCTTCGCCGTGCTAATGCGTTGGTGCACCGAACCACAAAGGAAATAGCGATGAGCAGCTTCACCGACATCCGCGACCATATGGAAGTGATCGGCGCCGACGGCGTCCACATCGGCACTGTCGACCACATCGATGGCGACCGGATCAAGCTGACCCGCCGCGACAGCGGCGCCGCCCACGACGACCATCACCATTATATCCCCAAGGGCCTGGTCGCCGAAATCGAAGGCGACAAGGTCCGGTTGAGTGCCAATGGCGATGTCGTCGCCGCTCTGTTCGAAGAGGAAAAGGACGGCAAGCCGATCGGCTGAACCTGGACAATATCCGCTCCGCCGCCGATGTTTGCCGCTCGACGGGCAAGGGGACGAGCGATGGTGACGGAAATAGTGGAAGGCACGATCGCGCCCGCCGAACCGCGGCGCAAGCGACCCCGCTAACCGGATGATAACCGCTTCGCTTTAGGGTGCGGCGCATGGCCAGTCCGCTCCCTTCCGGCAAAAGCTCCGTCAATCTGGGCTCGACCGCGGCGCCCGGATCGCGCATCCGCCGCGACCCGCCGCCGCCCGCCAAGAAAGTCGTCGAACGCGACCCCGACAAAGCCGACAGCTGGACCGTGATCGTCGGCATCTTGACGTTCGAACTGGCATTGTTCGTGATCATCGTCGCGATCAGCAGCTACAATGGCTGGACCCCACGCCACACTATCGTCCATTTTTGAGGCGTTGCGGCCGGTTCGCGGCGCGGCGGGCGCGAGCCGCGGTGTAGGATTTCGCCTAAGGGGAAGTTGACCAAGTTGACCGTGTGACGCGTTTTCCAACAGGCGCTTTTCCGGGCCCGGATTGCGGGTCATGATGGCGGCCGCGATCCTCGGCGCAATTGTCGATCGACCCTGCTTGCTGCGCTTGCCGTCCACTCATGCTTTTACCCTTCTTCCAACTAGGCCGTGGACTCATAATGGCGCAGGCGTAGCCGGATGCAAGCGAGTTTGAC
>JAZJYM010000013.1:0-41513 GCA_040390365.1 Pseudomonadota bacterium | reverse complement strand
GCGCTCGACCAGTTCGTCATCGACGGCATTTCGGACAATGTCGATTTCCTCTCGGCGCTGATGCAGCACCCGCGCTTCCGCCGCGGCGATCTCGCCACCGACTTCATCGCCGACGAATATCCCGACGGTTTCCACGGCGCCCCCGCCGATGCGCAACTCATCGCCGACCTCGCGCTTGTCGCCGCCAAGGTCGCCGCGATCAGCGACGAGCGCGCGGGCGAAATCAGCGACCGGCTCGGCCCGCCCGGCAATGGCTCGCGCGAGCGGATCGTCCGCATCGCCCCCCAATCGGGGTCGGGGGCAGGCGGCGCCGAGCATCGAGTCCGGATCAAACCCTATAAGGGCGGCACGTTGGGCGTGGTCGACCCCCGATCGGGGTCGGGGGAAGGCGCCGGCGAGCTGGTCGATATCGTCGGCCATTGGGCGCCGGGTCAGCGGCTGCTCCGGGTGACCATCGATGGCCGCCAGCGAATTGTGCAAATCCGCCGGTTAGGCCGCGACTGGGAGCTTCAGACCCGCGGCTCGAGCCGCCGCGTGCAAGTGCTCTCGCCCCACGTCGCCGAATTGTCGCGCTTCATGATCGACAAGCCCGCGCCCGACTTGTCGCGGCTCTTGCTCGCGCCAATGCCGGGGCTGCTCACGCGCCTCGACGTCGCCGTCGGGGACAAGGTCGAGCCCGGCCAGCCGGTCGCGGTGATGGAAGCGATGAAAATGGAAAACATCCTCCGCGCGCCCAAAGCCGCGACGGTCAAGGCCACCCCAGCTAAGGCCGGCGACAGCCTTAGCGTCGATCAGGTGATTGTGGAGTTTGAGTGAAGCAGAACGCGGCGCGGCCGCCCGGCGCGGTGCGCTTCTAGCGATCAGGCGGGGTCCATTCGGCGGGAGGCACCTTACGCCGAAGGAGGCGCTGGCCAAGGCCGATCGCTGTTCCGACGGAGATCGCGACGGTCAGGTCGCTGACCACGGTCAGAAACATCGTCAGGAACAGCAGAAATCGGTCCGCTGGACGCGCCTTGAACCGTTCGGCCCAGCGGTGCGGCTCGCTCATCGCCCAGGCGGTGACGATCAGCAGCGCCGCCAGCGCCGGCATGGTGAGATATCCCGCGAGCGGCGCGGCGACGATCATGACGGCGAGGATCACCGCGGCATGGACGATGCCCGCGACTGGGGTGCGCCCGCCCGCCCGAACGTTGGTCGCCGTTCGCGCGATCGCGCCAGTTGCCGGGAGCCCGCCGAACAGCGGGGACACGATATTGGCCGCACCTTGCGCGAGCAGTTCGGCGTTGGAGCGATGCGCGCTGCCGATCATGCGGTCGGCGACGATCGCGGAAAGCAAGGATTCGACCCCGGCGAGAAAGGCGATCAACGCCGCCGACGGAAGCAGTTCGCCGACGCGCGTCAAAGTGATCGTTGGCAGCGACGGGAATGGCAGGCCGTGGGGCAAAGCGCCGAACCGCGACTGGAGTGTTTCGACGGGCAGCGCGAACCACGCCACCGCGGCCGACGCGATCGCAATCGCAATCATCGACCCGGGCAGGCGGGGGGTCAGCCGGCGCAAGGCGGCGATCGCCGCAATGCACATGAGGCCGACGGCCACAGCGGCTAGATTGGCCGACCCGCGGGCGTCCCACAGAACTGGAATCGCCTCGGTCAGGCCGGCGGGGAGTTTGGCGACCGACAGCCCCGCCAGATCCTTGATCTGGCTGAAGCCGATGATCACCGCGATGCCGATGGTGAAGCCTTCGATGACCGCCTCGGGGATGAGCGCGATGAACTGGCCGGCGCGCAGCAATCCGCCGATCACCAGGATGATCCCGGCCATGAGCGTTGCGAGCAGCAACCCGTCGAACCCGTAGGTTTCGATGATCCCGTAGAGGACGACGATGAAGGCGCCGGTCGGCCCGCCGATCTGGACCCGGCTACCGCCGAGCGCGGAAATCAGGAACCCGCCGATGATCGCGGTGATCAGCCCGGCCGCCGGCGTCGCCCCCGAGGCAATGGCGATCGCGATGCTCAGAGGAAGCGCGACCATGGCGACGGTGACGCCGGCAATTGCGTCGGCCGTGAACAGCTTTGCCGAATAGCTTTCGAGCGTGGTGAGCAGCTTTGGTTTCACGCAGAGAGTGGTAGGGTGCCGCTAGAATGGGCGCAAACCTGTGCGCGTCCCGGCGACACGGCAGTGGCGGGCCAGCCGGTCGCGGTGATGGAAGCGATGAACCTGGAAAACATCCTCCGCGCGCCCAAAGCTGCAACGGTCAAGGCCACCCCCGCCAAGGCCGGCGACAGCGTCGCGGTCGATCAGGTCATCGTGGAGTTCGAGTGAGGCAAAGCGTCATCCCGGGCTTGATCCGGGATCCGCCTTCTCGCGCAATGCAGAGGCAGGCAGACCCCGGCTCAAGGCCGGGGTGACGTCGGTGTCCGCAACTCGCTACGCCTGAGCTTGCCCGTCGCGGTCCTGGGCAGTGCGTCGACGAACTCCACTTCGCGCGGATATTTGTAAGGCGCGATCTGGTCCTTGGTGAAGTCCTGCAGGCCCTTGACCAGCTCGTCGCTCGGCTCGGCGAAATCGGCCAGCACCACGAACGCTTTCACCTTCTGCCCTCGCTCTTCGCACGGCACGCCGATCACCGCGCATTCGGCGACCGCGGGGTGGGCGAGGAGCGCATGCTCGACCTCCGGAGCGCCGATATTATAGCCCGAGCTGACGATCATGTCGTCGCTCCGCGCGAGGTACCAATAATAGCCGTCGGCGTCCTTGCGATAGGTGTCGCCAGTGACGTTCCAGCCATTGACGACATAGTCGGTCTGGCGCGGGTCATCGAGGTAGCGGCAGCCGGTCGGGCCCTTGACCGCGAGCCGGCCTTCCCCCTCGGTCATCGGTTGGCCGTCCGCGTCGAGCACGGTCGCTTCATAGCCCGGAACCGCCTTGCCGGTGGAGCCCGGGCGAATGTCGTCGCCCGCCGCCGACACGAAAATGTGCATCATCTCGGTCGCGCCGATGCCGTCGATAATCGCTATGCCGGTGCGGTCCTTCCACGCCTCCCAAATGGCCTTGGGAAGATGTTCGCCGGCGGAAATGCAGGTGGTGAGGGTTGAAAGCGCCTTTTCCAAACCCGTTCGTCCTGAGCTCATGCTCTCGGATGTCCCCCGGACATTCGCTCGTCCTGAGCTTGTCGAAGGGCGCTGCTCGGGCGCCGGTGCAGAGCGCCCTTCGACTTCGCGCTCCGCGCTCCGCTCAGGACGAACGGTCGGGGGCGCCCCCGCGCCTTCAGTCGCAAGCATCGCCTTATACGCGGTCGGGGCGGTGCCGAGGTGGGTCACTCCGAACTTCGCAATCGCCTCGAGCAATGCGCTCGGGCTTGCTTGTTCGACCGTGACGCTCGCCGCTCCAAAGCGAAGCGGAAACATCGGCGTGATCCCGAGCCCGAAAGTGAAGGCCATTGGCGCGCTGGTCAGGAACACGTCGCCGGGTTTGGGGCCGATCAGATGCTTGGCGAAGGTGTCGCACGGCGCCAGGATATCGCGGTGGAACTGGACGCAGCCCTTGGGCACGCCGGTGGTGCCGCTGGTAAAGGCGATCAAGGCGGGGTCGTCGCGGCCGCTGTCGACGGGCGGCAAGGCGCTTAACGGCGCGCTCCGTGTATCGAGTTCGCCATGGCCGAAGTCGCCGTCGAACTTGATCAGATGCTTGACGAACCGGGTCTGGTCCATGGCCTCGCGGAAATCGCCGATGAAGCGCGAATCGACAATTGCATGGCTGATCGCCGCGCGCTCGATCACGGTCGCGATTTCGCCGGGCCGCAGCAGTGGCATGGTCGATACCGCGACCCCGCCGGCCTTGAGCACTCCCAGCCAGGCGGCATAAATGGTGCTGCTATTGGGGCCGCGCAGAAGCACTCGGTTGCCGGGGATGAGGCCGTGCTCGTCGACCAGCAACCGCGCGATCCGGCCGCTGAATTCGTCGAGCTGGGCATAGGTCCAACGGCCATGCTCGTTGATGATCGCAATTGCGTCGGGAGCCCCGCCCTTGAGCAGTTCGGCAGCCGCGTTCAATCGCTCGGGATAATCGAGCAGAAGGAACTCGGGCAGCTGATCCGCCAGCGGCAATCGGTCGCGGACGAAGTTATCGTAGGTCATGCGTTCACTTCGCGCGAAGCGCAAAAGTAAGGAAGGCTGGATTCACGCGAAGGCGCGATGGAGAAGAAAGGCGCGAAGGGAAATACCTGCTTCGCGCCTTTGATTGCTCCTTCGCGCCTTCGCGTGCCATCATCCTTCTTCCACCACCGCAATCGTCTCGATCTCGACCTTGGCCGCAGCCTCGACCAGGCCGGTGACCTCGACCAGCGCCATCGCCGGAAAGACCTCACCCATGATCTCGCGCCACGCCGCTCCAATCTCGTCGCGGCTGACCAGATATTCGTGGCGGTCGGTGACATAGCAGGTCATGCGCACGACATGCTCGGGCCCGGCGCCGTCCTGACTGAGGATCGCGAGCGTGTTGCGGAGCGCCAAAGCGAATTGGCCGTGGAGCGTATAATCGGGGAAGGATTCGCGCTCGTCCCAGCCGACCACCCCGGCGGTGAAGATCATCCGCCCCTTGGCGGAAATGCCGTTCGAATAGCCCTTGGGCCGAGGCCATCCGGGTGGGTGCAGGATCTTCATTGGTGGGCCTCCCTGAGCATGTCGCGGGCGATGATCTGGCGCTGCACTTCGCTCGCGCCTTCGTAAATCCGCAGCGCCCGGATGTCGCGATAGAGATGCTCGACGGTGACTCCCCTGGTCACTCCGGCGCCGCCGTGAAGCTGGACCGCATCGTCGATGATTTTCTGGGCCGCTTCGGTGGCGAATAATTTGGCCATGGCCGCGGCTCGGCGGTTGTCGTCGTGAGCCCCGGAGCGACTGATGTCCTGCTGCCACGCGGCGCGATAGATCAGCAGCGCCGAGGCATCGATCGCGCATCCCATGTCGGCGATCTTGGCCTGGGTCACGGCATTGTCGGCCAGCGTGCCTTTGCCCAGGCGGCGGGCCGACGCGAACATTATGGCTTCGTCGAGCGCTCGCCGGCCAAGCCCGAGCGCGGCCGCGGCGACGGTCACCCGGAACAGGTTGAGCACTTCCATTCCCACCCGGAAGCCGTCGCCGGCACCACCGACCAATGCATCCGCGCTAATCGCGACCTGGTCGTAGTTGAGCCGCGCCAGCGGGTGCGGCGCGACCACCTCGATGCGCTCGGCGATCGACAGGCCGGGCGCGGTCGCTGGAACGATGAACGCCGACAATCCGCGCGATCCCTCGCCTTCGCCGGTGCGCGCGAAGGTCACATAAAAATCCGCGATTCCGCCGTTGGAAATGTAGGTCTTCTCGCCCTCCAGGACCCAGCCATCGCCGGCGCGGGTCGCGGTCATCGCGACATTGGCTGCGTCCGACCCGCATTCGGGTTCGGTCATTGCAAAGGCGGCAATCGCTTCGCCACTGGCGACTCGCGGCAACCATTCGGCTTTCTGAGCGGCGCTTCCGAACAGCGAGATCGCGCCCGAGCCAAGCCCCTGCATGGCAAAAGCGAAATCCGCCAGAGCGCTGTGATAAGCCAGCGTCTCGCGGACGATTGCAAGGCTTCGAACGTCGGGCCGGTGGTCCCCTTCCGCAACGCACAGTTCGAGCAATCCCGCTCCGCCCAGCGCTTTCACCAGCCGCCGGCATTCCGCATCGAGGTCGCCCCCGGAATCGACCGGGTGAGCAGCGCACCATGCGCTGACCCGGTCCGCGAGCGCGCGGTGCCGATCTTCGAAGAACGGCCAGTCGAGATAGCCGCGATCGGCCATCAATCGCCCTCGAACTGCGGCGTCCGTTTGGCCGCGAACGCGTCATAGGCGCGCTTGAAATCCTTGGTTTCCATGCACTCGGCCTGGGCTTCGGCCTCCATCGCCAGCGCTTCGACAATCGCGACATTCCATTCGGCGTCGAGCTGGCGCTTGGTCACCGAATGGGCATAAGTCGGGCCCGACGCAATTTGTGCGCCGAGCGCCTTGGCCTCCGCCTGCACGTCGTCGCAAAGCCGGTTGTAAAAGCCCCAATCGGCGCCCTCGTCGGCCGACATCGATCGTCCGGTGAACAGCAATTCCGCCGCTCGCCCATGGCCGATCAGCCGCGGCAGGATTGCGCAGGCGCCCATGTCGGCGCCGCTCAGGCCGACCCGGGTGAACAGGAAGGCGGTCCTGGAATCGCGATTACTCAAGCGCAGGTCGCTGGCCATGGCCATGATCGCTCCGGCCCCGGCGCAGGTCCCCTCGACCGCGGCGATGATCGGCTGCGGGCAGGCGCGCATCGCCTCGACCAGGTCGCCGGTCATATGGGTGAAACGCAGCAATCCGTCGCGGTCCATCCTGGTCAGCGGGCCGATGATTTCATGGACATCGCCGCCCGAACAGAAATTGCCGCCGGCGCCAGTGATCACCACGACCTTGACCTCGGTCGTCCCGCACAATGACCGGAAGGTGTCGCGAAGCTCGGCATAGCTGGCGAAGGTCAGCGGATTCTTGCGCTCGGGGCGGTTGAGCGTGATGGTCGCCACTCCGCTCTCGAACGACCACAGGAAATGTTCGGGTTCGAACAGGCCGCCGACCAGACTCACGCCGATGTTCCCCCATCGATGGTCACCGCGGCGCCGTTGATGTCGCGGCTTTGCGGCAGACACAAGGTCAGGATCATGGTCGCGATTCCGGCCGGATCGACCAGCCGCCCGCTGGCGTTCATATTGGTGATCGCGGAGCGCGATGCGTCGTCGCTTCGACCGGTGATCTGCGCCACCCGGGCGATCGACTGGTCGGTCATCGGCGTGTCGACATAGCCCGGGCAGACCGCGTTCACGGTCAGTCCGGTCTTGGCATATTCGGCGGCAAGGCTGCGCATCAGTCCGAGCACGCCGTGCTTCGATGCGCCATAATGGGCGGCATAAGCGACTCCGCGCAGCGAGGCGACCGAGGCGACATAGATCAACCGGCCATTGTCCGATTTGAGCAAATCGCCGATCGCCATCTGGCTGCAATCGAAGGCGGCGGTGAGGTTGGTCGCGATGATCCGGTCCCAGCTGTCGCGGGTCATTTTGTGGAATGGTGCGCTCTCGGCGATTCCGGCATTGACGATCATCAGGTCTATGGGGCCGTTGGCGGAACGCGCCTCATCATACGCTTTGGCGATCGCGGCGCGATCGGTGACATCGCATTGAAAGGCTCTTCCGCCGGTTCGTTCCGCAACCGCCGCCAGCGGTTCCATCCGCCGCCCGAGCAGCGACAATGTCGCGCCGGCGCCGCCAAGCGCTTCGGCGGCCGCGGCGCCAATCCCGGTTCCGCCGCCAGTGATGAGGGCATGACGGCCCGCCAGTTCCTGAGTCCCCATGGGATTCAGCATTGGCCGAACCGCCCGGAGGTGGCAAGAAGCGTCGCTCTTACGCTAGGAGAGCCGCACCCATGAAGACCCGCGCCGCCGTCGCCTTTGAAGCCAAACGACCGCTTGAGATTGTCGAGCTCGACCTCGACGGTCCCAAGGCGGGCGAAGTGCTGGTCGAAATCATGGCCACGGGCATTTGCCACACCGACGCTTACACGCTCGACGGGCTCGACAGCGAAGGCCTGTTCCCAAGCGTGCTTGGCCACGAAGGCGCCGGAGTGGTGCGCGAAGTCGGCGCCGGCGTAACCTCGGTCGCGGCCGGCGATCACGTGATCCCGCTCTACACCCCCGAATGCCGCCAGTGTAAATCATGCCTCTCGGGCAAGACCAATTTGTGCACCGCGATCCGCGCCACCCAGGGCAAGGGCGTCATGCCCGACGGCACCAGCCGCTTCAGCTACAAGGGCGAGACCATCTTCCACTATATGGGCTGTTCGACCTTTTCGAACTTCACCGTTTTGCCCGAAATCGCGGTCGCTAAAATCCGCAGCGACGCGCCGTTCCAGACCAGCTGCTACATCGGCTGCGGGGTCACCACCGGGGTCGGCGCGGTGGTCAATACGGCCAAGGTCAAGCCCGGCGACAATGTCGTCGTGTTCGGGCTTGGCGGGATCGGCCTCAACGTCATCCAGGGCGCGCGCATGGCCGGCGCCGACCGCATCGTCGGGGTCGACATCAATCCCGGCAAGGAGGAATGGGGCCGCAAATTCGGAATGACCGATTTCGTCAATCCGAAAGACACAACCGATGTCGTCGCCACACTGGTCGAGATGCTCGACGGCGGCGCCGATTATTCGTTCGACTGCACCGGCAATACCGACGTCATGCGCCAGGCGCTCGAATGCTGCCACCGCGGCTGGGGCACGTCGATCATCATCGGGGTGGCCGAGGCGGGCAGGGAAATCGCCACGCGTCCGTTCCAATTGGTCACCGGCCGCAACTGGCGCGGGACCGCGTTCGGCGGCGCCAGGGGCCGCACCGATGTTCCCAAAATCGTCGACTGGTACATGAACGGCAAGATCGAGATCGACCCGATGATTACCCACGTGCTCAAGCTTGAGGACATCAACCGGGGCTTCGACCTGATGCATAAGGGCGAAAGCATCCGCAGCGTGGTGGTGTATTAAAGATTCGTCATTGCGAGCGAAGCGAAGCAATCCATTTTCGTCGCAAGCTGGATTGCTTCGTCGCTGCGCTCCTCGCAATGACGACCAATCAGGATGAGGAGAACAAAATGTTCAGTCACATGATGGTCGGAAGCAACGACATCGAGCGGTCGCGCAAATTTTACGATGCGACCTTCGCGGCGATGGGCGGCAAGCCGGGAAAGCTCGATGCCAAGGGGCGCCTGGCCTATTCCAAGGACGGCGCCACCTTTCTGGTCACTCCGCCGATCAACGGTGAGCCCGCGACCCACGGCAATGGCACGACTTTGGGGTTTGCGATGACTCCCGAGCAGGCCGACGCCTGGCACGCGGCCGGCACGGCCAATGGCGGCACTGCGATCGAAGATCCGCCCGGTGTCCGCAAGGGCGAGACGATGACCCTCTACCTCGCTTATTTGCGCGATCCCGACGGCAATAAATTATGCGCGCTTCACGCCTTGCCGCACGAATCGTGACGATCGAAACCGTCAGCGAGGCTCGCAGCCACGGCGGTACGCAGGGGGTCTATAAGCACGCCAGCAGGGCGACCGGCACCGAGATGACCTTCTCGCTCTTCGTCCCGCCGCAGGCCGCGACGGGCGCGCCGCTGCCCGTCGTCTGGTATCTCTCGGGCCTCACCTGCACCCACGCCAATGTCACCGACAAGGGCGAATTTCGCGCCGCCTGCGCCGAGCTCGGGCTGATCTTCGTCGCGCCCGATACGTCCCCGCGCGGCGACGGCATCGCCGATGACGATGGCTGGGACATGGGCCAGGGCGCGGGCTTTTACGTCGATGCAACCGAAGCGCAATGGTCGGCTCATTACCGCATGTGGTCCTATGTCACCGAGGAGCTGCCGGCGCTGGTCGCGGCCCATTTCCCGGTCGCCATGGACCGCCAGGGGATCACCGGTCATTCGATGGGCGGGCACGGCGCATTGACCGTCGCGCTGCGCCATCCCGATCGCTTCCGCAGCGTTTCCGCCTTCGCTCCGATCGTCGCTCCAGGCCAGGTGCCGTGGGGGCAAAAGGCGCTCGGTGCCTATCTCGGTCCCGACAGAAATGCATGGCGCAAGCACGATTCCGTGGCGCTGATCGAGGATGGCGCCCGGCTGCCCGAACTGCTGGTCGATATCGGCACCGCCGATTCATACCTCGACAGCGAACTGAAGCCCGAATTGCTCGAGGTCGCCTGCGCCGATGCGGGTATCGCCCTGACCCTCAACCGCCGCTCCGGCTACGACCATAGTTATTATTTCATCTCGACCTTCATGGCCGATCACCTGCGCTGGCATGCCGATCGCCTCGCCTGACTGGCTCGCCCAGGCGCTTGGCGTGGGGACGGCGCTAGCCGCCGGTCTCCTGATCGGGATCGAGCGCGGGTGGAAGCTCAAGGACCAGAAAGCCGGAACGCGCGTTGCCGGCGTCCGAACGTTTACCTTGCTCGGCCTCGCCAGCGGGATCGCCGGCCTGCTTGGAGCGCTCGGCCACGGAATGGTCAGCGGAGCGCTTGCCGTCGGCGCGGTGGCGATCATGGTCACGGCTTATGCGCGCGAATTGAAGCAGCAGCGGGATTCGACCAGCGCGGTCGCGGCGGTGGTGACGATTGCGATCGGATTTCTCGCCGGAAGCGGAAGCGCTGGCCTGGCAATCGCCGCCGCCGCGGTCACGGTCGCGGTCCTCGCCCTCAAATCGGAATTGCACGGCTTCGTCGACCGATTGAAGGCGGAAGACGTCAAGGCGCTGGCCCGCTATCTGATCATCGCCGCCGCTGTCCTGCCCTTCCTGCCCAACCGGCAAATGGGCCCGCTGGACGCGTGGAACCCGCAGAGATTATGGCTCGTGGTGGTCCTCGTGACCGGCTTTTCGTTCCTTGGCTATGTCGCCAACCGCATCTTCGGTCAGCGTCACGGGACCATTGCAACGGCGCTGATCGGCGGCGCCTATAGCTCGACCGCGGTGACCCAATCGCTCGCCCAGCGGCTTGGCTCGGACCAGGCCGGGGGCGCCGAGCCGGCCGGGATCGCGCTCGCGACCGTGGTCATGTACCTGCGCATCACGTTGCTCGTCGGGCTCCTTTCGACCCGGGTCCTGCCGGCCTTTGCGGCATTGATGGCGGGGCCGTTCGTGGTCGGCGTTGCGGCCGGCTGGATCCTCTATCGCCGGGCGCCGCGCCACGACGGCCCGGCGCCTCCGGGCAATCCGATCGCGATCCTTCCGGCGCTCGGCTTCCTGGCCTTCGTCGCCATTGCCGCGGTCGCCGCGCGCTGGGCCGAAGGGCGGTTTGGCGAACAGGGCATTGCCGGATTGCTGCTGATCACCGGGACGATGGACGTCGATACCGCGATCATCACCTTGGGCGGACTAAGTGCGGCGTCGATCGGCGCGCATCTCGCCGCGCTCGCTTTGGCCGGGACGGTGCTCGCCAACATGGCGGTCAAGCTTGGCATCACCTTGGCCTATGCGCGGCGCCACGGCGTCACCGCTGCGCTGGCGCTGGGCGCAAGCATGGTCGCGCTGGCGGTCAGCATCGCGATCGGCTGGTGGTTGCTGTGAGGGGGCGGAGCACTGTCACTACAAACTTCGACATGCCCCCGGCAGGTCGGTTTGTGGTGACCCCTACGGGAATCGAACCCGTGTTTCAGCCGTGAAAGGGCCGCGTCCTAACCGCTAGACGAAGGGGCCGCGATGGGCGGTTGTGCCGTTAGGCGAGGGGTCGTTCGGGGTCAAGCAAGCGCGGCATCCTCAAGGTGCATTTCCGCCGCATTGCCGCCATTATATTCATCGCGCTTGATCGTCCCCGCAAGCCACCAGCGCTGGTCGGCGGGCAATCCCAGAAGCGCCTGGCCAAGCGCGCTATCGGCACTTCGAAAAGCGATGAACTTGAAGCTTTTGCCGTCGTCGCCGCAGGCGATTCCGCGGACATGGCCGTCGCCGACGATGCCGATTTTGATCAGCCGCGCCGGTCCCGCTGCAACCCGTGGCTGAGGCCAGCCCGCGCCATAGGGCCCGGCACTGTCGAGCGCGTCGCACAGGCTTGCCGCGACCCCGCCGGGGGCGAGCGAGGCATCGATCAGCATCGCCCGGCCCCCGCGCGCCTCGCCGATCGTCGCTGCCAGCCGATCGTTGAGGAATGAGCGCAATGGCTCGATTCCTCCGCGGGCGAGGGTCAGTCCGGCGGCCATGGCGTGACCGCCGCCGGCAACCAGCAGTCCATGGTCCTTGGCGGCCAGGATCGCAGCGCCCAGATCGACCCCGCTGATCGACCGGCCGGAGCCCTTGCCGGTGCCGTCCTCATCCTCGGCGATGACGATCGCCGGGCGGCCGAACTTCTCCTTCAATCGGCCGGCGACAATGCCGATCACTCCGGGATGCCAGCCGGTGCCCATGACGATGATCAGCGGCGCGTCCGGCTGGCCCTGCGCTTGGGCATTGGCCTGCTCGCTGACCAGCATTTCGATGCCCCGCCGTTCTTCGTTGAGGCGGTCGAGTTCGGCGGCGATGGTCCGCGCTTCCTCGGGGTCGGTGGCGGTCAACAGTCGGACTCCAAGGTCGGATTTGCCGACCCGGCCGCCGGCATTGATCCGCGGGCCGAGCGCGAAGCCGAGGTCGCGGCATTGCGGCGCTCGGGTCAGCCGCGATGCTTCGGCCAAGGCGACCAGGCCGATGTTGCGCTTGCCCGCCATGACCTTCAGTCCCTGGGTCACGAACGCCCGGTTGAGACTCTTCAAGCGGGCGACATCGGCCACCGTGCCGAGCGCGACGAGATCGAGCAGGTCGATGATCCGTGGTTCCTCGCGGCGCTCGAAAAACCCGCGGCCGCGCAATTCGCGGATCAGTGCCACGCCGAGCAGGAACGCCATTCCGACCGCTGCCAAATGGCCATGCGCAGCGCCGTCGGCGCTTTCATCGAGGCGGTTGGGATTGATCATCGCCACCGCCACCGGCAGCGTGGTCGCGCATTGATGGTGATCGACCACGATGACGTCGAGCCCGGCGGCCTTGGCTTCGTCGAGCGCGTCGAACGCCTGCGCTCCGCAATCGACGCAAATCGCGACCGCCGCCCCTTGCTCCTTCAATTCGACCAGCGCTTTGCCCGACGGGCCATAGCCTTCCATCAGCCGGTCGGGGATATAGGCCACTGGGTCGGCGCCGAGGTCGCGCAACACCAGGATGAGCAACGCCGCGCTGGTCGCTCCATCGACGTCATAATCACCGAAGATGGCGATCTTTTCATTGGCCAGCAGAGCGTCGGCGATGCGCTTTGCGCCGACCTCCATGTCGCGGAAAATCGACGGGTCTGGGAGGAAATCGCGGATTCGCGGATCGCGGTGGCGCTGCAAATCGTCGCGCGGCACCCCGCGGGCAAGCAGCAACTGATCGACCAGCGCATCCATCCCGCCGTCGGTCTCGGGGCCACGGCGCCACCGCCACGGCTGGCCGCTGACCGATCGTTCGACGTTGAGGGCGATGTCCACCATGCCAATCTAGTGGCCTTGGGTCGCGGGTCTAGGGCCGCGCTCCTAAAGACTGCGTTTGCTGCCCAATCGATAATGTTCGGTCGCGACCCGGCGGACGGTGCCCGAACTGGCGCGCATCACCAGGGTTTCGGTCGTGACGCACGACTTGGTCCGGTGGACTCCTTTCAGCAACGAGCCGTCGGTGACTCCGGTGGCGGCGAAGATGCAATCGCCTTTGGCCATGTCGTGGATGGCGTAGATGCGGTCGAGGTCGTCGATGCCCCAGCGCCGGGCGCGGGCGACTTCATCGTCGTTGCGGAACACCAATTTGCCCTGGATCTGGCCGCCGACACAGCGCAGCGCGGCCGCCGCCAGAACGCCCTCGGGCGCTCCGCCGGTGCCCATATAGACATCGATTCCAGTGCCGGGATCGGCGGTCGCCATGACCCCCGCGACATCGCCGTCGGGGATCAGCATGATGCCGCAGCCGAGCGCGCGCAATTCGGCGATGATCTCGGCGTGGCGCGGACGGTCGAGCACGCAGGCGATGATGTCGCCCGGATTGACTCCCTTGGCCGCGGCGATTGCGCGAACATTGTCGGCCGGCGCTTTCATGATGTCGATCACGCCTTCGGCATAACCCGGCCCGACCGCCAGCTTCTGCATGTAGGTATCGGGCGCATTGAGCAGCCCGCCGCGCTCGGCGATGGCGAGGACGGCCAATGCATTGGGGCCGCCGCTGGCGGTGATGTCGGTTCCTTCCAGGGGATCGAGCGCGATGTCGATCTGCGGCCCGCTGCCCGGCGCCGAACCGACCCGTTCGCCAATATAGAGCATCGGCGCCTCGTCGCGCTCGCCCTCGCCGATGACGACGATGCCGTCCATCGGCAGCTGGTTGAGCGCGGCCCGCATCGCCTCGACCGCGGCGGCGTCGGCGCCATCCTTGTCGCCGCGACCGATCAGTTTCGAAGCGGCGATCGCGGCCGCTTCGGTGACTCGCACCATTTCAAGCACGAGCACCCGGTCGAGCGCGTCACTGGCGAGGGTCATGGGGTCACTTGCTCCTGAAGCCGACGGTCAATGTCGCCAGCGCGATAGGCGCTTGGGGCGGGTCGTGTCGAGCGTCACTCGTCGTCTTCGTCGGCAATATGCTGGAGCAAGTCGCTGCGGATTCGAACCGACCGCGCGCCAAGCCGGGTTTCGACCAGGAAGATGCCGAAACTGATCGCGATCGCGATCGTCGCGGCGATGAACAGGACGGCGATCGCGATCCCGACCCTAGGTTCGATCAGGCTCGCCGCGAACAGCAGGGCGACGACCAGGCAGGTCAGGACCGCGGAAATCACCGACATTGTGATCGCCGAACTGACCAGGCGCATGCGGCGGTCGAGGACATTCATTTCGGCCAGCCAGCGGTCATGCTCGCGCCCGCGGCTCGACAGCAGGCGCGGCTCGACATCGCGCGAGCGGTCGACGATCCGCGACAGCCGCGATGCGCAGACATTCAGGAACGCGCCGATTCCGCTGAGCAGGAACACCGGCGCGACCGCCAGCCTTACGGTGTCGGCGACGGTGGTGATTGGAATGATGATTTCGGGGTCGGCCATTCAGGCGGAATTGCGCTCGCAGCTTGCCACTTCGAGCAACAGATTGCCGGTGACCACGAAGCTGGCGGCGAGCACCCACGAGAAACTGGCGACGAGCGGCTGGGTCGGGCCGAACACGCTGACCACCAGGGTCGCGATCGACAATCCGGCGAGCAGGAGCACCGCGAGCAGCAGATCCATCCCCGCCGACAGACCGGTCCAGGTCCTGACCGATCCGCCGGTGTGGCGGCTGGTCCAGGCGAGGATCAGGCTGCGGACGATCAGCCACATTATGATCGGTGTGACGCTCTGGAAAAAATGGGTCCGCGGGTTGATCAGGAACCACAGGCCGGCGAGCGCGGTCACACCGCCAGCGGCAATGGCGAATTTGTGGACTTGCTGGCGCAGGGTGCCGGCGAATATTTCGATCACTCCAGCGCCGATGAGCAGCGCACCGATGACCGCCGGCCCGCGCATTCCGTCGGCCGCTGGAAGCAGCGCCGAGCCGATTCCCAGAAGAATGATCGCGATCCCGCAAGCCATGATCCAATGGGCCCGTGAACGGTCACTCATGATCTGGATCCAGTCGTTTCATCGCGGCCATTATGCGCCGTGCCTGGCGCACGCTCAAGCACGCTTGGGCAGCGGCGCGATCACGCTCAATGCCTGCCTTCGGATCCGGTAATCGAGCGGGGTCGACTGGTGCATGACTTCGCCGTCGAGCGACACCGCCAGGGTCTTGCGGTTGGTGTCGACCCGCAGCCGCTCGACCTTGTCGAGGTGGATCATGTCATCGGCCCGGCTGCGGTTGAACAATGCGCGGATGGCGGCGGCGACCAATCCGCGGCGATTGTTATGGCGCATCACCAGCACGCACAGAAAACCGTCGTCGATCGATTCGCGCTGGCCCGCGGCGCCGATGTCGGTGCGATAATCATTATTGCCGACGAACAGCAACGGCGTGTCGATCCGCTTCTTCTCGTCGTTGACGGTCAGCGACAAGCGCTGGTGGCGGAACCGCAGCAAGGTCCGCGCCGACGCGACCAGCATCGCCAGCTTCTTGCTCCGCCCGAGCCGGTCCTGCTGCGCCTCGCGGTCGATCACCATCAGGGGATAGAGGCCGATCGCGCTATTGTTGACGAAGGTTCGGCCATTGAGTTCGGCAAGGTCGATCTTGCGCTCCGTGCCGGTGCCAAGCACCTGCGCTGCCGCGGTCAGGTCGAACGGCACCTTAAGGTCGCGGGCAAGGTGGTTGAGCGTGCCCATCGGAAGCAGCCCCATCACGGTCTTGCTGCCCGCCAGGGCGCCGGCAATTGCGCTCATCGTGCCGTCGCCGCCGGCCGCGACGACCAGCTTCACACCGCGTTTGACCGCCGCCGCGGCAAGGGTCGCGGCCTTGCCGCCGTCGACCGCCTTGATGTCGGCATCGACGCTCGCCGCCTTCAGCGCCGCTTGGACACGGCTGACCGCATCATCGCCGGCGCTCCCGCCGCCGCAGTTGATCAGGACCAGGGGTTTGAGTTTAGAAGCCATTGGCCGCGCAACGCCCCGCGCGGCCCCTAAGTTCAGTTGCCGCGATTCTTGGCCCGGTCGTCGGCGGCGGCGTCGGCGGCGACATCGGCGGCGCATTCGCCGATGCGCTTCGACTGGACCCGCATCTGCATCTTCATCCCCGCCACCGGCCCCGACACGCCTTCGCCCTTCATCGTCATGCGCATTTGATATTCGTCGGGCGAATAGGTGCCCTGCATGGTCATCACCTGGGTCATGCCCTGGCCGCTTGGGCAACGCATTGCGGCGTCGATCTTGCCCCCGCCCATGGTGAAATGGTCGTAACGGCATTGTTCGTTGCCGGTGAAGAATTTGCCCTTGGGCTGCTTGGCGTCCTCGACCGTGAGGCAGGTCTTGAAATCATTCTGCTTGTTCTGCGCGGCGAGGGATTTCATCCGCTTGACCGCTTCGGGCGGCATGCCGGGGATCTCGAACGCTTCGATGGTGACATTCGATTGCCATTCGCCGGGGCGGACGAAGTTGCCGCCGCCGCTCGCCGCCCGGACCTTGGCCGCGACTTCATCGACGCTGGCGTTTTTCTCGTCGATGCTCGGCGATCGGTTGCACGCGGCGAGGGGCATGATGAGCGCGGCGATCAACAGCAATCTGGTCATTTCGTCCCCCTTGTTCCGACGTCATTCGGCGGCGCTCATCAGCGCCGCCGCCATAGCCTTATTGTCCGCCAGCTCCGGAAGCCGGCTGGAGCAGGTCGAGCAGCGCCGCGGTCATCGCCACGGTTCCGGTGACGATCGCCGGTTCGGGCGCGATTTTGAACAGGTTGGAATGGTGCGACGGCACTGCCGGTCCGCCCGCCTTGGCCGCGTCGAACGCCGCCTGCGGGGTTCCGCCGACGCTGAAATAATATCCGCGGACACCGTATTTCGGTTCGATGAAATAGGCGAAATCCTCGGCGCCCATGCCCTTCTGGACGAACGGCAGGACCGCCGCTGCGCCAAGCGCATTGACCATAACGCCATTGAGCCGGCGGGCCAGCGCCGCGTCGTTGATCGTGGTTGGCGTTCCTTCGCTCACCGTGACCACCGGCATCTTGTTGGCCGGCATCCCGTTGAGTTCGCCGATTCCCCGGGCCACCCGCTTGATCCCGGCGATCAACCGCGCGCGCTCGACCTCGTCATTGGCGCGGACCGTGACTTGCAGCTTGGCCTCGTCGGAGATGATGTTGTGCTTGAAGCCCGAATGGAAGGCGCCGACGGTAATCACCGCCGGAGTGAGCGGCATCCGCTCGCGGCTCACCAGCCCTTGCAGCGCGATCACCAGCTGCGCGCCCATATAGACCGGGTCCTTGCCGGTGTTGGGCGAGGCGCCATGGGCACCGATTCCGGGAATGGTGATGTCGACACTGTCGGCGGAGCTATATTGAATCGCTTCCGAGGCGCTGACGGTCCCGGTCGGCTGCTCCGAATTGACGTGAAAGGCGAGCGCATATTCGGGCTTTGGAAAGCGCGTGTAGAGCCCGTCCTCGAGCATCTTGCGGGCACCGCCGACCCGCTCCTCGGCCGGCTGGACGATGAACACGATCGTGCCTTTCCAGCGATCCTTCATCGCCGCCAATTGGCGCGCGGTGCCGACCATCGAGGTGATGTGCGTGTCATGCCCGCAAGCGTGCATCACCGGCTTTTCGACATTGTCGATGTCGATCTGGCGAACCGTGCTGGCATTGGCGAGACCCGAATCCTCATGCACCGGCAGGCCGTCCATGTCGGCGCGAACCAGGACGACCGGGCCGGGACCGTTTTTCATCACCGCGACGACTCCGGTACCGCCGACCTTTTCGGTCACGACCATGCCGGGGATGGCGCGCAATTCCTTGGCCATTCGCGCCGCCGTGTTCACTTCCTTGAACGACAGTTCGGGATTGCGGTGGAAATAGTCGAACAATGGGGCCAGCGACTTGGAATAATCGGCGCGGACCGTGGCGGCGTAATCGGGTTCGGCGGCGGCCGGCGCGGCGATCGCCAGCGACAAAGTCGCTGCAGCCCCAAGCAAAACTGACTTCATTGGATTTCCCCTTCGACGCATCCATATGGGAAAGCGATGGCGATTCAAATCCGAACCTCACTTGCCGAACCCGGCACCGGCGACGCCTTCGTCCCGCACAAGCCCGCGCGCCCCGCCAAAAGCGAAGGCGGCAAGCCGTTCGTGCTGGTCAGCGATTACGAACCCGCCGGTGATCAGCCGGCCGCGATCGCCGAACTGGTCGGGGGAATTCGCGGCGTTGATGGCAATGGGGGCGAGGTCAGCCAGGTGCTCCTCGGGGTCACCGGATCGGGCAAGACCTTCACCATGGCCAAGATGATCGAGACGCTGCAGCGCCCGGCGCTGGTGATGGCGCCCAATAAGATCCTCGCCGCCCAGCTGTACGGCGAATTCAAGCGCCTGTTTCCCGACAATGCGGTCGAATATTTCGTCAGCTATTACGATTATTACCAGCCCGAAGCCTATGTCCCGCGCACCGACACCTACATCGAAAAGGAAAGTTCGGTGAACGAGGCGATCGACCGCATGCGCCATTCGGCGACGCGCTCCTTGCTCGAACGCGACGACGTCATCATCGTCGCCTCGGTCTCGTGCCTCTACGGCATCGGTTCGGTCGAAACCTATTCGGCGATGACTTTCAGCCTCAAAAAAGGCGGGGTCGAGGATCAACGCGAAGTCATCCGCAAGCTTGTCGCTCTCCAATATAAGCGCAACGACCAGGGGTTCGCGCGCGGCAATTTCCGGGTTCGCGGCGACAATCTGGAAATCTTCCCGTCGCATTATGAGGACCGGGCGTGGCGCATCAGTTTCTTCGGCGACGAGCTTGAATCGATCACCGAATTCGATCCGCTGACCGGCAAGACCATCGCCGCGATCGACAGCATCAAAATCTACGCCAATTCGCATTATGTGACGCCCGGCCCGACGCTCAAACAGGCGATGGAGGCAATCCGCCACGAACTTGCCGAACGGTTGAAGGAACTGGTCGCCGAAGGGCGCTTGCTGGAGGCCCAGCGGATCGAACAGCGGACCAATTTCGACCTCGAGATGATCGCCGCGACGGGCAGCTGCGCGGGGATCGAGAATTACAGCCGCTTTCTCACCGGCCGCTTGCCCGGCGAACCGCCGCCGACCCTGTTCGAATATCTGCCCGAAAACGCCGTGCTGTTCGTCGACGAAAGCCACCAGACGGTGCCGCAGATCGGCGCGATGGCCAAGGGCGATCACCGGCGCAAGATCACGCTCGCCGAATTCGGCTTTCGTCTGCCGAGCTGCATCGACAACCGCCCGCTGCGCTTCAACGAATGGGATGCGATGCGCCCGCAGACATGCTTCGTCTCGGCCACCCCGGGGCCGTGGGAAATGACCGAGACCGGCGGGGTGTTCGCGGAACAGGTCATCCGCCCGACCGGGCTGATCGACCCGCCGGTCGAGATCAAGCCGGTCGAGGACCAGGTCGACGACCTCGTCAATGAAGCGAAGAAGACCGCGGCTTTGGGCTATCGCACCTTGGTCACCACTTTGACCAAGCGCATGGCCGAGGATTTGACCGAATATCTCCACGAAGCCGGCTTGCGGGTGCGCTACATGCACAGCGACGTCGAAACGCTTGAGCGGATCGAGCTGATCCGCGAGCTCCGCCTCGGCGTCTATGACGTGCTGGTCGGGATCAATTTGCTGCGCGAAGGGCTCGACATCCCCGAATGCGGCCTGGTCGCGATCCTCGATGCCGACAAGGAGGGCTTTTTGCGCTCCGAAACCTCACTCATTCAGACCATCGGCCGGGCCGCGCGCAACATCGACGGGCGGGTCATTCTTTACGCCGACACCATCACCGGATCGATCGAGCGCGCGCTCAACGAAACCGGCCGCAGGCGCGAAAAGCAGGAGGCCTATAACCGCGAACACAATATCACCCCGGCCTCGATCAAGAGTCACATCAACGACATCCTCGGCGACGTCAGCCAGCGCGACGGCCTGGTCGTCGATACCGGCGACGATGATCGCCCGCACCTCGTCGGCCACAACCTCAAGGCCTATCTCAAGGATCTCGAGCAGCGCATGCGCAATGCCGCCGCCGACCTCGAGTTCGAGGAAGCCGGCCGGCTCCGCGACGAAATCCGCCGGCTCGAGGAAGACGATCTCGGAATTCCCCACGACCAGCGCGCCGCCCCGCGCCCGCTCGGCCATTCCACCCAAGGCCGGCCGGGGACAAGGAAGGGGCGGTTCGGCAAGACGCAGCGAACCCGCTTAGGCGGTACCCGGCGCTAACAGGTTTTCCGCGCACAATTATTTTGCGCCGGGCGGTAGAATGAATTCCGGAGAAGCTACCGCGAAGTATCGGGACGCGTCGGCGGCTGGTTGGTGTCTAGCTCAAGACCCCGCTTTTGCGCGCATTATTGGCGTACCACAGCTGGACGACGGCGAGCGCGATGATCACCAGCGGCATATATTTGCTCGCTCCGGTGCTCATTTCCGAAGGCGGCACCGGGCCCAGAAACTGACTGCCCAGACTGACCGCCGCACCGATCAACGATAGCGCGAAGGCATGGACCGCGAAGCGGCTGCGCATCAGCAGCAGGAGCGACCCGAGCAACCCTCCCCATACGCCGAGCCCCCAGCCGACCTGGGCGTACATCGGCATTGCGCCGATATAATCGAGCACGACATTGGGATCGACGCCCATGCCTCCGAGATAGTCCATATTGCGGGTTCGGGTCATGGTGTAATCATAGCCGCCGAAAGAATTCCAGATGAGCGACAAGATACCGACGATCCACAAATGGGTCGGCGCTTTCGTTCGTGCTGTCTGTTGCATGGGTCCCCTCCTGCCGGGTCGAATGTGCGACCGCGGCAGTGGGGAACAGGCACGTGCGATCGCGCGAAGTCAAGACGGCGGCGAAATGACCTTCGCTTCCGCCCCGACCCCGGCCGCGCCGCTGGCGATCAGAATTTCAGGCTGACCGCGAGCTGCCCCGACGTTTCATTGCCGCGCTTCTATCTCCGCGCTGGCGAACCGCGGCGCTGGGCGGCGAGGCGCGACATCAGCAGCGCCGCGCGCTTGGCCTGCTTGGCGATCGAGGGGATATCGACCGTCTCGCCGGGCGTGTGATCGCCCCAACTGGCGGGGCCAAGCCCGATCAGCCCGTCGACGTCCTGGGCGACGAAGCTGATGTCGCCGGCGCCGCGCTTGATCGGATCGAGCTCGCCCATATCGGCCAATCCAAGGTCGCGGTTGACCGCGTTGAGCTGGGCCAGGATCGCCCGGCTGCCAGCGGTCGGCGGCATCGGCGGATAGGAATCGGGATCGAAGCTGATGGTCGCGGCCGCGCCGGCCAGCGGTTCGGCGACAATCGCCCGCATTCGCGCCTCGACCCGGGCGATCTGCTCCTTGCTCAAGGCGCGCATGTCGCCGCGGGCAAAAGCGGTCGCGGCGATGATATTGGTCTTGCCATTGGCCTCGAGGCGGATCTTGCCCGGATCGATAGTCATCCGTTCGCCGCCGCCGATCAGCCCGACGTTGAAGGTCAGGCTCGGCTCGGGCAGCTCGCGGCGGAAGCGGTCGATAATCCGCGCCAGTTCGAAATTGGCGCCAAAACCGGCCTTGCCGCCGACCCCGCTCGAATGGCCGCTCTTGCCGGTCACGGTGACGGTCCAGCTGCCGGCGCTGCGCCGGGCGATCGAGCCGACATCCCGCCGCCCATCGGGCCCGTCCTCTTGGGCCAGACCTTCGAAATCGAGCGCGACATCGGCCATTCGCCCCTCATCGACGAGGTCGCTGCGGGAAATGGTCAGCGGATCGCCGGCGTCCTCCTCATCGCCCGTCAGGGCGACAGTGATATTGGCGTTCTTGAGGGTTCCGGCGGCTTTCATGGCGCGCAATGCGGCAATGATTACCGCCATCCCGCCCTTGTCGTCGCCGGCGCCCGGGCCATGGCCTTGATCGCCGTCGCGGACCCAGCGCTGGAACGGCGAATCCGCCTCGAACACGGTGTCGAGATGGCCAATCAGGAGCAGCCGCTTGCCGTTCCTGCCGCCGCGATGGCGGGCGATGATATGCCCGGCGCGATTGGCCGCCTTGATGTCCGACCAGCGGACCTGAAATCCCAATGGCTCCAGTTCGGCGCGGAGCATCTGCCCGACGCGCTCGACTCCGGGCAGGTTGAGGGTCCCGCTAGTGGTGTCGACCCATTGGGCAAGCATCGCAACGGTCCGCGCTTGCTCGGCATCGACGGTGGCGATCATCCGCTGTTCGGCCGGGCTCGGCGCCGCATTTGCCGCCGACGCACAGGCTGCGGCAAGCCCCGCAGCGGCATGGAAAATGATCCGCATGACCTTAGCCTAAAGCTTCGCGGCTGCTTCGCCTACCCCGGATCAACGAACCTATCACGAAAGAAATAACTTTCCTACAGCAAACCATATTGGTTAGTTTGAAGCGACTCGGCAGTGGTTGGAGAGTGGCTGTGCCCGAAAAGATCGCGATTGATGACCTCGTCGACCGTTTGCTCGAGCGCGAGGGTGGCTATGTCAATCACCCGGCGGATCGCGGCGGTCCGACCTGCTATGGAATCACCCAGGAGGTGGCCCGCGCCAACGGCTATTATGGAGCGATGCGAACGCTCCCCCGCGAGGAAGCGGCGGCGATCTACACCCGCCTCTACTGGCTTCGTCCGCACTATGACGAATTGGCCAGGATCGCGCCCCTCATCGCCGCCGAATTGTTCGACACCGGGGTCAATATGGGCCCCGCGGTCGCGACCTGTTTCCTCCAGCGCGCGCTGACCGCGCTCAATCGCAATGGGACCGATTATCCCGATCTGGTGCCCGACGGGCGGGCCGGCCCGACGACCCGTTCAGCGCTCAATGCGTTCCTCGCCAAGCGTGGCATGGTCGCTGGACAGACCGTCTTGCTGCGCGCGCTCGAAGCGCTCCAGGGCGAGCGCTATTTGCGCCTCGCCGAGCGCCGCCCGGCCAATGAGGCCTTTCTCTACGGCTGGCTCGCCAATCGCATGGGCGAAAATCAGGAATAGGAAATCGCGTCACACGGTCAACTTGGTCAACTTCCCCTTAGACAAAATCCTACACGCTTTCTTTCCGGAGCTCGTCATGAACCTTCCACCGCCAGCCACCTTCGCCGAGGGTCAGCGCTACATCTACGGCCTGCTCGCGGCTGCTGCGGGTGTGTTCTGCGGGCTCGCCGCGGTGGCGATGGTCGTCCTGCTGATGTGGGGCGGCTGGTCGCTGGCCGAGGAACATAGCATCGTCACCATCTTCGGCTGGGCGCTTGGCGGCTATATCGCGGCGATGGTGGCGGTGATCGTCGGCCTTCTCGCCGGCGGACCGGTCGGCCGCTTCAAGGTTTCGGCCAGCCGCGACGGCGCCAGCCTGGAGGCAGATCGCACGACGGATTACGCGCCCCCCGCAACTCCTCGCATGGGGCCGGTCGAATGATGTTTCTGCGGCTCATCAACGTCCAGGGCATGGCCGGGATCGCCGCCGCTGTGGTCCTTGCCATCCTTCTTGCGGCGGCGAAGATCGACGCCCGCCATTGGCGCAAGCAATCGGCCCAGTACGAACAGCTGTACCGCGGCAGCGAGGCGGCGTTTGCCGGAACCATTGCCAATGTCCGTGCCGCCGCGGCCCAGGCCGAAGCCGCCGATCGGGCCCATGTCGCCACGATCGAAGACTCGCAAGACATCATCAACGAAAGGAGCGCCGATGCGCTTGATACCCGCCTTGCCGCTGCTCGCGCTCGCGCTCGGCGCCTGCGCCTCGAAGCCGGCGCCGCCGCAGCCGCTCCCGGCGATCGCACAACAACGGCTGTGCCCGGCCTTCCCCGACGCTCCTCCGCCACTGCTCAGACCGCCGGTGAAAATCGACTTTCTGAAGCCGATGCGCTGATCGCCACCGAACAGGCGATCCAGCTCGATGAATTGATCAAATGGGTGCGGTTGCAGGGCGAGGTCGAGCGGTCCGATCCGCGCTAGAGCTTGTCGCGGGTCGGGCTTTGCTGTTCAAGGCGGCGAGGGACTTCACTCGATGCTCGGGGCACAGGCATGTTGCTGGACCGCAGATCGTTCACCTTGGGCTCCGCGGCGCTGGTTTCGGGCTGCGCGACGGTCGCCACCCGCCCGTCGGCGGCGTGCACGCCATTACCGCCGGTCAAGGTCGATGCGAGCCGGGTCATCCGAACCGTCGCCGGACTTCGCCCCTATCGTCCAGCGGGCTATGTGGTTCGGGCCGAGGCCCTGGGCGATCAGAAACTGGTCCACAATTACGGGCATGGCGGGGCCGGGATCACGCTCAGCTGGGGCAGCTCGAAACAGGCCATCGATCTTGGCCTTCCGGGCCACAGCGGACCGGTCGCGGTGCTCGGTTCGGGGATCATGGGCCTGTCGACCGCCCGGCTGGTGCAGGATGCCGGCTTTGCGGTGACGATCTATACCGCCGCGCTTCCCCCCGACACGACGTCGAACATCGCCGGTGGCCAATTCCATCCCTTCCGATTGTTCGAGGACGACAAGGTGACTCCGGCGTGGAAGGCGCAGTTCCTGCGCGCTCTCGAATATAGCTGGCGGCGGTTCCAGATCATGGTCGGCGACGATTACGGGATCCACTGGCACCCGACCTATGACGAAGGCGATACGCCGGATATTTACACGGCCGATTACCCGCCCATCAACCGCATCCTCTCGCCACCCGAATTCCCGTTCCCGCTGGCCCACGTCGTCCGTTACGACACGATGTATATCGAAACCGGCCGCTATCTTCGGCAGATGGTTCGCGACGTGGAAATCGCCGGGGGCAGGATCGCGGTCCGGCGCTTCGCGACCCCGGCGGATATCGCGACATTGCCCGAACGCCTGGTGTTCAATTGCACCGGCCTTGGCAGCCGCGAGTTGTTCGGCGACATGGAACTGCGCCCGGCGCGCGGGCAGCTCGCGATCCTTTTGCCACAGCCGGAAATCCAATATGCCTATATGGGCAGTGCCGGCTACATGTTCCCGCGCGCCGACGGGATCGTTCTTGGCGGCACGTTCGAACTCGATCAATGGGACACCACGCCCGACCCGGCGGCGATCGCGCGCATTCTCGCCTCGCACAAGCAATTCTACGACGGCTTCCGCTGCCGCAGTTAGACCGATCCGTCCGAACCAGTGGGGGACAACAGATGAAACCGGAGCGGATGACCGCCTTCACCGACGGGGTGATCGCAATCATCATCACCATCATGGTGCTGGCATTGCCGGTCCCCAAGGGTCATGGCCTGAGCGCGCTCGAAAGCCTGCTTCCGATCCTCGGCGTCTATGCTCTGTCGTTCGCCAATATCGCGATCTTCTGGGTCAATCACCACCATATGGTCCAGCGCGCCCGAAGGGTCGACGGGCAGGTCTTGTGGGCCAATAATTTTCTGTTGTTCTGGCTCAGCCTGGTGCCGTTCGTGATCCGCTGGATTGGCGAAGAAGGGTTTCAGCGCGTCCCCATCGCCGCTTATGGAATGACCCTGACCATGGCTGCGCTCGGTTACACCTGGCTCGAATATGCACTGATCAACGCCGACGGTGAGGAGTCCAGGGTCAAGGCAGCGGTCGGCACCGATATAAAGGGCCATGCAAGCTTGCTGCTCTATGTGGTTTCGATCCTCGCTGCACTGTTCATTTCGCCGATGGTGGCGGTGGCGATCTACATCCTGATCGCACTCCTGTGGTTCATTCCCGACCAGCGTTACGAACGGGTCGAGTAGGGGGCGTGCGCGCCGGTCTTGCGGTACCGCCACACCAGGCCCTGAACGAACGGCGGCCACAGGCTGGTCTTCACGCCCGCCAGCCGAAGCTCGCCGGCGGTCCAGCTGTTGCAGGTGCGCAGCGCGCTGGCCTTGCCGATGCCGCGATAAAAAGCGTCGAACGGGCCATAGCCGGGGTGGTCGATGCGCTGCGGCCGGCCCTTGGCATCGAGCTTGAGGTCGGCGCGGATCGCCGCCCACAAGCGGCGATATTCTTCCGGGCGCAGGCGGATTTCGCGATTCGCATAATGCGGGCTTGCGACATATTCGACGTGGACGACGCGGGCTCCACCGAACAACGCTCGGCCGACGGTCGACACTCGGATGTCGCGCCACCGCGGCGTATCGAGATAGACGTGCTGCTCGCCCGCGCCGAACGCGATCCAGCCCGCAGTGGCGGTCGGCCCGGCAAAGTCCGTGGCTGGAAAATAGCGCGCCCAGTCGAGGCCCTGCGCACTGACCGGAAGGATGAGGTCGGCGTGAACGCCATTGTCGGCGAGGTAGATGGCGGTGCCGGCCGCGGTCTCGGTCCAGCCGCGGTTGACCGGGATCAGGCTGCCGATCAGCGCCGCCAGCACATAGAGCGCGGGAATTGCGGCGAGGATAAGGATGATCCGGCGGGTCAGCGGATTGGGCCTCGAACGGCGGCGGCGGCGGGGTCGAGGCATGGCTACCACCATGACAGCTCGACGCGGCAAGGACTAGATCGCGGCGGCCCACGACACGTCGCAAGTTCGTCCAATGATTGGTGTGGATGCTGGTCGGGGCGACAGGATTCGAACCTGCGACCCCCACACCCCCAGTGTGGTGCGCTACCAGGCTGCGCTACGCCCCGACCGGCGGCGTCCCTCTAGGGGTCGTGGAAAGTGAAGGCAAGGCAGCGCTGTCCTTGCGCTCGCCCGTTGCCGCGTGATAGGCGGCGCGCGACTGTCCCTGGCGACATAAGAGACCTTCCAAAACATGACCGACAACCTGTTGTTGACCGCTGTTCAGGCCGCCCCCGCCCAATCCGGCGGAATGGCCCAGATTTTCCTCGGGCTTGCTCCGTGGCTCCTGATTTTCGCGATTTTCTGGATGCTGGTCATCCGCCCCCAGCAGCGCCGGGTGAAGGACCACCAGGCAGCGATCGGCGCGGTCAAGAAAGGCGATGACGTGATCACCGGCGGCGGGATTCGCGGCCGGGTGACCAGGATCATGGACGACGACGCCGAGGTCGAGATCGCCAGCGGGGTCAAGGTCCGGGTCATCAAATCGACCCTCAGCGCGGTGCTGGACCGGACGTCCAAGCCGGCCAACGACTGAAGGGCCTGAACCAAAGTGCTCGAATTCCCGCGCTGGAAAATCTGGCTCGTCTCACTCGTCGTCGTGCTTGGCATTTTCTTCTCGATCCCCAGCCTGATTGGCGGGACCAGCCTCAATGATCGCTGGCCGGCCTGGCTTCCGCATTACAAGATCAATCTCGGCCTCGATCTCGCCGGGGGCAGCCATTTGCTGCTCGAAGCCGATGCCGCCGATGCGCAAAAGCAGCGGCTTCAGGCGATGGAGGATTCGGTCGCGACCGAGCTTCGCCGAACGCCCCGCATCGACATCGGCGACCTCTCGACCACCGGCGGGCGGCTGACCTTCATGGTCCGCAAACCGGCCCAGGTCGACGACGCGGTCGAACGGATGCGGACATTGACCCGGCCGGTGGCAATGACCGGAAGCCGCGACTGGGATGTCGCGGTGATGGACTCCAGCCGGGTCGTGCTCACTCCAACCGCGAGCGGTTCGGCCCAGGCGCTGAAAAATGCGATGGGCGTTGCCCGCGACGTCGTCCGCCGCCGGATCGATCCCGGCGGGACCAAGGAAATCACGGTCATCACCGAAGGCGACAACCGCATCCTGGTCCAGGTTCCGGGAGTCGAGGATCCCGAAGCGCTCAAGAAATTGATCGGCCAGACCGCCCGGCTGGAATTCAAGCTGGTCGACCAGGATGCCGATCCCGAACAGGTCCGGCAGGGCCGCGCACCGCCGGGAAGCCAGGTCCTGCCAATGGCCGAAGGTGGCGGCTTCATCGCGGTCAAGCGTCGGGTGATGGTGTCGGGCGATCAACTGGTCGATGCCAAGCAGGGCTTCGACCAGGACAACCGTGCCGATATCAACATCACTTTCAACAGTGCCGGTGCCCGCCGCTTTGCTCGAGCGACCCAGGAAAATACCGGCAAGCCGTTCGCGATCATCCTCGACGACAAGGTCCTGTCCGCGCCCAATATCAACGAGCCGATCCTCGGCGGACGAGCGCAAATCACCGGCAATTTCACGGTCAAAAGCGCCAACGACCTCGCGGTCAGCCTGGCGTCGGGCAAATTGCCGGTCAAACTCAACGTCATCGAGGAGCGCACCGTCGGCCCCGATCTGGGCAAGGATTCGATTCACAAGGGCGTGATCGCAAGCATTGTCGCGACCCTCGCGGTGATCCTGTTCATGCTCGTCACTTATGGCCGCTTCGGGGTCTATGCGACCATCGCGCTGGTCGTGAACGGCTTCCTGATCCTCGGCATCATGGCCGCGTTCAACGCCACCTTGACCCTGCCCGGGATCGCCGGCTTCATCCTCACCATCGGTGCCGCGGTCGACGCCAACGTCCTCATCAATGAACGCATCCGTGAGGAATTGCGCCGCGGCCGGCGGATCATGGACGCGGTCGAAACCGGTTATCGCGAGGCCACTCGGGCGATCTTCGACGCCAATGTGACCCACGTCATTTCGGCCGGGATCATGGCCTATTTCGGATCCGGACCGGTGCGCGGCTTCGCCGTCGTGCTCATCATCGGCGTCATCACTTCGGTGTTTACCGCCGTTTACTTCACTCGAATGCTCGTCGCGCTGTGGCTCAAGAAAGCCCGGCCGCGCGCGATCCACATTTAGGCCGGTGCCGTCATGAAGCTGCTCAAGCTCGTCCCCGAGAACACCAATCTCGATTTCATGCGCTGGCGCAATCTCGCGCTCGCACTGTCGCTCATCGCGACCATCGGCTCGATCGTCTTCACCATGTACCGCGGGTTGAACCTCGGCGTCGATTTTGTCGGCGGTCAGCTGGTCCGGGTGACCTTCGCGCAATCGATCGACGTCGAGAAATTGCGCAGCCAGGTCGATTCATTGAAGCTCGGCGATTCGAGCATCCAGGAATTCGGCGGGCCCAAGACCTATCAGATCCGACTGCCCAAACCGTCCGGTGCCGACGCCGCTGCAAATGTCGCAGCGACCAAGGTCAAAGCCCTGGTCGAAGGCGCCTATCCCGGCGCCCGGATCGATTCGGTCGATACCGTTTCGGGCAAGGTTTCGGGCGAACTTGCGCAAGGCAGCGCAATCGCCATCGCGCTGGCGATGCTTGGGATCGCGATCTACATCTGGCTCCGCTTCGAATGGCAGTTCGGCGTCGGGGCGCTGCTGACCCTGGCCCATGACGTTGCCATGACCCTGGGCTTTTTCGCCTTCACCCGGCTTCCGGTCGACCTCAATGTCGTCGCTGCGTTCCTGACCATCGTCGGCTATTCGCTCAACGACACCGTCGTCATTTACGACCGCATCCGCGAGAATTTGCGCAAATATCGCAAGATGGCGATCCTGCCGTTGCTCAATCTGTCGTTGAACGAGACCCTGGCGCGCACCGTTGTCACCTCGCTGACCGTGCTGATCGCTCTTGGCGTGTTGATGGCCATTGGACCCGAGGTCATCTTTGGCTTGGCCATCGCCATCTTCCTCGGCGTTCTCATCGGCACCTATTCGTCGATCTACATCTCGACTCCGGTGCTGGTGTGGCTTGGGGTCGAACCCGACAGCTTCCTCAAATCCGACGACAAGGACGTTCCCGAAGGCCAAACGGCCTGACCTGTTCAGCCCCCGCCAAGCTTTACCGGCGCAACGCTTGGCCCCGACCGGTGCTCACGCTAATGAGGTTTTCATGTTGAAGCTTGATCGTACCCTGTTCCTCCTCGCGGCTGGTGCCGCGGCCGTCCTTCCGCTGTCGGCCTGCGCGACGTCCGGCAAGAAAGGCGAAACGGCGTATGTCGCCCGTGACGTCAACACGCTCTACGCCGCGGCCAAGCGGACGATGGACCAGGGCAATTACGAGCGCGCCGCGAAATTGTTCGACGAGGTCGAACGCCAGCACCCTTATTCGGTATGGGCGCGGCGGGCGCAGCTGATGAGCGCGTTCAATTATTATCTCGCTCAGAAATATAATGAGGCGATTTCGTCGGCGCGGCGGTTCGTGACCATCCACCCCGGCAATAGCGAAGCGCCATATGCGCAATATCTGATCTCGATGAGCTATTACCAGCAGATCGAGGACGTCACTCGCGAGCAGTCGACTTCCGATTCGGCCAAGCAGGCGTTCAGCGAACTTATCCGCCGCTTCCCCGACACCCGCTATGCCGCCGATGCGCGGCTCAAGCTCGACCTCATCAACGACCATCTCGCGGGCAAGGAAATGGAGGTCGGCCGCTTCTATCAGCGGTCGGGCAACTGGCTCGCTTCGACCTACCGCTTTCGTGCGGTGATCGATGGTTACCAGACCACCAGCCACACGCCCGAGGCGCTGGCGCGGCTGGTCGAAAGCGACCTCGCGCTTGGCCTGGTCGAGGAGGCGCGCAAGGCGGCGGCCGTCCTTGGCAACAATTATCCCGAGGACAAATGGTATAATTATTCGCTCTACCTGCTCAGCAAGGAAGCACAGAACCGCCGCCGGGTCGGGACCAGTTCGAGCAACCCCATGGCGTTGCAGGTGGTCCAGCCGCAACGCGAACCGCAGGGCAGTGCCACCAGCTATCCGGTGCGTCCCAAGCCGCCGGAGCCCAAAGCGGAACCGGAGCCCAAGCCGAAGTGAGCCATTTCGTCGGTCGGCGGTCGCCGGGCAGGCCCACCCAGCCGGCGTGCTAAAGCATCTCCAGGTCCGCGATGTCGTTCTCGTCGAGCAGCTTGCGCTTGAGTTCGAAGGCGGTCTTGGCGTCCTGACCGGCGAGACCGGGGCCGGCAAATCGATCCTTCTCGATGCGCTTGGACTGGCGCTTGGAGCGCGTGCCGACAGCGGTTTGGTCCGAGCCGGCGCCGAAGCCGCATCGGTCACCGCCGAAATCGACCTTCCGGCTGGCCATCCAGCGCTGGCACTGCTCGCCGGCCATGGGATCGAGCCCGATCCGGGTGAACCGCTGGTCGTTCGGCGGTCGCTCAAGAGCGACGGCGGCAGCCGCGCCTTTCTCGGCGGGTCGGCGGTTCCGGCGGCGGTGCTTCGCGAATTCGGTGCCTTGGCGGTCGAAATCCACGGCCAGCACGATGATCGCGGGCTGCTAAACCCCAAGGGCCACCGCGCCTTGCTCGACAGCTTTGGCAAGATCGACACGGCGCGGGTCGAACAATGCTGGGCCGAGGTGGTCCGGATCGAGCGCGACCTGACCGAGGCGCAAACCAGCGCCGAAGCCGCCGAGCGCGACCGCGACTATCTTGCTCATTCTTGCGCCGAGATCGAGGCGCTGGCGCCCGAGCCGGGCGAGGAGAGCGCTCTGGCCGACCGCCGGCTGGCGATGCAGGCGGGCGTGAAGGCCGGCGAATCGCTGGCCGGGCTCGATGAATTGCTCGGCGGTGCCGACGGCGCGGTGTCGCAGCTGCGCCAGGCGGCGCGGCGGATCGAGCGCGGCGCTTCGGATCACCCGTTGCTGGCCGAGGCCTTGGCGTCGCTCGACCGGGCGCTGATCGAAGCCAATGAAGCCGACGAGCGGATCGCCCGCGCCGCCGATGCCTTGATCTTCGATCCCGAAGCGCTCGACCAGGCCGAAGCGCGGCTGTTCGACATTCGGGCGCTGGCCCGCAAGCACCGCGTCGAGCCCGATGCGCTGGCCGCATTGGCTGAGCACATGCGCTTCCAGTTGCAGGCAATCGAAGCCAGCGGCGAGCAGGTTGCGGCGCTCGATCGCGCTTTGGCCGCGGCGCGCGATGAATTTGTCGAGGCCGCCGGCGCGTTGTCGAGCGAGCGCCGGAGCGCGGCAGCGCAACTGGACGAGCGGGTCGCGACCGAGCTTGCGCCATTGAAACTCGATGCAGCGCGCTTTCGAACCGCTTTTGCAGCGGCCGATCCGGGCGCGAGCGGGATCGACCGGGTCGAGTTCGAAGTCTCGACCAATCCCGGAGCGCCGTTCGGCCCGCTGACGAAGATCGCGTCGGGCGGCGAATTGTCGCGCTTCATCCTCGCGCTCAAGGTCGCTTTGGCCGAAGCCGGAAGCGCTTCGACGATGATCTTCGACGAGATCGACCGGGGGGTCGGCGGCGCGGTCGCAAGCGCGATCGGCGAGCGGCTGGCGCGGCTTGCAGCGCAATCGCAAGTGCTGGTCGTGACCCACAGTCCGCAAGTCGCGGCCCGCGCCGCGCACCATTATCGGATCGAGAAGAGTCATGGCGCAAGCGGCACCCGAACGACGGTCAGGAAACTGTCCGCGGCCGAACGGCGCGAGGAAATTGCGCGGATGCTGTCGGGCGCCGAAGTGACCGACGAAGCCCGCGCCCAGGCGGGCAAATTGCTGGAGGCGGCGTGATGGCAAAATCGCGGTCGATCGACCATCAGTTCCAGGGCGAGAGCCTGCTCAGCGAACTGGTCGCGGCGGACAACGCGCGGGCGACGATCATCCTTTTTCCAACCGTTGCGGGGGTCAGCGACCTCGAACTGGGGTTTGCCCAGACGCTTGTCGGCAAGGGCTATAATGCATTTGTCGGCGACCTGTATGGCAAGGAGTTTCGCGGTAGCGGGCGGGAGATGGGGGCGCAGCAGATGAAGCGCCTGCGCGCCAATCGCGCGGGCCTTGGCAACCGGTTGCTGGCAGTGTTCGAAACGGTCCGCGGACTGCCCGATAGCGGCGCCGGGATCGTCGCCATCGGCTTTTGCTTCGGCGGATTGTGCGCGCTCGACCTGGCCCGCACCGGGGTCGATATCGCCGGCGTGGCCTCGTTTCACGGCCTGTTCGACCCGACCGGCCTGCCGCCACGGCCGATCAAGGCCAAGGTCATCGCCTTCCACGGCTGGGACGATCCGATGGTTCCGCCGGCCACGGTCGTCGCGCTCGGCCAGGAGCTGACCCGCGCCGGCGCCGACTGGCAAATCCACGCCTTCGGCAACACCGTCCACGCCTTTACCAATCCGGCCGCCGACACGTTCGGTAATCCGGCGACCAAATTCAGCCCCGACGCCAACCGCCGCAGCTGGCGCGCGCTCGACGGCTTCCTCGACGATCTGTTTCCACCCAATGGCTAAGGGAACGGCAATCAGCGAGGCCGATGCCGCCAACCGGTTGATGCGGCTGGCGAAGGAGATCGCGCGCCACGACAAGCTCTATCACGACCGCGACGCGCCCGAAATTTCTGACGCCGATTATGATTCGCTGGTGGTCGAGAATCGCGCGCTCGAGGAGCAGTTTCCGCACCTCGTCCGCGCCGATTCGCCGTCGCAGCGGCTGGGTGCGGCGCCGGTCGCAAGCGGCCTTGCCAAGGTTGCGCATGCGCGCCCGATGCTCAGCCTCGACAATGCCTTTTCGGCCGAGGAGGTCGAGGAGTTCGTCGCCCGGGTGCGGCGGTTCCTGTCGCTTGCGGCCGATGCCGAAGTCGCGCTGACCGCCGAGCCGAAGATCGACGGGCTGAGCTGTTCGTTGCGCTACGAGGGCGGCGAGCTGGTCCTCGCTGCGACCCGCGGCGACGGAACGGTGGGCGAGGATGTGACCGCCAATGTGCGCACCATCGGCGACATCCCGCAGCGGATCGACGGTGCTCCGGCGGTGCTCGAAGTGCGCGGCGAGGTCTATATGGCCAAAGCCGATTTTGCAGCGCTCAACGAGCGGCAGGAAGCGGCCGGCGGGAAGATCTTCGCCAATCCCCGCAACGCCGCCGCGGGATCGCTCCGGCAAAAGAATGCGCTGGTCACGGCCGAGCGGCCGCTGCGGTTTTTCGCCCATGGCTGGGGCGAGATTTCGGAGCCGCTCGGCGACACCCAATGGGAAGCGATGAAGCGGATCGCGAGCTTTGGCATTCCGGTCAGCGGCCAATTGGCGCGGGTCGATGGAATCGCGGCGGCACTGAACCATTATGCACGGATCGAGCAGGAGCGCGCCGATCTCCCGTTCGACATCGACGGGGTCGTCTACAAGGTCGACCGGCTCGACTGGCAGGAGCGGCTGGGGCAGGTCGCGCGCGCGCCGCGCTGGGCGCTGGCCCATAAATTCCCCGCCGAACAGGCCGAAACGACCTTGCTGGCGATCGACATCCAGGTTGGCCGAACCGGCAAATTGACCCCTGTCGGGCGGCTCAAACCGGTCGGCGTCGGCGGGGTCATCGTTCAGAATGTCACGCTCCACAACCGCGACGAAATCGCTCGGCTGGGCCTCAGGATCGGCGACCGGCTGCGGATCCAGCGCGCCGGTGACGTCATCCCGCAGGTGGTTGAAAATCTGTCGCGCGACGAGCCGCGCTCGCCCTATGAATTTCCCGACCATTGCCCGCAATGCAAGTCCGAGGCGGTGGCCGAGGAGGGCGAGGTCGATGTCCGCTGCACCGGCGGCTTGATCTGCCCGGCGCAGCGGCTCGAGCGGCTCAAGCATTTCGTCAGCCGCGGGGCGATGGACATTGACGGTCTCGGCGAAAAATCGATCGCCGAATTCATTGCCCTGGGCTGGCTCAACGGCCCGTCCGATATCTTCCGATTGCGCAACCGGCGGATGGAATTGATCGGCCGCGAAGGGTGGCAGGAAAAGTCGGTCGACGGGCTGCTCGACGCGATCGATGCGCGCGCGAATTTCGATCCGGCGCGGTTCCTGTTCGGGCTTGGCATCCGTCACGTCGGAGCGGTCACCGCAAAGGATTTGATGAAAGCGTTCGGGACGATCGAGGCGCTTGAGGCCGCTGCGACCGGCGATAATGCTCAGATCGAATTGTCCAACGTCGAAGGGGTTGGGCCGGTGGTCGCCGAAGCGCTGACCGATTTCTTCCACGAACCGCACAACCACGATGAAGTGGCCCAGTTGCTCAATCTGGCCAGGCCCGCCGCATTTGTCTCGACAGCGCGGCAGACCGAATGGAGCGGCAAGACCATCGTTTTCACCGGAACGCTGGAAACGATGAGCCGCGACGAAGCCAAGGCCCAGGCCGAGCGGCTTGGCGCGCGCTCGGCGGGCTCGGTCAGCGCCAAGACCGATCTGGTTGTTGCCGGACCAGGCGCCGGGTCGAAGCTCAAGAAGGCCGCTGAGCTCGGGGTTCGAGTGATTGACGAAGCCGAATGGGCGCGGATTGTGGCGGGGGCTTAGATTTTCGTCGTTCCCGCGCAAGCGGGAATCCCGCTTCTACCTGAAGGCGTTGGGCCCCCGCTTTCGCGGGGGTGACGGTTTAGGATTTCGCTTGCAGCACCAGCACGCGCCATTCGCCGCTGCCGCCGTCGATGAGCGTGCAGCCATAAGCCTCGTAGGACGCAACTACCGCTTCGGCCTGGCTGTCGAGCAGGCCGGCGAGCACTAAGCTCGCGCCCGGCGCCGCGGCCTTGGCGAAGGCCGGCGCCAACAGGATCAACGGCGCGGCGAGGATGTTGGCGATGATCAGGTCAAACGGCGCGCGGGCGGCGAGCATGGGATGGTCCATGCCGTCGGCGACCGCGAGCAGGAGCTGACCTGGCGCCTGGCCGAGCGGCACTCGGTTGATCGCGGCATTGTCGCGGGTGACGTCGATGCTGACCGGGTCGATGTCGGTGGCGATCGCCTTGGCTTCGGGCCACAGGCTGAGCGCGGCGAACGCAAGCAGGCCGGTGCCCGTGCCGATATCGGCGATGTTGGTGAAGCTCTTGCCCTCCGCCTCAAGCCGGTCGAGCGCGGCGAGGCAGCCAGCGGTGGTGGCGTGCTGCCCAGTGCCGAAGGCGAGCCCGGCGTCGATCTCGAAATTGACCGCATCGGCCAGCGGGGCATGGGTCGGGGTGTGGACGAAAAACCGCCCGGCGCGGATCGGCTCCAGTCCCGCCTGGCTCATCGTCACCCAATCATCCTCGCCCAATTGTTCGATCTGCGGCGTGCCGTGGCCAAGCTCGGCCAGGCGGTCGAGGTCCGCGTCGCCCGGGCGGCGCTCGAAATAGGCATGGATCAGCCACTCGTCGGGCCGGTTCGCGTCGGGCTCGTCGGCGACCAGCACCGGCGGATCGGCGCCGGGCGCGAAGCCAAGGTCGATCTCGCCGGCGCGTTCGGCCTGGGTGCGGGTCGCGGCAATCGTCACCCGCCAGCTCATCTGACGAAGCTTGCCCCATTGGCATCGATGATGGTGCCGGTCGCCGAAGGCGGGGCATCGATGCTGAGCCAGCGGATGATCTCGGCGATTTCGTCGGTGCTCGCGACTCGTCCCAGGGGAATGTCGGCGACGATTTTCGCGCCCCCGCGGCCGGCAAGATATTCCTCGGTCATTTCCGAAACGGTGAAGCCGGGCGCGACCGCGAAGGCGAGGATATTGTCGGCGGCATAGCCGCGCGCGATCGTCCGGGTCATCCCGACCATTGCCGCCTTGGACGCGGCATAATGCCAATGCTGGGGCGAATCGCCGCGGAATGCCGCGCGGCTTGCGACATTGACGATCCGGCCGCCTTTGCCCTGGTCGAGGAAATGCGACACCGCGAGCCGCGATAGGTCGGCCGCGGCCTGGAGGTTGATCGTCAGCGTCCGCGCCCAGGCGGCGTGCCATTCGTCATCCGACGCATTATCGGCGACCGATTCATAAATTCCGGCATTGTTGACGAGGACGTGGATCCGCCCGCCGAATTCGTCGAGCGCGGTTTCCCAGATGTTTCGCGGTACGGCGGGATCGGCGAGGTCGCCGGCGATCAGGAAATCATTGCCATGGGTGGAATGGCCAAGGACCTTGTGGCCGCTCGACTGGAGCAGCGCGAAGGCTGCTGCGCCAATCCCTCGGCTGGCGCCGGTAATCAGGATGTTCATTGGGGCGCCATTATCCTAGCGCCCCATGATCGTCATCCCCCGCGAAAGCGGGGACCCAGCGAAAAAACAGTCTGGGTTCCCGCTTTCGCGGGAATGACGAATAACCTTAAGCCGCGATTCCGTTGACGAATTCCCTGGCGGTGGCCTTGAAATTGGCAATTTGCTCGGAGAAGCTGCCGAAGCCTTTTTCGACCAGATCGATGTCCTTGGCGACATTTTCGGTGTCGCTGCGGATGGCGGCGATGGTCGAGCTCATCGAGTCCGCGGCGAGCGCGGTTTCGTCGACTGCAGCGGTAATCATGGTCACGGTCTGCGCCTGCAATTCCATCGCTTCGCGGATTCGGTCGGCGCTATGCTGGACTTCCTCGACCGTGCCCTGGATCGAGCCATTGGCCTCGACCGTCTGGCGGGTGGCCAGCTGGATCGCGGTAATCTTGGCGGTGATGTCGTCGGTCGCCCGGGCGGTCTGGCTGGCGAGGCTCTTCACTTCCTGGGCGACAACCGCGAAGCCGCGGCCGGCATCGCCAGCGCGCGCCGCTTCGATGGTCGCATTGAGCGCCAGCAAGTTGGTCTGGCCGGCGATATCGCGGATCAGGCTGAGGATCGATTCGATCGCCTCGACGTGGGACGACAAGGCCTGGCTGACCTTGACCGCTTCGCTTGCCTGGTCGCCGGCGCGGGTCGCGACATCGGCCGCGACCTCGACTTCGGCCCGGGCATCCTCGATCGCCCGGATCAGCCCGGCCGCGGTCTGGGCGGCTTCGCGCATGGCGACCGCCGATTGCTCGGCGGCGGCGGCCACTTCGCTGGTCTTGCCAAGCATTCCGCGGGCCGAAGCCGCGGTCGCCTGGGTGCGCTCGGTCAGCGCCTTTGAATCCTGGGTGGTGGCGAGCACGAGGTCGCTGACCCGGCGTTCGAACTGGTCGGTGTCGCGTCCGCGCTGATTGGCGGCATCGTGCGATTCGAGCACCGCGATCTGGGCCAGCATGATGTCGGTATAAACGTTGGTGATGCGCATCAGCGCCTGGACGCAGGCTTGAAGCGTCTCCTGGTCGGCGGAAAAGCGCTCGAACATCCGGCTGACGACATTGGCGGTGAATTGATGGCGGGTCTCGAGAAACTTCGGGACCGGGACCTTGTCGGCGTAGAGCCGTCGGCCGAATTCGGCGACCTGCTCGACCCAATTGGCATCGACCTTATGGTCGTAGCGCAAGAGCACGAGCTTGGCCGATTCCTCGCCGAAGGTCGCGACCGCTTCTTCCGCGATAATGTCCGCGGCATGCTGTTTCACCGTCGCCAGATTTCGATCGAGCGAGCCGTCGGCATTATAGGCGGTAAGCCGGTTCTGGACCTGCTCGTCGCTCAGTGGCTGCATCTGTGCAGTCTGGCCAGTCATCAATCGCTCTCCGCCCTGTGGTCCCGAAGGTGGGACCGGTGATGAGACGCTCTTGCACGCATAATGGTTAAAAGGCGGTTAGGACGGTGGGGGAATCTTGCCTCTCACCGGCCGCCGCCCTAAGCGGCTGGCACGGGCATGGCATGTGCCCGCGACAGTCATTTCGCAAACGGGAACAGCATGGCAGGACCGCATCAACGACCGCTTTCGCCGCATCTGAGCATCTGGCGCTGGGGACCGCATATGCTGGTCTCGATCCTCCACCGGGTCGCCGGGAGCGGCCTGGCGACGGTCGGCCTTGGGATCCTGACCTGGTGGCTGGTCGCGCTTGCCCGCGGCCCTGAGGCCTATGCCACCGTTCAGCAAGCCGCGGCCCATCCGCTCGGACTGGTCGTTCTGATCGGACTGACCTGGGCCTTTTTCCAGCATTTGCTGTCCGGCATCCGCCATCTGGTGATGGACAGCGGTGCCGGGTTCGAACTTGGCGTCAACAAGACGTTCGCAGTCCTGACGATCATTGGCGCAGCGCTTCTGACCGCTGCGACCTGGTTTTGGATTTTGGGAGGGCGCGCATGAGCCTTGGAAATAGCGCATCGCCGTTGGGCAAGGTCCGCGGGATCGGTTCGGGCCATCACGGCGGGGACCATTGGCTGACCGAGCGCGCGACCAGCATCGCCTTGCTCCTGCTCGGCGTATGGCTGCTCGCTTCGCTGCTGTTTCTGCCAGCGCTTGATGTCCGCACGCTGACCGAATGGCTGCGCGCGCCAAGCGGCGGAGTGCCGATGGTCCTGTTCGTGATCACCGCCTTTCGCCACGGGCTCGACGGTCTCAAGGTGGTGGTCGACGATTATGTCCATGACGAGGGCAATCGCTTCGCGCTGAACCTGATCCTGCTGTTCGCAGCGGTTGGCGGCGGAGCCTTGGCCTTGTGGGCGCTGGCCAAGATCATCTTCGGAGTGAATGGGTGACCGCCTATAAGATTATCGACCATAGTTTCGACGTGGTCGTGGTCGGGGCCGGCGGGGCTGGCCTGAGGGCCACGATGGGCGCCGCCGAACAGGGCCTCAAGACCGCCTGCATCACCAAGGTCTTTCCGACCCGAAGTCATACCGTCGCCGCCCAGGGCGGGATCGCCGCCAGCCTCGGCAACATGGGTCCCGACCATTGGACCTGGCACATGTACGATACGGTCAAGGGCAGCGACTGGCTCGGCGATCAGGATGCGATCGAATATCTGTGCCGCGAAGCGCCCCGCGCGGTGATCGAGCTCGAACACGCCGGAATGCCGTTTTCGCGCACCGCCGACGGCCATATCTACCAGCGCGCGTTCGGCGGAATGACCCAGGACATGGGCGAGGGCCCACCGGCACAGCGCACCTGTGCCGCCGCCGACCGCACCGGCCACGCCATGCTCCACACGCTCTATCAACAGAGCCTGAAGTATGAATCCGATTTCTTCATCGAATATTTCGCGATCGACCTGATCATGGAAAACGGAGTCTGCCGGGGCGTCATCGCGATGTGCCTCGACGACGGGTCGATCCACCGGTTCCAGGCCCAGGCGGTGGTCCTCGCCACCGGCGGTTTCGGCAAAATCTATTATACCGCGACCAGCGCCCACACCTGCACCGGCGATGGCAATGCGATGGTTCTGCGTGCCGGCCTTCCGCTCCAGGACATGGAATTCGTCCAGTTCCACCCGACCGGCATTTACGGCGCCGGAGTCCTCATCACCGAAGGCGCGCGCGGGGAAGGCGGCTACCTCACCAATTCGGCCGGCGAGCGGTTCATGGAACGCTACGCCCCCCACGCCAAGGATCTCGCCAGCCGCGACGTCGTCTCGCGCTCGATGGCGATGGAAATCCGCGAAGGCCGCGGCGTCGGCGACGAGAAGGACCATATCTTCCTCCACCTCGACCATATCGACCCCAAGATTCTCGCCGAGCGACTGCCCGGCATCACCGAGACCGGCAAGATTTTCGCTGGGGTTGATTTGACCCGCCAGCCGCTGCCGGTGGCGCCGACGGTCCATTATACGATGGGCGGAATCCCGACCAATTATCATGGCGAGGTGGTGACCCTAAAGGACGGCATGCCTGACACGATCGTGCCCGGCCTGTTCGCGGTTGGCGAAGCGGCCTGCGTCTCGGTCCACGGCGCCAATCGCCTCGGCTCCAACAGCCTCATCGACCTGGTCGTGTTCGGCCGAGCGACCGGCATCCGGCTGGGCGAAATCCTCAAGGCCAATGCGTTGCAGGAGCCGCTGGCCAAGGATTCGGCCGATTATGCGCTCGGCCGGCTCGACCATTTCCGCCACGCCGAGGGCAGTGCTTCTACCGCCCAAATCCGCCTCGACATGCAACGCGTGATGCAGGCCGATTGCGCGGTCTTCCGAACCGACCGGACGCTCAGCGAAGGGGTTGGCAAGATCGACGCGGTCTATGCGCGGATGAAGGACATCAGGATCAGCGACCGGAGCCTGATCTGGAACAGCGACCTCATCGAAACGCTCGAGCTCGACAATCTGATGAGCCAGGCGGTGGTCACCATGCACAGCGCCGAAAACCGCAAGGAAAGCCGCGGCGCCCACATGCACGAGGATTATCCCAAGCGCGACGACAAGAACTGGATGAAGCACACCATCGCCTGGTTCGACGGCTGGGGCGGCACCTGGCCCAAGAGCGGGGTCAAGATCGATTACCGCCCGGTCCACGATTTCACGCTCACCGACGACGTCGAGTACATCAAGCCCAAGGCGCGGGTGTATTGAGTTTCACGATTTTGAGACTTCCTATCGCTCCCAGTTCAATTCGCGATCAGACGGATAGGATGCCCTCAACGATCAAGGCGATTGTGTGCAATGCGTAAAGCGATTTCCTATACTTTAGCGTTCGTTCTCTACGCGATAATTTTTCTCGCCTGCTCGGCCATTGCTCGCATCGTTTTGCTTTTTATCAATGATGCTCGGGCTGTGCCAGACACACCGTGGGACTATATAGTGGGTGCGCTTGCGTCTGCGCTGGCGGGAGCTGCAGGGGTAACACTCGCATTCGCTGCACTCGAAAAGTGGTTCACTGCCGTTCATTCGCGCAAGGTGGCTTGGGCCTGGATGCTAGGCCGTGAACTCATAAACGGGATTCCCAAAGTGGGGTAAGCGTGTTTCAAGG
>JAZJYM010000012.1:0-49918 GCA_040390365.1 Pseudomonadota bacterium | reverse complement strand
CTTGAAACACGCTTACCCCACTTTGGGAATCCCGTTTATGAGTTCACGGCCTAGTAAGAGGGGCTCGCTATGAGTACCTATATTGTGACCTACGACCTTATGAAGCAGGGTCAAAACTACGAATGTCTGATCAAAAAGCTGGACGCTTATACGACCCACTGGCACGCTCAGGGTTCAGTTTGGATCATTGAGACATCAAACTCTGCGAGCCAAATTCGGGATGATCTTTCGTCTTGCCTTGATGCGAACGACAAGTTGATCGTTGCGCGACTTCAAGGTGAAGCCGCCTGGCTAGGCTATGGCGACAGCATTTCGAAATGGCTCAAAGATCGTTTGGAGCCGCGTAAGGCCGCTTAGTAAGCGGGAAGCGAGATCCTTCGCATTTGGGTCTCGCTTCCCTAAGGTAAATGCCCGCTCCTGGCTGACTTGGCCGCCAGATAATCGGCATTGTGGGGATTGGCCGTCATGTGGTGCGCGATTCGTTTGGCGACCGTGATCCCCGCGGCCTCGAGCCCAGCGACCTTGGCCGGATTGTTGGTCAGCAAGCGCACTTCGCTGATCCCCAATTGGCCCAACATCGCGGCGGCATGGGCATAATCGCGTTCGTCATCGGCAAAGCCGAGCCGCAAATTGGCATCGACCGTGTCGAGCCCGCGATCCTGCAGCGCATAAGCGCGCAATTTATTGGCCAGGCCGATCCCACGCCCTTCCTGGCGCAAATATAAAAGCACGCCGCCGCCTTCCTGTCCGATCAACCGCAGCGCCTCTTTCAATTGCGGCCCGCAATCGCATTTCAGGCTTCCGAACACGTCGCCGGTCAGGCACTCGCTGTGGAGCCGAACGAGCGGCGCCTGGCCGCCGAACGATCCGACCAGCAGCGCGACATGGTCCTGCCCGTCATCCGATCCGCGAAAGGCGACAATCTGCGTTTCGGGCAGGCCCTCGAGCGGCAGCCTGGCCCGAGCCGCAAGGTGCATCTCTGGACTAGCCATCGCGGCCGCGATTGCAGCCAAGGATACCTCTCCCGCCACCTCTGCCGGATCGACCAGCCACAAGGCCGGGAGCAGCCCCGCCGCCCGCGCCAGTCTGAGTGCGGCGCGGCCCTCCTCGACCCGATCATTGGCCAGCGGTTTGAGCGGACCCATTAGCCCGCGTTCAAAATCCACGCCGGGGTCGGCAAGCGCTTGGGCGGCCGCCGGGTCGAGCCACTCCGAACGGTCGATCAGAACGGGCACATTGGGATCGGCGGCAGCCCGCTGATTGGCGAGCCCGAGCGCGGCCGCCCGCTGACCGCTGATCAGCAATGGAGCCGACGATTGGGGGTCGAGCAGCGCAAGCATTTCGGGCGTGGCCGTTTCGACGGCGACAATGGCGAGCGGGAACGGCCCGTCGATCCGCACTGGCCGACCGGCGCGAAGCGCGGCGATTGCGCTGCGGATCGCGGTTTTGCTCATACCGCGATTTCGCAGATCAACGGCACATGGTCGGACGGCCGTTCCCACGACCGGCAATCTTCGAGGATCCGATGGCCCTTCAGTGCGCCCGCCAATTGCGGCGAGGCCCACATGTGGTCGAGCCGGCGGCCGCGGTCATTCTTGCTGAAATCGGGCGATCGATAGCTCCACCAGGTGAAACAGCGCTCGGGAGCGGGAATGAAGGTGCGGCCGATATCGATCCAGCCATGCGCCCGCTGAAGCCTGTTCAGGGCCTCGACTTCGACCGCGGTATGACTGACGACATTGACCAGCGCCTTGTGGCTCCACACGTCGCACTCCAGCGGCGCGACATTGAAATCGCCGACGATGATGGTCGGCTCGCGAAGGCCTTCGGACCAGCGGGTCATGCGCTCGAGGAAATCGAGCTTCTGTCCGAACTTGGGGTTTTGCTCGCGGTCGGGAATGTCGCCGCCGGCGGGAATGTAGACATTCTCGATCCGGATCCCGCACTCCAGCCGGGCGCCGACATGGCGGGCTTCGCCATTGTCCTGCCAGTCGTGGCGTCCGGGATCGGCCAGCGGCACCCGGCTCAGGATCGCGACCCCGTGGTGCATCCGCTGGCCGTTCAAATGCTGATGAACATAGCCCAAGTTATCGAACAAATCGGCGGGAAAGGCCTCGTTGCAGGCCTTGGTTTCCTGAAGGCACAAAATGTCGGGTTGCTCATCGGCAATCAGCCGCTCGACCAGCGCCGGGCGGGCGCGGACCGAGTTGATGTTCCAGGATGCGATCTTCAGCGACTTGCTCACGGGCGCCCGCTTAGCCCGCCTGCCGCCAGAATCAAAAGGCCCTCGCTCCGGGGGCATGGAGCGAGGGCCGCCTGGCGTTCGTCACGCAAGGGATCCTGCAAACCCGGGTAACAGGGGGAAACCCCGGTCGTAAATGCGGGACCAGCTGTCGATCTAATCCGCGCTGCCTGTCGCCGTGATGAACAGTCGCACGGTGCAACTTATTTTTTACCGGCCCTTCTTCTTCGGCTCGGAAAAGCTGAACGCGCTATCCGGAACCGCGACATTATAGCGGACATTGGACAGCTTGACCGTGGTCCTCTTGTTCTGTGCGTCGATCGCGGTCCAGCCATAAAGCTGGAGCCCGCCCGGCGCCGAACCGCTACGCAGGAAGGCCAGGGTCAGCGATCCATATTGGGCCGGATCGCGGGCGCGCACGACCATCACATTGGGGTCGGCGCTGGGCATGATCTGGGCCTTGCCTTTAAGGTTGGGCGATCCCGATAACAGCACTCCGAGCGGCGTCTTGGACAGCGGCCAGCTCGATTTCTGTCCGACCTGATAATCGATGAATGTCAGCTTCGAGCCGTCGGCGACGAGCAGCAGGTCGCCGCTCGAATAAGCGAACCGGACCTTGCCCGGGCGCTTGAGCTGGAGCGTTCCGCTGGCTGTCCGGCCGCGCGGATCGGTCTGGGTGAAATCCGCCGACATCGTCTTGACCGCCGTCAGGTGCGAACCAAGCTGCGCCATGTCGGCCGATTGGGCGGCAAGCGCCGGCGCTGCGCTGATCACCGCAAGCGGAAGAAGAGCGCGCGAAAAATTGGTGGCGAAAGTCATGTTCAAGCTCCTGGAAATCGATTTGCGGCGGGTGATGGCCGAGCGCCATTGAATGCTCCGTGAACCCCAAGGTTGCGCGGGGTTCAGCCGAATTCCAGGGTGCAGATCCCGTTCCTGGTCATTTCTAAGTTACACTGGCTGATCACATCCATGCCAATCAAAGCCTCGAACCTGAATGAATTGACGAGCTCGAACCCGATCACATCGTCAAAAACGTACGGAAGAGTCGGGGTCTTTCCTTCTCCGTGAAGCCCAACCCTGAAGAGGTAGCGCTCGGCTTGCCCTTCGCCCTGCGCTGAGCCAATCGGCTTTTTGCCACGCGCGACAAGTCCAAGCTGGTGGGCCAATCGCGTGGTGATTCCTGTCGTCGTGGAGCCGGTGTCGAGAAGCGCTCGGCCTTGGACCCCATCAAATGAAGTCGAGGGTGAGGGATTGAGAATTAGGACTGGGACGGTGACTCTCAAGCCTTCGTGGCGGCACTCAATACGCTGCGACATTAGACCAAAAGCCCAGATCAATAGGCTCGTCGGTTACTTCCTGAATTGAGTATACGCCATCGCTAAAGCGTTCGGTGCCCGCCACATTTGCTGCCCTCGGGCTGTCGAAAAATTCCACTACTTTTCGATTTCGCATAAGCGCGTATTCGCCCTCATGAGTGTCGAGGATCGAAGCCAACATTCGCATGAATGCGTCGTAGTTTCGATCGACCTCGAGTTTTTGAGCGCTGCGGTCCATTCGATGCCTCCGCCTCAATGCATCGCTGGAATTGCACGTTTCAACGCTAGTGCCAACAGTGCTGCGGTGAAAGGAATCAGCTGCGGGACAAAGCGGTCAAATCGGATGGCCGTCGGTGTCGATCAACAGTTCGCGGCGGCCGACGTGGTCGGGCTGACCGACCAGCCCGTCTTTCTCCATCCGCTCGATCAATCGCGCGGCGCTATTGTAGCCGACCCGCAACTGGCGCTGCAGGTAGGAGGTCGACGCCTTCTGGCTTTCGGCGACGATCTGCACCGCCTTGCGATACAGCTGGGTCTCGGCATCATCTTCGCCGGTCGGCTGGCCATCGAACAAATAGCCGCCGTCCTCGGGCTCCTCGGTCACCGCCTGGACATAGTCCGGCGATCCCTGTTTGCGCCAATGCTCGGCGACCGCGCGCACTTCCTCATCGCTTACGAACGGGCCGTGGACGCGCATAATCTGCTTGCCGCCGGGCATGTACAACATGTCGCCCTTGCCCAGCAGCTGCTCGGCGCCCTGCTCGCCAAGGATGGTTCGCGAATCGATCTTGCTCGTCACCTGAAAGCTGATGCGCGTCGGCAAATTGGCCTTGATCACGCCGGTGATGACATCGACCGATGGGCGCTGCGTCGCCATGATCAGATGGATGCCCGCAGCGCGCGCTTTCTGCGCCAGCCGCTGGACCAGGAATTCGACCTCCTTGCCCGCGGTCATCATCAAATCGGCGAGCTCGTCGATGATCACCACGATCTGCGGCAGCACTTCATAGTCGAGTTCTTCGACCTCGTAGAGCGGCTGGCCGGTCGCGGCGTCATAGCCGGTCTGGACCCGGCGCCCGAGCTTGGCGCCCTTGGCCTTGGCCTCGCGCACCTTGGCGTTGAAGCTGGGCAGCGCCCGAACCCCGAGATTGGCCATCATCCGGTAGCGTTCCTCCATCTGCTCGACGGTCCATTTCAATGCTCGGATGGCCTTGCCCGGTTCGGTCACCACCGGCGCCAGCAAATGCGGAATGTCCTCGTACATGCTCAATTCGAGCATCTTGGGATCGATCATGATCAATTTGCAGCTGTCCGGGCCGTAGCGGTAGAGCAGCGACAGGATCATGCAATTGAGCCCGACCGACTTGCCCGATCCGGTGGTTCCGGCAACCAGCAGATGCGGCATCGGCGCGAGGTCGGCGATGACCGGGTCGCCGGCGATATTCTTGCCCAGGATCAGCGGCAGCGCCATGTTCTGGTCCTCGAACGCCTGGCTCCCGACCAGCTCGGCCAGAGCGACCGATTCGCGTTTCGGATTGGGCAGCTCGATCCCGATCACGCTTCGCCCCGGGATGGTCGCGACCCGCGCCGACAGCGCCGACATGTTGCGCGCGATATCGTCGGCCAGCTGGATCACGCGGCTCGCCTTGATCCCCGATGCGGGTTCAAGCTCGTACATCGTCACCACCGGGCCCGGGCGGACTTCGACGATGTCGCCGCGGACGTGGAAATCCTCAAGCACGCTTTCGAGCAATCGCGCATTGCGCTCGAGGCCCGCGCGGTCGATCTGCTGCTTGCCCTTTTCCGGCGCCGCGGCGAGCAGGTCGAGGGTCGGCAGGACATAGGAATCGCCCAGTGCCAGGCTGGGCTGGTTGAGCCGTCGGCCGGGACCCCTGGCCGATGGGACGGCGGGTCTGGCCGGTTCCGTCACCGCCACTTCGGGGCGCGACCTCGGCGGCACCGCTGAGCCGCTGGAATCGTCGCGGATCTGGGTCGCTCGCGGCGCCGCCTTGCGCTCCCTCGGCGAACGGCTGAACAGGCTTTTGAGCCACTCCCGCTCCTCCGGCCGCAATCCGAATGCCAGCCAGCCGAGCAGCAGTCCGCCAAGTGCAAGCAGCACCAAGGTCCCAAATCGCGCCGGCCCCGCGACCGCGGGATTGCGGATCAGTCCGATCAGCGAATCGAGGCCGTAGGCGCCGGCGAGGCCGACCGTCCCGCCCCAGCCGGCGGGAAGGCCCGAAACCGCCGAACCGCTGGTCAGGCTGAGGGCGATGCCGACCAGGATCGCACCCAATGAGGCAACGAACAATCCGCGCCACACGCGTCCCGCCGGCTCGAGCCAGATCATCCGCAGTCCAGCGATCAGGATCACCGGCAATAATAATACCGAACCCATGCCGAACAGAAGCAACAGGGCGTCGCTGAAATAGGCGCCGGCGCTGCCCAGCCAATTGGCCGGCGGGCCGCCGGCGGCAGTGCTGAACGATGGGTCGGTCGGGCTGTGCGAAGCCAGAGCGAGCGCCCCGCCAAGCGCAGTCGCGGCCAGGATGATTCCCCAGCTGCGGACCAGGAAGCGGCGCACCGCATTGCCCAGCGCATCCCGCCAATCGGGTCCAAGGTCGCGCTTGGGTGTGCGTGCCGCGGCTGTTGCCATTCTATTTCCCACCAGCTTCCATTGGCCTAAAATGCCTTGCGGTCGACTCCCCGGTCAAGCGAAGTTCGTGGCGCCGAGTCAAAAGCCGGTTTAGGGACCGCACGATGGACCAAGCGGACGTCATCATATTCGGCGGTGGAATGGTTGGCCTGGCGCTTGCCGGAGCGCTCGATTCGAGCGGGCTTCGAGCAATCGTGGTCGATCCCGCCGATCCGGCGCCGCGCTCGACCACTGCGTTCGACGGACGCACCAGCGCTGTGTCGTCGAGCTCGATGCGCATGCTCGAAGCGATTGGAGTGACCGGCCATCTGGCGGCCCCGGGGTGCCCGATCCGGCGCATCGCGGTTGCCGACGGACTTGCTCCTGGCGGGCTCCATTTCGATGCCGACGACGATGAAGCGCTCGGCTGGATGCACGAAAACCGCCACCTCCGCGCCGCGCTCCAGGCCCGCGCCGAAGCCGGCAAGACCATTGCGATGCACTGGAAAGCCAAAGTCGCCACGGTCGATCGCGGCGACTTCGGCGTGACCGTTTCACTCGCCGACGGGACCATCCTCAAGGCGCCGTTGCTGGTCGCCGCCGACGGCCGCAATTCGGCGACTCGCGACCAGGCCGGGATCCGCCTTGCGCGGTGGCAATATGACCATCATGCGATTGTCTCGGTCCTTCGCCACGAACGCCCCCACGACCATGTCGCCTATGAGATTTTCTATCCCAATGGCCCCTTTGCCTTACTGCCGATGACCGACGATGAGGGCGGCCACCGGTCGGCCATCGTGTGGTCGGTCCAGGCTGACGATGCGCCGGGCTGGATGGCGCTTAGCGAAGCGGATTTCGCGGCCGAGGCCAAAGCGGCGATGGGCGGCTTTCTTGGCGATGTGTCGCTGCTCACGCCGCGCTCGTCCTACCCGCTCGGTTTCCACCATTCGGCCCGGATCACCGCCCACCGCCTGGCGCTTGCCGGTGATGCCGCTCACGCCATCCACCCGATCGCCGGACAAGGCCTCAATCTCGGTTTCCGCGATGCCGCGGCGCTCGCCCAGGTGCTGGTCGAAGGCGCCCGGCTTGGGCTCGACCTCGGCGACCGTCAATTGCTCGACCGCTACGAACGCTGGCGCGCGCTCGATGCCTTGTCGGTTGCAGTCGCGACCGACAGCCTGACCCGGATTTATGCCATTCCGGGCAAGGCCGCATCGGCCGTCCGCCGTTTCGGCATGGGGCTGGTCGGGCGCATCGCGCCGTTGCGCAACCAGCTCAGGAATGAAGCGCGGGGCACGTCGGGCGATCTTCCGTTGCTGCTGCGCGGCCTGCCCATCTAATCCCGCCAAAGCGGAGGGGCCTACTGAAGCGTCGGCTCGATCTCGATTCCGCCGCCAACCGCGGCGCGGTGAAATTGCATCAGCTGAACCAGCAATTCGGTCCGCGCCGCAAGCGTCTCGGCCTCGAGCAAGGCCTGCTTCGCGCCAATGTCGAACGGCGCTACCTGGGCGATGGCATTGACCAGGGTTTCGTCATCGAGCCTGCTGACCGCGTTCCAATCGACCGCCAGCCCAAGCACATCGCCAAGCCGCCGGGCTTCCTGTTCCACTTCCGCGCGCTGGACCATTGCCAACGGCTCGGGCTCGCCATCGTCGAGCACGTCGATCGCCAGTTCGGCGCAGCGATAAGCGGCTCCAAGATCGACTTCCTTGATGATTCGGAAGCGGTTGGTGCCGAGCAGGACGATATTGAAGCGTCCGTCGGCAAGTTCCTCGACGCTGACGATATCGCCGACGCAGCCGACCGCGAACAACGCGGTTTCATGATCGTCGTCGATTTGCTGCGGCTGGATCATCGCGATCCGCCCGCCGCCGTCGATCGCGTCCCTGATCATCTCGCGGTAACGCTGCTCGAAAATGTGCAGCGGTAGCTGGGAGCGCGGGAACATGATCGCTCCGGCAAGCGGAAAAATCGGCGCCCGAATGGTCCGGCTCATGTAAACAATAGCGCCGATAGCCGGCGCCGCTGGGCGCTCGACCAGCTGTCACCAAGGCCCTGCGCCTCGAGCAATTGAAGGAAACGCTGGCGGGCAGCGCCGTCGTTCCACTCGCGGTCGCGGGCGATCAGCTCCAACAATGAGTCGGCGGCGTCGTCGCGCTGTCCGGCTGCCATGTGCGCTCCGGCAAGTTCAAAGCGAGCGTCGAGATCGTCGGGATTGGCCGCGATTCGCGCTTCCAGTTCATTGCTATCGGTCGGGGGCGCCGCGCCTGCGACATCCATTGCGGCGCGCGCGCGCGCGATCTCGGGCTTGTTCGCAAGTTCGGGCGAGAGACTGTCGAGTATTGCCCGCGCTTCGTCGCTTTGCCCGGCGGCGATCATCGCTCGAACCAGCCCGCCGATCGTTGCCGGATCGTCGGGCGCCATCGCCCGCACCTGGGTGAAGATCGATAATGCGCGCTCCGCATCACCCTCGGCGAGCACCTGTTCGCCCATCGCCACCAACGGTTCGATCTCGGCTTGGGGCGTTGCGCCCTCGGGCGCGATCTTGAGCTTGGCCAGCAATTGGTCGACGACCTTCACCAGCTGGCCCTCGCTGCGGTAATTGGTCAGGTCGGCTACCGGCTGGCCCTGATAAATCGCGTAAACGGTGGGGATTGACTGGATCTGGAATTGCGCTGCCAGCGCCTTGTCCTTGTCGACATCGATCTTGACCAGCCGGACGCCCTTGGCGGCATAATCCTTGGCGATTTTCTCGAGCACCGGGCCCAATTGCTTGCATGGTCCGCACCATTCGGCCCAGAAATCGAGGATCACCAGCGCGCTCATCGACGGTTCGATGACCTCGGTTTCGAACCGCTGCATCGATTCGCGTTCGGCTTCATTCAGGCCCAGGGTCGCCACACTTACTCCTTGTTCGCCATCGTCATTGGTCTGCGCGCCATATGGGCGGATTGACCGGGGGCGACAAGCGCCTGGCGGCGGGTGCGAAGCGACGGTCTTGCAGGACGCGCGGGTGACTGCTAGTCGCCCGCCTCACCTCGACCGATCGACCGCGGCAATCGCCGCTTTTGTCCGATCGGTGAAGCGCACGAGCGGGCGTAGCTCAGGGGTAGAGCACAACCTTGCCAAGGTTGGGGTCGAGGGTTCGAATCCCTTCGCCCGCTCCAGCGGTTTCGATGCCGCCGGTCCGGTGGACTGGCGCTCAGGATGCGGTCCTAATCCTTCTCGCCGGTCGTCACGAGCGCGCTCGCTTGGCCATAAAAATGCGTTCCCACCAAGCCGCGCGCGAGCGCCGCGGCGCGGCCGCCGGCCGGAAGCGAGCGCGGATCGAACTCGACCCTTGCAACCATCAAGGGTTTGATGCCCGCCGCCTTAAGCAGTGCATTGAACGCGGCAAGATCGCCCGCCTGAAGCGCCGCCCACTGGGCTTCGACGTCCTTCAGTTCGCGATCGAGCGCGTCGATTCGCGCCAGCTGATAATTGGTCGGCCGGTCCTCGACCGAATTGATGGCGCCGAAGATTTCATCGACATGCTCGCGCAGCCGTTCTTCGCCGGTAATCGCTCCGCCTTCCTTGGTGGCGACGATTTCCTTGCGCAAGGCATCGACCTTGGCGCCCAGCTGGGCCGCTCCGGCTTTGACATTGGCGGGCGCCGCTGCCGCCGCCGCGATCGCCCCGGCTTGCGCCCGAACGCCGTTGATCTGGGCGGCAAGCGTGCTCATCCGGGCGAACATCGCCTTGATCCGCTCCGACGCCGCATATTGCGCCTCGCGGTCGGCGACATTGAAGGTCGCGCGCTTGTCCAGAGTGATGGTCATCGGCGCCGACACCACCTGCCCGGCCTTGGTCAGCCGGACGGTGTACTGACCGGGCAGAACGCGCTGCCCATTGGCCGAACTAAATGCCAGCGACGCTGCTGGCGGAACGACCGGCGGCTTGGTCTTCATCGACCATGCCACCCGGTTGAGTCCGCGGCGCTTGGAGGCTGGCAATTCGTCGATCACATTGCCCGCCGAATCGAGGATCTCGAGCTTCATCCGCCCGATCACATGGCGGGCCTTCTGGTAATAAGTGATGATTGCCCCATCGACCGGGTTTTCGCCAGCGTAGGAGGCATCGCCTTCGGCCCAGCCGCCGCCGGCCTGGATGCGCTGTTCCACCGGCGGTCCGGGCAATAAGGAGACCGGGCTCGAAAGCACCGCGGCGCTCATCTGGCGCAGCGGGCTGATGTCGTCGATCACCCAGATGCCGCGCCCGTGGGTCGCGATGACCATGTCGTTGGTTGCGTTCTGAAGCGCGATATCGCGGACCGCGACTCCGTCGGGCCAGTTGCTGGGCTTGAACTGGGCCCAGCTCTGGCCGGCGTTGAGGCTGAAATACAGGCCCAGCTCGGTGCCCATGTAGAGGAGGTTGGGATTGACCGGATCTTCGCGGATGACATGGGCATAGCCGCGTACGCCCGGCGTCCCCGGTCCGACCAGTCGCTGCCACGTCTGGCCATAGTCGCCGGTGCGATAGAGATAGGGCTGCATGTCGCCGGTCATGTGGCGATCGTCGGTGACATAAGCGACGGCGGGGTTGAACCGGCTGGCTTCGACCCAGCTGATCCAATTGTCCTTGGGCATTCCGAGATTGGCGGTGAGGTTCGACCAGCTGCGTCCGCCATCGCGGGTCAATTGGACATTGCCGTCGTCGGTCCCGACCCAGATCTGGCCGGCGCTGAGCGGACTTTCCGCGATCGAATAGATCGTCGTGTTCATTTCGGCCGAAGAATTGTCGACCGTGATTCCGCCCGATTCTTCCTGTTTCTGACGGTTCGGATCGTTGGTCGTCAGGTCGGGCGAAATGCGGTCCCAGCTGGTGCCATGGTCGCGGCTCCGGAACAGGAATTGCGCGCCGATGTAGATCGTCCCCTTGTCATTGGGCGACAGCGCGATCGGCGTGTTCCAATTGTAGCGCAGCTTTTCCTTATAGCCCGCGGTCGGCTGGATATTGCGGCCCTCAAGGGTCTTGCGGTTGATCCGCCCGATATGGCCGCCCTGATATTCGGCATAGGCATAATTGGGGTCGGACGGATCGGCAAAGGTCCAGAAGCCGTCGCCGCCAAACAAGTTTTCCCAGCGGCTGTTGGTGATTCCGCCGGGATAATCCTGGTCGCCGGCCCACGATGAATTGTCCTGCAAGCCGCCATAGACCTGGTACGGATCCTTGGTGTCGGCGCTGACGTGATAAAATTGGCTGACCGGCAAATTATTGGCTTTCCACCAGCGATTGCCGCCGTCAAAACTATACCACAGCCCGCCATCGTCGGCGCCGACCAGATGCTTGGTGTTGGTCGGGTTGATCCACACGTCGTGCCAGTCGCCGTGCGAACCGCCGGCCGAATTGGCGAAGCTTTTGCCGCCATCTTCGGACACGATCAGGCTCAGCCCCATCTTGTACAATTTCTGGTCGTCCTTGGGGTCGATCACCAGCCGGCTGAAATAGAATGGCCGCCATACCATGCCCTGGCTGCGGTCGCGTTCCGCCCAGCTCTTGCCACCATCTTGCGATGCGTAGAGCGCGGTCCGGACGTTCTCGATCACCGCATAGAGCTGCTTCGGGTTCGAGGGCGCGAATTCGACCTCGACCCGGCCCCACGGCTGCGCAGGCAAGCCCTTGGCCGTGGCCGCGGACAAGTTGGTCCAGCTGCGGCCGCCGTCGCGGCTCTCGGCGAAGCGGCTGCCCGACGGCGCGTCGGGGCCATTGCCGCCCGATCGGAAGCTTCCGGGCTGGCGGCGGAAATCCCACGTCCCGGCGAACAGATGCTCGGGATTGGCCGGATCCATCGCCACCGCCGAACAGCCGGTCGACAGATTGTCGCCCTTGAGGATCAGCGACCAGCTGCGGCCGCCGTCAATCGTCTTGTACAGCCCGCGATCGGGCGAATCCGAAAACATCGGTCCGGGCGCGCAGACATAGACGATATTGCCGTTCTTCGGGTGGACGATGATGCGCGTGAGGCGCTCGCTCGTCGGCAATCCGGCCTTGGTCCAGGTCTCCCCGCCATCGACCGATTTATAGACGCCATCGCCGATCGAAACCGAATTTCGGGTCCAGCTTTCGCCGGTGCCGACCCACATTACGTCCTTGTTGGTCGGGTCGAGCGCGACCGCGCCGATCGATTTGACCGGCTGCTTGTCGAACACCGGTTTGAAATTGGTCCCGCCGTCTTCCGATTTCCACACCCCGCCCGAAGCCGATCCGATCAGCAACGTGACCTTGCCGTCCTTTTCCTGACGTCCGGCGATCGCGGCGATCCGGCCCGACATCGTCGCCGAACCGATGTTGCGGACGTTGAGCCCCGAAATGGCGGCGCTATCGGCCGACTGGGCAGTGGCGGGCGCAGCGAACAGGATCGCCGCGGCGTTGGCGAGAAGGAGTTTGCGAACCATCTTAATTCCCCTTGGTCGAAGTTGCGGCCGGGCTCTTCGGCTCAAGGAACAAATCGTCGGCCAGCGCCGGATTGGCAGCGCCGGTGGCGATGATCGTGCGCGCCCGCTGATTGGGTTGCCCCTGGCTCCAGCTCTCGATCGACATCGGGAAATAGACCCCCGCGATCTTCTCATAATCGCCAAGTTCGGTTTCGGTGGTCTGCCGCGATCCGCGCACCCGGCGGGTCTCGTCGACCTTGATTTCCAGGAAGGTGTCGGGGTCGAGCCAATAGACGAATTCGTCGCCGTCCTTCTGTACGATCTTGAGTTTGTAGGCGAGCGTTCCGTCGAAGTCCTCGCGGCCGAGATAGGTCACTTTGCTGCCATCCTTGGCCGCGCTGAGCAGGGGCCCGCCGAGCAGCGCGCTATCGGCCATCTGGCGACCCTCGTCGGCGGACATTTTTTCGGCGTCCTTGCGGCCCTGAAGCGGATTGACCTTCCATCCGCCGCTGCCGTCATAGGCCTGGATGATGTCGAGGCCCTGGAGCGAAAACACCACCCGGCCCTTGGGGTTGGGCCCAGTGGTAGCTCTCCATTCATGATAGGCGACTTCGATATCGCCCGGGAAGATCGTTCGTCCTTCGAAACTCACCGACTTGATCGCGTCGATCGCGGCCGCGCCGCCGCGCGCTTCCAGGTTTTTGGCGACCAGGCTGGGCGCGGTTGGCGCACCCTGGGCGGCGGCAGGAACAGCCGCGCTCCCGATGAGAACTGCGGTCAATATCGTTCGGATCGCCATTGGAATCGCCCCTTCGCTCTAAGCGGGCGGGACCATGCGACCGAGTCCGGACCGAATCAAGCGGTCCTTCGACTAACGGGCGACAGCGTTCGGCGCATTGGTCATATCGTGCTGCGCAATGGTCGCCCGGGCGACATTGTTCATCAGCTTCATGCGCACCGGCAATGGCAAGTCGGTCAGCTTGATCATCACCGCCACCGAATAGCTCCTGCCATCGGGCGCGGTGAGGATTCCGATATCGTTATAACCCGCCTGAAGCTTGCCCAGCTCCTGCCCCGTCCCGGTCTTGTGGCTCAGCGTCCAGCCCGGCTGAAGCCCGCCCTTGAGCCGGTTTGCCCCGGTCTTGGTATTGGCCATCACCTGGAGCAGCCGGCGAGTCGATTCGGGCGACAGCAACTGGCCGCGCTTGAGCCGCGCCAAAGTGGCCACGATGGCCGCTGGCGAAGCGCCATCATACGGGTCGGCGACATAGCGATCGAACGCCGCCTTACGCAGCCGGAAAGGCAAAGCGCCGCGGGCCTCCCAGAAGGCGCTTCCGATCGAATATTTGGGACTCCAGATCAACCCCGCGATGCGGCTTTGAAGGGCCTTTTCGCCGTCGTAGAAGCGGATCGCACCAAGCTTCTTGGCGATAATCATCGAGCGCACCGCTTTGGGACCACCGACGCTGCGCATCAATTTGTCATTGGCGGTATTGTCGCTGGTGGTGATCGCCTTGAACAACAGATCGTCGAGGGAGATGGTATATTTGCCGCCCAGGATGAGGGCCGCGATCGGCTGATGGAATACGGTCAGGTCGGCGCGCGACATCTTGACCTTGTCGCTCATCCTCACTTTGCCTTTGTCGGCGGCATCGAGCGCGGTCACTGCGACCCATAATTTGCTGACGCTTTGCTGCGGGTAAAGCTCGTCGGCCTTCCATGTCGCCGTCCAGCCGTCGTCGATCGAATGAACGGCAATGCCCACGCGCCCGTCGAATCCCTTGCCGAGCTGGTTGATCTGTCCGCGCAAAAAGGCGGGAGCGGCTTTGGTCGCGGTCGCAACGGCCGGCTTGGCGTCAGGCCGCGGCGAGGCCGTTGCCGCCGGTTGTGCGGGTGCCGCCGCGGCGCTCTTGTCCGGTGTCTTGGCGAAGGCCGCTGCGCCCGCCAGCAATAGGCCAATCGCACTTCCCGCCAGACCCCATTGAACCCACTTTGACGTCATGCAGCCATCCCTCGAATCCTACTCCGATCCCAACGGCTTGGCGTCACTTGAATGAACATTCGCTGGGCCGGTCGGGCAAGATTCGCATTGGCTGGCGCGCTTGCCAAGCCCCTTTTGGCGATCAGCCGGCCGGGCTGCTCTCAAGCAGTGCAGCGGACTCGATTTCATCGAGCGCCCGCTGGGTCGCGATGTAGCGCCGGACCTTGGCCACCCAATCGCTGGCATTGCCGGCGCCGGGCATGCGCATCGTCTCGGCCAGCGCCTTGTCGGCATTGCCCATCGACAATTGCTGGAGCGCGCGCTGATAGCGGACGTCGAGGTCGCCCGACGGGCGCTCGGCGCTATGGACTTCGACCAGGGATCCCATCTCGCGGCGGACGCTCGACCACCAGCTTTCCTGAGACCCGCCGCGGCGCAGCGCCGGCCCGAGCGTTTCATATTCCGCGACCAGGTCGCTCAAGCGGATCGGTTTGCGCGCGGCGGTGATGATGGTCGCGATCGCCGCCTGGTGGCGCTGAGCGAAGCGCTGGACGAGGAGGTTTTCCAGGTAGCCCAATGCAACTCCGCGCTCGATCGCCCGGCGGGCGGCGAACGCGATGACCAGGGCATCGGCGCGGCCCGCCGATCCGGCGGCATGTTCGCTCAGATTCTCGACCCGGGCGATGCGCTGCTCGACCTTGGCGATCTGGTCGGCGTTTGCCGCCGGGGCCCGCGCCGAAGCCGATGCGGGCGCCGCCGCTGCGCCTTGCGGCAAGGCCGCGGCCGTCTGCGCATGCGGCGCGCTCGACGTTGCCGGAACAATCCCGAGCAGCCGCGCCATCGGCGGATAATGGGCCAGACCCCAGGTCATTGCCCCGGCACCGCCAACCACCAGCGCCAGCCCGATCAGCAGTCGGGCGCTCCAGCTCAGGCGCGTTCGTTGTGCACTCATGGTCATTGCCCGACGCGATTGTTGCACAGCCGCCGGGCGAGGGCCAGAAGCGCTTCGTCTTCGGGCGTGCTGGCAGCCTCGATGCGCTCCCAGCCCGGTCCAGCTGCCGCGGCCGCGGCGGCGCTGATCGCAGCGATCGCGATGGTCGATTTGGAACTTGCAAGCTCGGCCAGCCGGCGCCCGGCGCGGGGCGAGTGGACCAGCGCCACGCACCCTTCCAGCCGCGTAATTCCCGCTACCTTGCCGATCGCCCGCGACTCATAAACCGGAACCGATTCGATGGTGTGCCCGGTCTCGCCGATGTCGATCCGGTCGCTGCCGCACGGGTGGAACAGGCGCAGCCCGGGATCGATCGAGCCGAGCAATCGCTGGACGCCTTGGTCGCCCACCGCAGCAATCCCGAACCCGGCCTTGCGCGCCGCCTCCGCAGTCGCCGCGCCAACCGCATAAGCCGGATATCCGCGCCATGCCTTGAGTGCTTCACCGCCATGGCGAAGCGCATTGGCGCTGGTCAGCAACACGGCATCGAAGCCGGCCAGATCGGGCGTTGCCCAATCCACCGCGACCACGTCGAACAAGGGCAGTGAAAAAGCGTCCAGGCCGAGTTGGAGTGCGCATTCGAGGGTCGCCGAAGCCCCTGGCTCGGGCCTCAGGATTGCGAGCCTCCTCATGCGTCCTCGAACAATATCCGGATCGATCGCGATGCGCGGCCAAGCATCGCTCGCGCCATTTCCTCGGGAACATAGTCGTCGCCGGGGTCAACCCGGGCTTCGTCGATGATGCAATCGAGTCCGTCCGCGCTGTACAAAGCGCATCGCAACAGCAGTTCGGTGCCGTCCATTGTCGCCAGCGCTGCGACCGGCGAAGCGCAGGATCCGCCAAGCGCCCGGGTGAAGGCGCGTTCGGCGGTGACGCAGGCGTGGCTTGGCCCATGGCTCGCGGCCTCGATCAGCGCGATCAGCTGGTCATCATCGCTTCGACATTCGATCCCGATCGCCGCCTGGCCCGGAGCCGGAAGCATCGTTTCGGCGCTCACCGCGGCCCCGATCTCAAGCCCCAGCCGGTCGAGTCCGGCGGCGGCGAGCACGGTTGCGTCGACTTCGCCCGCCGCAACCTTGTCGATGCGCGTTTGGACATTGCCTCGAAACGCAACGATTGCGAGGTCGGGGCGAAGGCGAAGCAGTTGCGCCGATCGCCGCGGCGACGAGGTTCCGATCACTGCTCCGCTGCGCAAGGCCGCGATCGAATCCGCACCGATCAGCCGGTCGCGGACATCCGCCCGGGGCAGGATTGCAGCGATCCGCAACGTCGCCGGCCGCTCGCTTTCGACATCCTTCATCGAATGGACGCAGAAATCGACGCTTCCGTCGCTGAGCGCGCGGTCGAGTTCCTTGGTCCACAACGCCTTGCCGCCGATTTCCGCCAGCGGCCGGTCCTGGACCCGGTCGCCGGTGGTGGTGACGGTGACGATCTCGATCTGCTGGCCGTCCCAGCCGTGAACCGCCGCCAGCGCCGCAGCCGCCTGATTGGCCTGGGCAAGGGCGAGCGGCGAAGCGCGGGTGCCAAGCTTGAGGACGCGGTCCATGGCGCCCCCTAGTGCATCTTGGCCGGATGAGGCAAAGGGCGCCGCATCCATGACGCTCATCCTCGGCCTCGAATCTTCCTGCGACGACAGTGCCGCCGCGCTCGTCACCAGCGACCGGCAAGTGCTCGCGCACATCGTCGTCGGCCAGAATGACGCGCATCGGCCGTTCGGCGGGGTGGTTCCCGAAATCGCCGCTCGCGCCCATGTCGAAATCCTGCCCGGGCTGATCCGGACCGTGCTCGACGATGCCGGTGTGACCATCGCCGATATCGACGCGGTCGCCGCAACTGCTGGCCCCGGACTGATCGGCGGAGTGATGGTCGCCTTGCTCGCCGGCAAGGGCATAGCGCTCGCGGCAGGCAAGCCGCTCCTGGCCATCAACCACCTCGAAGGCCACGCCTTGTCGCCGCGGCTGGTCGATCCCGCGCTCGGCTTTCCCTATCTGCTGTTGCTCGTTTCGGGCGGCCACTGCCAGTTGCTCGAAGTGCGCGGCATCGGCGATTACCGCCGGATCGCGACGACCATCGACGATGCCGCCGGCGAGGCGTTCGACAAAGCGGCCAAGATCCTCGGCCTCGATTATCCCGGCGGCCCGGCGATCGAGCGATTGGCCGCGACCGGCGATCCAGGCGCGGTCCCATTGCCGCGGCCTTTGGTCGGATCGGGCGAGCCGCATTTTTCCTTCGCCGGCCTCAAGAGCGCGGTCCAGCGCGCCGCCGCGTCGGGCGATTACCGGCCTCAGGATATCGCCGCGAGCTTTCAGCAGGCGGTCGTCGATTGCCTGGTCGACCGCACCCGCCTCGCCCTTGGCCAATGCGCCGCTCCAGCGCTGGTTGTCGCCGGCGGGGTCGCCGCCAATCTGGCGGTTCGGGCTGCACTTGCCGATCTCGCCAGGCGCGAAGGCCGCGCCTTTGCGGTTCCGCCGGGCTGGCTGTGCACCGACAATGCGGCGATGATCGCCTGGGCCGGAGCCGAGCGGCTCGGCGCCGGGTTGATCGACCAGCTCGACGCTCCGGCGCGGGCCCGCTGGCCGCTCGACGGCGATGCTGGCAAAGTGCGCGGCGCGGGGGTCAAGGCATGACGATCGAACAACTTGCGGTGGTTGGCGGCGGTGCGTGGGGCACCGCTTTGGCGCAGGTTGCCGCCACCGGTGGGCGCGATATCTTGCTGTGGGCGCTTGAGGACGATGTCGTCTCGGCGATCAACCGGATTCACGAAAACCCGATCTATCTCAAGGGCCAGAAACTGTCGCCGGCGATCCGCGCGACCAGCAATTTCTCGGAACTGTCGGCCGCCGATGCGTGGCTGGTGGTGACCCCGGCCCAGCACATGCGCGCCACGCTCGAGCGTTCGCCGTGCCCCAATATGCCGCTCATCCTGTGCTCGAAAGGGATTGAGGAAGGCAGCGGCAAATTGCTCCACGACGTCGCTCGCGAAGTCTGCCCGACCTCGCCGATCGCGGTTCTGTCGGGGCCGACCTTCGCCCATGAAGTCGCCGCCGGATTGCCGACCGCGGTAACCCTGGCGTGCGGCGACGAAGCGGTTGGAGCGGCGTTGCGGGCGCGAATCGCTCTGCCGGCCTTCCGCATCTACGCCAGCGACGATGTTACCGGGGCGGAGATCGGCGGAGCGGTCAAGAACGTCCTCGCCATCGCCTGCGGGATCGTCGAGGGCAAAGGGCTTGGCCAGAACGCCCGCGCCGCATTGATCGCGCGCGGCTTTGCCGAAATGACCCGGTTCGGAGTCGCACTCGGGGCCAGGCGCGAAACCCTTGCCGGCCTGTCGGGCCTTGGCGATCTCGTCCTCACCTGCTCCTCGACCGCCTCGCGCAATTTTTCGCTTGGCCTCGGCCTTGGCCAGGGCCGGGTCACCGCCGAACTGATGACCGACCGGCGGACGGTTGCGGAAGGCGCCTTTACCGCCCCGGTGCTGGCGAAGATCGCGCGCGACCGCGGCATCGACATGCCGATCGTCGCCGCGGTCGATGCGCTTCTCGCCGGCCAGGCCGATGTCGACCAGATGCTCGAACAATTGCTGACCCGCCCGCCGCGCGCCGAAAGTCTTTAAAAATCGATCGCAACGCCCTTTTTCACCCAGTCGCCGTAGCGGGTCGGGTCGAGCTTGTTCTCCTCGCCCGCGGGCGGAGCGCCGGCGGCGATTTCGCTCGGCTCGGGAACCGGCGGCGACGGACTCAGATATTTGGGCGGAATGAGGTTGGTGGGGCGTTTCATGCCCTCAGAATGGAGCAGAGCGATGTCCGTGCCAAGCGCTAAACCACCCCGCGTCGACGGGTTCGGCGCCCGTCAGGCGGCGCTCCGAATGCTCGATTCGGTGCTTCGCAGAGGTGACACTCTGGCCATGGCCGCTGCGGCCAGCCGCAAGCTCGCGCCCAACGATCAGGCGCTCGCTCTGGCGATTGCCGGCGAGACCCTGCGCCGGCTGCCCGACCTCGACGAGTGGATCGACAGCGCGACCCAGCGGCCGCTGCCCGACGATTCGAAAGCGCGGATGGTGCTGCGCATCGCGCTCGCCCAGAAAATCGGCCTCAACACTCCCGACCATGCGATCGTCGCCACGGCCTTGCCGCAGGTCGAGGGCGGTCCGCGGCGGCTGGTCCACGGCGTTCTTGGCACCCTGCTTCGCCGGCCGATCCCCGACCTCGATCCGCCGCGCCTGCCGGCAGCGGTCGAAATGCGCTGGGCATCGCGATGGGGCGGGGCGATGGTCGATTCCGCACGGCGTCAGATCGCTGTTCGCCCGCCGCTCGACCTCAGCTTCGCCAGCGATGTCGAGGCCAAGGCGTTTGCAGCTGCCGCCGGCGGCGCATCCATGGCCGATAAATCGGTCCGGATCGACAGCAGCAATGTCGCCCAATTGCCCGGGTTTGCCGACGGCAAATGGTGGGTCCAGGACCTCGCCGCATCGCTCCCCGCGCGGTTGATTCCGCAATCGGCGACGGCGGTTGTCGATCTGTGCGCGGCGCCTGGCGGCAAGACCATGCAGCTGGCCGCGGCCGGGCATGACGTCACCGCCGTCGATCTCCTCGCCGAGCGGCTCCAGCGCTTGCAGGAAAATCTACAACGCACCGGGCTTACTGCGACTGCGGTGGTCGGCGATGCCTTGCTGTGGAAGCCCGCTTCGCCGCCGGGCGCGATCCTGCTCGACGCGCCGTGCTCGGCAACCGGCACCTTCCGCCGCCATCCCGAAGTTCTGTACCGGGCGCGGCCGTCGATCATCGATCAGTCGGCCCAGCTCCAGGCGCGGTTGCTCGACCGCTCGGCCGGCTGGCTCGAACCCGGCGGGACCTTGGTCTACGCAGTCTGTTCGCTTGAGCGCGCCGAAGGGGAGGAGGCGATTAGCGCCTTTCTCAATCGCAACCCGCACTTCCGGATCGATCCGCCGCGGCCTGGCGAATTGCCCGATTTCGTGCCGGTCGCGAAGGACGGCTGGGTGCGAATCCTGCCCGGCCTGCTCGATGATCGGGGCGGGCTCGACGGCTTCTTCATCGCGCGCCTGACCCGCGTCGCAAAATAGTTGTCCGCGGCGCTTGAACAAGGCTAATCGGGTTCATGGCTGAAGTCCTCATCTCGCCCTCGATCCTGTCGTCCGACTTCGCCCAGCTCGGCGCCGAGGTTCACGCGATCGACAAGGCCGGTGCCGACTGGATTCACATCGATGTGATGGACGGGCATTTCGTCCCCAATCTGACCATCGGGCCGGGCGTGGTGAAGGCACTTCGCCCGCACAGCGCAAAGCCGTTCGACGTCCATCTGATGATTTCGCCGGTCGACAATTTTCTCGATGCTTTTGCCGAAGCCGGGGCGGATATCATCACCGTCCACCCGGAGGCCGGACCCCACCTCCACCGCTCGATCCAGCACATCAAATCGCTGGGCAAGAAGGCCGGCGTGTCGCTCAACCCCGCGACCCCCGCCAAAATGCTCGAATATGTGCTCGAAGACATCGACCTCGTTCTGGTGATGAGCGTCAATCCGGGCTTTGGCGGGCAGAAATTCATCTCCAGCCAGCTGCGCAAAATCGAAGCCGTGGCCAAACAGATCGCCAAGCACGATCTCGATATCCAGCTTGAGGTCGACGGCGGGATCGATCCGGTCACCGCGCGCCAGGCGGTCGACGCCGGGGCGACGGTGCTGGTCGCCGGGACCGCTGCCTTCAAGGGCGGGCCGGACCATTATGCCGCCAATATCCGCGCCCTCAGGGGAGGCGGATGACGAGTGCCAAAGCGGTCGAGCGCGATGTTGTCCGCAAGCTTGCCCGCGGCTCGCTGCTTTCCAGGCTCAAGAATGCGCGCCAGCCGCTGAAACTGGTCGCGGTCCCGCGCGACCATGTCCAGGGCGACCGCAAGCACGGCGACACGCTTCTCGCCGGCCGGCTGGTGCTCGGCAGCCACGCCGCCGATCTTACCGCCGACACTCTCTTCATGGGCGGGCTCGACCCGGCTCTTGGCGATTATCTCGAAGGTTTTTCCTGGCTCCGCGACCTCGCCGCGGCGGCTGGGCGGGAGAAAGGGGCGCCGATCGCCGAAGCCATGGTCGGCCGCTGGCTGATCGCCCATGGCGCCCGGCCCGACGATGCCTGGGCGCCGCATTTGTGGGGCGAGCGCCTGCTGTTCTGGTCGGCCTATGCGCCTTATTTATTGTCGAGCAGCGATTCGGGATATCGCTCTGCCCTGCTCAACACCATGGCCCGCGGCGCCCGCCATCTCGCCAGTCATGCCGACAAGGCGCCGGCGGGACTCAAGCGGGTCACCGCCTGGTGCGGAGTGGTTGCGTCCGGACTGGTCATCCAGGGCGGTGTCCCGCGCCTTGCCCGCGGCGAGGCCGGTCTTGCCCGGGCATTGACCTCCGCTCAATATGACGATGGCGGGCTGATCAGCCGCTCGCCCTGCCAACAGGCCTTGCTGGTCGATCGCCTGGGCCTTTTGCGGGCCTTTTATGCAGCCGCCAAACAGACCATGCCCGACGGCATTGAAACCGCTTCGGCGGCAGCGCTCGCGGCGCTCCATGGAATCACCATGGGCGACGGTGCGATGTCGAGCTGGCAAGGGAGCAATCCCGGGGTCGCGGTGCGCCTGACCGCGTTGATCGAAGGGTGCGGCCTGCGCGCCCGGCCGCTGCGCCAGGCGCGGGGCTGGGGCTATCAGCGGATGTCGGCGCTGGGCACGATCGTGGTGCTCGACGCGGCCCCGCCGCCACCGCAGAAAATGACCGCCGATGCCTCGGCCTCGACCTTGGCCTTCGAATTGTCGGACGGCGGCCAGCGGCTGGTCGTCAATTGCGGCGGACCGGGCAATCTTTCGACCGATCTTTCGGCCGAGCTGATCCAGGGCCTGCGCACGACGGCGGCGTTCTCGACGCTGGTGCTCGACGATACCAATTCGACCAATATCAACGCCGACGGAACGCTCGGTCGCGGGGTCGACGACGTCACCATCGAACGCAGCGAAGACAATGATGCAAGCCGCCTCGAGGCCAGCCACGACGGTTATGTCCGAAGCTTCGGGATGATCCACAAGCGCAGCCTGATGCTCGGCAATGACGGCAAGGAATTGCGCGGGCTCGACCAGCTGACCGCCAAGGGCCGCAAGAAGATCCGCGATTCGGCGCATTATGCGGTCCGCTTCCACCTTGCGCCGGGGATCGAGGCGATCGCGACCGCCGACGGCATGGGCGCGATCCTCCGGTCCAAGGGCGCGCCGCCGTGGAACTTCCGCTGCCGCGGCGGACAGTTGACGATCGAGGAAAGTTTGTGGATCGACGGCCACGGCCGGCCCCGGCAGACCAGCCAATTGGCGGTCATCGGGGAGGTTTCGGCGCTTGGCGGCGAAATCGGCTGGCAGTTCCGCCGCACCAATTGAGAATAACGGAAGGATTTTCGTGACCGATCTCGTCCCCGTCACCCGGGCCCTCATTTCCCTGTCCGACAAGAGCGGGATTGAAGCGCTTGCCGATGGCCTCAAGCGCCACGGGATCGAGATTGTCTCGACCGGCGGAACTGCCGCGAAGCTGCGCGAACATGGCGCTGAAGTGCGCGACATATCCGACCTCACCGGTTTTCCCGAAATGATGGACGGGCGGGTCAAGACGCTCCATCCCAAGGTCCACGGCGGCCTGCTCGGGGTGCGCGACAATGCCGAACACGCCGCCGCCATGCGCGACCATGACATCGCCCCGATCGACCTCGTCGTGGTCAATCTTTATCCGTTCCTCGAAACTCTGACCAAGGGCGCGGACCGCGATACGATCATCGAGAATATCGATATCGGCGGCCCTTCGATGGTCCGCTCGGCGGCCAAGAACCACGCCCATGTCGCGTGTCTCACCGACCCCGCCGATTATGCCGAGCTGCTCGCCGAGCTCGACGCCAATGGCGGCAAGACCAGCCTCGACTTCCGCAAGCGCCTCGCGGCCAAGGCCTTTGCGCTGACCGCGGCTTATGATTCGACCATCTCCCAATGGTTCGCCTTCGCCGATCAGGGCGAACGCTTCCCCGCCAGCTGGACCCAGTCCAACAGCTTGAAGATGCCGCTTCGCTACGGCGAAAATCCGCATCAGAAGGCGGCGCTCTACATCCCCGTCGGCCCGTCGGCGCGCGGCATCGCCCAGGCACTCCAGGTCCAGGGCAAGGAGCTCAGCTACAACAACCTCAACGACGCCAGCGCGGCGCTCGATCTAGTGTCCGAATTCCGCGCCGGCGACCCGGCGGTGGTGATCGTCAAGCACGCCAATCCGTGCGGGGTCGCCCAGCGCGGCTCGCTGGTCGAGGCATGGAGCGAAGCACTCGCCTGCGACAGCGTCTCGGCGTTCGGCGGGATCGTCGCGGTCAATCGCCCGCTCGACGCCGCCACCGCCGCAGCGATCACCGCCATCTTCACCGAGGTTGTGGTCGCGCCCGACGCCGATGAAGCCGCCCGGGCAATCTTCGCGAAGAAAAAGAATCTGCGCCTGTTGCTGACCGGCGAACTGCCTGACCCGGCCCGCGGCGGGCAGATGCTCAGCGTCATCGCCGGCGGCCTTTTGGTCCAGGATCGTGACAATCTGAGGGTCACTCGCGACCAGCTGAAATGCGTCACCAAACGCGCCCCGACGACACAGGAACTGGCCGATTGCCTGTTCGCCTGGACCGTCGCCAAGCACGTCAAATCCAACGCCATCGTCTATGCCAAGGACGGGGTCACCGCGGGCATTGGAGCGGGCCAGATGAACCGCCGCGACAGCGCCCGCATCGCCGCCATCAGAGCGTCCGAGGCGGCTCAAACCAATGGCTGGCCGCAGTCGCGAACGATCGGTTCGGCGGTTGCTTCCGACGCCTTCTTCCCCTTCGCCGATGGCCTCCTCGCGGCCGCTGAGGCCGGCGCCACCGCGGTCATCCAGCCGGGCGGATCGATCCGCGACGACGAGGTCATCGCCGCCGCCGACGCCGCCGGCCTGGCGATGGTTTTCACCGGCGTTCGCCACTTTCGCCATTAGCCGCGGCCGGGCTCCTCAGACGATATCGTCGGCGATCTGGTCGCGTGCCTCGGCGGCGCGCAGATCGGCGACCTCATCCTTGCGCAGCTTGAACAGTTCGCGATCTTCGGGCCCGAAGCCGCAGGTCCACAATACTGCTCCAAACGCGATCAAAATCGCCGGAACACCAACCACCAGCTGAAATTCCTGCGGCACGAACAGCCGGATCGGAAGCCCCACGGCGACACCCGCAAGCGTTGCCCCGAGGATCGACCAGCGCCAGCCCGACACCGGTTCGCCAAGCTTGGCGCGAAGCAGCCGGGTCTTGACGATCGAGGCGAAGGCGAGTGCCACGCACAGGCCGATCGCCGGGCCGGTCGCCTGCCACGATTGCGGCCATCCCCAGCCGCGCATGACCAGCATCAGCGCCACCCCAAGCGCTGCTTCGAGCGCCAGCATGACCAGGCTGATCAGCATGTTGGTGCCGCGCGCGACATAGATCAACGCCGCTTCGCTGACGACCGCGGCGGCGGCGATGACTTCGGCAACCAGAAGGAAGGCGAGGGTCGCTGTGCCGCCGGTAAAACCCGATCCGACCAATCCCATTACCGCGCGCCCGGGGATTGCAAGCGCAAGCGCGATCCCGGCCTGGGCGGCGATGATCCAATAGGTCACCTGCCGCACCTGCTTGGCGACCGCCGGCAGATCGCCCGCTGCAATCCGCCGCGCAATCGCCGGGCCGAGGACCGGCTCGAAACTGGTCTTGAGCTTGGCGGGCAAGGTCGCGACCTGCTGTGCGACATAATAAATGCCGACGAAGCTTGCCGGCATGAACGCTCCGAGCACCGCCAGATCGACCCGCCGCGATGCCCATTCCACCGCATCGGCGGCGGCCAGCGGGACGTTGCGCCAGGCGGTTCTGGCGGCGGTCGGAAGATCGGGCCGCCACCCGCGCGGTATGCCATAGCTTCGGACCAGCGGGACCAGTGCAGCGACCAGCGCCGCGACCATCGAGAAGACGTAGGAGATGATCAGTCCGTCGCGCAGCGAGATGTACGACCAGACGAAGGCAACGATGCTGATCGTCCACGGCTCGACGATCGATCGCGCGCGCACCGTCGCTGCAACGTCGTGGCGATAGGCCAAAGCCGCCAGAGCGATATCGGTCCAGGCGATGGCAATGACGGTGATCGCAAGCAAATGGTCCATGCCGGTGATTGCGGTGGTCGGGTACATTGCGCGCGGAAAGGCGATCAAAATGCCCATCAGCAAAACCGCCGCGATTCCGGCCACCAGCATGGCATCGGCGATGATGCTCGCGTGGGGTTTCTTGGCATCGGCAAGCAATTGGGCGAGGCCGCGGCGAAGCCCGATCGCGGCCAGCTGCGCCGCGAACTCGACCGTCAGCACGGCATAAGCGAAGCGGCCAAGCTCGGCCGCGCCATAGATTCGTCCGGCGATGAACAGGAACGGCAGCCGCGCCACCAGCCGCAGGACGAAGCCGAAGGCGTTGAGCCGCCCGCCCCGGGCGAGCGTCGCCATGTCAGCGTCCGGAGCGCTCGCCTCGGGCGGGACGGCGATCGCCTTGCTCAATGCGCGGTGCCCCAGTTCGCGCCCCAGCCGACGTCGACATCGAGCGGAACGTCGAGCTCGAGCGCCGGGCCGGCGGCTTCGCTCATGACCTTTCGGACGACCGCCGCTGCGGCCTCCTCCTTGCCGCTGGGAACCTCGAATACCAGTTCGTCGTGGACCTGGAGCAGCATCCGGACATCGCTCAGTCCGGCGTCTGCAAGGGCTTCGTCCATCCGCGCCATCGCCCGCTTGATAAGGTCGGCGCTGGTGCCCTGGATGGGGGCGTTGACCGCCGCCCGTTCGGCCCCGGCGCGGTGGTTGGGGTTGCCCGCGCGGATGTTCGCAAAGTGCGTCTTGCGCCCGAACAAGGTGCGGGTGAAGCCATGCTCGCGGGCAAAGGCAAGGGTGTCGTCGATATAGGTCCGGATGCCTGGGAAGCGCTCGAAATAGCGCGCGATGATCGCCGCGCCTTCGTCCTTGGGTACGCCCAGCCGCCCCGCCAGCCCCCAGGACGAAATGCCGTAGAGGATCGCGAAATTGACCGTCTTGGCCTTGTTGCGATTGTCGCGGTCGGCGCTCCCGAACAATTCCTCGGCGGTCATATTGTGGATGTCGGCGCCGTCCCTGAATGCTTCCTTCAATTGCGGAACGTCAGCCATGTGCGCCGCAAGCCGGAGCTCGATCTGGCTGTAATCGGCGCTCATCAGCACATGGCCCGGCTCGGCGACGAAGGCGTCGCGGATCTTGCGCCCGAGCTCGGTTCGAATGGGGATGTTCTGGAGATTGGGGTCGTTCGAGCTCAAGCGCCCGGTCTGCGCTCCCGACAGGCTGAAGCTGGTGTGGACTCGGCCGGTGTCGGGATTGATCTGGGCCTGTAACGCTTCGGTATAGGTCGATCTCAACTTGCTCAGCTGGCGCCATTCGAGCACCAGCCGGGCGCATTCCACGCCTTCGCCAGCGAGCCGTTCAAGCTCGTTGACGTCGGTTGAATAATGGCCGCTTTTGCCCTTGCGCCCGCCTTTCAGGCCGAGCCGTCCGTACAGAACTTCGCCCAATTGCTGCGGCGATCCGATCGTGAACGGCCCGCACGCCGCGGCGTAAACCTGCTCCTCGAGCTTGGCGATTTCGACTGCGAAATCGGCCGAAAGCTTGGCCAGATAGGAGCGGTCGACCTTGATCCCGCGCTGTTCCATCCGCCCGATCGCAGCGATCAGCGGCCGGTCGACCCGTTCATAGACCCGGGTGACATTGTCTGCCGCCAGCCGCGGCTTCAGCCGCAGCCACAGCCGCAAGGTGATGTCGGCGTCCTCGGCGGCATATTCGGTCGCTTCCTTCAGCGGCACCTTGTCGAAAGTGATCTGCTTCGCGCCGGTCCCGCATAGCTGCTTGAAGGCGATGCACTCATGGTCGAAATGAAGCTTGGCCAGTTCGTCCATGCCGTGGCCGTGCAAGCCGGCGTCGAGGTCGAAACTCATCACCAGCGTATCGTCATAGGGCGCGACCGCGATCCCGTTCTTGGCGAACATCACCCAGTCATATTTGAGGTTGTGACCGATCTTGAGCACCGCGGGCTCTTCGAGCAGCCCCTTCAGCCGCGCCATGACGTCAGCGGCGGCAAGCTGGCTCGGAGCATCGGACAAAAGGTCGGCGCCGATATGGGCGATCGGAATGTAACAGGCCTTGTTCGGAGCGGTCGCCAGGCTGACTCCGACCAATTTGGCGACGATGCAGTCGATGCAATCGGTTTCGGTGTCGACCGCGACGAAGCCCTGCGCCGTGGCTTCGGCGATCCAGCGGTCGAGCGCGTCGAGGCTGGTCACCGGTTCATAGGCCGAACGGTCGACGGTGATGGTTTCGGCGGCCGGCGCCGCTGGAGGGCCGGCTGACGTCATGACTGCAGAATAGCCGCCGCCGCTGCTGCTCCGTCCCGCGCTCGCTCCGCCACCGCGATCGAGGCGGCTGAGCAACGACTTGAAACCTTGCTCCTCGAGGAATTCGCGCAGCGGTTCGGGCGGGATGTTCTTGAGCTCGAGATCGTCGAGCGGCTCGGGCAGCTTGGAATCGCATACCAGCCGCACCAGCTCGCGGCTCAGCCGCGCATTATCGGCATGGTCGATCAGATTCTGCTTGAGCTTGGGCTTGGTAATGTCGTCCGTGTTCGCGAGCACGGTCTCCAGATCGCCATAGGTCTGGATCAGCTGGCTCGCGGTCTTGGGCCCGATTCCCGGTACGCCCGGGACATTGTCGACGCTGTCGCCCATCAGCGCCAGCACGTCGCCAACCTTGTCCGGGGGAACCCCGAACTTCTCGAGCACATAAGCGCGGTCGATGCGGCGGTCGTTCATCGTGTCGAGCATGTCGACCGATCCGTCCTCGACCAATTGCATGAGGTCCTTGTCGGAACTGACGATGGTCGTTTTCCACCCCGCCGCTTTGGCCGCGGTGACATAGGAGGCGATGATGTCGTCGGCCTCCAGCCCCGCTTCTTCGATGCACGGGATCGAAAACGCCCGGGTTGCGGTCCGGATCAGCGGGAATTGCGGCACCAGGTCTTCGGGCGGCGGCGGGCGGTGCGCCTTATACTGGTCGTACATGTCGTTGCGGAACGTCTTTTCCGACGCATCGAGGATGACCGCCATGTGCGTCGGGCCGTCAGCCCGGTTGAGGTCGCCGGCGAGCTTCCACAGCATTGCGGTATAGCCATAGACCGCGCCCGCCGGCTGGCCGTGGCGATTGGTCAGCGGCGGCAGCCGGTGATAGGCGCGGAAGATAAAGCTCGACCCGTCGACGAGATAGAGGTGGGGTTGGGCGTCGGCCATGAAGGCCGAGGGTTTAGCAGGTGAGCCGCGCGAGGGAAGCGCCTGCTTCTCGCAACGGCAGACTCAGCGTTCCAGGGAAAGCCAAGCTCCAAAGAATCGTAGAAAATCAATGATGTAGTCAGCATCTGCGCCAACGGACTCCAAAGTGCTTGCGCAGACGCGCAAATCGGACTACAAGGGTGTATGTCGGATCTCAGGACGTTTCTGGAGGGGCGTGAGAAGCACCTCGAGACGGAAGTGGCGAAACTCCGCGCACTTATCGCCCCTCTCGAGCGGGAACTCTTCGAAGTTCGCGTCGCTCAACGGGCCGTAGGTAAGAAGAGCCCGGAGCCGCAACAGCGTCACCTGTTTTCGCAATCCAACCTCGACTTGAGTGAGGCAGCTGCGGAGGTCTGGAAGCAATACCTCGAAAACAAGGAGGCGCGATCTGCTTCACCCTACGCCCGCCTCACCATCAAAGAACTGGTCCTCAAGGCTCTCGACGAGCAGTTTCCATCTGGGGCGACGGCCAACCAGTTGCTCGAGTTGTTTGCTGGCGCTTGGGACCGTGGTGAAATCGCCAGAACTAGTCTTAGCCCCCAGCTCTCTCGACTGAAGGACGACCATAAAATCGACCACAACGGACAGTTGTGGTTTCTTCGTTCTGCCAGGAGCGATCAACAAAATGCGGCGGCCGATCAATGACCGACCGCCGCCACATCTCCCGCAGCGTCGCGCAGTTAACCCTTGGACAGGTTGCGCGCCGCCATCCCGAAGGAAGGAGGTGCGCCATTTGGACCATGGCCCGGATCATATCGGTCCGATAATCGCCGGGTCGGGGTCATTTGGCTCCGGCCCTTCTATCTCGAAATTGCGTTCATAGAAAGGCCAAGCCAATGGCTAAGGTTCCTGCTTTTCATTCGAAGCTTCCTGGCACGAACGTGCACCACAATGACAACCGGTGCACGGTCGGGAATAATATTGAAAGCTACAATCGCGTGAGCGGCACGGGCGGTCTGCCCCTCTGCTATTATTGCGGCAACCTCTAAAAAAAGGGGGTGCGGCGGTTGCCGCACCCCCATCAATTATCCCCGGCGACGGCTTTGGGGTCGGTCGCGGCCGTAGAAATCGTCGAAATAGACGATCTGCGTCCCGCTCGGAACCGCGGTCAGATAGGTCAGATAGAGCGGCATCTGGCCCGGCACTTCGACCTTCTGTTCGGGCGCGCTGCCCTTGGGCTGGAGGGCGCGGCCGTAAATCCACCGCTGCAACCGCGCCGCATCTTCCAGCCGGACGCAGCCGCCGCTTTGAAGCCGGGCGGGATCGTCGATCTTTTCCTGCACCGGCGTGTCGTGAAGCCAGATCCCCTCCTTATTGGGGAACATGAACTTCATCTTGCCCATCGAATTAGCCGGCCCCGGGCGCTGGCGCATCTTGACCTGAAGCGTGCCCGCGGCGACCGCCTGCCAATTGATCGACATGGGGTCGATCTTGCGCGCGCTTTCGCCCCAGCCGTCGAACACGTCATAGCCGCGGTTGGTGAAATAGGAGCGGCCTTCCTTGAGCACCTTGGGGGCAAGGTTGTGCGACGCGGTTTCGGGCGGCACGTTCCAATAGGGGTTGAGCGCGACGTAGCGGATCAGCGCGTTCATCATCGGGGTCTGCGTCTCGGGCTTGCCGGCGACCACCCGCATCGAATCCACGACCTGGCCATTTTCGTACATGTAGAGCCGCTGGGCGGCGGCATTGACGATGATGTAGCGGTGACCCCCGGCGGGCAGGGCGCGGGCGCGTTCCAGGTTGATGCGCAGCAATCTCTCTTCATTGCCGTTACGGTACATGCGGCTGGTAAGCGCCTGGCGGAGCTTGCCGTAAATCGGGTTCATCCAGCCCATTTGCGCGACATAATCGGCGAGCGACGGCGCTGCTGCGGCGTCGGCCAGGATTTGCGCCGGCGACGGCGGCGACGGCCGCAGCTGCGGATCGACATAGATGATCCCGACATTGGGATCGTGGCGCGAATCGCGGACATAAGCGACCAGCGCATCATTGAGCATGCGCTGCGCTTGGTTTTGCGCCGCCGGATTGCCCGATGCCGCGGCTTCGACCGCGCGCGACAGCCCGCTTACATTATAGCGCTTGGGGTTGAGCCCTTCGACCTTGGCCGTGGCGAGCAGCTGGACCAGCTGGCGCGCCGCGGCCGGTGACCCATTGGCGAACCACAAAGGCGTTGCGGCGCGGACGTTGGCCGTGGCCGGCGTCGAAGCGCTTGCCGGGGCCGGCAGGATCGCCGGGCTGAAGGCGAACGCAGTCGCCAGGAACAATGTCGCCAGTCGCTTCATGGTTTCGCTTTCTCAAAAGAATTTCAATTACTTGGCCTCAAGCAGCAGTGGCTTGAACAATGGCTGAAGCAAATGGCGCCCCGGTGTCTAATGACGCTGTCGAATTACGGTGTCGAATGATGATAACGCGTCAGCTGCCAAAGCGTTCGATTGGCCGGTCACGGGGTGAGGATCGTATCGAACGCTTCGTCCGCCAGAGCGGGATAATCGAGCGTATAATGAAGCCCGCGGCTTTCGTGGCGCGACAGCGCCGAACGGATGATGAGGTCGGCGACCTCGACCAGGTTGCGCAATTCGATGAGGTCGGCGGTGACCCGGAAATTGCGGTAATATTCGGCGACCTCGCGGCGCAGCAAATCGGTCCGGTGCTTGGCCCGCTCGAGCCTTTTGGTGGTCCGCACGATGCCGACATAATTCCACATGAAGCGGCGGATCTCCCCCCAGGTCTGGGTGATCACGACTTCCTCGTCGCTGTCGGCGACCCGGCTTTCGTCCCACGGCCGGATCGCTGGGGGAGCGGCCAGATCGTCCCAATGCGCGTCGATATGCTGTGCCGCCGCCTCGCCGAACACGAGGCATTCGAGCAGGCTGTTGGAAGCCAGACGGTTGGCGCCGTGAAGCCCCGACTGGCTGACTTCGCCAGCGGCATAGAGGCCCGGCGCGTCGGTCCGCCCGTCGCGATCGATCAGCACTCCGCCGCAGGTGTAGTGCTGGGCCGGAACCACCGGGATCGGCTGGCTGGTGATGTCGATTTCAAGGCCGAGCAATTTCTCGTAGATATTGGGGAAATGCGAGCGGACGAAATCCGGCTCCTTGTGGCTGATGTCGAGCCATACATAATCGAGGCCATCGCGCTTGATTTCGCTGTCGATGGCGCGGGCGACGATGTCGCGCGGCGCAAGCTCGGCGCGTTCGTCATAAGCGGGCATGAAGCGCTCGCCGGTCCTGGGGTTCTTGAGCAAACCGCCTTCGCCGCGCACCGCCTCGGTGATGAGGAAATTCTTGACCTCCAGATTGTATAGGCAGGTCGGGTGGAATTGCATGAATTCCATGTTGGAGATGCGGCACCCGGCGCGCCACGCCATGGCGATCCCGTCGCCGGTCGCGCCGCGCGGCGCGGTCGAATATAGATAAGCGCGGCCCGCCCCGCCGGTGGCGAGAATCGTTGCCCGCGCCGTCAGCGTTTCGACCGTTTGGGTGTTGCGATTGAAGGCATAAGCGCCGTGGACCGCGCCAGTGGTGGAAAATTCGCTGGCATGGCGACCGGTGATCAGGTCGATCGCGACCCTGTCGGGAATGATCGTGATGTTGGGGTGGGCGATGACCGCTTTTTCCAACGCTTCCTGGACCGCCCAGCCGGTGGCGTCGGCGACGTGGACGATACGGCGGTGCGAATGGCCGCCTTCGCGGGTCAGATGGAAGGCCGCGCCGTCGGTCGCGAAGGGCACTCCAAGCTCGACCAGCCGGGCGATTGCGCGCGGCGCTTCGCCGACGACATATTCGACGATCTCGCGCCGGTTGAGCCCGGCGCCGGCGATCATCGTGTCCTCGATGTGCGAATCGAAGCTGTCGCCTTCCTCGAGCACCGCGGCGATCCCGCCCTGGGCCCATTCGGTCGCGCCGCCGCCAAGCTCGCCCTTGGCCATCACCGCGACGGTCCGCGTTTCAGCGAGGTTGAGCGCCGCGGTCAGACCGGCTGCGCCCGACCCGATGATCAGCACGTCGGCTGTCATGGTCATGCCTTGGGGGCGCTCCCGACCAGGCTCAGGAAGACATCTTCAAGGTCGGGGTCGCGGGTCCGCACGTCGACAATTCCAAAGCCGTCTTCCTGGACCGCGGCAAGGACTTCGCCGGCGTTCACCCGGTCCTTGCGATAGGCGATTTCGAGCGTTCGATCGTCGATCCGCTCGACCCGGTCGAAACAGGCCGCTTGCGGTGCCTGGGCAAGGTCGCGGTCGACGGTCACGATGACCGATTTCTCCTGGGCCCGGGCGATCAGTTCGCGGGTCGGTTCGTTGGCGACCACTTTGCCGTTGTGGATGATCGCGATGCGATCGCACAATTGCTCGGCTTCCTCGAGGTAATGGGTGGTCAGGACGATCGTCACGCCGGTTTGATTGAGCTTTCGGACATAGTCCCACAATTGCCGGCGAAGCTCGACATCGACCCCTGCCGTGGGCTCGTCCAGAACCAGGATCGGCGGCGAATGAACCATCGCCTTGGCCACCAGCAAGCGCCGCTTCATGCCGCCCGACAGGGTCCGCGCATAAGCATTGGCCTTGTCGGTCAGGTGCATCGCTGCGAGCAGTGCATCGCTCTGCCGTTCGGCGGGTGGAACGCCATAGAGTCCGGCCTGGATTTCAAGCGTCTCGCGGGGCGTGAAGAAGGGGTCGAAGATGATTTCCTGCGGGACGACGCCGATGGCGCGCTTGGCGTTGCGCGGATGCTCGTCGATGTCGAAGCCCCACACCGACACCGTTCCGGCGCTTTTCACGACCAGGCCGGCGAGGATGTTGATCAGCGTCGACTTGCCCGCTCCATTGGGGCCGAGCAGTCCGAAAATCTGGCCGCGCGGAACGTCGAAGCTGACCCCGTCGAGCGCGCGCTTGCCGCCGGCGTAGGTCTTTTCCAGCGCCTCGATCCGGATGGCTGGCGGTTGCGGGTCGGACAAGTTCATCGCTGCGCCATAGCCGCGCTACTCACTGTGCGGAAGCAAGCTCAGCGAAAAGTCCGGAAAAGCGCGCCGAACATGGCCAAGGAACAGCGTTAATTTCGAGCATACCCTGCCCCTAAAGCGATTGGTGTAAACAAGAAGCTACCCCGCATTGGTCATCCAAAGTGGGGAAATGGCATGAAACATGTTTGTACCAGTCTTGCCGTGGCGGCTGCCGCGGCGCTTTCAATGCCGGGCTCGGCCTTTGCGGGGAATTACGTCGCCCCGAACAAGGATTCGACCGGCAAGGTTATCATTCTCGATCCGTTGTCGTTCATCAAGATCGCCGATTTGTCGTTCGGCGGTTACGTAATCCCGGCGAGCGGGTCGGGAACGGTTACGGTTGATGCCGTAACCGGCACCGTCGGTCTTGGCGGGACCATAACCCAGATGCCGCAATTCACGCCGTCACGCGGACGGATGATGGGCGCTGGAACGGCCAGCCAGGCGGTCAGCGTCGAGGCGGTCCTGCCCGACAAGCTGTACCTCAACGGCAACCTCAGCAGCACGACCTGGATCAATGTCGCGCTCGATCTCGACCAGGTTGCGGACGTCAACGGCCGTTATTCCTACACGGTCGGAATCGACAAGGTGTTCGACGTCTTCATCGGCGGCGACGTGACCATTTCGTCGGGGATGTCGCCGGGCCTCTACGCGAACGAATATACGATCACCGCGACCTATCAGTAAGCATGGTTGCGGGCGGTGGGGTGCGTTGGTAGTGCAGCGCCGATGATCCCACCGCCCGAAACCATCGTCGTCACCTCGTCCAGCGTCGCCTGCGACGGTTCGGGCGAGGTCGAGGCCGCGCTCGGCCATCCGCGCGTCTATCTGCGCATCGACCCGGCGACCGGTTTCGTCGAATGCGGCTATTGCGACCGCCGCTTCGTGCTCGAAGGCGGGCTCGCGGATCGACCCGCGGACCGACCCGCGGACCGACCCGCGGAATGACCGCGGACCCGCGCCGCTTCCTCTATCGAACCCTCGATCCGGATCGTGCGCGGGGGCTTGCGGCCAAGCATCTGTCAGCCTGCGACGACGGCGAGCTCTACCTCCAATATGCGGTCAACGAGGCGTTCGGCTTCGACGACGGGCGATTGAAAACGGCCGATTACAATGCCTCCTCCGGGTTCGGCCTGCGCGGCGTATCGGGCGAGATGACGGCGTTTTCGCACGCCAATGAAATCAGCGAAGCGGCGATCGACCGCGCCGCTGCGACCCTCCGGCTGATCGATCCGGCGATCGGCGCAGCGGCACCGCCGCCCAAGCGCACCAACCAGTCGATGTATGACGGCGACGATCCCCTGGTCCTGGTGCCGTTCGCCGAGAAAGTCGACTTGTGCCAGCGAATCGACGCCGCCGCCCGAGCCCGCGACCCGCGCGTGGTCCAGGTCAGCGTCACCTTGGCGGCAAGCTGGAGCGTGATCGATATCCTGCGCGGCGACGGCTTTGCGGCGTCCGACATTCGCCCGCTCGTCCGCCTCGGAGTAAGCATCGTGGTCGAGCACAACGGTCGCCGCGAAACCGGTTATCACGGCGTTGGCGGACGCCATCTCTACACGCCATTGTTCGATGAAGCGGCGTGGAGCCGAAGTATCGATATCGCACTCGCCCAGGCGCTCGCTAACCTCGAGTCGGTCGCTGCTCCGGCTGGCGAAATGGAGGTCGTGCTCGGTCCCGGCTGGCCCGGCGTATTGCTTCACGAAGCGGTCGGCCATGGCCTCGAGGGCGATTTCAACCGCAAGGGCAGCTCGGCCTTTTCCGGACGCATTGGCGAGCGAGTCGCGGCCCCCGGAGTGACCGTCATCGACGATGGCGCGATGCGGCACCGGCGCGGATCCCTGACGATCGACGACGAAGGCACTCCCACTGGCCGAACGGTCCTGATCGAAGACGGCATTCTCAAAGGCTATTTGCAGGATCGGCTCAATGCCCGGCTGATGGGCATGGCGGCGACCGGCAATGGCCGCCGCCAGAGCTTCGCTCATGCGCCGATGCCGCGCATGACCAACACCTTCATGCTCGGCGGCCGCGATGACCCGGGCGAATTGGTCGAGCGGGTCAAGGACGGGATTTACGCCAAAAGCTTCGGCGGCGGCCAGGTCGACATCACCAGCGGCAAGTTCGTATTCTCGTGCACCGAGGCCTATCGAATTCGCGGCGGCAGGATCGCCGAACCAATCAAGGGCGCGACCCTGATCGGCGACGGACCGAGCGTCCTCACCCGGGTCAAGGGCATCGGCAACGACCTTGCGCTCGACGAGGGCATTGGCGTGTGCGGCAAGGGCGGGCAAAGTATCCCCGCCGGGGTCGGTCAGCCAACCTTGCTGATCGACGGGCTGACGGTTGGCGGAACCGCGGCGTGAGCGTTGCGAATTCGTCGCTGCGCTCGCAATGACGTCGTCCCTGGACTGGCGCGGCGAGGTTCTGCGCTTCTGGTTCGGGCTTGAGCCCCGGCAATGGTGGAAAGCCGACGACGAGCTCGACCGCCGGATTCGCGAGACCTTTCACGATTTGTGGTCGGACAAGCGCCAATTGCCGGCATCCAGCTTTCTCGGCGACCCGTTGACCGCGCTCGCCGCCATCATCCTGTTCGACCAGTTCCCGCGCAACATGTTCCGCGGCCATGCCGATCAATTTTCGACCGATCCGCTGGCGCTTGCGATCGCGACCGGCGCGGTCGATCGCGGCTTTGACGAACAGGTCGAAACCGACGAGCGGCCGTTCCTGTACATGCCGTTCGAACATAGCGAGGATATCGCCGAGCAAAATCGCTCGCTTCTGCTGTTCACCAGATACGGCAATTCCAACCTGCTCGATTTTGCGCAGAAGCATCACTCGATCATCGCTCGCTTCGGTCGTTTTCCGCACCGCAATGAAATGCTCGGCCGCGCTCCCCGGCCGGACGAAATCGCCGCCGGAAGGGTCACTCCGTTCTGACCGACGGCCTAGAGCAAATGAGCGATCGGCGACGGATCGACTCCGGCGGCGATCAATTGCTGCTCGATTGTCGCTTGGGCGATTCCCTGACGGCGGCGGGCGAGCGCGCTGACCAGTGCCGAGCGATTGCCCGAGCGGCAGAACGCGAGCACCTTGCCGCCGTTCGCTTGTTCGATCGCCTGGTCCATCGCTTCGACATCGGCCGGACCTATTCCGCGAATGATCGGGATGTGGCGATAGGTCAGTCCGGCGCGCTCGGCGGCGGCCTCGATATCCCCCGCCGCCGGCTGTCCCGGATCCTCGCCGTCGGGCCGGTTGTTGATCAGCATGGTAACGCCCTGGGCGGGCAGATCGGCGACACTTTCGACCGTAATCTGGCCGCACACGCTGATCTGGTCGTCGAATTTGCGAAGATTGCTCATTGACCCTCCGGCGCGGTTCCCAGTCGGTAATATCCGGCTGGTGACGAAGCGACCGAAAGCGCGGCGGACGCAAGAAACATGCTTCGAATCATGGACATCCCGATGGGCTTGAGAAAGACGGCTGGTGTGTCCGACTCCCACGCTGATTACGCAAGCCTATAATCTTGCCAACGGTCAGGCAGCGCTGACGATGGCGAGCATGGCCGCTCCATAACGCTCGAGCTTGGCCGCGCCGATTCCGGGAACCCGGCCAAGCTCGGCGAGCGAAGCCGGCCGCGCCGCGGCAATTTCGCGCAAGGTCGAATCATGGAAGACGACGTAGGGCGGAACGCTCGCCTCGCTCGCCAGCCGGCGGCGTTCGGCGCGCAGCGCCTCGAACAGCGGATCGACGGGGCCATCGCCGGCTGCGCCGCGGCGGCGGCGCTTGCGGACCGGCGGGACCGCGATCGTCAGCGTCTCGCCGCCCGTCAAAATGCCGCGCGCGCCAGGGCCGAAACTGAGTCCACCATAAGCGTCGGCGCGCAATGCATCGCGCGCGATCAGCGCCCGCGCGGCGGCCGGGACCAGCGCCATTTCCTCGGCCGTGCAAATCCCGAACACCGACAATTTGTGGTGACCGAAATTGCGCACTTTCTCACTGTCGTCGCCGCGCAGCACAGCGCTCAAATGGCCGACGCCAAAGCGCATTTCAGTGCGGAAGGCGGCGGACAATAATTTGCGCGCAACCTCGGTCGCATCGAGCATCGCCGGCGGTTCCAGGCAATTGTCGCAATTGCCGCATTGCGCGGGCGGATCTTCGCCGAAATGCCGAAGCAATATCGCGCGCCGGCAATTGGGTGTTTCGACCAATGCCGCAAGCGCGTTCAAGCGTTCGCGCTCCTGCGCCTGGCGCGCCGGCTCGACCTCTTTCTCGATCCGCTGGCGGGCGAGCGCGAAATCGCCCGCCGACCACAGCATCCACGCCTCGGCGGGTTCGCCGTCGCGCCCGGCGCGGCCGGTTTCCTGATAATAAGCCTCGATGCTTTTGGGGATTGCGGCGTGGGCGACCAACCGGATGTCGGGCTTGTCGATGCCCATTCCGAATGCGACCGTCGCCGCCATCACCATCTCTTCGCTATGAACGAACGCGGCCTGGTTGCGCTTGCGCACGGCGGGTTCGAGTCCCGCGTGATAGGGCAAAGCGGGCCGGCCCGAGGCGGCGATCTGCTCGGCGAATTTGGCGGCCTTGTCGCGGCTCGGCGCATAGATGATCGCGGGGCCCGGGCGGTCGGCCAGCAAGTCGCGCAATTGCTTGCCGGTCTGCTCGCGCGGGCGGACCATGTAGCGGATGTTGGGCCGGTCGAATCCGGCGATGATCAGCCCGTCCTCGGGGATTCCGAGCTGCGCCAAAATGTCGGCGCGGGTGCGGCGGTCGGCGGTCGCGGTCAATGCCAGCCGCGGGATTTCGCGATGGTCGTCGAGAAGCCCGGTGAGCATGCGATAATCGGGCCGGAAATCATGCCCCCATTCGCTTACGCAATGGGCTTCGTCGATCGCGATCAGCGACAGATGGGCGCGGTCGATGAGGCGGCGGAATCCGTCGGTGGTGGCGCGTTCGGGCGCGACATAGAGCAGGTCGAGCTCGCCATCGCGAAACCGGCGCATCGTTTCCTCGCGGTCGCCGTCGGCCGAAGTCAGCGACGCCGCCTTGATCCCGACCGCCGACGCGGCGCGGATCTGGTCGTGCATCAGCGCGATCAATGGCGAGATCACCAACGCGGTGCCCTCGCGCGCCAGAGCCGGCAGCTGGTAGCACAGGCTCTTGCCCGCGCCGGTCGGCATCACGGCGAGCGTATGCAGCCCGGCCATGACCCGATCGACGACCTCGCGCTGGACCCCGCGAAAGTCGGGAAAACCGAACGTCTGATGAAGGATTTGCTCGATGCTCACCATGTCGTCATTGCGAGGAGCGCAGCGACGAAGCAATCCACTGGCGCGGAGATGGATTGCTGACGATGGTCACTCAGCCGCCTGCAATTCTTCCGCCGAGCGCTCGGCAGCCTGGCGCACCCACAGCTCGGCGTAAAGCCCGCCGCTCGCTAGCAGCTCATGGTGCGTTCCGCGCTCGGCCACTTCGCCAGCGTCGAGGACGATGATCTGATCGGCCTCGGCGATGGTCGAGAGGCGGTGGGCGATCATGATCGTGGTGCGGCTTTCGGCAATCTTGTCGAGCGTCGCCTGGATCGCTTGCTCGGTTCGGCTGTCGAGCGCGCTGGTGGCTTCGTCGAGGACCAGGATTGGCGGGTTCTTGAGCAGGGTGCGGGCGATTGCTACGCGCTGTTTTTCGCCGCCCGAGAGCTTGAGCCCGCGCTCGCCGACCATCGTCTGATAGCCATCCGGGACGATCGCGATGAAGCGGTCGATGGCGGCGCCGCGCGCGGCTTCCTCGATCATCTCCTGGCTGCTGTCGCCGCGGCCATAGCCGATGTTGTAGCCGATGGTGTCGTTGAACAAAACGGTGTCCTGGGGGACGATCCCGATCGCCGCGCGAAGGCTTTTCTGGGTGACCGCAGCAATGTCCTGGCCGTCGATGGTGATGCGACCGCTACTGGGATCGTAAAATCGGTAGAGCAGCCGGGCGATGGTCGATTTGCCGGCGCCCGAGGGACCGACGATCGCGCAACTTGTCCCGGGCGGAATGTCGATTGTCACGCCGCGCAGGATCTGCCGCTCGGGCTCATAGCCGAAATCGACATTCTCGAAGCGGATATGGCCCGTTCTCACCACCAGATCGGGTGCGCCGGGCCGGTCTTTGATCTCGGCCGGCGTATCGAGCAGGTTGAACATCGCTTCCATGTCGATCAGCCCCTGGCGGATCGTTCGATAGACCCAGCCGAGCATGTCGAGCGGCCGGAACAGCTGCATCAGCAAGCTATTGACCAGAACGACATCGCCCGCGGTAAACCGCCCCTTGCTCCAGCCCCACACGGTGAAGACCATCGCCCCGGCCATCATCAAATTGGTGATCAGCGACTGGCCGATATTGAGCCAGGCGAGCGACACCTCATTCTTGACCGTCGCCTTGGTAAACGCGCCGACCGCCTCGTCGTAGCGCTCGGCTTCGCGTTCCTCGGCGCCGAAATATTTGACCGTTTCGTAATTGAGCAGGCTGTCGACGGCGCGGCCGATGGCGCGATTGTCGACCTCGTTCATTTGCCGCTGGAGCTTGGCGCGCCAGTCGGTCACGGCGCGGGTAAAGGTGATGTAAATGGCGACCATGATCAGCGTCGCGGCGACCAGGCCGGCGCCGAACTTGACCAGGAAGATGATGCAGATCGCAGCCAGTTCGATGATCGTCGGGCCGATGTTGAACAATAGGAAATAGAGCATCATGTCGATGCTCTTGGTGCCGCGTTCGACGACCTTGGTCAGCGATCCGGTGCGCCGCTCGAGGTGAAAGCGGAGCGACAGATCGTGGATATGGCGGAACACCTGTCCGGCCAGCCTGCGCGCCGCATTCTGACCAACCTTCTCGAACAAGGCGTTGCGCAAATTGTCCGACAGCACTCCGGCGAAGCGCGCGGTGGCATAAGCAAGGACCATTCCGACGACGATCCCGGCGGCGGCGCGCGCCCCGCTCATGCCGTCGATCACCGCCTTGTAGGCGAACGGCATCAGCAGCACCGCCGCCTTGCCCGCAAGCACCAGCATGACCGCGCCGATGACCCGCGCCTTGAGCTCGCCCTCGCCCTTTGGCCACAGCATCGGCAGGAACCGCAGCAGGACCTTGATGCCGCCGCTCGGCTTTGACGATGGGAAAGGTGCGGCCGGGTCCATCGCCAGTAATTAGGGTGCGCCGGGGGCAGCCGCAAATCAATGCGACGAACCGATTGGAACCACGCGATAAATTCGGGGTTATGACCATGATACCAAATGGGGATTGTTCGATGGGCGCCGGTTATTTTGTCATTGCGATCCTGGGCTGCGCCGATGGCGGTTCGGCCTGCACTCCGGTCGCGACCCTGCCCACGCGCTACGAAAGCGAGCGCCAGTGCGCTTCGGCTTCGGTGTCGGCGCTCGAAGCCAATAGCAATTTCGATTTCCCGACCCTTCTGGCGCGGTGCCGCCATGGTACGACCAAGGCGAGCGACAACGCGCCGAGCCGCAACTCGCCCAAGAGCGCGGTTGGCCGCTAGCCCTCGCCGGACCGGCGCCGCCGGGCGCTGGCTTAACCTTTGCTCGAAGGCCAACTAGACAGGCCCGGTGAGCGACCCCACCCAAGCATTCAAGCTGTTCGAAGCCGGGGACCTACCCGCTGCCGAACGATCGGCGCGCGCCGCGCTGGCAGCGGGGGAAAGCGCGGCGTTGCTGCATTTGCTCGGCATCCTGCAATGCCGGCGCAAGGCTTTCGCCGAGGGGATCGTTGCGCTCGAGCGCGCGCTGGTGCTGGAGCCGGCCAACCCCAACCTCCGCGTCCACCTCGTCCGGGCGCTGATCGATTCGGGCCGCTCAGCCGAAGGTCTGGCGCACGCCCGCGCCCCGGCACCAGGTCCGGCGGCGGAGATGCTGTGGCGGTCGCGCTGCGAAGCGGCCGATGCCGCGGGCGAGCTTGAGGAGGCGGCGATCGCCGAACGCCATGCCGATTTCGCGGCGACAGAACGTCTGCTTGGTGCGGCTCCCGGCGACTTTGCGCTGCTCCTGCGCCGCGGCCGGCTGCTCGGAACGTTGCAGAGGGATTCGGAGGCGGAGGCCGTCTATCGCCAGCTTCTTGAAGCCGACCCGTCGAACGCCGAAGTTATCGCCGAACTCGGCCAGCTCCACGATCGCAACAACCGCCTCGATGACTTGGCGCTGTTGCTCGCCGAAGCGGACGCCAGCGGAGCGACCGACGATAAGCTGGCCTATTTGCGAGCGCTCGACGCGTGGCGCCGCCGCGCCCTGGACGATGCCGCGGCGTGGCTCGTCAAGGCCGACTCGAGCCGGGATCCGCAGCGCATCTTCGCGCTCACCGCCAGAGTGGCGGACGGGCGCGGCGATTATCCCGCTGCGGAAGCCGCGATCCTGGCCAAGAATGCGGCGCTGCCCGACCGCGACCGGTGGCGTTCTTCCGCCGCTCAATTGCGCCAAAGCATGCGCGATTTTGCGGCCGCGATCACGCCCGATTGGGCGGCTCGGTTCGTTCCCGCGCGACCGGGCGAACGCCCGCCGCCGGTGTTCCTGCTCGGCTTTCCGCGGTCGGGCACGACCTTGCTCGACACCTTCCTGATGGGCCATCCGGCGGTCCGGGTGCTCGAGGAAATACCGCTCATGGGTTTCGTCGCCGACGCGCTTGGCCCGCTGTCCCGGCTGGCCGAAATCGAGGAGGACGAAGCCGATCGGCTGCGCGCCATATATTTCCACCATCTGGATCGCCACATCGGCCCTCAATTCGGCGGGCTGGTGGTCGACAAGATGCCGATCAACACCTTGTGCGCGCCGCTGATCCACCGCTTGTTTCCCAATTCGAAAATCATTTTTGCACAGCGCCATCCGTGCGATTGCGTGCTCAGCGGGATGATCCAGAATTTCGCGATGAACCCGGCGATGGCCAATTTCCTCGATCCCGCCGATGCCGCCGATTTCTACGATGTGACGCTCGATATCTGGACCAGGAGCGAGGAGTTGCTTCCACTTTCCGCCTCGACCGTGACCCATGAAACATTGGTCCGCGACCCGGCGCTTGTGCTTTTCCAATTGTTCGAATTCCTCGGGCTGGAGTGGAGCGACGAGCTGGTCGATCACCGCCGCGCGGCGAGCGCTCGGGACCGGATCACCACCGCCAGCTATGACCAGGTTGCGGAGCCGCTCAACACGCGCTCCGTCGGGCGCTGGCGCAATTATGAGGCGCTGCTCAAACCCGCCTTGCCGACGTTGCTGCACTGGGCCGACCGGCTTGGCTATGGGCGCTAGAGCTTGACCAGCACGGCGGCGATTTCCAAGGAGCGGGAGTGACCGACCCCAACCCCATGAGCGATGCCCTGGCCGCTTTTCAACGCGGCGATCTCGACGATGCTCGAAGGCTTGCGGAGGGGATCGTTGCGGCCGATGGCGGCTCTGCGTCCGCTCACCATTTGCTGGGCCTGATCCAGTGCCGCTCGGGGCGGTTCGAGGACGGCATCAAGGCGCTTGGCCGGGCGACCGAGATCGAGCCAGCGAATCTGGCCTTCCGAGTGATGCTGGCCCGCGCCTTGGTCGATTCCAGCCGCGGCAGCGAAGCACTTGCAATCGCCGTCAGGCCGGAGGGCAAGGACGCGGCCAATCCAGTCCTGTGGCATGCCCGGGCGGAGGCCGCCGATTGCGCCAAGGATTATGCCGCAAGCAGCGAGGCATGGCTCCGGGTCGGCTCGCTCAATCCGTCGGACTGGCGGGCATGGAGCAACGCCGGCAATGCTTTGGCCGGCCTCGAGCAATGGAGCGAGGCGGCCGACGCCTTCCGCCACGCGGCGCGGCTCAACCCGGGTGAAATACCGATCCGGCGCAATCTGGTCAGCGCTCTGTCGCTTTCGAAGCAGCTGGCCGAGGCTCGGGCCGAAGCCGAGGCGCTGCTCGCCGGCGATCCGGGCGACACAATGCCCCGTATGCTACTTGCGAAAATCCTCTCCGAAATGGGGTTCCAGCACGAGTCGCTCGGCCATTATGACGAAGGCGTCCGTCAGGCGCTCGACCGGGCCGGCGATGATCCCGGCCCCGGACTTCTGGAACTCGGGCGCCGGCCGGCGGCTGATGCGGGCGATGCTGGGGATTATGACATCGCAATCCTGCTGTCGCTTGCCTATTTGCTCGAAAGAACCAGCCGGTTTGACGAATTGCGAGCGCTGCTCGCCGCCGCCGATCGCGCCGGGATCGACGGCCAGGAATTCGCCAGCGCGGCGGCCGCGATCGCGCTTCGCGACGGTGACCCGGCGACCGCCAAGCGGCTCCTCGACGACGAGCAGATTGCCGGCGATCCCGGCTATCTTCACCGGCTCAAGGCCAAGGTCGAAGACGCCCTCGGCAATCATTCCGCGGCCTTCGCCGAAGCGACGGCAATGAATCGCTCGGTCGATGATTTTGCGGGATGGCGGAAAAAGGGCGCCGACTACCGCACTCGCCTCCGCGCCATGCGCCGCCAGGCCGACCTCCATGGCGGCAAGATCACTCCGGTTGCGCCGGGCAAGCGCCGCAGCCCGGCCTTTCTGGTCGGCTTTCCGCGCTCGGGCACGACATTGCTCGATACCTTCCTGATGGGCCATCCCGAAACCCAGGTGCTGGAAGAGGTCCATATGCTCGGTGCTGCGGAAACCAGCCTCGGCGGCGCAACCAACCTCGACCAGCGCACAGCGCTCGAGCTCGAACGGGCGCGCGCGGCGTATTTCGCCGAACTCGATCGGCACGTCGATCCCGGCTTCACCGGCTTGGTGGTCGACAAATTGCCGCTCAACATGCTTGGCCTGCCACTGATTTACGCTTTGTTTCCCGACGCCAGGATCATCTTCTCGCAGCGCCATCCGGCCGATTGCGTGCTCAGCTGTTTCATGCAGAATTTCATTCTCAACGACGCCATGGCGAGCTTCCTCGAGATCGGCGACTGCGCCGAAATGTACGACGCGTCGATGGACCAGTTCATGTCGTCGCGGGAGCGGGTGCCGCTCGCTGTCCACACCTTGGTGTACGAACAATTGATTGCCGATGCCGAAGGTGAGTTGCGGCCGTTGATTGCGTTCCTGGGCCTGGAGTGGAAGGCGCAATTGCTCGATCACCGGGCGACCGCCATGACCCGCGGGGCGATCATCACCCCAAGTTACGACCAGGTGGTGAAGCCGTTGAACGCTGCCCCGAGCGGGCGCTGGCGGCGCTACGAAGCCGAACTTGCGCCGGTCCTGCCAGTCCTGCTGCACTGGGCGCAAAGGCTCGGATATTCGAGCGAAGTTGGTGAAAATTCCCAAACCGTCTGAAGATTTCACCAACTTATGTTCCTGAGCCTTTTTGCTGTATCATTGAAAACAAACGACATTATGTAATTGGCACGCCCCATGCATTGGATGATTGCACGGACCCAATGACGGATCCGCCAACATTGATACCAAGGGGATTAAACATGGACTTCTCGCTCTCAACCGCCCGCCTCAACGCGACGATGTTCGCCGGCGCCTTCATCACTGCATTGCTGTTCGTTTCGGCCGCCACCTCGCTTCCGATCGCCTGACCGAACGAAACCCTCGAAGGGATATACAATGAACAATCGTTTCGTTCTCAATCGCCAGGATGCCAAGGTCCTGGGTGTCGCTGCTGGTGTTGCCGATATGACCGGCATCGACCCGCTCATCATCCGCCTTGCCATGGTCGCCGCAACCCTGATCACTGGCCCGATCATGATTCTGTTTTACGTCCTGGTTGGCTGGCTCGCGCCCGAGCGTCGCTAGACGTTCGGCCGAGCCGCCAGTCACTGGCGCAGCGGCCGGTGGTGGTTTACCCTGCGGGCGAAGGAGTCGCCCTTATGCGCAAATTGCTGATCGGCCTGGCCTGCACCCTGTTCGTTACCGCCAGCCCGGCCTGGGCGGCATTGAAGGTCGGGGCCAAGGCGCCCGATTTCGTCACCACCGGCGCCAACGCCGGCAAGCCGTTCAAGCTTCGTTTGTCGGACGCGCTCAAGAAGGGCCCGGTGGTCCTCTATTTCTTTCCCAAGGCCTTCACCAAGGGCTGTACGCTCGAGGCTCATGCCTTCAGCGAAGCCAGCGCCGACTTCAACAAGATGGGCGCTCAAGTGATCGGCATGTCGGCCGACGATCTGCCGACGCTCAAGAAATTTTCGGTCGAGGAATGCCGCAACGCCTTTCCCGTCGCGACCGCGACCAAGCCGATCATCAAGGCCTATGATGTCGCCCTCCCGCTGGTCGGAATGTCCAACCGCACCAGCTATGTCATCGACCGCGGCGGACGCATCGTCATGGTCCATTCCGAGATGGATTGGAGCAAGCACGTCGCCCAGTCCCTGGCGGCGGTAAAAGCCCTCAAGCGGTAACTTCATTGTCCCCATCCGGAGGTGTCCGGATCGCGATCCCGGACTGCGGCTGACACTCGGAGCATATCTCGAAATGCCCGCTCGGCTCGTCGTTCCAAGCGGTCGGGCCGCCGTTTCCATGCGCCCGAAAGGCTGATTCGCTGGTTCACCTAGGACCATGATGAAAACCACATTCTATGCTCGCACGGGCGCCGCAGCGTTAGCAGCGGCCCTCGCCTTTTCACCAACGATCGCACTCGCCCAGGATGCGGCACCGGTTGCCGACGTTCCGGTCGCAAGCGATCCCGCGCCCGCAATTCTCGAAGCAGCGCCCCCCGCCGTCACGTCCGACCCGGTTGAAATCGCGCCGGTGGCCGATACCGCTCCGGTCGCTACCTCGACCAAAGTCGCCAAAGCCCGGGCCGCCAAGCCGGTCGTTCGCTCCACCGCCGCGGCCCAGTCCGCTCCGGCCCCGGTAATTGCGGCGGCCCCGGCACCAGCAGTTCCCGAGATCGCTGCCGATCCGGTTGTCGAAATGGCACCGAATGTTGCGCCGCCGCCAGCCGAAGTCCCCGCCGCTGCCGTGGCGACCCCGGAATATGGTGCGGAAGCGCAAATGGCGTTTGCCGGCGCGCTCGCGCTGCTGGCGCTGGCGGGCGTCGGCGTTGGTCTGTCGCGCCGCCGCAAGAACCGCGCCTTGGTCGAGACCGACAATTTCGTCCCCATCGCCAAGTCGTCGCCGCAGCCCAAGGTTGCGATGGAGCGCGGTCATTCGGCCTTCGCCTGGGGCCGGGCAGCTCCGGCGGCGGCCATATTGCCCAACCGCCGGGTCGAAAGTCCGATCGAACGGGCCAAGCGCGGACCGAGCGCCGACAACCCCTCGCTGTCGCTCAAGAAGCGGCTCAAGCGCGCGGCCTTTTTCGAACATCGCCAGCGCGAAGTCGCGGCCGGCCGCGCCCAGCCGCTGCCGACCATCGCCGGACTGCCGCAGCGCCTGATCGACAAGGCCCGCAACGCGAGCATCGGTCAAACGAGCTTCGGCAACGCCGGGTTCGCGCCAGCGCTTCAGCCCGCCTAGCAAAACCACGAGTGTAAGCGGCGTACAGGGCCGCCGTCCGGGGTTCCTGGGCGGCGGCCTCGCTATGTCTAGCGGGCCTGGACGCGGATTACGGGGCGCCGGGTGCCGGCATAGATCGTCTTGTAGTTGAGCTTGATCCGGCTGACGTCGCGGCGGCCGCCCGAAAGCTCGATTCGAGCGCCGCAATCGCCGTCGCCGATCCGCTCCCCGGCCAGATATTTGGTCTTTCCGTTGCGAAACCGGACCGCGACATCGCGCAGCTTCAGCGGTCCGAAGCGGACGCACAATTTGAGCTGGCTGAAGTTTCTAGTGTTGGACAAATAGATCGTATCGCTGGTGCCGGAATCGACGATCGTCTCGTTGATCGTTTTCCAGCCGTGGCCGGCGCGAGCGTCGACCGATATGGGGGCGGCGAGCGCTGCTGTGCCGATTAGTGCAAGGGCCAAGATACGGGTCATGTCATCCTCCTCATACGCCAATGGCGAACCTGTCCCGACCGGGCCGGCGACAATCGCCGAGCCCGATGGAGTCGGTGCCTGGTATCACGCCCGCCGCACCAACACGATTGGCGGTCCGGGCTAGGCGCTGATGCGGGAGGCGGTTATGATGCGCGGCAGGCGGCCAAGCGCCGCTTGCAACAGGAGAGCCGCAATGGCCAAGAGCCAGAAGAAGTCGAACAAGGAAGTGCGCAAGCCCAAGGCGGCCAAGGTCAAGACCATCGCCGCCAATCCGTCGCAAAAGGCGGGGGTCGTCCGCGGCCTTGAGAATTTCAAGAACTGAGGATTGGCCACCGGGCCGCGCGGTCATTTAGCAAGTTCCTCGGCCTGCTTCGACAGTTCCGGAAGCGTGCACGCGCCATCGACTCCCAGCACATGGGTCGCGCGGCCGAACCCAATCCAGCCCGCCGCGCAATAGGTCAGGTCGACAATCTCGGCATCGCTGAGTTTGGACTTGAGCTTGGACCACAAGGCTTCGTCCGCGGCCAGGCCTTGCGGGTCGGTGCTCATGTTCTGGACGTAGCGGACCGCCAGCGTCTCACGCTCATCGAGCAGCGACAGGTCGCCGGCCATGATCGAATCATAAAATGCCTCGTCGGGATCGCTGCCGCTGGTCCCTTCGCCTTCGCCGATCCCGAGCAGGAAGGAATGGCGCCCGGTGCGCCAGTCGCGGCACACGGTGCAGCCGTTGATTGCGGCGATCGCGATCCGCGCCGCCTCGAACAATCGCCGCGGAAGGATCGAATGGCGGTAGGTTGCGACCGAAAAGGCACCCGCTGCGCCGAGCAACTCGGGCGAATAACGAGCGGCGAGATTGGGCATCGCCTCGTCGGGCTTCTGGTCGAGGGCGACTCGCATGGGCACGCTCCTGTCGATGGACAGCCCACTGCCTAGGCCGCTGCGCCCGGGCGGTCTAGATAGCGACCGATGCCATGCCTTCGCAGCCACCAATGATGCTTCTCGATGATCATGCCTGATGTCCGCATCTTGATCGATGCGGATGCCTGCCCGGTCAAGGACGAGGTGTACAAGGTCGCGTGGCGGCGCGGGGTGGCGGTCAAGGTCGTCAGCAACAGCCATTTGCGAGTCCCCGATCATCCGCTGATCGAGCGCATCGTGGTCAGCGATGGCTTCGACGCCGCCGACGACTGGATCGCCGACGCCGCGGGGCCGGGCAGCGTGGTGATCACCGGCGACATCCTGCTCGCCGACCGCTGCCTCAAGGCCGGAGCGCAGGTCATCGGCCCCACCGGCAAGCCGTTCACCGCGGGCTCGATCGGCCCGGCGATCGCGACCCGCGCGATCATGGCCGATTTGCGCGGCGGAGTGGCCGGCGGCGACGGTTCGATCGGCGGTCCGGCGCCGTTCACCAAGGCCGACCGGTCGCGGTTTCTGCAGTCGTTGGACGAGGCGCTGGCAAGGCTGGCGCGGTAGCCGGGGCAAGGCCGGCGCGGGGCACAAGCGGTTGCAGCTGGCGGGTCACGAAGTTGACGATGTTTCGCGGGTTGGGACGCGTGGCAGTCCGAGGGCACCGCAGGCGATCGCGATCGTGCGCCTGTGACTTTCGTCAACTTCGGCCGCTGAGCGCGGAGTGGACGTCGGGGCGAAGCAGCGCGCCCACAGCGCCGCGAACAGCCCGTGCGGGTCGCGTGCCCGCAAGCGATGCGCGCTCTCCCGGCTCATCCCGACCGCGCGCGCGGCGCGGGTGACGCTGCGGGTGACGGCGAGAATATGCAGGAAATGGGCTTGCCGGGCGACGGTCCAGCCGTCGTGTCGACGTTTGTGGCGGCGGAGCGCCGGATCGGGCTTAGCGCAGGCCCGTCGACGCGCCGGGGAGCGGAGCCCCGGACTGGGCGCGGGGATCGCAAGGGGACAATATTCGTCCATCGCCAGCTTGGACGAAATCAAATCCTATTAGGCCGTGAACTCATAAACGGGATTCCCAAAGTGGGGTAAGCGTGTTTCAAG
>JAZJYM010000011.1:0-49942 GCA_040390365.1 Pseudomonadota bacterium | reverse complement strand
ACTGTAAATCTGCCCGCGCAAGCGTACGCTGGTTCGAATCCAGCCCTCTCCACCATATCTCCGGCAAATGATCCGTATCGGTTGAATTGTTGATGGCGGTTGAAACCGTTCAGCCGTTCGGCTTTAAACCTGGCCGGCAAAAACCAAAATCGCGTTGCTAGAGAGAACCTAGTCATTGCAAGGACTAGGCGTTCGAGCATTGCAATTGTGCCAAAATGGCCGCGAATCCGCCGATTCGAGCATAATTCGCGGGAAACTGGGCATTTTATGGCGGAATTTCTCCAATTAACCTATGGCCGTGGATCGACTCGGGAGTTCGGTGATTATGGCGGTCGTGACGAGCGTTTCGACAAACAGGTTCGGCGGCGTCCATTCGCATGCCGAACGCTCAAACAGGATTCGCATGGGTGAGTTGGAAGATCGAGTAGCCCGATTGTCTGCAGGCCAGCTCGATTGCCTGAGACTCGTCGCCGGCAATTATTCGTCCAAGGAAATCGCCGTAGAGCTCGGCATTTCACCCCACACCGTCGATCAGCGCATTCGCCAGGCGCTTCATACCCTTGGCGTCGCCCGCCGATTCGAAGCCGCGCGGCTGGTTGCCGAACGCAAAGACGAATATCAGCGTTTGATACATCAATCGCCGCACATTGCAGCGACCCCTGCCACCGGCCACCCAGAAGCCGCGGTTGGTCAACAGATTCGGCACGCTGACCGCGCAGGGGAGGCTGGAGACGCGAGTTTCCTTACCGAGCAGAGGCCCGCTTTTTGGCCTTCCCTGCAACCGCCTTTCGCAACGAGGAGCAACCCCCGGAATGAGATGAGCGTCGGCCAGCGGTTGTTCTGGATCGTGGCCATCGCGATCGGGGCGGCGTTTTCGGCGGGAATGTACCTCGCCGGGCTGGAAAGCCTTTCAAGGCTTTTGAACACCTAAGCAGGCCGATCTTCAAATCGCTCCGCAAACAGCTTCGGCGCCCGCGCCGGAGAAGGAGAAAACATGCGTAAACAAATCATCGAAAATGCCGCTTTTGACGTCGCAACGCAGGTCCGTGCGGTCGAAGACAGCATCGAATCCGCGCTCATCGAATTGGCCGAGCTGCAAAGCCGGATGGTGCTTGCGCGCGGCGTAACCAACGCCGGCTTCGTTTCCAGCCACGCCGCCTTCGAGCAGCTTGCTGCGACAACCACCGGGCTGGTCGCGGCGCGCGGCGGAATCGCGCATTGCCACCAGGCGCTGGTCGAGGCGCGCGAGCTTATCCCGGGCCTCCGCACGACGTCGTTCGGCGACAATGAATGCCCCAAGACGGCAGCGGCTCAGCCAGACCTTCGCGTGGTCGCATAATCACTCGAAACGCTTGACCGGACTGCGCAGCGCGTGGTCCGGTCGACAAAGGACGACATGGCACCGAATTTCTTCAGAGCGTTGCTTGTGGCAGTCGCGCTTTACGCTTGGCTCAAGGGCGGACGCGACGAACGCGCCGTGTCCGCGATGTGCGTCATCGCGGCGATCGCGACGACGGCCCTGCTGGCGCCGCTTCAGCAGCGGTTCCACGGCCTTGAATATGCGGTTTTCCTGGTCGATCTGGCACTGTCCATGGGACTGATCGGGATCGCTTTGCGCTCAAACCAGTTCTGGCCCTTGTGGGTTGCAGGGCTGCAGCTCACGACGATCATGGGCCATGTGCTCAAGGGCATGGACAGCGCGCTCATTCCGCGCGCTTATGCCGCCTCGCTCAATTTCTGGGCCTATCCGATCATCGTTATTGTGGCGATTGGAACGTGGCGCAGCAGCCAAAGGCGTGACGGTGAAGATTTCAGGGCCGAGATCTGAGGAGCCGCGCCTGACGCTCAAGCATCGCGGTGAGCAGCCGCTGATATCCGCCAGGAGCATGGAGTTGCGTTGGCGCCAATGGGGCGGCAAGAGCAGCGGCGATGGCGCGCAAGAACAAGCACAAGAGCGGTAGCAATCCGGGACGTCCGCGCTTTTGGGGCCGCCACGCGGTCGCCGCCGCGCTGGACAATCCCGAGCGCCGAATTCTCAAGGCATGGACCACGCGCGAAGCCGCCGATTTCATGCAATTTCCGCCCGAGGTGGCGGTCATCATGGCCGAGGCCGGGGATCTGGCACGACTGGTGCCCGCCGACGCCCCGCACCAGGGCGTGGTCGTTGAAGTCGAGCCGCTGGAAGATATCTGGCTTTCGGACATGCTCGCCGACGCGCCGGAAAAGGCGATCCTTTTGGTCCTCGACCAAGTCACCGATCCGCACAATGTCGGCGCCATCCTGCGCTCTGCCGCGGCGTTCGGTGCAATCGGCATCGTCACTCAGGACCGTCACGCGCCGCCCGAGGGCGGAGCGCTGGCCAAGGCCGCCTCGGGCGCGCTCGAGCGGGTGCCGTGGGCCCGGGTGGTCAACCTGTCGCGGGCGCTCGACGAAATCGCCGAAGCCGGGTTTTGGCGCATCGGCCTGGCCGGCGATGCCGAAACCATGCTCGAGGACGCGCTTGGGCCGCAACGGATTGCGCTGGTGCTTGGCGCGGAAGGCCCCGGGATGCGTTCGAACGTGCGCGATCACTGCGATTCATTGGCCCGGCTGGCGATCAGCGCGAGCATCGAAAGCCTCAATGTCTCCAACGCCGCCGCAGTCGCGCTTTACGCCGCCAGCCGGCCCTGATGGTTCGGACCGCCCAGTCCCTCGCCGAGAGCCTTAGCGCTCTGGCCGAGCGCGAAAGCGCGTTCGCCAAGATTATCGCGGAGAAGGGACGCCCCGAACCGCGCTTGAGCGATCCCGGAGTCGAGACCCTGGTCCGGACCATCGTCGGGCAACAGGTCAGCGTTGCCGCGGCGCGATCGATGTGGGCGAAATTGACCGCGAAATTCGGTCAGCCGCTCGATCTCAAAGCCCTCAATGCAGCGAGCGACGAAGCCCTGCGCGAGGCCGGATTGTCGCGGCAGAAGGCCGGCTATGCGCGGAGCCTTGCAAGCCTCGTGCTATCGGGCGACCTCGACCTCACCCGTTTGCCGGCCGACGATGAGGAGGCGATCGAACAATTGACCCGGATCAAGGGCATCGGGCGGTGGTCGGCGGAAATCTATCTGCTCTTCGCCGAAGGTCGGCCGGACGCCTTCCCGGCCGGCGATTTGGCGGTCCAGATCGAACTTGGGAGGCTGCTTGGCCACCCCGAACGGCCGAGCGAAAAGCAATGCCGCGAGTGGGCCGAACGCTGGCGCCCGCACCGCGGCGCTGCGGCAGTGCTGGCCTGGCATAGTTACAATTCGACCGGGACCGCGCTTTAAGCCGAACTAGTCACGTTTGCCGGGAAGGGACTTGCCGCCTTGCTCGATCGTGAGGCCGCTGACCTTGCCCGCGGTGACGATGAACTTGACCTCGGCCTTGACCATATCGACCGAGAAGCGATCCGACGCCAGCGCACGCATGGCGAACGGCGGTTGACCCTCCAGCTGAACCGTCAGGTGCTGTTTGTCATCGATCGCGATCTTCGCCTTGCCGATCGGAGTGGTGTAGGTTCCGACATACGTGTCGAGCGTCGCGCGCGGAACCTGAACCTCGGGCTTCTTAACCGGCGGCGGACCGGTCCAGATGCCGATGTCGCCTTTGGTCTCACCATTGCCATGGAATTCGACGATCGGTTTGCCGGCCGGGTCGCGGGCAAGCACCAGCCAGCCGAAATTCTGATCTCCAAATGAGAAAGTGTTGTTGCCGACCGCAACCAGCGGCAGCCCGCCGCCGCCCACTCGGGAGGACACCAGTTTGCCGTCGATCATTTCAAGCGTCCGCTGGGCCGAAGCATAAGAATATGTGCCAAGCCACGGAGTGACCGCCTGGGGATCGAACTTCTGTTCGGTGAAGGTCGGGAACGGCAATCCGATGGCCAATGCGCCAAGCTTGCGCACCGCGACGTTGGGCGAGGTTTGGGGCGAATCGCTATTGGTGAACACCGCGACGAACACGTCCTCCTTGGGAAAATAGAGGCTGTCGGTCAGGAAGCCGAAAATGCCGCCCGAATGGCCGATGGTCGGAGCATCGCGAAGTGTGCCCGGAGCCAGGCCATAGCCGTAATTTTCGGGATGTCCGTCGGGCATTTTGGTCGGAGCGATCATTTCCGCATAAAGGGGCGCGGAGACAATTCTGCCGTGGTGCAGAGCGTCGGCCCAGCGCGCGAGATCGCCGACATCGCCATCGAGTGCACCGGCCGCGCCGGGAACGGTCATGTCGATTTTCATCGCCGGCTTGACCATTTTATCCTCGCCCGCCGTATAGCCCTTGGCCATCAGCGGATTACGACTTTCGTCGATTCCATATTGAATGCTCTTGAGGCCCAGCGGACGCGCGATCCGGCGGTCGACCTCGCTTGCCCAGCTGTTGCCGGTAACCGCCTCGATCAGCGCTCCGACGAGGAGATAGCCGCTATTGTTATAGGCCCATTTTTCACCCGGCTTCGAGACCGCCGGAAGGTCCTTGAACAAAGCCAGCAACTGGGCCGTCGTATAGGGCTTGTCGGTATTGTCCTCGACCATGAACCCCTCGATTTCGGTATAGTCCTGGATGCCCGACGTATGGTTCAAAATCTGCCGCACCGTGATGTTCGACCCGTTCGGATAATCCTTGAGATAGTCGCCGATCGGATCGGTCAGTTTCAGCCGTCCTTCCTGGACCAGCTGAAGCACGACCGCCGACGCGAATTGCTTGGTGATCGATCCCAGTCGGAAGACCGTGGCGGGAGTGACCGGCCGCTTGGCCGCGATATCGGCCATGCCTGCTTGTCCGCTGTAGACGATCTTGCCGTGCTCGCTGACGACGACCGCTGCACCAGGTCCGCCGGCGGGATAGGATGACGCGAGGAAGCTGTCCGCCTGCCGCTTGAAATCGGGCGGAATGGCCTGCGCCGCCGACGCCAACAGACCGCCAATTGCGGCAATGACCACCTTATGCTTCATAATCCGGAAACTCCCTGCTCGAAGTCTCCGTATTAGAAAACTAATACACCTTGTCAATTGGCGGTGGAGCGCGCGCCGCCCGGCGAAGATTTAATGGCGTATCGCGACCGGAAGCGGCCGCTCGCCGAGCGTTCGAAATTCGCGGCCCGCCTGATCGAGCCGGAACGGCGCGAGCCGTTCGCCATCGGTGGTTCGCCCAACCACATAGCTGACCGATGTCTGGCCTTCGCCGCTCGACCAGCGATAGAGCGCGTTGAAGGCGATCAACGGCACGAACACCTTGCGCCCGCCGGCTTCATATTCCCGAACCTGCGCGCGCGGTGTGACCACCTTGGTTTTGATGGTCATTCGCTTGAGCGGCGCGAGCGAGGTGGCGCGGCCGCCAGCGCCGACCGGATTGGCGAAAAAATGCTCGATTTCAGGCTCTTGAGTTTCGCTGGCGTTGAAATAGCTCGCCTCGACCAGGATCGCACGCGCCGGTGTGGAGCCCGAATTGAACAGGTCCAGCTCAAATTCGAAGGTCACATTGTCGTCGTCGATCGTGCACGCTGTCGGCCGGAAGGTGATGTCGATCCACGGGCGCAGCCGGGTCGACACCAGGCCCATTGAATCGGCGTCCATCTCGGCAGGTCGCGGCGGGCTTACGGCTCGGCTCGCCGGAGCTGGGGCCGGCGCTGGGGCCGGAGCGCGGCGCGTATCGGCCGTCGGCACCGGCGCTTCAAACATATCGTAATCGGGACCGCCGGCCATCGCCTGGCGCTGGCGGTTGCGCCAGTAATAAAAACCCGCGCCAGCAAGCAGCATGACCGCGACGGCCATCCACCCCAATGGAATATCATTGGCCGGCAAGGCCACCCCCGGAACAGCTTGCGGGCTTCCCGACAAATCGTCGCCCGAGGCGGAGTCGGTTGGGGAATCGCCGACTGGCGGAAGCTGCATCGTTACCGTTGACGTCGGACTGTTCGCGGTCGCTGGCGGACGTTGGTCGCGCGCCGGTCGGTCGATGGTTTGCGCATCGGCGCTGGCCGCGGCCGCGCGGGCGCCCGAAGTCGAATCGCGGGCCGGACCCGACGGAGTGGCGCTCGGCGGCCTTGGCGTCGTGCCCGTCGGCTCAGTGCCGGGCCGCCGAGAGGATGGCGCGGTGGTGTTTGTGGTTGGGCTTGGCTGCGGATCGGCGGGGCGCGTGACGGTCCCGGGCAAGTTGAAGTTTTCCAACTCGCGGGGGCCGACCGGGTCGGCGGTATTGGTCTGGGTGGTGCTCGGCGATTGCGCTGGGGGGACATCCTGGGCAAGCGCAGCCACCGGCCCGAGCGCCAGGCCGGTCCCCAAAACTGCCATCGCCAAGCGAAACTTCGCCGTCATTCAACTCACGCTTTTTGCTGGTGAATCGCGCTTCATCGAGGAACGCGTGTCGCCCCATGCCGGTCAATCGAGGCGACTTCAAGCACAGGCTTTCTCAACCGCCCTCGAACCGGATCTCAGCGGACGTCAACCAGAACCAGCTCGCTATCCTCGATTCCCTCGATCCGAAGTGCGCTTTCGCCAGTGATGGCGACCCCGTCGCGGGACGCCGCCTCGACCCCGTTGACGCGGATCTTCCCGCTTGAGACGAGATAGAGATGGCGGCTGGGATCGGCGTCGAGTTCGATCGCCTTGCCCGCCCCCAGGCTCGCGCCCAGAATCCGCGCGTCGGCGTTGATCGAAAGCGCTCCATCGCCGGGATCGCCGCTGGCGAGCAACTGGAATTTGCCCTCCCGATTGTCCTTTGGGAACGGCATTGCTCCCCAGGCCGGTGAAGCGCCCGGGAGGTCGCTCTCGATCCATATCTGGAACAAGGTCGTCTGCTCGTCCTCCAGATTATATTCGGCGTGGGTGACCCCTGTTCCAGCGCTCATCACCTGAACGTCGCCGGCCCCGGTCCGGCCCTTGTTGCCAAGCGAATCCTGGTGAGTGATCGCCCCGGTCCGCACGTAAGTGACAATTTCCATGTCGCGATGCGGGTGGGGCGGAAAGCCGTTCTTGGCCGCGATCCGATCATCGTTCCAAACCCGGATTCGTCCCCAGCCCATGCGTTTGGGATCGTGATAGCTGGCGAAGCTGAAATGGTGGCGTGCGTCGAGCCAGCCGTGGTCGGCGTGACCGAGTGAAGCAAAGGGGCGAATGTCGATCATGCCTCCGATGTGGGCTGGTTCCTACCCAGCTTTCAAGTAGGCACATGCATTACACTTGACGACGAACCGTGCATTTCTGTAGATGAGTTGAGTTTAGTCAGGAGATTGGAATGGCCAGCGTGGATGGAACCGACACTAGCCCGGATCGGAAACTGGGTTGGGCAATCGCGATCGGTTTCCTCCTGGCACTCCCGTTGTTTTTCGTCTGGATGCTCGTTTATGATCGCCAGACCCAATCCCAGGCAGCGAGTGAATCGATCACCGAAGGTTGGGGCGACCGCCAGATTATCAGCGGTCCGCTCCTCGTCGTTCCGTATCGCGCGCAGGCGACCGAAACCGTGGTTGAAAATGGCCAAAGCGTCACTCGATCGCGCGATGTCATCCGCGAACTGACCGTCGCTCCAACCGTGTCGGTCCTCGATACCAAAATTCGTCCGGAGCGGCGCAAGCGCTCGATCTACGAAGCGGTTGTGTACGACGCTCGCGCCACCGGACATGCGTCATTCGTTCTTCCCGATCTCGCTCAAGCTGGTGTCGAAGCGACCGCGCTCGACCTTTACCGCGCGGAATTACGCTTCGGCATAAGCGATCCTCGCGGTCTTGGCGCCAATCCCCAGGTGAACGTCGGCGGCAAAGCGCTCGTACTCCAGCCCGGCGAAGGCAGCACCGGAGGAAAGGGATTCTTCTCCTGGATTGACGCGTCGATGGTCGGCAGCGGCGCCCTAGACGTCGATTATTCTTTCAACCTTCGTGGCAATGGGTCGATCGGACTGGCGCCCGCGGCCGGCCAGACCGACTGGACCGCGACGTCATCATGGCAAAATCCAAGCTTTACCGGGGACTTTCTCCCAAGCGAGCGGCGCGTCGATCAGAGCGGTTTTTCGGCCCATTACAGGATTGGCAATCTCGCGCTTGGCAAATCATTGATCCGTACCGCGCTGCCCGGCGAGAACCGGCCTGACTCCAAAGCGGACGAGAATCCCGACGAGGTTGCTGCGCGGACTTCGGGCAGGCCGCAAATCGGTCTGATCCAGCCGGTGAATCTGTATTCGCACGTCGACCGTTCGGCCAAATACGGCTTCCTGTTTATCGGCTTCACCTTTCTTGCGCTTTTGATGTTCGATGTGATTGGTGGGGCGACCATTTCGGCGGTCGAGTACCTTCTGACCGGGGCAGCCTTGATCCTGTTTTTCGTCCTGCTTCTGGCGCTGGCCGAAATCATTGGCTTCACGCCGGCTTATATTCTTGCGGCAGCGGCTATCACCGGCCTCAACACGGCCTATGCGGCGGCGTTCTTGAAAAGCTGGCGCCGCGCCTCGTTCGTCGGTGCTCTGCTGGTCGGACTTTACGCAGTGCTGTACATCTTGATCAGCCTCGAAGCCTTTTCGCTGATCATCGGATCGACCCTGTTGTTCGTCGCTTTGGCCGCGGTGATGTACGCCACGCGCCATATCGATTGGGGTGCCCGAAGCCGAGCGTGACGACCGTCGTCAATGGCGCTAGTCGGGCGGAATGACCAAGCCCTTCCCGCCAAGCCGGATTTTTCCGACGTCGAAAACCGATGCGACGTCGGCGAAACTGGTGCCATCGACCCCGCAGACCGAAAGCGAAGCCTATAAGCTGGCGTTTCAGGACAAGGAGTTCCTGCTGCGCGAAGACCTTCGCCCGGTCCGTTTTCAGCTCGAATTGCTGAAACCCGATCTGCTCCTCAATGAGGCGAAGATTGCGTCAACGATGGTATTTTACGGGTCGGCGCGAATCCCCTCGCCCGAAACCGCCGATGCGCTGATCGAAGCGGCAACCAATGACGAGCAGCGCGCGGTGGCCGAGCGACTGAAGGCGAAATCGCATTATTATGACGTCGCCCGGGAACTCGCCCAGCTCGCCAGCTGCGTCGACCGGACCGAAGACGGGCAGCATCATTTCGTCGTCTGCTCGGGTGGTGGACCATCGATCATGGAGGCGGCGAACCGGGGCGCGATCGACTGTGACCGGCCGACGATAGGGTTGAACATCGTGCTGCCCCACGAACAATTGCCCAATATTTACGTCACCCCGGAATTGAGCTTCCAGTTCCATTATTTCGCGCTGCGCAAGATGCATTTCCTGCTGCGCGCGCGGGCGGTCGCGGTGTTCCCGGGCGGTTTTGGAACGTTCGACGAGATGTTCGAATTATTGACCCTGATCCAGACGGGCAAGGTCCGGCCGCTGCCGATCGTCCTGTTCGGCAAGGAGTTCTGGAACCGAGTGATCAACTTCGAAGCCTTGGTCGAAGAAGGCGTGATCGCGCCTCACGACCTTGACCTCATCCACTGGTGCGAGGACGCTCAGGAAGCCTGGGATTACGTCTGCAAATTCTATGACTGCGCCGACGTCCATTAAAGGTCAGGGCTTTTTAGGCTCCGCGGCCACGGCATTGGCATCCGCCGGAGCGGCTGCATTACCCTCGGCCGGTGCAACGGCATTGCCGTCGGCCGGAGCAGCGCCTTTGTCGCCAGCGGCCGGGGCGGCCACGGCAGGCGCCGCCGGAAGCGGCAGCGGACCGTCGCTCTGCTGGTTGAGATAGGCCATGACGTCGGCCCGTTCCTGCGGATTGCTGAGCCCGGCAAAGGTCATCTTTGTTCCCGCCGCGAACGCCCGCGGACTGGACAGCCATTGGCTGAGATTGTCCCAATTCCAGGTTCCGCCCTTTTTCGACAGCGCATCCGAAAAGGCGAAGCCCTTGCCTTGCCCGACCGGTTCGCCAAGCACGTCCCACAGGTTCGGGCCGAGCCCGTTGGGACCGCCCTTCGTGACGGTGTGGCAAGCCGCGCATTTGTTGAATATTTGCGCGCCCTTGGCCGGATCGGCCTTGGCCAGAAAGGCTTCGATCGGCTGTTCGGCGGCAGCTCCGCCCTCGCCTTCGACGGCAACCCCGGCAATCGGATAGCCCATCTTTTCAGGGCGTTCGGAATGGAACGTCTCGCCCGCGACAATCGACGCGCCAAGCGCGATGATGCCAGCGAACAAAACCCATCCGGCAGTTGTATTGAAACGATCATCCATGAAACTTCCTTCGCGGCGCGACACCGAGGCGGTCGGGATTTTGCCGCCCTTTACGGGTGAGTGAAGCCGACTTCAAGCCGCAGTCGAGGCATCGCGCACGGTCTTTTCGCGGCTTCCGAGCACAAGCGCGCAGGCGTTGCGATACAGAGTCGGAAGGCCGGCCTGGTCGAGGCGGTCGATCGGGTGCCACCAGCCTTCGCCATACGGCCGGTCGCGCGCCTCGATCGACAGGTCCAAAGCGAAATGCGTGAAGAGATGGCGGACCCGGCCGATCGATCCGTGCGGCCCCCATTCGTCGCCGGTCCACTCGCTGCCCGGAAGCGCCGCCATTCCGCCGAGCAGGCCATTGGCCTCGCGCCGCACCAGCCACAGCTGATCGCCGCGCTCGATCCACCAGGCAACGCCAAATTTTTGCGGACGCGCCACTTTGGCTTTTTTCGCCGGAAAGGCTTCAGGCGCGCCGCTGGCAAATGCGGCGCAGCCGATCGCTGCCGGACAGATTGTGCATTTGGGGGCTCGCGGGCGGCAAATGGTCGCTCCCAAATCCATCATCGCCTGCGCCAGATCGCCGGCCCGGCCCGGCGGCGCCATGGCGAGAAAGCGACGCTCGATATCGGCCCGCAGCGGAGCGGAAATCGCATTGAGCCGGGCAATCACCCGAACCACGTTGGTGTCGACCGGGGCTGAATCTTCGCCAAAGGCAATCGCGGCGATCGCCGCAGCGGTATAGTCGCCAATGCCGGGCAGTTCGCGAAGTCCGCTTGCGGTAGTGGGAAAGCCGCCGCGTCGAGCGACCAAGCGGGCGCAAGCGACGAGGTTGCGAGCTCGGGCATAATAGCCAAGGCCGGCCCATTCTCCCATCACGTCCTCGGTGGCTGCGGCGGCGAGCGAATCGACCGTCGGCCAGCGGCCAAGGAACCGCTCGAAGCGGGGAATGACCGTGGCCACCGTCGTCTGCTGGAGCATGATTTCGCTCAACCAGATGCGATAGGGATCGGGCGCCGCGCCGTGGGGCGGCGAGCGCCACGGCAGCAGCCGGAAGTTATCCACATAATGTTGCAGCAGGAGCGCTGCGATATTGGCGGTCACCAGCCCGCTATGGCATGACATGACGGTCATGACGAAGCGAAAGCAGGACCAGGAAGCGGAGCGCAGTTGCCGGCCGCGCTCGGCAAGCGAACTGGTCGCGGGCATTGGCGGCAAATCGTTTCGCCGCTTCGGCTTCGTGCAATCGGCGATCGTCAGCCGCTGGGCGGAAATCGTCGGCGAGCGCTACGCCAAGGTCTCATCGCCCGAATCGATCCGCTTTCCCAATGGCAAGAAATCGGGCGGTTCGCTGACCCTTCTGGTCGATGGCGCCCATGCCCCCTTGATCCAGCATCTGACGCCGCTGATTGTGGAGCGGGTCAACCAATTCTTCGGCCATGCCGCGATCAACCGGGTCAATTTTCGCCAGGGCAAGCCGCCCCCATCCGCGCCGCGACCCCAACGGCCGAAGCTTCGCCCGGTGCCCAAGGAATTGGGTGAGGGCCTGCGTCAAATCGCTGATCCCGAGCTTCGCGCTTGCCTTGAGTCGCTTGCCGCGCGAATTGCTTCTAGCAATGGTCCGCCCGCAATCGATGGGGACGACCCTGAAATGCCTGCAATCAATCGGAGCAATTGAGATAATGAAGCCGACAGTCTTTCTGGCCTGCGCCGCCGCCGTGGTGGCGATTGCCGGTTGCAATTCCAACGAAGGCAATGCCGCGACCGGCACCAGTGCCGCCGCGGTCAAGGTCAAGCCGCCCAGGAATGGCGACTGGAGTACCATCGTCAGCGCGACCCCGGCTGGGGGGTTCGTGATGGGCAACCCCAATGCCAAGGTGAAACTGGTCGAATATGGATCCTTGACCTGCCCGCATTGCCGCGCGTTCGACGAGACCGGAGTCACGCCGCTGATCAACGGCTATGTGAAAAACGGCAAGGTCGCCTACGAATTCCGCAATTACGTCCGCGATGCGTTTGACCTGACCGCTTCGTTGCTCGCGCGCTGCAATGGCGCCAAGGGTTTCTTCCCCTTGTCGCGCGCGCTCTACAAGGACCAGCCGATGTGGATCGGCAAAATCCAGAAGATCCCGGCGGCCAAGCTCGAAGCGCTCCAGAACCTGCCGCCGAATAAGCAGTTCCTCGAACTCGCCAAGCTTTCCGGGCTGCAGCAATATGCCGCTGTCCGCGGCGTCCCGGTGGCCAGGAGCACGCAATGCCTGACCAATGAAAATTCGGTCAATCAACTTGTCCAGATGACCGGCGATGCGACCGCCGCATACCCCGATTTCCCAGGCACACCGACCTTCGTTGTGAACGGTAAGATGCTCGAGCGCGTAGCGACGTGGAAGGATCTGGAAGCCAAGCTCAAGTCCGCTCTGGGCGGCTGATCGAAGCGGGCGGGCGACATTGCGCATCCGGCGGCTCAAGCTCAGCGGTTTCAAAAGCTTCGTCGAACCGACCGAGCTCAGGGTTGAAGCCGGCCTGACCGGCGTGGTCGGGCCCAACGGCTGCGGCAAATCCAACCTGCTTGAAGCGTTGCGCTGGGCGATGGGCGAATCGTCGTCCAAGTCGCTTCGCGGCGGTGGCATGGACGACGTCATTTTCGCTGGCACCGAGAGCCGCCCGGCGCGCGACTTCGCCGAGGTTTCAATCCTGCTCGAACGCGATTCGAACGAAGCCGGCGGCGGCGAAAGCGAGGTTACCCGGCGGATCGAACGCGGCGCTGGTTCCGCTTATCGAATCGATGGCCGCGACGTCCGCCAGAAGGACGTTTCCTTACTCTTCGCCGATGCCGCCACCGGCGCCCATTCGCCGGCCCTGGTCAGCCAGGGCAAGATCGGCTCGGTGATTGCCGCCAAGCCGGTCGAACGGCGGCTGTTGCTTGAGGAGGCGGCCGGCATTTCCGGGCTTCATGCACGGCGCAAGGATGCCGACCAGAAATTGCGCGCGACGGAGGCCAATCTTGTTCGACTGGGTGAAATCCTTGGCGACCAGGAGCAGCGCGCCGCAGCGCTTCGTCGGCAGGCCCGAGCCGCCGAACGCTATCGCAAGCTGACCGACCAGATCCGAAGCGTCGAGGCGCGTCTCCTCCACGCCCGCTGGAGCGATGCCGAACGAGCCGCCGAAGCCGCGACTGCGGAAGCATCCGGGACGGCAACCGAAGTCGCATCGGCGCAGGAACATATCGCCGAAGCTCAAGCGGCCCAGGCCGCCGCCAATGCAGCGCTTGCCGTATTTCGGGAAGCACTGGCCCAGACGCGCGAAGCCGGTCACGAACTGGCGCATCAACTGGCCAGTGCCCGGGCTCGGCGCGATACCATTGCCCGCCGTCTGGCCGAACTGGAACGGCTCGAGGGATCGCTCGCCGGCGACATCGCCCGCGAGCAGGAGCTTCAGGGCGATGCCGAGCGCGCCATTGTCCAGCTCGATCAGGAAAGGGTGGCGATCGAGGCGCGACTAAGCGATTCCGAAGCGTCGGCGGCGCGCGTCGTCCAACAATTGAGCGATTCCGAAACGGTTTCGCGCGACGCCGAGGCGGCGCTTGCCGATTTGCTCGCCCGCCACGCCGCGATGCGCGCCGAGCGGCGCGTTGCCGAAGCCGCGCTCGACGCCGCCAATGCCCAGCTTGAACGGACCGGACTGGAGCATCAGCGCCTGGCCGACCAATATGCCGCGCTTGGCGACGGCAGTGACGAACAAAATGCGCGGATCGACGCCGAAAGTCGCGCTTCGGCCGCCGCTACGGCTTTGGCGCAGGCCGAAGCCCGCCGGGTCGAGGCCGAGCAGGTCCGCGCTGACGCCGCCGACCGCCGCGACCTTGGCGAAAGTCAGCTGGCCGGGGCCCGGGCGGCCCTGTCGGCGGCGACCTCGGAGCATGATGCGCTGGCCCGGGCACTTAACCAAAGCGGCGGCGCGGCAATCGCCAGCCTTAAGGCGGAAAGCGGTTATGAGCGCGCTTTGGCAGCGGCCTTGGGTGACGACGCCGATGCTTCGATCGACGGCGATTCGCCCCGCCGCTGGACGGGATCCGAGATTGCCGCCGATGACCCCGACCTGCCCGCCGGCACCGATTGCCTTGCCGACCATGCCCAGGCGCCGCCGCAATTGAGCCGGCGGCTACGCCAGGTCGCGGTCGCCAAAGACGATAATGGCCAGGCGCTCGCGGTCGGCCAACGGCTGGTGACTCTGGCCGGCCGGATGCGCCGCTGGGATGGATTTGTCGCGGAAGGAGCGGGCGCCGCAGCCGCCGAACGCTTGCTCCGCGCCAATCGCCTGGCCGAGCTCGCCGCGGACTTGCCGGCACTCCGGGCCGGAGTCGACGAGGCATTGGGCAAACGGGATTCCGCGCTTGAAGCAATGAATCACGGCCGCACATCTGCCGAAGCCGCGCGCCAGTCGGCACTGGCGGCTGAAAAGGACGCCCGGGACGCAATTCGCGCCGGCGACAGCGCGGCCGCTGCGCTCGAACGGATCGAGGCCCAGGGCGCGGCGCTCAGCCAGCGCCAGGCCGACCTCCTGCCGGTGCTTGAAGCAGCGCGCGATGCGGTTTCCCAAGCAGTCAAAACGCTCAGCCAATTGCCCGATCCGGCGACGCTGGAAACCCAGGTCGGGCACGCCCGCGATGTCGCTTCGGCAGCTGCGACGACGGTGGCCGATAAACGCGCCGAAGCCGCGACCCGCGCCCGCGAGACCGCCGCCGACCGCGAGCGGTTGAGCAGCGGTTCGCGCGAGCAGGCCGAATGGCGCAAACGCCAGTCCGATGCCGCCGAGCGCCTCGCCCAGGCCACCGGTCGCCAACGGCAATTGGCCGACGAACGCGCCGGACTAGAACAGGAACCGGACACGCTCGACCGTGAGATCCGGGCGCTCGAACAGGCCAATGATCTCAGCCAGGTCAAAGTCGGCGAGGCCGCCGCCGCCGAGGCGGAAGGCGAACGCGCCTTAAGCGAGGCCGCCACTGAAGTCGCCAGTCGTAACGAGCGCTTCGCCAATGCGCGCGAACGCCGTGCCGCCGCCGCCGCCCGCGCCGAAGGCCAGCTGGCGCGAAGTGCCGAACTCGCCCGGGCCAGCGTCGAGAAGTTCGAATGTCTGCCGCAGCGGCTGCCGGAACTGCTTGGCTTCGACGCCGGCGACCAGCGCAATTCGGACGAGGAAGCGCGAACTCTGGAACGGCTGACCGCGGAGCGCGAGCGGATCGGGCCGGTCAATCTGGTGGCTGAGGCCGAACTGGCCGAGCTCGACCAAAACCGCCTCAAGGGCGCCGAGGAAGCCGATGAGCTGACCCAGGCGATCCACCGCCTGCGGGGCTCGATCGGCAATCTGAACCGCGAAGGCCGGGTCCGGCTGCTCGCCGCATTCGAGCAGGTCGACGGCCATTTCCGGCGCCTGTTCACGACCCTGTTCGACGGTGGCCAGGCGCATCTCGAACTGGTCGAAAGCGACGACCCATTGGAAGCCGGGCTGGAAATCATGGCCCAGCCGCCGGGCAAGAAATTATCGGCGCTGACCTTGCTGTCGGGGGGCGAGCAAGCGCTGACCGCGATCGCGCTGATCTTTGCCATCTTCCTCACCAATCCGGCGCCGATCTGCGTTCTCGATGAGGTCGATGCGCCGCTCGACGACGCCAATGTCGAGCGCTTTTGCGACCTGCTCGCGCAAATGACTGGCGAAACCGACACGCGCTATCTGATCGTCACCCACAATGCGGTGACGATGAGCCGGATGGACCGCCTCTACGGCGTGACGATGATCGAACAAGGCGTCAGCCGACTGGTTTCGGTCGATCTTGGGGGCGCTGAAACTTTGCTCGCCGCTGAATGAGCCTAGCCGCCGCGCCGGCCGCGGACGGCGTGAATGACGAGTGCCGGGATCAGCACTAGCCCGACCAGCCAATGCGCCAGGCTGGCGGTCGACCGGGCCCCCTCCCCGCCGAGGTAATAGAGGCCAAGCGCGGAGATCGCCGCGATAATGCAGGCCGAGCCGAGCCATATCCCGCTGACCTTGTTTCGATCGAGGCCCCAGCCGAGCCTTATATGGACGGGAATCATCGCCCCGCCCACGACCAGGAAGGCGTAAGCCGCGATCCCGTGAGCGACCAGCGACCAATGTTCGGCAGGATGGCGCTCGGGCCCGAATTCGCCGTCGATGCGTACCCACCAATCGAGACCGAGCCAGACAAGGCCGGTCACAATGAGCGCTCCTAGACTGCCATAGACGGCATATTCCTGCCAGCTCGGCAGGCGGGTCGGCCGGGCGCGTTTCTTGCGGGTCATGCCGCAAGCCGCTCCTCGCCAAGGCCAATGACGTCGCCGACGGCGGTGATCGCAAGCGCCCGGGCATCGGCCACAGCGAGCAATTCGACCAGGCAGGGATGGCGAGCGAAGGCAATCTTGGTCAGCGCGTCGGCATCGATCGCGCGCGCCGCCTCGACCGTGACCGAGGCAAAGCGCGGGGAACGGCAGGGCAAATGAGCGAAGCTGAGGCCGTTCGCACGCGCGAGTCCCGCCGACGTCGCAAGCGCGCGATTGTCGAGCGAAATGGCGAGCCGCGGTGCCTGGGTCGAGGGGTCGACCACCTGGATGCAGTGCGGACGGCCGAACCCAGACAGGTCGCCGCCGGCATTGACCAATCCGCTCAGCGCTCCAGCTTTCCCCATCGCCGCTACCGCTGCATCAACCGCATGCCCCTTGGCAATCCCGCCCAGGTCGATGCACGCGGGACGCTCGAGCCAGGCCACGGGCCCCTCCACCCGAAGCACGCTCAAGTCGCTCGATCGATCGGGCAAGGCCTGTCCGGAATGGAGCGGGAGGGCACCGCGGTCGATCGCGGTTCGGCCCGCCAGCGCCGGGTCGAACAATCCGCCACTGGCCGTGAACCAGAACAAGGCCCGGTCCAATACAATGCGGGTATCGGGCGAAATCCGTACCCGCTCGCCGCGGTTGAGTCGGCTGAGTTCGCTTATTGGATCATGCGCACTCATGAGCGTGTGGACCCGTTCGATCGCCGCGAATCCAGCCTCGATCGCTGCACCGCAATCGGCCTCGATGTCGACCACAGTCCCAAGCCACGGGCGGCAGCGGCGAGAGCGCACGGTCAAGCCCCCGCGAGCAGCATCTGGTAAGTGACCAGCAAACGCCGGACGCCATCGGTGACATGCCGCGACGACAAGGTCGCGCCGGAAATGTTTTTGATGTCACGGTCGAGCCTGAGCGACTGGCCCGGCCTCTTGCCGGCGAATTGCTTGCGCCAATTGGCATTGCGGACCTCGCCGCCATAGGTCTCGCGATAGTCGAGGATTTCGACTCCGCGAACCGCGCCGTCGGGCGAAAGCGCGACCGCGTAGGTGATATAATCGTGCTTGCCGAGGACCCGGTCGACGATGAACCAGCCGGCGCGCTTGCCCCCGGCACGGGCCTCCCAGATGCGCTGGACCTTGTCCGTGCCCGCGGATCCTGCGGCCGCGCCGATCGCCTTGCGCTGAGCGGGGGTCAAGGCGATCGAATGGTCGGCGAACGTGGCGCCCGGGAACATTGCCTGCTGGGCCGCCGGAATAGTGAAATAAACCGTCGCCTCGGCGCTCGCGGGAATGGCCAGCGCGGGTAAGACCACATACCAGGCGGAACGGCTGGGCATCAGAAATTATAGCCGATCTTCAGGCGAATCTCGCGGTCGGTGAAGCTATCGAGGTTACGCGAGCTCGAAAGCGTGCCCGGATTGCCGTTCACTTGATGCTGGTAGGAGAGCGTGCCCCACCACTTCCTGGCGGCGTAATGGATGGTCGGGCCAGCGAAGATCGCCCATTTATCGCGATTCCCATGCACATAGACACTGCTGTAACGGCCCTCGGCGCCGAGGTGCAGGCCCTGAGCGATGCGCATCCCGAGACCGGTCGAAGCCTCGAATTGGAACTCCTTTGCCCATTTGTCATCGCCAACCGCGCGCGCCCACTCCTGTTCGCCAGTTAGATTCCCGACCCAAGTGATTCGGTCTCCGGCGAAATTCTTCTGCAGGAGGATCTTCGCCTCGAGGGTGCGCTGGTCTTCGCGCTCGCCGTCCTTGCCACTGTAACGGGCAAAGCCGGGTTCGAGATAGACCGCCAGACCGATCGGGTCCTTATACGGGCTCAGAAGAGCATATTTCGCCGCCGCCTGCATGCCGTTCCAGACGAAGTTGCGGTCGACATCCTCGATTACCGGATCAAGTCCCTCGCCGCGGACCGAGAGGAAGTTCATGTAGAGCGAAGCTTGCAAGCGGTTGGTGAAGCCATGCTCGAGTTCGAGCCTGTAATCCTGAGCATTATAGTCGCCGGAACCCTTCCCGCGCCGGTCAGTCGCCCACAAATAGGCTTCGGTCCCGCCCGCGGGCAGGGTTTCGCTGCCATAGCTATAAGCGAAGAGGTTTTCGTCGGCCTGGGCTGCGGTCGGCACAGACAGGACAAGCGCGGCAATCGCTGCGCCGAATATGAAACGAGACATTATTTCCCCTACGTCAGATTGGTACAAGGCTGCTAATGCGAGGCGTTCTCAATAGCAACCTTTATTTCAACATGGCGATCATCGCCGCCTCGCGCGCCTGCCTTGGCGCCCAGGCCAGCTTGGGATCGATGTCGAGCGGAAGCATGCCATCAGCCCCAGCGGCATCGACCACCTCGGCGGGCTTGAAGCCGTAAAAGCGCATCAACCAGTCCGACTGGTAAAGCCGATGTTCGCGCATCAGCGGCGGGCGCTTGAGCGCAATACCGCGCTTGCATCGGGGATTGGCGAGAAGGCGCTGTAATAGACCCGGCGTAGCGAGAAACGGTCGTAGAGCTGGCTGGCGCGGACAACGATGCGCCGTCGCTCGCGGCATCGGCGCCGACGATCATCTGGGTCGACTGGCCGGCGGGGGCGAAGCTCGGCGCACTATTATATTTGCGCCGCGCGTCCCTGCCGTCCTCGATATCAAGCTTGGTCGCCTTCATCGCGCCCTCGATCTGACCGACCGATTTTTCGGGCGCGAGGCGGGTCAGTCCGGCAACGGTCGGAAGCTCGACATTGATCGACACGCGGTCGGCATGAAGCCCGGCCTGCCGCACCAGCTCGGGATCGGCGTCGGGGATCGTCTCCAAATGGATGTAGCCGCGGAAATCGTGATCCTCGCGCAAGCACCGTGCGACCTCGACCATTTGCTCCATCGTGTAGTTCGATGACTTGATGATGCCCGAGGAGAGGAACAGGCCCTCGATATAATTGCGCTTGTAGAACGCCAAGGTGAGGTGGACGACCTCGGCCGCGATAAAGCGCGCTCGGCGGACGTTCGAGTTCTTGCGGTTGATGCAATAATGGCAATCGAAGATGCAGCTGTTGGTCAGCAGGATCTTGAGCAGCGAGATGCACCGCCCGTCGGGCGCATAGGCATGACAAATGCCCATGCCCTCGGTCGATCCCACGCCCTTGCCGCCGCGGCTGTCGCGCTTGCTCGTTCCCGACGACGCGCACGACGCATCATATTTCGCTGCGTCGGCAAGGATCGCAAGCTTTTCGCGAGTGTCGAGCTGGGCCATTTGTTCGCTATACGTTCTTGTCGTGGCGAAGAAAAGTTCGCCATCCGACTCTTCGCGTAATGACTTCATTCAGCGCGAATCCCGGGCGTCGTGTCTGCCGAAGGGCTCGAACGAAGCCTGATCGACGTTCGTCGAATGGCGGCTTGCCCTGCGGCGGGCTTCCAATAGGCTGCGCAACAATCAGGGAGGACCCGTTTTCATGGCCGTTCGACAATTACTGCTCGCCGCCGCCGCGCTCGGCATGACCACGCCCGCCTGGGCCGGAACCGCAGAGGATTTCCATGCGCTCCAGGATTCCTATTGGGCGGCCTATCTTAAGGACTCGCCGATTACTGCGTCGAGCGTCGGAGTGCAGACCTACGACCGCGAGCTGGATCGGGTCGGACTTGCCGAACAGGACCGGCTAGCGGCCGAAGCCAAAGCCTATCTCGCCGCGCTCGATGCCATTCCGATGGCTGCCTTGCCGCCCGCCGATCAGGCCAATTATTCGATCCTCCATCGCCAGCTGGCCAATGCCATCGAGTCCAACCGCTTCGGGTCGCGCGCGTTAAATTACGGCGGCAGCGGCGGGACCCACAATTACTTCGCCGGAATGGCCGACCAGCAGCCGTTCCGCACACGAGCCGATTATGGCAATTATCTCGCGCGCATTGCCTTGGTGCCCGAGCGCATGGCCGCTTATACCGCGATGAGCGTCGATGCCGCCCGGCGCGGCTACACCCAGCCGTGCGTGACGATGACCAAATTCGAAGGGACGATCAGCGGATCGATCGCCGCCGATCCGACCAAGTCACGCTTTTACGCACCCTTTGCCGCAAAGCGCCCGGATTCGATTGCTGCGGCGGATTGGTCAGCGCTCCAGCAGCGCGCCACGGCGCTGATTAGCGCAAAGATCAACCCATCCTATGCCGCCTTCGGTGATGCTTATGCGCGCGACATCAAGTCCAAATGCCGGACCGCGGTCGGGGTCGGCGCTCTGCCCGACGGCAAGGCCTATTACGATTATCTGGTCCGCTTCCACACCACCACTGCAATGACTCCCGAGCAGATTCACGCGCTCGGCCTGAGCGAAGTCGCGCGCATCCGTGCCGAGATGGAAGCGGTGGCGAAGAAAGCCGGATTCGCCAGTCGCGAGGCAATGATCGCCGACATGCGGACGAACCCGAAATATTTCGCCAAATCGCCGGAAGAGCTGATGGAGGCCGCGGCGCGCATGGCCAAGACCATCGACGGCAAGATGCCGACCCTGTTCGGCCGCCTCCCGCGCCTGCCTTACGGAGTGCGGGAAATCCCGGCCGAAACCGCCGAGGGCAATACCACCGCATATTATAATCCGGGCAGCCCCGACGCCGGCGTTTCCGGCACCTATTACGTCAATACCACCCATCTCGACCAACGGCCGTTGTGGGAGCTTCCGGCGCTGACCGCTCATGAAGCCGTGCCCGGGCACCACAACCAGATCGCTCTGCAGCAGGAGCTCGATCAGCCCGCGTGGCGCAAATACACCAGTTACTTCACCGCCTTCACCGAAGGCTGGGGGCTATATTCCGAGCATCTCGGGATCGAGCTTGGGCTGTACGACACGCCGCAAAAGGACATGGGCCACCTTAGTTACGAAATGTGGCGCGCGTGCCGGCTGGTGGTCGACACCGGGCTTCACGCCAAGGGCTGGAGCAAGGACCAGGCGGTCAAGTTCATGAAGGACAATACCGCGCTGACCGACGCCAATATCGATGCCGAGGTCAATCGCTACATCTCCACCCCCGGCCAGGCGCTGGCCTATAAGATCGGCGAATTGAAGATCCTCGAGCTACGCACGCTGGCGACGCGGGAATTAGGCGACAAATTCGACGTCCGCCGCTTCCACGACGCGGTTCTGGGTCAGGGCAATGTCCCGCTCGATACGCTCGAAACCCAGATCAAGACGTGGATCGCGGCGGAGAAAGCGCGCACCTAGCCGACCGCGTCAAAGCGTCGCTTATTGCTCGGGAGCGGTCGAATCCTGGCTGTCTTCGCGCCGTTCCTGACGGGCCTGCTGGATCACCTGGGTCAAGCAGCCGGTGAACCCGCCCGGGCCGACCGGCGAGCAGCTGTTGATCCCGGTCGCTCCGACCGTCTCCAGCTGTCGCGCCCTGTTCGCCCAGGCTTCACGGCTCTGGCGCGATCCGCTCGACCGAAGCTTTTCGGGAATGCGGTAGCGCTCGCTTTCCGGCTTGCGCGCGCAGATCACGACCTGGTCGTCAGTCGAGCGCGGGCAAGGATCGGAGCCATAGACGATGATTTCGCTCAGTTCCGGTTGCTGGGCTACGGCTGGCACGGAAACCGCGGCACCCGCTCCGGCGAGGGCGGTGCCAATGAGGATGGTCATCAACCTGGTCATTTCGTCCAACATCCTTTCAACGCTTCAGCGGGCGAACCCGAATCAAGTTCCCTAAATACGCTTTGATAGCCCGATAGCCACCCGGCACCCGGCACGGATCGCCGCAGTCATCAGTGGATGACCCGGCGCGGTGGCCGAACCATGGGCAATTGCAGTCTCGCGATGTTCGACTTCCTCGGCCTGAAATTCGGCGATATCCGCCGATAATTCGCGATCGCTATCGCCCAATGCGTCGATTTGGTCCTGATAATGGCGATCGATCTCGGTCTCCACCGCTTCGGTGCAGGCGAGCGCCGCTTCCTCTGAAATCAGAGCGGTTGCGGCACCGAGCGCGAAGCCGGCGACATTCCACAGCGGCTGAAGCAGCGTCGGGCGCACCCGGCGTTCGGCCATCAGCGCGTCGAACCGCTGCAAATGGCGCTGTTCCTGCGCCGCCATGCGCTGGATCAGCTTGGCATTGGCCGAATTGCGCCGAAGCACCGCCAACTGTCCGGCATAGATCCGCGTCGCTCCATATTCGCCCGCCTGATCGACGCGAAGCATCGACGCGCTGTCGGCGCGGCGATCGCCCGGGCGCCAGCTGCTCATCGCCGAAGCGCCTTCCAGCTGAGCAGGAGGATCGCGGCGGCACCGCCAAGCGAGAAGATCGCATTCCAGCCGGCGAGCGAGATTCCAAACAGCGACCATTGCACCTGGTCGCAGCGGATCAGCGGGGCATGGGTGATCTGCTTGAGCAAATCGGCGGTGCTGGTGGCGCCGGTGGCAAGCGCGGTGCAGGTCGTCAGCCCCTCGAATATCTTCGCTTCGACTCCGGCGTGATAGACCCCGATGATTCCCGATATTGCAATCGCAAGCGCCGCCAAAAGCGTGAAATTGCGCGACTTAGGGCTATCCGCCGGAGCGGTGAAGGCGAGCAGCGCAAAGACGATCGCTGCGCCGTGCGGCCAGCGCTGCCAGTAACACATCTCGCACGGGTAGAGCCCGCCCAGATATTGCGACCCCAAGGCCCCGCCAAGCAGCGCCAGCGGGAGCAATAATGCGATCGTCCGAGCCATAGCGGCCGGCGATCTCGAGGGCGCGGTGCCGATCGATGGAGCAGCTGCTTTCGACATCAGCGGATTAGCGGCCCTTCTTGCCCGCCACGGGCGCAGGGGCAGCGGCAGAACCGGTCAGCCGCTTGAGCGTATTGATCGCATAATAAAGCTGGAAATCCTTGATGCCCTTCTTCTCCAATTCGGCAGCGGTCATGCTGAACCGGGGATCGGCGGTGGAATCCTTTTCGAGCAATTTGTCGTCGACATTGGCCTGGGCCAGCAAATGGCGGCGAAGGTCGGCCTCGCGCACCCGCGGGCGATCCTTATAATCCTTGTCCGACAGCTGCGGGACGGGGATATCGGGCTCGATCCCGCCCGCTTGAACCGAGCGGCCCGAAGGCGTGTAATAGCGCGCGGTCGTTAGCCTCAGCGCAGCTTCGGGACCGGTCTGGACGACCGTCTGGACCGACCCTTTGCCGAAGCTGGTTTCGCCCATTACCAAAGCCCGGCGATGATCCTGCAGAGCGCCGGCGACGATTTCGGACGCCGAGGCGGTCCCGGCATCGACCAGGACGATCACCGGAAGGCCGTGGGCCATGTCGCCAGGGCGTGCATAATAACGCTCGATGTCGTTCTTTTCGCGGCCCCGCTGGGAGACGACTTCGCCGCCCTCGAGGAAGGCATCGCTGACGTCGACCGCCTGGTCGAGCAGCCCGCCCGGGTTGGAACGAAGGTCGATGACATAGCCCAGCGGCTTGCCCCCGGTCGCCTTGTCGATCGCCAGCAGCGCCGACTTGGTCTGGTCAGCGACATTGCCGGAGAAGGTGTTGATGTTGAGGATCCCGATGCCGTCCTTGATTTCCCATTTGACCGGGTGAAGCTCGATCCTTTCGCGCACGACGGTGACATCGAACGGCTTGTCGCGGCCGGGGCGCACGATGGTCAGCTTGATCGGCGTTCCGGGGTCGCCGCGCATCTTGCCGACCGCATCGTCGAGCGACAGCCCATAGGCCAGCTCGCCGCCGATATGCGTGATGTAGTCGCCCGACTTGATGCCGGCGCGGTCGGCCGGCGTATCCTCGGTCGGAGCGATCACCTTGACCGCTCCATCCTCGATCGAAACGGTCAGCCCAAGGCCCCCGTAATTACCGTCGGTGGTGGTCTTCAATTGTTCGAAATCGCTCGCTTCGGCGAAACTCGAATGCGGATCGAGCGACGACAGCATGCCGTCGATCGCGCCCTTGATCAGCGCCTTGTCGTCGACCTTGTCGACATAATTGGCCTTGACCCGCTCATAGACGCTCATGAACTTTTCAAGTTCCTGATAGTCGGTCGCGTCGACCGCTGCGAAAGCGCTATTGGTAATCGGCACCAGCGCGAGCGCTGCGAGCACTGCGGCGGGCGGGAGATACTTGCGGTTGAGCTTCATAGGGTCGCGTCCTTGTGGCGGCGGCACGCGGTTTAACCGCCTTTCCCGCCCTTTGACAGAGGGTCAGATGAACCTGCGATTATAGCCGGCGAGACGCGCTGCTTATTATGGGACAGTTCGACCTCGACCGGTCCCAGCGCACGCCCCAATGAGTCACCGCGCCGAACCGAAGCGCCGGCCTTGATCGTGGTCGCAACGTTGACGATCAGGCTGATCCAGCCGTGGCCGTGATCGATGATGACGACCCCGTCATAGTCCCCGAACGGACCAGCAAAGCGTAATGTCCCGTCGGCGGGCACGACCAGCGGGGCACCGCGCGGCGCCGCCAGCGCAAGCCCGCGCGAACGCACCCCGCCGCGGTCGATTTCGGCGAGACCGCGGGTCACCGGGGCCTCGAGCGGCAGCCGATAGATGAAGGGGACGCCGCCCGCCGCGCTGTGACGTGCGCCGGGTCGAGCCGGGGCCGGGTTCTGGGCGATCAGTTCGGCGGCGATTGCGGCGCCGGAGGAGCGGCCACCGCCGGCCATTTCCGCAAGCGCTTCGCGGCCGGCGATAACCCGATCGCCGGCAGTCAGTGCGGCCCCGCCGGCGGCGAGGTTCGCGGCTAGGGCTTTTTCCTCGAGTGCGGCGAACCGATGCTGGCGGGTGACCAGCGCGCGGCGGTCGGCGAGCAGTGAAGACCGCGCCTTGATGGCGGCCAATTCGATCGCTTGGCCGCTGGCGATCCGCGCCGCGAGCGCGGCCGAGCGGCGTTGCACCACCGGTAGGGTGGCATTGAGCAGGATTCGGGTCTTGACCAGCTCGTCGACCCCGCCGCGATCGGCAAGGGCAAGGATCGGCGGACGTTCGCTCATCAACGCCAGACCCGCCAATAGCGCCGCCACCGGGCGCTCGGACAAAGCGAGTGCGGTGCGGAAACCGGACAGTCTTGCCGACTCAAGTCTCAATCCCGCCTCGGCGGCGGTGATTCGGGCTTCCGCCGCATCGATCGCCTGGGCGGCGGCGGCCAGTTCGGCGGCGAGCCGCGCGGACTCGCCCTTGGCATTGGCCGCGATGGCTTCGAGCCGCGTTGCTTCCGTTTGCGCGGCCGACTGTTCGGCGAATGCCGCCTTGAGCTCGGCGTCGAGCAACGGCGCAGCGGGCTGGAGCGGTGCGCTGGCGCCGATCAGTGTCGAAAACACCAGGGCCAGGAAGAGCATACGGACCATTTTCAGCCCGAGCGATGATAGGGATGATTGGCGAGGATCGACGTCGCCCGGAACAATTGTTCCGCAAGCATCGCCCGGGCGAACATGTGCGGCCAGGTCGCGGCGCCGAAGGACAGCAGGAAATCCGAGTCCGAGCGGTCGGCCGCCGAATGGCCGTCGGCACCGCCGATCAGGAACCGCGCCTCGCGCTTGCCCCCGTCGCGCCATTCCTCGAGCTTTTTCGCCAATTCCACCGAGCTGAGATTGAGCCCGCGCTCGTCGAGCACGACGGTGACGCTCGACCGCTCGGGCGGCGGCGTTGTCCCGCCGCGGTCGGGCAATTCGGTGACCTTGGTCGGCCACGCGATGCGCTTGACATAGCGGTCGACCAGATCGGCCTCGCTCGAGCGTCCGATCTTGCCTCGCGCAATGATGTGAAGGAGCACTAGCGGGTGGCTGGTGTCGGGCTGAACGACCAGGTCACGACCGAGCGGAAACCATCGTAAAGGGCGCGCGCGGTCTCGGCTATGGTCCGCGGACGGTCGCTTCCGCCACGCGTGAAGATCGCGATCGCCACCCGGCGGCCGTCGGGCATCGTGACGAAACCAACGTCGTCGCTGAGCCCGTTGAGGGTGCCGGTCTTGTGCTCGACTCTGGTGCCTTCGGGAAGCAGTGCCTTCATCCGGTTCTTCCCGGTTTCGCACTGCGACATGAATTCGAGCAACGTTCTGCGGCTCGAGGCGGACAGGACATTGCCACGGTCGAGGCGGCGAAGCAGCTCGACCATCGCCAATGGAGTGCTCGAATCGCGGCGGTCCCACAAGTCGCGCGGATCGCTCAGCAATTTGGCGATGTTGCGATCGACGCGAATGCCACTGAAGCCGTGGAAATTGAGCCAATCCTGGATTGCCGCGGGGCCACCCAGATCCTTGATCAGCAAATCAGTGGCGCGATTGTCGCTATGGACCAGCATCCTGCTCATCAGGTCGCGGGCGCGATCCTTGCCGATCGTGTCGAGCATCGTGCGGCGGCCATGATCGACCTGGGTCAGATAAGCGGCGGCAACCGCGATCTTGACCGTGCTTGCCATCGGAAACGGGATTTCGCCCTTGACGTTGATGCTTTCGCCAGTGGTCAGATCGAGTGCTGCAATGCCGACATCGGCGGATTTGCCGGCGACCATGTAATTGAGTTGCTGCTCAAGCGCAGTCAGGCTGGGGCTCGATGCAGCGCCCGCCGGCTGCGCGAAACACAGCGCAAAAAGCGATAGCAGCAAAGGCATCCGAAGCTTCATTGTTCACCCACGCGCCGAAGCGCCCACCTCATTGTCGTCGCCAAAAGACCACATTCTCTCCAAATTGTAAAAATTTCTTACTTCGGGGCGGAAAATGTGGACGATCACGTCATTGGCATCGATCAGCACCCAATCGGCCGCTGGAAGCCCCTCGATGCGCGCGATCAGCCCGGTTTGCTGCTTGATCCGGTCGGCCAATTTGGCGGCCATCGACGCCACCTGGCGGGTCGAGCGGCCAGAGGCGATGACCATATGGTCGGCGATATTGGATTTTCCAGCGAGCGGGATCGAGACCACTTCCTGCGCCTGGTCGTCGTCGAGCGACTGAAGCACGATGGAGTGGATCTGGTCGACCGCGATTGGCGGACGAGCGGCGCCGCCGGCCTTGCCAGCGCTCTCAGCGGGACGTGGATTCAAGTCGATTCCTCTTCGCGATTGGCATGGTCGAGCGACGGGCAGGCGATTCAATCGCCTTGGGTCGACGGTGCCAATGTGGGTTGTTCGCGCGAATAGCGGTCGCGGACGTCGGGTCTTGCGGCAGGCGAAGGAAAAAGATCGCCGGTGCACTCCACAACGTCCAGTTGATCGCTTGGCCGGACGAATGGACGAACCGCCGCAGCCAACCCATCGCGCGAGCCGCCTGGGCAGGGCGATCATAACCCGGACGAGGCAGGACTGCAATCGGCACCATCCGTGCTAACCCCCTCCAATCACGCCATTTGTGAAAATTTGGCAGGGTGTCGCTCCCAAGCAACCAGATGAATTGATGCTGGGGGTACCGAGCCTTGAGGCGGCGCACGGTGTCGATCGTATAGACTGTTCCGAGCCGCGTTTCCGCGTCCGACACCCGGATTGGCGCGCGCCGCGCCTGGGTTTTCGCCGATTTCAGCCGAGCCTCAAGCGGGGCCATGTCCCGCGCCCCCGACTTCAACGGATTGCCCGGCGACACCAGCCACCATATTTCATCCAGGCCAAGCGCTCGCAAAGCCGCGAGACTGAGCCGGCGATGACCGCGATGGGCCGGGTTGAACGACCCGCCAAGAAGGCCAATGAGCGCCATTGCCGCAGAATCTAGCACGGCGCCGGTCAGCCATCTATGGTGGAGCCGAACGGGGGGATGAATGGGCAATCTGGAATCGCTTGGCGACGCCGTCACCGGGGCCGTTCTTGGCCAAGCGGTCGAACCGGGCGCGGGCGGAGCGTCCGGTCATGGTGCCGAAACCCATTGCCTCAATTGCGGGACCGATCTGGCCGGCCAGTATTGCCACGAATGCGGGCAGCAGGCGCATGTTCACCGCACCCTGAAGGCGTTCTTCCACGACCTGGTTCACGGGGTGCTTCACTTCGAAGGCAAGATTTGGCGGACCTTGCCGTTGCTGGCGTGGCGTCCGGGCGATCTGACCCGCAGATATGTCGATGGGCAAAGGGCGAGCTTCGTTTCGCCGATGGCGTTGTTTTTGTTCTTCGTCTTTCTGCTGTTCGCTGTCGGCGGACTGACCGGCGGGCTCGATATCGGCGACAATCCGCGGATAAAACAGGACCTTGGCGGTCAGGTGGAAAGCGAGCAGACGGCGCTTGGCAAGCTCCGCACCGACCGTGCAACGGCCGTGGCCGAGCATCGGCCGACCGCGACCATCGACGCCCGGATCAAGTCGAGCGAAGAGGAATTGAGCACTCTCCAGACGCTTCAGACGAAGGGCGTCAGCATCACCAAGGAGAATCTTTCTCCCGACCTTCCAACATGGCTTCGCAACGGCATCATCCATGCCGCTGAAAACCCCGACCTCATTCTCTTCAAGCTCAAGACCAACGCCTATAAATATAGCTGGCTGCTGATCCCGCTCTCGGTCCCGTTCGTATGGCTTTTATTCCCGTTCAGCCGGCGGTTCCGGATTTATGATCACGTCGTCTTCGTGACCTATTCGCTGTGCTTCATGTCGCTGCTCGCGATCACTGCAATGCTCTTCGGGCTGGCCGGGCTGGGAGCGATTGCGGCCTTCCTCGCGCTGGTTCCGCCGGTTCACATGTATCGCCAGCTCAAGGGCGCCTATGGACTGTCGCGGTTCGGCGCATTGTGGCGGGCAACGCTGTTGACGATGTTCGCGTTCATCGCCGCGGGGCTGTTTGCGATTGTCGTCGCGAGTATCGGGATCGCGGCCTAGGCCCGGCAGGGATATTTTCGTTCCAGCATTCGAGTGACCGCTTCGACCATGGTCATCCGTTTGCGGTCGGCCTGGGGAATCGCGCCAATCCGCTGGAGATATTCATCGCTGGTCATCCGGTCCCTTTCCTTGGGCGGACAATAAGCGCCGTGCCCGCCGGCCTTTTCCGCGGCCAGGCGACGCTCCTTGACGACCTTGCCGGCGCCCTCGACCTCGGCGATCAGGGCCTTGATTTCCTTGCGCTGGAAAATCGCCAGCGGGCCCTTTTTCTTCAGCTTAATCGCCCGCTGGTAGAATATGTCGGCGTTCATCTGCTGGGCTGGCGCGGGTGCTGCACTGATCCCGATCGTAACCATGCAGGCAGCCAGAACCAGGTGGCGCGAAACGGACAAAAACCTCTCCCCAATGGCGCAAATCCGCGCGCCAGCGGGGCACGCTAGCGGTTAACGCCCTGATGACAAGCCCTTAGGAAATTCTGGCTATGACCTACGCCCTGCAGGGGTACCTGCGGATGAGCATCGCGCGCAGGGCATCGCGGGTCTGGGTCCGTGTCCGCTCGGCCGCCGGCACCGCCCGCATCGCAGCCATCACGTCCTTGTTGCTAAGAGCCACTTTCTCGGGCGGGCACCAAGCAGTGGGCTTGGCCGCGGCCTTGGCCCCGAGCCGCTCCTCGCGCAGCGATGCGAAGTCGCTCTTGACCTGGTTAGTAAGCAGTTTGAGGTCGCCCGAAAACAACGCCAGCGGACCCTTTCTCTCTAGGCGATCGGCTTTGGCGAGGAAGGACGAAACCGGCATTGCCGAAACGCCGGACAGTGGAACGGCAAGCAGCACGAAGCCAAGCAACACGCGAAATATCATCGACAGCCCCTTTGTTTTGATCGGTTGCGATCAAAGGGCCAAGCCAATGAACGCCGGTTTAACCGCGCGTCAGGCCCCCGCCGCCGCCGGGCCGCCGATTCCCGGCTTGGGACGCTTCGCCTTGGGAATAGACGATCCCGCAGCGGGCAGCGACGGAGTCGAGGCCCCGCCCCGGTCGATTGTCTCGCCGGCCAGAACGCGCTTGATCTCGTCCCCCGACAGCGTCTCATATTCGAGCAACGCCTGGGCCAGAGTCTCGAGCTCGGCGCGGAATTCGGTCAGCACCGTCTTGGCCCTGTCGTAGCCCTGTTCGACAACGCGGCGGATTTCCTTGTCGATCGCCTGGGCGGTTTCATTCGACATATTCTTCTGCCGGTTGACCGAATAGCCGAGGAAAACCTCCTCATCGGCTTCGGCATATTGCAGCGGGCCAAGCTCGTCCGACATGCCCCAGCGCGTGACCATGTCCCGCGCCAGGCCGGTGGCGTAGCTAATGTCCGAAGACGCTCCCGAGCTGACCTTGTCGTAGCCAAAGATCACTTCTTCAGCGACCCGCCCGCCCATCGCAACCGCCAAATTGGCGTACATCTTGTCGCGGTGATAGCTGTAATTGTCGCGTTCCGGCAGGCGCATGACCATGCCCAAAGCGCGACCGCGCGGGATGATCGTCGCTTTGTGAATCGGGTCCGACGCGGGTTCGTGCAGCGCGACGATGGCATGGCCCGCCTCGTGGTACGCAGTCATCCGTTTCTCGTCCTCGGTCATGACCATCGAGCGCCGCTCGGCACCCATCATCACCTTGTCCTTGGCCTCTTCGAACTCGCTCATCGCGACCAGCCGCTTGCCCTTGCGCGCCGCCAGAAGCGCCGCCTCATTGACCAGATTGGCAAGGTCGGCGCCGGAAAAGCCCGGAGTCCCGCGGGCGATCACGCGGGGATCGACGTCGGGTGCCAGCGGCACCTTCTTCATATGCACCGCCAGGATCTGCTCGCGGCCCTCGATATCGGGACGGGGAACGATCACCTGGCGGTCGAACCGGCCGGGGCGAAGCAGTGCCGGGTCGAGCACGTCGGGCCGGTTGGTCGCGGCGATGATGATGATTCCTTCATTGGCTTCGAACCCGTCCATCTCGACCAAGAGCTGGTTGAGCGTCTGTTCGCGCTCGTCATTGCCATTGCCGAGGCCGGCACCGCGATGGCGCCCGACGGCGTCGATTTCATCGATGAAGACGATGCACGGGGCCGATTTCTTGGCCTGTTCGAACATGTCGCGGACGCGGCTGGCGCCGACACCGACGAACATCTCGACGAAATCGGATCCCGAAATGGTGAAGAAGGGAACGCCCGCCTCCCCCGCGATGGCGCGGGCGAGCAGGGTTTTGCCGGTACCGGGAGCACCGACCAGCAACGCGCCCTTGGGAATCTTGCCGCCAAGCCGGGCGAACTTGTTCGGGTCCTTGAGATATTCGACGATTTCCTCAAGCTCTTCGCGCGCTTCATCGATTCCAGCGACATCGGCGAAGGTTACCCGCCCCTGCTTTTCGGTCAGCATCTTGGCCCGGCTTTTGCCGAAACCCATGGCGCCCGATCCGGCGTTTTTCTGCATCTGCCGCATGATGAAGATCGCGATTCCGATCATCAGCAGGAAGGGCAGCGAATTATACAGCAGGTAAAGCCAGATGCTCGACTGCTCCTCCGCCTTGACCTGGACGGCGATGCCCTTGCCGATCAGCCGGTCGGACACATTGGCATCGGCCGGCGCGATCGTGTGGAACGCCTCGCCGCTGTCGAGCTTGCCGGTGATTGCGGCATTGCCGCTGGTGCCGGTCGCCATGGTCACCGAGCGAACGCTTCCATTATCCACCTGGCGAACGAAATCCGAATAGGCCATCGCCTGCCCGGTCGCCGCGCTGGAACCGCCGCCGATCACCTGGACGAACAGGATCAGTCCAAAGATGATCGCCGCCCAGATCAGGACATTCTTGGTCCAGGGGTTGCCGGGCTTCTTGTCGTTTTCGTTCATTTTTCGCCTGCCATGGGCACTGCGCCCTATCCCCTTAAGATAGGCCGATCGTCTTCAATGACAATGCGCTCAGCCACCCAAGCCCTACGCTTTGGCCTTGCGCACAGGCGCCTTGGCGAAAGTCCAGGTTGCGCCGCCGCTGCACGCGACGCCGCGTAAGGTGGCTTTCTGGCCCGTCGTCAGTGCCGCCAGCAGGCGGTCGGACTGGCGGCCGCGAAGTGCTGCTCCGCGCCCCTCGGTTGCAAGGCTGGCGACCGCGCGCGCCATCAGTCGGCGGCGGATTTCGCGCGGCAAGCCCTTCGGGTCGAGGTCGATCTTGTCGCCCTCGGTCTTGGTCACCCGGTCCCATTCGCGATTGGTCACCCAATTGAGCGCTGCGTCGGCATCGGCGAGGTGAGCAGCGCTGGCCGAAACCGCCCGGGGTCCGATCCAGTCGGCGGCGTCGAGCGCCTTGCGGATCTTGATCCGTTCAAACGCCTCATCCTCGTTGCTCGGGTCCCTCGACGGGGTCTCGCCAGCGGACTCGCAAATCTGTTCCAGCTCATCGCGGCGCCAGCCGAGCAGCGGCCTGACAAGCGCCTCATCGCTGCCCGGAACGCGGACGGCCTGACGCATTCCGGCAAGGCCGTTGAGGCCCGCACCGCGGCGCAGGCGCATCAGCAATGTTTCCGCCTGATCGTTGGCGTGATGGCCGGTGAGCAGGGCTTTCAGACCGCGTTCCTTGGCCCATTCGGCAAGCGCGCCATAGCGGCGAATGCGAGCCCGTTCCTGGATCGCGGTTACCGACTTGTGCTTCCACTCGATCGTCAGAATCTTGTGCGGAACGCCCAGCTTGTCGCACAATGCGGCGACCTTTTCGGCTTCGGCGCGGCTGCCTTCGCGAAGGCCATGGTCGACCGTTGCGGCCTCCACCGCGCCCGGCCGGGCGGCCGCTGCAAGCAACAATAATGCAAGGCTGTCGGGTCCCCCCGATACCGCGATTCCGATCGGGTCGGGCGACGGCAGGAGCCGGTCGAGATCGCCATGAAACCGCTTGTACAGCGGTTGGACGGGATCAGTAACTGGCGTTTCGGTACCTGGCGTTTCGGTGACGGACGTCGACTTGTCTTTGGCCATATTCAACACTTCGCCTCAATCTTTGCGTCGGTTTCAAGTTTCTTCAGATCGGGGCGGATTTTTGCCCCGTAAACGGCATCGAGCTCGGAATATGCCTTACACGCCTGGAGCGGTTGGCCAAGCTTCATCAAGGCCTGACCAAGATAATAGAGGCTGTCGGGGGCGCGTTCGCCTTTCGGATCGCTGCGATAATTGGCGAGCAGCGCCTGGGCCGCGGCCTTGGCGTTCCCCTTGTCGAGCAACGACCGCCCGATGAGGTTTTTCGCGAAGCTGACCCGCCGGTGCTTGGGGTAAGCCGAAGTGAAGGCCCGAAGCGCGTTGATCGCCTCGTCGTAGCGGCCGTCCTGCCACTCCTTATAGCCCTCGCTATAGGCATTTTCGCCGGGGTCGGCGGCGGCGACTTGAGCGCTTGCGCCATCGCCAGGGGTCAATGGCTTGGCTGACGCCGTCGCCGGTTTGGGTTTAGGCAAATTGACCGCGGGCGCCGGTCCAACCGCATCCGGCGCGATGGCCGGCACTCCCTGGGCGAAGCGCCTTTCGAGCGCGTTCATGCGCTCCTCAGTGTCGCTGCGCGCCTTGGCCAGATCGGATTGGACGGTCCGCACCAAATGGCCATTTTCTTCGGTTAGCCGGAGGATATCGGACATCTGCCGTTCCAGCGCGTCGAGCCGCTGGTCGAGCGACACTACCGACGATTGGCTGGCGGCAGGATCATCGGCGAAGCCGGCAGTGTCGGCTGGCCGCCCCTTGGGAAAGACCTGGCGCTGCATTTGCTGGACCTGCTTTTCAAGCCGCTCGATCCGCTGTTCGGGCGAAACCTGCTGGCGCTGGGCATAAGCGGACGACGCCGCCACGAACATGACCGCCGCACCGGCGACGAAAATGCTGGTCGGACGAAAATTGGCCACGTTCAAATCCCTATTGCTGAAGTCGAGGCAAGCCTGCGCCGAAGCGCCTTGCCCGCCGATGAATCGCTTGATCTCAGCCGCTGGTATTGGCCGGCGCGGGCTCGGTTACGGGCGGCGGTGAAGCGACTGGAGGCGGCGCGGGCCGGCGGCCCGGCGCCACCGAACGGCGCGGCGCCGGGGCCGAAGGCGCGACACTTGCAGTGGCCGGCGGCGGCGGACTCGCGGCCTGGTCCTGCTTGAGCAAGTCGGCGGGGAGAAGGCTGACGTCTGCGACCCGCTGACCCGGCGGACCAATCGGCGGTGCAATCGCCGAGCCGACCGCGATCCTGATCGCTTCGGGCTTGCCGGTCTTGAGCAAGGGCGCGGTCGCGGTCGCTGGAACGGTGAAGTCCGCGCCGGGATTGAGCATTCCGGAAAAATAGCTTGTGCCGGCCTTGTCGTAGACCGCCATCCACACCGGCGCACTGGCCGAAAGAACCACCGGGCCCTGCGGCACGGGCGTTGCAAGAGGCGGCGGCTGGGCCGGACCGGCGGCGGCCGCGGCGGCATTGGCTTGCTCCTGACCATTGTCGCTGAGCGACCGCTTGTTGAGCCAGCTCATCAGTGCGACCAGGACGAGGACGGCGATGATCGCGCCGATCACCAGCGCTTTGGGCATCGCCCGCGCCGGGTCGGCCGGTTCGAACACTTCCGCCGGCGCCATTGGGACGGGCCGGGAGCCACCCATTTCGGCGCGCAATTGATCGCCGATGGCCGCTCGATCGAGATCGACGACTACGGCGTAGCTCTTGGCGAACCCGACGCTGTAGGTCGGGGCCGGGAGATGTTCCCAGTCGCTGGCTTCGATGCTTTCGAGGTGGCGCAGCGGAATGCGAGTCCGCGCGGCAATATCCTCGAGGCTCAATTTCTTTTTCTTGCGCGCGGCGCGCAGCTGGTCGCCTACCGTCGGCACATCATTTTCGACCGGTTCTTCGTCCATCGTGCCTGTTTAAACTCCCTTCGGCTAGCGTCCCACTGTGAAGGCAAAGCGGCCCGTGTCAACCGGCTCTAGCCGATGGTCACCGAATGACGCCGAGCCCAATCGGCAAGCGACTTGCGCATCTCCCTTGGGGGTTTGGCGAGCAGCTTGTCGAGGCGCTTGCGCGCTGCTGCGGCATCGAGCGAGCGGACCATCGCCTTGACCGGACCGACGCCGGCCGGAGTGATCGAGAAATTTTCGGCTCCGATGCCGATCAATGCCATGGCCTCGAGCGGACGCCCGGCCATTTCGCCGCAGATGCGCACCGGCACCTGGGCCGCGCGGGCGGCATCGAGAACGCGCTTGAGGAAGCGCAGGATCGCCGGGCTGAGCCAGTCGTAACGCTGCGCCAGCCGCGGGTCGGCGCGGTCGGCGGCGAACAGGAACTGGGTCAGATCATTGGTCCCGATCGACAGGAAATCGACCATCGGCAGAAGGATATCGAGCACTTCGGCAAGGCTCGGAACCTCGAGCATCGCGCCATATTCGATCTTTTTGGGAATGCCGCGCTTGGCCTTGCGGGTCCATTCGACCTGCTCCTCGAACAAGGCCTTGGCCTCCTCAAACTCCCATGGTTCGCTGACCATCGGGAACATCACCTTCAACACCCGTCCGGCCGAAGCATCGATCAATGCCCGCGCCTGAGCCTTCATCAACGTCGCGCGCTCGAGCGAAAGGCGCAGAGCGCGCCAGCCCATCGCCGGATTCTCGGCCTCGTCGTGCATATCGGCAAGATAGGGCAAGGCCTTGTCGCCGCCGATATCGACCGTCCGGAACACCACCGGCTTGTCGCCCGACTGGGCGATCACCTTGGAATAAAGCCGCTGCTGGCGCTCGCGCCCGGGCAAGGTCGCCGACACCAGGAACTGAAATTCGGTGCGAAACAGCCCGATCCCATCGGCGCCCGAAAGATCGAGGTGGGAGGCGTCCTCGGCAAGCCCGGCATTGATCATGACGCTGACCTTGAGCCCGTCCGTGGTAATCGCCGGAAGCGGCCGCAATTGCTCGATCTGCGCGCGGCGCTTGTGGCTCATCGACAAGCGTTGTTCGAAACCGCTGACAAGGGTCCGGTTGGGGCGGATCATCACGCTTCCAGAATCGCCGTCGACGAGGATCGTCTCGCCTTCCTCGACGCTGTGGCGGATGTCATGCAGTCGGCCGATCACCGGCACGCTGATGGCGCGTGCGACGATCGTCATGTGGCTGGTCAGCGAGCCCTCCTCGAGCAGCACCGCCTTCAATCGCCGGCGATCATATTCGAGCAATTCGGCGGGCCCGAGATTGCGCGCGATCAGCACCGTGTCATGGGCCAGGCCGACCTTCGCCGCGGTGCCCATCCGCCCCGAAACGATCCTCAGCAGCCGGTTCGACAAATCTTCAAGGTCGTGCATCCGCTCCGACAGCAAGGGGTCGTCGATGTCCTGCATCCGCGCCCGGGTGCGCTGCTGGACCCGCTCGATCGCGGCTTCGGCGGTCAGGCCACTGTCGATCGCCTCGTTGATCCGCCGCGACCAGCCTTCGTCATACGCAAACATGCGGTAGGTCTCGAGGATCTCCTGATGCTCGCCGATCGACCCGAATTCGGTCTCGCGCGCCATGTTGTCGATCTGCTCGCGCATCTTGCGAAAGGCCGCATAGACCCGCGTACGTTCGGCCTCGACATCGTCGGCGACGGTGTGCTCGACGATCACCCGAGGCTCGTGGAACACCGCAACGCCCTTGGCCATTCCGGCGACCAGCTTGAGGCCCGAAATCCGCAATGGCCCAGCGCTCCGCAGACGGCTCCGGCGCGCACCATCGACCAGGCGGGCGCCGGCGATCAGCTCGGACAGCACCATCGCCACGGTCTGCAGCGCCTCGATCTCGACATTCTGATAAATGCGCGGCTCGGCATGCTGGACGGCGAGCACTCCGATCGGGCTTTCGAGCCGGACGATGGGTACGCCGGCGAAGCTGTGGTAGCGCTCCTCACCGGTTTCGGGGCGATAAGCGAAGGCCGGGTGATCGGCGGCTTCGGCGAGGTTGAGGATGCGGCCCTCGGCGATCGTCCCGACCAGCCCCTCGCCCATGCGCAATTTGGTGACATGGACCGCTTCCTTGCGCAGTCCGTGGGTCGCGAACAATTCGAGCACATTGTCGCGCAGCAGGTAGATCGAGCAGACCTCGCTGCCCATTGCCGCGGCGATCAGGTCGACGACCCGGTCGAGCTTCGACTGCGCCGAGCCGCGCTTGGCCATGATCGTGTGCAGACCGGTCAGGATCTCGCGCGCGGAGGAGGAAGCGGACAGGGGCATGATGTGGCGCTAACAGATGGCGGCGAACCGCGCCAACACTCGAATTGGCCTCAGCCGCGGCTTTCCAGCGCGGCGGCGGCTTCATTGACCAGTTCGGCGATGATCTCCGCGACGGGTTCCTCGCGTTTGACCATTCCGACCGACTGTCCGGCCATGACGCTTCCGCTCTCGATATCGCCGTCGATCACCGCGCGCTTGAGTGCGCCGGCCCAATAATGTTCGATCTGGAGCTGGGCCTCGCCCATTTCGATCGCTCCGTCGTCGAGCTTCTGGGCGACGTCGCGCTGTTTGGCGGCGAAATTCTCCATCTCGCGGTTCTTGAGCGCGCGCACCGGGATGACTGGCAGCCGCGGATCGATCTGAACCGACAAGATCGCCTCGCGCGCCGACGCTCGGATGAACGCCTTTTTGAAATTCGGGTGAGCGATGCATTCGGTGGCACAGACGAAACGCGTGCCCAATTGGACCCCGACCGCGCCCATTTCGAGATAGGCCGCAATCGCCTCGCCCCGGCCGATGCCGCCGGCCACGAACACGGGAATATCCTTGGCCACGACGGGGAGGATTTCCTGGGCGAGGACGCTGGTCGAGACCGGGCCGATATGACCGCCGGCCTCCATCCCCTCGATCACCAAAGCGTCAACGCCCGACCGAATCAGCTTCTTCGCCAGCGACAGCGCGGGCGCGAAGGCGGTAAGTTTCGCGCCGCCCGCCTTGATTCTCTCGATTGCGCCGCCCGGAGGAAGCCCGCCGGCGAGCACGACATGGGTCACCCCGTGGCGCGTGCAAACGTCAATCAGCTCGGACAATTGCGGATGCATGGTGATGAGGTTGACCCCGAACGGCCGGGTCGCGCTTTTGGCGGTGGCGGCGATTTCCGAATCGAGCAGTTCGGGCGACATCGCGCCGCAAGCGATGACCCCGAAGCCGCCGGCGTTGGAAATCGCCGAGACCAGGTTGCGCTCGGAAATCCAGCTCATCGCGCCGCCCATGATGGCGTAATCGCTGCCGAGAAATTCGGTCCCGCGGTGCATCAATTGCTTGAGTCGCCGAAGTCCCGGGGAGGCCGGGCCGGCGCTCATGCCGCTTGTTCCTGATCGAGGCCGAAGGCGCTGTGGAGGACTCGCACCGCGAGGTCGAGCTGATCTTCGGCGATCAGAGCGCTGACCTTGATCTCGCTGGATGACACCGCCAGCAGGTTGATCTGCCGTTCGGCGAGCACGTCGAACATCGTTGCGGCGAGTTCGGGGTTGGAGCGAATGCCGACCCCGACGATGCTCACCTTGGCGACCTTGTCGTCGCTCACCAGCCGATCGTAAGCGACTGCATTCTTGAGCGCCTCAATCGCCGCCAGCGCCTGCGCAAGAACCGCTCGGGGGACGGTGAAGGTGAGGTCCGAGGAACCGGTGTCGGGGGTTGCCGCATGGACGATCATGTCGACCGGGATGCCCGATTTCGCGAGCGGGCCGATGATTGCCGCAACCGTTCCGGGCTGGTCGGGAACGCCGGTGACGGTGATCCGCGCCTCGCCCCGGTCGGCGGCGATTCCAGCAATCTGGTTTCTTTCCATCTCGGCTCCTGAAAGTTCGGCGACGATGTCGGTGCCGGGCAGGTCCTCGAACGCCGAGAGCACCCGCAGCGGCAATTTCTCGCGCATTGCAAGCCCGACCGAACGCACCTGAAGCACCTTGGCGCCGACGCCCGCAAGCTCGAGCATTTCCTCGAACGTCACCTGGGACAGCTTGCGCGCCTTGGGCACGATCCTGGGGTCGGTGGTATAGACGCCGTCGATATCGGTGTAGATGTCGCAGCGGTCGGCCTTGACCCCGGCGGCGATGGCGACCGCGCTGGTATCCGATCCGCCGCGGCCGAGCGTCGCCACCCGTCCGTCCTCGCTGACACCCTGGAAGCCCGGGATGACCGCGACCGTCCCGCGGGAAAGCGCCTCGTCGAGGGTCGCATTTTCGATGGCCTCGACCCGCGCATTGCCGTGAATTCCGCTCGCGCGGACCAATTGCCAGCCCATGAAGCTGCGCGCTTTCACGCCCATCGACTGCAAGGTCATCGCCAGCAGGCCCGCCGTCACCTGCTCGCCCGACGCGACCACCACATCATATTCGGTCGGGTCGTGAAGCGGCGCGGCTTCGCGGCAATATTGCACCAGCCGGTCGGTCTCCCCGGCCATGGCCGAGACCACCACCAGCACCTCATTGCCGCTTTCGGATTCGCGCCTGACCCGCGCGGCGACGCTCCGGATGCGCTCGATCCCGGCCATCGACGTTCCGCCGAATTTCATCACGATACGGGACATAAGCGGTGCGGTTGTTCCTTGGGCTAAACGCGCCGTCCTGTTAGGGGGAGGGCATGAGCGAAACAAGCATCCTGCCCCAAGAGGCCGAACACTTCGGGGCCATGGCCGCCGACTGGTGGGACCCGGACGGGAGCTCGTCGATGCTCCACAAATTGAACCCGGTGCGTCTCAAATATGTCCGCGATCAGGCCGACCGCCACTGGCAGTCGGACGAATGCTCGCTCCGCCCGCTCGCGGGCAAAAGCGCGCTCGACGTCGGCTGCGGCGCTGGCTTGCTGGCTGAGCCGCTGGCGCGACTGGGCGCCAACGTCACCGCGATCGATGCCTCGCCCGACGTCATCGCCGTCGCCCGCGCCCATGCCGAGGGCGCCGGTCTGACGATCGATTATCGCGCCTGCGGGGTCGAGTCCCTCGATGGCCAGTTCGACCTCGTCACCAGCCTTGAGGTGATCGAGCATGTCGCCGAGCCGCAATCCTTCATCGACAGCCTCGCGGCCCGGCTCGCGCCCGGCGGGCTGATGATCCTGTCGACCCCCAACCGGACCGGCTGGTCGAAGCTTCTGACGATCACATTAGCGGAAGGCCTCGGCCGCATCCCCAAGGGGACGCACGACTACGGCAAGTTCATCACCCCGGAGGAATTGGGCGCAATGCTTGGCAAGGCCGGGCTCGAAGCGGTGGATGTCGAAGGCATCGCCTTCTCGCCGCTAAAGGGCCTTCACCTCAGCGACGATGTGCGGCTGAACTACCTGGTCGCCGCGGTCCATTCTTAACCCCGGACCTGATCCGGGGCCTGCCTTCCCGTCAAAAAGTAAGGCGTTTCCGGCTCAAAGCCGGCATTCCGGGCCCTAAAAATCGACTTTGTCGTAGTGGCTCGGCGGGACGATCACTTCCATTCGCTCGCCCAGCAGCGGCCGGAAGCAGGGGCGCGATTTCATCACCGCATACCAGTCCTTGGTCTGCTTGTGCCCGCGCCAGTCGAGCGCTCCGAGATAATCGATCACGCTCAAATGCGCCGCTGCGGTGAAATCGGCCAGGCTCAGGCCCGGCCCCGCCAGCCAGCGGCGATGATCGAGCAGATAGTCGAGATAATCGAGGTGCTCGGCCGCCACCCGCATCGCCTCGCGGAGCACGCGCGTGTCGGGGCTTTCGCGATTGACCAGCCGCTTGCGCATCCGCTCGTTCATCAGCGGCTCGACCGCTTCGCGGAACAGCTTGATGTCGAACCATTCGGTCACCCGCCGGATTTCGGCGCGGTGCGCGGCATTGCCGTGGATCATCGGCATCCGGTCGACGGTCTCGTCGAAATATTCGACGATCGGCTGGCTCCCGATCAGCGTGACCCCCTGGTCGGCTTCGACCAGCACCGGAGTTTCGCCGGCGGGATTGAGGTCGATGAACTCGTCGCGCCGTTCCCACGGGTTTTCGCGCACCAGTTCATGAGCGACGCCCTTTTCGGTGAGGACGAGGCGGACCTTGCGTGAGAAAGGACAAAGCGGGAATTGGAACAGCTGCCACATGGATGTGGCCGCTATTAACGGTTGCGCGGGCCGCGTCTACCGCTTGGGGTAGGTTGGATCGGGCAAATTCGCGGTCGCCCGTTCGATTGCCGCGCCGGCTTCCTTAAAGCTTTTCACCAGCGCTGGAAGAGCGGTCGACAGCGACTTCATGCCGCGCCGGATGGCGGGTCCTGATTCGGCGATCTGCTGGCGCAGATTGGCTTCGAAATTAGGATCGTCGCGGCGCGCGACATCACGGACCGTAAGGCGCTTTTCGGCGGCGGTCGCGGTCCGTCCCTCGGCCGCGGCCTGAAGCTCGCCCACCGGCAGGTTGAGGAAGGCGCCGGTGAGGGACTCGATCGTTCCCGACATCGCCTGTTCGGTGCGCGGATCGTCGAGCGCCTGCTGAACCTCGACGATCGCCTGATCGACCGTTGGCAAAGGCGGCGCAGGCGGGGCCGCTGCAGCTGGTGAAGCGGCAAGCACCAAGGGCACCAGCGCGAGCATGATCGTCGAACGCATGTCAGCCCTCCTGTTGGCCCAAGTCGCGGACATCATGACACATTTGGCTGAGCCGAAGATGAACGGCGGTTCATCAACTGCCCGGCGGCTTTCCCTTGGACTTGAGATAATCGCGCATCACGCTTTCGATCTCGGCCTTGAGCGCGGGCTCGGAAGTCGCCCACGCCGCCTGCGACAGGCCCATCGTTTCAACAGCGATCTGCGGAGCTTCCAACTGCAGCTTGCGCATTGCCGGATCGCGCTGGATCACGGCCAGACGATCGAGTTCCGCGACCGTGAAATGATTGGCGTAGATCAACGCCGTCGCGCGCTTCATCTGCCCCCGGCTCTGAGCGAAATAGACCCGCAGGTGGCGCTCGATGATGTCCTGCACCTTGGTGACAAGCCCGGGCGGGGCGGGCGCGGCCAGATCACGATTGACGCGGTCGGCGAAGCTTCGCTTCATCTCGTCGGTCAGCGCATTGATGGTGCGGTCGAGAGTCGAATCATAATCCTGCGCCGCGAGCAGTCGCTCGGCCGCTGCAACCTGCTGAGCATCGGGCGCGGCCAATGCCGGCGCTCCAGCCGCGAGCAGGAGGGAAATGTACAGGCCGAAACGAAAGTTCATGACGTCACCATCGCAGACAAAGTCAGCCGAACCTAAAGCGCGATTGCCCCGCGTCAACGCGCAGCGGGCTCAAGTGGATGGAAGTTCGTCGGGCCGATCGGCCGAATCCGGATCGCCGCCGCTGGTGTCGCCATCATCGCTAGCGCTCTCAGGCTTGGGCGGTGGCGGCAAATGGGCGGTCGCCTTTTTGACCTTTTCCATGACCCGCGGCACTTCCTTGAACAGCGGCGGGACCGAGGTGATCAGCGCCAGGATGACATCCTTGTCGATGAACAGGTTCAACGATTGCGCGGCGTAAGCCTTGCCGGCGGCGGTGTCGAAAAAGGCGGCAATTGGCCCCAATTGTTCGCGGGTAAAGCGGCGCGCGATCGATTTGGTCAGCCCGTCGCGCATCTTGGGCTCGATCGGTTTCGCGAGCCTAGTCATCTCCTCGCCAACGACCGTGGCGGTAATCCGCATCCGTTCCTCGAAATGAGGATCTTCGGCGCGCATCGTTTCGCGCAGGGTCGGGGACGGCTTGGACGCGGCCGGCTTGACCGACTTGGCCGCGGGATTCGGCGATCCAGGCGCCGCATCCTTGGCCATTCCTTCGGCCATTGCGCCGATCAAATCGGCGGGGCGGAGGTCGAGGACCATGTCGAACAGCCCGTTTTCGCCGCCCATCATGCTTTGGAACATTCGGCCGTAGGTGCCGTCGGGCCACAAGGTCGCCGAAACCCGCGCTGCAAGGGCGAGCTGTTCGGGATCAGGTGCTGGCGCGGACGCAATTGGTGCTGCGATAGCTGGCGCTGCGATAGCTGGCGCTGCGATGGCTGGCGCTGCGATAGCCGGCGCTGCATATGCTGCGCCAAGCGCCGCGGCGATAAGATGAAGTTTCGGCATGTCCTGGCCCCCCGTCGATGCGATAGGCCAGCCTAAAGCAAAGCCTAGCGCGCGAGAAGCCACACCAAGGCCGCGCTTCCAACCAGGATCCGGTACCAGCCGAACGGCGCGAAGCCGTGGCGCGAGATGTAATGGACGAACCCCTTCACCACCACGATCGCGACCACGAAGCTGATGAAGAACCCGACCGCGACCGCGCCGAACCCGACGCCATGGGCGCCGGCGACCAGCGCCTCGCGGTGCTTGGCCAGTTCGAGCGTGGTCGCGCCGACCATCGTCGGGATCGCGAGGAAGAAGCTGAACTCGGCCGCGGTCCGCCGTTCGATCCCGAGCATCAGCCCGCCCATGATGGTCGCGCCCGACCGGCTCACCCCGGGAATCATCGACAGGCTCTGGATCAGGCCGATCCCGAGCACGCGGCCAAGCGGCATTTCGGCGACCCCGACGATCTCCCCGTCGTTGGTGAACTTCTCGATTAGGATGATGGCCACGCCGCCTAGGATAAGGGCGACGGCGACGACCAGCGCATTGCCGAGCAATAGCTCGATCTGGCTGATCAGCAGGAACCCGAGGATCGCCGAGGGCAGGAAGGCGATGAGGATATTGCGGACGAAGCGCCATGACATCGGCTGGCCCTGGAACATCCCCACCAGCACTGCCCAGAACGTCCGCCAGTAGAGCGCGACGATGGCGAGGATCGCGCCGAGCTGGATGATGACATTGAACGCCGCCCATTTGTCGGCATCGAAGCCGAGCAATTCGGTGGCCAGGATCAGATGGCCGGTCGACGACACCGGCAGGAATTCCGTTACCCCTTCGACAATGCCAAGGATGATCGCAAGCAGCAGGATCGGCATGTCAGGCGGCCTCGCTCCCGGTCAGCCGCCGGGCACCCGATTTGCGGCTGCGGAACCGGCCTAGCCATTCGCCAGCGACCACGGCGAGCGGAGTCGCATCGATGCCGAGTTCAGCCAGCCCCGGGGCGCCACCGGCAACGACATTGTCGCGCTGGAGCATTGTCCACTGGTCGCGGGTCAGCGGCGCGCCGGGCAGGAAGCTCAATTTGCTCAGCGCGGTCCCGGCGATTGCGGGCAGCTGGATCAGGTCGGGCTGCTGGCCGGTAACGGCGAAGATAGCGCGGTGAAGCTCGACCATCGACAGCACTTGCGGCCCGCCGATTTCAAACAGCTTGCCGCCGTAGCGGACAGGATCGAGCGCGGCCGCTGCAATTGCCCGGCCAAGGTCGCGGACATAGACCGGCTGGAATTTCGTTGCCGGCGCAAGCACTGGCACCACCGGCAATCGGCCCATTGCGGCGAAGCGGTTGGTGAGCGCGTCTTCCGCCCCGAACACCAGCGACGGGCGGATGATGGTCGCGCCGGCATAGGCCGCGCGGACCGCGGCTTCGCCCTCGCCTTTGGTCCGGCCATATTCCGAATCCGACGCGGCATCGGCACCGATCGCGCTGATGTGGACCAGCGCCGAGGCGCCCGCCGCTTGCGCTTCCTCGGCGACGATCCGCGCGCCCTCGACGTGGACCGCCTGCATGTTGCGAAAGGCGCCGCACAAATTGACCACCGCATCGGCGCCCTTGACCGCCTTGGCGACCGAGGCCCGGTCCGTGATATCAGCGTGAACCCGGCCCAATTGCCCGACCGAGCCCAAGGGCTGGAGGAAATAGGAGTCGCGCGGATCGCGCGAGGCGGCGCGCAACCGGACGCCGGCATCGAGCAGGGTTTCGCAGACATAGCGGCCGATGAAGCCGCTTGCGCCGAACACCGTGACATGGGTTTCCGAGCGGCTTTCCGGCCGGGTTTCCGAGCGGGCTTCCGGGCGGCTTTCGGTGCGATCGATCATGAAAGCGCCTAACCACGCGTGCCCGCGATTGACAAGGCGGTGCGCGCGCCCTTAAGCGCCGCCGCCTGCCAACACAGCGATGCACCGTGCCCAGGTGGCGGAATTGGTAGACGCACCAGCTTCAGGTGCTGGCGCTCGCAAGGGCGTGGAGGTTCGAGTCCTCTCCTGGGCACCATTACCTTAGTCCCCGAGGCGTCCTGCTGGGTCGACTTTCCCTAGGTTTTCTGCCATTTTCAATAGTCTGTTGGGTCTGAGTGGGTCCAGTTGGGTCCCCAGAGGTCACGAATTTTGGGGGCACGGCTGGGGGCATCGGAAGTTCTGTTGGAGGATGACGAGTGGCGCTGTCTGATCGCACGATACGGACCCTGAGCTGCGGCGGAAGTAGACCCGTTCGGGTTGCCGACGGGCTCGGTCTTTATGTCGAGGTTCATCCAAGCGGGTCGAAGCTCTGGCGTCAGAAATTTCGTTTTGGCGGGAAGGAAAAACGCCTCGCTCTAGGACGGTTCCCGGAGGTCGGATTGGCTCAGGCGAGGCAACTTCGGGACGACAATCGTGCACTACTAAGGAAGGGCATAGACCCTGCCCTCGAGCGCCGGAAAGCGAAGGCCGCGGCAAGGGTTAGTGTCGAGAATAGTTTTGCGAAGGTGGCGGACGAACTCATTCTCAAGATGGAAAAAGAAGGCCGAGCGCCGAGCACCGTTCGCAAAGCGCAGTGGTTCCGCGCTCTGCTCAAGCCCTCGATTGGCGTCATTCCTGTCGACCAGGTCGATCCACAAACCCTCTTGGCGGCGCTGAAGACCATCGAGAATGCAGGGAAGCTCGAAACTGCAAAAAAGGTGCGTAGTTTCTCGAGCCGCGTTTTCCGTTATGCAGTGGCAACTGGGCGAGCGGCGACGGACCCTGCCCAACCTCTCGCTGGGGCGCTCACATCCCCCAGGGCGCGACACTATGCAGCAATTCTTGAGCCTGAAAAGTTCGGAGCGCTCTTGCGAGCGATCGAAAAATACACTGGGCAACCGAGCACCTGCTACGCGCTCAAGATTGCGCCTCACGTCTTCCTGCGCCCCGGCGAGCTGCGTCTGGCTCAGTGGTCCGAAATCAACCTTGATGAAGGAATCTGGCGAATTCCTGCGGACCGAATGAAGGCCCGGAAGGCCCACGCGTTTCCGCTATCGGAACAAGTCGTCGCGTATCTCCGCGAGCTTTACCAGTTTTCAGGGCCGGACGGCTATGTGTTTCCGGCTTTCCATAGCCGTCGCGTGCCTCTCAGTGAGAACACTCTCAATGGAGCATTTCGTCGGATGGGCTTCGGAAAAGACGAGGTGACGGCGCACGGCCTGCGATCGACAGCATCTACCCTCTTGAATGAGAGCGGCAAATTCAATCCGGACGCGATTGAGCGGGCGCTGGCCCACGGCGACAGCAACGTGGTCAGAGGCGCTTACCACCGGGGAGCATATTGGGATGAGCGGGTGAAAATGGCTGAGTGGTGGTCCAGCTATTTGTGTGAACTCCGGGGCCACCCCAACGCCGACTCGGAAGAACAGCGTAACAATTCCTAGTGATTGCTACCTCTGCGGTAGTAGCCGGTGAGCAACAATTCCGAACAACTTGGGGACATATTTCGGAAACGGCAAAAAACCGACTATTCCTGCGCCTTTTCGAGTCACATAGATTTAGCCTCTTGTTTCTCTTGGGTCCCTGAGTAGCTCATAGGGCCAGAAGGGTCCCGCGTGTGTCGCGAGAACTCACAAGGAGAGACACTTTGTCGAGCCTGCTCTCGATCTCTGAAGTTCAGCATCGTCTGGGCGTTTCGAGGAAGACGGTGGTCCGCCTCGAACAAAGAGGCGCACTGCCCTTCTTCCGGATCGGACGTGCCGTCCGCATTCGGCCCGAAGACGTGGAAAATTACCTGAATTCGCAGGTGGTCTAGACAGAGAAGGGACGGTCCGCCCGCACCGATTTGCGGGTCTGACGCTGTTTGAGCGGTGAGAATCGACTGGACAGCACCAGTAAGGGTTACAGTGGGGGCGGCCAAAGCCCAAGCGCAGTCCGGAGGATGAAAGCGTGGCCGCAGGCAGAGCGCGATCTGCTTAGAAGTAGTCATCCAAGTCGATGCAACGCGCCTCCGCATCGGCCCCGACAAGTGGCTGCGGCTCCGGTGAGCAGGGTATCACGAGAAGGGCGGACCGACCTGAGCTGGTCTCGGGGAGGTCGCCCTTTGCCCGCCGCATGACCGCTCTCCAATGAGCAGGAGTGCTTCGAGTGACTTGGTTTAGCGAATTAGCCACGCAAAAGATCTTCCTTAAAACGCTGAGGCGCGATCCACATCTCATTTATCTGGAGGGAGCTTGGGCAGGACGACGTCTGCATTTGTCATTCCCGGCAGTCGCCGAGCTGCAGCGTGAATTCTACGTCGTCGGACCCGAGCGTCGTTGGATGGTTAGTGTTGCGGCGACGCCTCGCCAATTCACGGCTACTCCGATCAAACTCCGGCAGGGGCGGACGCCGCTGTAATGCGAGTGCTTCGCCGTTCGGCCTTGTCATCGTCCGAGCGGAATAAATTGCGCGCCCGAGGTAGGTGTGACTCTAATCGGTCTCATCCGGCCTGTTCTCGAGGCACCGAGCTTCGTGGTCCGCTCTGGCACCAGCGCATCCTTCCATCGCGCGGTGCTCGGTCCTGACGGGGGGTGAGAGGGTATGGCGTTGTCGAACTCGCGGAGGAGCGGGTCCGGGTCTACGTCAAAGAGCAGCCCGGTAACGACATCGTCGAAGCCGGGTTGCTCCCTTCGAACCTCGAGACCGTGTTGTCCGCCGACCCTGGCCCGGATGGCGATGTTGTCTTCAAGGCGTTGTCCGTGTCCGTTGACCGCCCGGGACAACAGCAATTGGTTGTCACCGACTCCGCGCTGGCGTGGCACCTGCTCGCTGCGCCGATCGACATGCTCAAGGCCGACGCCGGGTCCATCCCGCCGGACGCCCGGTGGATCACGGTTCACCCGAATGGCCCGGGGTCCAAGGGACAAGCCGTGCTCATTGTGCCTGCTGGCGAAGACGGCGCCATGCGCGTGATCGGTGGTGCCGGTGGCAAGCTGAATATGCTTAAATTACGAGGGGTTAAGTCGGAGGAGGAGTATAAGGCCTCCGCCGCCGCCAATCAGGCTTCGAAGCAAAAAGCACGCAAGGACCAGATCGCCTCCGACCAGAAACTGGGGCTTCATGAAGCGAACCAAAAAGCCCGGGGGGAATTGTTCGAACAGACCCGGAAAGCGCGGCAGAAGTTCGTCTCGACAGTGGCTTCGACCATGAGGTAGGACGCTGAAAAGCTCGCTTTGAACCCCTTTGGGTTGTCACCCGGCCCCCCTAAAAAGAAAAGCGTCAACTTGGGGCAGCACTTTGAGGCGGGCGAAAGACGTGCTCGAGCGGCAGCGGCGCGCGGTTGTCGCCGATGGCCCAGCTGATGCCCGGCTAATGCCCCTGCCATTTTCCCCGGCTAGTAGGGGGCCTACGCCCGAAGCTAACGCAGCGGACGCTCAAACGGACGCTCAAACGGGCGCTCAACGGACGCTCAAACGGACGCTCAAGCGGACGCTCAAGCGGACGCTCAGGCGGGCGCTCGAGTGGAGGCGCGCAGCCGCCAAAGCAGCCTCTCCCGTAACGTCGGGCCGCCCCGATCGGAAGATAAATGAGGCAGTCCGAGAAGGTTTCCTTCTAGGTGTCGTTCAGGCAGTCCGTGGAGGAGTCCTGCAAGAGATGTGCGCAAGGAAGCCTGAAAGACGGATCGAAGCGAGATTGCGCAGTTACGTGCTCTAGGAGCGGTCAGCGGGCGCTCAACGGGCGCTCAACGAGCGCTCAACGAGCCAACTCTGCCGCTGACAGCCTCGCACATCACAAACCCGCTGGCGTTTATATCCGGTTCGGGTGGAAAGCAGACGCTATGACCAACCACCGTGTTGTGGGGGAAAGCGACTTTGCTCAGGCGCTCAAGCCAAGGCGTTTAAGGAGGCGTTGAACGGTCGCAGGGGGGCCATGCAGCGCACTCTCGGGTCAGCTCGCCGACGCATTCAGCTCCGCAGCAATCTGGCCAAGGGTCCCCGCCCCGCGCGAAATAGACGCTGAAGAACCGATCGCACCGTTTCAGCAAACTCATGGGCGACGGTCATAGGACGGGCGTTGAAAACTTCGTTGACAAAGAGGGCCGCCGCGATTCTAACGAGCAGCGACGACCCTCCCCGTTGCCTTAGAAGCTAGAGTTTGCAGCCCTTACTTCTTTGGCGTCTTGATGGTCTCAACGACCGTCGTTTTAGGACGGCGTTCAGCTTCTTTTACGGGAATGAACCGACCTGAGTCGGCTTCACGCCCGATCTTGAACTTAGCCATAGTCATCACCTCCTTTCGTGGCAGCTGCCTGCGTTCCAGCGCCACGATTGTCGGATAGGCTTTGGCCCCACCAAGGAACCGCTTGTGACTCCGCTTAAGTGTTGGAGTCGAGTCCAAACGCTACTTATCCCCAACCTAGCGAGTATAGCGTTTGCGCCGTTCGCCCCAGCAGAGTGGGAATTCAAAGAAACTAGGTGGCCAGGCTCGCAGACCTGGTCCGGCTCGGTGCCGGTCTGAGGATTGATTGCGCGAAGTGCGGCGCCAGCAAAACGCTTACCGGCGCAGAAATGGTGAAGGCCTGCGGGCCGGGACCTGAAGGCGACCGAGCGGCGGCTAAAGTGCTCCAGGTGCGGCGGGAAGGAGGTGTGGTTGGTGATCCTGCCGCCTGTCTAGGCCGTGGACTCATAATGGCGCAGGCGTAGCCGGATGCAAGCGAGTTTGAC
>JAZJYM010000010.1:0-44673 GCA_040390365.1 Pseudomonadota bacterium | reverse complement strand
AATGCGCGCACCCGCAAGGGCAAGGCCAAGCCGATCGCCGGCAAGAAGAAGTAAGGGCTCCTCGGACCACCCTTCGACCAGCTCAGGGTGAGCGGTTCAGCTGAACCGGCTCCCCGCAACAGGATGTAGTAATCATGGCCCAAGCACCGCAGCGCCTCCGCCGCCGGGAGCGCAAGAACATCAGCTCCGGCGTCGCCCACGTCAACGCCAGCTTCAACAATACGATGATCACCATCACCGACGCCCAGGGCAATGCCATCGCCTGGTCGAGCGCCGGGACGATGGGCTTCAAGGGCAGCCGCAAATCGACTCCCTACGCCGCCCAGGTCGCCGCCGAAGACGCCGGCAAGAAAGCCGCCGAACATGGCGTTCGCACCCTCGAGGTTGAAGTGAAGGGTCCGGGCTCGGGCCGCGAAAGCGCGCTTCGGGCGCTCCAGTCGGTCGGCTTCACCATCACCTCGATCCGCGATGTGACCCCGATCCCGCACAATGGCGTGCGCCCGTCCAAGCGCCGCCGGGTCTAACCTTCGAATCCGCCTTCCCGCGACCCGCGGGAATGACGAAAAACTTTTGAACCACGGGAGTAGCGGACGCGCTCACTCCCACTGCCAAGGAAGAAAAATGGCCGTAAACGCAAAGAACTGGCAGGAACTCAAGAAGCCCAATTCGCTCGAGAAGAAGCAGTCGGGCGGCGATAGCCGGGCCCGCGGCGTATTTGTCGCCGAGCCGCTCGAGCGCGGCTTTGGAATGACCCTTGGCAACTCGCTCCGCCGGGTCCTGCTGAGCTCGCTCCAGGGTGCCGCCGTGACCTCGATGAAGATCGACGGCGTGCTCCACGAATTCTCGAGCCTGGCCGGGGTTCGCGAGGATGTCACCGACATCGTCCTCAACATCAAGAAGCTGGCGCTCAAGATGGAAGGCGAAGGCCCCAAGCGCCTTCACCTCAGCGCGACCGGCCCGGCCGAAGTCACCGCCGGGATGATCGCCACCAGCGGCGATATCGAGGTCACCAATCCCGACCTCGTCATCTGCCACCTCGACGATGGCGCCAACCTCAACATGGAACTGACCGTGGATGTCGGCAAAGGCTATCAGCCCGCTGCAGCCAACCGCCCGGCCGACGCGCCGATCGGCCTTATTCCCGTCGACGCGCTTTATTCGCCGGTGCGCCAGGTCGCCTATAAGGTCGAAAATACCCGCGTCGGGCAGGAGCTCGATTACGACAAGCTGACGCTGACGATCGAAACCGACGGCACGGTTCCGCCCGAAGACGCGCTCGGGTTCGCCGCCCGGATCCTCCAGGACCAGCTGCAATTGTTCGTCCATTTCGACGACAGCCAGGCGCGCATGGCGGCAAGCCCGATGATCGGCGCCGCAGCGGCACCGATGGGCGATGCCGGCGGAAGCACCGCCGACACCAACCAGCTCAACCGTTATTTGCTCAAGAAGGTCGACGAGCTCGAGCTCAGCGTGCGCAGCGCCAATTGCCTCAAGAACGACAATATCATCTACATCGGCGACCTCGTCCAGAAGACCGAAGCCGAAATGCTGCGGACCCCGAATTTCGGCCGCAAGTCGCTCAATGAGATCAAGGAAGTCCTCGCCAGCATGGGCCTTCGCCTGGGCATGGACATCCCCGGCTGGCCGCCCGAGAATATCGAGGAAATGGCCAAGAAGCTGGAGCAGGAACTGCTCGGATAAGTCGCAGCCGGCCAGTCCGGAGGGGCTGGCTGGACCGGTTCACAGATGCGTTTCCGTCTAGTTCAGTAACAAGGAAGGGCCGCTCTGGAAGGGGCGGCCCTTCTAATTTTGTACTCGATCTCCGTCGCTTGAGTGCGTCAATTTACAATCCGGAGCGTCGACGAAAGTCCTCAAATTGATTTTTGAGACACGAATCGTGCAACCGTTTCCTCCACTGCCCTGTCGTCAGCACTCATGGCTGCACCAATCATTGAACGACTCAGCTCTTGGCCCGCAAACAAATCCAGTCTCGGAAACGAAGAAACTCCGTTCAAGACTGCCTTTCCAAGTTCCCGTTTATCTTCTTGGTTTAGCTTAACACGTAGAAGCTGCAAGTCATTTCGCCGGATCATTTCAAGAGAAAGTATGGCCCGTTCCATGGTTTCGCAAGGCGTGCATCCAGATACGCTGTAGAACACTAATGTTGCCTCAGCGTTGACGTGAAATGTCTTAGCGAGCACATCATCAATCGAAACATCCTGCATTAGCTTACCTCCCAACAATCTTGTCAGGCGCGGCGCACACGCTACGGGCTGATTTTAGTTGCTTCAAAACACGCGTAGCGTCACGGCGCGAGGCAATAACAAATCCGTGAACCGGCATGCCCAACTTGCGGAATTGCTCTTTTGTCAGGTAGACAGCCGCCGCTTCTTGTCGATCGGTGCATCGAGCCTGTGAAAGGTCGTTGTCACTGAGCGCATCAAATCGTTCGAGGAATTCCGCGTCAACACCAGCTTCCGTCAAGAGCTGTCGTTGCTCATTCAACTGCTGTTCAAGCTGCATTCGGACCGAACGCACTGATTGCCCGATTACTTTCTCCGCGAATTTGCCCGCAGAAAGCTGTTTACGCACCTGCTGCTCGGCCCTTTCGATAATGTTTGGCGAAACTCCTCCGTGAAACAGGACAAGAGTGTCGCGAAGGATCACTCTACGACGAGACGCTCCGAAGACGTAATTGGCGCATGACGAGGCGCAGACCTGGAATGCCGCAACCGCGGCACGGCTGGCCAAGATCGCTTTTCCGATGGGCAGTCCTGCGGTTACCGGTCCGCCCGGTGATCGGATCACCAGCGTAGAATGGGGATGAGCGAGCAACCATTCAATCAATTGCCTGCCGTGCTCAGCGTCCAACTCGCCATCATAACAGGCAAGGCGCTGCGAAACCGGCTCAAACACGGGACTCTCGTTGCGCGATCGCGGAGTCAGCCATTTCACGCACGGTTGTGCCCAACCGTGCGCCGTCTCTTGCATTCGAGTTGCGCCTGCACAGGACAGAGCGGGAAACGCTGCCAAAACTATGGCGCTCAGTCGTAAGGTCATAGGCACAGTTTTCTTAGCTTACCGTGATAAAGGTCGGGGTCCCCGAGCTGACCCCGACAGTGAAAGGGAACCCTAAAGTTTAACAGTGCAGGTGAGGATCACTTCACACACTCCTTCAGTGTTACACTTCAGTGTGCCGGTGCATACGACTCCACCACCGGAAACGAGTTCAAGTTCGTTTTCATTCAGGGTCTTAATCGCGTTCATGTTGGTTCTCCTATAGTTGATGTACGCATAGGACTCGGCACTCTTGATGCAATGGCTTCCAAATCATTGACCGATGAAAGGATGCCATCGCGTGCGCAGCGCCAATTGCCTCAAGAACGACAATATCATCTACATCGGCGACCTCGTCCAGAAGACCGAAGCCGAAATGCTGCGGACCCCGAATTTCGGCCGCAAGTCGCTCAATGAGATCAAGGAAGTCCTCGCCAGCATGGGCCTTCGCCTGGGCATGGACATCCCCGGCTGGCCGCCCGAGAATATCGAGGAAATGGCCAAGAAGCTGGAGCAGGAACTGCTAGGATAAGCTCGGTCAAAGTGATGCTTTGGCCGAGGGTTTAGGAAGGGTCGCTCGGAAACGGGCGGCCCTTTTTGATATGCGGCGAGAGGGCATCGATTCACTCCTTTTCCGCGTACACCCAAGAGAAAGTTGGTTTGCTTACTGTTTAGGCATTTGGAAGCCCCTTTTGCGCACTCCTCATGAGCTCTTGCATCTGGCTCGTTGTTCGCTTAATGTTCTTCTACCTATTCAGTCAACGGAAGCTTTGTGGAACACCCGCTCTCCACCCGCGCCCTTTCTCTGTTCGATGCGCTCTTCCCATTTGAGCAGCAAGGGGTAGAACAGCTTCATAGTAATGGGAGCCGGAGACTGGGCGCGCGAACATTTTACGAGTTTTTCGCCGGCGGCGGAATGGCGCGGGCCGGACTAGGCGACGGCTGGACATGCGTCTTCGCCAACGACTTCAGCGAAATGAAGGCGCGGACGTACATGGCGAATTGGGGCCAAGATCATTTCGTTTGTGGAGACGTTGGTCGGGTCAAAACGACGGAATTGCCGGCTCGGGCGGATTTAGCGTGGGCTTCGTTCCCCTGTCAGGATTTGTCGCTGGCCGGGAATCATAGGGGACTTGGCGAGGCGTCGTCCGAAGTTATGACGCGATCGGGCACATTTTGGCCGTTCTGGAACCTAATGGCACAGCTTCGTAAGGAAGATCGCGCGCCGCGCTTGATCGTGCTCGAAAACGTAACCGGAGCCATTACCTCGCGCGGCGGTCGTGACTTCGAAGCTATTTGCAAGGCTCTATCCGGAGCAGGCTATCGCTATGGCGCGGTCGTAATTGACGCAAGGCACTTCGTACCACAAAGCCGACCGAGGCTGTTTTTCGTCGCCGTTGCTGAAGACGTGCCGGTACCCGCAATCTTAAAGCGCGGTGCACCGAACGAACTGTGGCACCCATCGGCGCTTCGTGCTGCGCACGCCCGATTGCGGGACGAGGCGCAGGCGCAATGGGTTTGGTGGAGCATGACGCCGCCGTCAGCCCGCAAAATCGGCTTCGCAGATCTAATCGAAGAAAAGCCCACGCATTGTCGCTGGCATTCGAAGGCAGAAACTAAGCGGTTGCTGGCGATGATGAACTCCCTTCATTTAGCGAAGATCGATCAGGCTCGCGCCAGCGGCAAACGGCGCGTCGGCGGCGTCTACAAGCGAACCCGGCCGGACAAAAACGGCATCAAGCGGCAGCGCGCGGAAATCCGGTTTGATGATATTGCCGGTTGCTTGCGGACGCCAGCTGGCGGTTCCAGCCGGCAAGCGATCGTGGTGGTCGAAGGGCAGTCGATCCGATCGCGACTGCTTTCGCCTCGCGAAGCCGCACGGCTTATGGGCCTGGACGATGAGTACGAGTTGCCCGATCGGTACAACGATGCCTACCACGTTGCCGGTGACGGCGTTTGCGTCCCCGTCGTTCGCTACATCGCCGCGCGACTGCTTGAGCCGATCCTAACGGCAGCAAGTGGTGACGCTGAAGCAATCGCCGCCTAGCGCGCGGATCGAATGGCGATCGATCTCCCCTTTCGCCGCCGCGCGGTTCGGACACTTTCGACGAAAATTGGCTGCTATGTCCTTTGTGACTTGGACGGCGTCCCGCTTTACGTCGGGCAATCGCGCAAGGGGATTCGTGGTCGTGTCAATCGCCACCTAACTTCCGCCCGTTCGGATATCATCGCGAACCGCCAAATCGACGTTTGGGAAATCGCATATGTATGGACGTACCCGGTGGAGGACCTCGCGCAGATCGCCCCCTTGGAAGATGCTTTGTTTCACTCGTTCCATCCGAAGTCGGCATTAATGAATGGGCGCGTACCGCCCACGCCGGCCAAATCAATCGACATTCCCGAACCGATCCAAATCGTTCAAGTCATGGCGGATAGTGAAATCTCGGAAAAGCGCGACCCGGCGCTGCGACTGCCGCGCCAAGCAGAACATTATTCGCAGATCGTCGGTCACTTCCTTGCTGTGAAAAACTCTCGAGAAATCGCCGGTGCGATTCAAGCGCACTTTGCACGACTGCAAAGGTATCATCGTGAACTGCTGAACTTAGCAACCGACGTGGAAGGCGACGAAGGAGAAGAGTAATCGACCGCACGAGGCGCTGTGCGAGCGATTGCTCGCTAAGACTGCGGCGGATGCGCGACCGGGACATGCCGCAGCGGGTGGACGAAGGCTGGTCGCTCGACGAAACCCGCGGCCACAGGGTCCCGCCGAGGTGGGCCCAGAGCAGCGCCTAGCGGATCGCAGGCACCAAACACCCAGCGATTCATTTTTGATGGTGCGCGGGATGGTGAATCTGTTGGGGCCGAAGCGCCTTGGAGTCGGGGCGGGCCGAGCTGGATTATGGCGCGGAAAGGGAGAAGGATTTCACCACGGATAAGTGGGGGAATGAGCATGGCCAGCGCGATCAGCGGACTGCGGTCGAATCATTATGACGCACTCGGCATCGAGCCCGATGCGAGCGTCGACGAGATCGAGCGCGCCTTCCTGTTCAAGGTCAGCGCGTTCTCGCCCCACGCGTTCGGCAATGTCGCCGAGGCCAGCGTCGCCTATGACATTTTGAAGGATCCGGCCAAGCGCCGCGCTTATGACCGGTCGAACGGCTTCGCTGACGAGCCCGAGGCGGCGAAGCCATTGCCTTATTGGAGCGGCCGTCCGTGGTCGATGACCCCGGGGCAGGCGACGATCGCGCGACCGGCGATGGCGCTGTTTTCCCAGGCGCCGAAGCCGGTTGAGGTCCGGCCGCCCGAAGCGCGCGCCGAGCCGCGGGCTGTTCCCCCGGTCGAGGCCAAGGAGCGACTGGCGGAGGCGGGCGCGGCGGTGCCGGACAGGCTGCCGTTCGTTGCCGCACCGGCGGAGCGGTCGCCATCGTCATCGCCAGCGCCTTCGCCAGCGCCGCCGCCAACACCATCGCCATCGCCGCCAATCGCGCGGGAATTCGCCGCTCCCCAACCTTTGTCGGTATCGACCCTGACCGATCCGCGGCGATCGCGCTTCGGGTTGCAGCCGATCGATTTGCAGGTGAGTAGCGCGGAGACGGCAGCGATCGACCCGCGCAAGGTGGCGCTGATCGCAGCGTCGATCATCGTCGGCGTGGGCGTGGTCGGCGGCTGGCTTGGCTGGGCAGCGGGCAATGACCAGAATGCGCCGCCGCAGGAGGCGGTTCAGACCCGGCTTCCCAAGGCCACGGGGGAAGCCCAGACGGTGATCGCGGTTGCCGAGCCGGCGAGGCAAGGCCCGACTGGGCAGGCTTATCGGCCCGGGCCGCGAGTCAGGCCGGCCAGAGCCAATCCGGCGACGCCCGCGCAGTCCGCTGCGCCGGCCGACGCCAACGCTCAGTCGCAGCCGGCCGCCGGGCCACCGCCCGCGATCGATGGTCCGGGCGCGGATTCGGCGCCGGTCGAAGCGCCCGCGGCGGAGGTTCCGGGCCCGGCACCGGCAGCGGCCGCCTTGCCATTGTCGAGCGCAACCATCGCCCGGACGATCGAGCGGATCGGCTATCCCTGCGGCAAGGTCGGATCGACAGCCCAGGGGGGCGGTGCGGGCGTGTTCACGGTCAATTGCACGTCTGGGCATGCCTATCGCGCGAGCCCATTGCGCGGGCGCTATCATTTCCGGCCGGTGTCGCGGCCGTGAGCTGAGCGCCAGTCCGCGACTAACCCAAAGCGGAAGAAACCGCTTTCCTACAGCTAACCATATAGGTTAGTGAAGCCGCGAATGATGCGGAGGAAAAGGTGACTGACGAACAAGCGGGTGAGGGATCGGAGCCGGCGACTGGAGCGAACAAGCGCAAGGTGCCGCGCTGGGTGATTGCGTTCCTGCGCGCGCTCGATCGCTGCGGCGATGTCCGGGCGTCGGCGGCGGACGCGGGGGTCGACCACAGCACCGCTTATGCCCGGCGGCGGGTGAATCGCGACTTTGCGGCGGCGTGGGAACGCGCGCTCGAAAAGTGCCGAATGCGGTCAGCGGATGAGGAACAACAGGCGATCGAGGCGCTCGCGGCGGGTCGCTTGCCTGGTTCGGCGGCCGAATCGTATCAGCGAGGTGACGACATGCTCCCTGGCGCTCCCGCAACTGAGAGCGGCGAGATGCTGGCGCCCAATGCTGGCGGCGGGGCGCAGATCAAGCGCCGCGGCGAGGGGCGGTGGAGCCCGGCCAAGGAGAAACGCTTCTTCGAGGAGCTTGCGGCCACCGCCAACGTCAAAAGCGCGGCGGCGGCGGCTGGCGTTTCGCCCAACGCGGTCTATGCGCGGCGGATGAAGCAGCCGTTGTTCAAGGCGCAATGGGCGGCGGTGCTCGAGACCGGGCAAGCGGCGATCGAAATGAAGCTGGTCGAGGCGGCCAACCGCAGCTTCGACCCCGACGACCTTACCACCGGAGCGATCGAGCCGCGGGTCAACACCACCGAAGCGATCCGCATCGTCCAGCTCGGCAGCCGCGGCAAGCCCAGATCCGAGCAGGACTATCAGACGCTCGAGGAACAAGCGGCGGCGATGTCCCAGGACGAGATCGATGAGCTGCGCCAACGGCTGCTCGACAAATTGCAGCGCCTGCGCGAGCGCGAGATGCCGGCCCGGTTCGCCGAGGGCTGGTCGCTCGACAAGGATCACGACCAGATGATCCCGCCGGGCTGGCGGCGGATCGAGGATTAGGGGGCAAGCTGGACGCGAGGCGCGCGCGGGGCGGGGCGCGCGCGGGGCGGCCGCGGACTGGACGCGGGCGGGGCGCGGGCTAAAGAAGGGGCATGGGCAGCGACAAATTCGAACGCCACCGCCAGCCGTGGCGGCAGGATGAAATCCAGAAGCTGCATTTGCTCGCCGGCAAGGGGATGAGCGTCCGGGCCATCGCCAAGGCGCTCACCCGAAGCGAGGAATCGGTCCGCGACCGGGCCCGGGCCGACAAGCTGACGCTGACCAAATTGCGCTAGGCCGTTTACGGCGTTGGTCCATATTCCCACGTCCACGGCATTCCGGTTTCGCCAAGCACTGCTTTGACGATCCCGGGAAATGCCTTTTCCGCCCGAACGTCATTTGACAGGATCACGACGCAGCGCTGGCGGCGCTCGAGGCAGACCATGGTGTTGCCGGTCGAATCGTTATGGCCGCCTTTGTAGAAGCCGCGACCTTGCGGGCCGGTGAAAGTGACCACGCCCAGCCCCGCGGCGAGACCGGGGATGCGGTCGGCGGGCTTGGCTTCGGACTGAAGCGTCGGGAATTGCGAGCGGCTCGTGATCGGCAGTTGCGGGCGGACCAGCTCGGCGCGGCTGGCGCGCTTGAGGCCGTCGCCGCGCACCAGCGCCGCGGCGAATTTGGCGAAGTCGGCGATAGTCGTGTCCATCGATCCCGCCGCGCGGACATTGCTGCGCTCGTCGTGCGGCTCGACCTTGCCGTCGGCCATCCAGCCGTCGGCGAGGTTGGCGGCGAAGTCGGGGCGCCAAGTCATCGACGTGCGGCGCATGGCGAAGCGGTCGAATACCCGCCGCTGCATTTCCTTGCCCAGATCGAACCCGAGCCCAGCTTCGAGCGCATATTGAAGCAGGATGATCCCGTCGCCCGAATAAGCGTAGCGGCTGCCCGGGTCGAAATGGATGCGCAGCTTCTGATCGGGTTCGAGGAAGCCGAAATTGGCGAAGCCGCTGCTGTGGGTGAGCAGCATTCGCGGGGTCAGCTGGTGCCAGCGCGGATCGTCCTTGAGCGGGCGGTAATCGGCGTAGCGCTCGTCGGGGTCGGCGAAATCGGTCAGTTGCGGCACGAGTGTGGCGATAGGCCGGTCGAGTGACAGTCGCTGTTCCTCGACCAATTGCATCACGGTGTAAGCGAACACCGCCTTGGTCAGCGATGCGCCGTACATGATCGTGTCGGTGGTCAGCGGCGCACCCTTGGCGTTGCGCGCGCCATAAGCACGGACCGTCTGCACGCGGCCATGATCGATGCTCGCAATGGCCAGGCCCCTGGCGCCGCTGTCGCGCATCGCTGTGGCGGCAATGCGGTCGAGCGCGGGCGAGTCGAGCGCGGGCGAGGCCGCACCGCGGCCGGCGAGCGCCAACAGACACAGGCCGATGATCGATCGCGGCAATCTGGCGGTCGCGCGGCTGTTCATTCCTCGGACCGCACCAGAACCGTTTCGCCGATCAGCAGGAACAGTAGGAACGGCGCCCAGGCGGCGATGAGCGGCGGGTAGGCGCCGGCATTGCCCATCGCCAGGCTGAAATTGTCGGCGACGAAATAAGCGAAGCCGAGCGCCATTCCGAGCACCGCGCGCATCAACACCTGGCCCGAGCGCGCGAGGCCGAACGCCGCAAGCGCCGCAAGCAACGGCATCAGCAGGGTCGAAAGCGGCCCCGAAATCTTGTGCGCCAGCCCGGCGCGGGCCTCATCGGTGGGCCGGCCGGCGGCCTCAAGCTCGGCGATCCGCGATTGCAGAGTCGGATAATCGAGCTCGGTCGGGTCGACCTTGGCCAGGGTCAGCTGGCTTGGCGTGATCCCGGCCATGGCGTCGAGCCGGGGCAGGCGCCGGATGACGTTCATATTGGCGTCGAACAGGCGCACATCGCGCAATTGCCAGCCGCGCCCGCCGGGCAATGGCCACGCCTCTTTGGCCTGAACGATGCGCTCGACGATCCCGGCCTGGCGCTCGTAGATCGTGACCCGTTCGGCGTGCATCGTCGACCCGCGGCCGGCGACCAGCCCAACGCGCACCAGATGGTCGCCGTTCAACACCCAGACGTTGGACAACAGGCCGCTGTCCGGCGGCACCGAGCGGTAATCATTGTCGGACCAGGCGCTGACTTCGCGCTGGGCCTTGACGACGATCGTCTCGTTGAACGCGAACAGGATCGCTGCGATGCCGAGGCTGGCGACGAACAGCGGAGCGAGAATCTGGTGAGCGCTGAGGCCCGCGGCCTTCATCGCCACGACTTCGCTGTGCTGGTTGAGGCCGACGAAGGCGATGAGCGTTCCAAGCAGAACCGAAAATGGCAGGAAGCGCGACACCAGCAATGGCAGCCTAAGCCCGATATAGCGCCACAAATCGGCATCGCCATTGCCCGGAACGGCCAGGATCTTCCCGCTTTCGCCAAGCAGATCGAGGGTCATCAGGATCAGGATCAGGGCCACCAGAACCGCCAGGCTGCGGGTCAGGAACAGGCGCACGAGATAAAAGGATATCCGCCGCGACGGGAAGAAGCCGAGGTTGATCATGCGGTGCGCGATTTCGGCAGCAGCCGGCGGACGAATTTCGCGGCCCGCGCAAAGCTCTTGTCGAGCGCTCCGATCGGCTGGCCACCGGGCTTGTGGGCGAGCACATGGTACATCCAGGCGATGATCGCTGCGAACAGCAGCAGCGGTATCCACAACGCCAGCAAGGGATTGAGCTGGCCATTGGTCCCGGCCTGCTGCGCATATTGGTTGATCTTGTGATAGGCGACGACGGTCAGGATCGCGACGAAAATGCCAAGGCCCGAGGAACTGCGCTTCGGCGGGACCGCCAGCGCGATCGCGAGCAATGGCAGAACCAGCATCATCAGCACTTCGACGAGACGGAAATTGAAGGTCGACTGGGCCTCGAGCAATTGGTGCGTGTCCCTCGCCCCGCCGCCATAGCCGACGCGCCACAATTCATGGAGGTAAAGCTCGTCGGATTCGGAGCCGCCGCGGCGCCGGAACTGATCGATCGAGGGCAAATTGATCGGCAAATCATAGCTGTCGAAGGCCAGAGTGCGCGGCGCTGGAAACTTGGGGCTGTCCTGGATCAGCCGCCCCTTGGTCAGCCGGAACAGGATCGTGTCGGGGTCGTCTGTCGACAGGAACCGCCCCTGTTCGGCGGTGGCCGCAATGCTCATCCCGCCGGGCTGGTCGGTCTGGACGAAAATGCCGTGCAGCCTGGTGCCTTTTTCCTCGCTGCGATCGATGCGCAAGGTCAGGCGCTTGCCCAATTGGTTGAACTCGCCGACCTTGATCGCGGCCCCCAGAGCGCCGGACTTGAGGTCGAAGCGCAGCCCCTCGTAGCGATAATGGGTATAAGGCTCGAGATAGCCGACGATGAACAGGTTGAGCAGCAATAGCGGCACCGCAAACAGATAGGGCACTCGAAGCAGCCGGCCGAAGCCGATGCCGATGCCGCGCAGCGCGTCGAGCTCGGACGACAAAGCAAGCTTGCGAAAGGCGAGCAGGATGCCGAGCATCAGCCCGATCGGGATCCCGAGGCTGAGATATTCGGGCAGGAGATTGGCAAGCATTCGCCAGACGACGCTGACCGGGCCGCCGGCGGCGACCACGAACTGGAACAGGCGCAGCATCTTGTCGAGCACGAGCAGCATCGCCGCAAGCACCAGCGAACCGATCAGCGGAACCGCGATCGAACGGGCGAGATAGCGGTCAATGAGGCCCATCCGGCGCAAATTTGGTCGTCCCACCACCATGATTTGGCCGCAAAGGCAGCCGACAGTGGCCATGTATAGCGAACCGGTCCGTAGATTCATGATGAAATTGTGCCTGTGCCCGACAAAGCCGGCCGCCACCCCCAGTGGAGGCGTTCGCTTGGACGTGGGCGCTGCGGTGGGCGCGACCGTGGCCGCTGCGGTGGGCGCGGTTCGGTTCGGAGGGCGATTGCGATGATCGAGCGGCCGCGCATCGCCTTATTGTCCAACCCGAGATCGACCGGGAATATCGCGCAATTGCCGCGCATTCGCGAATTTTGCGCCGATCACCCCGATATCTTCCATTATGAAGTCGAACACGCCCACCAGATCGGTGAGGCGATGCGGACCATTGCCCAGGTGCGGCCCAAGGTGCTTGCGATCAATGGCGGTGACGGCACCGTCCAGGCGGCGCTGACCGAGCTTTATAACGGTGGCCATTTCGGCGACGAACGGCCGCCGGTCGCGGTTCTTCCAAGCGGCAAGACCAACCTCATCGCGATCGACCTAGGAGCGCGCGGCGACCCGATCGCATCGCTCGAGCGATTGATCGAGCTGGCCCGCGGCGACCTCAAGTCGGCGACCGTCGCGCGCGAGCTGATCGCGCTTCGCAGCGGGGGCAGCGACCGGCCGGTGATCGGCATGTTCCTGGGCGGCGCGGGGCTCGCCGACACCATGATTTATTGCCGCGACAAGATTTACCCGCTGGGACTGCCCAATGGCCTGGCTCATGCGCTGACCGGCGCGGCGCTGCTCGTCAAAATGCTGCTCAACCTCAAATCGGGCCTGCTTCCGCCCGACCCGACCCCGCTCGCCATGTCGATGAGCGAGAATGGATCGCGGATCAGCGGGCGCTTTTCGCTGATGGCGGTGACGACGTTGGAAAAATTGCTGCTGTCGGGCGAATTGGGCGGCAAAAGGCGCGGCGCGCTCAAGCTGATCGCGGTCGAGGAGAAGACCAGTTCGGTGCTTCGCGCCTTGTTCGCGGCGCTGGTCGGGAAGCTCGGCAATTCCGCGGTCCGCGGGGTTCATTTCGAGGAAGCCGACGAAATCACCATCGAGGGCGAAAACTCCAAGCTGATCCTCGACGGCGAGACCTTTAGCGCCGAGCGCGGAAGCCCGATCAACCTGCGCTCCGCGACGCCCTTGTCGTTCGTCAAACTGGCGGCCTGAGGAGCCCCGGAAGTCATTGCGAGCAAAGCGAAGCAATCCAGACTGCTCTTGCCGCAAAAGACTGGATTGCCGCGTCGCCTCCGGCTCCTCGCAATGACGGTAGGTGCCGCGGGTAAACCCAGCCGTCATTGCGACCGAAGCGAAGCAATCCAGTGAAGCAGCCGGCCATATACATTGTCGCGAGCGCGAAGAACGGAACGCTCTACACTGGCGTGACTTCAGACTTGATCGGCCGGGTATGGCAGCATCGCGAAGGGGTCGTTGCCGGATTCACCAAGCGCTATGGATGCACACTGCTGGTCTGGTATCAACTGGCCGAGACAATGGGCGCGGCGATCGAGCGCGAGAAGCAGATCAAGGGCGGCTCGCGATCGAAGAAGCTTGCGATGATCGAGGCGATGAACCCCGATTGGCGCGATTTGTGGGAGGACATCGCCGGGTGATGAGAGTGCAAGTGTGGATTGCAGCGTCGCCTGCGGCTCCTCGCAATGACTAGCCTCCGCACCCTCGTCGCCGGGGAGCTTGGAATGAAGGCAGACAAGCGCGTGGTCGCGGTCGCCGGGGCCATCGCCGCCGTTCATGGCAAAGCCAGCCGGGCGGTGCTGTTTTACGGATCATGCCTGCGTCACCAGCGGCTCGACGGGCTGATGCTCGATTTCTATTTGATCGTTTCCGACTATCGCTCCGCTTATGGCAAGAAATGGCTCGAGTTCGGCAATGCGCTGATCCCGCCCAACGTCTTTTATTTCGAACATGCTGGCCTGGTCGCCAAATATGCGGTGCTCAGCGAAAGCGATTTCGAGCGCTTGTGCGGCCCGGCGACCAGCAATGTGTCGGTGTGGGCGCGCTTCGCCCAGCCCGCGCGGCTGGTGTGGGGTGCTGACGAGGCGGCCAGGCGGCGGGTCACGGCCGCCATTGCCCAGGCGGCACCGACCTTGCTTGCAGCCGCCGGTGCGATCGATGGCGAAGCCCGGCTCGACCGCTGGCGGCGGGCCTTCGCATTGACCTATTCGGCCGAGCTTCGGGCCGAGCGCACGGGCCGGGCGGCGTCGGTCGTCGACCTCGAGCCCGAGCGCTATGAGCGCTTTTCGGCGCCAGCAATGGCCGCCGCCAAGGCGCTCGACGGCAAGGTTTCGACCCGCTGGCGCTGGCGCCGGCTGGAAGGGAAGGGCCTGTCGATCATCCGCCTCGCCAAGGCCAGCCTGACCTTTGCCGGCGGACCCGATTATATCGCGTGGAAGATCAACCGCCACGCCGGGACCGCGATCGCGCTCAAGCCGTGGCAGCGGCGCTTTCCGCTGCTGGCCGCGATCAGCCTTTTGCCGCGGCTGCTGAAGTCCGGGGCGGTTCGCTAGCGCCGCGCATCAGCGCTGCCGCAACCGCACTTGCAAGAGCGCCGACGGTGAACGGTTTGCGGAGCAGCTCATAGCCGCGCAGCTCGTCGCTTTCCCCGTCGCCGACATAGCCGGTGACGAACAAAACGGCGAAGTCGCGCTCCTCGCTGCTCTTGAGATGCTTGATCAGTTCCGGACCGGTCATTTCGGGCATGATGACGTCGCTGATGACCAGGTCGAACGGGCGGCTGTCGAACAGCTCGATGGCCTCGGCGCCGCTACCGCAGGACACCGGGTCGTAATCGAGATCCTCAAGCGCGCCGACGGTTGCGGTGCGAACGCGGGGATCGTCCTCGACCAGCAGGATCCGGGCGCCGGCAACATGGATATCGCGCTCGCTGGCCTGAGCCGCGGGGTGGAGCCGGACCTCGGCGACGGCGTCGGTGCGCGGCAGATAGAGCGAGACGATTGTGCCCTTGCCGACGCTGCTTTCGATCCCGACTTCACCCCCCGACTGGTGGGCAAAACCGAAGATTTGCGATAGTCCGAGCCCGGTCCCCTTGCCCACCGGCTTGGTGGTGAAGAACGGCTCGAACGCGCGCTCGATCACTTCGGGGGTCATTCCGCAGCCGCTGTCGGCCACGCTGACCTGGACATAATCGCCGGCCTGGATGTCGCCGACCTGGCTGGCGGCCAGCGAAACATTTTCGGTGGCGATGGTCAGCGAGCCTTCGCCGTCCATTGCATCGCGGGCGTTGACCGCCAGATTGAGGATCGCGTTTTCCAGCTGGTGGGGATCGACATAGGTCGGCCAGGTGTCGGGCTTGAGGTCGATGAGGATCCGGATCCGCTCGCCCAGGGTGCGGTCGAGCAGATCGGTCATGCCGTTGATCAGGTCACGGCTCTCGACCCGTTCGGGAAGCAATGGCTCCGAGCGCGCGAACGAGAGCAGCCGACGGGTCAATGCGGCGGCCCGGGTCGCGCCCTCCATGGCATTGTTGAGGTGCAGGCTGACCTCGCGGCGCGGCCCATTGAGCCGGCGCAGCGCAAGATCGATGCCGCCGACCACGACCGCGAGCATATTGTTGAAATCATGCGCGATGCCGCCGGTCAGCTGGCCCACCGCCTCCATTTTCTGGACCTGGCGCAACTGGGCTTCGGCGGCCTGACGCTCTTCCGCTTCGGCCTTGAGCGCCTGATTGGCCTCCCATAATTCCTGAGTGCGTTCGCGGACCCGCGATTCGAGCCGTTCGGCGCGATCGGATTCGGTTTCCGCCTGGCGCCGCGAAGCGACATTCTGGCGCAACGCCTGAACCGCGATCACTCCCAGGAAGACCGCTCCAAGACCGATCACGACCCCGAGCCAGCTGAGATATTGGGTGAAGCGGTCGGCTTCGGCGGAAAACACCTGGCTCTGCTCGATCCGGGCGCGCAGCGCGATCCGCTCGCTGGCGGTGATGTCGTTGAGCAATTTGTCCATCCGGGGCAGGGTTTCCGACTGGCCGGCCTGGTAAAAATAGCCGATCCCGGTCTGGCCCTGGTGGCGGATGGCGGCGCGCGCGGCAAGCGCGAGTTCGTCGCCGCGGATGCGGTACAGCGCCTGCAATTCGGCGAGCCTCTTTTCCTGCGCGGAATCGTTGCGGAGCAGCTTCTTGAGCTGGCGGATCTGATATCCCGCCAGTTCCCAGTCGCTGGCGTAGATGCTGCCGCTGGTCTTCACATCCTCGTCGAGGACGAAGCGCGCCAGCGCCGCCTCCGAACGGGAGATGTTGGCGCTGACGTTGCGAACGGTCATGGCGATGTCATAGGACCGGCGCTCGGCTGACAAGGCCGCTTCGCGTTCGTCATTGGCAAAGGCGACCAGGAACACCATCCCCATCAGGATGAGCGCCGCAATCAGCCCCGCAGCGGCTGCTCCGCCACGGCGCCAGTCAAACCCTGAGTCATCGCGCTCGCCATACATGACCGCCAGTCTAGACCGCTTGGGCGATTGCGAAAACCCGAATGTTCGAATGGCGACTCAAGTGATGCAGTTTGTGGCTCGGCCCGCCGCTTCGAACATGGCGAGGATGTGGCCGACCTGCTCGGTCGAATGCTCGGCGCAGAGCGAACAGCGCAAGAGGGTCATCCCGGCCGGAGTCGCGGGCGGGCGGGCGAGATTGACGTACAGGCCCTCGTCGAGCAGCGCCTGCCACATCCGCGCGCCGGCCGCCAAATCGGGCATGATCACCGCGATGATCGCCGATTGCGGATCGTCAGTGCCAAGAGTGAAGCCCAATTGCTTGAGGCCGGCGTGGAGAAGCTTCGAATTTTCCCACAGATGGGCGCGCTTGTCCGTGCCCGACATGAGCTTGCGGATCGAGGTCGCGGCGGTCGCAACGACCGACGGCGGGAGCGAGGCGGTGAACACATAGGGCCGGGTGACGAGCCGCAGAATCTCGAACTTGGGATGGTTGGAAACGCAGAAACCGCCGACCGTTCCGACCGATTTGGAAAAGGTGCCGATGATGAAATCGCAATCGTCGATGACCCCCTGGGCTTCGGCGACGCCGCGGCCGTGCTCGCCGATGAAGCCCATCGAATGGGCCTCGTCGACCAGCACCGTGGCGCCATATTGCTTGGCCAAGGGGACCATCTTGTCGAGCGGGGCGACATCGCCGAGCATCGAATAGACGCCTTCCAGGACGACCAATTTGCCAGCCCCGTCGGGGACCCGCTTGAGGCGTTTTTCGAGCGCTTCGATGTCGTTGTGGCGGAACGGCACGATCTGGGCATTGCCGAGCGCGCAGCCGTCGTAGATCGAGGCGTGGCTGTCGATGTCGAGGATGATGTAATCATCCTTTCCGGCGATGGTCGAGATGATCCCGAGATTGGCCTGGTAGCCGGTCGAAAAGACCATCGCATGGTCCATCGCGTAGAACGTCTTGAGCGCTTCCTCGCACTCCTTGTGGCCGGAATAGGTGCCGTTGAGCACCCGGCTGCCGGTGGTTCCCGAACCAAATTCGTCGAGCGCCTTCTTGCCCGCGGCGATGACGTCGGGATCGAACGTCATGCCCATGTAATTATAGGTGCCGAGAAGGATCACGCGCTGGCCGTTGCAGATCGCCACGGTCGGGCTTTCGACCCGTTCCATGACCAGGCCGAAGGGGTCGGTGAGGCCGGCGTCGAGGATCGCCTGGCGCTGCTCGATCAGCGGGTCGAACTTGGCGAGAAGATCGGTCACGTCAGGCCTTGGTCAGGGTCTCGATGGCATCGGCCAGCTGCCCGACATTTTCGATTTCGGCCTGAAGGTTCATGCTGATGAGGACGTCGAATTCATCTTCGACATTGGCGACGAAATCGAGCACCGTCAGGCTGTCCCATTCGAGGTCCTGGGCGAAGCGCGTGCTTTCGTCGACGGCGATGCCCTTTTTGTTGAAGGGCTCGATCTGCTCAAGGATCGTGGCGAGGGTGGTTTGACGGTCCGACATGGTGACTGCGTTAGTCGCGCCAATTTGGGGCCGCAATAGGGCGCGTCAAAGCCAGCGCTGATCGGCATACCAGCGCGCGGTATCGGTCAGTCCGGCAGCGGTCGGAATGGCCGGTGACCAGATGTCCGCCGGCGGGGCCGCGGCCGGATCAACGACCCAGTCGCGGTGGGCGAAATAGGCCGCCCGGTCGAGCGTCAGCCGGGCCTTGTCGCCGCGCACCAGCCGGTCGGCGCGGGCGGCGAGCCGAAGCGCCGCCTCGGGAGCGCTGATGACCAGGGGCTTTTTGCCGACGGCAGCGCCCAGAGCGGCGGCGAATTCCTTGTGACTCCAGCCGTTCGGGCGTCCGTCATCGGGCTCGAAGCGGACCTTGGACGGCGCGGCCGGGTCGACCAAGGCGAGCAACAGCCGCGCCAGATCATCGACATGAAGCAGCGAGAAGCGGCCCGGCGGCGGCATCAGCATGACTCCAGTCCGGGCCATTTTGAACAGCTCCAGAGTCTCGCGATCGCCGGGGCCATAGACCGCCGGCGGGCGGACGATGACCCAGTCGAGCCCGCTGGTCTCGACCAGCTCCTCCGAGCGCGCCTTGGACCCGCCGTAGAGCGACAATTGCGGCTCGCGCGCGGCGAGTGAGGAGACGTGGACGAAGCGATGGACCCCGCCGGCAGTCGCCGCCGCAAGCATCGCCAAAGTGCCGGTAACATTGCCGGCTTCAAAGCCATCGCGGGTGGGAGCATTGAGCACTCCGGCGACATGGATCACCGCGTCGGCACCGGTGGCGAGGCGGCGCAGCGGGTCGCGATCCTCGAGGCTGCCGGCGATCCAGGTGACACCGTCGCGCGGCGATTGCGCGCGGCGGGCGAGGGCCGCGATGTCATGGCCGGCGGCGAGCGCGGCCTCGATCAGATGGGCGCCGACAAAGCCGGTCCCGCCGGTGATCGCGATCCTCAAGCGGACCGCCTCACAGCGGCGACCAATGATTGCCGCTATCGTCGTCGCTGCGCGCTTCGCGGCCGGCATCGCCGAGCTTTTCGACCAAAGCGTCGAGCAACGGCCCAATCCCTTCGCCGAGCGGGGCCGAGATCGGGAAGACCGGGGCTCCGGAGGCCTTGGCAAGCGCTTTGGCCGCTTTGGCCAGGACCTTGGAATCGACCAGATCGGAGCGGCTCAGTGCAACAATCTCGCTCTTGGCATCGAGGCCGGCGCCATAAGCGGCAAGCTCGCCGCGGACGATTTCATACGCCGCCACCGGGTCCTTCAAATCGGCGTCGACCAGATGCAGCAATATGCGGGTGCGCTCGACATGGCCGAGAAAGCGGTCGCCGACCCCGGCGCCTTCGGCCGCGCCCTCGATCAGTCCGGGGATGTCGGCGACGACGAATTCGCGGCCCTTGTGGCGGACCACGCCCAATTGCGGGTTGAGCGTGGTGAAGGGGTAATCGCCGACCTTGGCCTGGGCGTTGGTGACAGCGTTGAGGAAGGTCGATTTGCCGGCGTTGGGAAGCCCGACGATGCCGACGTCGGCGAGCAATTTGAGCCTCAGCCAGACCCACATTTCCTCGCCCGGGATGCCGGTCTGGTGCTGGCGCGGGGCGCGGTTGGTGGAGGTTTTGTAGCTGGCGTTGCCGCGCCCGCCCATGCCGCCGCGAAGGAAGATGATGCGCTGCCCCTCCTCGGTCAGATCGGCGAGGATTGTTCGATCCTCGTCATCGGCCAGGACCTGGGTCCCGATCGGCACCTTGATGACCAGATCAGCGCCGCCGGCGCCGGTGCGGTTGGCGCCCGACCCGCCCTTGCCGCGCGGGGCGCGGAAATGCTGGGTGTAGCGAAAGTCGATCAGCGTGTTGAGCCCGGCCACGGCCTCGAAGATGATGTCGGCGCCGGTGCCGCCATTGCCGCCGTCGGGCCCGCCGAACTCAGCGAACTTTTCGCGCCGGAAGCTGACCGCCCCCGGCCCGCCGGCGCCGGAGCGGATGTAAATCTTGGCCTGGTCGAGAAAATGCATGGGCGCGCTTTAGGCGAAGCGCGGGAAATTCGCCACGGTGCGGGTGGAGGAGGGGTCGAGAGTCGTGCGCCCGAGTCCGCTTACGGCGCGAAATGGGTTTTTTGGTCAGCGAAAGCGGGCTTCGCGTCTAAAGCTCCGGATACCTCGACGAAGCAAGGGCGCATTTCTGGAAAAGAGCCTGGCAGTCGCGAAGGAGGTTCGCGTATTTGCTCAGCAAGTGACGCCCCGGCCGGCAACCCGACCGGGGCGTAGTTCAGCTAGTTATAGGTAGCTTTGCCGGAGTAGGTAGAGCCGTCAGCCGAAAAACTATAGGTGAACGAGCCGAAGGCCCCGTTGAAGTCGGAATACCACGGGACCGTGTTCGACGTTCCAGCGAGCGCCGAGTTCGGGCCATCGACCAGCTTGCACGAAACAGTATCGAATTTCCGATGCTGGGTTTCATTGCAGCTGACGCTGCCGAAGACGGGGTCGACATAATCCGCGGACGTATTTCCGGTCCGCTTGTCGGTCATGCCATTGCTTGAGCCGGGGGTGCCGGCGAAGGCTGCGCCCGAAGTGATAACGAGCGCTGCCGCAAAAGCGGCGAGAACGATGTTCTTCATGTCTGAAATCCCTTTACCCCAGAAAACCAGGCTCGGTCGCAGGGGGGCGACTCGCGAGCAACTATTCGTTTACCGCATTCAGGCCATATTGAAAGTTAATATGATCCAAGGCCTAGGCCGGGCCAGGCGACTTGGCGACCTGAGCGGTCGCGTGCCTTACGCAGCGCCGTTGGGATGCTCAGACAAATTGCCAATATCCGCCCGATGGCCTGTTTTCATCCAAACCGGTTTTAGCTCGTCGAGCTAACCGACAACCTTCTTGCCGGCGAGCACGGCGATGACCTGCTGGGCGGCGATGTCGCGGGCGGCGGAGCGGGGGAGGCCGCAGGCGCGGGCGACTTCGGCCCCGACCAGGCTGTCGCCGATGGCCAGGAGGACGAGGCCCAATGTCGCCTGATCGAGCGGGCGCTTGTCGGCGGGCGAGCTGATGTCGCGGACGACGTTGGCAATGGCGTCGGCGACCGGCTCCAGCGCCTCGTGTTGACGGGTGAGCATGACCCAGGCCATGAGCTCGCCGACGCGCTGCTGGTCGAAGGCGTCGAACATGCCTTCGATGACGTCGCGCATTCCAACCTCGCCGCGGCGCATGCGGCTGATGGTGTCGGTGATCGAGGCCGCGACCTGATGCGCGATTTCGTCGGCCAGCGAGCGATGGAGTTCGGCGACGCTTCCGAAATGGTGGAGGACATTGGCGTGGGTGCGGCCGATTCGCGCGGCGACGGCCTTGAGGGTGATCGCGGCAACGCCGTCCTCACGCAGCAGCTCACGCGCGGCGGCGATGGCCGCGGCCCGGCTGGCCTGCTGGGTCAGGCGGCGCGGGGAAGTGGAAACAATTGACATTTATGTCAGCAACCGCAATTCTATTGATCGTTCGCTTTGGAGTTCATCGATGCCGGTTGCAACCATTACCCCGGTCGAGTCGACCATCGCCCCCGGCGACTTGACCGTTACCCCGCGCGATTCGACCATCACCCCGCGCGACTTGACCATCACTCCACGCGACCGGCGGTTCGGGCGGGGCGAGGCGACCCCGCGCTGGTGGCATGGCGGCGATCCCTTCGCGACCGCGCTCTACAATGCCTTGTCGGCGACCTTTCCGCTGGGCGAGGCGTTTTTCGTCGAGAGCGTGCGCGCCTTTCGTCATGGCGCGGAGCCGCGCCTGGCCGAAGACATCCGCAGCTTCACCACCCAGGAAATCGTCCACAGCCGCGAGCATCTGGCGTTCAACCGCCGAGCCGCCGATTCGGGCTATGATCTGTCCAAGCTGGAAGCCCAGGTGAAGCGGCGGCTGGCGGTAACCAAGGCGCGCCCGCTGGTCGTCAGTCTCGCAGCGACCATGGCGCTCGAACATTTCACCGCCATTTTGGCGCATGAATTGCTGGCCGATCCCAAGCATCTCGCCGGCGCCGACCCGGTGACCGCGGACTTGTGGCGGTGGCACGCGACCGAGGAAATCGAGCATAAGGGCGTTGCCTACGACACCTGGCTCCACGCCACCCGCGACTGGCCGCGCTCCAAACGGTGGAAGGTCAAGGCCAAGGTGATGCTGTTCATCACCCGCAATTTCCTGGTCGATCGTACGTCCGGGGCGCTGGAATTGTTGCGCCAGGACGGGATTATTGGGCTTCGCGCCTGGGCCGGCCTGTTGTGGACGATGTGGGTCAGCCCGGGAATGCTGCGCAAGATTTTCGGCGCGTGGGCGGCGTTTTTCATGCCGCGCTTTCACCCGTGGAACGACGACGACCGGCAGTTGATCGCCGCTTATGAAGCCGCGGCCGGCAAACCTGCAGTCACTGGGCGGACGGTTCGCCGGGCGAAGCCGGCCTAAGGGGCGATCTAATAGCGGTCGAGCAGGCGGTCGACCGTATCTTCCATCGAGCGGGTTTTGTCCTGAGCGGACTTGCCCTTGGCCGATTTGCTCTTGCCGGCTTTGGATTTGACCCGAGCCGGTGCTTCGGCCTTGGCCTGCTTCTCCAGCGCCCGGCGGATCATCTCGATCTGGCTTTCGGTCAGATGTTCGATGCCGATGAATTGCGAGCGGGCCTTGTCGCCGGCGCGAAGCAGCTCATCGAGCTTGGCCTGGATCGCTGCGCCATCGCGGTTCTGGCTGTTCTGGATCAGGAATACGGCGAGGAAGGTCAGCACCGTCGTCGCGGTGTTGATGACCAGCTGCCAGGTGTCCGAATAATTGAACAAAGGCCCGGAGACGGCCCACAGGATGCACGCACCAACCGCGCCGATAAAGGCGTAGGGATGGCCCATCCAGACCGCGGTCTTGGTGGCGATATTGGAGAAAAATTTCTGCATCGTGACCGCGCAACGCACCGCTGGGGAAATGGTGCCGCCCCCGATCGGGAAGGGGGCGGCAGCGATCGTTATGCAGCGAGCGAAGTGCGGCCGTCCAGCGCCTCGCCAAGCCCGGTTTCGGCGACCAGATCGAGCCGCATCAGCCGCGCCGGCGAATCGGTTTCGCGGGCACAGCTGAAGCGCGGGGCGATGAGCCCGGTCGCTTCGAAGCCGAGCTTTTCGAGCACCCGGCCCGAGGCGGGATTGTCGATGAAGTGCGAGCCCTCGAGGCGCTTGAGGCCGAGCGTCCGGGCGATGTCGACCAGCGCGGTGCAGGCCTCGGTGGCAATGCCGCGGCCCCAGCTGTCGCGGGTCACCCAATAGCCCATTTCAACCGCTCCCGAGGCCCGCCGGCCAAGGCCGCAGGCGCCGACCAGCCGGGGCGGGCCGTCGCCGCGCTCGAAGATCACAAGCGTCGGCAGGATGGGGTCGCGCGGGGTCGCCAGAAAGGCTTCGGCGTCGCGCATGCGATAGGGCCACGGAGCGCTCGCCAGATGACGCACGATGGCGACATCGGCGATCGCGGCCGCAAGCGCGGGCGCATCCTCGGCAAATCCGGGCCTCAACAGCAATCTTGGCGTTCTTGCGAACATGTCCCCAACTCCATCACCAGCGCGCCTTTGGGGCCGCGCATTACAGTTTTGGGAGAAGGACAAAGAAAAGGGGGCTGCCCTTGCGGGGCGCCCCCTTCTCCCTTTTTGGTCTGATCCTAATTGGATCCAGTCCAGGCCGCCCCTTGTGGGAACGGACCCGTTATGACCGTTCCTATTTTGCTTCGCTCGCCGGCATAATATGGACGTACTTTCGGCCCAATTTGCCATCGCGAAACGCGACTTGACCGTCGGTCAATGCAAACAAGGTGTGATCCTTGCCCATGCCGACGTTCGAACCGGGGTGCCATTTGGTGCCGCGCTGACGCACGATGATGTTGCCGGCGCGAGCGGTTTCGCTGCCGAACTTCTTGACGCCGAGGCGCTTGCTTTCACTGTCGCGGCCGTTGCGTGACGAGCCGCCTGCTTTTTTATGTGCCATCGTTACTTCTTCTTCGGAGATTTCTTGGCCGCGGCCTTAGCAGGTGCAGCATTTTTTGTCGCGGGCTTTTTTGCAGCCTTGGGCGCGGCGGCCGTGGCGGCCTTGGCCGGAGCCTTGGCTGCGGCCTTTGGAGCAGGCTTGGCGGCCGGCTTCGCGGCGGCCTTCGCGGCCGGCTTGGCGGCGGCTTCCGCAGCCGGCTTGGCGGCGACCTTCGCCGGTTGCTTGGTCTCGGCCTTGGCGGCGGTGTTGACGACGTCCTTGGCGGCTTCGGCCTTAGGCGCGTCATCGGTCCCGGCAGCGGCCTTGGGCGCAGCCTTCTTCTCCATCTTGTGATCGCCGATGGCGGTGATCTGAAGAATGGTATGGAGCTGGCGGTGGCCGGCCTTGCGCCGGTAATTGTGGCGGCGGCGCTTCTTGAACACCGTGACCTTGTCGGCCTTGGCCTGGGCGAGGATTTCCGCCGACACCTTGAGGCCGTCGACCGATTTCAGGTCCGCGCCTTCGCCGGCGAGCAGAATGTCGCCAAGGGTGATCTTGTCACCGGCATTGCCGTCGAGCTTCTCGACGACGATCTTGTCTCCCGGGGCAACGCGATATTGCTTGCCGCCCGTGCGCACGATTGCGAACATTGGCTCTTCTCTTTCGTCTAAATCTGGTTTCCACGCGCGTCAGCGCCGCGGCGCCATAGGCCTCGCGCGGAAAGCGTGCCGCCTATGGCAGCGCCGGTCGGGTGTCAACCTTTGGCGGGCCCGTATTGGCCCGTCGCCGGTCAGTGGCGGTGGTTGGACCTGAGCTTGTAGCCGCCGCCTTCGATACGCTCGAACATGGTCGGGATCGCCGGGTGGTCGATCGGTTCCTCGCTATCGTCGGCGACCAGATTCTGCTGGCTGACATAAGCGATATAGGCGTGCTCGGCATTTTCGGCGAGCAAATGGTAGAAGGGCTGGTCCTTGGCCGGACGGATATCGGCGGGGATCGATTCATACCATTCGTCGCTGTTGGCGAATTGCGGGTCGACGTCGAAAATCACGCCGCGAAAGTCGAACAGGCGGTGGCGCACGACCTCGCCAATGCCGAATCGGGCGCTTGGCATGGCGGCGGAGAAACTGACCGGGTTCATGGCTTCTTATCTAGGCATTGTCGCAGGCTAGGCAAGGCTTTGAAGCGCTGCTAGAGCGCCGCCCGCGACCAATGGGCGGTTCCGCCGCGCCAGCGCATATCTCTAGCGGAGAGGTGGCTGAGTGGTCGAAAGCACCGCACTCGAAATGCGGCGTACGGGCAACCGTACCGTGGGTTCGAATCCCACCCTCTCCGCCACGCCCATCATCAAAGTCGGGAATTGCGGTGAAACTCGGGGGCCCGCCGGCCGAGGAATGCGGCAATCCCTTCGGCCCCCTCGGGCCCCGCGGCATTGGCGGCGATGGCGCGCGCTTCGACTTACCGCCAATCGGGCACTGCCCTATGGGCGGGTCGGCGGGCCGGTGCGCGGACTTGGCCCGCTGCGCGCGCTTGATGAGCGCGACCAGCTCGGCGAAGCCTCGACCCCGGCGGGACTGCTCGCGATGAGCGCCAACGACCTTACCAAATGGCTCCAACTGCAATTGGCCCATGGCCGCTCGCCATCCGGAACCCGGGTGTTCAGTGATTCTTCGGCAGCGGCGATGTGGGACCCGCAAGTGATCGAGCCGCAGGGGCCGCAACCCGCTGGCCTCGAAGGTTTGAAGGCGTTGTTCAAAGCCTATGCTTTGGGCTGGGAAGTATCCGATTATGGCGGCGAGCGGATCGTCATGCATCCGGGCGGGGTGTTCGGTTTCATTACCATGGTCGTGCTTATCCCCGACCGCGACGTCGGTTTCGCGCTGACCATGAACGCCGAGGAATCGCCGGTTCTGCGCGGCCTCACTTATGAGCTGATCGACCATTATCTGGGGCGGCCCAAGGTCGATTGGGTCGCACGCTATACGCGCTATCGCGACGACCGGCTGGGCGACGCGCTCAAGGCGGTCCAGTCGAGCGCCGCGGCCCCCGCCAAGGTCGGCCCATCGCTGCCGCTGTCCAGCTACGCCGGCCATTATGTCGATCCGTGGTACGGCCGGATGACGATCGCGCCGGGCGGGCCGAGCGGACTGACGCTCAGCTTCGACGATACTCCGCGCATGGCTGGACCGCTGGAACATTATCAATATGACAGCTTCATCGTGCGCTTCACCGACCCGGGGATCGAGCCGGCCTATGTCACTTTCAATATCGGTGCCGCGGGCGAGGTTGAACGGATCAAGTTGAAACCGGTATCGCCGACCGCGGACTTCAGTTTCGATTATCAGGATCTCGATTTCGCGCCGGTCGCGGCGGCCAGCAAGGAGGCGAAGTGATGAAATTATGGCCGATTGCCGTTTCTGTCCCAGCACTGCTGAGCGGTTGCGCGACACTGCCCCCGCCGCCGACGATCGCGCCGATCGTCGCCGAGGTTCCAGCACCCGCACCCGTGGCGTCGTTCGACGTGTTGATCCGCGGCGGGACGATTTACGACGGTAGCGGCGGCGCAGCTTATGTCGGCGACGTCGGCATCAGCGGCGACCGGATCATCTATGTCGGACCGTCGCAAGCCGCGACCGCGGCGCGCGTGGTCGACGCGCGCGGCATGGCGGTCGCTCCAGGGTTCATCAACATGCTCAGCTGGTCGACCGAATCGCTGATGGTCGACCCGCGCGGGCAGAGCGAATTGCGCCAGGGGATCACGATCGAGGTGATGGGTGAGGGCTGGTCGATGGGCCCGCTGACCGACGAGATGAAGCTGCTCGCGGTCAAGCAGCAGGGCGACGTCAAATTCCCGATCGAATGGACCACGCTCGGCGATTATCTCAATTTCCTCCAGCGCAAGGGGACGTCGCTCAACATCGCCTCGTTCGTCGGCGCAACCACCGTCCGCCAGCATGAACTGGGCGAAGGCGACGTCGATCCCGATCCCGCCCAGCTCGGCCGAATGCGCGGCCTCGTCCGCCAGGCGATGGAGGAAGGCGCGATGGGGGTCGGAAGCTCGCTGATCTATCCGCCCGCGAGCTTCGCCGAGACCGACGAACTGGTCGCGCTGGTGACCGAAGCGGGCAAATGCGGCGGCATGTACATCAGCCACATGCGCTCCGAAGGCGACCGCCTGGTCGAAAGCGTTGACGAGCTCATCGACATCTCGCGGCGTTCGGGCGCGCCGGCCGAAATCTATCATTTGAAACAGGCCGGGCGCGCCAATTGGAGCAAGCTCGACCAGGTCATCGCGCATGTCGAGGCGGCGCGCGCCGCGGGCCTGCGCATCACCGCCGACATGTACACTTACACCGCCGGCGGGACCGGGGTCGCGGCGTCGATGCCGCCGTGGGTCCAGGACGGGGGCGTTGCGGCAATGCTCAAACGCCTCAAGGATCCGGCGACCGTGGCCCGGATCAAGCGCGAAATGGGCCAGCCAGGAAGCAATTGGGAGAATCTCTTTTTCCACGCCGGGCCCGACGGGATCCTGCTGGTCAGCGTTGCCGAGCCGTCGCTCAAGCCGCTGATCGGCAAGACCATCGGCGAAATCGCCAAGCTGCGCGGGGTCGCGCCCGAGCAAGCGGTGATCGACCTGGTGCGCGCCGACGAGGGCCGCTCGGGCGCGATCTATTTCCTGATGAACGAGGATAATGTCCGCCGCCAGACCGCAATTCCGTGGGTCAGCTTTGGCTCCGACGCCGAGGCTTCGGCGCCCGAAGGCGTGTTTCTGAAGTCGAGCACGCACCCCCGCGCCTACGGCAATTTCGCGCGCTTCCTCGGCAAATATGTCCGCGATGAACAGACCGCAACGCTGGCCGACGCCATCCGCCGGCTGACCTCGCTTCCAGCGAGCAACCTCGGTATCAAGGATCGTGGGCGTCTCGCGCCGGGAATGGCCGCCGATGTCGTCCTGTTCGATCCCGCGACGATCGCCGACCACGCGACGTTCGAACAGCCGATGCAATATGCCACCGGGGTCCGCGACGTGTTCGTCAACGGCGTCGAGGTGCTGAAGGGCGGAGAGCCAACGGGCGCAACGCCGGGCCGCTTCGTCAAAGGTCCCGGCTGGACCGGTTGGCCCGACGGCGGCGCCTGCCGCACAAAGTTGGGCGGAACCCCTGGCTAACGCTGAGCGCGCACTGATCAGGGGGGAGCATCCGCACCACGATCTCGAAAGGCTCAGCCGACCCCGCTGGACCGGGTATCCCGAAGTCTTCCGACGTTCGCCAAAATCCCGCCTTTCTTCCTTTGCTTCGGAGCGCCAGCAACGGTAGCAAGGGTCATGGCTGAACCCGCGGAAAAAGTCTCGACACTGGTGCTGTTCGGAGCGACTGGCGATCTTGCGGCGCGGATGCTCATCCCGTCGCTTTACGCGCTCGATTCCGACGGCTTGTTGCCGGCCGATCTCAAGATCATCGGAACGGCTCGCACCGAGTTCGATGACGAGGGCTTTCGAAAGCATGCGCGAGCGGCCCTGGTCGAGCATTTGCCCCAGGGCTTTTTCGACTTTGCTCAGGCTGATCGGTTTATCGAACGACTGCATTATGTCCCGCTCGACATCACCCGGCCGCCGGACTTCGAAAAGCTCACGAAACTGGTCGACGATGACCATTCGGGCGTGGCGATTTACCTGTCGACCGCGCCGTCGCTGTTCAAGGCGGCGATCGACGGCCTCGAACATGCCGGGCTGACCTCGTCCAAGGTCCGAATGGCGCTCGAAAAGCCGCTCGGCACGGATTTGGCCTCAAGCCGCGAAATCAATGGCGCGATCGCCCTTGCCTATCCCGAGGAGCGAACGTTCCGGATCGACCATTATCTGGGCAAGGAGACGGTCCAGAATTTGCTTGCTTTGCGCTTCGCCAATTCGCTGTTTGAGCCGTTGTGGAATGCGACCCATATCGACCACGTCCAGATCACGGTCGCGGAAACGGTCGGGCTTGAGCAGCGCGGCGACTATTATGACGGCACCGGCGCGCTTCGCGACATGGTCCAGAACCATATGCTCCAGCTTCTCGCGCTGGTCGCGATGGAGCCGCCGGCCGATTTCGACGCCACCGAAATTCGCGACGAAAAGGTCAAGGTCCTGCGCTCGCTTCGGCCGTTTACCGACGCTTCGGCAAAGCGCGATTGCGTCACCGGGCAATATTCGGCGAAGGGTGACGACGGCTCCTACATCGACGACTTCGGCCGGCCATCGGCGACCGAGACCTATGTCGCGCTGAAAGCCCATATCGACAATTGGCGCTGGGCCAATGTCCCGTTCTACCTGCGCACCGGCAAACGGCTGGCGGAGCGCGAAACCGAAATCTTCATCCAGTTCAAAGACGTTCCCCATTCGATGTTTGCCAATCGCGGCGCTAAGACATTGCCCAACAAATTGCTGATCTCGATCCAGCCGGACGAGAACATTCGGCTACTGGTCATGGCCAAGACTCCCGGCCTCGACCGCAATGGCTTGCGCCTGCGCGAAGTGCCGCTCGACGTCGGTCTTGCCAATGCCTTTGCCGATCATCGTCGCCGGATCGCTTATGAGCGGTTGCTGCTCGATCTGATCGAGGGCAATCCGACCCTGTTCGTTCGGCGCGACGAGGTCGAGGCGCAATGGACGTGGATCGACGGCATTCGCGCGGCATGGGCGGCGGCAGACCTGAAACCGGTTCCCTATCCCTCCGGAAGCTGGGGCCCCGCCGAAGCGAATGAGCTAATCGAGCGCAGCGGACGGTTGTGGCACGACGAGGCTTGAACCGAGTATCGCCGGGTCACCCAAGCGCAGGAATCTGCGTCTTGAGCTCCTCAACTGTCGCCCGGATGACGTCCGGATCGTCCAAGGCGAAGGCCATTTGAAAGCTACCCTGAAGTGTCGCAAGCATGGTTCGAGCGGTTCGGGCCGCTTCGGTTTTTCGAACGCCCATGGCGCTGAGCGTCGAAGCGATCCAGTCGAGCTGGGGGCGAACCACAGTGGCCGCGAGCGGTGCCAACGGCTGGCCAGCCTGACGAAGGTCCAGCGCCAGTGCTACCAGCGGACAGCCGACCGCTGCGTAGACATCAGCCCGCTTGGCGGTGGCATCGAGGAACTCCGTCAGGCGCTGATCGGGGGTCCCTTGGGGAAGCACCGAGCCCATCGATGACTGAATATGCCCGACCCAATGGTCGACCACCGCCCGCACAAGATCGTCCCTGGTCCGGAAATGATAGAAGACATTGCCGACCGGGACATCGGCATCGCGCGCGATATCGGCGATCGACGGACCGTTGAGCCCGTCGCGATGAAAGCGCTCAACCGCGGCGCGAACCAGTCGCTCTTTCTTGTCGGAGGGTCGCCGGGCCATCATCCATCCATAAGTTAGTTGACCGACTAACTAACATGGAATAGCCACGAATCAAGAGTCGATGGAGATGGATCGCGATGCATCAGGATCCGGAGGGCAGCACAACAAAGGCGGCGCCAGACGCGGTTGCCGATCCTGCTGAAGCGCCGGACACGACCCAGGGAATCGCTCCGGGTGGCGGCGAAATCGTCAAGCGGCACCGGCTTTCGACGCGCTTGTGGCACTGGACCAACGCACTGACCTTGTTCGTGATGTTGCTCAGCGGGCTGATGATCTTCAACGCTCATCCCCGTCTGTACTGGGGGCAATATGGCGCCAATTTCGACCATTCCTGGTTTGAAATCGGATCGCGCGGCAATGAGGGTTTCGCCAGGCTCGGAGCGCTCCAGGTCAAGACCACCGGCGTGCTTGGCGCATGGCCCGACGCCAATGGAAATGTCCAGCGCCGCGCCTTTCCCTATTGGCTGACGATTCCGTCGACCTACAGCCTGGCTCACGCCCGGCTGTGGCATTTGTTCTTCGCCTGGATCCTGGTCCTCGGCCTGACCGGCTTCCTCATCATTTCGTTGGTCAATCGTCATATCCAGCGCGACTTGCTTCCGTCGCGGCAGGAAATCGCGCCGTCGCACATCTGGAATGACATCAAGGACCATGCCCGGCTGCGCTTTCCCACCGGTGAAGCGGCGGCGCGCTACAACATTCTCCAGAAACTCAGTTACGGCGCGGTGCTGTTCGTGTTCCTGCCGCTGATCGTCCTGACCGGACTGACGATGTCGCCGCAGATGGATTCGGGCTGGTCGTTCCTGGTCACGATTTTCGGCGGGCGGCAATCGGCGCGATCGATCCACTTCATCATCGCCTGGCTGCTGGTCGGGTTTTTCCTGGTTCATATCGCGATGGTCGTTGTGGCCGGACCACTTAACGAGGTCCGCTCGATGATCACCGGCCGCTTCCGGCTGCCCGCGGACAAAGGTGCGCGCCAATGATCGATCGCCGAACGCTCATCGCCGGACTGGCCAGCGCCGGGGGGCTGTCGCTGGCGGGCTGCGACAAGCTCGACAAATCGCCGCGCTTCAGGGCGCTGCTGCAAAGCGCGGAGCCGCTCAATACCCACGCCCAGCGGCTGGTTTCGGGGCGCGAGGCGCTGGCGATCGAATATCCGGCGTCCGACATGTCGCCGATCTTCCGGGTCAATGGCACGGCCATGCCCAGCTCACCCGAATATGCCGCGATGGCGGCCAATGGTTTCGCCGATTTTCGGCTGATCGTCGACGGGCTGGTGACGCGCCCGCTGGCGCTGTCGCTCGGCGATCTCATGCGCTTTCCCCAGCGGACCCAGATCACGCGCCACGATTGCGTCGAGGGCTGGTCGGCGATCGGCAAATGGCGGGGGCCGCAGCTGGGCCAGATCCTGCGTCTTGCGGGCCTTTCGAACCAAGCCAATTTCATCGTCTTCCATTGCGCCGACACGATCGGGGCCGCGCCATATTATGAATCGATCGACCTGGTTGACGCTTTCCATCCGCAGACCATCATGGCGCTGGTGATGAACGACCAGATATTGCCGGTCGGCCATGGCGCTCCAACCCGGCTCCGGGTCGAGCGCCAGCTGGGCTACAAGAATGCGAAATTCGTGATGCGGATCGAAGCCCGCCGGCGGATCGACGATCTGTACAAGGGCAAAGGCGGATTTTGGGAAGATAATGGCGATTACGCCTGGTACGCGGGAATTTGAAAATGCGTTTTGTCTCAGTTGCGGTCGCCGCAGGCGCCTTGCTGGCCCGCTCGTCGGCCCGGTCGGCGCCGGTCTAGGCGCTGGCACCCGCAATGCTCGTTCTGGCCGGCTTATTTTTCCTGACTGCCTTGCTTTATGCGGTCGCCGGGTTCGGCGGCGGGTCGACCTATACGGCGTTGCTCGCGCTCACCGGGACGGACTTTCGAGCGGTCCCGGTCATTTCCCTGTTGTGCAACATCGTGGTGGTGACAGTTGGCAGCTGGCGCTTTGCTCGCGCCGGCCATCTCGACCTCAAGCGATCCTGGCCGCTGTTCGTCACCTCGGTCCCGGCGGCGTGGCTCGGCGGTCGGCTTCAGATCGGTGAGACGATGTTCGTCGGCCTGCTTGCGGGCGCTTTGCTGGTCGCTGGCCTGCTAATGCTGTGGCAGCCCTATTGGGAACGGGCGACGGAAACGTCGACGGCAAGCCCGCGCTGGGTCGAGCCAGTGGCCGGTGGAGCGCTCGGCTTGATGGCCGGAGTGGTTGGAATTGGCGGCGGGATTTTCCTCGCCCCGTTGCTCTATCTGTTGCGCTGGGCGTCGCCCAAGGCGATTGCCGCGACCTGCGCCGCCTTCATCCTGGTCAACTCCCTGTCCGGACTGGCCGGCCAGGCAAGCAAGGGCCTTGCCGCGACCGGAGCGGTGATCGGCGGCCATTGGCTGCTGTTCCCGGCGGTCGCGATCGGCGGTTTCATCGGTTCGGCAATCGGCAGCGGACGGCTCGATCCCAAACTGCTGCGGATCGTCACCGCGCTGCTGATTCTCTATGTTGGGGTCAGGCTCGCGCTCCGCTGGTGGAGCGCGGTCCACGGAGGCGCCGAATGATCGACGCATATGGGCGGACGATCAGCTATCTAAGGTTGTCGGTCACCGACCGCTGCAACTTGCGCTGCGCTTATTGCATGCCTGCCGCGATGCGGTTTCAGCCGCGTTCCGAACTGCTTGACTGGGATGAGCTCGATGCGGTCGCAAGCGCCTTCGTCGGGCTCGGCGTGCGGCGCTTGCGACTGACCGGCGGAGAGCCGCTGGTGCGCAAGGGGATCGTCGAGTTTGTCGAGCGCCAGTCGCGCCATTTGCACTCGGGCGCACTCGACGAAATCACCATGACCACCAACGGCACCGAACTCGAACGGACCGCGGCGGCGCTGGCGAAATGCGGCATCAAGCGGATCAATGTCTCGCTCGACAGCCCTGACCCGGCGAAGTTCGAGCGGATCACGCGCGGTGGCCAGGTCAATCGCGTCATTGCCGGGATCGACGCTGCACTTGCAGCCGGAATCGCGATCAAGCTCAACACCGTGGTCCTGCGCAACGACAATCTCGACGAGGTGGTCGATCTGGCCCAATGGGCTCACCGGCGCGGCGCTTCGATCAGCTTCATCGAGGTCATGCCATTGGGCGATGTCGAGCAATCGCGGATCGACCAGCACGTGCCCATGGCGGCCGTCCGCGAGCTCCTCGAACAGCGCTGGACCCTGATCCCAAGCGCCACAAGGACCGGCGGGCCGGCGCGCTATTTTTCCACCAGCGACGGCGGGACGATCGGTTTCATCACCCCGTTGAGCGAGAATTTCTGCGGCGGCTGCAATCGGGTGCGGGTGACCGCCAGCGGCCAATTATGCTTCTGCCTTGGCCAGAACGACGGGATCGACCTTCGCGCTGTGCTCCGCGACCCCGACCGCTCGCAGCCGCTGGGCAGTGCGATTGCAGCCGCAATTCATCGCAAGCCGCTCGGCCATGATTTCCGAATCGCGACGATGGTGACGGGCGCGGTCGCCAGGCACATGTCGGTGACGGGCGCGGTCGCCAGGCACATGTCGGTGACGGGCGGATGAAATTGCGCTTTTTCGGCCGGCTTCGGCACCTCGCCGAAAATGGCGAGCGCGACATCGAACTACCGCCTGCAATCTTGTCCACCGACGGGTTGCGCGCTTCGCTAGGCCGGGACCATCCCGAATTGCTCGATCCCTTGGTCCGAATCGCAATCGACGACCGGCTGGCCCAAGTTGACGAGCCGCTCGGTGACGCCCGCGAAATCGCCTTCCTGCCCCCGGTGTCGGGCGGATGATCGGAATCACTGCCGGCAATCGTCGGCCACAATCGCGACAATGCCGAGCTGTGGGGCTGGTGGCACGAGCAGGTCGGCTGGGCGCTGTTTGCGCTCATTCTGCTCCATGCCGGCGGCGCGCTTTATCACCATTGTGTCCGCCGCGACGATATCGTCCGCGCCATGCTGCCGGGGTACAGGCTCAGCTGAGGCTCCGCCAGGCGAGCATAGCCTATAATGCCGTGAAGGTGCCGTAGCGGCCCTTGAAGAAGAGCAGCGGAGCGGCGGGACGCAGGATGTCCAGCGACAGCACCCGGCCCAGAACGAACATATGATCGCCGGCATCAACCTCGGACGCAATCTCGCATTCGATCACCGCCACGACCCCGTCGAGCACCGGCAGCCCGTGCTTCGACAATCCGTGGGACACGCCATTGAACTTGTCCGCGCCGCGGGTCGAGAATTTGTGCGAAAGATCGAGCTGGTCGGCGCCGAGCACGTTGACGCAGAACCGGCCCGACTGGCGCATCAGCGGCCAGCTGGACGATCTTTTGTCCGGGCAGAAACCGACCAAGGCCGGGTTGAGCGACACCGAAGTAAAGGTGCCAACGGCAAGCCCGGCGGCGTTTCCTGGTTCGCGCCAGCCGGTGACCACGCACACTCCGGTAGGATAATGGCCAAGCACCGAGCGGAAATGCGCGGGGTCGATTTCGATTGCGGTGTTTATGGGGTCAGCGTCGTGCATCGGCAGTGGCATAGCCGAGTTCGCGCATTTGGACATCCGCACTGTGCCGGTGCGCCGGGCGTCAGCCCTTTTTCTTCACCCGCTGGCGCAATTCCGACACTTCCCAATAGTCATTGCGGCTGAAGGGAAGAAGCGGCTTCAGAGCGGCAAAGGCCGATTTGCCCAGACCCAGTCGAAGTCGGTCGAGCTCGGCAAAGGCCGCGGCAATTTTTGCCTGGTCGAACACGGCGTCGCCACCGGACTCCTCGATCATCGTTTCTTCGGCCTCGACCACCAGAAACGCCTGCGTCCGCCAATAATCCCTGATCGTCGTGCTGGCCTGCGGACCAAGCCGCTCGGCCAGCGCGGCGATGCGCGCGCTTGCCTTTCCATCGGGCCAGCGGCCGCCATCGAGCGCCGCCAGTTCGGCCTTGTGCGACGCATATTCGGCGCTCAGCCATTCCTGCGCCTCCGACGTACCGAAATTGAGCAGCCCGATGAGCAGGATCGGAGAGATCATGATCGCACCCATCATCGCCAGCATCGGCCGGTCGGGGAACTGGTTGAAGATCGTGTGGATGGCGACTGCTGCGAGGTAGCCCGGGACAAACCACCACAAGCGGAAATTGAACCGGCTTGCAGCCTCGCGATTCTCGCGTTCGGCAAATTCATGGGCGGATACGGCAAGGATCGCCAAAGTGGTGCCGTGCATGACCGCCGTACCCAGGCCGCGAACAAGCCACGTGCCCGCGCCATAATCGGGGAAGCGCATCAGATAGATGATGTTCTCGACCACCGAGAAGCCGGCGCCGATCGCAAATCCGGAAATGACAGCGTCGAGCTTGTAGCCGATCTTGTTCATCCGGAAGAGGCCGATGATCATCAGGCCCTTGATCCCTTCTTCAATCCACGGTGCAAAGTATCTGCTGTAATTGTTGAAGCCGATCGGAAGCGTGTCGATCATCCGTCCGCTGATCGGATAGCAGGCGACCGCGGCGATGCCGCCAAGAAGCAGCAGTAAGCCGATTTCCTTCATGTTCATCAGCTCGAACGCGTCGAGCCAGTTGAACAATGCAAGCATGATCAGGACCGGCAGAAGGGCGATTCCCCAATGGATGAATTCGGCGGTCATTGCGCCCCTCCGGCCTTATAAAATCTTCAGCGATGCGAGCCATTCGGTCTTGCGGTAATGGCCGTCCTGCCAGCCACCCGCGACCCCGACAGAAAAGATCATCGGCAGGCGCAAGGCAATGGTGAAGTTCATGTCGAGCTGGGCGCCGGCGTCGTAATAACGATGGCCCGAGCCGTCGGGCGCTTCGGTCGCCATCGCCCCTGCAAACAGCGCCGGGCGGACGTAATTCATGTAGAATGCGGCGGTACCAAGTTCGGCGAAGCGGACCGGCGGAAGGTTGATCTCACCGGTTATCCGGGCGAATTTGCGGGCCGCGATTTCATCGATCCCGAAGCCCGGAAAGCTGTCCAGCTCGCGGTATCGCTTTTCCGATCGGTCATCGACGTAATTGTTGCGGAACGAGCCCATGTAATAGGCCGCGAGCGGGCTCGAACGTAGGCCGCTGACCATCCCGGCATGGGCATATAGCCAGGCCGAGCTATTGCCCCAAGGCAGCGCTGTGCCAAGATCGAACCCGCCATGGAGCTTGGGAAAGAAGTGACCATCGGCCTGGTCGCCGCCGGCGACGATGCGTCCGGCAAAGCCTTTTTCATGGTCGACTCCGCCGAGCGCCTTGGTGGTGTTGGTATAGCGCAGCCCGATCTCGCCCGAGCGAATTTCCTTGGGACTGAGAATATTCTGCGCCGACGGCAGCTGGGTCAGTCCGAAATAGGCAGCGGCAGACCCAAAGACATCGAGCTGGCGCGGCGGGTCATAAATCAGCGGCTTGTTGTAACTGACGATGAGAGCGTCGCCCTTGCGGCTGCGCAGCACCGGCCCGGCGAGATCGTAGACGTCGGCCAGATTGTGCCAGTAATTGAACTTCCAATTGGGCGTTTGATATTCGACATTGAGGTGCAGGCGTTCGCTGGTCTTGATGTGGCCGAAGGGCGAAATCGCGATGCTTGCGCTGAGCTGGTTGAATTGCAGCGGGTCGGCGATGTGGAAATAATAGCCGGCGGCGGGCGACCGCGCATAGCCCGAGACGATCGGGTAATGGGCATCGAACCGCATCCGCCGGGTCGGGGTGTAGGTACTGCGCGCGGTAATCAGCGAGTCGAGCGGGACTTTCGCTGGTGAACCAATGCCCCATTCCTTGAGTTCCGGGCGCGCTTTGACCACTTCATTGCCAAGGAAGCGGACGGTGCCGAGATCGTCCCGGACTTCGGGCTTGATCAGCGACGGGTTGAACCCCTCGCCGGTATAATCATAGACCAGCAACGATCCGTCGGGCCGCATTTGCGGGCGGAAAAAGCCGGTCGAGGCGTTGCTCAATACTTCATATTTGCCGCTTGCGATGTCGAACCGGAAGACGTTCGAAACACCGGTATAATAGCTGTTGCCGAGCAGTGCCTTGCCGTCGGGCGTGAAGGTGAAATTCTCCGGCACCGACGGCGGCAGCGACAAAGTCGCGACGGGTTCGTCGGCATTGCCCTGCTCAAGGTCTTCGCGCTTCCACACCTTGACCGACTGCTTGCCGTTGACGTTGCCATAGGATCCCGAAATCAGGCTTCCATCGGGCGAGATGTCGAGGTCGAAGACGATTTCGCCATAGCGGAACGTCTTGATCTGGTTGAACTCGGTATAGGGGGCGGGGATCCTCACCAACGTGACAAAACCGTTCTGGTGGCGAATTCCCCACAGGCTGTTGTCGGCGCGGTTGAAGGCGAGATCGCCGATCCGCGCATCGGTCAGCAGCTTGCGCTTCTTGCCGCTATCGACGTCGATCGCCATCAGGTCGCGATAGGCATAATTCTGGTTGGTGTAGAACGCCGTCCGGGTGGCCGGATCAAATGCCAGGCTGGTGACCTTGTACAGCATCATCCCGTCGAGGTCGGTGAGCGGCGTGACCTTGCCACTGGCCATGTCCATCCGGCCGAGAAAACCGATCCGGCCGGTATAGCGGAACGCCGCGATCAGGCTTCCGGTCTTGTCATCGACAAAGCCGCGCGACATCGATCCCAGCCCGTGCGGGCTGAGATGCTGGACGTCGCTCATCGGATATTTGGCAAGTGCAGCGAGATTGTCGGCCTGGAACTTGCGCTCGAACGCGATCCAGTCGTTCCACACATCGTCGAGCGGCCGGCCGAACACGTGACGGAACTGGCTCGCGTAAAATGCCTTGGAATCATCCGATCGGCGGAGCCATTCGACGGTCTGTTCAGGGCCATAGGTCAGCGCCAAATAGGAGAAGAAGCGGGTGCCATAGAGGTAGCTGTTGGCGCCAACCTGAAAGTCGACCGACGTTCCTTCGCTTTCGAGGCCGAGCGGGGAATAGACCCGCGCATGGTCGCGCATCTTGGCCCGCCAGACCATTTCGTCATAACCGCCCTGGGCGCGGCCGAGGCCGCCCGCCATCCAGGTTTCGAAGAATACCGCGCTTCCTTCCATGTACCAGCGCGGGCTGAGGTTCCGCGGGCTGGTGAGGAAATTGTAGAGGATCGACTCGGGATGTTTCTGAAGCGGCACCGGCTTGCCGCCGAGGAAATGGCGCCAGAAGGCGTCGCGCTTGTTCCACACGTCGATAGCGGCGACATGGGCGAGTTCGTGGTTGGTCAGCGTGAAAAAGCGCTCGCCGGGCGAAAACGTCTCCATCGACAGCGACAAGGGCGCAACGTCGAGCAGAATCATGTTGCTGGGCGAAGCGAGCGCCGCGGCATTACCGTAATCGCCGAAATCCTTGAGCAGGAGCGTGGTCGCTTCCCACGGCTCCCAGTGAAACTTCTTCTTGTGAAACGCGAGGGCATTTTCGAACGCGCGTCCGATGTACGGGGTCAGATAGGTCTGGACCGGGTCGATGTAGAGCAAGGTCAGATTCTTGGTCTCGAGCGTCGACAAATGGAATCCGGACGCGTCGGGCGGGACCCGCTCGGGGGTCTTTTGCTCGCCGGTGTCGGGCGGCGGCGCATTGGGGTCGGTTGGCGCGGGTGCGACCGGATCGGCGGGCGGCGGATCGGCCGGAGGCGGAGGAACGGCTTCAGGCTGTTCGACCTGGGTCGTCGTATCAGCCGGCGGCGGCGGTGGCGGCTGGCTGGCTTGCGACTGGGCGAACGCCCGCCCGGCCGTAGTGGCCAAAGCGAGCGCGAGTAGTGCATGGACGAACCCGCGCCCGCCAGACGCCAAACGCATTTACAATTGTCCCCCGATTAAGCGTTAATTGGCTTGCGCCTGCGATACCCCCGCTTGGTTAAGCGCTGCAGCGAAATTCGGATTGGCCATCAACGCCGCCATGTTCGGCTGTGCCGCCAAAGCCGCGAACGCTTTTGAGTTGGCGGCGAGAGCTGCAAGGGCAGCCGGACGGGCACTCATCGCAGCGAACGCCTGCGGATTGGCACTCATCGCCGCAAACGCCTGCGGATTGGCCATAACGGCTTGCAGTGAAGTGGCGTTGAGCCTGCCCGCGGCAGCCGCTGAAGCGGCCAGCGAGTGGGCATCGAACGCCTGCAAGGCCCGCGATGCGGCGCTCAATTGCGCTGCATTGGCCGATAGTTTCGAAAATGCCGACGCATTATTGCCGATCGCCGCAATGGCTTGCGGATTGAGCTGCCGTGCATTGCTGGCAATGCCGGCGAACGCCTGGGCAGCAGCGCTCATCGCCGAAAATACCCGCGGATCGGCCGACAAGGCGTTCATTGCGGCATTGTCGCTGGCCAACTGGCGGAAGGCCGAGGCGTTGCTCGCCAAACGCGCGTCAGCAGCGGCCTTTGACGCTGCGTTGCGAAACGCATTGGCGTTATTGGCGAAGCTGCTGAAGGCCGAGGCGTTGCTCATGATCCCGGCCAAAGCCTGGGGATGGGCGGCAAGCGCCGCAAAGGCCTGCGGATGGGCGGCAACCGCTGCAAGCGCCCGCGGCTGGGCGGCAAGGGCGCTGAACGTGCCCGGATGGGCGGCAAGCGCCAACATCGCCTGTTGCGACACGCCCGCCGACTGCAATTGGTGCGCAGCGGCGGCGGCACTATTGACCGCGGCGGCGAGCGCTTGGGGCTGTCCCGACAGGGCCTTGAAACCGGCGGCATTGGCGGCCAGCGCACTGAACATTCCGGGATCGGCCTGAAGGGCCTTCATCGCCGAAGCATCATTGGCAAGGCCAGCGAACGCGGCGGAGCTAGCGGCCGAAGACTGCAACGACGCGGCGCTGGAAAAGGCCGACGGATTGGCGGCGATTGCGGCAAGCGCCGACGGATGGGCGGCAAGCCCCTGGAACGCTGCCAAATGGCTTGAAACGGCCGAGATCACCTGGCCGTTGAAAGCGCGCGCCTGCGGTGCCGATGCAGCGGCTTTCTGAGCTGCTTGCGCCAAGCCGGCAAAAGCCGACGGATTGGCGGCGAGAGCGGCAAATGCCTTGGGATTGGCCATGAGCGCGGCCATCACCTGCGGCTGGCCGGCGAGAGCCTGGAAGCCCGGACTGGCGGCCAAGGCGCGGAACTGCGGATCCTTGGTCATCAGCTCGAACGCGTCGGTTTGCATCAGTTCGGGAACCGCGGTGTCGCCCAATGTGACGTCGTCTTCGCCAACCTGGCTGGAGACATAGCGCTCCGCCGGAGCGATCGTACCGGCGCTCGGACCCATTGGCGGGTAAACCCGGCCCAGGCCATAAGCGGCGAGACCGAAGACGAGTACGCCAGCGGTCGAAAGATACATCTTACGCTTGTTTGCAGAAGCGGTAGCCATTTTCATTCCCCCAGAAGAATTGAGGGCGAGATTTTACTCGGGAACCTTAACAAAAGTCAAACTCCGCCAAGTGCCGAAAAAAGCTTAAATTACTGAGGGCACAAGGAAATAATGTGACATTAACGCCTATCTACCAAAGGCAATTGCCGCATTGTTAACCACTGTCGAAAGGAGTTCGGAAACCGACTGAGTCGTATGTCTGCATCGTCGATTTGGAGGAACCCGATCACGACTTGGTCGGTTTCCCCCTTGTCCGAGATGGAGAGATGTTGATGACCGTCCGAATGTTCATGATTGCAGCGACAGCATTGTCCGCCGCGAGCATGGCGACGGCCGAGCCTCAGCAGCCAAACGGGCGTCCGGCCACGCAGGACAACAATCGTCCAATGCAGGTGGCCATGGCATCCGCGGAACGTGTTCCTTCCGCGGAGGCCCCGTCTGGCGAGGCTCAGCCTGCGTCTGCCCCGGCACCGCGCAAGCGCGCGGCACGGGTCACCACCTGCCGCTGCGGCGATCCCGGCCAATAATCCCGGCTGAGGCCGCAGCGCGAGCGGCGGCGAGGCTATTTTGCTGCAGCGACCTGCTGGGTTTTCTGGACCAAAGCCCGCTCGCCATCCCCGACCAGCGCGAACGCCGCCCAGTAAAAGGGATGCGATGTGTCCAGATCGTCCATCAGCGACCGCTGCGACTGACGCAAAGCCGTCGCCATGCCTTCGCCTGCGGGGGCGGAGAACAGCCCCGTAATCAGCCGCTGCGTAGCGTTGAAATCGTCGGGCACGGGCCAGTGACTTGCAACCACCAGCCGCCCGCCGGCGCCGACAAAGGCGCGCACCAGGCCGTCGAGCGCAACGTCACCGCCGGTCGACAAGCCCGCCGACTGGGTCGCAGCGGCGCTGGCCATGCCGGCGGTGTCGCAAGCCGATAGCACGACCACATCGGCGTCGAGCTTGAGGTCGAAGATTTCGCGGAAGGTCAGCAACCCGTCGGAGCCTTGACCGCCAAAGCTGGTCAGCAAGGCCGGCTGGGCCGGGCATTTGGGTGCCCGGGCAGTGACCACGCCGTGGGTCGCGAAATGCAGAATTCGGTAGTCGCTAAGGTCGGTGCGCTGTTCGATCCCGGTGTCGGTGAACTGGTCGCCGGTCAAAATCTGTATGCCACCGGAATCGGCCTTCGACAAGATGCCGCTGGCGATCTGCAACTCCTTGGCCGAAATCGGCTTGGCCCAGGACGATAATGGAAGGGCGCAATCGCGGTCCCCGGCAGCGGGGATCATCGCTTCATTGGCCGCGGTCGGGGGCGTATTTTGACCCATTCCAAGATATTCGCGGGTTCCGGTCGACGGCGGCGCAGCGCGGATCTGGGCGAAGGAGCGCGGCGACACCGATGTACTGATGTCGCGATCGCGGCCGAACCAGTTGATCCCGCGGAAGTCGAATTCGGCATCGCCACCGGCGGCGGCGCGCTTGGTGTAGCTGTCGACCGACGCCTGATCGATCACCAGCACGTTGGGCGGCAGCCTCAGCATTGCTCCATCGGGCTCGAAGATCAGCGACTTCACGGCAACCAAGTCGGTGGTGAACGGAGCGAACAGCTCGGTGTACATCTGATGGGCAAGCGCGACGTCATAGGCATAAGTGATGCGCTGGCCGTTTTCGACCGTCGAGATGGTCTCGCGCAGGGCATTGACCTGCTCGTTGAGCTGCTTGGCGGTGACGCTGAGCTTTTTGACTTCGGCCGAACCGTTGGTCAGGACCATCGCGTAGATCGTCTCGCCGACCACGGTCATGCGGTAATAGGCTTCGTTCGGCTGGAGCACCTTTTGCATGTCGGCGAGCGAGATGATTTCGCTCGAGACCGCGCGATAGCGGGGGAAGCTGGCGAGCGCCGATTGAGTGGCGACCTGATCCTTGGCCGTTTGCTCGAGCGAGGTCCGCAGGCTGCGCATCCGGACCGATTCTTCCGGGGTTGGCTTGGGTACCAGCTCGAGCCGCGCAAGCTCCACTCGTCCGCGCTCGACCTGGCGGCTCAAATTGACCGATTGGCGGAACAGGCGCGACGCTTCGTCGCCACCGCCGCTCAACTCGCGCGCCAGAACCGTCTGAGTCTGGGCGAGGCCGGGACGAACCATCAACTGGGTGGCGGCGAAGATCTGCGCCAGATTGGCCGGATCGCTGGGTTTTTCCAGCAGCAGATCGACATAAGGCCGAAGGACATAGGCAAAGCTCGGCGGCAAATTGTTCGCGTCGGGCTGCGAGCGAACGATTTCGTCGAACATTTTCTCGGCCTCGGCGGACTGGCCGGTCCGCGCCAGATAGCCCGCGAGGCGGGCCTGAGCGCTGAGCAAGGCGGCCGAGCCGGGATAGCCGGTTTCGATCAGGACGACGCCCTGGCGATAGAGCCGGTCGGCCTCGGCGAGGTTTTTCGAATCTTCGGCGATTGCGGCGAGGTCGCCAAGGATCTGGGCGCGCATCCACACAACTGAAGTGACCGTTCCGTTGCGCACCGCCAGGAGCTTCGCGTCGGCGGCATTCAACGCCGCGACCGCGCCCGCATCATCGCCGGTCAGCCGGAGCGCGGTGCCGCGCAGCTGAAGCGCCTGGGCGTCGAGGATTTCCAGCTTTTCGGCGGGCAGCAATTCGTCGGATTCAGCACTCAGCTGGCGACCGATCTTGGAACTCGCATTGAGCCGCTTGGCCGTCGATGCGTCGATTTCGGTCCCGTCGGGACCGCTGACCGCGGGGATGACCGCGGTTCGCGGCGGGAGCTTGTCGAGCTCCTTCAGAGCGTTTTTGGAATCGCCCTGGTTGAGTTCATGAATGGCGCGGTAATTGCGCAATTGGCGAGCGACCAAAGGATCGTTGCCGACCAGCGCGGAGGCCTGGGAAAACAGCGAATCGGCTTCGGCGTAGCGGCCCAGATTGGATTTCTGAAGGGCTTCGTTGGACAGGCTCTCGGCGCGCCCCAGCGGTGCGTCGCTGGCCCTGCTGACCGCGGCAAAGAATTCCGCCGCCTCGGCATAATTGCCGGCATTGTTGCGGCGATAGGCTTCGGCCAGCGCCTTGCCCGGGTCCATCGTCCCGGCCTGAACCCGGGCGAAGGCCGCCAGGTCGCCGACCCCGGTCGTGGCGATCGAAACTTCACCTTTCACCGGCTGATCGGCGACCATGCTGCGCAATCCCAGCTGGATGACGCTGTCATATCCGGCAAGGCCTTCAGCGAGGAACAGGTCGCGGCCCTTGCGATAGGAATAGACGCGATAAAGGACGTCGAGACCATTATATTTGCATTCGGCGATCTGGACTGCGCCGAGGCCATCGACCCGGCCTGGTTTCGAATCCGCGCAGACGATCGAAGCGCCCCGCGCCAAAGCCACCCGTTCAGGCGCCGTGGCGACGTTGCGCAGCTTGTACATCTTGCCGATCGGAAGCGCGGCGTCGCGGCACGTCAAAGAATAGCCGGCATCGAACATGCCCGACAATCCTGCGTCCGTTGCAACGCTTTGCGCCGAGCAGAAGATCGTTCCCCCGCTACCGATCCGGAAGCTGTCGCGGACACTGAGCGGAACAGCGGTCGAGGCGCTTGAAATCCCCAAGCAGGAGCCCGCCGCCAAAAGGGCAAAAATGGTCCTGCGCATGTGTTTCACTCCTGTCTATTCGGAATCGGGGTCGAGGCCGTCGCCGCCGCTGGTAATCCCTTCGTCGATCGGCTGATCGTTCGACACCGGCACGGTGTTGATAAGGTTGAACAAGGCATCGATGTCGATGCTGGCCTGATCCTCGCTCTGATCCTCGTCTTCGTGATCGTCGTTGAGGCCCTGGTCATCCTCGCTGCCGAAGTCCGATTCACCCATCAGCCCGACCGGACCAAAGATCGATTCGATCCCCGGAATCTCCGGCGGCGGCGGCGGCGGTGGCGGCGGCGGCGGCGGCGGCGGTGGCGGCGGCGG
>JAZJYM010000009.1:0-108221 GCA_040390365.1 Pseudomonadota bacterium | reverse complement strand
GTCAAACTCGCTTGCATCCGGCTACGCCTGCGCCATTATGAGTCCACGGCCTAGAACGTCCGAGCTTGACACCGAGTCCTGAGGGATTCATTGTCCCTCAGTCGAACGACACGTCTCCGCAGCTCGGAACTGAGAATGCGGAGCCGAAGGAAATTGAGCCGCTGGAGTTGCAACCTCCGGCGGCTTTTTCATCCGGCATCGAGTCGCAAGCATTCCGACGCGGGTGCAACGAGTCAAGCCGAGTAATCTAGATATTGTGGGTAACTCGTGAAATTTTCACCTATATCTAGTGTTCGAACAGCGCCGAACCCACCCGAACCACGGTTGCGCCAAGCATCACCGCCGGCCGGTAATCGGCCGACATGCCCATGCTCAGGCCGGCGACGCCCTCGCGCTGGGCGAGCTTGGCGAGGAGGCCGAAAAAAGGCCCCGCCTCAAGCCCCAGCGGGGGGATGGCCATTAGCCCGGCGAGCGGCAAATTGCGGTCACGAACTGCAGCGGCCAGCGACGGAACGTCGGCGATCGCGCAGCCGCCCTTCTGATCCTCGTCGCCGATATTGACCTGGAGATAGAGGTCGGGACAGCGCCCTGCCCGATCCGCGGCCGTGGCCAGGGCGTCGATCAGCGACCGTCGGTCGAGCGAGTGGATGACGTCGAACAGCGCCACCGCCTCGATCGCCTTGTTCGATTGCAGCCGGCCGATTTCATGGAGCCGGATGTCGGGATAGCGAGACTTGAGGCCGGCCCATTTCTCAACCGCTTCGGCGACCCGGTTTTCACCGAAATCGCGCTGTCCCGATGCGATCAGCGGCTCGATCTCCGCAAGGCTTCGGCCCTTGCTGACTGCAACCAGGGTGACATCCGCGGGGTCGCGCCGGGCGGCTTTTGCAGCGGCGGATATTCCTTGGCGGATGGAGTCGAGTCGAGCGGCGGCGGAGGTCATTGCGGCCGCTATAGGCACGGCCCGTCGGCCTTGCCAGTCAGCGCGGTCCAGCAATGACGGAGAAATTGCGGGTCAGAATTTGACGGCGGTGCCGACGTAGATCGCCTGGCTGTCGCGACGCTCATCCTGAAGCGCGGACAAGCGATCACGCTCGATCTGATAGCGCACACCGCCGGTCAGAGCGACGCCCTTCGACAGCGAATAAGCGCCGCCGACGTCGAGCGAATAATTGTCCGCCTTGCGCAGTGCCGGCAGGGCACGGCCATCGGCACGATCGGCGCCGATTGCGACCCGACCGGTAAAGCGTTGCAGCGAATAGCTTACGCCCAGGACGGCGCTTTCGCGGCCACCAAGCGCGGAATCGGCATTGCGAACCTTGGCGACATCGCCAGCGACGGCGAAGCGCCGCCAGCCGACGGCAATGCCGAGATTATAGCTGGTCGGGGTCAGAGCGCTCACCGACGGAGCAGCGACGCCGCTCGATGCCAGCTGCGTTCCAGCGGCGCGGGCGCGAATCGCGACTCGCAATTGCGACGGACGACCTTTGGCCGGAGCCGGCGTGAATTTCATGTCGGTCAACGACAGCCCGCGTCCGGCAAGCGCGGCGGCGAGCTTGGGATCGGCATTGGCCGGGGTGAATGAGGAGATCGCATCGAAGCTCACCGACACCGCCGGTGGCTGCTTTCTGGCGGTGGCCGCGAACGCCGGGGACAGCAGGGCCGCGCCCGCGGCAAATGCCGCGAGAACCCTGACTTCCTTCCGTCGTGCGAGCTTGAGCACAGTGACGAACTCCCTTTACGTGAAGTCGATATAGCTGGGCGAACCTGAAGGTTCCATGACTGGAATCGATTCAAGTGCCGTCTGTTGCTCAGTCACCACAGGTGGATCGCAACCGAGCGCGTCTAAATTGACCGAGCGCGCCGCTTGCTAGCGCCAATCCACCGCCTATAACGCCCTCTTACGCCGAACGATCGTCCGAGGATATTCATGACCCGCCTGCACCACACCGCCGCCGCCTTGCTGATCCTTGCGCTGTCCGCCAGCGGCTGTGCAAGAAATCGCGCCTTGCCGGGCCAGCTGGCGCCGAGTCGCGTTACGACCATCGGGGTCAACAGCTATTTGTGGCGGGCAGCGGTCGACACCGTATCGTTCGCTCCGCTAATCCAGGCCGACGCCAATACCGGGGTCATCATCACCGATTGGTACGCCAATCCCAAGGCGCCCAATGAGCGAGTCAAGCTGACCGTTTCGATTCTCGACCAGGACCTTCGCGCCGACGGCCTGCGGGTTTCGGCGGCGCGCCAGGTGCTCGGCAACGGCGGCTGGGTCGATGCCCCGGTGTCGGCTGCGACGGTGCAGAAGCTCGAAGATATCATCCTGACCCGGGCCCGCGACCTCCGCCGCACCACCGTCCGGGGATAAGGCGCCCGCAATGGACGGGCGATTCGACCCGAAGGCAGCCGATCGCCGCTGGCAGGAACGGTGGGAAGACGAGCGCTGTTTCGAGGCCGACAGCACCAGCGACAAACCCAAGACCTATGTGCTTGAGATGTTCCCCTATCCGTCGGGGCGGATCCACATGGGCCATGTCCGCAATTACACCATGGGCGATGTCATTGCCCGCTATCGCAAGATGCAGGGGCATGAAGTGCTCCATCCGATGGGCTGGGATGCGTTTGGAATGCCGGCTGAGAACGCCGCAATGGAGCGCAACATCCATCCCGGTTCGTGGACCCGGGCCAATATCGGGGCGATGCGCGACCAGCTGAAGCGAATCGGCTTCGCGCTCGACTGGAGCCGCGAACTGGCGACCTGCGATCCGGATTATTACGGCCACGAACAGGCGCTGTTCCTCGACCTGTTCGACGCCGGCCTGGTCTATCGCAAGGAGAGTGAGGTCAATTGGGACCCGGTCGACATGACCGTGCTCGCCAATGAGCAGGTCATCGACGGCAAGGGCTGGCGGTCGGGCGCTTCGGTCGAGCGGCGCAAGCTCAACCAGTGGTTCCTCAAGATCACCCAGTTCGCGGACGAATTGCTGGACGGGCTGCAGGCGCTCGATCGGTGGCCGGACAAGGTACGCCTGATGCAGGAGAATTGGATCGGCAAGAGCACGGGGCTGCATTTTCGCTTTCCGCTGGTCGAGGCTTCCGGCGACATTAACGAGATCGAGGTGTTCACCACCCGGCCGGACACGATTTTCGGGGCAAGCTTCATCGCCATTGCGCCGGGGCACCCGCTGGCGCTTGCGGCTGCTGCTGCGGATCCGGGCGCTTCGGCGTTCGTCGATCAGTGCAAGGCCGGCGGCACCAGCGCGGCTGAAATCGAAACCGCGGGCAAAAAAGGATATTTGACCACATATTCGGCCAAGCATCCGCTCGACCATGATTGGCCTTTGCCGGTCTATATCGCCAATTTTGTCCTGAGCGATTACGGCACCGGGGCATTATTCGGCGTCCCCGGTCACGATCAACGCGATTATGATTTCGCGAATCAATATCAACTGGCGATCAAGCGGGTGGTCGGAGCAAGCACGGGTGAGGCCGGCAAGCCGATCGGAACCGAGGCTGAAATCGGACCGGGCATTGCGGTCAACTCGCAATTCCTCGACGGAATGACGAGCGCCGAAGCGGCGTCCGATGTCATCCGTCGCGCCGAAATCGCCGGCTGGGGCCAAGGTTCGACGATCTACCGGCTGCGCGACTGGGGCGTGTCGCGCCAGCGTTACTGGGGCACTCCGATCCCGATCATCCATTGCGACACCTGCGGCGCGGTTCCGGTGCCGCGCGACCAATTGCCGGTCCTCCTGCCCGAGGACGTCAGTTTCGACACCCCCAGCAACCCGCTCGATCGCCATCCAAGCTGGAAGAACGTCGACTGTCCCAAATGCGGGGCTGCGGCGCGGCGCGAGACCGACACGCTCGATACCTTCGTCAATTCAAGCTGGTATTTCATCCGCTTCGCGAGCCAGCCAAGCGATCGTCCGTTCGACCGCGTCGAGGCCGAGACCTGGCTGCCGGTGGCGCAATATATCGGCGGCGTCGAACATGCGATCCTGCACCTGCTCTACGCCCGGTTCTGGACCCGTGCGCTCAAGCACATCGGTCAGCTCGGGCTGGACGAGCCATTCGCCGGACTGTTCACTCAAGGCATGGTCACGCACGAGACCTATCGCGCCGGCGACGGCAGCTGGCTCAGTCCCGGCGAAGTGCGCAAGGATGGCGACGACTGGGTCCATATCGAAAGCGGCCATCCGGTCGTGCCGGGGCGGATCGAGAAGATGTCCAAATCGCGCCGCAACACCATCGACCCCGAACCGATCCTGGCCAAATATGGCGCCGACGCGGTGCGCTGGTTCATGCTGTCGGACAGTCCGCCCGAACGCGACCTCGAATGGTCCGAAGGCGGAATCGAGGGCGCCTCGCGCTTCGTCCAGCGGGTCTGGCGGCTGGTCAATTCGGTCGGCGGCGACGCTGTTAGCGGTGACGGTAACGAGGCGCTCGACCGCAAACTCCACCGCACCATCGCCACGGTCGGCGAAGCGATCGATGGTCTTCAGTTCAACAAGGCGATCGCCCAGCTGTACGAGCTGGTGACCGCGATCGAGAAAGCCCCGGCCTCGCCGGCGCGCGACATTGCGGTTCGCACCCTGGTCCTGCTGATCGCTCCAATGGCGCCGCATCTGGCGGAGGAATGCTGGGACTTTCTGGGCGAAGGCGGAATGGTCGTCGATGCCGCCTGGCCGGACCATGATCCGGCGAAGTTGATCGACGACCAGGTGACGCTCGCGATCCAGGTCAACGGCAAGCTGCGCGACACGGTGACCGCTCCGCTCGGGCTCGATCAGGCCGCGGCGGAGGCACTGGCCTTGGCCTCGGAGAAGGTCCAGCGCCAACTCGCCGGAGCGTCGCCGCGCAAGGTGATTGTGGTCCGCGACCGACTGGTCAATATTGTCTTATGATGCGCCGCCTCTCGATCCTGCTCGCCTGCGCGCTACTCAGCGCGTGCGGGCTGCGGCCGGTCTATTCGGGCGGGTCGGACGGCGCGGTGGCGCAATTGCTTCGAACGATCCAGGTCGGGTCCATCGAAGGTCAATCGGGCTGGTTGGTGCGCAATCGCCTGGTCGAGCGGCTCGAGGCGGGTGAGGCAATCGAGCCCCGTTACCGGCTTGATGTCACCCTCGACGACAATCTGACATCGTTCGGCATCCGCGGCGACCGGGCGGCGACCCGCGAGCGGCGAACGTTGCGCGCCCGCTACCGGCTGGTCAGCCTCGCCACCGGCCTGGTCGTCCTCGATGCAACCGCCGGGTCGGATGCCGGGATCGACGTCGTCAGTTCGGAATATGCGACGGTCGCGGCGGAACAGAGCGCGCTTGAAAACCTCGCCGGGATTCTCGCCGATCAGATCGTCGCCCGCTTGGCGAGCTTTGGCGGCGGCGTCCGCACCGCGCCATGAAGGCGGCCAAGGGCAGTATCGCCAGACTGCTCGACCAGCCGGCCGACGACATCCGCTTCTATCTTTTCTGGGGACCCGACGAAGGCCAGTCGCGGGCCCAGGCAAGCCGGCTTCTCCAGGCGCTCGGCGCCGATCGGTTCATCGTCATTTCCAATGCGGTCAAGACCGACCCCGCGGCGCTGGCCGACGAAGCCGGAGCGATGGCCTTGTTCGGTGGCCGAAGGGTTATCTGGATCGAACCCGCGGGTGACGAGATCAAGGCCGGCATCGCGGCGCTGCTGGCGGGGCCGGCGACGGAAAGCCCGGTGGTTGCAATCGCCAGCGCGTCGAGCCGGCCCAAGGAATTGATCAAACTTGCCGAGGGCTCGCCGCTGGCGGTGAGTTTCGCGTCCTACGCACCCGAGGGTGCCGAAGCCGAGCGCATGGTGATCGACATCGGGCGCCGGGTGGGGCTGAATATTGAACGCCCGATCGCGTCGCGGATCGCGGCGGCGTGCGGCAACGACCAGGCGGTTGTCGCTCAGGAACTGGAGAAGATGTCGCTCTACCTCGACGCGTCGACCAGCCGGCCCAAGCCGCTCGACCATGAGGCGGTGGATGCAATCGGCGCCGATCTCGGCGACGGCGACCTGCTTCACCTGGCGGATCTGGCAATGTCGGGCGAGGTCGAGGCCGTCGCCGAAGCGCTGAGCGGGATTAATGCATCGGTGCAGGCGATCCCGGTCCTCCGGGCGCTCCAGCGGCGCCTGTTGGTGGTGGCGCCGGCGCGGGCCAAGGTCGAGCGTGGCGAGCGTCCCGATGCCGTCATGGCGTCATTGGGTAAGGCGTTGTTCTGGAAAGATAAAGGGCCGTTCGGAGCAATGCTTGGACGGTGGAGCTCGGCGGATATAGCGCATCTCGCGGAGCGTTCGGGAAAGGCTGAGCGCGGATTGTTGTTTGACGATGCGCCCGAGCAAGCCGCGTTGGGCGAAGAGTTGCTGGCCGTCGCCCGAGCGGCGCGCCGGCGCTGACTAATGCCGCTGATTGCTAGATCGGTTCGCCGCTGAGGCGCTGGCAAATCATGTCGAGCTGATCGAGACTCGAATAGCTCAGGGTCACGGTCCCGGAATTGCCCTTGTGGCCAACCTGGACCTTCACTCCGAGAAGGTCGGTCAATTGACGCTCAAGCGCGGCCAAGTCCGCATCGATCGGGCGCTCGGTCAGAACCAGCTCACTTGGGCCGCGCTTGGCCGACTTGGCACGCGCTTCGGCCTGGCGGACCGACAGTCCTTTGGCGATAATCTCGCGGGTCAGTGCTTCGGGGTCGGGAGCAGCGGCAATAGCCCGTGCATGACCCATAGTGATATTGCCTTGCAACAGCGATGATCTTACGAAATCTGGCAAATTCAACAGGCGCAGTAAATTCGTGATGTGACTGCGCGATTTCTGGACGATCTGTGCAACCCCGTCCTGGGTATGGCCGTGCCGTTCGATCAGCTGGCGATAGCCTTCGGCCTCCTCGATCGCATTCAAGTCCTCGCGCTGAATATTCTCGATCAGCGCGAGCTCCGCGGTTGAGTCGTCGTCAACGTTGCGAATAATCGCTGGAATACGATACAATCCGGCGCGTTGCGCAGCCCGCCACCGTCGTTCGCCAGCGATGATCTGATAGCCGATGTCGGTCGGGCGCAGAAGGATCGGCTGGAGCACGCCGCGATCCGCAATCGACTGGGCGAGCTGCTGCAGCGTCGATTCGTCGAAATTGGTCCGCGGCTGCTCAGGATTTGGCCGAATTCGGCCAATTTCCACTTCCCTGATGCCCTCTTCGGAATGGGCCGACGAGTCGCTCGAGGGGCGGCCCTTGTCGGCATCTCCGATCAATGCCGAAAGCCCGCGGCCCAGGCCCTTTGGTGGCCGTTCAGTGCTCATGCCGCTTGCGCCAGGGCAGGCAAGCGCCCGATCACTTCCCGCGCCAGACGGATATAGGCCTCCGAACCGGTGCAGCGGAGGTCGTAAATCAGCGCCGGCAGGCCGTGGCTCGGTGCCTCGGACAGCCGCACGTTGCGCGGCACCACCGTCTCGAACACCGCGGTTCCGAGGCAGGCGCGGACATCGTCAGACACTGCTTGCGAAAGATTGTTACGGCGATCGTACATGGTCAATGCAATCCCGAGGATCGACAGCCCCGGATTATAGGCGCCGCGGATCCGCTCGACTGTCTGGAGTAACTGGCTCAGCCCTTCGAGGGCGAAAAACTCGCATTGCAGCGGAATCAGCAATTGTTGAGCAGCGACCAGCGCATTGACCGTCAGCAGCCCCAGCGACGGTGGGCAATCAACCAGGCAAATATCCCAGCGGCCGGCTGCGCTCGTCAATGCCTTATCGAGACGGTGAGCGCGATCTTCGAGCTCGACCATTTCAACCTCGGCCCCGGACAGATCGACCGTTGCCGGCAAAATATCAAGGCGGGGAACGCGTGTTGGCAGCACGGCGTCGGCGAGCAAGGCGCTTCCAATCAAGACATCATAGCTCGAGCGGGTTCGCTGGGCGTTGGTGATTCCGAGTCCCGTAGAAGCATTGCCTTGGGGGTCGAGATCGATCAGCAGGACTCGCCAGCCGATCGCCGCCAAGGCCGTCGCCAAATTAATTGCGGTCGTCGTCTTGCCGACCCCGCCCTTTTGATTCGCAACCGCGATCCGGATCATCGTCCCCTCGCTTTCACTTGCGTGGCAATGACAATTTCCGAGTTTGGATCGGTAAAACTGCGTTCCACGTGGAACATACCTTGCCACGCACCACGCGCTTCGGCCAGTTCCGAATGCACCGATTTGCCCTTTGGAAGAACCCAGCGGGATTTTCCTGTGGACAAATGTATGGATATCTCGAACAGCCGCGAGATTGAGGCGACCGCTCGAGCAGTGATCATGTCGAAGCGCCCGCTCGCTTTTTCAGCATTGACCGCAGCCACCTCGGCATTGAGCGAGAGCTTGTCGATAACCTCTTGCAAGAATTCCGCCCGAAGGCGTCGGGGCTCGATCAGCGTGACCGGTCCGTCGACGAGACAGGCAATGACGATGCCCGGCAATCCGGCGCCGGCGCCAATATCAACCCATGACGCGCCTGGCGGCACCTCGAAGCGCACCAATTGAGCCGAATCGACGATGTGGCGTTCCCACAAATGGTCGAGCGATGAGGCCGAAATCAGATTTTGGCTTGCGGCCCCCACCTTCAGGATGTCGACGTAGGCGCACAGCCGATCGAACGTTTCACGTGAAACCTTCCGCCCGCAAACTTCTTCGATCCGATCTCTCACGCCGCGGCGCTGCGCGGGCGCGATGCGGCGATGAAGATTGCGGAAAGGGCCGCGGGTGTCACGCCCGGAATCCGCGACGCCTGATCGAGGGTTTCGGGTAAGGCGCGGCCGAGCCGCTCGATCATTTCGTTAGAAAGGCCCGGGACAGCCGCGAAGTCGAGGTCTCGCGGGATCTGAACGCCGACGTCGCGCTGGACTGCCGCCCATTCCCGCTGCTGCCGCGCGACATAAGGGGCATAGAGGCAGTCCGCGAGTCCTTCGTCGGTCAGCGCCCATTCGGTGCCTTCGCGCGATGTGCAATGCGCTTCAATCCGCGCCCGCCGAGCTTCGGACACGCAGCCGGCATCGAGCGCGTCCTGGCCGAGGCGAGTCGTGGCATTGTCGGCCCGAAGGGACAGCCGGTGCTCGGCCCGAGCAGTCATCATCCGATAGGGCTCGTTCACGCCTTGCAGTGTGAGGTCGTCGATCATCACTCCGATGTAGCTGGAGCGGCGGTCGAATCGCACGGGGTCTCCGTCCAGGACATAAGCTGAGGCATTCAGGCCGGCCACCAGGCCCTGGGCCGCGGCCTCCTCATATCCGGTGGTTCCGTTGATCTGCCCGGCGAGAAACAGCCCGCTAATCGCGCGCGTCTCAAGGTTGGTGCCGAGGTGGCGGGAATCGACAAATTCATATTCGACCGCATAGCCCGGACGGACGATCTCGACCCGCTCGAGCCCCGCGACGCTACGCAGGAACGATTCTTGCACATCAACCGGAAGCGATGTGGAGATTCCGTTGGGGTAGATAAGTGGATCGTCAAGGCCCTCGGGCTCGAGGAAAATCTGATGCGAGTCGCGTTCGGCGAACCGCTTCACCTTGTCCTCGATCGATGGGCAATAGCGCGGCCCACGCCCTTCTATCGTCCCGGCGAACAAGGGCGACCGGTCGAAATTATCGGCGATGATCCGATGCGTTGCGGGATTGGTCCGGGCGATCGCGCACCGCAATTGTGGTGGGCTTTCGGCGCAATCGAGGTCCGACATCCGCCACGGATCGGAATCGCTCGGTTGCTCTTCGAGGCGCGCCCAGTCGATGGTCCGACCGTCGAGCCGCGGCGGAGTGCCGGTCTTCAGCCGTCCCTGCCCCAGTCCGAGCTCGCGAATCTGGTCGGCGAGAACATTCGATGCTTTCTCGCCGCGCCGGCCGCCAGCGACTATCTCCTCGCCAACGAACAAGCGGGCATCGAGAAACGTCCCGGTGGCGATAATCACTGCTCGGCAGTCGATGATGCCGTCGCCGGTTTCGACGCCCGTAACGCGATTGGCCTCGATCACCAGCCGCAGCGCCTCGCCGATGACGATTGCGACGCCCTGCTCGGCGATCAGCTCGGCAACCGCCGACCGATAAAGCCGCCGGTCGGCCTGGACGCGCGGACCCCATACCGCCGGTCCCTTGCTTCGATTGAGCATTCGGCGATGGATTGCAGCGCGGTCGGCGGCGCGCGCCATCAAACCATCGAACACATCGAGTTCGCGCACGAGATGGCCCTTGCCGACACCGCCGATCGAAGGATTGCACGACATCTGCCCGACGTCCTGGGCGCGAAACGTCAGCAGGCCAACGCGCGCGCCGCGCCGGGCCGCGGCAGCCGCAGCCTCGCAGCCGGCATGACCGCCGCCGATGACCAGAATATCGAACATCGCTCGCCCTTTAGCCAATTCGTGTTTCACGTGGAACCAGAGATTCACGACCGCCTATTTGCCGAGGCAGAAACGCGCGAACAACGCGTCGAGCAAGTCTTCGACACCCGACCGGCCGGTAATCCGGTCAAATGCGCTGCGAACGACCCGGAGCTCTTCAGCGATGATGACCAGATCCGATGCCGATACCGCTTCGCGAAGCGCGACCGCCGCCTCGGCGAGAAGTCCAGCCTGGCGCCGGTTGAGCGCAATCGCATCTTCCCCGGGCAGAAAATTGCCGCACAGCGACGCGATCCGGTCGAGCAAGTCCGCCAGCCCCGCCCCAGTTTTGGATGATATCGTCAGTGCATTGCTACCGTCCGGTGCGGGGCCAAGATCGGCCTTGGGATGAAGCAGAACGAGCCGCTGATGCTCTGGTGCTTCGACCGCCGGGCCCAGCCACAGCAGGATGTCGGCTCCAGCAATCAGAGCAACGGCCCGCTCAACCCCCTCGGCCTCGATCGTGTCGCCAGCATCGCGCAAGCCGGCCGTGTCGGTGAGCAAGACATAGGTGCCGCCAATCGCCATCGGAATGTCGAGATAATCGCGGGTGGTGCCCGGCAGCGGGCTGACAATCGCGCGATTAATGCCAGATAGTGCATTGATAAGACTGGATTTTCCGGCATTCGGTGGACCCGCGACGACGATCCTGATACCGTCCTTGAGCGGCTCGAGCCGCGGCCGGTCAAGCCACGATTCGAGTTCCTCCAGCAAAATGGCCAGGTCGCTGCTCAAAGCTGGGTCAAGCGAGTCATCGCCATCGTCGCCGTAATCGATCGCCCGTTCGGCGCTCGCGGACAGCGCCAGCACCCGCTCCTGCCACTGCGCGATCTGGCGCTTGAGCGAGCCGTCGGCGAGCGCCAGCGCAGCTTTGCGCTGAGCCTCGGTCTCGGCCTCGAGCAAATCGGCCAGTCCTTCGGCTTCGGTCAGGTCGATGCGGCCATGAGCGAAGGCGCGACGGGTGAATTCTCCCGGCTGGGCCAGGCGCAACCCGTCGATCCGGGCGAGGACGGCAAGCACCGCATCAACCACGGCTTTTCCGCCGTGGCAGTGGAATTCCAGCACGTCCTCGCCGGTTGAACTCGCCGGTTTGGCAAACAGCAGGACGACGGCCTGGTCGATCAGACCGCCGGTTGCCGGATCGCGCAGTTCACGGACCGCGGCATGGCGCGGCTCGGGCAGATCTCCAGCGAGCAGCGCGCCCGCTTCCCGCGCGCCGGGCCCACTGACCCGGATGACCGCGATCGCCGCCGGCGGACGGCCGCTCGACGGCGCGAAGATGGTATCGTCGGTCAGGCGAGCAGCGGCGCGATCACCGGTGCAACGTGGTGAGCGCCCTCCCAGATCATCTTGGCCGCGACCCACAATATCACCACCAGGCCGCCCCAGGCGATCCACCGATAGCGCTCGACATAGCGGGCGATGAGATTGGCGGCGACGCCCATCAGGACCACCGACAGGATCAGCCCGAAGATCAGAACATAAGGGTGGTCCTTGGCCGCTCCGGCGACCGCCAGGACATTGTCGAGGCTCATGCTAACATCGGCCAGCGCAACGCCCCAGGCAGCGCTGGCGAAGCTCTTGGCGGGCTTGAGGCCGCTATGTTCGTCGCCGGCGACCTCGGCCGAGCCAGCGCTCTCCCGATCATGGTTCAGTTCGCGGTACATCCGCCACGCAACCCACAGCAGCAACAGTCCGCCGGCGAGGATCAGTCCGACGACCTGAAGCAATTGGCTGACGATCAATGCGAAGACGATCCGGAGCACCAGCGCGGCGGCGATCCCGATGAGAATGACGCGTTTGCGCTGAGCCGGTGGAAGACCGGCGGCAAGCGCACCGACGACAATCGCATTGTCCCCGGCGAGGACAATATCGATCATCAGGATTTCGAAGAAAGCGGTGAGTGCGCCTGGGTCGAGCATCGCGGCCAAGTCCATGACCTTACCTTAGCAAAGGCGCGACCTGATGCCAGCCTTCCCACACCATCTTGGTCGCCACGTAGAGAATCATCGCCAGCCCGCCCCAGGCGATCCAGTGATAACGCTGGACCAGCTTGGCGACGTAATTGGCGGCGAGACCCATCAGTGTCACCGACAAGGCCAGTCCGATGAACAGGACCGTGGGATGATCGCGCGCCGCGGCGGCGACCGCGAGCACATTGTCGAGGCTCATGCTGAGATCGGCGAGGGTGACCTGGATCGCGGCCTGGAGGAAGGTCTTGGTTGCCGGCGGACCTTCGACCTGCGGGGTTTCCGGATCGTCCGCGATCACCAGCTTCACCGGCCGCAATTCGCGGTACATATTATAAGCGACCCACAGCAACAGCAGGCCGCCGGCGAGCAGCAGGCCGGTCACATGGAGCAGCCAGGTCGCGGCAAGCGCGAAGCCGATCAGGAACACCAGCGCCATTCCCACGCCGAACATGATGACCTTGCGCCGGGTCTTTTCCGGAAGACCGCTGGCGATCGTGCCCATGATCACGACATTGTCGCCGGCCATGGTCAGATCGATCAGGATCACCTGGCCAAGTGTTGCAAGGCCAGCCGCGGTGAAGACGTCGGCGAAGCTGAACATGCCTTCGGGCATCAGGCCTCCTTTCCAGATGCCGTTAGGAAGTCGAACTCCCGCTGCGTCACTTTTGCGCAAACCTCGGAATGCAAAGCGTCTAAGTCGATCAGGAAGCTGAACGCCAATTGGCATTGGTTGGTCAGATCGTACAAATTGTCCTTTGACGTCGCAAAATAGATACTCCGCCCCGAGACGACAAGATAACGGATGATCTCTTTGCCATGTCCTAGGCTAGCAGGATCGGCCTGCCACCTCTCGGACTGAAACTGAATCAGCGCTTCTTTTACCGACGCGACAGATGCCCCGTTCCGCAACAGCGTCGCAATGACTCGAAGCACGAGCAAATCGCGAAAGTCATAGCGCCTGCGGATGCCTCGACCCCCATGTCGCCTCTGGGTCCTAACAAAAACGCCGCTGCGCTCGAGATAATCCAGCATCGCGACCGACCGCAGGCCAGCAATGTGCATCGCCTCCGAGGCAGATTTAGCCTCAAATTTCATAGTAATGCTATGAACTATGAACTAAATAGCTGCAATATCTGTTCCGAACTTGGAAAGGCAGCTTTCAACGCTACATATTGTGTTTCAATACGGATAAAATACTATTACTGGTGTTCTTGGGCGCACATGACCCCAAGGAGAACGACCATGTATTTCGAGAAATACACGCAGATCAGTCAATGGCGGTGGAGGCTGAAATCAGCCAATCACGAGACCATTGCATCCGGCGAGAGCTATTGGAACGAGACCGATTGCGACCATGCAATCAGTCTCATCAAGGGCACCAATGCGAGCACCCCGGTTCACAAGGTGTGATGGGATGGCTGGGAGGCTGCGTGCGTAGCCTCTCGGCTTACTGGTTCATGCTCGCGAAGAAATCCTCGTTGGACTTGGCGTCCTTCATCTTGTCGAGGAGGAACTGCATCGCATCGATGGTGCCCATCTGCATCAGGATCCGGCGCAGCACCCACATCTTAGTGAGGGTCGCCTGGTCGACCAGCAGCTCTTCCTTGCGGGTGCCGGACTTGCCGACATCGAGCGAGGGGAAGATGCGCTTGTCGGAGACCTTGCGATCGAGGATGATTTCGCTGTTACCGGTGCCCTTGAACTCTTCGAAAATGACCTCGTCCATCTTGGAGCCGGTATCGATCAGAGCCGTGGCGATGATCGACAGCGAGCCGCCTTCCTCGATGTTGCGGGCGGCGCCGAAGAAGCGCTTTGGCCGCTGCAATGCATTGGCGTCGACGCCGCCGGTCAGCACCTTGCCCGAACTCGGGACGACGGTGTTGTAGGCGCGGCCGAGGCGGGTAATCGAATCGAGCAGGATGACGACATCCTTCTTGTGCTCGACCAGGCGCTTGGCCTTTTCGATGACCATTTCGGCGACCTGGACGTGGCGCTGCGCGGGTTCGTCGAAGGTCGAGGAAATGACCTCGCCCTTGACCGAGCGCTGCATGTCGGTGACTTCCTCGGGCCGCTCGTCGATCAACAGCACGATCAGGAACACTTCGGGATTATTGTCGGTGATCGCGCGCGCAATATTCTGCAGCAGCACGGTTTTGCCGGTGCGCGGCGGAGCGACGATCAGCGCGCGCTGGCCCTTGCCCAATGGCGCGACGATATCGATCACCCGCGCGCTCTTGTCCTTGATGGTCGGGTCGAGCGTGTCGAGCTTGAGCTTCTGGTCGGGATAGAGCGGGGTCAGATTGTCGAAATTGACCCGGTGGCGGACCGCATCGGGCTCGTCGAAATTGATCTGGGTAACCCGGGTCAGCGCGAAATAACGTTCGCCATCCTTGGGTGCGCGAATTTCTCCTTCGACCGTATCGCCGGTGCGAAGGCCGAATTTGCGAACCACATTGGGCGCAACGTAAATGTCGTCGGGACCCGCCAGATAATTGGCTTCGGGACTGCGCAGAAAGCCGAAGCCGTCGTTCAGAACCTCGATCGTGCCCATGCCCATGATCTCGGCCCCAGCCTCGGCCCGGACCTTGAGGATCGAGAACATCAAATCCTGCTTGCGCAGCGTCGATGCGCCCTCGATGCCCATTTCTTCGGCCATTGCGACGAGTTCGACGGGGGATTTCTGCTTGAGGTCCTTGAGATGCATGAAAACGGTCTTTTCTTGGGGTCTGGTGTTCGAAAGCGTTCGAATGAACTGGGACGACAGGACGCCGTCGCGTAGAAATTCGGGGGCCGGCGGATGGGACAGGCCGGCGCCGCTGGGCGCGCGTTATGTCCGCTGGCCCGCGCTGTCAATCGACAGTCGGAAAATCAGTGCTGAATCAGAATGGACGGACGATCACCAGAACGACGATCAATGCCGCTGCAATGCCGGGGATTTCATTGAGCAAGCGCACCGCTTTGCCCGACAATGGCCGCTGGCCGGCGGCGAGTTTCTTGCCGTAGCTGCCAAGCCAGCCCTGGTAACCGGTGAGCGCGACGACCAACGCCAGTTTCGCCGTAAACCAGAGCTGGCCAAATGCACCGAGGTGGACAGCGAGCATCAGCCCGAGCAACCATACAATCAGCATTGCCGGGGTCAGGATGATCGAACGGACGCGCTCCTCGCGCTCGATCCAGGCACGGTCTTCGGGTGAACCAGCAACCGTTTCCTGGTGATAGACGTAGAATCGCGGGAGCAGGAACAGGCCCGCCATCCAGAAGATGACGAAAGTCACGTGAGCGGCCTTGACCCACAAATAGGCCGGTCCGAGAAATCCAACGAAATCGTTCACTTGCGACCCTTCACCAGCGCGATCAATTGTTCAACATGGCCAAGCGGCGTGTTCTGAAGGATGCCGTGGCCAAGGTTAAAGATGTGCGGCCGACCGGCGAATGCGTCAAGGATGTCGGCGACCGCTTGTTCGAGCGTCGCACCGCCGGCGATCAACGCCAGTGGGTCGAGATTTCCCTGAACTGGAAGATCTGGAGGCAATTGGCCAGCTGCCCAGATCGGATCGACGGTTTCATCGAGCCCGATCGCGTCAACCGCGGTTTCGCGCGCATAAGCTGCGATCTTGCCGCCAGCGCCTTTTGGAAAACCGATGATCGGGACGTCTGGATGGCGCGTTCGAAGACCCTCTACGATCCGCGCGGTCGGCGCGATGACCCAACGTTCGAATTGCGCCGGCGACAGGCTCCCCGACCAGCTGTCGAACAATTGCACAGTCTCGGCGCCAGCCTGGATTTGGCCAGACAAATAATCGAGCGTCATCATTTCGATCCGTTCGATAATCGCTCCGAACGCCGCTGGGTCGACATAGGCCAGACGCCGCGCTTCGGCCTGTTCGCGGCTACCCTGCCCGGCGACCATATAGGTCGCGACGGTCCACGGGCTACCCGCGAAACCAATCAACGTCTTGTTAGGGGAAAGCGCGGCCCGAACTTTGGCGACGGTCTCGTAAATCGGAGCGAGGCGCCCCGGCGCTTCCACCAGATCGTCAAGTCTGGATGATGCCAGCGCCGGTGTCAGCCGCGGCCCCTCGCCGGTCACGAAGGTCAGCTCCTGGCCGATTGCGAACGGGATGATGAGGATATCGGAAAAGAGAATCGCGGCATCGAAGGCGGGAAACCGAACCAATGGCTGGAGCGTGACTTCAGCTGCCGCGTCGCTGTCGTAGACGAGGTTGAGGAAGCTACCCTTCTGAGCCCGAAGAGCGCGATATTCGGGTAGATAGCGGCCGGCCTGACGCATCAGCCATAGCGGCGGCTGCGCCTGGCGCTCCCCGCGCAAGGTCGCGAGCAATGGCTTGGTCACGCCAGTTCCGGGTTTAACCGCCGTCATGGCGCACACTCTCTTCTTCTTCTCTTATTAAATAAGGATATAAGGATGTAGTTGTTGTTGGTCGCTTGATCGCGGGGTTTAGGCGGCAGTCCCGAAATTGCCAACATCGGAAGGTTTGCAGCTTTCCAGCGCAGCTGGCGAGTCGCTTGAAACCGCACCCGCAATTCACAGGCTGGGGGTGAAAACGCTCCACGGGGATGAAGCTCGGGACTTTTTCGCGGGGATCGCGGATAAGAGCGATGTAGAGATCGTCCCCAGCCAAGCACGGGGCTTGGCCGACAAGTTTTCCACAAGGTTATGTCGTGCCGCTGATACTCGCCTCCGCAAGCCCGATCCGGCGGGCCCTGCTCTTCCAGGCCGGGATCGACCATGAAGTGGTTCCGGCCAATGTCGATGAAGCGGCAATCAAAGCGCTGCATGATGAAGCCGAGGCGGCGGCAGTGGAGCTGGCCCAGGCCAAGGCGCTTCAGATCAGCGCGGAGCGCCCGGCCGATTGGATCATCGGCAGCGATTCGATCGTGACCGTCGAGGGGCGGATGTTCGACAAGCCGGCCGACCGCGAGGAGGCCCAAGCCCATTTGCGCTTTTTCTCCGGCAAGGTCATGATTCTGACCAGCGCGGTCGCTTTGGCCAGAGGCGGGACGGTAGATTGGTCGCTAACCGATCGCGCAAAACTCAAGGTCAGAGCGCTCAGCAATCGCTTCATCGACGATTATCTCGATAGCGAATGGCCAGACGTAAGTTATTGCGTCGGGGTGTTCCGGATGGAGGGCCGCGGAGTCGCCTTGTTCGATTCGATTGAGGGTAGCCATTTTACGATTCTTGGACTGCCCTTGCTGCCCTTGCTCGGCGCGTTGCGCGGCCGCGGGCTGGTGCAATCATGATCCGGATCGGGCTCACCGGATCGATTGGAATGGGCAAGTCGACGGTCGCCGAAATGTTCGCCAAGGCGGGCATTCCGGTGTTCGACGCCGATGCCGAGGTGCGCCGGATGCAAGGCCCCGGCGGATCGCTCATATCGGCCATCGGGGCGGCATTTCCGGAGACGCTGGTGGACGGCAACCTCGATCGCGAGCGTCTCGCGGCGATCGTTCTTGCCGACCCGGCCAAGCTCGCCAGGCTCGAATCGATCGTTCATCCCGCGGTCGCTACGGCGCGAGAGGAATTTATCGCCCGGCACCGCGATTCGCCTGCGCTGTTATTCGACATTCCCTTGCTGTTCGAAGCCGGTGGCGAGCGCGCCTTCGACAAGGTCATCGTCGTCTCCGCGCCGGCCGAAATACAGCGTCGGCGGGTGCTTGAGCGCCCGGGCATGACCGAAGCGAAACTGGCATCGATAATCGTCCGTCAGCTGCCCGACGCCGACAAACGGGCGCGCGCCGACTTCGTCATCGATACCGCGACCCACCTATCCACAACTGAAGACCAGGTGGAGGATATTATCGCTTGTCTTGGCCTGGCTGGACGTGATTAGATTCAGCCATGCGTGAAATTGTTTTCGATACCGAAACCACGGGTCTCAATCCCGCAAGCGGTGACCGAATCGTCGAGATCGGCTGCGTCGAGATATTCAACCGCGTCGAAACCGGCCGCCACTATCACAGCTATTTCAATCCCGAGCGCGACATGCCGGGTGAGGCCGAGGCGGTTCACGGCCTGTCCGCAATCTTTCTTTCGGACAAGCCGTTGTTCGCCGACCAGGCGCTCGACCTGATCGAATTCATCGGCGATTCGCCGCTGGTCGCGCACAATGCCAGCTTCGACTTCGGCTTCCTCAACCATGAGCTCGGGCGCTGCGGGCAAGCAGCGATCTGCCTGACCCGGATGCGCGATACACTGGCGCTCGCGCGGTCCAAACATCCCGGCGCCAAGCACAGCCTCGACGCCTTGTGCGTGCGCTTTGGAATCGACCGCAGCCATCGGGTCAAGCATGGCGCATTGCTCGACGCGCAATTGCTGGCCCAGGTCTATGTCGAACTGACCGGAGGTCGCCAGATCGGGCTTGGGCTGGTCGCCGAAGCGATCACTTCCGCAGGCGCGGCCGGCGGTCTGGCCGCGGGTGAAACCGCGCGCGAGCCGCTTGCGCTGCGCGCACATTCCGCGAGCGGACCCGAACTCGAGCGCCACCGCGACTTTCTGACCCGGCTGACCAAGCCGTTGTGGGAGCGTTTCGCGGCGCAAAGTTGACGCCGCCTTCGCGCCGGTCCTATCGCCGGTCAAATCACAGGAGGCAGGACAAGTGGAGGTACGGGTCGCAGGACATCAGGTCGACACCGGCGATTCGCTGCGCGAACTCGCCCAGCGCCGGATAAGCGATATCACCGACAAATATTTCGCTCGCGCGGTCGGTGCCCGAGTGACGTTCGGTCGGGCGCCCAACAATGAATTCACCTGCGACATCGTCGCTCCGGTTGGACAGGGGGTCGTCCTGAAGGCGTCGCACCGCGCACCAAAGGCGGACCAGGCGCTGGGCGGTGCCGCCGATCGAATCGAATCCCAGTTGCGCCGCTATGTGAAGCGGTTGCGGTCGCACAAGGGGGTCGAAACCGACCTGCCCTATGTCGAAAATGCAGCCTATACGATCTTTGCCGGTGATCGCGACGCGGAACCGGCGCTTGAGGGCCAATTTCCGGCAATTGTCGCTGAAGCCAAGGTCGACGTTCCCGAATCGAGCGTGTCCGACGCAGTCATGCTGATGGATCTTCGAAACACCAATGCGTTGATGTTCAGGAACAGCGCGACCGGCGCCTTCAACATGCTCTATCGCCGCGAGGATGGAAATATCGGCTGGGTTGAGCCGCAGGGCAGCTGACCCCATCTCCCGCACCATCGCCGTGCGTGCTTTAGCGTGACGGATAGAGAGACCTATTCATGCAACTTGCCGACTTCATCGATTTCGACGCGATCAAGCCCGCCTTTCCCGGCGGCAACAAGCGTTCGCTCCTGCAGCAGCTGGCCAATCTCGCCGGTCATCGGACCGGGCTCGACCCGGCGACGATTCATTCCAGCCTGGCAGAGCGCGAACAGCATGGCTCGACCGGCTTTGGTCAGGGAGTCGCGATTCCCCATTGCAAGATCGACGGGCTCAACCGGATTTACGGCCTGTTCGTCCGGCTTGCCGAACCGGTCGACTATAAAGCGATCGATGGCGACCCGGTCGACATCATCTTCCTGCTGCTGTCGCCGCCCGATGCCGGGGCCGAACATTTGAAGGCCCTGGCGGCAATCAGCCGGGTGACCCGGCACAGCGCGACTCTGGAAAAGATGCGCGGTGCGCGCAGCCGCGATGCGCTCGCCGCGGTGCTGATCGGCGCCGATGAGCGCGACGCTGCCTGACCGGACAGACGATCGCTTCGGCCATGGATAAGGGCGGGTCGCGGCTGTCCTCCGGGATCGAAGTCGCGGGGCTGCTTCGCCGCGTCGAAGCTTCGGGCGATTTCGCCGTCGTTCTGCGCAAAGGCGATGAGGACCGCGGCGCGATCCTGGTGCTGGTCGCCTCGCGAGGCCGTCATATTGCCTGTCTCGAGCGCGTTTTGTCGCTCGATGGCGACTATATCTGGCGACCCACCGGACCTGGCGCGGATGCGGGTTCCACGGAAATCCGGGATTTCCTCGAAAAGCGCGCACGGTTCGACGCGGATTCATGGGCGATCGAACTGGACATCGCGGACCCGCAACGGTTCATCGCTGAAATGGGGTTAACGGGTTGATTAACATCCGTAACGAGTAAAAGCCCCTCCTCGACAACAAGAGCGGGGGGCATATCCGCGACGATCACCAGTGATGTGCCACGCGAGACGGGGAACAGCCCAGAGTAAAGATTCGGACTTCGATTGGATCCACTGCTCGGCATACAGGCTTTTCACCGCTTAATTTGCGGATTTCATGACTTTACCTATTCGTTCTGCGATCGTCATCTGTGCAGCTCTGGCGACCTCTGGTTTTGCACCGGCCCAAGCTGGACCGACCGAGACCGAGCAGCTGCTGATTGCAAGCGCGACCTTGCCCAAGGTCGCCATTCCCGATCTCCTCGGCGCTGAAGGCGAGCCCGATCTTGCCGGCGATGCGGCGGTCGATCTCGGCCAGGACATTGTCCTCCCCCAAGCGGATGTTGCGCCGCAAGCCGCGGCCCGGCCAACCGGCGATCTGTCGTCGATGGTTGCCGGCCTCCGCGCTTCGGAGCCGGGAAGCAGCGAACTGGAATGCCTTGCAACCGGGGTCTATTTCGAATCGAAAAGCGAACCGCTCGACGGCCAATTGGCGGTCGGCAAAGTCATCGCCAATCGCTCCAAGAGCGGTCGTTTCCCGTCCAGTTATTGCGGCGTCCTGTTCCAGCGCGGCCAATTCTCCTTCGTTCGCGGCAAATCATTTCCGTCGGTGCCGCGGGCAAGCAAGCAGTGGAAGACCGCGGTCGCGATCGCCAAGATCATCGATCAGGGCCTCAAGGATTCGGCGGTCGGCAATGCCTTGTTCTTCCATGCGCGCTATGTATCGCCGGGCTGGCGCCTGAAGCGCGTCGCCTCGATCGGCAACCACATCTTCTATCGATAATCGATCGCTCCTCAGGAATAGCGACGGCCGGGGGCAACCCTGGCCGTTGTCATATGCGCCTCATGCGCTCAGTGCGCTTCGCGATTGGCGGCGTTGACCTTGTGTTCTACGCAGGCTCATGGCCAGCATCGTCGATTCCACCTGTTTCGCGCAAGCGCCGATCGCCGCCGATGTCGCGCGCGGGGTCGTGCGATTGTTCTGCCGGCAGGATTTGTTCGCGGTCTGTGAAATGCCCTTGCCCAATGGACGCCGCGCCGATTTGATGGCGATCGATAGCCGCGGCGGACTGACCATCGTTGAAATCAAGGTCGCCAAGGCTGACCTCATCGGCGATTCGAAATGGGGCGATTATCTCGATTATTGCGATCATTTTTTCTGGGCGGTGCCGCCGCATCTCGCCGCTTTGCTGGACCAGGATCGCTATTTGCCGGGCGCTGCCGGGCTGATCGTTGCCGACCGCTATGATGCGGCGATCGTCCGGGCCGCGGCGCATCGGCCAATGGCCCCGGCCCGGCGCAAGTCCGAATTGCTCAATTTCGCCCGCCGGGCGGCGCGGCGACTGTCGGCCCAGATCGATCCGTCGCTGGGCGAGGCGAGCTGAGGACTAGCCCGCCGGCTTGGGCTTTTTCGACTCGATCAATTTGGCAATTTCCCCGGCGCGCGGATCGCGCGCCGCGTAATTGCGCGCGGAATAGCCGGCCACGCTGTCGGTCTTGTCGGGATCGGCACCAGCATGGAGCAATATTTTTACGATCATTGGCTGGCGCTGCTGGACGGCAAGGATCAGTGCGGTCTCGCCCGATCGATTGGTCGAATCGACCTTGGCGCCGAGCTGGAGCAACCAGCCGACACCGTCAAAATAGCCAGCGCGAGCGGCCGCCATCAGCGGCGTGTCTCCGCCCTTGCCCGACAAATTCGGGTCGGCGCCCTTGCCGAGCAAGAATCCGGTCCATTCGTCGTCGCGCCGGGCAAGTGCGACGATCAGCGCGGTATTGCCGTCGTCGCCGCGGGCATCGATCAGCCCGGTCGGCTTGGCCGTCAACAGTTCGACCACCTTGTCGCCATTGCTGGTGCGCACGGCCTCGACGAACTCAACTCCGGAGTTCGCATATTGCGCGGCGGCGGGCATCGCTGGCGACGCCAATGCGGCAGCGGCAATCAACCAATGCGTTCGCTTCACTGTCTTTCCTCGCGTCGACCTAACTTGATTGCAAGCGCCTAGCAGAGCAAGGGTGACCTTGTCATGAATACCGCCCGACGCTTTTGGGAATTGCCCCTTCAATCGCTCGATCGCGGCGAGTGGGAAGCCTTGTGCGATGGTTGTGGTCGCTGTTGCCTGAATAAGCTCGAGGACGATGAAACCGGGCTGCTTTACCCGACCAACGTCGCGTGCCGGCTGCTCGATCGGCGCAACGGGCGCTGCACCGATTATCCCAATCGCAAGAAACTCGTCGTCGACTGCGTCAAGCTCGACCGGCGCAATCTCGAGAAGCTCGAATGGCTTCCGGACAGCTGCGCCTATCGCCTCCGCGCCGCGGGCCGGCCAGTGTATGATTGGCATTATCTGATTTCCGGCAATCGCGAGACTGTCCACGAGGCCGGCCAGTCGACCCGCGGCTGGACGGTCAGCGAAGATGATGCGGGCGAGCTTGAATATCATGTGGTCGACCGCAAGCTCTGAGCGAAGCGACGAACAGTCGCTGCCGTTGCCAATCGAAATCCGGCCGCTGCGCAGCGCTCGGCGAATGCGGCTAAGGCTGGACGAAGCCCGCGGTATCCTCAAGCTGACCTGCCCGGCTCGGACCAGCCGCCGAACCGCGATTCGGTGGGCGCTCGAGCAGCGCGAATGGATCGACGCCCAACTTGCGCGCAAGGGCGAAAGTGAGCCGTTCGTCCCCGGCGCGACGATCCCCGTCGAAGGGCGCGACCTGGTGCTGGTGGCGACTCCGGGAGCGCCGCGGACCGGACGAATCGAGCAGAACATTCTGTGCATCGGCGGGCCCGAGGCGGGATTCGAGCGCCGGGTCGAGGCCCATCTGCGCGGGCGGGCGCTTGCAGTGATGTCGGCCGAAGTCGCCGAATTTGCCGATCGCGCACAGGTGACGGCACGGGGGGTGACCGTCGGCGATGCTGCGACCCGCTGGGGCAGTTGCTCGTCGACCGGAACGATTCGCCTGAGCTGGCGGCTGATCCTTGCCTCGCCAGACGTGCGGCGCTTCGTCGTCGCCCATGAAGTCGCGCATCTTCGTCACCTCCATCACGGGCCCGAGTTCAAGGCGCTCGAGGCCGAACTGGTCGGACCCGGACTGAACCGGGCCAGGGCAGCACTAAAGCGTGAGGGGCCGCGGCTCCGGCGGCTGGGACGGGGGCGCTAGGCGCGGATCGGGCGGGCGCTGAGGTTGCGGCCGCTGGGGATAGCGGGTCGGATCCGGTTGCTGGGCAATGCCGCGATCGAGATCCGGCGCCGGATCGCCGGTTCCATCGGGGTTGATCCGCGATCCCGTCCCCGACGTCGGGTCAGAACCGGACCCGGTGTCGATCGGCATTCCGTTCTCATCGACCAGCGGAGCCAGCCCGTTGGTATCGTAATTGCTGTCGCCGATATATTCTTCGTCGGGGCTCAGCTGCCAGTCGGGCAATGGCACCTGGGTGTCGAATTGTTCGACCGGCCGGTTGGCCACCGCGACCGTCATGAAGTCGTGAAAAGCGCGCGCCGGGGCGGTCCCGCCCTGGAGACCGGCGACCGGCCGGGCATCGTCGCGCCCCATCCATACCGCGGCCGTGAGTCCGCTCGAAAAGCCGATGAACCAGCCGTCCTTGTTGGACGTCGTGGTGCCGGTCTTGCCAGCGACCGGGCGCCCAATCTGGGCGGCCCGGCCGGTTCCGCTGAGCACCGCCGATTGCAGCAGATCGGTCATTTCCGCAGCCACCCACGGCGCCACCAGCACCCGTTCCTCGTCGCCTTCGCGCTGATAGAGCAGGCGCCCGTCGGCGGTGACCACCTTGCGGATTGCATAAGGCGCTATCGCGACCCCCTTGTTACCAACCGCTGCAAAGGCCCGGGCCATGTCGATGACCCTGACTTCGCTGCTTCCAAGGACCATTGCCGGATAGGTCGAGATCGGACTCGAAATGCCGAAGCGCCGGGCCATGTCAGCAATCGTCCCGAAGCCGACCTGAGCACCGATTTTCGCGCTGATGGTGTTGATCGATCGCGAAAAAGCCTCGCGCAACGATACCGGGCCAAGGTTGGTGCGCGACGAATTGCGCGGCGACCAGCCGTCGATGGTGACCGGCTCGTCGACCACCATATCGGTCGGCTTCATCCCCGATTCGAGTGCCGCCAGATAGACGAACAATTTGAACGCCGAACCCGGCTGGCGAACCGACTGGGTAGCGCGATTGTAGATCGAATCGACATAATCGCGGCCGCCGACCATCGCCCGAACCGCGCCATCGCGGTCGATTGCAACGAGCGCTCCCTGAGCGCCGGCCGGAGCATTTTTCGTAATTGCCAGATCGGCGGCGCCTTGCATGCGCGGGTCGAGCGTCGTCCACACATCGATCGGATCGCCGCTCTGGTCGATCAACGTGTCGAGCTGGGGCAGCGCCCAGTCGGTGAAATAGCGGACGCTGTTTTCCTTGGTGGTGCGGTGGATCCGGATTGCGGCTGGATCGACCGCGGCGGCCGCCGAAGGGGTGATGAAACCGTTGTCGACCATCGCCTTGAGGACCACCGACGAGCGGCCGCGAGCAGCGGTTGCATCGGCCGACGGGGAATAGTTTGACGGGGCCTTGACCAGTCCGGCGACGATCGCTGCTTCGCCCAGGCTCATGCGGTCGGCGTCATGGCCGAAAAAGCGCCGGGATGCAGCGTCGATTCCGTAAGCGCCGCCGCCGAAATACACCCGGTTGAGGTAGAGCTCCAGGATCTGGTCCTTGGAGAATTTGCGCTCGATCGCAAGCGCCAGGATCACTTCCTTGACCTTGCGCCCGAAGGTCCTGCTGTTGGTCAGGAAGATGTTGCGTGCCAGCTGCTGGGTGATGGTCGATCCGCCCTGGCGCCAATGGCCGGTCTCGGCCCGGACCTTGATCGACCGGGCGATCCCGATCGGATCGACTCCGATATGGCTTCGAAACCTCTTGTCCTCGACCGCAATCATCGCGGCCCGCATCTCGAGCGGGATGCGGTCGTAAGGGAGCCATTTGCCGAAGCTCGGGCCAAGCGAGACCAGGACTGCGCCATTGGCGGCGCGGACGCGGATCATCTGCCCCAGATCGGACCGTTGGGTGAGCGTCCCGTAACTGGGCAGATAGGCCATTGCCACCGCGACCGCGATGATCAGCGCGATCAATCCGGCGACGCCCGCGAAGATCAGGCCTTTGACGATCGTCATGAGGGTCGAGCGCTTAGCGGCCATTCAACGTCATTCGATAGGTAGTCGAAGCGCCGCCGACAATAGCGTCAGTCGTCTTCGCCCGACTTGCTGAACGCAAGCGAGGCGGAGTTGATGCAATAGCGCAGGCCCTCGGGGCCGGGGCCATCGGGAAAGACGTGGCCCAAATGGCCAGCGCAGCGCGCGCAGCGCACTTCGGTGCGGGTCATCCCGTGGCTGCTGTCGCGATGCTCATCGACAGTCTCGGGGTCCAGCGGCGCGGTAAAACTGGGCCAGCCGCTGCCGCTGTCGAATTTGCTGGTGCTTGAAAACAAGCTCTCGCCGCACGCCGCGCATCGATACTCACCCTCATCCTTGCAATCGTTCAGTTCACCCGACCACGGCGGTTCGGTTCCGCCCTGGCGGAGAATTCGATATTGTTCGGGAGTGAGCTCGGCGCGCCATTCGGCGTCGGTTTTATCGGCCTTCTTCATCGCCTTTTACTTTCAGCGCAGGTGGAGTGAATCGGACATTAACCCCGTTTTCACCCCTCACCAATAGTTTGGGGGGAATGACCGAGCGCTGGCTTTCTTCAGCCGTTGGGCTGACACTCCTCATGACGCTGCTCGGGCTTGGCTCGGGCGCCGCTGCACAATCCTGCGTGCTGTGCGGGATCACGCCCGGTGACAGCGCCCAGTCGGACGAAGTCCAGCCGCTCGAGATCGAGCTCGAAACCACGCTCGATTTCGACCGGGTCATCGTCGACGGCAGCGGTGTCGGCTCGGTTCGCTTGCTGCCCGACGGATCGGGCAGCGCCAGCGGCGGGATCGAATCGCCCGGCGGCCGCTCGCGGATCGGCCGGATCATGATCCGCGGTGTTCCCAATCGCCCAATCACCGTCGATTTCCCGAAGACGATCGAGCTTAGCGGGATGAAGGGAACGACCGTGTCGATCACCGCCCTGGTGACCGACCTCCCGGCTAATCCAACGCTGGATTCGCGCGGCGAACTTGCGATCGATTTTGGCGGGGAACTCACGATCGACGGTGATGTCGATGGGGATTTCCGCGGCAATTTGCTGGTCCGCGCCGACTATCTGTGACGCGCCGCCGTTGGCGGTCGATTCGTTAACGGCGCTGAAACCATAGATTTGAGGAAAACCGAAAGCGCCCGCGGTTAATGGGGATATTGCGGGTGGCGGATCTCCACGAGAGGCCGAGCAGCCGAGGTTTGAAGAATCAGTGGGGATTAATTTATGACGATCATCAAAAAGCTCGCGATTGCCGGCAGCGTTGCCGGACTCGCTCTGACTTCGACTCCGGCGCTGGCGGCTGTATATGTCGCACCGTCGGTCAACGGCACTGCGACCGTTCGCCTGTATGACGCGATCACGCTCGACAAGGTCAGCGACATCGACTTCGGTGTTGTCATTCGCGATTCGACCTATGCCGGCGGTACTTCGGTCAGCATGAACGCGGCCGGAGCAACCAACTGCGCCAGCGTGTCGGGCGTGTCGTGCACCGGTTCGCCGACTGCCGGTACGTTCACCATCAAGGGCGATTCGGGTTCGGACATGAGCGTTTCGCTCAGCAGCGCCGACTTCGATCCGGTGTCGGGCCTGATGTATCTGCGTAACGGCACCGACAATCTCGAACTGACGTTGGCGTGGTCGGGCATGAGCCAGGACCTGACGTCGGGCGGTGCTGGAACCAATAATTTCTCGCTTACCGGTAGCGGCGCGAACCAGACCATCAGCCTTTTTGGCGACCTCGCCATCAAGGATTCGGCTGGCGCTCCGAACGGTGTCTATTCGTCGGTCTTCTCGTTGACCGCCGATTATAAGTAAGTCGCACCGACAGCGTTGAATGCCGGGCGGGGGCCTTCGGGTCCCCGCCCTTTTTTTGTCCGCGCGAAAGATATGAAGAGGCTGTTAACCATGTCTCCAAATCGGATGGAAAGGATAACAAGGTTAATCCCACGCTTACTCAATTCGTTGAGCATGTTTCGTTTTGAAGTGGGGATCTACAGTGAAGCAGAAATTCCTTTTCGCCGCGGCTGGCGCCTTCGCTTTGTTCGCCGCCACTTCGGCGAACGCCGCAACCACCACCGCGACGATCAAGGCCTCGGTCCTCAAGCCGGTCCAGCTGACCGGTGGCGGGACCCTTGACCTCGGTACGATTCTGACGCCGTCGCTGGCAAGCTTCACCGGGACGTTCACGGTAGCGCCCGCAGCAAGCCAGACCGGCACCTTTTGCGCCTCGGGATTTTCGTGCACCGGAAGCCCGGCCGCGGCGATGTTCAACATCCAGGGCACGAACAAGACCAATATCGGACTCAATATCCCGCTCAACGTGGTTCTGACGTTGCAGAATTACACCGGCGGGGGAACGACGCCGACGATGACGATCGCCACCACCAACAGCGTGGCCGCCAACAACACCACCGGCTCCTACACCATGCAAGTGCCAAATTCGGGCGTGCCCGGCGTCGATTTCTACGTCGGTGGATCGCTGACCATTACCCAGGCGACGGTCGGCGGAAGCTACTCCGGGACGTTCACCGTGACCGCCGACTATAACTGACCAAAGCTCGAACATGTGGGTAAAGGCGGCCGGTTTCCCCGGCCGTTTTTTTTGCAATCTTTCCAGGGATGGTTAGCAATAAAATAACCATTCTGGACCATGTTCATTCCATATTCGCGGGGGACTGTCCCTGCGTAGTGGGGAATTGATCATGTTCATCACGAAACGGACCAGCGTCCGTGTCCTGCTTGGCGCTCTGGCGCTGTCGTTGCTCGGCTCGAGCGCCGCGAACGCCGGAGTTGGCGACTTGCTGGTCGCTCCGACCCGGCTGGTCCTCAACGGCAGCCGCGGCAGCGAAATCATCATCAAGAATGTCGGCGATGAAACCGCGACCTATCGCGTATCGGTGGAACTGCGCCGGATGCTGCCAAGCGGCGCACTGAGTGAAGTGATCGAGCCCTCGGCCGCCGAAAAAACCGCTCAGGACATGATCTTCTATGCGCCGCGCAAGGTCACCTTGCCGCCTAACCAGCCCCAATCGGTGCGGGTGACGGCTCGAGTGCCCGCCGGACTGCCCGATGGCGAATATCGCGTTCATCTGCTGTTTCGCGCCATTCCCGATCCGCGCGCGGTGACCGCGCCGACCGATTTCCAGGGCGTCGGGTTCCGGTTGACGCCGATTTACGGTGTCACCATTCCGGTCATCGTGCGCCTCGGCAACCTCGAGGCCAAGGCCGGCATCGCCGATGTAAAATTGATTCAGCTCAATGGCCACAAGGCCGTGTCGATCGACCTCATCCGTTCGGGCAATCGTTCGACCTATGGCGAGATCCGGGTGGTCAAGGACGGCGTCAAGCAACCGCTCGCTGAGCTCAAGGGGGTCGCCGTTTACAATGAGCTTGCTCGGCGGACGGTGACGATCCCGGTGACTCGCGAACTCGAAGCCCAGGCCAGCGGCGCGGTCAAGGTCCAATATTACGAAACCACCGAAGCCGGCTCGACCCTGGTCGCGGAAACCAGCGCGAACCTGCGCTGAGCGGACCGGAGGCGAAGGTATAGCCACGATGGTGGCCTCAATCGCGAAGAGATGGTGGCGCTCGGCGCTGCTTGCATTGGCGGCGCTGGGCGGATCGATGTCGCCGGCGGCGGCGCCCATCGGCGACGGCTGGTCGGCCGACCCCGAGGCCCAATTCCTGCTTGACGTCAATCTCCACCGGCTGACGCTTGGCAATGGCGTCCGCGCTTATCAGACTCCGGAAGGCGCGTGCCTCCTGCTGGGCGACTTTCTCGCCACGCTCGATGTCCCGATGAAGATCGATATTGGCAATGGAAAGGCTAGCGGCTGGGCATTTTCCGATAAAAATACCATCGCCATCGACCGCAATGCGTCATCGGCCGAGATTAAAGGCAAACGCGAATCATTTGCAGTAAACACCGTTAGAGAGACTCCGGATGGCTGGTGCGTCGACCAGGCGGCGCTCGCTCGCTGGTTCGACCTTTCGGTCAAGGCCGACGTCTATAACAGCGTCCTGCGGCTCGAATCCGACCGAAAACTGCCGATTGAGCTCGCGATTGCCCGAAAGGCGCGCGGCGAGGAAGTCGCGCGCAAGCGCAAGGCGGCCTTCTCGCTGGCCAGCCTGCCGCGGATGAAATTGCCGTACCGGATGTGGCGCTCGCCAGCGCTGGAATTCGTGGTCAACGCCGGGGTCCGCTATGGCGGCAGAGGCAGCGGCATGGAAATCCGCCGCGATGCCAACATCTATGCCGCCGGCGAAATCGCGGCAATGTCCTATATCGCGAGCATCGCGGTCAGCCCCAACGGCCTGCCGAAGAATATCTGGGCCCGGCTCTATCGTTCGGACCCGGAAGGCAAATTGCTCGGCCCGCTGCGGGCGACGCACGTCGCCGCCGGTGACGTGCCCGGCCTGTCATCGACATTCGCTGGCGCTGGCGCCAATGGCCGCGGCCTGGTCGTGACCAATCGTCCGCTCAACCAAATCGGAAGCTTCGACCGGACCGAATTTCGCGGTCGCTTGCAGGAGGGCTGGGACGCCGAACTCTATCGCAACGGGACGCTGGTTGCCTTCGACAGCGATCCCGACGGCAAGGGCGAATATGTCTTTCCCAACGTCGACCTGATGATCGGCGATAACGACTATGAGATCGTCCTTCATGGACCCCAGGGCCAGGAACAGCATATCCGCGACACCCTCAACGTCGGGCAGGACAGCGCTCCGCCCGGCAAATTATGGTATTGGGCCGGGGTCCGCCAGCCAGGCAAGGAATTGCTTTCGCTCGGCGCAAGGGCGGCGACCGGTTCGTCCACCGACCCGCCGCAGCGGATCGGCGACGGGCCCGAAGCCATCGCCCAGCTCCAATATGGAATCGACAAGCGGACGGCGGTCAGTGCCCTCGTCCGCTCCGCCTTGGTCGACGATCAGCGAGTCACCTTCGTCGAAGGCGCGGTCCGACGCACGATCGGGGCCTCGGTGGTTGAACTCGCGGCGATGACCAACAGCCGCCACGAACTCGCTGGCCGAGCTCAGGTGCTGGCCAAGATCGGTCGCGCAACCCTGTCGGCGTCGACCTTGTTCAGCCAGCGGGCCAGCGGGATCGACGATCAGGGCCGAATCCTCCAACGCTCGAACCGGGTTGGCATCGGCTTGCCGCTCAAGCTGGGCAAGATCAGACTGCCGATATCAGCGAGTGTCGGCCGCAATGATTTCGCCGATGGCAGCCACGCTTATGACGGCATGGTGCGCTTCGGCACCCGCATCGGCCCGTTCGATCTGGCCAGCGCAACCACCTACCAGCGGCTCCAGCCGGCCGATTCAAAGGCCTTCGAGGAACATCTCAAGACCGAATTGATCGGGACGGCGCGGGTCGGCGGAATCCGGCTGCGCGGTACTGCCGAGGCGGAGATACTGCCGGTCAAGCGGCTGACCTCAATCGCGCTCGATGCTTATTGGTCGCGCAGCGAACGGACGGAGTGGGATGCGGGCCTGCGCTACGACAGCATATCCAGGCTGGCGTCGGCCCGAGTGGCGCATATCCGCCGGTTCGACAGCATGGCGGTGACATTTTCCGGTGAGGCCCAGTCGAATGGCGCGGTTTCGGCCGGGGTTCGGCTCAGTTTCTCGCTCGATCCGTCCAATTCGGGCTTGCGCCCGACCCGCGAACGCCTCGCCAGCAACGGGATCGTCCATGCCCGAGTGTTCGAGGATCTCAACGAAAACGGCCGCTTCGACGAGGGCGAGCCGGTTGCGAAGAAGGCGGCGATCACGACCGGTATCAAACAGTCGGCGCGGGTTACCGACGACCAGGGCGAAGTGACCGTCGGCGGATTGTCGCCTTATGTCCCGCTGGCGATCGGGATCGATCAGTCGAGCCTCGACAATCCCGCTTTGGCGCCGCTCAAACCGGTCCAGGTGATCGTTCCCCGGCCGGGTGTCGCGGCAATGCTCGATATCGCGCTGGTCGGCGGGGGATCGGTCGAAGGCTTTGCCACCAAGTCCGACGGAACGCCCTATGAAGGGCTCGATTTCGACCTGGTCGATCAGTCGGGCACGGTGCTGGCCACGGCCCGCACCGACCTCGACGGCTATTTCGTGTTCGAGAACATCCACTACGGCAAATTTTCGATGCGCCTCAACAGCGCCAGCGCAAGCGCGATCAGCGCCAGCCCGCTCGATCCGGTTACGGTGGTGATCAATCACGAAAAGCCGGCGGTTCGTCTCGGCGCGATCAAGGTCGCGGCGCTGCGATAATTGCCGCAATAGTCGTCTCGGGCGACTTTCCGGGCCGAACGGCTGCCCGATCAGAACATCCAATACATGGTGCGGTCGAGAAGACTCGAACTTCCACGGCCTTACGGCCACAGCGACCTCAACGCTGCGCGTCTACCAGTTCCGCCACGACCGCACGTCATGAAAAGCAGGCCGGCCGGACTGGGCGACTGCTACTGGCTCGGCGGGGCCTCTAGCAAAGCGGCCATAGCCACGCAATGGCGGGACCGGACCTCATTTTTGTCCCGCAGCGGGACGGGTCTTAAGACTTTGTTTACCTTTTTGCGGCGGACCGCTTACGGTGTACGGCATGATGTTGATTGCCGCCATTTCCCTGGCCGCCGCGGCGATGCCCGAATCGCAACCGGCACCGCGCCACCCGGGTCCGAGTGCGCGTGCTACAGCGACGGTGACAGTGCGCCTGATGGACAGTGCGACGATCAGATTTGACCGCTCGATCGAAGCCAATGCCTTTGTCCGGGACCGGATCTTGCGCTTGGCTGATGGCGAGCATCAAGCAAAAATCGTTGAATTCGAGTAGCTTGCCCTAGGCCTTGGGCGTTCCAAGGGTCAGCGTAATCTCTTCCCCGCCGGGCGGAACATTGACTTCCGCGCTATTGAAACTCGCGCTCGCTCCGGGCGGCAGGCTTTGCGCCGGCGGTGCGATGGACCAGCTGTAGACGACCTTGCCGGTGGCCGATTTCAATTGCGCCTGGATTGGCGGTACCGGCTGTTCCGAGCCGGTCGGATTGATCACCCGGCCAGTCACGGTCAGCAGCTCATTGCCGCTTTCCAGGCGCTGCCGGTCCATATGGGTGGTGACCAGCGCCAGCGGGCTTGCACCGCCGGCTGACAGGCCGAGGCGCGATTTCCAGCTGTCGGGCGCGGTGAACCAGAACAAGGCGGCGACCGCCATCGCCAGAACGGCCAGGATAAGGATCGTGACCAGCGGCCCGCGGCGGCGGGGTTCGTCGTCATCGTCGGCGGCGAAAGGACTGAAATCCTCCACGGGTGCGGGGCCATCGGCGCTCGCCGGGACCCATTCGCCGCGCTCCTCGGGCCCGGACCCGGCCGCCGAGTCCGCCTCGGCGACCAGGGATTCCTCATAGGCGCGCTCTTCCGCTTCGGGTCCGGCGCGCGGTTCGATCATGGTCGCTTCGATCAGCGACTCGTCGGTGTCGCCGGAATCGTCTTCGCTCTCATTATCGGACCCGGCGGTCGCATCGACCGGGTCGCTCGCGCCGTGATCCGGCTCTGTCGGCGCCTCGTCATATCCCTGCACCATGGCGTCAGTTGCCGGTTCGGGCGCGACCGCGGCGGCCGGCGCCTCCAGTTCCGCCGAGTCAGGATTCTGGTGCCAGCTATGCTTGCACGACGCACAGCGGACCTGGCGGCCCTGCGGCGGGATTGCGCCGTCTTTCACCACATATTGCGTGTCGCAACTGGGGCAGGTGAGGATCATGATACAAAAGCCTCTTCCGGGACGGGATAGTGCGGGTAAACAGGAATGCGTGAAGCTTGGCAAGGCACCCGGTCTGGCATAGCCGGGGGCACGGATCGGGAAGGGAATCGAAACTGGCTGCAGTCGCCCAATTCGATAGCGTCGGACTGCGCTACGGGACCGGAGCGGAAGTGCTCCGCGATCTCGACTTCCGCTTGACCGGCGGCGGCTTCTATTTCCTCACCGGCCCGTCGGGCGCGGGCAAGACGTCGCTGCTTCGTCTCCTCTATCTCGCCCAACGCCCGACGCGCGGGCGAATCCGGCTGTTCGATGAGGAGTTGACCGAGGCGCCGCGCGACAGTCTGCCCTATTTTCGGCGCCGGATCGGAGTCGTGTTCCAGGATTTCCGTCTGCTTCGTCACTTGTCGGCGTTCGACAATATCGCCTTGCCGCTGCGCATCGCCGGCGTTGGCGAAAGCGAGATCGACGGCTCGGTCCGCGAAATGCTCGACTGGGTCGGCCTTGGCGATCGCGCCAGTGCGCGCCCCGCGACCTTGTCCGGCGGTGAGCAGCAACGGGTCGCAATCGCCCGCGCAGTGATCAACCGGCCCGAATTGCTGGTTGCCGACGAGCCCACCGGCAATGTCGATTCCGACATGGCCAAAAGGCTGATGCACCTGTTCAGCTCGCTCAATCAGCTGGGGACGACGGTCGTGGTTGCGACCCACGACATCGGACTGATCAGCGCCACCCCCGGGGCCCAGCTGATACGGCTCGAGAACGGGACAATGGTCGATCCGACCGGGTCGCTGCGCAATCCGCCGGGGGCGGCAAGCCCGCGCCGGGGACAGAGATGACGGGCCTTTTGATCGTGCCCGCGGCCGACCGCCGGCTGCTCGGGGTCCCACCGCTCAGCGGTCCGACCCCCTGGGTCATCGCGATCATGAGCTTTTCGATCCTGATCATCGCCGCCGCCGGACTGGCGCTGGCGAATACTGCGGGATTGTTCGCCCGCTCGGTCGAGGCGCGCTATTCGATCGAGGTGCCGGGGGCGAGCGCGCGCCTGCCCCAATTGCTCAAACTGGTCCAAAGCTCGCCTGACGTCACCAATGCCGATGCGGTTCCCGAACAAGCGATGCGCGACACCCTAAGGCGTTGGCTCGGCCCGCTCGCCGACAGCCGCGACCTGCCGGTTCCAGCACTCATCAATTTCGACCTGAGGCCCGGCGCGGGCGCTGCTCGGCTAACCCGCCAAATCCAGTCGATCGAGCCGGCTGCAGTGGTCCAGGCGCATCGCGATACCGTCGGGCCAATGCTCAAATCCCTCCGCGCGCTGCAATGGATCGCGCTCAGCCTGGTTCTGCTGCTCGCCGGTGCGGCGTCCGCAGCGATCGTGCTCGCGGCTCGGGCGGCGCTCGACACTCATCGCTCGACGATCGAAATCCTTCACGGCATCGGCGCCACCGACCGGCAAATCACCAGCCTGTTTCAGCGCAAGATCGCGATTGACGCCTTGGCCGGCAGTATTGCCGGGGCGACCGCTGGCGGACTGGTGCTTGCAGTGCTCGCGGCGGGCTCGGCCTTCCTCGGCCAGATGACCGGCGGGGCGACCCTGGGCTGGTCGGACATCGTTTTGCTGATGATCTTGCCGTTTGCGTTGACCGCGCTTGCGACGATTGTCGCGCGATCTGCGGTTCTGGCCCGATTGGGGCGGTCGGCATGATCGCCCGGGCCTTCGCATTGCTGGCGATATTGTACGCGCTCGGCTTCGTGCTGTTCGCAGTCACGCTGGGCAAGCCGGCCGCGGCGGACGCGCACCGGGCCGATGCGGCGGTGGTTCTGACCGGCGGGCCGGGGCGGATCGAACATGCGGTCAAGGTTCTGCGCGCTGGCCAGGTCAAGCGGGTGCTGGTTTCGGGCGCCGACCCGCTGGTGACCAAAAAGGATCTCGCCCGGCGCCTCGGCGGGGACCGCGATCTGCTCGATTGCTGCGTCGACCTCGGCAGCGAGTCGGTCGATACCCGCTCCAACGCCGAAGAAGCCGACCGCTGGCTCGCCAAGCATCGGTTCAAATCGGTTCGGCTGATCACCAGCGACTGGCACATGCGCCGCGCCCGCTATGAATTCGAAAAGGTGCTCGGCGACAGATATAGGATGACCACCGATGCGGTCCGGTCCGAGCCCGGATTCCTCACTCTGTTCGGCGAATATAATAAATATGTCTTGCGGCGCTTGGCGGTGTGGGCGGACCTGTGATGTTCCGCTTTCGAACCAGCCTCTTCGCAATCCTATTTTTTCTGCACACGGGATTTTGGGTGATCGCTTGCCTGGTGGTCAGCCCGCTCGGTCAGAAAGCGGTTCTGCGATCGGTCTATCGCTGGGTCCGGGGCCATTATTGGCTCGCCCGCAACCTGCTCGGCGTTACCAGCCGGGTGGAAGGCGCGATCCCGCCGGGGGCTTATCTGATCGCGGTCAAGCATCAGTCGATGTACGAAACGATGGAGATCGCCCGTTTCTGCGACACACCGATCATGGTGATGAAGCAGGAACTCGACCGGGTGCCGCTGTTCGGGCTTGTGACGCGCCTTTATGGAGTGATTGCGGTCGACCGCGAGGCCGGGTCGAAAGCCGTCCGCTATCTCGTCGCCGAAGGACAGAAAGCCGCCCGCGAGGGCCGGCCGATCGTGATTTTTCCCGAAGGAACCCGGGTTGCGGTCGGGACCGCTCCGCCGCTGCGCTCGGGCTTTTACGCGCTCTATCGCTCGCTTGGTTTGCCGGTTGTCCCGGTGGCGATGGATAGCGGGCGATTGTTCGGCAAGATCATTCCGACCGCGCCTGGAGTCGTCACGTTCAGGGTCGGGGAGGTCATTCCCGCCGGACTTCCCCGCAAGGAAGCCGAGGACAAAGTCTATGGCGGGATCAACGCGCTCGAGCCGGCTGCCACAAGCGTGATAGAATCAGCCGCGCAGGCGCGCCCCTAACTTCTCCGCCGCTGCGATCACGGCCTTCGAAATCGCTCCGATCTCCTCGTCGGTGAAGCTCTTGTCGGTGGGCTGTATCGTTACTTCGATCGCCAGCGACAGTCCGTCGGACGATTCGAACCGGTCGAACAGGCGGGCGCTGGTGATCGCGGCCTTGTCGCTGCCGCGAATGGCGCGAACCAGATCGCCCGCTGCAAGGCCAGGCGGAACGATGAAGGCGAAATCGCGCGCGACCGGCTGCAGCGCCGGCGGGACAAAGGCCGAGCGGGCCCGCGATGACGAGCGCGGTTCGGGGATTGCATCGAGATAGATTTCCGCGGCCACTGCTCCGGCCGGCGCATCGAGCTGGCGCAGGACTTGCGGGTGAATCTCGCCAAAGCGGGCGACGATCGTCTTTGGGCCGAAGCCGAGGCTGGCCGAGCGGCCGGGGTGCCATTCGGGTCCGGCATTGGCGAAGCTCTGCAGATTGGCGACCGGGGCGCCGGCGGCTTCGAGTAGCGCGAGCACATGAGCCTTGACGTCAAATGCGCCGAACGTCCCCGGCTTGCCCAGTTGCCAGTCGCGCTGGCCGTTGTCCCCGGCGAGCAGGATCGCGACCGTGGGCCGCTCGGAATCGCGGTCGTAGCGCCGGCCGAGCTCGAACAATCGAACCGATCCCGCGCCGCGATCGAGGTTGCGGCGCGCGGCCGCGGCAAGGCCGGGCAGGAGCGACGACCGCATGACCTTCATCTCCTCGCTGATCGGATTGGCAACGATCCACTCGCCACCGCCAACCGCTTCGGCTTCGGCTTCGGAGATGAAGCTCCACGTGATCGCCTCATTGAGCCCGCGTGCGGCGGCGGCGCGGCGCAACCTGCGCTCCGCCAGTTGCGAGCGGGTCGCGGTCGCATGGGCGACTCCGGGAACCCGGTCGAGCGGGGTCGAGACGATCGAATCATAGCCGATGATCCGAACGACTTCCTCGACCAGATCGGCCGATCCATCGACGTCACGCCGCCACGTCGGAACGGTCACGTCATTGCCCTTCACGACAAAGCCGAGACGCTCCAAAACGGCCTTCTGCCCGGCTTCGGGGACATCGATTCCGCCGAGCGCGAGCGTTCGGCCAAAATCGAAGCTGATCGTCTTTGACTCGATCGGCGCCTGCCCGGCGCGGATGACCTTGCTTGCTTCGCCACCGCAAATATCGAGCACCAGTTCGGTAAGGATTGCCAGGCCGTCATCGAGGAAGGCGGGATCGACACCGCGCTCGAAGCGGCTTCGGGCGTCGCTCGTCAGGCTCAATGCCTGACCGGTGCGGGCGATATTTTCGGGGGTGAAAAAAGCGATTTCGAGCATCACTCCGGCGGTCTCCGCCGACACGCCGGAATCCTCCCCGCCCATGATTCCGCCAATGTCATGGACCTGCTTGTCGTCGGCGATGACGGTCATGGACGGATCGAGCGAATAGGTCTTTTCGTTGAGCGCGAGCACCGTCTCGCCGGGCTTTGCGGACCGCGCCATGAGCCCGCCCGACAGCTTGGCGATATCATAAGCATGGGCCGGACGGCCAAGATCGAGCATGACATAATTGGTGATATCGACCAGCGCCGAGATCGGGCGCTGTCCAGCGGCCTTGAGCCGCTGCTGCATCCACTCGGGGCTGGCGCCATTGGTGACGCCGGTGATTGCGCGACCGTAATATGCGGGGCAGCCGGAGGGGTCTTCGATCGTGACCGGGATCGGGCAATCGAAGCCGCCGTCGATCGCCGGCACCTTGAGTGGCCTCAGCGTCCCCGCGCCCGCGGCGGCGAGGTCGCGGGCGATCCCGCGCACCCCCATGCAATCTTGGCGGTCGGGGGTGATCGCAACATCGAAAATGACGTCATCAAGGCCCGCGTATTGGGCAAAGGCAGTTCCGACCGGGGCGTCGGCGGGAAGCTCGATGACCCCGTCATGCTCGTCGCCGAGCTCGAGTTCGCGCACCGAGCACATCATTCCGTGGCTTTCGACCCCGCGGATTGTAGCGACCTTCAACGTCATTCCGCTGCCCGGAACGAACGCTCCCGGCGGGCCGAACACGCCGAGCATTCCGGCATGGGCGTTGGGCGCGCCGCACACCACTTGAACGGGTCCGTCCCCGGCATCGACGCTCAGCACTTGCAGCTTGTCCGCCTGGGGGTGCTTTGCTGCCGACAGCACCTTGGCGATCCTGAACGGCGCCAGCGCGTCGGCGGGATTGGCCAGGCCTTCGACCTCCAGCCCGATGGCGGTCAATGTGTCGGCGATCCGCTCGGCCGGCCAGTCGCTGTCGAGATGCGCCTTGAGCCATGACAAGGAGAATTTCACGCGCCCACCCCGCCGCTGAGCGTTGGCACGTCAAGGAAACGAAAGCCGTAATGTTTCAGCCAGCGCAAGTCGGCGTCGAAGAAGGCGCGCAGATCGTCCATGCCGTATTTGAGCATCGCCAGCCGATCGACTCCGGTGCCGAACGCAAAGCCCTGCCATTTATCGGGGTCGAGCCCGCAATTGGCGATCACCCGCGGGTGGACCATTCCGCTGCCGAGCACTTCCATCCACCCTTCCTGCCCGCCAACCACGCGGCGCCCCTTCTCGATCGACCAGCCGACGTCGACTTCGGCCGACGGTTCGGTGAACGGGAAATAGCTCGGGCGCATCCGGATCGCGATGTCGTCGCGCTCGAAAAACGCCTTGAGGAACGTCTCGAGCGTCCATTTGAGATGGCCCATGTGGATCGCGCGGTCGATCACCAGCCCCTCGATCTGGTGGAACATCGGGGTGTGGGTCGCATCGCTGTCGCTGCGATAGACCCGGCCCGGGGCGATGATGCGCAGCGGCGGCGGGTTGCTTTCCATCGTCCGGATCTGGACCGGGGAGGTGTGGGTACGGAGCACCCGAGCCTCATCCTCGCCCTTCTGCCGCTCGAGGTAAAAAGTGTCCTGCATCGCCCGCGCCGGATGGTTTTCGGGCATGTTGAGCGCGCTGAAATTATACCATTGGCTTTCGATTTCCGGCCCTTCGGCGACGGCGAAACCCAAGTCCGCGAAAATCTCCGCAAGCTCGTCCATGACCTGGCTGATCGGGTGGACGCTGCCAGCCGGCCGGTCGGGCGCGGGCAGGGTCAGATCGAGCGTCTCGGTCGCCAGCTTGCGATCGAGGTCGGCGGTCTCGAGCGCCGCCTTGCGGGTTGCCAGTGCGGCTGCAACCGCTTCGCGAAGGGCATGGACTTTCGGCCCCTCGGTCGAACGCGCGGCCGGATCCATGTTCCCAAGCGCTTTCAGCAAAGCGGTGATTGAGCCCGACTTGCCAAGCGCGGAAACGCGATATTGCTCGAGCGCCGAAAGGTCGCTTGCAGCGGCGATATCACCCAATAGCTTGTCGCTGTCGTCCATCGCGCGCCCTTAGCCGTGCAGCGCCGGACAATCAAAGGGCCAAAGCGGTCGCGGCCGCCATCGAGAATTTCCGCGCCAGCCCAAAGTCAGGCAGCGACGAATGGGTAAGGCGAAATCGTCTTCTGCATGCGATCGACGGCAAGCATCCGCCCGGCCGGGGCGTTGGCGCGATAGCCGCAATCGAGCCGCGGGCAGATGGCGCAGGCGGGACCGACCGGAGTGACCCTGGCGTTGGCCAGGTCATAGCCTTCGGCGCACGACAATTTATGGGCATAACGGACATCGCAACCGAGCCCGATCGCAAGCAGCCCGCCCGACAGGTCCGCCTTGATCGGCCGCTCGATCGTCCGCGCGACCGTGAAATAGCGTTGGCCGTCGGGGGTTTCGATCAGCTGGGTGACGACCTGGCCGGCAGCCTGGAAGGCGGCATGGAGGTTCCATCGCGGGCAGGTGCCGCCGAAGCGCGAGAAGGGGAATTGGTCGCCGGCATAACGCTTGGAAATGTTGCCCGCGGGATCGACCCTGAGCATGAAAAACGGCACTCCGCGCGCGCCGGAGCGGCTCAATGTGGTGAAGCGGTGGGCGACCTGCTCGACATTGGCGCCGAACTCGCCGCACAACCGGTCGATCGAATAATGCATTTCCTCGCACGCCTTGAGGAAGCGGCCATAGGGCATCATGATCGCCCCGGCCGCGTAATTGGCGAGGCTCATGTGGAGCAATTGGGCAATGCCCTGATCGGGCGGGGCGGCTTCAGCGACCATCTTTTCGAGCACGGCCGCGAATTCGGTCAATGCCAGCTGATAAGCCAATGCAAAGGTGCGATTTTCGGCGCGCAGCTGCGATGACATCAGAAACAGGCGCCGGTCGGGATCGTACATCTGGCTGAGGTTGCCGAGCTCCGACTGCGGAACGACCCGGGCGTCGATCCGCCACGCGTCCTTGAGCCGTCGCCGCATTGGCTCGGCCATCGACAGCGGGTCGCTCAAGGCGCCGCCGAGGGTCTCGGCGCAGGCCTCGAGCTCGGGATAATGATTGCGATGCTGCTGGATGTAATCGCGCACCCAATTTTCGGGCGTGACCAGGCCGCGTGCATCGCCGCCTTCGCTCAGGCTCGGGTTGCGCACCGCTTCCTTGAGCGCGGCGTAGAGGCGGGCGATGGAATCGGCGAGGGCCGGCGCATTATGGGCCAGTTCGGCAAGCTCGTAGCGCGGCACGCCAAGGTCGCTGAGCAAGGTGTCGCTGAAAATCTCGGCGAGCTCGTCAGGCCCGGTTCGAACGCCCCCGGCGGAAGCGAAGGAGCGGACGTCGATCTCGTAAATTTCCGCCAGCTTGAGCAGCAAGCCCGCGGTCACCGGCCGCTGGTTGCGCTCGAGGTGATTGAGATAGCTCGGACTGATGCCAAGCGTCGCGGCCATGTCGGTTTGCGACAATTCATGGTCGCGGCGCAGGCGGCGCAGACGATGGCCGAGGAAGAGCTTGGTCGAGGACATAAAAGACTTTTTGTCAATTTAAGCCCATCACCACAAGTCAATTCATGACAACGTCACGCTTTTTGCCGGTGCGTCAAATCGCATTTGATGGTTCTTCATCGGCTCAGGAATGAGCTCAGGAGAAGGGACCAGCCGATGACAAATTTTGACCAGGTCATAAGCGCCCCGACCGGCCGCTTCGATGGTATCGCTCGGCCTTATTCGCCGGCCGATGTGCTTCGCCTGCGCGGCTCCTTTCCGATCGAACATACCTTGGCCCGGCGTGGCGCGCTGAGGCTGTGGGAATTGCTCAAGCAGGAAGCGCCGGTGCGCGCGCTGGGCGCAATGAGCGGTAATCAGGCGATGCAGCAGGTCCGCGCCGGGCTCGACGCCATCTATCTGTCCGGCTGGCAGGCCGCGGCCGATGCCAACACCGCCGGCGCAATGTATCCCGACCAATCGCTCTATCCCGCCAATACCGGTCCTGAGCTGGCGAGGAAGATCAACCGCACTCTCGCCCGCGCCGACCAGGTCGAGCATGTGGAGGGCGGCGCCAGGCGCGACTGGTTCGCGCCGATTGTCGCCGATGCCGAAGCCGGCTTCGGCGGACCTTTGAACTGCTTCGAGATCATGAAGGCCTATATCGAAGCCGGGGTCGCCGGGGTCCATTTCGAGGATCAATTGGCGAGCGAGAAGAAATGCGGCCATTTGGGCGGCAAGGTGCTGATCCCGACCCAGGCGGCGATCCGCAACCTCGATTCGGCGCGCCTCGCCGCCGACGTCTGCGGAGTGCCGACCGTGCTCGTCGCGCGCACCGATGCCGAAAGCGCCAAGCTGATCACCAGCGACGTCGATGAGCGCGACCGGCCGTTCCTGACCGGCGAGCGCACCGCCGAAGGATTCTTCCGCCTCAAGGACGGGACCGGGCTCGACCATTGCATCGCCCGCGGCCTCGCCTTTGCCGAACATGCCGATCTCTTGTGGTGGGAGACCAGCCACCCCGATCTCGACGATGCGCGGCGATTCGCGGAGGCGGTTCACAAAGTTCATCCGGGCAAGCTTCTGGCGTATAATTGCTCGCCCTCGTTCAACTGGGCGGCCAAGCTCGACGAGCCGACCATCGCCAAGTTCCAGCGCGAGCTCGGCGCCATGGGTTACAAGTTCCAGTTCGTGACCCTGGCCGGCTTCCACAGTCTCAACCATTCGATGTTCGAGCTCGCTCGCGGTTACAAGGACCGCGCAATGTCGGCCTATTCCGAGCTTCAGCAGGCCGAATTTGCAAGCGAGGCCGCCGGCTACACCGCGACCCGCCACCAGCGCGAAGTCGGCACCGGCTATTTCGACGCCATCGCCACCGCCGTCTCGGCCGGCCAGGCCTCGACCGTCGCACTCAAGGAATCGACCGAAGCCGCCCAATTCGTCGCGGCTGAATAAGGGCCAAAAAAGGGAGAGCGAAGATGGGACAGCGTTACTGGGTCATTGGCGGCGATTATCGCGATTGCCGGTTCGACGAAATCGTGCCCGGCACCGAGGAGATTTCGGGCCCGTTTCCAAATCGCGAGCGCGCCCGGCGGGAATGGACTCGATTGACCTTCCGCGACCGGCTCGGAGCGACTGCGCGTTATGTCATTACCCATGAGGCCGCGCTACAGTGAGTGACGTCATCGATCGATCGCGGGTTGGTGCTTCGCCCTCCGCAGCCGCTGGCGCGGACGACATACTGACCGCCGGCGCGCTCGAATTTATCGGCGAGCTCCACCGGCGGTTCGACCGCCGCCGCCGGGCATTGCTTGACCAACGGGCGCAGCGCCAGCGCCGGTTCGACGCTGGCGAATTGCCCAACTTCCGCACCGACACGCGCTCGATCCGCGACGGCGATTGGACGGTCGGACCGATCCCCGACGACCTCCGCGATCGCCGGGTCGAGATTACCGGCCCGACCAATGCCAAGATGGTGATCAACGCGCTCAATTCGGGCGCCCGGGTGTTCATGGCCGATTTCGAGGATGCGACCGCGCCGCTGTGGGACGAACTGGTCCATGGCCAGGTCAATCTTCGCCGCCGCTGGCTCGGGACGCTCGAATTCACCGATCCCGTGTCGGGCAAGGATTATCGGCTCGGCCCTGACCCGGCGGTGCTGATGGTCCGTCCGCGCGGCTTTCATCTTCCCGAACGCCACCTCGACGTGGATGGCGAAACGGTCGCCGGCGCCTTCGCCGACTTCGGTCTTTATGTGTGGCACAATGCGCAGGCATCGATCGCAGCCGGATCGGGTCCCTATTTCTATCTGCCCAAGCTCGAGAGCATGGAAGAAGCGGCCTTGTGGTCCGACATTTTCGCTTATGCCGAGGACCGCATCGGGCTGGATCGCGGGACGATCAAGGCGACGGTGCTGATCGAAACCATCCCCGCGGCGTTCGAGATGGATGAAATCCTCCACGCCCTGAAGGACCATATCGTCGGCCTCAATTGCGGCCGCTGGGACTATATCTTCAGCTTCATCAAGCGGCTCGGCCGCTCGCCCGACCGGCTCACCCCCGACCGCTCGGCGATGACCATGGATAAGGCGTTCTTAAGCGCTTACTCGCTGCGCCTGATCGACAGCTGTCACCGCCGCGGCGCCTTCGCCATGGGGGGTATGTCGGCGTTCATCCCGGTCAAGGGCGACCAGGCCGCCAATGCGGCGGCGATGGCTAAGGTCCGCGCCGACAAATTGCGCGAAGTCGCCAATGGCCATGACGGCACTTGGGTCGCTCATCCGGCATTGGTGCCGGTTGCGATGGAAGCGTTCGCCGGGATGACCGGTCCCAATCAGCTCGACCGCCGTCCCGGCCGGGTTCCGGGCCGCGAGGCGATGCTGGCGCTTCATTCCGGCCCGCGGACCGAGGATGGAGCGCGCGAGAATATCCGCGTCGGCCTGCAATATGTCGCGGCGTGGATCGGCGGAAAAGGCGCGGTGCCGCTCTATAATCTGATGGAAGACGCCGCGACCGCCGAAATCTGCCGCGCGCAGCTGTGGCAATGGGTCAAATATGAAGCCCCGCTCGACAGCGGCGAGCGGCTGACCCGCGATTTGTTCGACCGGCTGTTCGATAGCGAAGTCCACCTGCTTGCCGACGTGCCCAATATCGATGAAGCCGCGCACCTTTTCCGCCACCTCGTCGCGGACGATGAGTTCGCTGAATTCCTAACCCTTCCCGCTTACCCGCTGCTGCATTAGGATCGGGCGTCCCCGGGAGGCGCCCAATGTCCGAATCATGGCCTTCGTTCGACGTCGTGCGCGACCATCCGACGCTGGAACTGCTCCACCTTGTCAGCCAGATGCTCGGCAAGTTGCGGGTCGCGCATTCGACCTGGACCAACCACGGCTGGAACGTGACCCTCCACCCGGTCGCCGAAGGGCTGGAAATTGAACCCATCGTTGCTGACGGCCTGGCCTTCACACTCACGCTCGATTTGTGCCGCCACGCGATCGTTCTCAATGTCGGCGATGGCGAACGCGACCTCCTCCCGCTCGACCTTGGAAGCGTCGCGGCGCTTCACTCGACCCTCATCGCGATGCTCGAAGCGCACGGACTGCCCGCGACCTTTAACGGCGTTCCCAACGAAATCGCCGGCGCTATTGCGTTCGCAAAAGACACGGCACCGCGCGATTACCGCCCCGAAACCGCGGTGACGCTTCATCGCGCTCTGGAGCGAATCGTGCCGCTGTTCGAACATTTCCGGGCGGGCTTCCTGGGCAAGGCGAGCCCGGTTCATTTCTTCTGGGGTAGTTTCGATCTTGCAGTGACCCGCTTCTCAGGACGGGTCGCGCCGCCGCATCCGGGCGGAGTGCCCGGCCTGCCCGACCGGATCACCCGCGAAGCCTATAGCCATGAAGTCTCGAGCGCCGGCTTCTGGCCGGGCGGCGCCGTCGCGGCCGAGCCGCTGTTCTACAGCTACGCTTATCCCGCGCCGGTTGGATTCGCTGCCTCGGCGATGCCGGACGGCACTCGATACGACGATACGCTGGGCGAATTCGTCCTGCCTTATGGGGTGGTGAGAAGCGCGGCCGATCCCGCGGCGGTACTCGGCGACTTTCTCGAAGCGACGTATGTCGCGGCGGCGGATCTGGCGGGATGGGACCGGGCAGCGCTCGAACGTCTGCCGGTGGCTCCGTGATTCGAAAAGGGCGCCCCGGTTTCCCGGAGCGCCCTCGATAATCTGAAACTCGAACGCGGGCTTAGGCAGCCTTTTGCTCGAGCGCCTTTTTCGCCTGGGCGATGATCGCGGTGAACGCCTCACCCTCATGCATTGCGATGTCGGCCAGGACTTTGCGGTCGAGGTCGATGTTCGCCAGCTTGAGCGCGTGGATGAACTCGCCGTAGGTCAGGCCTTCGGCGCGGACCGCGGCGTTGATGCGCTGGATCCATAAGGCGCGGAAGCTGCGCTTCTTCACCTTGCGATCGCGATAGGCATATTGCCCGGCCTTTTCGACGGCCTGGCGGGCGATTCGGATGGTGTTCTTGCGGCGGCCATAATAGCCCTTCGCATTGTCCAAAATCCGCTTGTGCTTGGAGCGGGTGGTTACGCCCCGTTTGACTCTTGCCATGGTTCGCTAGCTCCTAGTTGAGGCCGTAAGGGGCCCAGAGCTTGACTCGGGCGGTGTCGGCCTTGTCGAGCACTTCGGTGCCGCGGTTCTGGCGGATATATTTCGCGTTGTGGCTGATCAGCCGGTGACGCTTTCCAGCGACCCCGTGCTTCAACTTGCCAGACGCGGTGAGCGTGAAGCGTTTTTTGACGCCGCTCTTGGTCTTCAGCTTGGGCATTTTCGTCTCCTTTGTGCCCCGCACGATGCGCACATCGAGGGGCGACGTTTTCAACCTGCCACGGCAGCCCTAACTGGCCGGACCGGTTGTCTTTCCACCAATTGCGGAAGCGCGCGCCTATAGCAGAGGGCGCCGCGAAGGCAAGGTCAGTCGAACAGGCTCGACACCGAAGATTCGTCGGCGATGCGGCGGACCGCTTCGGCCAGCAGCGGGGCGATCGACAGTCGGCGGATCTTCGGGCCGTCGCTGTCGGCGGTGCGCGACTGGATCGAATCGGTCACCACCAATTCGCTCAGCTCGGACTTGGCGACCCGCTCCTCCGCCCCGCCCGAGAGCACTCCGTGGGTGCAATAAGCGAACACCTCGGTCGCGCCTTTCTGCTTGAGCGCGGCCGCGGCGTTGCACAATGTCCCGGCCGAATCGACGATATCGTCGATCAGGATGCAGGTCCGGCCTTCGACCTCGCCGATGATGTTCATCACTTCGGACTCGCCGGCTCGCTCGCGGCGTTTGTCGACGATTGCCAGCGGGGCGTTGTTGAGGCGCTTGGCCAGGCTTCGGGCGCGGACCACGCCGCCGACATCGGGCGAAACGACCATCAATTCGCGGTCGCCGAAGCGGTCATGAATATCGCTGGCGATGACCGGGGAGGCGAACAGATTGTCGGTCGGAATGTCGAAAAAGCCCTGGATCTGCCCGGCATGAAGGTCGATCGACAGCACTCGATTGGCGCCCGCGGTGGTGATCAGATTGGCGACCAATTTGGCCGAAATGGGCGTTCGCGGCCCCGGCTTGCGGTCCTGCCGGGCGTAGCCGAAATAGGGCAATACCGCGGTGATGCGCTTGGCCGATGCGCGGCGCAGCGCATCGATGCAGATCAAAAGCTCCATCAGATTGTCATTGGCCGGAAAGCTGGTCGACTGGAGCACGAACACATCCTCGCCGCGGACATTCTCGTTGATCTCGACGAACACCTCCTCATCGGCGAAGCGGCGAACGCTCGCGTCGGTCAGCGGCATTTCCAGATAATCGGCGATCGATCGGGCCAGCGGCAGGTTGCTGTTCCCGGCGAGCAGTTTCATGTCGGCGAATCCCCCTAAGGCTGCGGGGGCTTTAGACAGTCGGCGGCACTGCCGTAAAGGCTGGGGCCGAGTTGCCGGCAAGTCCCAATCGGTGAAGCGGCCCGCCAATCGTTCCGGCAACCATCGCCGCTTGCAATCGATCGACCGGATAGAGGCGTGACAATGGGCCCATCAGCCAATCGCGAAGCAATGGCACAATCCTGCTATCCGACTGGTACACTCCGGTCAGCAACAGACTCATCGACTGGTACAGCCACACGTGGAGCCGCCGCGACCGCCAGGCTCGATCGAGAGCGCAGCCAATGTCGCCCGTCGACCGCAGTGAATTTGCAAGTGCACAAGCGTCGAGAAGCGCGCTGTTCGCTCCCTGGCCGAGCTGCGGGCTGGTCGAATGCCAACTGTCGCCGAGATGGAAAAAGGCCGGCTCGACCGGGCAGCGCAGCGTCCGATGTGCGTAGCGCGCCAGGGTCAGATCGCTGAGATTATCTACCGTGGCCGCATAGTCTGCCGCTTCGGGCCACAGTTCGCTCCATTTGGTGCGCCAGGCTTCGACTCCGTCCGCGTATAATTGTTGAACCCGGTCGTCGCGAATTGACCAGAACAACGTCACCCTTGCCCGCGTTTCGCCCGTTCTTGTGCCGATCGGCAACAGCCCCGCCATCTGGCTCGCCCGGCGATAGCGCTGGGAAAGCGTATGCGGCGCTGCTGCTCCGCCACGATCGTCAACTTCGGTCCACAGCGCACCATAGGGCAGCGGACGAGCCTGTCCGGCGACCAGCGGCGATCCCCGCCCGCACGCGTCAATGGCAAGGTCAAACGGTCCGTCCCTGCCGCCCTCGGCAAAGCCAAAGCGCCGTTTGCCGCGATCGAGATTGCAGGATCGGATCTCGTGACCGGCGACGATTGTGACTCTGGCGTCGCGCGCGGCCCGAAAGAGGATGTCGAACAAAGCGCTGCGGTGGATACCAAGACCGAACGCCTGGTCATTCAATGCAGCATAAGAAACGTCGAGCGCCGTTCGCTTGCCCGCCATCCCGTGCAGGCGATCGATCCGCGCGCCGAGTGCCATCGCTTCTTCCGCCACGCCAAGCGTCCGCAAAATCGCAATTCCGGTCGGTTGAAGCATCAAGCCACTGCCAACGGGTCGAGGCTCGGCGAAGCGCTCGAACAGCTTCACTCGGTGGCCGTCCCTGGCCAACATCGTCGCTACCGACAGCCCGCCGATCCCGCAGCCCGCGATACCGATGTCCAGCTTCGTCCCCACTGCCGCTCCCTCTCTCCGACATCCTAAACCTTGCCCGTCGCGGGGCGCCAGCGTAACCGAATTATCGTGACCGCTGCAGCCGCCAACACCTTGACCATCGCCCTTGCCCAATTGAGCCAGCGGGTCGGCGACATATCGGGCAATATGGCGGCGATGCTCGAATGGCGGGCCAAGGCCAAGGGCGCCGACATCGTGATGTTTCCGGAGCTCCAGATGACCGGCTATCCGCCCGAGGATCTGGTTCTCAAACCCGAATTCGTGCGCCGCGCGATGGACGGGTCGGAGCGGTTGATCGATGCCACCGCGGACGGCGGTCCGGCGATATTGTTCGGCTCGCTCCATGCCGAAGAAGGCAAGGTTTATAACGCTTACTTGCTCGCGGAAGGCGGCAAATTGCTTGCCCGCCGGCTTAAACGCGAATTGCCCAATTATGGCACGTTCGACGAAAAGCGCGTGTTCGCGGCCGGCCCGCTGCCCGATCCGGTCGAATTTCTCGGCGTCAAGTTCGGGATTCCGATTTGCGAGGACATCTGGCTGGAAACCGTGTGCGCACATCTCAAGGCCGCCGGGGCTCAGTTCCTGCTCGTCCCCAATGGCAGTCCCTATGAGCTCGACAAGGATGAGAAACGCATTCACCTGGTCGAGCGCCGAGTGACCGAGACGGGGCTTCCAATCGCTTATCTCAACCGCGTCGGCGGCCAGGACGAACTGGTGTTCGAAGGCGCGAGCTTCGTCATCAACGGCGACGGCGAGCTCGCGGTCCATATGCCCGATTTCGAGGAGGCGATGTGGCTCACCCGGTGGACCGGCGGCGCCAACGGCTGGCGCTGCGAGGACGGCCGCAAGGCCCGAATCGCGCGCTTCCCCGAGGATGTGTACCGGGCGATGATGATGGGCCTTCGCGATTATGTGACCAGCAACGGCTTTCCCGGCGTGATCCTGGGACTATCGGGCGGGATCGACAGCGCGCTGAGCGCCGCGGTCGCGGTTGATGCGCTCGGGCCGGATCGGGTCCATTGCGTGATGATGCCGAGCAAATTCACCTCCCAGGAAAGCCTCGAGGATGCAGAAAACTGCGCGAAACTATTGGGTTGCCGCCATGACGTCATCGCCATCGTCCCAGGCGTCGATGCACTCAATGAAATGCTCGACGGGCCAATCGGTCTGCCCGCGGAAAACATCCAGTCGCGGCTTCGGATGGTGACCTTGATGGCGCTCAGCAACCGCGATGGAGCGATGCTTCTGACCACCGGCAACAAGAGCGAGATGAGCGTCGGCTATGCAACGCTTTATGGCGACATGGCGGGCGGTTATTCGGTGCTCAAGGATGCCTATAAATCGACCGTGTTCACGCTGTCGAAGTGGCGCAACGCCAATCGGCCCGAAGGCGCACTTGGCCCCGGCGGCCGGGTCATGCCCGAACGGGTCATCACCAAGCCGCCCTCCGCCGAGCTTCGCCCGGACCAGAAGGATGAGGACAGCCTGCCGCCCTATTCCTTGCTCGACCGAATCCTCGACGGCCTGGTCGAGCAGGAGAAATCGGTCGCCGAAGTGGCCGAAATGTCGGGCGCCGACGAAGCGCTGGTCGCGGATATCGAGCGCAAGGTGCTGCGCGCCGAATATAAGCGCCGTCAGGCCCCGCCCGGGGTCAAGATCGGAAGCCGCAATTTCGGCCGCGACCGCCGCTACCCGATCACCAACTTCTTTCACACCGGCAAGCCATGACCGTCGTCACCCGTTTCGCTCCCTCGCCGACCGGCCGCCTTCACGTCGGCAATATCCGCACCGCGCTGCACAATTTCCTCTACGCCCGAAAGAACGGCGGCGAGTTCATCCTGCGCGTCGATGATACCGATGCCGAGCGTTCGACCGCTGCCTTCGACCAGGCAATCCGCGCCGACCTCGACTGGCTCGGCCTCGCCCCCGACCGAAGCGTCCGCCAATCGGAACGGTTCGACCTCTACGAATGCGAATTCAGCCGGCTCAAGGCGGCTGGGCGGGTCTATCCCTGCTATGAGACGCCCGAAGAGATCGAGGTTCGGCGCAAGGTCCTGCTCGGCCGCGGACTGCCGCCCGTTTACGAGCGCAAGCCGGCCGACGAACCGGCACCCGAAGGCCGCTCGCCGCATTGGCGGTTCCAGCTCGATCATGACCAGCCGATCACCTGGACCGACCTCATTCGCGGTCCTCAATCGTTCGACCCAGCGCTGCTCAGCGACCCGGTCGTTCGCCGCGCCGACGGCAGTTGGCTCTACCTCCTGCCCAGCGTCATCGACGACGTCGATCTGGCGATAACCCACATCGTGCGCGGCGAAGACCATGTTTCGAACAGCGCAACCCAGATCCAGATGTTCGAAGCGCTCGGGGTAGCGCCGCCGTCCTTCGCCCACGAAGCTTTGCTGGTCGCCGCGGAGGGCAAATTGTCGAAGCGCCTCGGCGCTTATGGAGTCGGCGACGTCCGCGAAGCCGGACTCGAGCCGATGGCCTTATTGTCGGTGCTGGCGCGGATCGGGACGTCGCAGCCGGTCGAACCGACCGCCGCGCTCGAAACCCTGGCTGCGGGTCTGGACTTTGCCCATTTCGGGCGGGCGCCGGCCCATTTCGATCCGCACGAGGTCGAGCTGGTCAATGCGCGCCTGCTGCACGATCTTGACTATGACGCGGTGGCCGAGCGTCTGCCCGATGGCGCAAGCGCGGCCGATTGGCTGCTGCTCCGGCCCAATCTCGAGCGATTGTCCGATTTCGCCGGTTGGTATGAAGTCATCGCTGGGTCCATCGACGCGCCCTACCTCGCCCATGACGAACGGCTTCTGGCGCGCGCCGCCGCGCAATGCGCGCGCAGCCTCGACTGGAATGACCAGAGCTGGAGGACTCTGACCACTGCCCTCAAGGACAGCACCGGCCGCAAGGGCCGCGAGCTGTTCCACCCGTTGCGGCTGGCGCTGACCGGGCGCGACAGCGGACCGGAAATGGCCGGCTTGCTCGAACGCATGGGCAAGGACCGCGCGATCGAACGGCTCGACTCCGCTGCCCACCGCTAAGCGCTAAGACGAACGGACATCATAGCGAATAGATTTGACGATTACGTGTAATGATGTATCATCGCAATGGCTTTGACGACAGGAGGTTGCGATGCTCGCTTATGCCGCCAACCGGCCCCGGATTGGCGCTCGCCGACCGAGCCCCAATTCGATACTGTTCATCGCCAGTGCGCACGTGGTTGCGATCGCCGTGCTGATGAGCGCGAAAATGGATCTTCCCGGGACGATCTTCGATCCGCCGATCAAAATCATCGACTTGCCCGCTCCGCCAGCTCCGCCCCGGCCCGTCGACCCCGGACAGTCTCACCGCCAGCCGCTCGAAATCAGCGATCCGCAACCGCTGATCGCGTTGCCACCGATGCCGGGTGAAGAAGCGCAGCCCGTCCCGAATCCGGGCACTGGCGCTGTGGCCGGTCCTACGACCGACCCCTTCCCGGGGACCGAGGGCAAGCCGCTTGCGCTCGACAGTGGGCCGGTGCTGATCACTCCGGCGGGCGCGCTCAAGCCGCCCTATCCGCGGTCGAAACTATTGCTCGAGGAAGAGGCCTCGCTGACCGTCAAATTGTCGATCGACGCGCTCGGCCGGGTGGTCGCGGTCGAGCCCGTCGGTCACGCCGACCGGATCTTCCTCGACGCGGCGCGCCGCCACCTGATCGCTCGCTGGCGCTATCGGCCGGCGACGAGCGATGGCCATTCGGCTCCAGCGACCTTGATCACGACTCTTCATTTCCGCCTCGACGGTTGATCGAAACGCTGTGCCGCTGGACTGGCACTGGCAGTTCCGCGTCCGCCGCCCTATTCTTGGGCCATGTCCTGGTTTCCCTCGCCATCGAGCCCCCGAGTCGCCTTCGCCGATCTGCGCGCCTTCATGCGCCAGCGCAGCCGCGAGCAGGTCATTGGCCTGGTCATGGCGTTCCTGGTGACGATCATCATCGTCATCGAATTCCTGGTCGATTCGAAAATCAATACCGCGCCCCCGCCCCGAATCGTCTATGTCGAAAGCTATCCGGTGTCCCGCACCGACGCCCAGATCATCGCCGACCAGAATAAGGATAAAGCGGCGCGCGACGCGGCCGAACTCGAAAAGCAAAAGCAATTCCAGAAGCTCGAAAAGCAGCTCGGATTCTGAACTCCGACGAGCGCTTCATGGCGCAGGCGGTAGCGCTTGCTCAAGGCGCGCGCGGGTTCACCGCACCCAATCCCAATGTTGGCTGCGTCATCGTCTCGCCGTCTGGCCGGGTCATCGCTCGCGGAGCGACCGCGAGTGGCGGTCGGCCCCATGCCGAAGCGATCGCCCTGGCCAGTGCCGGAAAACGCGCCAGCGGTGCGACCGTCTATGTCACGCTCGAACCCTGCGCCCATGTCAGCGATCGCGGACCCGCCTGCGCCGATTTGCTGGTCGCGGCCCAGCCGGAACGCGTGGTCATCGCCTGCCGCGATCCCGATCCGGGTACGGCCGGCAGGGGCATCAGGAAACTTTGTTCCGCGGGGATTGCGGTCAAGCTCGGGGTCGGCCGCGGTCCGGCCAGTCTGGCGATGGCCGGCTGGCTGACGCGGCTGAACAGCGGACGGCCGCGGATCACGCTCAAGCTGGCGCTGTCGATCGATGGCAAGATCGCTCTTCCGTCGGGCGAATCGAAATGGATTACGGGCGAGGATGCGCGCGCTCATGTCCACCTTGAACGCGCGCATTCGGATATGATCCTGGTCGGCCGGGGGACCTACCTCGCGGACCGGCCGCGGCTCGATGTCCGGCTTCCGGGTCTCGAGGAGCGCTCGCCGCGGCGGGCATTGCTGAGCCGCGGCGAAGCGGTCGATGGCTGGGAAATCCTCCGCTCGCCCAGTGACGTTTTCCGGCTTCATGACGTCAACGACTTGCTGGTGGAAGGCGGCTCGGCGACCGCAACCGCGTTCCTGGCCGACGATTTGATCGACCGCATCCTGATCTATCGGGCACCGATCATCGTCGGCGAAGGCAAGTCGTCGTTCGGCTATGTCGGGCTCGACGCGATTGCCGATGCCCATGCTCGCTGGCGTCTGGTCGACGAACGCCGGCTGGGCCTCGACCGGCTCGAAGTTTACGAGCGGGTGTGCGCCGCCTAAGTCTCGCTTATGTTCACCGGAATCATCACCGACATCGGAACCGTCCGAAGCGCCGAGCAGCGCGGCGACCTGCGCCTGACCATCGCCACCAGCTACGATCCGGCAACCATCGATCTTGGCGCGTCGATTGCGTGCTCGGGCGTGTGCCTGACCGTGGTCGACAAGGGCGAGGATTGGTTCGCGGTCGACGTCTCGGCCGAGACGGTGTCGCGCAGCGCAAGCGGCCATTGGCGCGACGGGGCCAGGCTCAACCTTGAACGGGCGCTGCGCCTGGGTGACGAACTCGGCGGTCATTTGGTCACCGGCCATGTCGATGGGGTGGGCGAGGTGATCGGCACCTGCCCCGATGGCGATTCGGTGCGGATCGGCATTCGTGCGCCCGATGCGATTGCGCGTTACATCGCGGAAAAAGGGTCGGTTACGCTCGACGGGGTTTCGCTGACGGTCAATCAAGTCAGCGACGGCGCCGACGGATCGACCGATTTTTCGATCAACATCATCCCCCACACCGCTGCCCATACCACTCTCGGCGACCTTCGAGCCGGTCACCAGCTCAATGTCGAAATCGACCTGCTTGCGCGCTATATCGACCGCATGATGGCCAATCGCTCACATTAGAATAGGCGTTAGCTGCGCTTCCAATCACATTGTAATGTGATATGGGCCGCGAATGAGCAGCAACCTCATCGACCAATTGACGTCGATCATCGCCACCGGCGAGGTCAGCCGCGCCGGCCTTGCCCGCGCCGCCGGGCTTCATCCCAACAGCCTGCGCAAATTGGGAGCCAGCGACTGGAATCCGACCGCGGATACTTTGGGCCGGCTTGAAAAGCTGCTCCAGCGCGGCTCCGCCGACGTTCTGGTTGGTGCCGAATCGATCATCAACGAAGCGCGCAACGGCCGAATGTTCATCCTCGTCGATGATGACGATCGCGAAAATGAAGGCGATCTGGTCATCCCCGCGCAAATGGCCACTCCCGACGCGGTCAATTTCATGGCCCGCCACGGCCGCGGACTGATTTGCCTCGCTTTAACTCGCGAGCGCGCCGACCGTTTGGGCCTCGAACCCATGGCTCGGACCAACCGCAGCCGCAACGAGACCGCATTTACCGTCTCGATCGAGGCGCGCGAGGGAATTTCGACCGGGATCAGCGCTGCCGACCGCGCCCGGACCATCGCCGTGGCCATCGATTCGGGCAATGATCCCGATGCTTTGGTTTCGCCCGGCCACGTCTTTCCGCTCGTCGCCAGGCCCGGCGGAGTCCTTGTCCGTGCCGGTCATACCGAGGCCGCGGTCGATGTCTCACGCCTTGCCGGGCTCAATCCCTCGGGCGTGATCTGCGAAATCATGAGCGAGGACGGGACCATGGCCCGGCTCGACGACTTGATGGATTTCGCGCGCACCCATGGACTCAAGATCGGGACCATCCGCGATCTCATCGCCTACCGGCTCAAGAAGGATCATCTGGTCGATCGCTCGGCCACCGCCAGCTTCACCGCCGGCAGCGGCGCCAAGTGGCAGGCGCAGGTGTTTCGCGACAAGACCAGCGGTGAAGAACAGCTCGCTCTTGTCCACGGCGAGATCGATCCGCAGCAGCCGACCATGGTGCGCATGCACAGCCTCGATCTGTTCGCCGACGTCCTTGGCGAAGCCGGGGGCAAGTCAACGCTGCTGGCGTCGGCGATGCGGATGATCGAGGCGAATGGCTCGGGCGTTGTGGTCGCCCTTCACGCCGCGTCGCCCGGGTCGTTGTCGCGGTCGATCGACGTGCGCGCCGGCCGCCCGGCCGACAATAGCAGTGCCGAGCGGACCTATGGCATCGGTGCCCAGATCCTCGCCGCATTGGGCATTCATGACATGATCTTGCTGACCAATTCGCACCATTCTCCGGTCGCGCTGGCCGGCTATGGCCTGGCGATTATCGACCAGCGTCCGATCGAGCCGGGGATTTAGACCATGGCCAAAGTCCTGATCGTCGAAGCGCGCTTCTATCCGCACATCAATGATTTGCTGCTGAGCGGAGCGCGCGCCGCGCTCGACGACGCGGGCCACCGCCACGAGACCGTGACCGTTCCCGGAGCGCTCGAAATTCCGGCGGCGATCGCGCTTGCCGCGGATGGCGGAGCGTTTGACGCCTTTGTCGCGCTCGGCGTGGTGATCCGCGGTGAAACCTATCACTTCGAAATCGTGTCGGGCGAAAGCGCCCGCGGGCTCATGGCCTTGACCCTCGACGGCGTCGCCGTCGGCAATGGCATTTTGACCGTCGAGAGCGAGGCCCAGGCGATGGTCAGGGCCGACCCGAAGCACGGCGACAAGGGCGGTGGAGCGGCTCTGGCTGCGCTCGCCTTGCTCGATCTGCGCTCCCGATTCGCGCGTTGAGCGAGGATCAGGCGCCGCCGCATCGCTTCGCCTTCGCGGCGATGCTGTTCGGCAATTGCGTCCTTGCACTGGGTCCGTGGCTGGTTCGGCTGGCCGATGTCGGACCGGTCGCGGTCGGGGTCTGGCGGCTGGTCATCGCTCTGCCCTTTCTGTGGTTGCTCGCGCGGTCGATGGGTCAGTCGCCGCACTGTCCCAGGCGCGCCTTGATCATCACCATCCTGATCGCGGCAATTTTCTATGCTCTCGACCTGGCAGCCTGGAATGCCGGCATCCTTCTGACCAAGCTCGCCAATGCGACCTTGTTCGGCAACACCGGCAGCCTGGTGTTTGCGGTCTATGGCCTGATCCTTGCCAAAGGCGCCCCGTCGGCGCGGCAAATGGGTGCGCTGCTGCTTGCATTTTCGGGCGGCGCGCTGCTCATGAGCGGCAGCTATGAACTCAGCGCCCGCCACTTTGCCGGGGACTTGCTGGCGGTCTTCGCCGGGCTGACCTACGGCGGCTATCTGATCTTCATCGAGCGCGCCCGGACCAAGCTTCAGGCGCTTCCATTGCTGTTGCTTGCGACCTTGTTCGCGATTCCCCCGATGATATTGTTCAGCGTCACTCTGGGCGAGAATATGTGGCCCACCAACTGGACTCCGCTGATCATCTTTGCGCTGTCGAGCCAGGTCCTGGGCCAAGGCCTGCTGGTCTATTCCATCGGCCATTTCCCGCCATTGGTCGTCGGTCTCGCCTTGCTCACCCAGCCCGCCGTCTCGGCATTGGTCGGCTGGTTTGCCTATGACGAGCGGATGAGCGCCGGCGATGTCGTTGGAGCGTTCGCCATCGGCGCTGCGCTGATCCTGGTCCGTCTGCCCGGACGGGGCTTGCGCCGACGGGGAGTCGCGGCCAGTTGAGGACCATGGACCCGCCCAGCCCGCTCGAAGCCTTGCGCCACCGGCTCGCTCTGGCCGTTGGCGAAAATGCAATATTTGACGGCTGGACCAAGGCGGCGGTCGATTCGGCCGCTGCCCGGCTCGGCATCGATCCGGCGCAGGCGCGGCTGGCAATGCCCAAAACGGCGGCGGGCAAGATCGAATGCTATATCGAGGGGATCGATCGGGCGCTCGAGGTCTGGGCGGCGGACAATGATGTCGAAGCGCTCAAGATCCGCGCCCGAATCCGCACCTTGCTGTGGCAAAGGCTGCAGCTGATGATGCCGGCGCGCGAAGCGGTTCGGTCCGCGCTGTCAACGCTTGCAATGCCGCAAAACCTGCCGCTGGCAGCGACCGTGTCGTGGCGCAGCGTCGACCGGATGTGGCGGCTGGCGGGCGACACCAGCACCGATTTCAATCATTACACCAAACGCATGACTCTGGGCGCGGTCTATGCCTCGACCTTGCTGGTGTGGCTCGACGACCAGAGCTTCGACCAGCTCGAAACCGCCGCGTTCCTCGATCGGCGGATCGACAATGTCATGGAGTTCGAAAAGGTGAAGGCACGGTGGCGTGGATCGGCCGATCGCCGACCGAGCCTGGCCCGCTTTGTCGGCCGGTTGCGCTACCCGCCTCAGTAAGCGGCTTCGCGAGCCTCGTTCGCTTCCTTAATGATTTCCAGCGCCTCCTTGATGACATAAGCGCCAATCGCCGCGCCGACGGCGAGGTCGACGAAGCGGAATCCGGTGGCGATGACGATCACGCCCGAGACGATGACGGCAAGGTTTACGATCACATCAACCTGGGTGAAGGTCACCGTTGCGCGAAAATGAACTTCCTTGCTCCTTTGATTTCTCAGCAGGCGCAGGACGTTGAGATTCACCGCGAAAGCCACCGCGGCCACGGCGATCATGATCCATCCTTCCGGCGCCTCCCCGGTCAGCAACCGACGGATCACATCGAGAAGAACCACGATACCAAGAGTCAGAAGGACGAAACCGCTGGTCCGCGCCGCAGCGGCTTTGAACAGGTCGGTTCGACCCGCGGCCGCCAACGCAATGGCGTAAGCGATCGCGTCGGCAAGCATGTCGAGACCGTCGGCGATGAGTCCGGAAGACCGCGCAACAATGCCCGCACTAACGCCGACCACGAACATCGTTCCATTGAGCCCAAGCGCGATCTTGAGGATACGCCGCTGTTGTGGCGTATCCGCTGCCGTTGGCTGACATCCGCAGTCGGTCATAGCTTCAGTCTACCATGACTAGCCAGCCGGATAAGAGACGGCTATGACGCTATTGCGAATTACTCGCAAGATGGTAGTAAGGATGGATGTTGCGCCCCATCCTGCTTGCCGCCGCCCTGCTTTTTGGCTTGATGTCCGCCGCGTCGGCGGCCGAGCCGTCCGGCGTCCAGACCGCCTGGCGCCTGCTCGATTATCTCGCAGTGGATTATGGCGGCGCCGTGCGCCATGGCAAGGTAACCAGCGCGGCCGAATATGCTGAAATGAGCGAGTTTTCTACCTCCGTTGCGGAAAAGATAGCAGCGCTTCCTGCTAATCCGGCAAAGGGCAAGCTCGTTATCGGCAGCGAAGCGCTCAAGATGCTAATCATCCACAAATCCCCGGCTGATGAGGTTGCGGCTGCGGCGCGCAAACTGGGCGCCGATCTGCTGGCCGCTTATCCGGTGCCCCTCGGCCCCCAAAACGCTCCCGATCTGGCCCGCGGCGCGGTGCTCTTCCAGCAAAATTGCGCGAGCTGCCACGGGGCGACAGGCGACGCACAAACGCCGATGGCGCGCCAACTCAATCCGCCGCCAATCGCTTTCGCCGATCGCGCCCGCGCCAGCCAGCGCAGCCCCTTTGCACTGTACCAGGTGATCAACCAGGGAATCGAAGGCACGGCGATGCAAAGCTTCGCGCACCTGCCCGAACCGGATAGGTGGGCGCTCGCCTTCCAGGCAGGCCGATTCGCCTATCCCAATACTCTCGCTCGACAGGGCAAACGAATCTGGGACCGCGACCCGGACATCCGTAGCAAAGTTTCCGATCTCGGCGCCTTGAGCTCCCTTTCCGAGAAGCAAATGGAGACGGAGGTCGGTGGCAATAAGGCCGGTGCAGTCCTCGCGTATCTGCGGGCGAATCCCGGTGCCGTGGTCGCAAATTCCTCGAACGTCGGTATCGCGCGCGAGCGGCTCAAGGAAAGCCTCGCCGCCTATCGTGCCGGCAATCGTGAAGAAGCCGAGCGCCTCGCCCTTTCAGCATATCTCGACGGCTTCGAGCCGGTCGAGACCGTGCTTGCGACCCGGGATGGCGCGTTGCTGAGGCAGGTTGAAACAGCAATGGCAGCTATTCGGTCGGGGATCGCGCGCGGCGAGCCGGAGACAGCGCTGCGCCAGCGCGTCGATGCGGCTGACGATTTGCTGGATCGCGCCGAAACAGCCCTTGCGCCGGGAGCCGCGAGCGATGCGTCGACCTTCCTTGGCGCCTTCGCCATCCTGCTCCGCGAAGGGCTCGAAGCGCTACTGGTAGTGATCGCGATGATCGCCTTCCTGCGTAAGGCGAAGCGGACCGAAGCGCTGCCCTATGTTCACGGCGGCTGGATTGGCGCCCTCCTGGCCGGTGGAGCGACTTGGGCGATCGCCACCTATGCGCTTGAACTCAGCGGGGCCGGCCGCGAGCTTACCGAGGGTTTCGGCTCGCTGCTCGCCGCCGTGATCCTCCTCTCGGTCGGTATCTGGATGCACGGCAAGAGCCGGGCGGAGGAATGGCGGCGCTACATCGCGACCAAGATGGAAGGAGCATTGTCTCGCGGTTCGGCCTGGTTCCTGTTCGGCCTTGCCTTCATCGTTGTCTATCGCGAGGTGTTCGAGACAATTCTATTCTACGCGGCCCTGTGGACCGCCGACAATGGCGTGACGATCCTGGCCGGAGCGCTCTCTGCGATCGCCCTGCTTGGGCTGATTGCCTGGGCCATGCTGAGTTACAGCCGCAAACTGCCGGTCACCCTGTTCTTCAAATATAGCGCGATCCTCATCGCCGTCCTCGCAGTGGTTCTTTCGGGCAAGGGCGTCGGCGCGCTGCAGGAAGCAGGCATCGTCCCGGTGACACTGCTGGCCGGCTTTCCTCGGATCACGATCCTCGGCCTGTTCCCAACAGCCGAGGCGATCGGGGCTCAACTCCTGGCGCTCGCTGCGGTGATCCTCGGCTTTCGTTCGACGCGCCGGGGCCATGCACATCCGCTGCCCGCGGAGTAACAGGCACTTGGCTTTCGCCACGGCGATGGCTTAGGTGACGCTGAAGAATGGGAGATGTACTATGGCGGGCGTGAACAAGGTGATTCTGGTGGGCAATCTCGGCGCCGACCCCGAAGCGCGCAATCTCAACAGCGGCGGCGAAGTGGTCAACATGCGGGTGGCAACGTCGGAAAGCTGGAAGGACCGCGACGGCAATCGCCAGGAACGCACCGAATGGCACAATGTCGTGATCTTCAACGAAAATCTGGGAAAGGTCGCCAAAAGCTATTTGAAAAAGGGCTCGAAGGTCTATCTCGAAGGCCAGATCCAGACCCGCAAATGGACCGACCAGACCGGCAATGACCGCTACACCACCGAAATCGTCCTGCAGCGTTTCCGCGGCGAGCTGGTGATGCTCGACAGTCGCGGCGAAGGCGGCGGCTATGGCGGCGGCGGCGGATCAAGCAGCTACGGCGACGACGATTCGGGCGGCGGTTCGGCGCGCAACCAGTCGCGGCCGCAGCCGGCGGCGTTCGATACCGACCTCGACGACGACGTTCCCTTTTAAGTCCTAATTGCCGCTGTCGAGCTTACCCTTGAGCTGGGCCAGTGCAGCGAACGGGCTGGCCTCGGCTTCGGTCATGATCCCGGCTTCCTTTAACGCTGCATCGGCACCGGCGCTGCGCGGGAACGGATCGATGCTCAGCGCCAGTGTTTCGACTACCGCCTGGCCAAGGTCGATCGCACCACCGTCATAGAAGATGGTGTCGCAATCCTTGGCTTCGAGCTCGATTTCCGAAGCCGGATCGTGGTCCGGCTTGTCGGGGGTGAACGTGACATCGAAGGGCTCGTCGACGTGGGCGGCAATGGCGTCGCCGGTGACGACGCAGCATTGGGTCAGCGCCGCCTGGACCCGGCCGGTGGCGCGCACCACCCCGCCCGAGCGTTCGAGTACGGCATGGGCATCGAGCCGGCCCAATGCCTCCAGGCCCAAATCCATTGCGATCGATTCGCGCTCGCCATCATTGGCGACAAGGTCGATGCGTTCGCCATCGCGAATCTGGTCGAGCCGCAAGTGGTGGCTGAAACATTCGCTCATCCAACGTCTCCCGCGTCGATTGCCGCCAGATCGGCGGCAACAAGCCGTGTCCACAGGCCCCTCAACTCGGAAGCGACGAATTGCAATGCCGCCGGGTCGGGGTCGCCGGCAAAAGCGCTGGTTCGAGCGGCCGCCGTCCACTTGCCCTTGGCTGACGTCGCAAAACGCCACAATTCGACCCGTTTGGCGAGCGCTCCGACAAGCTTGCGAACGGTCTTGCCCAAGGTTGGATCGCCGAGACCCAATTCGCGATGCTCCGATTCCATCGCCGCGATGAAGCGCTCGGTCAGAGCGACCGACAGCGGATTGCCGTCCTCGCCGTCGCGCTCGATCCGCACCAGCAGCAGCGCCAAAACGGTCGCGAGCAGCGCGAAGCGCCCGTCGAGCGTATCCGGCACCCCGCCCCGACGGAAGAATTCGGGCTTGCGCGCGATCGCGACTGCGGCGTTGAACGCTCTTGCTCCGCGCTCGCCCAGGCGGTTGGCCGGGCTTGGCGTTAATCGTGCGAACAGGAAGTCGAGCATAGAGATAATTGGCACCTGATTGATGGAGTAGATGTGGGTTCGTGATTCCAAGGTGGGTTGCGCCTATAGCGCGCCGTCAGCATATGGAGGTCGCGACCCGCCGGGCAAGACCGGCGCTCGTGCGCAGGCGATTTCTAGAAAGGTTACCGTCCACAATGACTGTTGCGAAATCTGCCGGCATGTTGTCGATCCTCGCCGCCGGGGCGCTCGTTTCGGGCTGTACCGCTTATCGCGCGCACAAGGGCGCGGTGGTCGATCCCCAGCTGGCAATCGCGATCCAGCCGGGCATCGACAATAAGGATTCGGTTGCCAAGACGCTCGGCCGACCGACCTTCACCGGTCAATTCACGCCCAATGACTGGTATTATGTGTCGCGCGATACGACCCAGTTCGCGTTCGGCAATCCGCGCGTTTCCAAGCAGACGGTGTACCTCGTCCGGTTCGATCCGGCGGGCAATGTCAGCTCGGTCGGCCAGCTCGGCAAGGAATGGATTTTCGCGGTCAGCCCGAACGGCAAGCGGACTCCGACCCTCGGCCGCAAGCGCGGCTTTTTCGCGGAACTGTTCGGCAATATCGGCACCGTCGGAAGCATGAGCAACGGCCCCCGATAGGCGCCGCGCCGCTTGGCGCTTTCGAACCGCTTGGCTTTGGCTTAAGCCGTCGTCATGACCGCGACCCCAGCTGGCATTACCTATGCCCAATATCTTGGCCTCGACGACTTGCTGTCGGCGCAACGTCCGTTGTCCGGACTTCATGATGAAATGCTGTTCATCGTCATCCACCAGACGATGGAATTGTGGATGAAGGAAATGCTTCACGAGGTCGATTATGCCATCGGCCTGATCGGCGAGGACAGTTTCGCACCGGCCTATAAGGCGCTTTCCAGGGTGGGCCGGATTCAGTCGGTGATGACCTTGTCGTGGGATGTCCTCTCGACCCTTACCCCGGTCGATTATCTCGCTTTCCGGGATGTGCTCGGGACATCCTCGGGCTTTCAATCGGCGCAATTTCGCGAGCTTGAATATCGTCTCGGCCTCAAGGACGAAGCCTATCTAAAGCAGCATGCGCCGGGCAGCGAAGACCGCCGCCGGCTCGATCAAGCCTTGCTCCAGCCAAGCTTGCGCGATGCCGCGGCGCAAGCGCTGGAACGAGCAGGTTTCGATGTCAGCGGTGGGACGAGTGCCGCGTGGCTCGAGGTCTATCGCCGCGCTGACGACTATTTCGAGCTTTATCAACTGGCGGAAAAATTGCTCGACGTCGACGATGCAATGGCGATGTGGCGGCACAAGCATGTGCTGACCGTGGAACGGATCATCGGTAATAAGCGCGGGACCGGCGGATCCTCGGGCGCATCCTATTTGCGCTCGACCCTCGACAAGCGGCTGTTCCCCGAATTGTGGGCGTTGAGGACCGATCTTTGAGCTTCAAGCCGCTGTTTTCGCGCAGCCTGGAAGCCGATCCCGACCGGCTGCATTTCGCTGCCCATAGCCACCATCTGTGGCCCGACGCCAGTTACCAGGGACATATGGAGGCGTGGCAGGATTCAGCGCGTCTGGCCGATCGCAAGTGGGACAGGATCATGGGGGAGCTGTGGTCCGAGGCGCAGGCCCATGTCGCTCGCGAACTCGGCACCGGCGATCCCGCGGCGATCGTTTTTGCACCCAATACGCACGACTTCATCCTGCGCATCGTCTCGGCCTGTCCGCAGCGCAGTCAGAAGCTCAAGGTGTTGACCAGCGACGGCGAATTTCATTCGGCCAGGCGCCAGTTCGCGCGCTGGGCGGAAGACGGCTGGCTAGCCGAGGAACAGGTCGCGGCGGAACCCTATGACAGTTTCACCGAGCGCTTCCTCGAGCGCGCGGCAAGCGGCGACCACGACCTCATCTTCGTCAGCCAGACCCTGTTTTCTTCCGGCCGGATTTTCGGCGCGATCGACCAGCTCGCGGCGCTCGCCAAACCCGATGGACCGTGGGTGGTGATCGACGGCTATCACGCCTTCATGGCGCTTCCCGAACCCTTTGGCGGGGCCGCTCCAGCCTCAGCCTTCTATCTCGCCGGCGGGTACAAATATGCTATGGCCGGGGAAGGGTGCGCCATCCTTCACGCACCACCGGGCTTCGGGCCGCGGCCGGCGGTGACCGGCTGGTTCGCCGAGTTCGAGGATCTGAGCCTGCCGCCGGGAAGCATCGGCTACGCCCCGGACGCGGGCCGCTTTCTGGGCGCGACATTCGATCCGTCGGGCATCTACCGGTTCAACGCGGTCCGCCGAATGCTCGACGAGAATAAGCTCTCCACTGCGTCGATATCGGCCCATGCCTATTCGCTCCAGCAGCGGTTTCTGGCCTCGATCGACGGCACCGCATTGAGCCAGGCCGAATTGCTCAACCCAACCGGGAACGGCGATCACGCGCGCTTTCTCGCCTTTCGCGATCCGCGCGCGCTCGGCTGGGGGGACGCGCTCAAGGCGCGCAACATCATCACCGACGTGCGCGGCGACGTGCTTCGAATTGGCTTTGCAATCTACCAGGACGAGGGCGACGTCGATCGGCTCGCCCAAGCCATTGGCGAACTGAGATGAAGGCGCCGTCGGCGTCGCTGCCGCGGAGCCGGGGGCTGGTGCTCGGCTTCCTGCTGATTGCCTACATCTTCAATTTCCTCGACCGCCAGATCCTCGGCATCCTCGCCCAGCCGATCAAGGCCGATCTCCATCTCTCCGATACCCAGTTCGGCGCCATTGGCGGCCTCGCCTTCGCCCTCCTTTACTCGGTGCTTGGAGTGCCGCTCGCCTACCTTGCCGATCGCACCAGCCGGAGCGCGGTGGTCGCGGGCGCGCTTGCCGTGTGGAGCGGTTTCACCGCCTTGTGCGGGACCGCGACCGGCTTTGGCCAATTGTTTCTCTATCGGCTTGGAGTGGGCGTCGGCGAGGCGGGCGGGGTGGCGCCGTCTTACGCGCTCATCGCCGATTACTTTCCCCCCGAGCGGCGCGCCCGGGCACTTGCGATCTTTTCACTGGGTGTGCCGATCGGGCTCGCGTCCGGAACATTGCTTGGCGCTTATATCGCTGCGGCGGTCGACTGGCGCGCGGCGTTCCTCACAATGGGGGTCGCGGGCATCATTTTCGCTCCGGCAATGCTCTACGTGGTGCGCGACCTGCCGCGTCCGCCAGCGGACAGGGACCGGGTCCCGATCGGCCAAGTGTTCCGGATACTGGCGCGGAAGCCGGTCTTCTGGCTGCTCGCCTTCGCCGCGGCGAGCAGTTCCTTGTGCGGTTACGGTCTAGCGCTGTGGGTGCCGTCAGTGATCATGCGCAGCTTCGGCCTCGATCTGATCGGCACCGGACAATTCCTTGGCTCGATCCTCCTCGTCGGGGGAAGCATCGGGGTCTATTCCGGCGGCTGGCTCGCCGACCGTCTCGGGGCGAACGACCGCGGTTGGTATGCGAAGCTTCCGGCCATTGCCTGGCTGGTGACTGCGCCGACCTACGCCATCGGGCTGATGGCACCGAACCTATGGACGGCATGGCCGTTGCTGTTGGTCGCCAATGCGCTCAACATCCTGTGGCTGGGCCCGGTCACCACCGCGGTCCAGCACCTCGTCCCACGGCGCATGCGGGCGACGGCGTCGGCCAGTTTCCTGCTGATCAACAATTTTATCGGACTTGGCGTCGGACCCTTGTTGATCGGCCGCCTGTCTGATGGTCTAAAGCATAATTACGGGGTGGAATCCTTGCGCTATGCGGCGGTTGCAACCACCGCTTTCTATGCCCTCGCGGGCCTGCTCATGCTGCTCTGCGTGAACCGCCTCAGGAACGATTGGGTCGATGACGGATAAGGCCAAAGGCCAAGACCCAAATCTCTGAATTTCAATGCTAAAATTCGTTTCAAATCCGGCGGATCGATGATTCTGGGCGGTCAGTCGTGGAACGTCGTGCGCGATGAGTCGTTGGGGAGTTCAAAAGGAGTAATTCCAATGACCAAGCTATTTCTCGCCGCCGGCGTCGCGGCGCTGGCGATCGCCGTTCCTGCGGCAGCTGGCCCGGGCGGACAAGGTGGCAGCCGTGGCGGCGGCGGCAAGGCCGATCGCGCACAGGTTGATCGCGGCGGCGCCCGGGCAACCGCGCGCTTCGATCGCCAGAGCGCTCGTCCCGACCGTCAAATCCTTCGCTCTGATCGCCAAACGTCGCGCGCTGATCGCCAAACGTCGCGCGCTGATCGCCAGACTCTTCGAGCCGAGCGACCGATCCGTGCCGAACGGGTCGCTCGGGCCCAGAATCGCCAGATCGACCGTCAGGCGATCCGCGCCGACCGTCAGACCATGCGCGCCGACCGGCAGGCCATCCGCGCCGGCCGCATCGACAATCGCAGCGCGCGGATCGACAATCGCGCTTCGCGCAACCTGCAAAACGGAACCGTTTTTGCGGGCGATAGCGGCTGGGGCCAGGCCAAAGGCCGCGGCTTTATCGAGGGCTGCCCGCCAGGCCTGTACATGAAGAACAACGGATGCCTTCCGCCGGGGCAGGCGAAGAAGCTGATCGGTTCGGTTCTCCCGGCGGCGATCGTTTCCAGCTCGATGCCAATCGCGCTCAGCTCGCTCTATCCGGATACGGCCAATTCCTATTACCGCTACAACGACGGTTATATGTACCGCGTTGATCGCGGCTCGAACCTGGTCAACGCGCTTCTTCCGCTGCTTGGCGGCGGCTATCTTCCGGGACAGTATCTGCCGTCCAACTATATGAGCAGTTACGTGCCGTCGGCGTATAGTTCATTCTATCCGAACAATCAGTCGCAGTGCACGCGCTATGCCAATGGCGTGATCTATTATGTCGACTGCCGGTCGGGCCTGATCGAAAATTTCATGCCCCTTTACGACAATGGCTATGGGGTTGGGCAGATGCTCCCGTCGAGCTATGGCTATTACAACCTGCCGCAGCAGTATCGCGACCTCTACTATAACAGCGCGGATACAGGTTATTGGTACGCCCCCGGAGCGATCTACCAATATGATCAGCGCACCAGCCTGATCACCTCGGTCGCTGCCTTGCTGTCGCCGGGAATGTCGATCGGACAGCGGCTGCCGACGGGCTATAATGCCTATAATGTCCCGCTCGGTTATCGCGATACCTATTATGATACGCCCGATAATTGGTACCGCTACAGCAACGGCAATATCTATCAGGTCAATCCGGCCACCCAATTGGTGACTGCGCTGGTTGCCTCCGCGCTTACTTGATCGCCGGTTCGACGATGACTTGTGGTCCGGCGGCTGAAGTCGCCGGACCATTCGCATGAGATTTCGAAAGAGGAAGACACGCATGAAAAACATGACTGCAACACTCGCGCTTGGCGCGGCACTCCTCGCCCTCGGGGCCTGTAACAACAATCGCAATGCCAATGGCATGGACAACGCTCAGACGACCGAGGCTCAAAAGGCCGCGGGCGACAAGACCGTCGCTGCCGGTCTCGCCGCCAACGGCAAGTTCCTGGCCGCCGCCAAGGCCGCAGGTCTCGATCAGACTCTGGCGGGCCCGGGCCCCTATACGGTTATCGTCGCCGACGATTCTGGGTTCGATGCGCTTCCCCCGGGCACCTATGACAATTGGCTCAAGCCTGAAAATCGGGCCCAGCTGACCGGGGTCATGACCAATGTCATTCTTCCCGGCACCGTGCTTGCCGACGACATTTCCAAGGCCATCGACAATGGCAAGGGCAAGGCCGTTCTGGCGACCATGGGCGGCGGAACGCTGACCGCGACCAAGGACGGCGACAAGATCGTCCTGACCAGCGCGGACGGCAAGAAAGCGACCATCACCAAGGCCGATGACAAGTTCACCAACGGCGTCGTTCATCACGTCGATTCGGTGCTGATGTAGGACTGCATTGGCCCCCGATGGGCCTTGGAATGACGGTAAACGGCGGCAGCCCTGACACAGCGTCACGGCTGCCGTCTCTTTGCGAGCAACGCACAACAAGCGAATGAAACTCGCAAACTCCCACTGGCACCGCCCGGAACCCTCGCTATAACGAGCCTTCGTATCCAAGGGGCAGGCAATGAAGGCGACGATTGAGCGGGTAACATTGCTGAAAAGCCTCAGCCACGTGCAGTCCGTGGTCGAGCGCCGCAATACCATTCCGATCCTCTCGAACGTGCTGATGGAGGCGAAAGAGGACGGCTCGCTGCGGCTGATGGCCACCGACCTCGACCTCCAGGTCGACGAAAGCATTCCCTGCAATGTCGAACAGGCCGGAGCGACGACATTGTCCGCTCACACATTGTTCGACATCGTTCGCAAATTGCCGGAGGGCAGCCAGGTCGAACTGACCGCCGCGGACGGCAAAATGCAGGTCAACGCCGGGCGCTCGCGGTTCAACCTCTCGACCCTTCCGCGCGACGACTTCCCGGTCATTGCCGAAGGCGATCTTCCGACCAAGTTCGAGCTTCCGGCCGCGAGCCTGCGCGAAATCATCGAAAAGACGCGCTTCGCCATTTCGAGCGAGGAAACGCGCTATTATCTGATGGGCATCTTCTTCCACGTCGTCGACGAGCAGTTGCGGGCCGCCGCGACCGACGGCCACCGGCTCGCCCGAATCACCATAGCCAAGCCCGACGGCGCCGACGGCATGCCCGACATCATCGTTCCGCGAAAATGCATTCACGAGCTCTATCGCTTGCTCGAAGAGGTCGAAGGAACGGTCGAGATCTCGCTGTCGCCGACCAAAATTCGCTTTGGTCTGGGCAGCGCGGTCCTGACCAGCAAGCTGATCGACGGGACATTCCCCGACTACAACCGGGTCATTCCGACCGGCAATGACAAGCTGCTCAAGCTCGATCCGAAGAGCTTTGCGGCCGGGGTTGACCGGGTGTCGACCATCGCCAGCGAGAAGACCCGGGCGGTCAAGATGAGCGTCGAGCGCGACAAGATCACTTTGTCGGTGACGTCCCCCGAAAATGGCCTGGCGACCGAGGAGATTCCGGCCGATTATGGCTCGGACGCGCTCGAGATCGGGTTCAACGCCAAATACCTGCTCGATATCCTGGGCGAAATCGACGGCGACACGGTCGAGGTTCACCTGGCCGATGCCGCCGCGCCGACGTTGCTGCGCGAGAATGACAAGTCGAACGCGCTCTACGTCCTGATGCCGATGCGGGTGTGATGTCAAAGGGTGGCATCCCGCTCGGACAATGGAGCGGCAGTGACGCTACAGACCAGCTTCGGAAGGTAATTGAGACGGCAAACGTCGCCACCGCGCACCAGACAAAAACTATGGTCCGTTTGACATGGGCAATAGTTATCATGACTACCGTTCTCGTAGCGGGCCTTGCCATCCAGATTTGGTTGGCGGTTAGATGATCTGCCGTTTGTGGCGCGGCTGGACCAGCGCGGACAATGCCGGGGCCTATGAACGGATCGTTCGGGGTGAGGTGATTCCCGCGATCGAGGAGCGGCACATCGACGGCTTCCGTCACATCGACCTGATGAAGACCGATCGCGGCGACGAGATCGAGTTCCAGACCCTCATGTGGTTCGACAATTTCGATTCGATCAAGGCATTCATCGGCGATGATTATGCCGCCAGCCACGTCCCGGCGTCCGCCCGTGCGGTCCTCTCCCGCTTTGATGACCGCGCCGCCCATTACGAGGTTATCGACCGGCGCGACCAGTAAGCGCTAAGCATCACCGCGTGTCGCTTTGCCGTCTTGTCCTGACCGACCTTCGCAACCATGCCGCGGCGTTGATCGAGCCGGGGCCGGGTTTCGTCCTGCTGTCCGGGCCCAATGGCGCGGGCAAGACCAATGTCCTTGAAGCGGTGTCGCTGTTTGCCCCCGGCCGCGGATTTCGGCGCGCTCCTTATGCGGAAATCGCCCGGCAAAGCGGCGCCGGCGGCTTCGCCGTCGCTGCCCGGCTCGACGACATGACCGAAATCGGGACCGGCACCGATGCGTCGGCACCCGAACGGCGGCGGGTCCGCATCAATGGCGCCGCAGCGGCGGTCAATTCGCTATCGGAGCGCCTTGCAATATTGTGGCTGACCCCGGCGATGGACCGGCTGTTTACCGGGCCCGCGAGCGACCGCCGGCGGTTCCTCGACCGGCTGGTGCTGGCGCTTGAGCCGACCCATTCGACCCACGCCGCGCGATACGAAGCTGCGATGCGGGCCCGCAACACGCTGTTGGCCGACTTGCCCAGCGCCGATCCGCAGTGGCTGGCCGCGCTGGAAGAGGCGATGGCCGAACATGGACAAGCGCTGGTTGAAGCCCGAACGAGGACGGTGACGGCGCTCCAGGCCGAGGTTGCCGACAGTCCCGACGGCGATTTCCCCCGCGCCGCAATCGCTCTCGACGGCGGTGGCCCCGATGGCTGGGCCGAAAGCCTTGCTTCGAACCGCAAGCGCGATTCCGCCGCCGGACGAGCGACGCAGGGTCCGCATCGTCAGGACTTGGTCGTCAGTTTCGCCGCCAAGGGCATGCCCGCGGCGCAATCTTCGACCGGCGAACAGAAGGCGCTGTTGCTCGGACTGGTCCTGGCCCATGCCGAATTGGTCAATAAGCGCCGCGGGTCGCCGCCGGTCCTGCTCCTCGATGAAGTCGCCGCCCACCTCGATCCCAAGCGCCGCCACGCGCTGTTCGAGCGGCTTTCCGGCCGCGGCCAGGTCTGGCTGACGGCAACCGAATCGAGCCTGTTCGAGGGCATTGGCGAGGCAAGCCGTTTCACGCTTGATGAAGGCATGATCACTCGCGCCTGAGGCGATGGGTGGACTTTTGCAACTTATCGTCTATATTGCACCGCAACACGAGACGCCTTTGCAAGCGGCGTGATCGGCAGCAAGACTGTCGAGCCCGCGTCTCACCACACTGCTCTCCATTTCACGCGGGGGTGCAAAAACCCCCCGCCGCCGACGCGTGCAGTAACCCTGCGCGCGTTTCCGGCATCTGCAAGGTATTAACATTGTCATTCACTACACTCGGGCTTTCCAAGCCTGTGCTCGATGCGCTTGAGCACGCCAATTACACTGTCCCGACCCCGATCCAGCTTCAGGCTATCCCGACGCTTCTGACCGGTCGCGACCTGCTGGGCATCGCCCAGACCGGCACCGGCAAGACCGCTGCCTTCGTTCTCCCTTCGCTTGATCGGCTGGCCGCCAATCGCGAATATCTCAAGCCCGGCCAGATCCGCATGCTGGTGCTCGCTCCGACCCGTGAGCTGGCCGCTCAGATCGCCAGCAGCGCACGCGCTTATGGCAAGTTCATGAAGCTTTCCGTCGGCACCATTTTCGGCGGCGTGCCCAATCACAAGAGCGTCCGCGAAGTCGCCCGCGGTCTCGACGTTCTCGTCGCCACTCCGGGCCGACTGCTCGACCTTATCGAGCAGCGCGCGCTGAGCCTTCGCGAGCTCGAAATTCTGGTCCTCGACGAAGCCGATCAGATGCTCGATCTGGGCTTCATCCACGCATTGAAGCGGATCGTCGCTTTGGTCCCGGCCAAGCGCCAGACCCTGTTCTTCTCGGCCACCATGCCGCGCGCGATCAAGGAACTCGCCGACCGTTATCTGACCGATCCGGCCGAAGTTTCGGTGACTCCGGTGTCGTCCACGGTCGAGCGCGTCGAACAGCGCATCACCTTCGTCAATCAGTCGGAAAAGGCGGCGCTGCTGACGATGATTCTGCAGCAGCAGCCGATCGAGCGCGCGCTCGTCTTCAGCCGCACCAAGCATGGCGCCGACAAGATCGTCCGCCAGCTGGCCGCGGCCGGTATCGCCTCGAGCGCGATCCACGGCAACAAGTCGCAGCCGCAGCGCGAACGGGCCATCGCCATGTTCCGCTCCGGCCAGATGAAAGTGCTGATCGCGACCGACATCGCGGCGCGCGGGATCGACGTTCCCGGGGTCAGCCACGTGATCAATCTCGATTTGCCCGAAGTTCCCGAACAATATGTCCACCGCATCGGCCGCACCGCGCGCGCCGGAGCGACCGGGATCGCGATTTCCTTCTGCGCCCACGCCGAGCGTGGCAATTTGCGCGACATCGAGCGCCTGACCCGGATCAAGCTTGCGGTCGAAGATTTGCCGGCCGGCTTTGCCGCCGCCGCCGAAGCGATCAAGCGCCTCAAGCCGGCTCCCGAAGTGCGCGAGGAACGGCCCCGTCACGGGCGTGGCCCCGGACGGTCGGAAGGTCGCTCGGCACCGCGCTCGAACGATCGCTCCGATGGTGGTCAGCGCCGCTACGGTTCGCCCAGCTCCAAACCGGTTCGCCGCGACGTCGATCCGCGTGGTGGCTCGGTCTATCGTCCGGAAGGCCGTCACGAGCGCCCGGTACGGGGCGATGCCCCGGCTCAGGATCGTGGCGAGCGCCAGCCGCGTCGCGATTTCACACCGCGAACCGACGGCGAACGTCAGCCGCGTCGCGATTTCACACCGCGCACCGACGGCGAGCGCCAGCCGCGTCGCGATTTCACACCGCGCACCGATGGCGAGCGCCAGCCGCGTCGCGATTTCACACCGCGCACCGACGGCGAGCGCCAGCCGCGCCGCGATTTCGCGCCGCGTGGCGATCGTCCGGCTCGGGCCGACGGTCAGCGTCATCCGCAGCGCGCCAACGGTCATCCGGCTCATCGTAGCGACGGCGGCCAGCGTCCCACCGGCGGGCCTCGGCCAACCGGCCATGGCGGCGCCGCGCGCCCCGCGGGCAATCGTCCCAATGGCGACCGCCCGTCCGGCAATGGCGGCTTCCGCGGTCCCAAGCGCGGCGGCAACAGCGGCGGTAACAGCGGCGGCCAGGGCGGCGGACGGCCCTCGGGCCAGCGCTCCAGCTACTAGGATCAATGCGGCCCCCGGGGATAACTCGGGGGCCGCTTCCTTTTGGCCGAGCTTCGCGTGTGCGCCCGCACGCGCCTACACGCGCGCGTGACTTTCGCTCCGAAATCCCTATATCCGGTCCATGGCAATTCCCACCGACCAAGACCCCCCCGAATCGACCGCTCCGGCCCCGGTCGAACCCAATCAATCGGCCTATGGCGCCGACAGCATCAAGGTCCTCAAGGGCCTCGACGCGGTGCGCAAGCGGCCCGGCATGTATATCGGCGACACCGACGACGGCTCGGGCCTCCACCACATGGTGTTCGAAGTGTCGGACAATGCCATCGATGAGGCGCTCGCCGGTCACTGCGACCGAATCCTGATCACCCTCAATCCCGACGGATCGGTCACGGTCGAGGACAATGGCCGCGGAATTCCGACCGGGATCCACGCCGAGGAAGGGATCAGCGCTGCAGAGGTCATCATGACCCAGCTCCACGCCGGCGGTAAGTTCGAGAACACCAGCGACGACAATGCCTATAAGGTTTCCGGCGGCCTCCACGGGGTCGGGGTCAGCGTCGTCAACGCGCTCAGCGAATGGCTCGACCTGACGATATGGCGCGACGGCGAGGAGCATAATATGCGCTTCGCTTATGGCGATGCGGTGGCGCCGCTGACGGTGATCGGCAAGGTCGAAGGCCGCAAGGGGACGAAGGTCACCTTCCTGCCCAGCTCCGAAACGTTCAAAATCCTCGAATTTGATTTCGAGCGGCTCGAACATCGGTTCCGCGAGCTCGCGTTCCTCAACTCGGGCGTTCGGATCATTCTCGCCGACGAACGCCACGACGAACGCAAGCAGGTCGAGCTGTTCTACGAGGGCGGGATCGCGGCATTCGTCCAGTATCTCGACCGGGCCAAGAACCCGCTCGTGCCCGATCCGATCGCGATCCATGGCCAGCGCGAGGACATCGGCATCGATGTCGCGCTCGAATGGAATGACAGCTATTACGAAAACGTTCTCTGCTTCACCAACAACATCCCGCAGCGCGACGGCGGCACCCACCTTGCGGCATTCCGCGGTGCGCTGACCCGCACCATCAACGGCTATGCCGATCGCTCGGGCGTTCTGAAGCGCGAGAAGATCGCGCTGACCGGCGAAGACATGCGCGAAGGCCTGACCGCAATCGTTTCGGTCAAACTGCCCGATCCCAAGTTCGGCTCGCAGACCAAGGACAAATTGGTCAGTTCCGAAGTCCGTCAGCCGCTCGAAAGCCTGATGGCCGACAAGCTCGCCGAATGGCTCGAGGAAAATCCCGGCCACGCCAAGATGATCGTCCAGAAGGTGATCGACGCCGCCGCCGCCCGCGAAGCCGCCCGCAAAGCGCGCGAGGCGAGCCGCAAGTCGGTCATGGGCATCGCTTCCTTGCCCGGCAAATTGCACGATTGTTCGGAACGCGACCCGGCCAAGTCCGAGCTGTTCCTGGTCGAGGGCGATTCAGCCGGCGGCTCGGCCAAGCAGGGCCGCGACAGCAAGTTTCAGGCGATCCTCCCGCTCAAGGGCAAGATCCTCAACGTCGAGCGCGCGCGCTTCGACCGGATGCTCGGCTCGAAGGAAATCGGGACGATGATCCAGGCGCTCGGCACGGGCATCGGGCGCGAGGAATTCAACCTCGAAAAGCTGCGCTATCACAAGATCGTGATCATGACCGACGCCGACGTCGATGGAGCCCATATCCGGACGCTCCTGCTGACGTTCTTTTACCGCCAGATGCCGCAACTGATCGAGGCCGGCCACCTGCTCATCGCCCAGCCGCCATTGTACAAGGTCAGCCGCGGGCGCTCGGAAGTCTATCTCAAGGACGATAGCGCGCTCGACGATTATCTCGAGGCGCAGGGCCTCGACGGGCTGGTGCTCGACAGCGCCGATGGCCAACGCGCCGGGAACGATCTCAAGAGCCTGGTCGATCATGCGCGGCGGATGCGTACGCTGATGAGCTACGTCCCGCGCAAATATGACTGGGCGCTGGTCGAAGCGCTGGCCCTGGGCGGAGCGCTCAAGCCCGACCTCGATTCGAAGGGACGGGCAGCGGCGATCACGGCCGTCGCCGCCTGGCTCGCGATCGGTGATCCCGAAGGCGTTTGGTCGGGCGAAGTCGCCGCCGAGGGCGGTTATGCGCTCAAGCGGCTGTGGCGCGGAGTGACCGATGCCTATGTCTTCGAGCCCGGTTTCCTCGTCTCGGCCGAAGCGCGCAAGCTTCACAGCCTCGCCAGCGAGCAAACCGAATCTTACGCCAGGCCAGCCATTCTCAAGACCTTGAAGAAGGGCGGCGCGACGCCGGTCGTGGAGGTCGAAGCCGGTTCTGAGGTCGAGTCCGAGGAAGCCGCCGATGCTGCCGAAGCCGCCGCCGCCGAGGCCGAAACCCGGGGCAAGCCGATCCCGGTCACCCGGCCGTCGGAATTGCTCGACGCGGTGCTTGCCGCCGGCCGCCGGGGCCTCAGCATTTCGCGCTACAAGGGCCTTGGTGAAATGAATGCCGAGCAATTGTGGGAAACCACGCTCGACCCGACCAATCGCTCGCTGCTCCGGGTCGAAGTGGTCCAGGCTGACATCGCCGACGAAATTTTCACCCGGCTGATGGGCGACGTCGTCGAACCGCGCCGCGAGTTCATCCAGGACAATGCCCTCAGCGTCGCCAATCTGGACGTCTAGGAACCAATTTGAACCACTCAGGGTTGGCGTGTCAGTGAGCACCGGGGCCCAGATCACAGTCGCAAGCTACAACATGCGCAAGGCGGTCGGCACCGACCGCAAGCGCGACCCGCATCGCGTGCTCGATGTGCTTCACGAAATCGACGCCGATATCGTCGCTTTGCAGGAAGCTGATAAAAGGGTTGGCGGGCGCGGGTCGGCGGTTCCTCTCCAGCTGATCGCCGATTATGGGCTGTACAAGCCGGTCCAGCTCGGGGTGCGCCACAAGCGCGCGCTCGAACCGATGCGCAAGCATGCCGACAAATTGCTCAAGCTCGATACCCGCAACATCGGCTGGCATGGCAATGCGATCCTGATCAAGCACCACATCGGCGTGCTCGATTGCGAAGTGCTCGAACTGCCGACGCTCGAGCCGCGCGGCGCGGTGCTCGCCGAATTGCTGGTCGGCGACACGGCCATTCGAGTGGTCGGAATGCATCTCGATATTTCGGGCCTGTGGCGGCGGCGGCAGATCCGCGCCATTCTCGACGCCGTCGCCGCCCGGACGCAGCCGATGCCGACGATATTGATGGGCGACACCAATGAATGGCGCACGCTCGCCGGGTGCCTCAAGGACATCGGCCCTGATTTCCACATCGCCCCGACCGGCCCCAGTTTCCACGCCCGCCGACCGGTTGCGGCGCTCGACCGGATCATCGTCCACCGCGATCTCAATATCGAGGCCGCGGGGGTGCACATGAGCGCTTCGGCGCGGCGAGCCTCCGACCATCTGCCGATCTGGGCGCGGGTCAGCGGCTGATCCGTCATTGCGAGGAGCCGGAGGAGACTCGGCAAACCATTGGCGCGGCCGCTGGATTGCTTCGCTTCGCTCGCATTGACGAGCGCCGCCGCTCAGCCGCCGATCTTGCGCATCCGGCGGCGCTGGATCGATGAGCCAATGCCCATTGCTTCGCGATATTTGACCACCGTCCGGCGCGCGACCTCCATGCCCTTGACGTTGAGCAGCGTGGCAATGGCTTCATCACTCAGGATGTCGGTTTCCGCTCCGATCAGGGTCTTGATTGAAGCCTTGACGGCTTCGGCGGCGGCGCCGTCGCCCTCGGCCGAGGCGACCCCCGAGCCGAAGAAATATTTGAGCTCGAACATGCCGCGATCGCACCACAGATATTTGTTCGAGGTCACCCGGCTGACGGTCGATTCGTGCATCTCGATCGCTTGCGCCACTTCGCGCAGGGTCAGCGGTTTCATCGCCGCGACTCCGCGATCGAAAAAGCCCTCCTGGTGCTTGACGATCTCGGACACCACCTTCACGATCGTCCGCGCCCGCTGGTCGAGCGCTTTGACCAGCCAATTGGCGCTTGCCAGGCATTCGCTCAGCCACGCCTTCGACCGTTTATCATTCGGGCCGGTTTTGAGTTCCTGATAATAGCGCCGGTTGACCAGGATCCGCGGCAAGGTCGCGCTATTGAGTTCGACCGCAAAACCGGAAGCCGTCTTGCGCACGAACACGTCGGGGGTGACGCTGTCGTCGCCGGCCCGGGCGAACTGGCAGCCGGGTTTGGGATCATAACCGCGAAGCTCGCGGATCATGTCGGCCAGATCCTCGTCATCGACCCCGCAAATGCGTTTCAAATCCTGGGTCCGGCCTTTCGCCAGCAGATCCAGATTGTCGATCATCCGCGCCATCGCCGGGTCATAGCGGTCGACCGCCTTGGCCTGGAGCGCAAGGCATTCGCCAAGCGAGCGCGCGCCCACCCCCGCCGGGTCGAGGTCCTGGACCATCGCCAGCGCCTGCTCGACCACCGCCAGCGGTTCGCCGGCACCTTTGGCAATGTCGTCGAGCGGGACGGTCAGATAGCCGGTTTCCTCAATCATCTCGGCGATCAGTCGGGCGAGGTCGCCGACCACGCCCGAGGCCCCGTGAAGCTGGTCGATCAGATGTTCGGACAGCGACCCGGCGGTATATTCCAGGCGATCGAAATCGAACGCTTCACCGCTCCCGCCCGAATCTCCCGCCTCGCCAACATCGCTGAAACTGTCGGTCTCGAGCGCCTCGCTCTCCCAGTCGCGGTCGAGCGGCCGATCATCTTCGGCGCGGGAGAGGATGAGGTCGTCGGCGCCTGGCCCGGTGACCTCCTCATCGCCGCCGTCGCCGCCGCCGCCGCCGCTGTCGCCATCGCTGTCGTCATTGGCAAAGTCGCCATCGCCGCCGGGCGCATCGGGCGCAGCGCCCTCGCCGTCATCCTCGGCGTGCGCTTCGAGCAGCGGGTTCTTCGATAATTCCTCGGCGAGATAGGCTTCGAGCTCGAGATTGCTGAGCTGGAGGAGCTTGATCGCCTGCGCCAGCTGGGGGGTCAGCACCAGCGACTGGCTCTGCCTGATGCTTAGGCTCGGCCCCAGTCCCACGCCGGCCGCCGCTACAGCGCGAAGCTCTCGCCGAGGTAGAGGCGGCGGACCTCCTGGTCGGCGACCAACGCTTCGGGAGTACCTTGGAACAGGACCTGGCCATCGTAAATGATGCAGGCGCGATCGACGATGTCGAGCGTTTCGCGGACATTATGGTCGGTGATCAGCACGCCGATTCCACGCTGCTTCAACTCGCAGACGAGATCGCGAATGTCCGAAATCGAGATCGGGTCGATTCCGGCGAAGGGCTCGTCGAGCAACATGATCGAGGGGTCCGCGGCGAGCGCGCGCGCAATCTCGCACCGCCGCCGCTCGCCGCCGGACAAGGACATTGCGGCCGAATCGCGCAATGCGGTCAGCCCGAATTCGTCGAGCAATCGCTCCAGCCGGGCGCGCCGCGCCCCGCCATCGGGTTCGGCGATTTCCAGCACGGCGAGGATATTTTCCTCCACCGTCAGGCCGCGGAAAATCGACGTTTCCTGCGGCAGATAGCCCAGACCGAGGATCGCTCGGCGGTACATCGGAAGCCCGGTAATATCGTCACCGTCGAGGAAAATACGCCCGCTGTCCGGCTTGACCAGACCCATGACTGAATAGAAGCAGGTGGTCTTGCCCGCGCCATTGGGGCCGAGCAGCCCGACGACTTCGCCGCGGCGGACGCTGAGCGAGACATCGTGAAGCACCGCCCGGCGATCATAAGCCTTGGCGATCGAGCGGACATCAAGCCCGCCGCCGCTCGCCAGTAACTCGTCGCTTGCCGGGCGCGCGAAGGTCGCGGCGTCGTTCATCCCCGGTCAGTTGCCGTTACGCTTTGGAACCGTGAAATGCCCGGTCACTCGGCCGCCGCTCTGGTTGACTCCGGCCGGTCCGCCGTCAACCACCGCCCGGCCACTGGCGAGGTCGATGGTCAGGCGCTGGCCGAATATCTGATTGGCGCCGCGGTTGAGCTGGACGTCGCCGATGAGCGTGATGAGCTTGCGATCGAGATCGTAAATGCCGAAATTGCCCTTGGCCTTTTCCGACGGGCTGGTGACGATGACGCCGCCGGCGGCATCGAGCCGCTGGATCTGAACCCCGCCATTGTTCGAATAAGCCACCGTCAGCCGCTGGGTGTCGAGTGACAGTTCATTCTGTTTGACATGGACGTTGCCGGCAAAGATCGCACGGTCGGAGCGGTCCTGGACTTCGATCCGGTCGGCACTGACGTCGACCGGTGCATTGCTGTCATGACCCTTGAGCGCCGATGTCCCGGCCGATTGCGACTGGGCAAGCGCCGCGGTCGCGGACAAAGCGGCAAGGCCGATGATCAGTCGAGAGGCACGCATCTTGCTTATCTGACCGTCCCTTGCTCGATTTTCAAGCGAGCACCGCGATCCAGGGTCACGCTGCGCTCGCCGAGATCGGCGCTGAGGCGCCCGGCTTCGAATGGGCCAAGCGCGATTCGGCCCCGAACGGGGCCCGCGCTGGCCAGTTTGCGGCTCTTGAAATCGACCGTCACGTCGCTCGTCTGGAGGCTGTAGCCATCGGGCCCGACGACCTTCACCGGGCCTTGGATAAGGATTTGCTGGCGGTCGATATTATAGCGTCCGGCGTCGGCCGCGATCTTGAGCGGACCTTGGACCAGGGCAAGTTCGGCGAACATTCCTTCGATATCGACTTCGGGAACGTCGGAACTGGGCTGAACCGCGCGCCGGGCCGCCAATGTGAAATGCTGTCCCTTGTCGTCGGTCCCGACATAACGCGCGGTTTCGACCCGCATTCGTTCGGGCGCATTGGCGACTTTCTTCTTGTCGAGAATGAAGCTGACGTCACCGCTATTGTCGAGCGGCGCCAGCGCAAGTACCGCAAGCAATATTCCGACCGCGCTCGGGAGCGCGATCTTGGTCCAGGTGATGAGCCGGTCATGGGCACCGCCGGGAACCGCCCAGCGCTGCTTCGACGCACGATCGCGGGTGGCTGCGTCGGACATCAGCCGTCGTGGGCGAAGATGTCCTGTTCGGGCCAGCCGGCAAGATCGAGCTGGGCGCGAACGGGAAGAAAATCGAAACAATCCTGGGCCAGCTTCACGCGCCCCTCGCGCTCCAGCCGTTCGTCGAGTTTCTCCTTCAGCTGGTGGAGGAAGCGGACGTCGCTCGCGGCATATTCGCGCTGCGCCTCGCTCAATTCCTCGGCTCCCCAGTCGCTGGTTTGCTGCTGCTTGCTGATTTCCTGGCCGAGCAATTCCCTGACCAGGTCCTTGAGCCCGTGGCGGTCGGTGTAGGTCCGCACCAGCCGCGACGCGGTGCGGGTGCAGTAGAGCGGAGCCGCCATGATCCCCAGATAGGCCTGGATCAGGCCGATATCGAAGCGCGCGAAGTGATAAAGCTTGAGTCGTTTGGGATCGGCCAGGAGCGCTTTCAGGCGCGGCGCGTCATAATTCGACCCGGCCTTGAACCGCACCAGATGCTCGTCACCCTTGCCGTCGGACAATTGCACGACGCACAGCCGGTCGCGGTGCGCATGAAGCCCCATGGCCTCGGTGTCGACGGCGATTGGTCCGTCGGCGAAGGTCACGCCTTGGGGCAAATCACCCTCATGGAAATGGACGGCCATTACGTCTCCTGTGATACGGCTTGAAAACCGCTTTAGTCCGAGTGGCTAGGGGCAGGCCAGCCCCGGTCGATGGAATCATCTAGGATAGCGGCAAATTTTCTTGTAAGGGCGCGAATTGGTGCGTCAGTGGTTGCGTGCCTCGACCGTTTTGCGCCTGTTGGCCCGAGCGCATGGGTTTGGTGGTTTCGGGCAGAAAGAAGTGCGGACGGTTCATGGGTTTCGACAGAGGGCGCAAGGGGGATCGCGGTGGCCGCGGCCGTGACAAGCGCGACAATTTCGGCGGCGAAGATAATTTCGGCGATCAGGCAGGCGTTCAGGACCGCGGTGGCTTTGCCAACCGCGGCGGATTCGGTGATCGCGCAGGCGGCCCGGGTGGCGGCAGCAGCTACGGCGATCGCGGCGGCGGCTTCGGCGGCCCGCCCGGTGGCGGCGGCGGCTATCGCGGCGGTGGCGGCGGTGCCAGCAGCAGCGGCGGTGGATTCCGCGGCGGCGGCGGCGGCGGCGGCGGCGGAATGCCTCCCCAGGTCGTCGGCGAAGGCAAGGGCATCGTCAAATTCTTCAATCCGCAAAAGGGCTTCGGCTTCATCGTTCGCGATGACGGCGGCGAAGATGTGTTTGTTCACATCAGCGCGGTCGAGCAGGCCGGACTGAGCGATCTTGCCGATGGCCAGCCGCTCGAATTCACCTTGGTCGATCGCGGCGGAAAGGTCTCGGCGACCAACATCCGGATCGATGGCGAGCCGATTGCGGTCGAGCGCGCAAGCGCTGCGCCGCAGCGTCAGCTGACCGGTGAAAAGGCGACCGGGACGGTCAAGTTCTTCAACTCGATGAAGGGCTTTGGCTTTATCCAGCGCGACGACGGTCAGCCCGATGCGTTCGTTCACATCTCCGCGGTCGAGCGTGCGGGAATCGCAACGCTCAACGAGGGCGACCGGCTCGAGTTCGAGCTCGAGGTCGATCGCCGCGGCAAGCATGCGGCGGTGAATTTGAGCTCGATCAGCTGATCTAGTTTCCGGCTCACTATATCCCGGTTTTCCGGGAGGGGACGAAGGGCCGGCGGGGAACCGCCGGCCCTTTTTCCATGGTCCGCTTATTGCGACCCGGCGTAAAAAGCCTCGATGTCGGCGGTCAGTTGCCGCGACGAGACCGGGTCGAGGTACATCATGTGTCCGGCCGGGTAATATGTGTAGCTGATATTGGTCGCGACCGATGGCTCAAGCGCCATGTGGCCGATTTCGTAATCGGCGCCGCCAAACGGGGTGGCGAGGTCGTAGAGACCATTGACCGACAGCAGCTTCATCCGCGGATTCTGACGCATCGCCGCGGCCAGATCGACGCTGGTATCCGCCGCCAGCTGCGGTCCTTCGGCCGACTTGTGCTGGAAATTCCAGTCCTCGCCGATGCCGCCATAATTGTTCGGGCGGTAACTGAGCGGGGTCTGGTAGCCGAGATCACGGAACAGATAATCGTTGAGCGCGCCGACGAACCCGCCGGAAATCGCCGCCGCCTGCGGGTCATAGCTGGGGGCTTCGCCAGCGGCATCGATATCGGTCCCGACATAGCGCGAATCGATTCGCCCGATGACCTGGCGCCGGTCGCGCAGCAATTCGCGCTGGAAGCGGTCGGGGTTCACCCGCAGGTTGGCGCGCAGGATATAATCGGGCGACAGCCCGGTCAGCCGTCCCATCGCCGCCGCGATCGACCGCTTTTCCTCCTCGCTGATCGCTCCACCCTTTTGAAGCGCGCTCGCATAAGGCCCGCTGGCGAACGCCTTGGCCTCGGCGACGAAAGCCTTGAGGTCGGGCTGGGGCCGGATCTTGCCATGATACCAGGCGTCGGCGGCGTAAGTGGGCAGGAAATTGACCAGCATCTGATCGCCCGAGAAATCGGCGAAATTGAGGACGGTCGAAACCAGCACGATGCCATTGAGCTGAACGCCCTTGTTGGCGAGGACGGTCGACAGCGCGCCCGAGCGCAAGGTGCCGTAACTTTCACCGATCAGGAATTTGGGCGAATTCCAGCGGCCATATTTGCTGAGATAGCGCTGGATCGTCCGGCTGAAGGCATCGGCGTCCTTGTCGACTCCGAAAAAGTCCTTCGGCTCGGCCTTGCCCAGCGGGCGCGACAATCCGGTGGTCGGGGCATCGATGAACACCAGATCGGTGACGTTGAGCAAAGTGTCGGGATTGGCGCCATAGCGGAAGGGCGGACCGGCCATGGTTTCGGGGATCGAGGCATCGACCTTGATCGGGCCGAACGAGCCCATGTGAAGCCACATCGTCGACGACCCCGGCCCGCCGTTGAACAGGAACGTCACCGGGCGCGCACGGCCGTTGACCGAGGGCATGGTGTAAGCGGTGTAGAACATGCTCGCGGTCGGCGCGCCGTCGTCATTGCGGATTGTCAGAGTCCCCGGAGTGACCGTGTAATTGAGGCGGCTACCGCGAAATGGCATGGTTCTCTTTTGGGGCTGGGCGCTTTCAATCACGCTTGCCGCGGCGACGTCGGGGTCGGGCTTGGCGGCCTCGGTTTTGGCCGAGGGCGCGGCGGGCGTGTCACCGGCGGCCGGTTGGTCGGCGGCGACGGCCGCCGACGACAACAACAGGGATAGTGCGAATAATGAAGAACGCATGGATCAGAATCCCTTCATCGGAATGGGGCGTCCTTCGACCATTACGTAATCGACATTCTGGACCGCGGCCGGATCGACCAGCGGGTCGCCCTTGACCGCGATCAGATCTGCCGATTTTCCAACCTCCAGGGTTCCGGTCTGTCCCGACAGCTCCATCAGGTCCGGGCCGCCCTTTGTCGCCGCAATCAGCGCATCACGCGGGGACATGCCGCCTTTTTCGACCATCAGCTGGACTTCCTTGCCGGCGTCCTTGTGCGGAGCGACTGCGGAATCAGTGCCAAGCGCGATCTTGACGCCGTTGCGGTAGGCCACGTTGAGGCCCTTCCCCCAGACCTCGAACGTCTGCCGCGCCTTGGCTTCCGATTCAGGAGGGATCTTGCCGCTGCCCATAAGTGCCTGGACCCCGCTGAAGGCCATCAACGTCGCGGAATAATAGGTCCCATGCGACTTCATTGCCTGGGCGCCAGCCTGGTCGAGAAAAGTCCCATGTTCGATCGAATCAACGCCGGCATTGGTCGCCGCGAGAATGCCGCGAGCACCGTGCGCATGGGCCGCGACCTTCAGGCGCATGGCGTGCGCGGCTTCGACAATCGCCTTCATTTCCTCGTTGCTGAAATGTTGCTCGAGTCCCATCGCTCCCGGGTCAAGGACGCCGCCAGTGGCCATGATCTTGATGACATCGACTCCGGCTGCCGCGAGCTTCCGGACGACTTCGGCGCATTGTTGCGCGCCGGTGCATACATCGGGACTGAGATGAGCATCATCCACGGCCTTGGCGAGTTCGGGCGGAAGGCCAGTCGCAGCGTCGGCGTGCCCGCCGATGATCGACAGCGCATTGCCTGCAACCTTCACTCGCGGGCCCGGGAAGCGGCCTTCTGCAATGGCGTCGCGGACAGCAATAACCGAACTTGTGTCGCCGCCGAGGTCGCGTACGGTGGTGAACCCGGCACGCGCCATGGTCAGCGCATTGGTAAGCCCGACCGTGGTTGAATAGGCATTGGAATATTTCTGGGTGAAATAGGCGTACCACGGCGTCCCGCTTGCTTGGGTCAGATGGACGTGTACGTCGGTCATTCCCGGCATGACCGTGTCGCCACGCATGTCGACCACGGTCGCTCCTGCGGGCGCGGCGGCACCGCTTTCGATGGATTTGATTCTGCCGTTTTCGACGATCACGGTGGACGGCCCAAGAGCCGGCTTGGCGGCATCGACGATCAGTCGGCCGGCCTGGATCGCAAAGGTTTCGGCCTGCGCCGCGCTGCACAGACTGGCCGCAACCAGTCCGACGAAAAGTTTTTTCATATGACGCCCCTCTTCGAGTCGAGCGCGGGACTTTAAGGCCTTGGCCTCAGGTCACAAGCGCGGTCAGCGCGGCGATGGTGTCGGCCTCGGCGGCGGGCTTGTCGGTGCGGATTCGGCTGATTCGGGGGAAGCGCATCGCGAGGCCCGATTTGTGGCGCTTGCTGGCGTGGATCGAATCGAACGCCACCTCGAGCACCAGGGTCTTCTCGACCTCGCGGACGGGTCCGAAGCGATTGAGCGTATTCGTTCGAACGAACTTGTCGAGCCACTTCAATTCCGCATCGGTAAACCCGAAATAGGCCTTTCCGACCGGCAGCAAGTCGCCCGCCTCGGTCCACGCGCCAAAAGTGAAGTCGGAATAGAAACTGGAGCGCTTGCCCGACCCGCGCTGGGCGTACATCATCACGCAATCGGCGGTCAGCGGATCGCGCTTCCATTTGTACCACAGCCCGACCTTGCGCCCGCCGACGTAGGGCGAATCGCGGCGCTTGAGCATCATCCCTTCGACGCCCTCGTCGCGGACCCCGGCGCGCATCTCTTCGAGCGCCTCGAAATTTTGCGCCTCGATCAGCTGCGACAGGTCGAACCGCTCGCGATCGAGCCCGGCGACGACCGCCTCCAGCCGCACCCGCCGCTCGCGCCACGGCAGGCTCCGCAAATCCTCCTCGCCGTCGAACAAGATATCGTAGAGGCGCACGAACGCCGGATAGTCGCCCTGCACCCTGGCCGAGACATTCTTGCGCCCGAGCCGCTGCTGCAGCGCATTGAAGCTCGCCGCCGCGCCGCCATGCGCATCGGCCCCCTGCGCACGCCCATCCGATTCTTTGGCGCGGACCAGCAATTCGCCATCGAGCACCGCGCGCGTCGCAAACGCCGCCGCAATGTCGGGGAAGCTGCCCGAAATATCGTCGCCGGTGCGGCTGTAGAGCCGAGTGTCGCCGCCGGCATGGACCAGCTGGATACGGATTCCGTCCCATTTCCACTCGGCGGCATAATCCGCGAGATCGACCCGCGTTTGGTCGAGGGGGTGGGCGAGCATGAACGGCCGGAACACCGGAACATCCTTCGCCGTCGGCTGTGGGGCGCGGCCCTCGCCCCAGTCGAACAGCTCGGCAAACGGCGGCTTCAGCCCGTGCCACACTTCCTCGACCGCCTCGACGTCGAGCCCATAGGCGTCGGCCAGCGCCTGTTTGGCGAGCCGCGCCGAAATGCCGACGCGCAGAGCGCCGGTCGCCAGCTTGAGGATCGCGAACCGCCCCGGAGCGTCGAGATGGTCGAGCATCGCCGCCAGCACGCGCGGCGCATCGGACCTGGTGGCGCTTCGCAATTGCTCAATCGCGTCGGAAATGCGGAGGCTGCCGTCGTCGATCTCGGGCGGCTCCCCGTTGTGCGCCGGCCACAGCAACGACACCGTTTCGGCCATGTCGCCGACATAGTCGCGGCTCATCTTGAGCAGCACCGGGTCGATCCGCTCCTCGGCCAAAGCGCCCACCACCGCCGGCTTCACCGCCGGAATGTCGAGTGTGCCGGTCAATGCGGCGAGCGCCAGCCCGCGGTCGGGATCGGGCGTGGACTTTAGATAATCGCCGATCAGCCGCAGCTTGGTGTTGCGCGAGCGGGTATAGACGAGGTCGTCGAGAAGCTGGGAGAAAGCGCGCATTGCTTACGCATAATGCGCGGGCGCGGGAAAGGCTTCCTAGTGAAGGCGGACGGCGAGCGCTGCGAGGATCGTTTCGCGGTCGCGGGCGGGGTCGTGGCTGTCGAGCGCAGCGCCCATATGGTCGAGGCAGGACCGGGTTGCCTGGACGCAGCCCGGCATCATCGCATGGTGGGCGCCATAATCGGCCAGGCCCTCGAGCGCGGCGAGGCCATGCTCGGCCGCCATGGTGCGGATCGCGTCCATCTTCTTGCTGATCGCGTTCGGCGCCAGCCGCGGCATCCGCGCCTCGAGCTCGGCGATCCGCTCGCAGATCATCGAGCGAGCGGCGTTGAGCGAATCGGAAGCGGCCATGGCATTTCTCTTCTGTTGACGCTGGCAGCTTCACCCAAATTGGTTAACAGTGGGTCAAAGGGCTTTGGGGGCAGGGCAATATGGTCATCCGCACGATCCGCCATCATGTCGCGACCCACAATTGGTTCGCCGTCGCGATCGATCTCGCCATCGTCGTTGCTGGCGTGTTCCTCGGCACCCAGGTCAGCAACTGGAATCAGGAACGCGGTGAGCGGGCGCAAAGCCATGAGGATCGCCAGCGATTGGTTGCCGACCTTCGCGCAAACGACGTCGATCTCAGCAACCGCATCGCCTATTTCAAAGCGGTACTCGCCCATGCCCAGGCGGCGCTCGAGGCGCTGGGGCGACCTTCGTCTGCGCTCGGTCAGGATTTCATTGTCGATGCGTACCAAGCCACCCAGATCGTCCCTCGCGAAGCCAAGCATGTCACTTACGATGAGATTTTGGCGACGGGTCGATTGACGCGGCTCGGCGAACCGGCGCTTCGCGACCGCGTAGGCAATTATTACATCCTCCAGCGCACGACTGGGGTCACGTTCGCGAATACCCCCGGTTATCGCGAAAAGCTGCGTCGAGCATTGCCGGGGGCGACCCAGGCCGCGATCCGGACCAGATGTCCTGAAAAACGGCAGTTGCTCTCCGACGACACGATCTTGAACCTACTTCCCGAACATTGCGACCCGCGTCTTGACCCGGCAAGTGTATCGGCCGGTGTTCGAGAGGTGCGCGCGATCCCGGAAGTCGGAGCCGAGCTTAATCGTTTGATTGGCGACCTCGCCGTGAAGATCGAGTTGGCGACGGTGATGCGCCAGCGCGCGACGAAGCTCAGCGACCAGATACTCGCCGCGGACAAGGGGAGCTGACATGGTCATCCGCCGCATTCGCGAGCATGTCGCCGAATTGAGCTGGATCGCCGTCGCGGTCGATCTCGGCATCGTCGTGGCTGGCGTGTTCCTCGGCACCCAGGTCAGCAACTGGAATGAATCGCGGCACGATCGCGACAAGGGCCAGGCCTATCGCGTGCGCCTGATCGAGGAGCTGCGAACGACCGAACAGGGCATGCGCGGGATCAAACTCTATTACACCGACGCCCGAACCCACGCATTGGCCGCGCTCGCCGTGCTGAGGACTCCAGGAGCGCCCGCCGGCGAGACCTTCCTGGTCGATTCCTACCAGGCCACCCAGGTCTTGCCGCGCGCTTCGCGCCACTCGACCTATGACGAAATCCTCCAGTCGGGCAGCCTGGAGCTGGTCGGCTCACCCGATGAACGCGCGCGGCTGGCCAATTATTTCTGGCGGATGGACGGCCTGGTGGCGCTCGACAGCGCGTCGCCAGCCTATCGCGAGCGGCTGCGCAGCGTCATGCCGTACGAGGTGCAGCAGGCAATCGTCGCCAAATGCGGTGAAATTTTGAGCGACCTTGGCAATGGCCTGATGCTGTCGCGACTTCCCGAGCATTGCGCGATCGGGCTCGATCCGGCGCTCGCGGCCGCCGCTGCCGCACAGATCCGCAAGGAACCGGGGTTGGTGAATGACCTGACACGGATGATCGTTACCCTCGATTCGCGGATCCTCAGCTTCGGCAAGCTGGAAACCAACGCCCGCGAGGTCCGGCAATATGTCGAACGCGGCAAGCGCTGACCTGACCGCTGCCTTGACTTTTCGCCCCCCCGCCGTCATTGGGCGCGGTTCGGGCGGCGTGATGCGCCGCCTTCACTATTTCAGCTTTCAGGAATTTCGCGATGGCCAAGCCGGCAACCGTCAAAATCAAGCTCGTCAGCAGCGCCGACACCGGCTTCTTCTACGTCACCAAGAAGAATCCGCGCACCCAGACCGAAAAAATGGTCATGCGCAAGTACGACCCGAAGGTGCGCAAGCACGTCGACTTCAAGGAAGCCAAGATTAAGTAAGCGCGTTCCTTCGCGCTTATTGACCCCCGGGCCGCGACCCGGGGTCCAGCTTCGAAAAGTTCAGGCGGACGCCGGCTCAAGTCCGGGGTGACGATAGCTCACTAGTCCGCGCTTTGCGTTTCGGCCCCACCCTGACGGGCCGCCGCTTCGCCGAGCAGATCCTCGACGGTCTGCGCGAAACGCATCACCGAAATCGGTTTCGAAACATAGGCCTGGGCCCCGGCGGCACGGATCCGCTCTTCGTCGCCCGGCGCCGAATAAGCGGTCACCGCCATGATCGGAACTTCCGCAATTCCTTCCTCGGCGCGGATCAACCGGATCAGGTCGAGTCCGCTCAGATGCGGCAGCTGGATATCGGTAATCACCAGATCGGGCTGGAAATTGCGCGCCGCCTCGAGCGCGTTGCGGCTGTCGGTGACCGCCTCGGGCTGATGGCCATGCGCTGCAAGCAGGTCGCAAAACAGCTTGATGTTGAGGGCATTGTCCTCGACGATCATGATCTTGGCCAAGCTTTTCCCCTTGCGCGATACGCCGACTGTCTAAGCCGTGCGGTCGGATACGCCAAATGATCCCTTCGCCGTGGGCCTTGCTGCACTTGCGGCGACGCTTGGTGATGAGCGGCGGGCGCAGCGCTTCCTCGATTTGACCGGGATCGGCGTCGAAGAACTGCGCCACCGGGCCAGCGACCCTTCGTTGCTCGTCGCCTTGCTCATATTTCTCGAAGCGCATGAACCCGATCTCGTGGCGGTGGCCGAGGCAATCGCTATAGAGCCGAAGGCGCTGGTCGCGGTGCGGCACCAGCTCGAACAGGAGGGCGAGAATCAATGACCAGGACCATGCTTGTCACCGGGGCCACCGCGGGCATTGGCGAAGCCTCGGCCCGGCGCTTTGTCGGCGGCGGCTGGCGGGTGGTCGGAACCGGTCGCCGCGGCGACCGCCTGCGCAAGTTGCAGGACGAGCTTGGCGAGGCTTTCCTGCCGCTCGAAATCGACATGCGCGATCGCTCTGCGGTCGAAAGCCTGGCGCATTTGGACGGCGGGTGGGGCGACATCGATTTGCTCGTCAACAATGCCGGCCTGGCCCCGCCCATGGGGTCCTTGCCCGACGTCGAATGGGACCAGATCCAGACCGTCCTCGACACCAATATGACCGGGCTCGTCGCGCTTACACGGGCGCTCCTGCCGCGCCTGATCGAACGCAAGGGCGCGGTGATCAATCTGTCGTCGGTGGCCGCGACCTATCCCTATCCGGGCGGCGCGGTTTATGCCGGGACCAAGGCCTTCGTCCGCCAATTCTCGCTCGATCTGCGCTGCGATCTGGCGGGCACCGGGGTGCGTGTGACGTCGATTGAGCCGGGCATGGCCGAAACCGAATTCACCATCGTCCGCACCGGCGGTGACAAGCAGGCGTCGGACAAGCTTTATGCCGGGGTCGATCCGATGACCGGCGACGATCTGGCGGAGACCATCTGGTGGGTCGCCAATCTGCCGCCGCACCTCAACATCAACACGCTCGAATTGATGCCGGTCAATCAGAGCTGGGCGGGGTTCGCGCTCCACCGTCAGGCTTGATTCGTTCGGGCTGCGGTGCTTGGGGCGGCGGATGAGCATAGAAAATCGCATCGCCGAACTCGGCATCACCTTGCCCCAGCCCGCAGCGCCGGTGGCATCCTATGTCCCAGCGGTCGAGCATAAGGGGCTGCTTCACATCTCGGGCCAGATCAGTTTTGCCGAGGACGGCAGCCTGATTACCGGCCGGCTTGGCGAGGACATGGATGTGGCAGCCGGGATCGCCGCCGCGCGCCGCTGCGGGATCATGTTGCTGGCCCAGATGAAGGCCGCGCTCGGCAGCCTCGACCGGGTCGAGCGGGTCGTGAAGCTGGGCGTGTTCGTCAACAGCGATCCCGGCTTCACCGACCAGCCCAAGGTCGCCAATGGCGCGTCCGAATTGATGCAGGATGTGTTCGGCGAACCCGGTCGCCACGCCCGCAGCGCGGTCGGTGTAACGGTTCTTCCGCTGGGTGTTGCGGTCGAAGTCGACGCGATTGTCGCGATCAACCCCTAGTTCATTCGGAGCGGCCCAAGCATAAGGGGCTATGGCCGACCGCGAATCCGAATATGTGGCGTCGATCCACTCGGGCATCGCCGAGATCGGACAGCAAGGCTGGGATGCGCTGGCCGGCGGCAATCCGTTCCTGAGCTGGGCATTCCTGTCATCGCTCGAGGAGTCGGGCAGCGTCGGCCCCGGCACCGGCTGGTCGCCAGCGCCGATCCTGGTCGAGGATCACAGGACCGCGATCGCCGCAGCTCCGGCCTATCTCAAGAGCCACAGCCAGGGCGAATATGTCTTCGATCACGGCTGGGCCGAGGCCTGGCACAATGCCGGCGGCCAATATTATCCCAAGCTTCAGGTGGCGGTTCCGTTCACTCCGGTGCCCGGGCCGCGGCTGCTTGGATCACGGGTTCAGCATCTGCTCGGCGCAATCGAATCGGTGGTGGTCCAGAACCAATTGTCGTCAGCGCACATCACCTTCATCGATGAAGCGGGTGCCGCCGAATGCGAGCGGCGCGGCTGGCTGCTCCGCAACAATATCCAATATCGCTGGACCAATCGCGATTATTCGAGCTTCGAGGATTTCCTCGGCCAATTGACGAGCCGCAAGCGCAAGGCGATCCGCAAGGAGCGCGCGGCCGCCGCCGCGGGGCTTCAGCTCTCGGTCCTTCGCGGCCGCCAGATCGGAGCGGCGGAATGGGACGCGATGTGGCGTTTCTACCAGGACACCGGAGCGCGCAAATGGGGCCAGCCTTATCTGACGCGTTCGTTCTTCGACCTGATCGCGGAACGTATGGGGGATGCGTTGCTGCTGTTCCTCGCCCGCCGCGACGGAGTGCCAATCGCTGGCGCGCTCAATGTGATCGGCCCGGACGCGCTTTTTGGCCGTTATTGGGGGGCGAGCGCCGAGCTTCCCTTCCTCCACTTCGAGCTCTCCTACTATCAGGCGATCGACTGGGCGATTGCGAACGGGCTGAGTTTCGTCGAGGCGGGCGCCCAGGGCGAGCACAAGATCGCACGCGGCTACGAGCCGGTGATCACCCGCTCGGCCCATTTCATTCCCAATCCCGGTTTCCGCGCCGCGATCGCCGACTTCGTTGGGCGTGAGCGGCAAGCGATCGATCAGGAAGTCCAGTGGCTGCGGGGCGGCCTGCCCTATCGCTCGCCGTAGTCGGCGTAGATCGCGACCGTTCGGCCGCCGGCATCGGCAAGTCCGCGATACATTCCGGGCGTGGTGAAGCCGAAGGCGGAAGCGCCGCCGGGCCCGACCGCGATCAGTCCGCCCTTCCCGCCAAGGCTGGCGATGTCGGCGAGCACATGGTCGAGCGCCGCCTGCAGCGATTCGCCACCCAGCCGGACCCTCTCGGCCAGTTGGTGGGCGGCAACCGCGCGGATGAAATATTCCCCCGATCCGGTGGCCGAGACCGCGGCGGCGCGGTCGTCGGCGTAGGTTCCGGCCCCGATCAACGGCGAATCGCCGACCCGGCCCCAGCGCTTGGCGGTCAGGCCGCCGGTTGACGTCGCTGCGGCGACATGGCCGTCCCGATCGATCGCAACGGCGCCGACCGTCCCATATTTGACCTCGTCGTCGAAACCGCCGCTGGCGAGCAGTTCGTCGAGCTGGCGGCGACGTTCCGGAATTTCGAACCAGCCGTTGTCGACCTGATCGAAATCGTGATCGCGGGCGAATTGGTCGGCTCCCTTGCCCGACAGGAAGACATGCGGTCCGTCGGTCATCAGCAAGCGCGCCAGACTGATCGGCGCGCGAGTCGTGCGCAGCCCGGCGACCGCGCCGGCGCGGCGCGTGCGCCCGTCCATGATCGCCGCGTCGAGTTCGATACAGCCGTCGGCGGTCAGGACACTGCCGCGGCCGGCGTTGAAGTGCGGATCTTCCTCGAGCGACCGGACCGCGGCCTCGACCGCAGCAATGGCCGAACCGCCCCCGGACAGGATGTCGCTGCCAGCGGCGAGTGCTGCGTCGAGGCCATCGAGCGCAACTTGCTCAGTCGCCATATCGAGGCTCCCCGGACGCATCGCGCCCGACCCCCCGTGCACCACCAGCCGCCAGTCTCTGTCCGTCATTCGCAGCCCTTAGACCGGCCCGCCGGCCGATTCCAGTTGACGGCCCCGATTCAACGATATAATTATGATATCAGATTAAAGGAGAAGTTCATGGCCAATGATCAACCAACCGGGCTCAACGCCACCAGCGAACGGCGGGCATCTTCGTACAGCGGCTTTCTCATGCTCATCCTGCTAGTACTGGCGATCGCGCTGCAAATTTACGGCGCGTTCAATCTGGCCAATGACAATATCGCAATGGCGCCGATCGCAACGGTCATCCTGGGACCGCTGCTGCTGCTTTTGATCGCTCCTGGTTTCTACATGCTCCAGCCCAACCAGGCCGCGGCGATTACCCTGTTCGGCGATTACAAAGGCACCGACCGCGCCACCGGCCTGCGCTGGATCTGGCCGTGGATGGGCAAGAAGAAAGTCTCGGTGCGGTCCAACAATTTCATTTCCGACAAGATCAAGGTCAACGATTTGCGCGGCAACCCGATCGAGATGGCGGCGCAGATCGTGTGGCGCGTGGTCGATACTGCACAGGCGCTGTTCGACGTCGATGATTACAAGCAATTCGTCCGGGTCCAGGTCGAAGCCGCGATCCGGACCATTGGCTCGCGCTATCCCTATGACGATTTCGAGCATCAGGAAGTGACCCTGCGCGGAAATCACGACCAGGTCGGGAGCGAGCTGCGGACAGAATTGCAGGCGCGGCTCGCGGTCGCCGGGATCACGGTCGATGAATGCGGCTTCACCCATCTTGCTTATGCCCAGGAAATTGCCGGCGCGATGCTCCGCCGGCAGCAGGCCCAGGCAGTGGTCGCGGCGCGCAAGACCATGGTCGAAGGCGCGGTCGGGATGGTCGAGATGGCTCTCGCCATGCTCAGCGAAAAGAACGTCGTCGAGCTCGACGACGAGCGCCGCGCGGCGATGGTTTCCAACCTGATGGTCGTGCTGGTCGGCGACCGCGACACCCAGCCGGTCGTCAACACCGGATCGCTTTATCAGTAACGGCCAATGGTGGAACGCAAGTCCTTTCCCCTCCGGGTCGATCCAGCCTTGTGGGCCGCGATCGAGCGGCTCGCCGCCTGCGACTTGCGCTCCGCCAACGCCGAGGTCGAATGCCTCCTGCGCGAGGCGCTCCACGAGCGCGGCGTCAAACTGAAAGCGCCGGTCGCGAGGAAGCGCGGCCGTCCACCGAAGGGAGAAAGCTGATGTTGAGCGCTTTGACGATGGCCGCGGTTTTGGCGACGGCGCAGCCCGCGACCGCGACCGCGATCGAATTGATCGCGCCTGGTCCCGAGGCGGCGCTCCACGGAACGCTGCTCAAGCCCGCCGGCAAGACCCGTGCGACGATGGTCATCATTCCTGGCTCGGGCCCGACCGACCGCGACGGCAACAACCCGCTCGGCGTTGCCGGCGGGCCGTATCGCAAACTCGCCGAAGCGCTCGCCGAGCGGCACGTCGCCACGGTGCGGATCGACAAGCGCGGCATGTTCGCGAGCAAGGCCGCGATCCCCGACGCCAACCAGGTGCGGATCGCGGACTATGCGGTCGATGCGGCGGCGTGGATCACGGCGGCGCGCAAGGCCACCGGCGCGCGCTGCGTGTGGCTCGCCGGGCACAGCGAAGGCGGGCTCGTCGCACTCGCTGCGTCAACTACCCCGCACGTCTGCGGATTGGTGCTGATTTCGACGCTCGGCCGGCCGATGGGCGAGGTGATCCGCGATCAGCTCAAGGCCAATCCGGCGAACGCGCCGATCCTCGCCCCGGCGCTAGCTGCGATCGACCAGCTCGAAGCTGGGAAACACGTCGTTGTCGCCGCGCTTCACCCCGCGCTGCAGCAATTGTTCGCGCCGCAAGTGCAGGATTTCCTGATCGACAGCTTCCGCATCGACCCGGCGAAACTGCTGTCGGCCTATCGCGGCCGGGTGCTGATCGTTCAGGGTGACCGCGACCTCCAGGTCGGAATGGCCGACGCAAGTCGCCTCGCCGCCGCCGATCCGCGCGCAACGCTGGCGGTGATCGCCGGCGCCAATCATGTCCTGCGCGCGGTTCCCGCCGATGACCGCGCCGCGAATTTCGCGAGCTATGCCAAGACCGACGCGCCGCTTGCGCCGGGGATCGCGGATGCGATTGCCAGCTTTGTCTTGCAGGGATCGGGCAAATGACCGGCGACGGCCCCATATGGTTCGTGCCACGGCGCTATGGGTACGGCGCGAATCCCGTGACGTGGCAGGGCTGGGCGATCACGGTTGCTTTCATCCTGTTCGCGCTTTGGGTCATCACCCATTTCAACGGTCAGCCGCTGATCGAATTTGCGCTGCTCATCCCAGCCACCATTGTCCTGCTCGTGATCACTGCGAAAACCACCCGCGGCGGCTGGCGCTGGCGCTGGGGCGAGGACGACTAGCCGACGGACAGGTCGCGCTGCTGGTTGACCAGGCGCCATTCGTCGAGATCGGACAGCATCACCCGCGACGCCTGCTCGGTCAAATCGGCGGCGCGCGACAGGCTGACGTCGTGGCGCATCTCCTGATCGATCTGCCCAAGCGTGTTGGCGGTCGCCAGCGAACGCAATGCATCGCCGCCGAAATCGGCCTGGAAACGAATCCCGAAAACCGCCGTTCCAAGAGCCGGAAAGCCGGCCGAAACCAAGGTGAACCAATTGCCATATTGGTTCACGAACACGCTATTCGCGGCGATCCCGACCATCGTCACAATCGACACAATCAAGGTCGCCAGAAAGAGGCTGAAGCCAATCGATTCGAGCCGGTGATCGAGCAGCTGAATCTGCTCGGCATGGCGACGGTGGTATGAAACCTGCGGCGCGATTTCATGATCGGCGATCGACACCGCCAGCCGCGCCGCGCCGGCGCGATCGAGCGACCCCGAGGGGCAGCCGATGGCGCGCCAGATGCCGGCCGCATACCAGTCGATCCACCGCAGTGGCACCGGGTTGGTCGCGGTCCCCGGCGGATCGGGCGCTGCAATGCCGAGCAGCTTGAGGCTGCGCATCGGCCGCAGCCGTTCCGCCAGCTGGCGATAATCGAGCCACCGGCGGTGCCATTCGTTGCGCGTTCCGACCCAGGCGTTGAGGATGATCGCAAAGGTGATCAGAAGCTCGCCGGCGGCGAATTCGAATTTGTGCTGCGGCGCCATGAACGCGCTCAGTCCGATGCACACCGCCAGCCCGCCGAACAGGAAGCTGAAGATATGGCCGCTGCGATATGCCTGGGCGAAGTGGGTCGCCAGACGGTCGGTCCAGCTATAGGCGCTTTGCAGCACGGCGATTGGCGCCGACATCGAATGGGCATCGACACAGCCGGTACAATAAGCCTGCCACTCGTCGCGAATCTGATCGGCGCAATGCTGTTCGCGAAAATCCTTCGCGCCGAACCGCTTGACCCCGGCCAGAGCAAGCATCAGCGGATATTCGATGCGGGTCCGGATGCGGCGCAATCGTTCATTGTCGAAGCGCGAGAAAAACGCCATTTCCTCAGCGTTGGGCGGCGGCAGCATCAGCCCGGTCAGGACCTGGTCGACATGGGCCTGATCAAGCGGCCGGGCGACGCTTGGCTGATCGGCAAGGGTCAGCACATTGGGGTCGAAGCCACTCCACAGCAAGCGCATGTCCTGGCCGTTGTCGGGTGCGATATGGACCACCGCAGTGCCCCTGGTAAGCGCCAGCTGGACGACCTCGGCGGTGCCCCCGCGCCCGCGCGCCGGACGCCCGTCCCAGATCGCGATCAAGATGTCGCAATGCGCGACCGTGGCCCGGCCCGCCATGACATAGGCGTCATGTTCGGGGCCGTCGGCTCCGGGCAATTCGAGAACGCAGGTCGCGCGTTCCGCCAGACGGTCGAACTCGGCGCGCGAGGCGGCGGTATCGAGGCTCGAGCGATAGGGCGCTCGGTCGAACGGAAGCACGACCTGCAATTGCCAGCCAAGCTCGAGCGCGACTTGGGCCGCGATCTGGTCGGCGCCATCGGCCAGCGGCGAGACCAGACGCAAGATCGCCGGAGCGTCGTCGTAACAGGTGGCGCAGCCGGAGCGTAACGCCAGGCCGCTCGCGCTGACCAGCTTCAGGGTCGTTCGAATCCGCGCTCCAAGTTCCTCCAGCGTGTCCGCTTTCAAAGCCCTGGCGCGGTGACCGGTGACGCCGACGCCGATAACAAAGGGAAGCCGGGGCGGGCTGTCGGGCAAGCCCCCGCCTAACCCGGCAACAATGTCTGTGCGGCAAGCGTCGCAACCACGCCCACCGCAACGCCCACTAAGAGTGCGGTGGACATCCAGGACGTGGCCTTGACGCCTCCGTTCTGGTTGATCCCGCCCGGGTCGAGTTCGAGGAAGTCAGTGCCGCTGAACTTGTCCTCCCTGACGCGAAGAGTGAACGAAAAGCGCTCTTCCTTTTTATTGGCGGGCAGCTTTCCGTTCTTGTTGAAGACGACCAAGGTCTTGTTGCCGTTGTCGAGCTTGTGCGGTCTGAAGCCGTCCCACGTGCCCGACTTTGGGCATTCGGCCGTCCCGCCCTGGTTGACCTTCACGAAGAGAGCTTCGTCCTTGGTATTGGGGAAATAATATTTGCCCAGCGTAGTCGGATCGAGGTTGAAGCGGACGAAAAATCCATCATTGGCGTCGTTCTTGAACACCAAATTGCCATCGACGATGGGAAGGTCGTCCGACACAAGCTCGACATTTGGAGTCGCGCCGGGCTTGTGAATCACCGTCACATTGACTGTCTTTTCATTACTCATCTGTTCCTCCTGTTGCTTCAGTTCGTCGATCGATATCCCAATTGGGCGAGGCGTTGAACCAGCGGCCGGGCCTCGTCCTGTCGGCCGGCGCGGCTCAGCAGCTCGGCACGTTTGTCAATTTCGGACGGTTGTTCGGCGACATTGCGCGGCAATTGCCCGAGGCCGGTAGTCCAGGCTTCACGCGCTCCCGCCAAGTCGCCGGAACGTCGCCGAACGTCGCCAAGCAAGCGATAAGCAGTGGCGATCCGATAGCGATCGCCCGCGGCATCGCCGCTGTCTTCCGACCGCGCCGCTGCGAGCGCCTGAGCGGCCAAATCCGCGGCCGCGGACAGGTTCGCGGTCATCAGCGCAAGCTGGGTACGAAGCGCGAGGCAATTGGTGTGAAGGCGGCGCCAATAGGCAAGGCCGGAATTGCGGGCTCGCAAAGCCGCGACCGATTGGCATCCGGCGGAAACTTCGACCGCCGCTTCCTGTCGTTCCCCAGCACCAAGTAGCGCCTTGGCCAGCTCAAGCCGGATGCCCGCCGCCTGGGCCGCCCATTGGCTGTTTTCCGGCTCCAGCGCGACCAATTCGCCGGCCTTGGCGAGACCGGAGCGATATTCAGCAATCGCTTCGTCCTTCCTTCCGCGCGAAGCCAGAAGTAGTCCAAGCGCCTGACGAGCAGGCGTGACCTGCGAGCGCAACCCGACGTCCGCGCTGCCCTGCCCGATGATCCGTTCGAGAACGGATAGCTGCCGCTGCCTGATCGATATTGCGTCATCGAGCCGCCCTTCCGCCCAGCGTGCATCGGCGAGCCAGGCGAGTGCGTTCGTGAGCTCACGCTGATACTCTCGATTCTTCGGATCGATCGTGGCCAGCGATTGCATTGGCCCGATGATATTCGAAAATTCCTGGCCGGCTTCGGCGAAGCGACGCTGGGCCATCAGGACGATCCCCAGATTCTCCCGCGCATATTGCACTTCCATCCGCCATTTGAGGTTGTCAGGTTCGATTCCCACCATCCGGTCGGCCAAGCTGCGATATTCGCGGAAGGATTTCTCGGCTTCCCCGATGCGGCCGAGCCGCCGCTCAAGCTCTCCGATCCAGAACACATTCTGCGCGTGATCGAACAGGCGTTGCGGGTCGTCGGGTGCCCGGGCGAGCGCCTCGGCGGTGCCATCAAATGCTTCGCGATAGAATTTCTGCGCGGCGTCCAGATTGCCGCGAAGGAAAGCGACTTGGGCGCTGAGGCTGAGCGCCCGCGACCGTTGCAGAAGCCCCGCCTCCGACAGGTCCGATGTCCCCTGCTTGCTATAATATTCGAGGACTTTGGTCCCGACCCCGTCGAGCGCATCGAGCTTGCCGATCGGTTCGAGCTTGTCCTTGAGATCGCCAAGCATGAAGGCGACCAGCCCTTCGGCCTCGCGCCGCTGGTCGCGGGCGGAATTGCGCGCCTGGATTGCAGTCACCGCCAGCAGCGAGGTCATCGCCATCCCTGCGAGCGATGCAGCGGCAACCCACGCCAGCCGCTTTTGCCGGCGAATGGTGTCGCGCTGAACCAAGTCGTCGAGACCGACTCCAAGCATTCCGGCGACGAGCTTGAGGAAGCCGGTCCGGCGTTTTTCGGGATCGTCGCGCATGTCGGCCGCAAGCGGTTCGGCCTTGCGCGCGGTCGGGCGTCCCTGCTTGTCGTATTTGAGGCGCAATGCAGCTGGAAAACATTCTTCGTCGGATCGTCCGTCGACCTCCGACGCAAAGGGTTCGCCGGCACCGATCACGGCCAGCACGCAGCCATCCGGGCGGCTGCGCTTGAAGGCATCGATTTCGGCATTGACCCAGTGCGACTTGGCCGCAGCGGGCGTGCACAGGACGATCAGAAATTGCGACGAAGCCAGCGCCGCGCGAATCTCCGCCCCGAGGTCGTTGGCAGCGGCAAGCTCCTGCTGGTCGCGGAAGATCGGAGTCAGCCGTTTCGGAACGACGCCATTGTCGGTGATCGTGCCGGCCAGGCTGGCCGGCACTCGAAACTGCTCAAGCTGGCGGAAGATCCAATTGGCGAGCGCCTCGTCCGAATGGCTATAGCTCAGGAAGGCATAATAATGTGACGAGCGTCGGCGCTTGCGCACCGCAATCCCGCGTCTGCCACCGGAGCGACTTTCCTTGGCGAGGATTTTCTCGACCTTTGTCATCGCCCCCCTGTCGAAAGCTGATATTTGTTATCATATGCCGCCAACGAGCGCGAGTGCGGCCGCCGCGTCTTTCCCCCGACCGCCGGCGAGCCTATATGCCCGCCATGTCCTCCCTCCGTCCCTGGCGAACGATCGAGCGGCGCAAGTCGCGCCAGATCATGGTCGGCAACGTCCCCGTCGGCGGAGATGCGCCGGTCAGCGTCCAGACCATGACCAACACGCTGACCAGCGATGCCGCGGCGACAATTGCCCAGATCCACCGCTGCGAAGAGGCCGGCGCCGACCTCATCCGTGTATCCTGCCCCGATGTCGCAAGCACCGCGGCATTGAAGGACATCGTCCGCGAATCGCGCATCCCGATCATCGCCGACATCCATTTCCACTATAAACGGGCGCTCGAGGCGGCCGATGCCGGCGCCGCCTGCCTGCGCATCAATCCGGGCAATATCGGCTCGGCGGAGCGGGTGAGCGAAGTCATCACCGCGGCCCGCGCCAATGGCTGCGCAATCCGCATCGGGGTCAATGGCGGGAGCCTCGAGAAGGACCTGCTCGAAAAATATGGCGAGCCGTGCCCCGAGGCGCTGGTCGAAAGCGCGCTCGACCACATCCGCATCCTCGAAGACCGTGGCTTTCGCGATTACAAGGTCGCGGTGAAGGCCAGCGACGTGTTCCTCGCGGTCGCCGCCTATCAGCAGCTGGCCGACCAGGTCGATTGCCCGCTCCACCTTGGAATCACTGAGGCCGGCGGGCTGATCGGCGGGACGGTCAAGAGCGCGATCGGAATGGGCAATCTGTTGTGGGCCGGGATCGGCGATACCATTCGCGTTTCGCTGTCGGCCGAGCCCGAAGAGGAAGTCCGGGTCGGCTATGAAATGCTCAAGGCGCTCGGCATTCGCAGCCGCGGGGTCAGGGTCGTCTCCTGCCCGAGCTGCGCGCGCCAGGGCTTCGATGTCATCCGAACCGTCGAAAAGCTCGAAGAGCGATTGCAGCATATCAAGACGCCGATGAGCCTGTCGGTCCTCGGCTGCGTCGTCAACGGTCCCGGCGAGGCGCGCGAAACCGATATCGGAATCACCGGTGGCGGCAATGGCAAGCACATGGTCTATTTGTCGGGGGTGACCGATCACCACGTCCAGGACGCGGATATGATCGAGCATATCGTCCGACTGGTCGAAGCCAAAGCGGCCGAAATCGAGGCCGAGAACACCGCTTCGCAGCCGGCACTGGACGCCGCTGAGTGATCCTTTAAGCGCGGCGCAATGAACCGCGTCGCCCAACGCCCGCTGCTCGCCTTCGCCGTCGCACTGGCCGCGGTTGGCATATTGTCGATCATGGATGCGGTGATGAAGGCGCTGGTGATCGCGCTCGGCATTTATGTGACGGCTGTGTGGCGCGCCTTGCTTGGAGTGTTGTTTGGAGCGGCGGTCTATTTGCCCCGCCGCACCTCATGGCCCGGGCACAAGACACTCGGCCTTCATGTCGCGCGCGGGATCATCATCACGTTCATGGGCTTCGCCTTTTTCTGGGGGCTGGCACGAACACCGATGGCGCAGGCGATCGCGCTAACCTTCATCGCGCCGCTGATGGCGCTGGCGCTGTCGGCGATCTTTCTTGGCGAGCGCGCCGGACGGGCGGTGATCAGCGGATCGGTCATCGCCTTTGCCGGCGTTGCGCTGATCCTGCTCGGCCAGACCCGCGCTGAATTGGGCCGCGACGCCTTGCTGGGTAGTGCGGCGATCCTTTTCTCGGCGGTCTGCTATGCCGTCAATATCGTCCTCATGCGCGCCCAGGCGATGGCCGCCCGACCGCCCGAAATCACCTTTTTCCAAAATGGCACGATTGCGCTGATGATGATCCTGTCGCTGCCGTTCATGGGCGGCGTCGGCTGGCCCGGCGGGCATTGGCCAGCGCTGATCGCGGCGTCGCTGATGTCGACCAGCGGCGTACTTCTATTCGCTTTTGCTTACGCGCGCGGCGATGCCGGCTATTTGTCGGTCACCGAATATTCGGGCTTCCTGTGGGCCGCGGTCCTGGGCTGGCTGGCGTTCGGTGAGACGGTTTCGTTGTGGACACTGGCCGGTGCGCTGTTGATTGTCGGCGGCTGCCTGATCGCGGCCCGCAAGGGCGTTGCCGCGGCGACCGAGCCGGAGCTTGAGGCGGTCGCCTAACTCGACCCCAAAACGTTGATGGTCAGTGCCAGAACGCCGAGATTGAAGAAGAAACCGGCGACGCAATGAGCGGTAATGACCTTGCGGATGTGGCGGTTGTTGATCTGCACATCGCTGGTCTGGACAGCGACTCCAAGGGTGAAGGCGAAATAAGCGAAATCGCTCATCAACGGCTCCTTGGTCCCGGGGAACACAAGCCCGGCGCGATCCTTCCCGCCATCGTCGCTGGTGTAAAATAAATGCGCGTAATGGAGCGTGTAAACGGCGTTGGCGAAGATCCAGATCAGGACCAGGCTGCCGGCGATCAGCGCCTTTTCCAGCGCCAGAATATGTTCATTGCCGAGTTCGACAACGACCGCCGCGAAAATCACGACGGTCAAAATGAAACTCAGGAATAGCATGACGACGCGATTGGCATCGGCTTGCTCGGCGACCTTGCGCAGGCGTTTCGAATCATAACCGAAGATCGGCAGACAGGTGGCGAGGAACAATGCCGCAGCGGCGTCGAAGCCGATCAATAGGCCCTTGCTCCAGTTGAGCGCCGGAATCGTGAACAGCAACGCCACTGCGAGGGTCACGAAAAACAGCATGAAGCGCCACGGCAGAATGCGATTGGCGATGGACTCGATCCGGTTCATGCGCACAAGGCTCCACGACGGGTCGGGCAAGGTTGAAGGGATTGAAATGGCGTGGGCATATCTGATCCTTGGCGGCCTGTTCGAGGTTGGTTTTACCACGTCATTGCGGTTCGTCGACGGCTTTCGCAGCGGGCAGTGGACGGTCGCGTTCCTGGTCAGCGTCGCGATCAGCATGGCGCTCCTCGAGCTCGCCTCGCGGACCATCCCGATGGGCACGGCTTATGCCGTGTGGGGCGGGATCGGGGCGGTCGGCACGGTGCTGGTCGGAATGGCATTCTTCAATGAACCCGCGACCACGGTCAAGCTGCTCCTGATCCTCGCCATCGTGAGCGCGATCGGAGCGCTTCGCGTAACCGCTTAGGCCCGGCTGGCCGGCCACAGCGCCCGCTGGTCGATCGGGCCTTTTCGCTTTGCCGCGAAATGTGCTTAAGCGCTCGCGATGACCACACCGCAAGCCGTTCGCGGCACGCAAAGCCTGCTCGGAGAAGATGCCGACCGCCTCGCCGCGGTGGTCGCGGCATTCGATCGCGTGCGCCGGCTTTACGGTTTTCGCCGGGTCGAGGTGCCCACGATCGAACATACCCAGATATTCGCCCGGACCATCGGCGAGACCACCGACGTGGTGGCGAAGGAAATGTACAGCTTCGAGGATCGCGGCGGCGAGGGGATCACGCTGCGGCCCGAATTCACCGCCGGAATCGCGCGCTCCTATCTGAGCGAGGGCTGGCAACAATATGCGCCGCTGAAGGTCGCGACCCACGGTTCGGCATTTCGCTACGAACGGCCGCAAAAGGGCCGTTTTCGCGAATTCCACCAGCTCGATGCCGAGATTATTGGCGCCGCGGAGCCGCAAGCCGACGTCGAACTGCTCGCCTTCGCCGACCAATTGCTCAAGGAATTGGGGATCGGCGACGGCGCCATCCTCATGCTCAACACGCTCGGCGATCCTGAAACCCGGGCCAAATGGCGCGATGCGTTATTCGAGCATTTTTCGGCTCATTCCGGATCGCTTAGCGAGGACAGCCAGACCCGGCTCGAGCGCAACCCGCTGCGCATTCTCGACAGCAAGGCCCATTCCGACTGGCCGATCGTCGACAGCGCCCCGCCGATCGACGACTTCCTCACCCCCGAGGCGGCTGACTTCTTCGCCCAGGTCTGCGCCGGACTCGATGCGGTTGGCGTGCGCTGGGAACGCGCGCCGCGGCTGGTGCGCGGACTCGATTATTACCGCCACACCGCGTTCGAATTCGTCACCGACCGGCTTGGCGCGCAGGGCACGGTGCTGGCCGGCGGGCGCTATGACGGACTGATCGAAACATTGGGCGGGCCGCACACGCCGGCGGTCGGCTGGGCGGCTGGGATCGAGCGGCTGGCGATGATGATCGATGCGCCGAATGTCGAAAGCGTCGATGTCGCGGTGGTTGCCGAAAACCCGGCCCGGGAAACCGATGCGGTCGGGCTAACCGCCGCTCTTCGCGCCGCCGGGATCGCGGCGGAACTCTATTCGACCGGTAGCCCGCGAAAGCGCTATGATCGCGCGCTAAAGTCCAGCCCTGGCGCAATCGTTTCGCTCGATTTGCGCGATGGCGTCGCCACGCACGGGTTCCGGCTTTTGAAGCCGGAAAATGCCGACGCGGTTCGCGCCCAGGCGATATTTGACTCGCGATGACTCAAATCTCGTCCGAGAAGATCGCGTCGATCGAGGCGCGCAAGCACGACCTTGCGGGGGCCTTGGCCGCGCCCGATCTCGCGCCCGAGGAATTCGTCCGGCTGAGCAAGGAATATTCGGCGATCGAACCGGTCGCCGAGGCCGCTCGCGAAGTGCGCCGGCTACGCGCCGAACTCGACGTGCTGTCGGGGTTGATGGCCGACCCGGCGTCCGAGGCCGAGCTCAAGGACATGGCCGCGGCCGAGGCCGAGGACATCCGCCGCAAGCTGCCATTGGCGGAACGCGCGCTGGCGCTCAAATTGCTGCCGCGCGATGCCGCCGACGATCGCGCCGCCATGCTTGAGGTGCGCGCCGGAACGGGCGGCGACGAAGCTGCCTTGTTCGCCGGCGATCTGCTGCGGATGTACGAACGCTTTGCCGAGCTCCAGGGGTGGAAGTTCGAGGCCATCTCGGCGAGCGCATCGGAAGTCGGCGGCTATAAGGAAGCGATTGCGTCGATCAGCGGCCGCGGGGTGTTCGCCAAGCTCAAATTCGAAAGCGGAGTCCATCGCGTCCAGCGCGTTCCGGTGACCGAAAGCGGCGGGCGCATTCACACCTCCGCGGCGACGGTCGCCGTGCTGCCCGAGGCCGAGGACGTCGACGTCCAGATCAACGACGCCGACCTGCGCATCGACGTCTATCGTTCGTCGGGGCCGGGCGGGCAGTCGGTCAACACCACCGACAGCGCGGTTCGCATCACCCATTTGCCGACCGGGCTGGTGGTCATCCAGCAGGACGAGAAGAGCCAGCACAAGAACAAGGCCAAGGCGATGAAGGTGCTGCGCACGCGGCTGTTCGAACTGGAGCGCTCGCGCCTCGCCGACGAACGCGCTGGCGCGCGCAAGTCGATGGTCGGGTCGGGCGACCGGTCGGAGCGCATCCGGACCTATAATTTTCCCCAGGGCCGGGTCACCGATCACCGCATCAATCTGACCCTCCACAAGCTCGATGAAGTGCTCGAAGGCGGCGGCCTCAATCAGGTCATCGAGGCGCTGGTGGCCGAGGATGAAGCCGAACGCCTGGCCGGGCTCGACGGCGCGTGAAGCCGATCGACCGCGCGCTGGCGGAGGCCGCGCGCAAGCTGTCACCGACCAGCGATACCGCGCGCCTCGATTCCGAATTGCTGATGGCGCAAGCGTTTGACATCGACCGCGACAAACTGCTCCTGGCGCCGCCCGCAGCCTCGGTTCCGGGCGATTTCTGGGCGATGGTCGAGCGCCGGATGGCGGGCGAGCCCATCGCTTATATTACGGGCCGGCGTGCCTTTTGGGACATCGAGCTCCACGTCGGTCCCGGTGTGCTCGTCCCACGCCCCGACAGCGAGGTTTTGATCGCATCGGCGATCGAGCATTTTGCGGGCACCGGGGGTCCGGCGCGAATCCTCGACCTCGGCACCGGGCCGGGCACCTTGCTGCTCGCCGCACTCGACATCTGGCGCTCGGCCAGCGGGGTCGGAATCGACCTTTCGACCGACGCCTTGAACTACGCCCGGGCCAATGCGCGGCGGCTGGGGTTTGAGGCGCGGGTCGACCTGCGCCAAGGCGATTGGGCGGCGGGACTTGAGGAGCGGTTCGATCTTGTCCTGTGCAACCCGCCTTATGTTCGCGACGATGCCGAGCTTGGCGCGGGCGTTCGCGAGTTCGAGCCGGACGAGGCGTTGTTCGCCGGTGGCGACGGCCTCGATGCCTACCGGGTGCTTGGCCCGCAACTGCCGCGCCTGATCGCACCCGGCGGATTCGCAGCGGTCGAAATCGGCTTCGACCAGTCACTCCAAGTCGCGCCAATGCTTGGCCGCGACGGCCTGTCGGCGCGGATCGCCAAGGACCTCGCTGGCCACCCGCGCGCGGTGCTGCTCAGCAGGGTGTGAATGAATTCGCTTGGCATATCGACCAAGGACCTCTACATCTTCTTCGCAGGGCCGGGCCCGCTCCCATACATTTTGACGAGCATCCCATCCCAACCCCCGACGTAATCGGCCGATCCCTGAGCGCTATTGGCGCGCAGTCTCAGTCGAAACGGCACAGTCCGGCGATGGGGGCATTGTCTGCTAGTTAGGGATTCGCAGATTTGATCAACAATCGTCAGAGCGGACGCCGTCGCGGCCGCGGGGGACAACAACGGGGTCCCAATACCGGCGGACAGCCGGGCAACCGTCAGGATAATCGTCAGCGCGGTAATGCCGCCCAGCTGCTTGAGAAATACAAGAGCATGGCGCGCGATGCCCAGCTCGCGGGGGACCGTGTGCAGGCCGAATATTACCTTCAGTTCGCGGATCATTATTTCCGTGTGCTGGGGGAAAGCCAGGCGCGCTTCAATGAACAAAGGCGGCAGCGCGGCGAAGATCCCGATGAGGATGGTGACGGCGACGATTCGGACATGGATTCGAACGACGGCGATTACGAATCGAATGACGAACGCCAGGAGCGTCCGGAGCGAGAAGACCGTCCCACGCGCCAGGACCGACCCGAACGGCAAGATCGTTCGGAACGCCCGGAGCGTACGGTTCGCGCGGAACGCCAGGACCGGCCGGAACTCGCCGCCAGAAACGATCGCCCGGCGCGGGTCGAGGACAGCGAGCGCCCGGCGCCCCGTCCCCGCCGCGACACCAAGCGCAGCGAACAGGTCAATGGTGGCGAGACGATCTCGTTCGATGTCCTTCCGCCGGCTATCGGTGCCGATTCGACAGGTGGCGAAGTGCCGTTGGCCGAGGATAGCCCGCGCCCGCGCCGCCGCCCTCGTGCCGTGCGTCCCGCCGGTGGCGACGACGACGTCGCGCCTTCCAGTTAAGCGCTAGACAGCAGCCGGATCGACCGCCCGCGGGCGGTGGTTCGCGTCTAATGCGACAAAGGTAAAGACGCCCTCGGTGACCTTGACCTCGGTCTCACCGAGGTCGCGGTGAGCGACGACCTCGATCCTGACGCTCATCGAGGTCCGCCCGGTCCGTACGACTGTCGCAAATACCGAAATCAGGTCGCGCAGGTGGATCGGTGCGAGAAACTTCATCGCTTCGATCGCGACTGTCGCCACTGGTCCCTTGGCCCGGCGAGAAGCGACGATACCCGCTGCAATGTCCATCTGGCTTAACACCCAGCCACCGAAAATATGGCCGTTGGCGTTGATATCGCCTGGCCCCGGCATGACTCGGATAATCGGCTCACGGTCGGTCTCGGTCATTCTACTTAATCCCCTTTGTCCGGAGTCTTCGACGCTTCGTCATCATGCCCGCTCGACGCGCTCAGGAAGACCAAGGTCATCAACACCGCGCCGACCATGATCATGAGCCAGGTCCCAAGCGCGGTCGCAACCAGCATGTGAACATGCACCCCTTCATCCCCGCGGGTCACGAACAGCACCGCCGCCAGCGCGATCAACGCCGCAAACAGGCTCAGCAGCCGGACGATGCGCCAGAAGCGCCGCAGCGCCGTCTGGCGCGGTCCTGGGACCGGGTCTGGCCGTGGGGAATGCGGGGAATTCGACACGGCTTCCCTTTGGCCGCGCGAAGTGTGACTATCAAGCGCAGTAAGTTTCGAGTCTTTTTCCGACTGGAGGCGAAGCGTGACGATTGCAGCCGTTCTCGGGCGCAAGGGCCCCGAGGTTGAAACCATCCTTCCGACGGCGACGCTGGCCGACGGTGTCGCACGGCTTGGGGCGCGGCGGATCGGCGCCTTGCCGGTCGTCGACGAGGGGATTGTCGCCGGCATCTTCAGCGAGCGCGACGTCATCTATGCGCTCCAGGAACATGGCGCTGAAGCGCTGAGCTGGACGGTTTCCCGAATCATGTCGGCACCGGCGATCACCGTCGCCCCCGACGTCGGGATTCTCAGCGCCCTGGCGTTGATGACCAAGCGCCGGATTCGTCATTTGCCGGTGGTCGAAAACGGCGCTCTCGTCGGCATCGTGTCGATCGGCGATCTGGTCAAACACCGGATGGAGCGGATCGAGGCCGAGGCCGAAGCCATGCGATCCTACATCCAAGGCGTCTGACGCCGGGCAAGTTTATCCTTGCGGTTGAAGCGCTTGGCGGTTGAAGTGCGAAGGCGCAGTCTCCATCTAGGATGAGAAGCGGGAGCTTTCTTCCTTTTCCACGGCTGTTCGGCAGTGCCGAAAAAAGCCGGTTGACGTGCTGCGAAGTGCCCCATATACGGCGCCTCCAGCAGCAGACGCGGCCTTCAACGAAGGTGTCGCGTTTGTTTCGCGCCTTCTCTAGGTCGGTTCAGCCGATTCCCGGAACATACGAACCGGGGGAGGAGACGCGTCGGCTCTTTGACATTGTTGGTTTAGATGAAGGGACATGTGGGCGGCGGCCCGGTCTCTGACGGCCTCTGGGCGTCGGACGATCGGTCAAATTTATGCCGTTCCTTATGGACTTTGTTGCGAAGCTTGCTTCGCGGCGAAGGCTCATATGTCTCAAAAACGCAAACACACCAGATTGTGATTTTTTGTGCAGGAACGGCTCCCGGAGATGCCGGTCCTTCTGGCTTATTCCAGCCGGTTGGATCGCACATCAACTTGAGAGTTTGATTCTGGCTCAGAACGAACGCTGGCGGCATGCCTAACACATGCAAGTCGAACGAGAC
>JAZJYM010000008.1:121717-125363 GCA_040390365.1 Pseudomonadota bacterium | reverse complement strand
GCAGGTAATTGGCATAGCCCTCACCCGCCAGCATGTTCAGCGCCGTGTTGTAGTTTGCGGCATCCTGGAACAGGAACAGGTCGAGGAGGAGATCCTTGATCCCGCCGGTGATGTTCACATCATAGATGCACTCCAGTCCCGAACCCACCGACGTGCCGTTGTGGTTCAGTCCCGGAACCGCATCGAACGCGGTCCGGATCACGGCCAGATCGACATTGTCCTGATTGTCATAAACGCAGCCGAACGACAGCAGCAGCGAGGTCGGGAAGCCGGGCATGATGCACTGGTCGAACTCACCCGTAAGGTCGGTTCCGTCGATGACATTTTCATAAATGGTCGTATCATAGAGGCCGGTCGGGCTGAGCGGGATGTTCGCGATCAGCGTTCCGCCGTTGAGCGTCACCGTCTCCGCGTAGATCTGCGGATAGGTGCCGATCGGAACGATCTGGCCGAGCGGCGGAGTCTGGAAATCCATTTCCAGCGTTCCGTCGGATTCGATCCTGAAGCTGTCGACGAACGCATAAGACGGCCCGTCGAGCGGATCGATGACCATGTGCAGATTGCCGTCGCCATAAATCGCCAGATCGCCCTGGCCGCAAGCATTCTGGGCCGGATTATCGAGCGTCAGAGCGGTCGGGCCGCCGGCGGGCATGCACTCGGGGTTGATGATCCCGTTAAAGATCGTCTCGCCGTCGGTGACATTGATCGCATCGCCGGTTTGAACGTCGATGTTGCCGTAGATCAGCGACACGCCATTGGCCCCGCCAGTCAGGTTGATGACGCTGTTATTGGCAGCCCGCGCAACGTCGATCGCCATGCCGCGATGGTAGGTCGCCCCACCGTCGTTGCTGATGCGAACGATGATGTCGCCCGAGTTGTTGATCGTCAGAAGATCGCCAACCGCCGGGGTTGCGGCGCCATTGGCTTCGACCAGGATGCCGGTCGCCGAGGCGGGACCACCGTTGACGGTGACCGCATCAACACGGATCGTCCCCGTGTTGGTGATAGTCATATTGTTGATGCCGCTGAACACCGCAATTCCGGTCGCATTGGCGAAGCTCTGCTGAACCGTGATGGTCCCGCCGCCGACCGTCGGAGTGGTATATGATCCGCCGCCCGAAGCCAAAGCGAGCACGTTGAGCGAACCCGAATTGGTGATCGAACCTTCGACCGGCTGGCCATAATAAGTGATCACCACCGGCGGGCCCGCGACGAACGTCGTGGTCGCCGCATTTTCAACCACGATGCCTTGCGCATTGGCGCTTGCAACACCCGGCGCGACGGCCATCGCGATGACGTTCATCGTAGCCGAATTGACCACGGTCGCGGTTAGAGTCCCGCCACCCAAAGCAAGGCCATGATACCCGCCCGCGGTGGCAAAGGCCGAGCCGGTCGCAGCCGCCGCGACAGCAACCGCATTGACGTTCATCAAACCGCTGTTGGTGAAGCTGATCGGCACCGGATCGACGATCTGGAAGGCGCCGAGCGCGCTGGCCGCGGCAAAAGCCGAGCTGGTGCCATTGGCGAAGGCATGAGCACCGACGTTGAGCGTGCCGCTATTCACCATGCTGGCGGAGCCGGCCTCGGCGAATACCACCTGGCCCATTCCCGCTGCATGTGCCGAGGCCGAAGCCGCTCCGGCCGAAGCCGTGGCAAGCGCATTGGCCGTCGCGACGAGGGTCGCATTATTGGCCATTGCCGCAACGCCGGTCGAGGCGACGACGAGCTGGAGCATGGCGGCATCGACGCCGGCATCGGCGACCGCCAAAGTGCTGGCGATGGCTTCGGCCCCAGCGACGACCAGGACATTTCCGTCATTGACCAGTCCGGCCGCGCCGAGGCCGCTGCTCGCATTCACAAATTGTTCGACGCCGCCGCCGACCAGGGCCGAGGCATTGACCAGCGTCCCGGTCGCATTGGCGACCGCCTGGACAATGATCGAGTCAACATTATCGAGCGCCGCCGCGGCATTGCCCGAATTGAGGGCGACCGCAGACTGGTAGATGCCGAGGTTGACCGTCGCATCGGCCACCGCAATGCCGCTGGTGGCGCTGGCGGTTGCAGCAGCACCGACCACGATCGAGCCATTATTCACGAACGCGGCGATGGCGTCGCCGCCAAGCGGCGTTGCGCCCGAGCCATAGGCCTCCGCGAATTGCGAGATGCCGTAGCTGACATAGGCGCTCGCAAAGGCGTTCATCCCGGTCGCCTGGGCTTCGGCAAAGACCGCGATAGAGCTATCGTTGATCATCGATACGCTGGCATCGCCGCCGCCGACCGCGACCGCCGACTGGTAAACGCCGTCGGCATTCGCCGTCGCAAAGGCCGTTCCGTCGGCGATTGCAGCCGCCGAAGCAACCACCGCAAGCGAACCGCTGTTGGTCAGATTGGCCGCCGCATTGCCGTCATTGCCGGCATAGACATATTGCGAGAAGCCGCTGCCGACGCTGGCATAAGCCGAGGCATTACCGACCGAGGCATCGGCGAACGCCAGCGCAATGGCGTTGTTCGATCCATTGAGGTCCATCGACGCCGTCGCGCTTCCGCTGGTCGCCGAAGCAACCTGGAAATCGGCGGCATAGACGAGCGCCGTCGCTGCGGCTGAAGGACCGGTTGCAAGCGCGGTGGCGTGAACATTCACGTCCTGGATTGACTGAACCGCGAGTGCGTCGCCGCCGCCAAAGGCATAAGCGCTTTCCCAGATACCGCTCGACACCGAGGCAAAAGCATTGGCCGGCGCGCCGGTCGAAACCGCTCGGGCAAAAGCGCCGACGTCGATCGACCCGGCGCCGGTCAGAACCGCCGTCGCATCGCCGCCGTCATAGGCATAAGCCTCAATGCCTAGCACCGCGACGTTGTAAGCGGTCGCGTTAGCGCTGCCCGCGGTCGCATTGGCCGACGCCACCGCCTGGATCGAGATCGTCCCGTCATTGGCAAGCGCGGCAAGGGCATTGCCGCCGGCCGGATTGGCGATGCTGCCATGCGCATAAGCGCTGACCAGGACCGCGCTGTAGACGTCGGCATAGGCATTGGCCGCCGAACCATCGGCAATCGCTGCGGCGCCGATCGAAATGTCTCCGCTGTTGACCAGAAGCCCAGCCGCGTTGCCGCCGCCGGCGGCTTCGGCATATTGGTGAAGAGCGTAGAAGTTGAGCGCTGTCGCACTTGCCAGCGTCGCGCCATTCGCGAGCGCGACGGCATCGATATTCATGGTGCCGGTATTGGCAATCAGCGCCAGCGCGCTTCCACCGCTCGACGCATAGGCATATTGCGAAACGCCCGAATAGACCGAGGCCAAGGCATAAGCGTTGAGCGTGTTGGCAGTCGCGATCGCGATGGCGTTGATGTTGAGCACCGCAATGCCGATCGCTGCCGCGGCATCGCCGCCGCCATAGGCGTTGACGTGCTGTTCGATGCCATAGTCGTTGTAGGCATAAGCCGTCGCCGAGCTGCCACTGGCATGGGCCATTGCGGTCAAATTGACTGCGGCCTGGCTGATGAGGCCGACGGCATCGCCGCCGCCAAAGGCATTCGCGTCCTGGTGGATGGCATTATATTCATAGGCATAAGCATAAGCGTTGGTCGCGGCGGTGGCATTGGCCAGAGCGGCGACGTTGATGGTCCCGAGGCCGGTCAGGCTGGCCGT
>JAZJYM010000008.1:92311-121617 GCA_040390365.1 Pseudomonadota bacterium | reverse complement strand
TGGCGATCACCGCCGTCGCATTGCCGCCATACGCCGTCGCCGACTGGACGATGGCATAGCTGTTGTCGGCATAAGCCGTCGCCGACAGTGGAGCGCTGGCGATGGCGATGGCAGCGATGTTGATCTCGCCGACATTGGCGATCGAGGCATGAGCATTGCCGCTCGAGGCATAAGCCGATTGCGAGATGCCGTAATAGATGCTGGCCGACGCATAAGCATTGTTGGTCAGCGCCGTCGCCAGAGCGATCGCATTGATGTTGAGCGAGCCGACCGCGATCCGCGCCGACGCATCGCCGGTGCCATAAGCATCGGCATATTGTTCGATGCCATAATCATTATAGGCATAAGCGCTCGCCGCACTGCCATTGGCATGGGCCAGAGCGGTGAGGTTGGCCGCCGCCTGGGTCAGTAGAGCGCTGGCGTCGCCCACGCCATTGGCCGAGGCGCTCTGGCGCACCGCCCCATATTCATAGGCATAAGCATAAGCGTTGGTCGAGGCACTGGCATTGGCCAGAGCGGCGACGTTGATGGTCCCGAGGCCGGTCAGGCTGGCCGTGGCATCGCCAGTGGTCGCGGTCGCGTCCTGGGCGATGGCATAATAATTATAGGCATAAGCATCGGCCGAAGCGCCGGTGCCGGTCGCGCTTGCCACCGCAATGACGTTGATCGTCCCATCATTGGTGATGCTGGCCAGCGCATTGCCGCCCGCCGCATAAGCATTCTGGTCGATCCCGCTATAGCCCGAGGCCGACGCATAAGCGTTCGAGCCAAAAGCATTGGCGATGGCATCCACATTGAGCGTCTTGGTGCCATTGGCGATCACCGCCGTCGCATTGCCGCCATACGCCGTCGCCGACTGGACGATGGCCGAAGAATTGTCTGCGAATGCGCTGGCGATGGTAACCGCATTGGCGCTTGCGACGGCAAGGATGGTCACGTCACCGACATAATCGATGGACGCCAACGCATTGCCGTTGGTCGCATAGGCCTGCTGCGAAATACCGAAATACTGATTGGCGCTCGCAAAAGCGTCGCTGACATCGGCGTTGGCATAGGCCAATGCGCCGACATTGGCGCCGCCGGTGCCGATCGCAAGAACCGCCGAAGCGTCGCCGGTCCCAAAGTTGCCCGCATATTGCACGGCACCCCGGCTGTCCGTCGCAACAGCGCTGGCGGCATTGCCGCTGGCGATTGCCGTCGCATGGACGTCAAGGGTCACCAGATCCGCACTGACCAGCGCCATTCCTGACGTCGCCACGGTGGCATATTGGTCGATCCCAATTTGCTGATAAGCATTGGCAAAGGCACTGTCATCGATTGCGCTTGCAACCGCGACCGCGCCGACATTGATCGAGCCGGTTCCAGCGATGATTGCCGACGCATTACCGATGTCGGCCTCCGCAACCTGAGCGATGCCGATGATATCGTCAGCGCTTGCCGTTGCCGGGCCAGTCAGCGCATTCGCGATGGCCGTGGCATGGACGTCGATTGCGCCATCGTTGTGGATTGCGGCCAATGCATTGCCGCTTGTGTTGGCGGTTGCAAATTGGGCGATACCGTCAAATTGATAGGCAGAAGCGAAGCCATTCGCAGTGCCATTGGCGGATGCATATGCCCGAATGTCGATCGATGCCGCGGTGCCGTTAGCGATACTGGCGGTAGCATTGCCGCCGGCGTTGGCCCTGGCATCCTGGCCGATTGCGAAATAGGCAAGAGCAGTTGCCGCTGCGGAATTCGCGGTCGCGACTGCGACTGGCCCAACGTTGATCGCGCCGAGATTGTCGAGCGCCGCAATGGCATCGCCGCCACCGACCGCATATGCAGATTGGGAGATGCCCGAATAGACTTGCGCGAAGGCTTTGGCATAGGTGGTGCCGACGGCGATCGCGACGGCGCCGACATCGATCGTCGCCCCCAGACCGTTGGAGATTTCGGCCGAAGCGGTCGCCCCCAAATAGCCATTTGCGACCTGGTTGATGCCGTAATAATCATATGCGGTCGCGCGCGCGCTGGTACCCGAAGCGAAGGCGTTGGCGCCGATCGCGATCACGCCGTCATTATCGAGCCCCGCCGCGGCAAGGAAGGTGTAGGCCGTCGCCTGTTGCGAGATGCCCGACTGCAGCCAAGCGAACGCATCGGCCCCGGTGGCCGCCAATGCCGTTGCATTGGCATCGACGATCAGCGACCCATCATTCGAAATATTGGCAATCGCGCTTCCGCTATTGGCGTAAACATATTGCCGGATGCCGTCATAATTATAGGCATTGGCAGAAGCATTTGCAGTTAGTGCGACGGCAAGAGCGTTCGCGCCGATGAATATCGAGCCGCCGGTTGCGATGTCGATGTCGGCCGAGGCCAAACCGGTGCCGCTATTGGTGGCAGATTGCGACACAGCGCCGCTGACATCAGCGTAGGCGTAGGCGCTGCCGTTGGTGGCGATCGCCGCGGCTGCGGCGGCAATGTTTAGGGAAATCCCGGCCGCGACATCGAGCTCGGCTGCCGCGGTGCCATTATATCCATAAGCATATTGCTGGACGGCATTGAGATTGTAGGCGGTGGCGTCGGCACTTCCGCCCAAAGCAAAAGCGCTGGCGACGATATTCGCATCGCCGGCCAGATTAATCACCGCGAAGGCCGAGCTGCTGGTGCTGCTGGCATATTGATAAATGCCCGAGGAAAGCGACGCATAAGCATTCGCATCGGCCCCGCCAACTGCCAGTGCGTGAGCGCCGATATCGAGCGTTCCGGTGCCACCGAACGCGACCGAGGCCACACCCTGATCGGCATAAGCCGTTTGGTTGATCGCCGAGCTCACCGAGGCAGCGGCATTGGCGAATCCGGTGGCGAAGGCCATGGCGGTGGCGTCAATGTCGATCACGCCATTGTTGAGGATTGAGGCCGATGCATCGCCGCTGGTGCTGGCCGACGCATATTGGTCGATGGCGTTGATAAGATTGGCAGAGGCCGCCGCGGAAACCCCGCCGCTGGCGCCGGCAAAGGCAGTGACGTCGATCCGCCCGGCGGTGCCATTGGCGATTCCGACCGACGCATTGCCGCCCGAGGTCGCAAAGGCCACCTGGCTGATGGCATAGAAATTGTTGGCGGTTGCAGAGGCGAGCGTGGCGCTGGCGAAGGCGAAGGCGTCGATCACAATCGAGCCATCATTGACCAGATTGGCCGAGGCATTGCCGCCGGACATTGCCGAAGCATTTTGCGAAATGCCCGAATAGATTTGCGCAAATGCGTCGGCGGAAGCCGTTCCGATCGCAAATGCGCTCGCCCTGATGTCGATCGACGCGCCCAGGCTGTTGGTGATTGCAGCGACCGCATCGGCGCCGCCCAAGGCGTTGGCATCCTGCGTGATGACATAGCTGTTGCCCGCGAACGCGCTGGCGTCGGTACCGCTGGCAAATGCGTTGGCGTTAATGTTGATCATGCCACTATTATCGATCAGCGCCGAGGCCAGGGTCGTGTTGCCCGTCGCCTGCTGGTGGATCGCGCCCGAATAAACGATCGCTCGAGCATAAGCCGTGGATTGCGGAGCGGTCGCGCTGGCATTGGCCGCGATGGTCAACGAACCGGCGTTCGTGATCTGGGCCAGAGCACTGCCGCTGGCCGCATATGCAGATTGGTGGATGGCGGAATAATTGGATGCGGTCGCTGCGGCATTTGCGGTTGAGGCAAAGGCATTCGCCTGGGCCGAGATGTCGATCGATCCGCCCGCGGCAATGTTGATTCCGGCGACCGCGGTCCCGATTCCAACATTGTTCGCGGACTGGAAAATTCCGTTGTCGAGATACGCAAGGGCAAAGGCGCTTCCGACCGTGGCGGAGGCGGTCGCAACGGCGGCGATCTGGAGCGCCGCGCCGGCCCCGACGTCCAGGCTGGCGCTCACCAGGCCATTGTTTCCCTGGGCGTCCTGGGCAATCCCGTTATACAAATAAGCGGTGGCATCGGCATCGGCGCCAAGCGCATAGGCATGGGCATTGACGTTCATGTCGCCGCCGAGATCGATCACTGCAAAGGCCGAATTGCCGGTGCTCGAAGCATGCTGCTCAAAGCCTGAGGATCCATACGCATAAGCATTGGCGTTGGTGCCGCCGAAAGCGGAAGCATTGGCGGTGATGTCGACCGTTCCATCGCCACCGTAATTGGCCGAGGCGACGCCGCCTGCAGCGGTCGCTCCTTGATACACGCCACTATAATTATAGGCCGTTGCAACGGCACTATTGGTCGCGCTTGCGAACGCATTGGCATGAATGGCGATGGCGCCAAGGTTGACAATTTCCGCAGTCGCGTCGCCGCTGCTAGTTGCGTTGGCATTCTGGTTGATCGCGTTCGATCCCCGGGCATAGCCACGGGCAAAGGCGGTGCCCGTTGCAATGGCGCTTGCGCCGATGTCGATCGAAGCCCCTAAATTGTTGGTTATCCGGGCATTGGCGTCGGCACCCAAATAGCCCTGCGCATCCTGATTTATGCCATTGATATTGTAGGCATTTGCGCTCGCGAATGTGCCTGACGCCGCGGCAAGGGCCTCAATGTTGATCGAGCCGCTATTGTCGATAGCCGCTTCGGCCAGGGTCGTGTACGCCGTTGCAACCTGCGAAATCGCGGATTGCACCGAGGCGGACGCATCAGCCACGGTCGCCGCGATTGCTGACGCATCGGCCACAATCTCAAGCAGGCCGCCATTGTCGATCGACGCAACCGCATGACCGCTATTGGCATAAGCATATTGTTCGATGGCCTGGAGATTATAGGCCGTGGCGCTGGCATTGGCGGCGGGCGCGCTTGCAAAAGCGGTGGCGTCGATCGCGATCGTTCCGCCGGCGCCGATGCCGATCAGCGCCGAGGCTGTGCCAGCGCCGGCGTTGACCACCGACTGGTGGATCGCGGGATCGACCAGGGCATAAGCGAGAGCGCTGCCGTTGGTCGCAATGGCCGAGGCATGGGCGCCGATAGTGAGCGCATTACCGGGCCCGACGGCGAGCAATGCAACCGCCTTGCCCGTGGCGGCCTGGGCGGTCTGAGCGATGGCATTTTGATTATAGGCGTTGGCAGTGGCCGACGCTCCGCTGGCGAAGGCATTGGCGAGAATATTCCCGCCGCCGCCGGCATTCATGATCGCGAAGGCGGAATTGCCGGTGCTGGTCGCAAACTGCTGGATGGCGGTATTAGCATAAGCATAGGCCTGCGCATCGGTGCCGCCAAAAGCAGTGGCATTGGCAAGCACGTCGAGCGTTCCGACACCGCCATAATTTGCCGAGGCAATTCCGCCATCGGCCAACGCCACCTGGTGCAAAGCGTAGCTGTTATAGCCATAAGCGAGAGCCAGGCTGGCCGCGCTTGCCAATCCCGTCGCATGAAGCGAGATCGTCCCGTCGTTGACGATTTTCGCAATTGCATCGCCGCCGTTCGTGGCCGACGCATTCTGGCCGATCCCCGAGTAAATGTAGGCATTCACATTGGCCTGGCTCGATCCATTCGCGGTCGCGGCCGCGCCAATGTCGATCGATGCGCCAAGGCTGTTGGTGATCTGGGCCGATGCATCGGCGCCGAGGAAGCCGTTGACGTCCTGCTTGACTACGAATTGGTTGAAAGCCGTCGCGGTGGCAAAGCTGCCCGAGGCGAAGGCATGGGCATTGACGTCGATCATGCTGCTATTGTGGATGACCGCTTCGGCCAGGGTCGTATACGCCGTTGCGACCTGCGAAATCGCGGTCGAAACCGACGCCAGCGCATGAGCCCCAGTGGCCGCGACCGCCGACGCATCGCCGCTGATCTCGAGCAGGCCATCATTGTCGATCGAGGCGACCGCGTGGCCGCTATTGGCATAGGCATATTGCTGGACGGCCGTCCGGTTGACCGCCGTGGCCAGGGCATTGGCCGTCGCCGCGCTTGCAAAAGCGGTGGCATCGATCGCGATCGATCCGCCAACCCCGATGCCGATGACCGCCGAGGCCGTACCAAAGCCGGCATTGTAAGCCGATTGATGGATGGCCGGGTCAACCGACGCATAAGCGTTAGCGCTGCCATTGGTCGCAAGCGCCGACGCAAAAGCGGCGATGTTGAGCGAACCGGCACCGACGTCGAGCGAGGCCACGGCCTGACCGGTGGCGGCATGGGCGGTCTGCGCGATGGCGTTTTGATTATAAGCGTTAGCGTCAGCCGACCCGCCGCTGGCGAAGGCATTGGCGGCGATGCTTCCGCCGCCGGCGTCGAACATTGCAAAGGCGGAATTGCCGGTGCTGGTGGCATTCTGATGTAAGCCATTGGAAACAACCGCGAGAGCATCCGCAAGGGTGCCGCCCAGCGCGGACGCATTGGCGACAATGTCGAGCGTTCCGATGCCAGCATAATTGGCCGAAGCGACGCCCGAATTGGCCAAAGCGGTTTGCAGGATGGCATTGAAATTGTTCGCCGTCGCCAGGGCATTGCTTGCAGCGTTCGCAAATGCGGTCGCGTGGATGTCGATCAGGCCATCGTTGACGATTTTGGCCGTGGCATTGCCGCTGCTGGTGGCATCCGCGCTCTGGATGAAGGCCGAAATCGCACTCGCATGGGCATCGGCAAGGGTTACTCCGATCGCCGATGCGTGAGCACCGATATCGATCGTCGCATTGGCCGTATTGGTAATCTGGGCAAAGGCGTCGGCACCAGCGAAACCATCGACATCCTGCCCGATCGCTCGATAATTGCTGGCGCTCGCCACGGCCACGGCGCCCGATGCAAAAGCACTGGCGTCAATCGCCAGCAGGCCAGAATTATCGATGACCGCCGAAGCCGTGGCTCCAGAACCGCCCACTTGCTGGCCGATGGCCGAATGCACCGCAGCGGTGGCGTTCGCAGTGCCAGATGCTAGCGCGCTCGCCTGAACTTTGATGGTCAGCGAGCCATCATTGTCGATCGATGCCCTTGCGGGCCCGCTATTGGCATGAGCGAATTGCTGGATGGCATGATAGCCAATGTCCGTCGCGGTGGCATTTCCGGTCGCCGCGCTAGCGAAGACATTGGCGTCGATCGCGATCGACCCGCCAATTCCGATCCCCATCACCGCCGAGGCCGTGCCCAGGCCGGTGTTGAGTGCCGATTGGCGAAAGACGTGATCGAACACCGCATAGGCCGCGGCACTGCCGTTGGTGGCGATTGCCGACGCATCCGCGCCCACGTCGAGCGCAATGCCGGCGCCGACATCGAGCGAGACCACGGCCTGACCGGTGGCGGCGTGGGCGGTCTGCTCGATCGCGCTGCGATTGTCCGCATAGGCCTGGGCCGAGCCACCGCTGGCGAATGCATTGGCGACAATGCTTCCGCCCCCCCCGGCATCGATTACGGCGAAGGCGGAATTGCCGGTACTCGTCGCATTCTGGTGAAGGCCGTTGTAAAGATGGGCATTAGCATTTGCGGCGGTGCCGCCTAAGGCCGAAGCATTGGCAAAAATGTCGAGCGTTCCGGTGCCGCCATAAGTGGCCGAGGCAATGCCGGAATCGGCGAGCGCGTGTTGCGCAACGGCGTTGAAATTGTTCGCCGTCGCCACGGCATTGCTGGCAGCGCTCGCAAAAGCGGTCGCATGAATGTCGATCAAACCATCGTTGACAATACCAGCCGTCGCATCGCCGCTGCTGGTGGCGTCCGCATTCTGGCTGATGCCTGAGAGCACAGTGGCGTCCGCGCTGGCAAAGGTGATGCCGATCGCCGATGCGTCGGCACCAATGTCGATCGTCGCATTGGCGCTATTGGTGATCTGGGCAATTGCATCAGCGCCGGCAAAGGCGTTGACGTCCTGCAAAATGGCGGGGTCGTTATACGCACTCGCGTTGGCGACTGCGCCCGACGCAAAGGCGCTCGCTTCGATATTGATCGTGCCGGCATTGGTAAGTGCCGCGTGGGCCTGTCCCGAAAACGCCGTCGCGTATTGCGCGACCGCCGAATTCATCGTCGCATTGGCGTTCGCAGTGCCAGATGCCGTCGCGCGCGCAATGGCATCAATATTCACCAGCCCGGAATTGTCGAATACCGCGTTCGCGGTACCGCTATTGGCCAGGACATATTGCCCGATGGCGTTCTTGTTATTGGCCGTCGCCGTAGCATTGGCCGTGGAAGCGTAAGCATGAGCGTCCGCGACGATCGAAAGAGATCCACCCGTACCGACAGCGATAACGGCCTGCGCAGTCCCGGCACCAAAGTTCTTCGCACCTTGGGAAATAGCACCGGACTGAATTGCCAGGGCGTTTGCACTGCCATTGGTGGCAATCGCCGACGCAAGGGCGCCAACATCGAGCGAATTTCCATTGCCGATGTCGAGCGTCGCCAGCCCGAGGCCACCGGAAGCACGGGCTGTCTGTCGAATTGCAGCAAAATTGCCGGCAATGACGTTCGCCGATCCGCCAGATGCATAAGCGGTGGCCGCGATATCCATTGCACCGCTGTCATTGATCGCGGCAAAAGCAGAAGTGCCATCCGCGAACTGACTCACAGCTCTGAAAACGGTGGCGGACGCTTGAGCATTCGACGCGCCAAACGCCGTGGCGTGGGCCGCGATATTGAGCGTGCTATCATTTTCGAGACTTGCGCTTGCGGCATTGCCTGACGCGTTCGCATATTGTTGGATCGCATAGTAATCGTAAGCGGCCGCGGTTGCGAATGAATTAGCGCTCGCGAATGCAGTTGCCTCGAAGGCCATCGGCGCCGCGTTCGTCAGCTGCACGACCGCGAAGCCGTTGCTTGCAACTGCGCTCTGATCAACGCCGTGAATGACTAGGGCATAAGCGTTGGCGGAGCTGGTTGCGGTGGCCGAGGCGAAAGCATCGACCAGCAGCGGACCATTGTTGTAAAAGCTGGCCCGAGCACCGACGATGCCATTGGCGTCCTGCGAAATGGCGGTTGCAACATAAGCATTGGCGTCGGCGGTCGCGCCGCCGGTCGCTTTGGCAATCGCGCCGACCTCGGCGCTTCCGCCATTGTACATGTCGAGGCCGACGAACGGGACCGTCCGCTGCTGTTCGATCTGGCCGTTGCCGATGTTCGTGACCGACGCCGATACTATTCCAGCGCCGGTGAAATACTGGCCGAAGAAGCAGGTCGAGGCGATGTTGCAGATCGTTACGTCGGCGCTGGTGTTGAAGCCAGGGTAAGTGCCGGTGCCGGCGACATCATGCGGCGCGGCATAGGCCGGCGTGGCAATTCCAAGAGCGGTGAGGGAGGCGCCGGTGAGGAGAGCGATACGACGATGCGAGCTTTTCATTCCACACTTCTCCATACAGGCCATCCGGCTCAGCGAGCCGGCGGATTCCGGAGGTGTGAACGTTAGAAAAAGCGCGCCCAAAACGTGCCGACTCGCGGAACGCAATACCCCCAGTACGAACGAACCGACGCGCTATGGCTGAAATCGGCCATCGTTGGAAGGCAGTTTCAGCGAAAATTTAATGGAAATTGTAAACGCAGCGCTATGCCCGTTCGCAGGTCGCGGATACCGCGTTGGAATCGCGATCAAACTTGGCTTACCGGCGGGTTTGTGAATTGCGCCAGGAGGAGTCCGAATTCGGCAATCAATCCGAGCAGAAGCGGGTCGAGGCCTGTTTGAGAGCAGCGCCTGAGTGCCGCTGGCGGTCTAACGGGCTACCCGAGTCGTACCGAATTTCCAGCACCGGGCAAGCCCGCGATCGTCCGCGAAATCCACTGCAAATGCTGGCTGGGGCGGCAGGATTCGAACCTGCGAATGCCGATACCAAAAACCGGTGCCTTACCACTTGGCGACGCCCCACCAGGCGAACCCACGGATGCGGGCGAAGCGCGGCTTATACCGGCCAAATCCGGAGTTGGAAGGGGGTGCGGTGGCGAATGACCGTCCCTATATCGCAGCGATGAGCAAATCCCCCATCCGCGACTTCCACGCCCATCTGTATTACGACCCCGGCGAGGTCGAGCGAGCCCGCGCCGTCGCTACTGCGCTGACGCAGCTTTGGCCCCTGCCCGTCGGCCATTTTCATCTTCGCCCGGTCGGTCCCCATCCGCGCGGAAGCGTCCAGATCACGGTCCCGCCTGACCGCTTCGGCGAGGTCGCGCAATGGCTCGCGCTCAATCGCGACGGCCTCACCGTCTTCGCCCATGCCAGCACCGGCGACGACCGCGCCGACCATAAAAAGCATGTCATCTGGTTCGGGCCCAGCGAGACGCTCGACCTTTCGATCTTCGATTAGGCGTTGGCGATCCGGCCGTTGACCAGATCGTCATAATCCGTAGCCAGCTGGCGGGTCATCTCGCCCACTTCGAACGTCCACGGCCCGACCGACTGGACGGGGGTGATTTCAACCGCGGTCCCGGTCAGGAACATCTGCTCGAAACTCGCCAGTTCCTCGGGCCAGATTTCGCGCTCGCTGACCGCAATCCCGCGGCGCTTGGCGAGGTCCATGACGGTGCGCCGGGTAATCCCGTCGAGGAAGCAATCGGGGGTCGGTGTGTGAAGCTCCCCGTCGCGCACGAAAAAGACGTTGGCGCCGGTCGCCTCGGCGACCTTGCCGCGCCAGTCGAACATCAAGGCATCGTTGTAGCCGCGCTGCTCGGCATGCTGCTTCGACAAGGTGCAGATCATGTACAGGCCGGCGGCCTTGGACTGGGTCGGCGCGGTGTACGGCGCCGGCCGCCGCCACGGCGCGATGTCGAGCCTGAGGCCCGCTTCGGCGTGGCGCGGATCGTAATATTTGCCCCATTCCCAAGCCGCGATCGCCAAATGCGGCTGGGTCTGGCCTGGTGCGACTCCCATCGATTCCGCGCCGCGCCACGCCACTGGGCGCATATAGGCGTCGGTGAAACCATTGGCCGCAAGCACGTCGCGGCAGGCGGCGTTGATGTCCTCGACGCTCCACGGCAGCTCAAAGCCGAGCAAGGACGCGCTCCGCCGCAAACGCTCGCTATGTTCGGTGAGCTTGAAGATCTCGCCATTATAGGCGCGCTGGCCTTCGAACACCGACGATGCATAATGAAGCGCGTGGGTCAGGACATGGACCTGGGCGTCGCGCCACGGCAGCATCTTGCCGTCTTTCCAGACGAAGCCGTCGCGATCGTCAAATGGTGGTTGTTCGGCCATCAAGTCCCCGTTCCTGTCCTTGGGCTCGCGCCTAGGACAGCTGGGCGTCGGCAGCAAGCGAAGCGGACCGCGCTTCATCGGCGAGTTCGCCACCGCGCTGCGATGCGGCGTCGATCGCCGCTGCCAATAGGGCGTTGAGGACCTGGTCGCGGTCGAGCACCGCAAGCCCGGCCTCGGTCGTTCCCTTGGGGCTTGCGACGCGCTGTGCGACCGACTCCATGTCTTCGCCGGTCGTCGCTGCCATCCACGCCGTTCCAAGCACGGTTTCAAGCGCGATGGTCGAGGCCATTTCGGGGCTGAGCCCGCGCTTCTCCCCGGCCTTGGTCAGCGCCGCGACAAAGCGCGCGACATAAGCCGGGCCGGCTCCGGCGACCGCTCCGACGGCCGCAAACCGTGCCTCGTCGATCATCCACGGCGCATAGCCCAAAGGCGCCAGAAGACTGGAAAGCTGGACCCGGAGCGCGTCATCGGCGTCGTCGCTTGCAAGCGCGATCACCCCGCGGCGGATTGAAACCCCGAGATTGGGCATCGCCCGGACAATCGCAGCGGCCTTTGGGAAATGCTTGCGCAGGGTCGCGAGGTCGACCCCGGCAAGGAGCGACACGATCACCGCCTTGCTCGTCAGCCAGGGCCGCAATTGAGCGGTCACTTCGGCCAGCTTCTGCGGCTTGACCGCAAGGATGACGAGCCTCGGTTGAGGTCCGGCATCGGCGAAGCTGGCGACCGTACGAACGCCCTCGACCGCCGCTCCGCTGGGGCGAATGACGACCGCGTTCGACAGGTCGATTCCGGCCGAGCGCCAGCCGCCGATCATCGCCTGTCCCATGTTGCCGCAGCCGACGAACCACGTCGGTGCGGGAAAGTTTGGAAGGTCGGTCATGCTGATTGCCTCAAGCTTCGCCGTGAGTGTCGATGAGCGCCGCTGCAATCGCTTCGCTGGGCGACTTGCCGCCCCACAGCACGAACTGGAACACCGGATAGAAACGTTCGCATTCCTCGACCGCGGCCTCGGAAATCGCTTCGGCCTGTTCCAGGCTGAGCCCGTCGTCGTTGCGGGTATCGAGGATGGTCGAATGGCGGAACACGATCAGCCCGCTGCCCGACCACATTTCGAAATGGCCGAGCCATAATTGCTCGTTGATCAGGCTCAGCGCCTCGTGGATCGCGCTGCGCTTTTCGGGGCCGACCTTGATGTCGGGAAAGGTCAGGAACTGGAGCACCTGGTCTTCGGGCCGCCACACCCCGCGCAATTCATATTGCGCCCAGCTGCCGGTGGCCGAGGCGACGATCTCGCCTTCGCCGGTGCGCTCGCACGCCCAGCCGCGGGCCTCGAAATATTGTTCGAGCACCTCGATCGGGGCGCCGTCCTCGCGCTCCTCCTGCAGTTCCTCTTCGTCCAGGATCACGCTCCCGGCTTGGCCTTGGGCTTGAGCGGGGCCTTTTTCGCCGGCGCCGAACCGCCGCTCAGGCGGGCTTCGAGCGCGACGATGCGCGCCTTCAGCGCGTCATTGTCGTCGCGCGCAGCAGCAGCCATCGCTTTGACCGCTTCGAACTCATCGCGGCCGACGAAGTCCGTTCCGCCGGCCCAGTCGCGCATTTTTTCGCGCAACGAGGATTCGGCCTCGCGGCCCATCCCGGCCATCGTCCCGGCGACCCCGTTCACCATCTTGACCAGATCGTCGAACATCTTGTTCTCGGACTGCATAATCGCCTCCATTCAGCCGAACAGCGAGCTTCCCGCATCCGGATTGAGGTTGAGAATCGTGCTATTCAGCGTTGCCGCGAACACCAGCCACCCCAGATAGGGTGTGAGGAGCAATCCCGCCACCCTGCGCAGTCGAAAGAATTGGCCGGCGGCACCGGCCGCGATCGCCGCTATCGCAAAGATCACGACCTGCGCCAGCTTGATGTCGTGAAGTCCGAAAAAGATCGGCGACCAGGCCAGATTGAGCGCCAGCTGAGCGAAGAACAACGCCAGCGCATTGCGCCGCCGCGGCGATGGGCGGAGCGCCAGGATCATCGCCAGCGCGACCCCCATCAGCGCGTATAGGATCGTCCACGCCACTCCGAACAGCCAGCCGGGCGGCATGAAGCTGGGTTTGACCAAGGCGTCGAACCAGCCGTTGCCGTAGCCCGAATTGCTCAGCCAGCCGCTGGCCGAACCCAGCAGGATGAGCGCCGGGACGGTCAGCAAGGCAATCCGCGCCCATGGCCGGACCGGCGTTTCTTGATCAGTCATGGTTGCGCGCTCCAAGCAGGAATTCGACATTGCCTTCGGGCCCGGTAATCGGGCTCTGGACAATCCCCAACACGTCCCAGCCGCGCGATTCAACCCAGTCTTTGGCCTCGGCGCAAACGCGGGCGTGGATGTCGGGGTCGCGCACCACCCCGCCCTTGCCGACTTCGCCGCGTCCGGCCTCGAACTGCGGCTTGATCAGCGCCACCAGCATCGCGCCCGGCTTCGCCAATGCCAGCGCCGCCTCGAGCACCTTGGTCAGCGAGATGAAGCTTGCATCGCAGACGATGATGTCGATCGGGTCGGTGATGATTGCGGCGGTCAGATGGCGGGCATTGGTCTGTTCGTGAACCACGACCCGCGGGTCCTGGCGCAATTTCCACGCCAGCTGGTTGGTGCCGGAATCCACCGCATAGACCTTGGCCGCGCCCCGGCTCAGCAGGACATCGGTGAAGCCCCCGGTTGAGCTGCCGACATCGAGCGCCACCGCGCCCGCGACGTCGAACCCGAAATGCGTCAGCCCGTGATCGAGCTTCACGCCCCCGCGCGACACCCACGGATGATCCTTGCCGCGGACTTCGAGCGCTGCCTCCTCGGCCAGCAACTCCCCCGCCTTGGCGATTTTCCGCTCCCCCGAAAACACCACCCCCGCCATGATCAACGCCTGCGCCCGCGTCCGGCTCTCGGCGAGCCCGCGCGCAACAAGCAACTGGTCGGCACGAACTTTTGTCACGCGAAGGCGCGAAGAAGGGGAAAAGGCGCGAAGCTCATTGGTTGATGGGCTCGAAGTCGGCAGCCCCGTTCACAATCCTGCGAAGGCCTTCGCGAAATGTGTCCCCTCCGAAATTCATAAGCAGCCCGACGGGCTGCTTGGCAAGGCGGATATAGGTTAGCACTTGTTTGCTGTGGACGGGCGCCAGGCGCTCGATCGACTTGATCTCGATAATCAATTTCCCGCCCACGAGCAGATCGACCCGGAAACCTTCAGCAAGCGCAATCCCCTCGAAGAGGATCGGCAGAATTTTCTGCCGTTCGACCGCCAGCCCCGAGCGGCGCAGCCGCTCAGCAAGTAGCGCCTCATAAACCGATTCAAGAAGTCCAGGACCAAGCTGCTTGTGGAGCTTCAGGCCGGCATCAACTGACAGTCGCGCCAGCTCTTCAATCTCCATCGCTTCTTCGCGCCTTCCTGCCTGCTTCGCGCCTTCGCGTGAAAAACCTAAGCCCGAACCCCTTCGACCCCGGCGCTGTTGATCCGCAGCGCCTTGAGCACCGTCTCGACAATCTGCGGCGCGTTCAACCCGGCTTCGTCATATTGCTTGTCGGGCTTGTCATGTTCCTGGAAGGCGTCGGGCAGGCGCATGGTGCGCAATTTTAGCCCGGCGTCGATTAGACCTTCGTCGCTGGCCAGCGTCAGGACGTGCGCGCCGAAGCCGCCGATCGAGGCTTCCTCGACCGTCACCGCGACCTCGTGGGTCGTCAGCAAGCTGCGGATCAGAGCGACATCGAGCGGCTTGGCGAAGCGCATGTCGGCCACCGTCGTCGACAGCCCCTTGGCCTCGAGCAGATCGGCGGCTTTTTCAGCCTCTTCCAACCGTGTGCCAAGCGACAATATCGCGACTTTCTTGCCTTCGCGGACGATCCGGCCCTTGCCGATCTCCAGCCGCTCAGGCGTTGCGGGAAGCGCCACTCCCCGCCCCTCGCCGCGCGGATAGCGGACCGCGATCGGCCCGCTGTCGTGGAGCGCCATGGTGTGGACCATATGGCACAATTCAACTTCGTCGGCCGCGGCCATCACCGTGAAATTGGGCAAGGTGCACAGATAAGCGAGGTCGAAGCTTCCGGCGTGGGTCGCGCCGTCGGCGCCGACCAGGCCGGCGCGGTCCATCGCGAAACGCACCGGCAAATTCTGGATCGCGACGTCATGGACCACCTGGTCATAGGCGCGCTGGAGGAAGGTCGAGTAAATCGCGCAGAACGGCCGCATCCCCTGCGCCGCGAGCCCGGCGGCGAAGGTCACGCCATGCTGCTCGGCGATACCGACATCGAACATCCGGGTCGGAAAGCGCTCGCCGATCTTGTCGAGCCCAGTGCCCGAGGGCATTGCGGCGGTGATCGCGACCACTTTATCGTCGCGCTCCATTTCGTCGCCGAGCGCCTTTGCGAACACCGCGGTGTAAGCCGGCGGGCCGCCGCCCGGACCCTTGTCCTGCTTGCCCGAGACAACGTCGAACTTGACCACGCCATGATATTTGTCGGCGCTGCTTTCGGCGGGACCATAGCCCTTGCCCTTGTTGGTCACGACATGGACCAGCATCGGGCCGATATCGGCATCGCGGACGTTCTCGAGCACCTCGACCAGCGCGCGCACGTCGTGCCCGTCGACCGGCCCGACATAATAAAAGCCAAGCTCGTCGAACAGCGTGCCGCCGGTGAACAGGCCGCGCGCATATTCCTCCATCCGGCGGGCGGCGACGTGCAGCGGTTCGGGCATGGCGCGGGCGAGCTTCTGGGCAGCGCCGCGGACCGACAGATATTTGCTCGAGCTGACCAGCCGCGCGAGGGCGTTGCGCATCGATCCGACCGGCGGCGCGATCGACATGTCATTGTCGTTGAGGATGACGATCAGGCGGTTGCCGGCGGCTTCCGCATTGTTCATCGCTTCATAGGCCATTCCGGCGCTCATCGCGCCATCGCCGATGACCGCGATCGCCCGGCCCGGATCGCCCGCCAGCTTATTGGCCATCGCAAAACCGAGCGCTGCGGAAATCGAGGTCGAGCTGTGCGCCGCTCCGAACGGATCATAGTCGCTTTCCGAGCGCCGGGTGAAGCCGCTTAGCCCGCCACCCTGGCGCAGCGTCCGGATGCGCTCGCGGCGGCCGGTGATGATTTTGTGGGGATAGGCCTGGTGTCCAACGTCCCAGATCAATTTGTCGTCCGGCGTGTCGAACACATAATGGACCGCGACGGTCAGTTCGACCACGCCCAGGCCGGACCCCAGATGACCGCCCGATTGCGATACGGCCGAGATCATTTCGGCGCGCAGCTCGTCGGCGAACTGGGGCAATTGTTCCTTGTCCAGAGCGCGCAGGTCAGCGGGCAAGGTGACGGTGTCGAGCAAGGGCGTGGACGGACGGTCGGACATCAGGCGCGCGCCTTACGCGCTTGTGCGCGCGCTGTCACCAGAAGCGCTCAGTCGCTGTCGCAATCGCCGCAGGTGCCGCGAACCTCGATCATCGGCCGAGTTTCGGTGAAGCCGGCGCTCTTGGCGGCGTCGCGCACTCCGCCGGTAATCCGGTCATTGTCGATATGCACCGCCTGGCCGCACTGGTCGCAGATCAGGAAGATGCAGTCGTGAAGGCAATCGGGATGGGCGTTGGCGACATAGGCATTGGCGCTTTCGACCCGGCGCGCCAGATTGGCGCCGACGAACAGGTCGAGGATCCGATAGACGCTGTTGGCCGCGACCCGCCGTTCCTGCGCCTTGGACACCGCTTCGGCGATATCATAAGCGGATGCCGGCTTGTCGAAACTGGCGAGCGCTTCGAACACCGCCTCGCGCATTCCGGTCCATTGCTCGCCCTGGCGGGTGAGCCGCTCGCGCGCCGCCTCGCGCAGCGATTCGCCTTCGTGGAGCTGATGGTCATGTACTGGCATATGCGTTGTTCCGGTTAGACCCAGTGCGGGTCCCGAGTGACCAGACCTTAGTCGTTGGCGATCCGGTTGAGACGATGGCCGAGCGCCAGGATCATCACCCCGACGACCGTGAAAATGGCTTCGTTGCCGTCGTGCGGCATGGTCAGTGCGCCGGCCATCACACCCAGTCCGAGCGAGCCGATCGCGCTGGGCAGAATGAACCCATGTTCCATGACCCCGCGACCAAGTGCGATTCCGCCCAGAATCATGGCGATGCTAAGGCCGACTTCGTGGACCAGCGGAGAACCGAGCAGTCCGCCGGCGGAAGCAAGCAGTCCAAACAGCACCGCAGTCGCCAGACAATGGACCAGGCAGAGGCCGGACAGACCCATGGCGATCCGGTCGAGCCGGGAGGTCGGAATGGCGAATGGCGACATGATGGACGCGATATATGCCTGTTCGCGTCAAGTTACAACATTACATTCGATCGGATGTGCCCCCAGCCCCTTGCCGCCATCCCCCTTGCCGCCATCCCCTTCTCGCGGGCATAGGCGCGGTCGATGACCAGCTCCACTCGCGCCGCCCGCCCAGCCGCAATCGCCAACCTCCTGTTCGTGGTCGCTCTGATGGTGTTCGCGATGGTCGTTGTCGGCGGGATCACCCGGCTGACCGAAAGCGGGCTCAGCATCACCGAGTGGAAACCGCTGTCGGGGGCGATTCCGCCGCTCACCCAGTCCGACTGGAACCACGCCTTCGACCTGTACAAGGCGACCCCCCAATATCGCGAAGTCGTCGCCGCTTCCGGAATGACTCTGGACGGGTTCAAGTTCATCTTTTTCTGGGAATGGATTCACCGCCTGCTGGGGAGGATCGTCGGGCTGGTGTTCGCGCTGCCCTTGCTGTGGTTCGCGTGGAAGCGGCAAATCCCCACGGGCTACGGGCCGCGTCTGGGAATCCTGTTCGTGCTCGGCGGGATGCAGGGGCTGGTCGGCTGGCTGATGGTCGTATCGGGTCTTGAAGGGCGCACCGAAGTCAGTCCCTATCGCCTGTCGGCGCATCTGCTTCTGGCCTTGTTCCTGATGTCGGCGCTGCTGTGGACCGCGCTCGATTTGCGCGCGCTTGCCCGCAACCCGCAGTCGCGCCCCGCTCGCCTCACCCGCCCCGCGCTGATCACGCTCATTATTCTGTTCGTCCAGCTGATGCTCGGCGCGTGGGTCGCCGGCTTCCGCGCCGGCCAGGTCGCCGCCGACTGGCCGCTGATGAACGGGCAGTTGGTGCCGGCCGGGATCGACTGGTCGAAAGGCACCCTCTTCGCGCTTACCCACGACCCGTATCTGATCCATTTCCTCCACCGCTGGTGGGCGTGGGTGGTCGTGGTCGCGCTGGTGCTGTTCGCGCGCCGGGTCAAGGCGGCGGAGGGCGCGCGCGCCGCGTCGATCGCCATCCATTCGGCCTTCGGCGTCCAGATTTTGCTCGGCATCGCGACGGTGATGAGCGGGATCGCCTTGTGGCTCGCGGTGCTTCACCAGGCGACCGGAGCTTTGCTCCTCGCCGCAACCATGTGGGGGGCGCATGAGCTCGGCAGGTCATCCCTCTCCCCGCGAGGGAGAGGGCGACTCGGCAAAAGCCGAGCGGGGTGAGGGAACGATGAGCCTGGTCACCGTTTACGCCGTCTTCGCCACTGCCGGCGAAGCACAGCGCATCGGCCGCATCATGGTCGAGGAAAAGCTCGCCGCCTGCGTCAATCTGCTCGGCGGCATAAGCTCGATCTATCGCTGGCAGGGCAAGATCGAGGAGTCGACCGAATGTGCGGCGCTGTTCAAGACCTCGAGCGAAGCCGCCGATCGCCTGATCGCCCGAATCGCCGAGCTTCACAGCTACGATGTCCCGTGCGTCGAATCCTGGCCGGTCGGCCACGCGCTCAAGCGCTATGCCGACTGGGTCGAGGACAATATCGCCGGCTGATCGCTACAGGCTGATCCGGGCCTTTTCGTCTTCGGCGCGATTGACGTCGACGAACGCCGCCATCGCCAGCCAGCGCCGCCCGCGGCCCGGAGCGAAGCCGAGTTCAACATCGCGCTCGACCGGCTCGCCATAGGTCCCGAACAATCGATCCCACAGCGGCATGTCGCCGAAATTGCGGGCGTGGACCTCGCGCTCATGATGGAGCAAATGCGCTTCGGGCCGCTGGACGAACCAGCCGGTCCAGGCCGGCGTGCGGACGTCCCAATGCTGGTAGACTCCGACCCAAAAGCCCCACAGCCCGGCCCAGGCCGCGGCATAAGGCGTCGAATTGAGCAGGCCCGCGGCGAGCAGCGGGCCAAGCACGCCTTGAACCAGCGCATCGACGGGATGAAACATCATTGCCGAGGCGACATCGACCCGGGCGGCGCTGTGATGAAGCTGATGTCCCGCCCGCCACAGCAGGTCGAAATAATGCATCAGCCGGTGAAACCAGTAATTGAGGAACGTGCCTAGCACCCACACCGGCAAAGCGGCCCAATTGCCCCAAGCGTTGAGGTCGACCAGCGCCATTGGCGGCAACAACGGGACCAGGAACAACGGCGCATAGACGAACACCGCCAGGGTCACTGCCAGGGAGGCGAAACCGATCAGCCGCCAATGGCGGATCGCGGGCATGAGGCGGCCCGACGGGACCAGCGCCTCAATGCCCATGAAGGCGCTAAAGCTGGCGACCAGCGCAAGCAGCATTGCAGTGTCGAAGTTCATCAGGCCCTCCCCCGCTTCGGACCGCCATCATAACCGCGTTCGTCGCGCTTCGACAGTGGCAGGGTAACATTTTACCCGTCAGCAAAGGCGCGGAATGCTTGACTTTTTGCCCCTCTCCCGCGATTAGGCCGCAACGGCAGTGCCCCAGGGAGCGATCCAGGCGCCGCTTTTCTTATTCACATGAAGAGGTCTACGCCCATGAAGGCGCTGATGAAGACGACCAAGTCGATCCGGCCCCAGGACGTCAAGAAGGACTGGCACCTGATCGACGCCGACGGCCTGATCGTCGGCCGCCTGGCGACGATCGTCGCCAATATCCTGCGCGGCAAGCACAAGCCGAGCTTCACCCCGCACGTCGATTGCGGCGACCATGTCGTCATCGTCAACGCCGACAAGGTCCGCTTCACCGGCAACAAGCTCAAGGGCAAGATCTATTACAAGCACACCGGCTTTCCCGGCGGCTTGAAGGAAACCACCGCGGGCAAGGTGCTCGAGGGGCGCTTCCCCGAGCGCGTGATCGAAAAGGCGATCGAGCGCATGATCCCGCGCGGCCCGCTTGGCCGCGACCAGATGCGCGCGCTTCACCTCTACAATGGCACCGACCATCCGCACGGCGGCCAGAATCCGCAGAATCTCGACGTCGGCGCGATGAGCCGCAAGAACAAGGTGGGTGCATAACATGGCTGAGAAAAAGTCCCTTTCCGACCTCGGCGCGCTGACCCAGAAGGCCGCCGAAGTTCCCGCCGAAGCCGCCCCCGAAACGGGCGCGCAAGCCACCGCCGCTGCCGCTGAAACCGCCGCCGAGGCCGACGCCCCGCCGCCGCCCCCCGCGCCCGAGCCGATGCCGCTGCGCGAACAGCAGATCGACAAGCAGGGCCGCGCTTATGCCACCGGCCGCCGCAAGGACGCGGTCGCTCGGGTCTGGCTCAAGCCGGGTTCGGGCAAGATCACGGTCAACGGCCGCGATCAGGAAGTCTATTTCGCTCGCCCGACATTGCGCCTGGTCATCAACCAGCCGTTCGGAGTGACCGATCGCGCCGGCCAGTATGACATCATCGCCACCGTCAAGGGCGGCGGGCTGTCGGGCCAGGCCGGCGCGGTGCTTCACGGCATCGCCCAGGCGCTGACCCGCTACGAGCCGGTGCTGCGCAGCACGGTCAAAACCGAAGGCTTCCTGACCCGCGACAGCCGCGCCGTCGAACGCAAGAAATACGGCAAAGCCAAAGCCCGCAAGAGCTTCCAGTTCAGCAAGCGCTAGAGCGCCCGAGCACAAGGGAAGGTTTGCGAAGCAAACCCCGAGCTTGTGTCGAAGAGAGCGCGATAGCCGGCCGACCTGCGGTCCCGAGCGAAGTCGAGGGGCCGACAGGATCGACGTCACGGGGCTTGTTCCCGTGACGGCCCTGCCGCCCACCAACGCACCGCCAGACTCCCCCCCGCCCTTCAGCCATCCGGCTGCACCGCGCGAGCTGTGCCCCGCGTCCGCTCCGCTGTCCGCAATGGGTGGAAAGCGGACACTGGCGAGCTGACGCGAGGCCCGTTACAAATGCTGTGGCGAGGAACCGCAAGAGGAGGGGCTAATGACGAAAAAATTATTGCTACTGTCTGCCGCAGCGCTGCTACTGCCCGCGTGCCAGGCAGGTAAGAATCCGGCAAACGACGCCGCCGAAGTGAATGTTAGCGCCGCTGTCGACACTGGCGCGAACGAGGCGGCAATCCGCGGGCAGGTCGATCATTGGCTTCAGCTGGTGAAAGCCAAGGATGCTGCAGCCATTGCCAAACTCTACACCGAGGACGGCGCGGTGATGCCACCCAACGCGCCGATCGGCAAAGGACGCGCAGCGATCCAGCAGGCTTGGGCATCGATGATGGGCACGCCCGGCTTCGGTCTGACCTTCGCTCCCGAGCAAATCCTTGTTTCAGCATCGGGTGACATGGCGCTCGATCGTGGGACGTATAGTCTTACGATGGCGCCCGGCGGCACTACGGTGAAGGATACTGGCAAATACGTCGTCGTCTGGCGGAAGATCGGCAACGAGTGGAAAGCCGCTGCGGACATCTTCAACAGTGACCTGCCAGCCAGCGGAGGTTAGTTGGCCGCGGGCACCGCATCCTCTGCGAAAGGCCTGTCCGCCATCAGTTGCGGAGCCAAGCGAACCGGGGTTTGAATGCGAACCCCGGTGAGCCGCTATTGTCGAGCGCGCTGTCCGCTTTGGCTGGAAAGCGGTCGTTAACCTGAATCACAGCCCAGTCGCCTAAACGTGGCGGGTCAGGAGACACGGCCATGAAATTCATATTGTTGAACTCACGCGGCGGAGATTACATGGTCGTCGCCGGAAATGTCGCCTGGCTGCGCGCCCACGAGAACGGCCAAACCCAAGTCGGAATCGTCGGCGGAGCCCCGATCCTGGTTGCCGGCACCATCGACGAAATCGCCTCCACGATCCTGGCAGGCTGAACCCAACTCACCGCGGGCGCAAGCCAGTCATTATGCGTCCGCGATGATCGCAGGCCCACGGCTGCTTTGGGTGGAAAGCGGACATTGGCAGACCGTGCAACCTGTTAGTCAGATTCCCACTTTGCCACTCCGCGATAAGATGCCACTGAGTGCGGGCACAGGGGGACTTCATGCATAGAGTATTTTGCTTTGCGACGGCCGCTGTCATGTCCGCTCCGGTCGTCGCTCAAGGCCAAGTGCTAATTGTCATCACAGCCACCAAAGTTCCCGAGCCGGACATATCCCTGCCAGTCGCCGAAACACTAGTCAGTGGAGATGACATCCGTGCCCGCGGCGCGACCGACCTCCGCGGCGCACTTAGCCCCGCGGCCGGAGTGGAAGTGCTTCCTGGGAGCGATGGCGGACCCGCGAGTAGCGTCGTCGCCTTCCAGGGTCTGACCGAGCTCGATGCCTATTTGCTGGTGGTCGATGGCGTCCCGTTCGGAGGGGCTTTCAATCCCGCAACTGCAACACTCGACTTGATCGATGTCGACCGGATTGAAGTTGTTCGTGGGGCCGCCCCTGTTACCTTTGGCGCGACTAGCTTCGTCGGCGTGATCCACGTCATCCGGCCCGAGGCCGGGCAGCAACCGACACGCGCGATGTTGCAAGGCGGCACGAGGGAAAGCGCTCGCGCCGCTTTTGCGACGAGCCTGTCGACCGGCACCTTCGGCCAATCACTGCTTGGCAGCCTCGAGACCCGTAAATTTTCTCAGGACCGCGGCAAGTTCAGCCGTGCGCACCTGCTCTATCGGGGCGCGACGAGCCTCGGTGGCGGCCGCCTGCATTTCGACTTCGAAGGGGTGAAGCTGGATCAGACGCCGTATAGCCCGCATCCGCGCGAGGGTTCGGGTCTTTCGGATCGCTTTCCGCGCGATGCCAATATCAACCCCAGCGACGCGCGAGGCGACCAGAAGCGGCTCCAGGCGAATGTCGGCTACGACACCAGCCTCGGCGGCAAACTGAACTGGTCGTCCATCATTTCATTCGCACGGACGTGGACTCGTAATACACGCGGCTTTCTGCGCGAGGATTTCGATGCTTCCGGCTTGACCTCAAACGTCGATGGCTTCCGCCAGCGCGTGCGCCTGACGGACGTTTATGCCGACACGCATGTTGGCGCGGCAGGGTCAGCTTTCGACTGGGTAATCGGTGCCGATTGGCTGCACGGCAAGGGCAGCCAGAGCAGCGCCAATTTCGAGTATGCCGTCCTGCCGAATGGGTCGAACGCGCCGGATTCACACAGCCTCCATATCGACGAGTCCACGGTGCTCAATGACCGTCGAAACTTCGGTGGAATCTACGGGCAGGTCGTTGCTCGGCCCATTGCCGCTTTGACTCTGCTTGGCGGACTTCGCCTCAATCGGACGCACGAGCGACGTTGCGGCGGAGAGGCGGAAGGCTCGGAAATTCCCGGGGCCGACGAATGCCGGTCACGCAACAAAACGCGCCTCGCGGGATCGATCGGCGCGAGCTACGCTGTGGTGCATACGGATCGCGCAACAGTCTCGGCGTTCGCCGACTACCGCAATACTTATAAACCCGCCGCCATCGATTTCGGGCCGGAAGCCGAGCCCGACATCCTCGCGCCGGAAAGCGCGTCGAGCTGGGAGGTGGGACTGAAGGCCGAGCGCAGCGACGGCCGTCTGCGCGCTGAGTTAAGTTACTTCGACACCCGCTTTAAGAACCTTGTGATCCGCGAAAATATTGATGGGCTGCCAGGGCTAGCAAGCGCCGGTCGCGAGCGCTTCCGCGGGTTCGAAGGCGAGCTGCGCTGGTCGCCTGTCGCGAACTTAATCCTGAGCGGTTCTTATGCTCATCATGTTGCCAAGTTCACTGACTATGAGAGGCTGCGACCCGACGGCAGCCTTCAGCAACTAGCGGGTAACAGACTGGAGCTTTCGCCCAAGGACCTTGCGACCGCGATTGTGACGTATGCACCAGCAATGGGACCTCAAGCTTCAGCTACACTGCGCTATGTCGGCAGCCGCTTTCTCAACAAGGGGAATTCGGTGAAGGGCGGAGCCTATGCGACGCTTGACGCGCGTGCCGGTTGGAGGTTCGCGAACAAGTGGGGCGCGTTCCTGGAAGGCGAGAATCTGACCGACCGGCGAGACCCCGTGACCGAGAGCGAGCTTGGCGATGCGCAGTTCTACCTCCTTCCCGGGCGCCGAATTTTCGCGACTTTAAGCTATGGCTTTTGACGCTGCCCGATGTCCGCAATGGGTGGAAAACGGACGCTAGCGAGCTATGCTCCAGCATTGCTGATCATTCAGCCTATCGTCGCGCAATATACCGAAAAAAACGGGGGAATATCATGAAATCCACGCTAGCCTGCGCCGCTGCTGTCGCGCTGTTCCTGCCCATGTCCTCGGTGGTGCTCGCTGAGCCGCCGCCAGCGACCAGCGGACCGGTGGATGGCCTCACTTCCTCGCCGAGCAATTTCAAACTGCTGCTTGAGAACGGCAATGTCCGCGTCCTGCAATACACCCTGCTGCCCGGCGCGCTGGACCATTGGCACACGCACCCGCCAAGAGTTGGCTATGTCCTTTCGGGCGCAAAAATCCGCGTGACCGAAGCAGATGGCAGTCACGCGGATTATGACGAGAAGACGGGGGACGTCTATTGGGGCGAATTTTCGAAACTGCACAACACGCTGAATACCGGCTCGACGCCATACATCGCGCTGCTGGTCGAAGTGAAAAACGCCAGCCCGCAGCCTAGCGCCTCGAATGAGGCATCGATGCGGGCGGCGCTGGCAGTGTCAGCCCACCTTTCAATGCCAAAGCCGGGGGCGCAACCGCGCTAAGGTCCGCAATGGGTCGAAAGCGGACATAAGCCATCTCCACCCCAAACCCTCTTTTCGCTTTCCTACAGGCGCTGGTTTGTGGTCCACTGCGGCCATGGTTTCTCACTCCGCGAGCAATCTCCCGACAGCCGCCCTCGCCCCCGCTAAAGTCGCACAAAAGGCGCCAAAGCGCGTGACATTAGCGAACCTAAGCGCATTCGCGGAGACTCAGCCCTGGTCGCGTCCGTCCCGCAGTCGCCGCGAGTCGCGCTGATGCCCCGCGCTTTCACCCGCGCCGTCAGCCCGCGCCTCGCCGATTGCCAGCTGACCCATCAGGGCCGCGTCCCGATCGACGCCGCGCGCGCCATTGTCCAGCATGCCGCTTATGAGCAAGCGTTGCGCGAGGCCGGGCTCGAAATCAATCGGCTGCCCGATCTGCCCGGCGATCCCGACGCGGTGTTCGTCGAGGACACCGCCGTGCTGCTCGGCGATCACGCGATCCTCACCCGCCCCGGTGCCGCGAGCCGGGCGGACGAAGTGGAGTCCACCGCCGCCGGACTTGCCGGCCACTTCACGCTCCACCGGATCGAGCGCGGCCACCTCGACGGCGGCGACGTTCTGCGCATCGGCCAGCGGCTCTACGTCGGCCTCTCGACCCGCACCGATCAGCCGGGGATCGACGCCCTCGCCGCACTCTGCGGGCCGCTCGGCTTTGAAGTCGTCCGCGCGACCTTGCGCGACTGCCTCCACCTCAAGACCGGAGCCACGCTCGCCGCGCCCGGCCTCGTCCTGTGCAACCCGAACGCCGTCGACCCGGCGCAGTTCGCGGGCGTCGAGCCGCTGGCGGTCGATCCGGCCGAGCCCGCCGCCGCCAATATCGTCCGCGCCGGGGAGCGCCTGATCCTCGCGGCCGGCAATCCCGCGACCGCGGCGAAACTGCGCGCGCGCGGCCTCAATGTGGTGGAAGTCGATGTGTCCGAGCTTCAGAAAGCCGAGGCCGGCGGCACCTGCATGAGCCTGATCGACGAGCGCCCCTAGCGGTGCGGAAAACCAGCTATTCCAACGCCATATGCTGCGGATCGTTCACCGGTTTCCTGCCGCGCCGCATCAACAGCAGCAGCGGGAGGACCGACAAGGTGATGATCATCATCAGCTTGAAATCGTCGAGATAGGCGATGAACACCGCCTGGCGATTGATTTCGCCGTTGATCAGCGCCAGCGCCGCGCTCCCGGGAACGCCGAGGCTCTGGAGCAGCGACGAGGCCGCGGTCGGGACATCGGCGGTGACGGTCGCCGCGAGGTCGGCGTGGGACATCTGGGTCATGCGCACCAATTGCGAGCTGACGATCGAGATTCCGACCGATCCGCCGACGTTGCGCGACAGGTTGAGCAGGCTCGCCGCAGTCGTGCGCAGACGCGGCTGGAGCGTTTCGAACGCGAGGCTTTGCAGCGGCACGAAGATGAGGCCGAGGCCGAGGCCCTGGACGACCCCGCTCCAGATCACCGGTCCCGCCGGCTGCTCGAGCGCGAAGCCGGTCATCATCCACAGCGACGTGCCCATCAGCACCACGCCCAACCCGACCAGCAGGCGTGCGTCGACCTTGTTGCTGAGCTTGCCCGCCAGAAGCATCGAAATCAGGGTCCCGACCCCGCGCGGCGCGGTCAGGAAGCCCGACTGGAGCACCGAATAGCCGTAGAGGTTTTGAAGCAATGGCGGGAGCAAGGCGAGCCCGGCCAGCAACAGCACCCCGGTCACCGCCATGAACGCGAGCCCGGTGGCGAAATTGCGGTCGCCGAACATGCCGCGTTCGAACAATGGATCCTTGGCGGTCAGCGTATGGACGACGAACATCCACAAGGCACCGATCGCGATCCCCGCCTCGATGATGATCTCCCAGCTTTGCAGCCAGTCCTTCTGCTCGCCGCGGTCGAGAAACATCTGCAATCCGCCGATCGCCAGCGCCAACAGGATGAAGCCCAAGGCGTCGAACCTGCGGCGATGAATTGCGGTGGTCGGCAAATAGCGCAGAAGCATCAACGTGCACACAATCCCGACCGGCAAATTGACCAGGAACACCCAGCGCCAATTGTAGCTGTCGGTCAGCCACCCGCCGAGCACCGGCCCGAGGATCGGCCCGATCATGATCCCGCCGCCGAACAGCGCCATCGCCTGGCCGTGTTTTTCGCGCGGGTTGATGTCGAACAAAGTGGCCTGGGCAAGCGGGACCAGGAAGGCGCCGCTGACGCCCTGGATCGCGCGGAAGGCGACCATCTCCGCGAGCGAGGTGGCCATGGCAGCGAGCACCGAAGCAATGGTGAATCCGACCACCGAAATCAGCAGCAGGCGCTTTCTGCCGACGCGGTCGGCCATCCAGCCGCTGATCGGCAAGGCGATCGCCGAGGCGACGATGTAGCTGGTCAGCACCCAGTTGATGGTGTCCTGCGTCGCGCTCAAACTGGCCTGCATGTGCGGCAGAGCGACATTGGCGATGGTCGTATCGAGCACCTGCAGGAGCACCGCCATCATCACCGCGATGGTGACGAGAATTCGCTGCGCCGCCGGCAGCGGATTCGTGACTGCGCCCGGGCCCTCGGCCACGGCCCTAGCGCGCGCTGTCGAGGTCGACGGTGACCTTGGCGGACAAGCCCGCGATCATCAGCCGCTTGGGCGACCCATCAAACGCGATCCGCACCGGCACGCGCTGCGTCACCTTGACCCAATTGCCATTGGCGTTCTGTGCCGGGATGACCGAAAACTGGCTCCCGGTGCCAGCGCCGATGCTCTGGACGTGGCCCCAGAAATCTTCGGGATAAGCGTCGATCTTGATCTTGACCTTCTGGCCGGGGACCATCTCGGCGAGGTCCTTTTCCTTGAAATTGGCCTCGATCCAGGCGTCGCGGCCATGGACCAGCGACAGCACTCCGACCCCCGGCGCAACCGCCTGGCCGACTTGCAATCGGTCGCTGTTGGCAATGATCCCGTCGAACGGCGCCCGGACTTCGGTATGCGCAAGGTCGAGCCGCGCCTTGTCGACCGCGGCGCGGGCGGCGGCGATGCCAGGCTGTTCGCCGGGCGCGACCGCGGCGCTGGCATTGGCGGCCCGAGCGCGCGCGTCGGCCAGCGCGGTTTCCGCCTTGCGCACCTCGGCCATGGCGTCGTCATAGCCGGAACGGGTGGTGAAGCCGCGCTTCAGCAGCGCCGACTGACGGCCAAGCGCGCGCTGCTTGATCTCGAGGTCGGCCGCGGCGCCGACGATATCGCCGCCGGTGCCCGCCGCCTGAACCCGCAATTGCTGGGTTTGCAGCTGCGCAGCGGCAAGCTGCGCCTGGGCTTGCTCGAGCGCGACCCGGAACAGCGCCGGGTCGACTCTGAACAGCAGGTCGCCGCGCTTGACCTGTTGGCCGTTGTGGACCGCGACCTCGGACACCGGCCCCACCAGCTGCGCGCTGACCGAGACGATGTCCTGCTTGACCGCGGCATTGTCGGTCACGACGCGGTCGCCGCTGACTATCCAGTAATAGAGGCCGGCACCCAGGAGCAGCAGCGGAACGATCAGCATCAGCCCAATCGAGCGACGGCGCTTGGCGGATGCCGTGGCGGCTTTGCGCCCCGCCTTGGCGTCGGCTTCGCCCATTTCGTTGGTCGGCATCTTGTTCATTGGTTGGACGCCTTGGGCTGGATCGAACTGCGCCCGACATTGTCGCGAATCCGCGACAGAAGCGCCTTCATCCTCTCAAGGTCAGACGGGTCGATGTCGGCAAACGCCTCGGCGATCATGGCATCGCCAAGCGCATCGAGCTTGGCCTTGAGCGGACGGGCGCTGTCGGCGAGATAGAGCAGCCAGGCACGGCGGTCGGTCGGATCGCTGCGGCGCTCGACCAGCCCCGATTCCTCGAGCCGGTCGAGTATCCGGCACAGGGTGATCGGCTCGATATCGAGCATGTCGGCGAGCTCGACCTGACGCAGGCCGGGCGAACGATCGAGCCGGAACATCACTTTCCACTGCGCGCGGGTCACTCCAAGGCCGGTCGCACGGCGATCGAATGCGCGGCGCAGGGCATGGGCGGTTTCGGCGATTTCGAAGGGAAGAGTATCCATTTGCAACGGATATAATAAGCCTACTTATATTAAGCAAGTATCCAGCGACGCCGGCCGGCCGATGTCGCGTTGACGGCGGGCCGAGTCCGACATAGGTCGAGCGCGCTTTCGGGCGGGTATGATGTAATGGTAGCCTGTCAGCTTCCCAAGCTGAACGCGCGGGTTCGATTCCCGCTACCCGCTCCAATTCCAACAGTCCGGGGGACTGTTGAAGAATTGGAGCGCCGGAGCGAAGCGACG
>JAZJYM010000008.1:0-92211 GCA_040390365.1 Pseudomonadota bacterium | reverse complement strand
GGCGACAGCCAACAGTCCGGGGGACTGTTGAAGAATTGGAGCGCCGGAGCGAAGCGACGGGCGACAGCCAACAGTCCGGGGGACTGTTGAAGAATTGGAGCGCCGGAGCGAAGCAACGGGCTGGGCGGCCACCGCCACTATCGCATGCAACCGCACCGAATTTATGCCATGAACGCCCCACGGATTGGGGGAATGCCGATGCTAAGTTTCTTGTTGCCGGCCTTGGCCGCTGCCGCTTTGGCCACCCCGTCTCCAAGCGATGATTCCGGCCAGGCCGACAGCATTCCGTGGCAGGCGCAAATCTATTCGAATTTCACCGACTGGACTCCGCAGGAGCTTGCGACGCGCGAAGAATGGGATTTGCGCCATCGCTGCGGCGGATCGCTGATCGCCGACAATTGGGTGCTGACCGCGGCCCATTGCATCGACCAGGCCAAGGTCGACAAGGGCTATCGCGTGCGCCTTGGGGCGGTCCATCTCGATACCGACGAAGGAGCAACCTACCGGATCGACCGGATGGTTCGCCACGCCGACTGGAACAAGGCCCGCCACCTGTATGACATCGCACTGGTCCATTTCGTCGCCGATGACGAAACCAATGAGGATGACGCCGGTGAAATCGAGCCGATCGCAATCTATGATGGAGCACCGCTAAAGCCCGGGACTGCGGTCGAGGCAACCGGCTGGGGCCAGCTCGATGCCGCCAAGGACAGCGGTTTCCAGTCCGAACTGACAGGGGTCGAACTGACCATCGTCAATTGCTCGGATTATCCCCAATATCGGGGCAAGACCGACAATAATATGATGTGCGCCTCGGCACCCGACAACGACACGTGCACCGGCGACAGCGGCGGGCCGCTGGTCACCAATGATGACGACCAGCTGCTAGTCGGAATCGTGAGTTGGGGAATCGGCTGCTACAACGAGCATAGCGCCGGCGTTTATGTTCGTCTCGACCACGACCATTTCAACGACTGGATCCGCCGCGCGATGGCGCTCGATCCGTCGCTCAACAGCTTGCGTTAACGGTCGTCGCCGCTGCCGCGGTCATCACCGCTGCCGCGATCATCGCCGCTGCCGCGATCGTCACCGCTGCCGCGGTCATCGCCGCTGCCGCGGTCCTTGTCTTCCTCGTCTTTGGGGCCGAATGTGATCATCGTCGCTCTCCTCAAGGAATGGAGCGCGCTTGTGTCACGAATTCCGCGTCTCGGAAAGCCCGCCTCAAGCGAAGCCGATCGCCCGCAACGTCGCCGCGAACCGCGGGTCGTTGGCGATCGGGTCGAAGAACGGATCGGTGGCCAACAGGACCATCCCCGAATCTCCGACCGCCCGCGCTCGATCGAGCATCGCGAACGCGCGGTCGATCTGGCCCCATTGCGCCATCACTTCGGCCTGCTGGAACATACCGGCTTCGCCCGCGACCTTGACCAGCTCTTCGAAGATGCTGAGGGCCGCCGCATGATTGCCCGCTCGATGCTCGAGAATGGCCAGGCCGCGCAAGCGAAACAGCGCGTGCGGCTCCGCCTGATAAGCCGCCCGGGCCTCGGCGGTGCGGCCCATCAGCAGCAGTGCATCGCCCATTCCGGCGCGGGCGTTGGAGATCGCCGGGTTGAGCACGATCGCGCGCTTGTAGCGCTCCACCGAAGCCGGATAATTGCGCGCTGCAAGGGCGATCGAGCCCGCCGCCCGATACGCTCGCGGATTGACCGGATCGAGGATCAGCGAGCGCTCGATCGCCTCGCGCGCAGCGGCGAAATTGCGGGCCCGGACTTTGTACAAAGCGTAGAGCAGGACAATGTCCGAATCGCCGCGTCCAAAGCGATAGGCACGGTCGTAAAAGGGTTTCGCGCCACGCATATCGAGGCGCCCAGCGAACAATGCGTAGCCGAGCGCCAGATTGCCCTCAGGCAAGGTCGGCGCAAGGTCGACCGAGCGCCGCGCTTCGGCGATGGCCTGGGCGTATAGCCCCTTCAATTCACCCGCCTCGGCATGTTCGGCCGCGATTCCGGAGATCGCCCGCGACAAAGCGGCGTGGGCCAAAGCAAAATTGGGGTCGGCGTCCACCGCCAGCTGCAAATAGGCCCGTGCCTGATTGTCGGACGCTTCGTCCTTAGCCAGATTGAACAATGCGCGGCCCCGCAAATACGCTTCATAAGCCTGGACATTATGCGTGCCGCCGGGCGCCGGGGCCGAGGTCGCCATCCGCACCGACAGAGCGCTCGAAACCGCCTGGGCAATTTCGCTTTCGAAGGCGAACATGTCGCCGAGCGGGCGCTCGACTTGCTGCGACCAGACGCTGAAGCCAGTGTTCCCGTCGGTCAGGTTGGTCGCCACCTGAACCCTGTTGCCAAGGCGCTGGACCGATCCATCGAGCAGATAGGCGACATCAAGCTTGTCGGCGATGGCGGTTGCGCTTCCGGTCATCTCGCGGACGCTGTTGGTCGAGGTTCCGGCAAGGACCTGAAGCGCCGCATTGCGGGTCAGGGCCGAGCGGATTTCGTCGGTCAGGCCGTCCGACAAAAAGGCCTGGGTCGGATCGCCGCTCAGATTCTTGAACGGCAGCACGGCAATGCTCCGCGCGGGTGCCGATGAACCGCCGATCAGCCCGCTTTTCCACAGCAGCGCACCGCCGCCAGCCAAGGCCGCGACCGCGCCGGCCCCGAGCACCAGCGATTTGCGCCGAGTCACGGGGGCGCCGATCGCGGTTTGCGGGGCGGGCGCCGAACCGCTCATCGCCGTTGCCAGCGCGCGCAGGATCGACTGGAAGAGCGGCGCAGTCGAGCGCCCGTTCCAGGTCGAGATGTCGATCATCTGGATTTGCCCGAAGCCCAATGGCGGCGGGGTCCCGTCGAGCGACAGCGGCACCAGCCGCCGGCGGTCCCGGCCCTGCGCGGCCTCGTCGCGCACCCAGTCGGATTCGACCGATTGCCGCGACCACAGCACAATCACCGCATCAGCCGCTGCGAGCGCATCCTTGATCGTCTTCGCGTAGCTGCTTCCGCCCTCGATCAGCGCGTCCCACCACACCGTCAGCCCGCTGCGCTTGAGCATATTGGCAAGCCGCTGCGCCTGCGCCTGGTCGGCGTGGGCATAACTCAGAAATACCGTCTGCTGAGCGGGTTCGTTCGGCATTGCCTGCGGCCCCTCCGCTGACCGGGAGTGTTGGTCTAGCCTGTAGCGCAAGCGAGGGAAATAGCGCCAGATCCCGCTTTCGGCCGGTTCGTAATTCACCCCGATTGGCCGCTCGCCGGGGTGCCTCGCCTGGGGCTGGCGCTTTACCCAAAAACCCATTCTAACGGAGCGTCGCTTGAAGGATTGCCAATGTCCGCTTCTTGCCGTGCATTCATCTTGCCGCTCGCCGTGCTGATCGCGTCGGGCTCGGCGACCGCCTCTGGGGCAGCGACGGCAATCGCACCGCCGCAGATTTCAAAGCCCCGGCCAGCGCCCAATACGACCCCCGACGTATTGCCCTTGCCGCCAGCCGACTTCGACCCGTCGCTCGCCATCGGCGGCGATGACGTCAAGGCGCGCAAGGTCGAATCGCGGTTGAGCGTCGAAGTCACGATCAACGGCCACGGGCCCTATCGCTTCATCGTCGACAGCGGCGCCGACACCTCGGCGGTCAGCCTCAACATCGCCAAAACGCTCGAATTGCCGCTCGGAACGCCGGTCATCCTCAATGGCATGACCGCGCGCAACATCGTCGATCGAGTCCGGGTCGCGGACCTGACGCTCGGCCCGACCACCATCCGCGATGTCCAATTGCCGGCGCTGCGCGAAGTCGACATGGGCGGCGACGGGATGATCGGCATCGACGCCCTCGTCCACCAGCGCCTGATGATGGATTTCGACAAGCGCCTGATCAAGATCGAGGATGCGTCGATCCGGGCCAAGCCGATGCCCGGCGAAATCGTCATTACCGCGCGGCGTCAGCGCGGCCAGCTGATCCTTGCCGAAGTGCGCGCGTCGGACCAGCGGCTCGACGCGATCATCGATACCGGAACCGAGATTACCGTCGGCAATATCGCGCTGCGCGACAAATTGCTGCGCAGGAGCAGGGCCAGGGTCAGGACGCTCGATATGATCGGCGTGACCGGGGAGGTCATCAAGGTCCAACTGGCGATCATCGACGAATTGCAGCTCGGCCCGATCCTGATGCACGACGTGCCGATCGCCTTTGCCGATTTGCCGCCGTTCAAATTGTTCGGGCTCGCCGACCAGCCGGCCTTGCTTCTGGGCACCGACATTTTGGAGAATTTCCGCCGCGTGTCGCTCGATTTCCGAGCGCGCAAGGTCCGCTTTCAGCTTCGCCGCTGCACCACCGAAGGGGTGATCATCAGCACCGATCCGGAGAATTTCTCGCGCCTGTCAGCGACCAAGGGCAGCGACGCCTGCTCGAAATAGCTTCGGCCGATCGCGGCGCCGGGCCGCTCTAGATCCCGCCTTCGACCGGCTCGAAGCCGTACCCGCGGAGCCGATCCTTGAGAACATCGCCGCAGTTCCGCGCAAGCGCCTCATCCTCGGAGCGGATGACGAAGTTCGATCCGTAACCGCCGTCCTTGAAAAAGGGGTAGCTGCCGATCGCGCATCCGGGATGATCGGCTTCGGTCTGGCGGAGCAGATCGGCGACATCGCTTTCGGGCGCCCGGGCGCCGATGGTCAGCGACAACATCTTGCGGCCGCCCTCCAGGGTACCGTCCAACGCCTCGAGCATTGCCGCCGCGATGTGCGGAACCCCGGCGAGGATGAACACATTGTCGACCCGGATGCCCGGTGCCCGCGAGGCGGCGTTGGCGATCAGTTCGGCGCCTTCCGGAGTGCGCGCCATGCGCATCCTGGCATCGGTCAGCCCGCCGGGCCGGTCGCGGTAATAATCCTCCAGAATCGCTCGAGCAATGGGATGAACCACGATCGCAACGCCAAAGGCCTTGGCCACCGCATCGACGGTGATGTCGTCGTGGGTCGGACCGATGCCGCCGGTGGTGAAGCAATAATCATGGGTTAAGCGAAGCGCGTTGAGCGCCTCGACGATCCGCTCCTCGACATCGGGCACGACCCGCACCTCGACCAGCCGGATTCCCTGGTCGTTGAGCCACAAAGCGACCTGCGCGATGTTCTTGTCCTGGGTCCGCCCGGACAGGATTTCATCGCCGATGATGAGCAAAGCGGCGGACCAGGTTTTGGATTTCGTCATTCGCGTCTATATCGGGGCAATGAACGATTATGTCACCGTCACCGCCGACAATCCGCTCGCAAGCCGCAACGGAGCGATCAAATTGCACGGGCCCGAGGGTTTTGCGGGGATGCGCAAAGCCGGTCGCCTGGCCGCGGAAATCCTCGACGCGCTGACCACTCACGTCGTCCCCGGAATCACCACCCAGCAAATCGACGATATCGTCCACCGGATGACGATCGACGGCGGCGGCTTCCCGGCCACGCTCGGCTATCGCGGCTACACCAAGAGCTGCTGCACCTCGATCAACCACGTCGTGTGCCACGGCATCCCCGGCGAAAAAGCGCTCAAGGACGGCGACATCGTCAACATCGATGTTACCCCGATCGTCGATGGCTGGCACGGCGACACCAGCCGCATGTTCCTGGTCGGCGACGTTCCGATCAAGGCCAAAAAACTGGTCGAGGTGACCTACGATTGCCTGATGCTCGGGCTTGAGCAGGCGCGGCCCGGCAACACCATCGGCGACATCGCTCACGCCATTCAGACCCACGCCGAAAAGCAGCGTTATTCGGTCGTCCGCGATTTCTGCGGGCACGGCGTCGGGCGCTTGTTTCACGATGCGCCCGAGGTCGTCCATGCCGGCCGGCCCGGCACCGGCCCGGAGCTCAAACCCGGCATGTTCTTCACCGTCGAGCCGATGATCAACATCGGCAAGGCCGACTGCAAATTGCTCGACGACGGCTGGACCGCGGTCACCCGCGACCGCTCGCTGTCGGCCCAGTTCGAGCATTCGATCGGCATCACCGACGATGGCTGCGAGGTTTTTACGAAGAGCCCAACGGGACTCGACAGGCCGCCCTACTGATTTTTCGTCGTTCCCTCGAAAGCGAAAACCCCACCGCCACCCATCGTCATTCCCGCGAAAGCGGGAACCCAGCCAAACAAATCAATCAATCGGCGGCAAACCGAGATCCTCGGCCAGATCGCGCCAATCGGGATTTGATTTCTCAATCAGCTCCAGCTTCCACGCGCGATTCCATTTCTTGATCCTCTTTTCGCGCTGGATCGCCTCTTCCATCGTCGCGTGTTGCTCGAACCAGACCAGCATTTTCACCTCGTAATCGCGGGTGAATCCGGAAACTGCTCCAGTCCGATGGGCGTGAAGTCGCGCGAGGAATTTCGAGGTAACGCCGGTATAGTGTGTGCCATTGCGCTTCGATGCGAGGATGTAGACGGTCGGCGCAAATTCGCGATTCATCCTGTTCGCTTAGCTGGGTTCCCGCTTGCGCGGGAATGACGAATTTGAATGACCGACGTCACGGAGTTACTGCGCGACGGAGTTCTTCCGCTGTCGGCCCATAGCGGGACATTATGGAACGGCCGAACTGTTTCTTGGTATCCTGTAGTTTGCTCGTTCGAATGCCGCTTTAGACCCTTGCCAGCAAGCGCCGTCGCGGCAGGGGTAAACCTGATCTATCTCGGCCTGAATTTTGGTTGCGAAGGAACATTCTGGAGGGTCTCCGGGATCAAAGATCAAGACCGGGATAGGCTGCATCGCCGCCGACCGCCGAACATATTCGGCAAGCGTCAGCTCATCGATCCGAACACCATTCCAACGCATTTCGCGGCCAGTAAGCGTGAGTGAATTGTCGATTACTGATGCGGGTTTGCCAGTTTCCGGCGTTGCCCATCCCTGAAGAACAGGAACACATGCAGCCGGCGCTTCGCTTTTGCTACACGCACCTTCGGTGAACATGGCTAAAAAGATACAAAGAGCCCCTCGCATCGAACGATGCGTGTGACAAAACTTTCCAACCCGCAATGTCTGCTTTCCACCCACAGCGGAAGCTACCGACCCTGGTCCCAGCCCTTCACCAGCGCCTCGGCGGCCTCGACATCCTCGGGGAAATCGACTTCGCCCCACTCCCCGCCCGCAATATCGAGCGTGTGGACGGCCTCGTTTTGAGCGAGGTGGTGGATCACCCGCAAATACCAGATGGTCGTGCCTTCGGGCGTTCGAAGCGCCGCCTCGATCGCGGCTCGAAACCGCTCCGCCCCGCCGTCACGAAACGCCAATAGCCCGATCGATTCGGCATTGACCCCGCCGCGATCGAGGCGCTTGCCGATCGCCTTCAGAAGCCCGCCCTCCTCGACCACCTTCATGTCGTCGTCGTCATAGCCATCGGGCTTGCGGTCGATGGTGACGCAAATGCCCGCCTGGCGGTTGGCGACGACCCTGGCCATCAGCGCGTTCGACACCAGCGTATCGCCGTTCCACACCAGGCAGTCGCCGCTCAACTCTTCGTGCGCCATGTACAGCGAGCCAGTATTGTCGGCGACCTTGAAGAACGGGTTGAAGATGGTCCGCACCCGCGGGCCGGCGCTGCCCCGAGCGGCGATCGCCGAATCGACCAATTCGTCGTGAAAGCCGGTCACGACCACCGCTTCATCGACCCCGTTCGCGGCCAGCGCATCGAGTTGCCGATCGAGCAACGAGCGGCCGGCAAACTCGATCAGGCACTTGGGCCGGTCGTCGACCAGATGGCCGAGGCGCGATCCCTGGCCGGCGGAAAGGATGATTGCTTTCATAGGTTCGGCGGCCTTTGCTTGGAAATGCGGCGGCGATTGGGCATTAGCGGACAATCAGGGAAATGGAGCGACGCCAAGTGAAAAAGATCGAGGCGATCATCAAGCCTTTCAAGCTCGACGACGTCAAAGACGCGCTGCACGAAGTCGGCGTGTCGGGACTGACCGTGTCCGAAGTCAAGGGTTTCGGCCGCCAGAAAGGCCATACCGAGCTCTATCGCGGGGCCGAATATGTCATCGACTTCCTGCCCAAGGTGAAGATCGAGGTGGTGGTCGAATCCAACATGGTCGAGCGCGCGGTCGAGGCGATCGAAAATGCCGCGCGCACCGGGCGCATCGGCGACGGCAAGATCTTCATCCTGCCGGTCGAGCAAGCGATCCGGATCCGAACCGGCGACCGGGGACCGGACGCGATCTGATTTTTTCGTCATTGCGAGCGGCGTAGCCGCGGCAATCCAGGCTGGATTGCTTCACTTCGTTCGCAATGACGTTACTGGGTAAGGCCGATGGACGATCCGCGACTCAACAGCATGGCGCCCGAGGAATTGCGCACCGCGATGCGCAGCCTTGGCTATCGCACCCAGAACGATCTCGCCCAGGCGATCGGCGTTTCGCGTTCCGCGGTCAGCTTGTGGCTTGAAGGCAAGGTCGGCGTTCCGCGCCCGATCGCGATGTTGCTGCGGATGCTGGTCGCGGCCCAGCGCCGCGCTTATTGAGCACTGCGATGATCGAACTCGACGACCAGCAACAAGCCGCCCGCGACTGGTTCGAGGCATTGCGCGACCGGATCTGCGCCGAATTCGTGAGCATCGAGCGCGAAGCCGGGAGCGAGGCCGACTTCGTCCTTACGCCGTGGGAGCGCGAAGACCCCCCCGGTGCGCCGGGCGGCGGCGGAGTGCGCGGACAGATGAACGGCAAGGTGTTCGAAAAGGTCGGGGTCAATGTCTCCACCGTCGGCGGCAAATTCTCGCCCGAATTCGCCGGCCAGATTCACGGCGCCGAGACCGATCCCAGCTTCTTCGCAACGGGCATCAGCCTGGTCGCGCACATGGCCAATCCGCATGTCCCCGCAGTGCACATGAACACCCGCTTCCTGACCACCACCAAGCGCTGGTTCGGCGGCGGGGCCGACCTCAATCCGGCCATTCCCTATGCCGAGGATACAGCGGCGTTTCACGCCCGGCTGCGCGCCGCCTGCGCCGCCCACGACCCGACCTTCTATCCGCGCTTTTCGAACTGGGCGGAGGAATATTTCTGGCTCCCCCACCGCAATGTCGCGCGCGGCGTCGGCGGGATATTCTTCGATCATCTCGAAGGCCATTTCGATGCCCATTTCGCCTTCACCCGCGATGTCGGCGAGGCGTTTCTCGACATCTTCCCAACTATAGTTAGGGCGCGGACCGGGATGAAGTTCGACGAGTCGGACATGAAGCGCCTGCTCGAATTCCGCGGCCGTTACGTCGAATTCAACCTGCTCTACGATCGCGGGACATTGTTCGGGCTCAAGACCGGCGGCAATATCGACGCCATATTGATGAGCCTGCCGCCCGTCGCGACGTGGCAATGACCCCTGCCCCTCCCGATTGCGCCGCAAGGGCGAGGGGCGAATGACGTACAGCCCGGTCGCCCCGGGGGACCTGGCGGCAGTGGTTACCTTCCTTGAGATGCGCCAGCGGCCGGATATTGCCGTTCCGCCGGCGCCGCTCAGCCTGCGCCGGATGGAACGGCCCGCGGCGGCCGATTATCGCGACCTGTTCCGGCTGATCGGTTCGCCGTGGCTGTGGTTTTCGCGGCTGGTGCTCGACGATCAGGCGCTCGACGCGATCACCCACGATCCGCGGGTCGAGCTCTACAAGGTCGAGGACGAAGCGGGCCGGCCATCGGGCATGCTCGAACTGGATTTCCGCGCCGAGGGCGAATGCGAACTCGCCTTCGTCGGCCTGATCCCGGAGCTATCGGGACACGGCCATGGCCGCTGGCTGCTGGCCGAATCGATCGATCGCGCATGGCGCTCGGGGATTGACCGGGTTCATGTTCACACCTGTTCGCTCGATCACCCGGCGGCACTTGGCGCGTACCGCCGCGCCGGCTTCATCCCCTATAAGCGCGCGGTCGAGACCTTCCCCGATCCCCGGCTGAGCGGAATCCTTGCCGCCGACTGCGCTCCTCAGATCCCGCTGGTCGGCGCTTCGACCGTGTCGCGGCCCGACAACTGAACATAGATTCGCGCCAGCATCACCGCGAACAAGGCGGTGAAGGCGGCGTTGAACAGGCCCTGGAACAGCCCCACCACAAGCGCGCTCGTGCTCATCGATTCGATCGGGCCCAAAGCGACCGTCACAACGCTTCCGATGACCATGCTGATCGCCAGTGCGACCACCCCGGCGCCAACCAGGATCAGCAGCAGGAAGCCGAGCAATTTCCACCACACGCCAGCGGTCAGGCGCCAGCTGCGCTTGATGATGTCGACCGGACCGGCGGCTTCCGCCGCGGCAACCGGAGTGCCCATCAACATTCGCACCCCGAGCAGCACCGCGATGACGACGATAACCAGGACCATGACCGCCATCGCCGGAGTCATCTTCGTCGCCGCCGGATCGAAGTTCGCACCGCTGAGCATCGCGATCACCACCACCGGGACGGCGATGGCGACAATCGCGGCCCCAATGATCACCGCTGTGACCAGATAGACCGGCATCCGCCGAGCGCCGTGGGCGATCGCCGCGCCGACCGTCAGCGACGGCTTGAGCGCCATCCTGACCAGCGCCAGCTGACCGACCAGGGCCACCAGCATGAAAGCGAACAGGAGCAAATCGACATACCACGGCTGGCCGGACTGGACGCCCAGACCCTCGGGCGCGATCAATCCGCTGATCATCGAGGGAACCCCCATCAGCGCCACCGCGATGGCGGTGAACAGCCGCCCGTCGCTGGCGAACAATGCCCTGGTTTCGTCCCACGCTTTGGAAATCGATAGGTCTGACATTGCCGCTCCCTTGCCTGGCGCCCTCTATGGTCGGCGGCCAGTGCAAGCGCAATCATGCTTGCCCGCATGACCGCTGATCGCCATTTGCGACCGGTCATGGACTCATTGGGCGACATCGACTGGAAAATCAGTACCGGCCTGACGCCTTATGCCGAGGCGCTTGAGGCAATGGAGCAGCGCGCCGCCGCCGTCCGCGCCGGCGAGGCGTGCGAACTAGTGTGGCTGCTCGAGCACCCACCCTTGTTCACCGCCGGCACCAGTGCCGATCCGGCCGAGCTCAGCAATCCGCTCCGCTTTCCCGTCTTCGAGGCCGGTCGCGGCGGGCGCTATACCTACCACGGACCCGGCCAGCGGGTCGTCTATCTAATCCTCGACCTCGACCGGCGCGGCCGCGACATCCGCTGCTTCGTCCATTCCCTCGAGCAATATATGATCGCGACGCTCGAGCGGTGCGGGGTGACCGCGCACCGAGCGCCGGGGCGGATCGGAATCTGGGTCGGCGACGGTCCCGACGAGTCCAAGATCGGGGCCTTGGGAGTGCGGGTGAAGCGCTGGGTCACCCTCCACGGCTTTTCGCTCAATGTGGATCCGGACCTGTCGCATTTCACCGGGATCGTTCCGTGCGGGATCAGCGAATTTGGAGTGACCAGCGTTGCGGCCTTGGGCAAATCGGCCTCGCTGAGCGAAATCGACAGCGCTTTACGCCATGGTTTCAGCCAATTTCTGAATGATTTGGACCGTTCGCGTAAAGAGTCTTGAAGGAACCTGTTGCTTCAGACTATGAGTCGCTCGATTTGCGTGACGGAATAGCCGTGGCGAATCGCAATAATTAGGGAGTTTTGAATGCGTGCTCTTATCCTGGTCGCTGGTGCGGCCCTGGCAGTTTCTGCTTGCAGCAGCAACGATGCCGCCAACAATACGATGAATCTCGACGAAAACATGACCGCCGACATGAATGCCGGTATGGACATGAATGCTGACATGAATGCGACCATGGACATGAACGCAATGGATGCGAACATGACCATGAACGCCGACATGAACGCGGCCGACACGAATGCGACTACCAACGCGATGTAATCAAAAGCGCCTCCGTTTCGGAGGCGTTGGCGTTTAAAGGGGCTGCCGGTTATCCCGGCAGCCTCTTTTTTTTCGCTTATGCGATTCGCTTGGAGTGTGGAATGCGAGCTGGAATGACCCTTTTGGCCGGCGCGGCGATCGCCCTTTCGGCTTGCGGCACCAAGGGCGAGGCCGACGCCACCGCCAATGCCGACACCGGACTGACCGCGGACAAGATCGCGGCCAATGACATCACCGCCATCGACGCCGTCACCGGCGAAGCCGCGAACATGGCTGACGATGTCGATTATTCGAACATGGTCATGAACGACGGCAATCAGTCGGGATCGCCGATTTCCACCAAACCGGCCAGACCGGCGGCGAAACCGGCGGCCAAGCCGGCGCCGGAACCCGCGGCAGCGGCAGCGGCAACGCCAGCGCCGGCGCAGCCGGCCAACAGCACCCAATGAGCTAAGGCAGGCCGACCAGCTTGTGCGCCTGCAGCGACAGGCGCCAGCGCGGCCGCTCCATCACCAGACCAATCGCGGCCTCGATCGCCGCCGAGCGCTCGGCGCAATCCATCGGCTGGACCAGGAAATGGCGGAAGTCCCAGTCTTCGAGTGCCGCCGGATCGATCCCCGCTTGCGGCCACACCAGTTTCAATTCGTCGCCGCTGCGCTGGACCACATCGGTTCCCGCCTTGGGGCTAATGCACAGCCAGTCGAGCCCGGCCACCGCTGGCAACGTACCATTGCTCTCGGCCGCGACCTCAAAGTCCGAGCGATGCAGCGAATCGACCAAGGCGGAATCGAGCTGGAGCATCGGCTCGCCGCCCGTCACGACCACCAGCCTTGGCCCGGGTGCGTCGCCCCAGATCGCGGCAACATGACCCGCAAGCGCATCGCAATCGGCGAACTTGCCCCCACCCGAACCATCGGTCCCGACGAAATCGGTGTCGCAGAAATTGCATTGCGCAGCGGCCCGGTCTTCCTCGCGCCCGCTCCACAAATTGCAGCCGGCGAAGCGCAGGAACACCGCTCTGCGCCCTGATTGGGCCCCTTCTCCCTGCAGGGTGAGGAAACATTCCTTGACCGAATAGGTCATGCGTAAGCCGTCGGGTCCCGAAGCTCGGCATCAGCGAATCCCTTGGAGCGCAGGCGGCAGGCGTCGCAGCGGCCGCAATGACGCCCGTCGGACAGCGGATCGTAACAGCTGTGACTGAGGCCCGCGTCGAGCCCGAGCCGAGCCGCCTCGCGCGCGATGTCGGCCTTGGTCATCGACTGCAGCGGCGCGTGGATGGTGAACCCGCGCCCCTCGGCTCCGGCCTTGGTTGCCCGTGTCGCAAGGTCCTGGAACGCGGCGATGAACTCGGGCCGGCAATCGGGATAGCCCGAATAATCGAGCGCGTTGACGCCGATGAAAATGTCGCTCGAGCCGCTGGCTTCGGCGAGGCCGAGCGCAAGGCTGAGGAAGATGGTGTTGCGGGCCGGCACGTAGGTCACCGGAATGCCCTCCCCGACCCCGTCCTTGGGCACCGCAATGTCGGCGGTCAGCGCCGATCCGCCAAACGCGCGCAGGTCGAGCGGGAGGACGATGTGGCGCTTGGCCAGCTGGGCCGCGATCGCTGCGGCCGATTCGAGTTCTACCCGGTGGCGCTGGCCGTAATCGATCGTCAGCGCGACGACCTCGAACCCTGCTTCTCGCGCCAATGCGGCGCAGACCATCGAATCGAGCCCGCCCGAAAGCAGGACCACCGCCTTTTTCGTCACAGCTTGATGCCGAGTCGCGGCGCCGCCCAGAAGGTGAGCGCGTAAAGCGCGATCGTCACCGCGATCGAAACCGCCATGGTCGCGGCGAAGCTCCACCCCGAGCGCAGCAGCCACGGGATGATCAGGAATAGCGGAATTGAGGGAAGCAAGAACCAGAAGGTGCTGCCCGCCAGATCGGCCACCTTCATCCGGTCGCCGCTGTCGACGAACAGCCAGGTCATCGCCAGCAGCGAGACCAACGGCAGCGACGCGACCAGCCCGCCCCAGCCGGGGTAACGCCGCGCGATTTCCGACACCGCGGCAACAATCGCGCCCGACATCAACGCCTTGAGGATCAAATATAGCACGCGCGCCCTCTACTCATTCGGCGGCGATAAAAGAAGGGCCGCCGGTCTTGCAGCTCCGGCGGCCCAATGATCGGGCGTTGCCGCCCGATCGGAGGAATGCGTGCCGGAACCCCGGCACGACTCGCCTTTATCCGTTCATGGTTAAACGCGGGCTTAATGACCGCCGCGTTCAGCCTTGGTTGGGCAGTCCCCGACGCGATGGGCCTGGAGCACATAGCCATAAGGCGCGCCGTCGGCGATGCCCTGAACGTCGAGGCGCAGCGAACGCGGCGTGATCGTCTTGATCGTCGCCTGGCCGAAGCCGCCGCCAACGCATTGATAGCTGAGCTTCACGCTCGATCCAGAATTGTTGAGGATGGTCGGAGTGCATTTGACATTCTTGTGCTCGACCATCGCCAGTTCGACCGGATCGGCGACGCATTGCTTGAGCGCGGTCTTGGTGCCCGGAATTCCGCTCACCTCCCACAATCCGCCGGCGACTCCGGTCAGCGATTGTGCCGATTGCGCCGCAAAAACCCCGGCTGTCGCCGACATTGCGCCAATAGCCGCAGCGATCAGGAATAAGTGCCGTTTCATCGTCATCGCAGGTACAATGTTGGCATTAACGAAAGGATACTCAAGCCCGGTTGAGAAATTCACCCGGAGCGATGTCGAAACTCGATGAGCAAAATTCGCAATCGACGGTGATCATTCCGTTTTCGCCGACCATCGCTTCGCGCTCGTCCTCGGGGAATTTGGCGAGGACCGAGCGGACATAGTCGGGATCGCAGCGGCACCCGCGACTGAGCGCAACGGCGCCGAACGTGCGCACTTCATCCTCTTCGTGAAACAGGCGCCAGATCAGGTCGTCGAGCGCCAGCCCGGCGTCGGTCAGCTCCTCCGCCTTGACCGATCCGGCGAGGGTCGCGACATGCGGCCAGTCGGGATGGTCGAGCCGGGTATGAAGCCGATCGCGGCCTTCCTCGCCCTCGGGCAAATGCTGAAACAGCAAGCCGCCGGCGTACCAGTGACCGTCGCGCTTTTCGGCGGCCAGCCGGACGATGCTCGGGATTTGTTCGGACTGACCGAAGAAGCTCTGCGCCGCCTGGGCCAGGCTCTCGCCCTCCAACGGGACAATCCCCTGATAACGCTCGGCGATCGTCGAATGATCGAAGGTCACCGCCAGATAGCCCTTGCCGAACAGCGAAAACAGCGACGGATGCGGACCGGCCTCGGCGAGCCGGTCGGGATTGTGGCGGACATAGCCGCGCAGCTCGCCATTGAGATAATCGCAGACCAGCAGATCGATGATCCCGTTTTCGGTCTGCGCCTGGAGCGTGACCTGCCCTTCGGCTTCCTTGAGCAGGGATCCGAACAAGGCGGTCAGCACCAGCGCCTCGGCCAGCAGATGCTCGACCGGCGGCGGATATTGATGGCTCGACAGGATCGCGTCGATCGCCGGCCCCAGCCGAACCACCCGCCCGCGCGTATTACGCGACGGGATCGAAATCCCGAGCCCGACGTCGCTAAGGAGGGAGATCTCGGCCATCGCTGGGAAGATAGGGTCGCGGCGTGCGCGAGACAACGCCCGCCAGACGCCTGCGCTAACCGCTAAGTTCCAATGTCCGCAAGCACCATTCTACGCCGCTTCGGCGGGCACCTCATAGTCCGCCGCCGCCGCCGACAGCGTGTCGACGAATTCGCGGATATGGGCTTCCTCGATCGTCAGCGGGGGAAGCACTCGAACGACATTATCGCCCGCCGCGACGGTCAGCAGTCCCTTGGTCCGCAAATAGGCAACGAAGGCGCGGCTGTCGGTCTTCATCTTGATGCCGAGCATCAGCCCGAGCCCGCGAACCCCTTCGAACAGATGGTCGTGATTGGGCAGCATCTGCTCGAGCGCCGAGCGCAGCCGCTCGGCCTTGGTCCGGACGCCGGCGAGGAATTCCTCATTGGCGACGATATCGAACACCGCCTGGCCCGCGGCCATCGCCAGCGGATTACCGCCATAGGTCGATCCGTGGGTGCCCACGACCATTCCGCGCGCCGCTTTTTCGGTCGCCAGGCAGGCGCCGAGCGGGAAACCGCCGCCAATGCCCTTGGCGCTGGCCATGATGTCGGGCGTCACTCCATAATATTCATAAGCGTAGAGATAACCGGTGCGCGCGACCCCGCACTGGACCTCGTCGAACACCAGCATCAAATCCTTGTCGTCGCAGACCTGGCGCAGCCCGCGGATGAAGTCCTTGGACGCCGGACGGATGCCGCCCTCGCCCTGGATCGGTTCGAGCAGGAAGCCGGCGGTATTGTCGTCGACCGCGGCCAGCGCCGCATCGAGATTGTCGAACTCGACCACGGTGAAGCCCGGAAGCAGCGGGGCGAAGCCGTCGATCATCTTGGGCTGATCGGTCGCGCTGATGGTCGCCATGGTGCGGCCGTGGAACGCGTTCTTGAAGGTGATGAGGTTGGTCTTGTGCGGATTGCCGCCGGCATAATGGTAACGGCGCGCGGTCTTGATCGCGCATTCGACCGCTTCGACTCCGCTGTTGGTGAAGAACACGGTGTCGGCGAAGGTGTTGTCGACCAGGCGCTGGGCGAACGCTTCGCCCTGCGGCGATCCGTAGAGGTTGGAGACGTGGATCAGGGTTGCCGCCTGGTCGGCGATCGCCTTGGTCAGATGGGGATGGCCGTGGCCGAGCAGATTGACCGCGATCCCGGCCGCGAAATCGAGATATTTCTCGCCCTTCTCGCCATAGAGATAGGCGCCTTCGCCGCGGACCGGGCGAACCGGCGAACGGGGATAGACGGGCATGAGCGGCGTGATGGCCATGAACGAAAGGCTCCCTGCATGAGTATGTTTGCGGAGCGGCCCTGGCCGCCGCCGCGCCTATAGACAGGCGTTCGTCAAAGGGAAAGCGCTCCGGAGTTGGGCCCCGGAGCGCTTCCTAAACAGTCGGCGAGTGACGAGCGCTTAGTTGCGGTCGCGTCCGCCGCGCCGCCCCATGCCGCGTCCGCCAAGGGTTGAGCTTCGGCCACCCCTGGCATTCATCGACGGCATGTTGCGGGTCTCACCGCCGCGCGATGAAAATCCGCGATCACTTCCACCCCGCATCGACGGCATTCGCTGCGTGTCTCGGCCGTCATATTGGACAACCTGCCCGTTGTGGCTTGGGCTCGGGCTGTAATAGCCGGAATGGCCCGAGGACGTGCCCAAACCGCCATAGCCGCCGTAGCCGCCGTAGCCGCCGTAACCGCCAGAGCCGTAACCAGAGCCGTAGCCATAGCCGCCGTAGGCGCCAGAGCCGTAGCCGTAGCGACGGTTGCCATTGTACATCGCGAGCTGAATCCGCTGTTGCAAACGCGCAATGCGGCGTTGGATGTCATAGCCTTCGCGCGGGCTCATCCCGTTGAACGCCGCGGCGCGGACCCGCTGGTCGAGCGACCCCGCTTCCCAATCGAGACGGCGGAATTCACCTCGGCTCAGCATGTTGCTCATCCCGAGCTGGCGGATCTGCATCCGCAGCTGGCCGATCTGAGCCTGCAGGGCCTGGGCCTGTCCCGGGTTGCCGTAACCGTAGGCCGAACCATAGCCGACCGGCTGCGGCATCCACTGGGCGGCGGCGGGGGTGGCGACGGCGAGAGCCGAAACCGCGGCGGCCGCCGAAATAAGTAATTTACGCATCTTGGCTCTCCTTGTGAGCAGTTGATGCGATGCTTTTGCGCCGATTCGCTTGAGACGCGGCTGAACATGATTGTTATCCTGCGTTCAACAAAGCTTGCCTTTTCGTGTTTTACTTCGTCACGGGGCGACAGGTTGGAGCGATTAATTAATTCTTGATTTTCCAGCCGCTGCGCAGGAGCGCGTAACACAGGCCGAACATCACCAGATTGAGCGCGAGCAGCGCGATCCCGCCGACCATCAATGGCGAATCGCTGACCCCGAGAAAGCCCGCGCGGAAGCCCGAGATGATGTAGAAAAAGGGATTGGCGTGGCTCACCGCCTGGAATGCCGGGGCGAGTGAATGAACGGTGTAAAAGGTGCCCGACAACAGCGACAGCGGAGTCACCACGAAATTGGTCACCGCCGCGGCATGGTCGAATTTTTCCGCCCATACCGAGGTCAGGAGCCCGAGAAAGGCGAGCAGAAGCGACCCCATCAGCCCGAACCACAACACGATCAGCGGACGCTCGACATGGACCGATACGCCTGGCCATAGCAGCATCACCAGCCACACCGCGAAGCCGACCAGAAAGGCGCGGGTGACCGCTGCCCCGACCAGTCCGGTGATCAATTCCCCGGTCGACAAGGGCGGCATCAGATAATCGATGATATTGCCCTGGATCTTGCCCACCAGGAGCGAGAAGCTGGCATTGGCGAAGGCGTTCTGGAGCATCGCCATGACGATCAGGCCGGGCGCGAGGAAATCCGCGAACGGGACCCCCATCACCACCCGCCCGGCGCGCCCCAACGCGACCGTGAAAATGACCAGATAGAGCAAGGTGGTGATGGCCGGCGCCCATACGGTTTGGGTCTGGACCTTGAAGAACCGCCGCACCTCCTTGATATAGAGGGTCTTGAGGCCACCCCAATTGACGCCAGTGAGCACCGGCACCCCCGGCGCGTGGCGTACCCAGGAAGTATTTTCCTCGTTGATGGGCTGGTCGTTCACTGGTGAGGCGACTATCGGCTGTCGCGAGTTGCCGCAAGGCACGCCTTACCGACTTTGAAATGCGGAGCACGAGACCACCGATGTCATGGACCGACGAGCGCATCGAGCGCCTGAAGAAGATGTGGGCCGCCGGCTCGACCGCAAGCCAGATCGCCGAAGACCTCGGCGGGGTCAGCCGCAATGCGGTGATCGGCAAGGCTCACCGACTTGGCCTCGAACAGCGTCCGTCCCCGGTCCGGTCGGGCGAAGACAAAGCCAAAAAGCCCGCCAAGGCTTCGGCCGTCAAGGCGGCGCCGGCGGCAAAGGCCGAGCCAACGGCGTCAACGCCCCGCGCTGAACCCGCCGTCCCCGCTGCGCGGACCGGAGCCCAGGATTCCGCCGCCGACGCCCCTCCGGCCAAGGCCGCACCGGAAATGCAATATCGTTCGATCGGGCCGGGCGGTTTCATCCGCCAGGGGCCGGGCGACCAGCAGGCGCCGATCCCTCCAGCCCCGCCGCGCCGCCTGGTACCGGCCAAGCCAAGCCCCGAAGTGGCCAACAAGACCAGCCTGCTCGAGCTCAACGACCGCATCTGCAAATGGCCGATGGGCCACCCGGGCGAGCCCGATTTCCATTTCTGCGGGCAGCCGTCCAACCCCGGCTTCCCCTATTGCGTCCAGCATTGCGGAGTCGCTTATCAGGCGCAGCTTCCGCGCCGCGACCGCCGTCCGCCGCCGCCCTTGCCGTTCGGCGGCCCGCGCGTCCGCTAGTCCGCCGGCAGCGCTTGCTTGACCCGTCGCTCGAGCCTTCCAACCGTGACCCTGGTCCGTCACGGAGCGACCGAATGGAGCCGCAGCGGAAAGCACACCGGGCTGACCGATTTGCCGCTTCTTCCCGAAGGTGAGGAGGATGCCCGCTGGCTCGGGGCGATGCTTGCACATGACAATTTTGACCTGGTCGCGACGAGCCCGCTCATGCGCGCTCGGGAAACCTGCCGGCTGGCCGGTTTCGGCGCGGTAGCCGGGATCGATCCTGACCTGACCGAATGGGATTATGGCGATTACGAAGGCCGAACGACCGCCGAAATTCTCGCCGATCGGCCAGGCTGGCAGCTGTTTCGCGACGGTTGCCCCGGCGGCGAGCAGCCGGCCGACGTCGCTGCCCGGGCCGACCGGGTGATCGCCAGACTGCGCCAGTCCGGCGGCAATGCCCTGCTGTTCTCGAGCGGCCATTTGCTGCGTCTGCTTGCCGCCCGCTGGCTCGGGCTCGAACCCCAGGCCGGCGCTCTGTTCACGCTCGACACCGCAAGCATCAGCCAGCTCGGCTACGACCACGACCGGACCGAGCCCGCCATCCTGCGCTGGAACCTGACCGCGGCCTGATCCGCCTGCGATCGCAGCCATGAATCACAGCTGTGGATAAGCCCGCTGCCGTGCTTGGCACGGCTCGGCGGCGCGCCGTATAGGTTGGTGCTTGATGTCCGACCTGTTCAGTTCCTCAACCAATTCTTCGCCCGAAGCCTATGACGCGTCCGCGATCGAGGTGCTGGAGGGGCTCGAGCCGGTCCGCCGCCGCCCCGGCATGTATATCGGCGGCACCGACGAGCGAGCGCTCCACCATCTCGCCGCCGAAGTCATCGACAATGCGATGGACGAAGCGGTCGCCGGCTTCGCCACCCGCATCGAGGTCGAGCTGGGCATCGGCAATCGCCTCACCGTGACCGATAACGGCCGCGGCATTCCGGTCGATCCGCACCCTAAATATCCGGGCAAATCGGCGCTCGAAGTGATCATGTCGACGCTCCATTCAGGGGGCAAGTTCGAAGGCAAGGCCTATTCCACGTCCGGCGGGCTTCACGGCGTCGGAGTCAGCGTCGTCAACGCATTGTCGAGCGACACCTTGGTCGAGGTTGCGCGCGACAAGAAGCTTTATCGCCAGTCCTTTTCGCGCGGCCTCGCCACGTCGCCGCTGGAGGAAGCCGGTGCCGCGCCAAACCGCCGCGGAACGACCGTTGCCTTCACCCCCGACGCCGAGATTTTCGGCCCCGACGCGCGCTTCGATCCGGCCCGGCTTTACCTGCTTGCGCGGTCGAAGGCCTATCTTTTCGCCGGGGTCGAGATCCGCTGGCGCTGCGACCCGTCGCTGGCGTCGGAAGCGGTCCCGCAGCAGGCCGTGTTCCAGTTCGCCAACGGCCTCGCCGACCACCTCGCCGAGCAATTGGGCGAGCGTCCGTGCGTCACCAATCTGCCTTTCGCCGGACGCCAGGATTTTCCCAATAGCCAGGGCAGCGCCGAATGGGCGGTCGCCTGGCCGCTCTATTCGGAAGGCTCGGAAAGCTATTATTGCAACACCATCCCGACCCCCGACGGCGGCACCCATGAGGCCGGACTCCGCGCCGCCTTGACCAAGGGCATTCGTGCGTTCGGCGATCTGGTCGGGGTCAAGAAAGCCAAGGACATCACCGCCGACGATGTCTTCAACGGCGTCGAGGCGATGCTCAGCGTGTTCATCCGCAACCCGCATTTCCAGAGCCAGACCAAGGACCGCCTGACCAGCCTGGAAGCCGCGCGCTTCGTCGAGGCCGCGGTGCGCGATCACTTCGACCATTTCCTCGCCGACGACATGGATCGCGGCCGCGCCTTGCTCGGGCAAATCTTCGAACGGGTCGAAGAACGGCTCAAGCGCCGCGCCGAGCGCGAGGTCAAGCGCAAGACCGCGACCTCGGCGCGCAAGCTCCGCCTCCCGGGCAAGCTCACCGATTGCGCCAATGACGATGCCGAAGGCACCGAATTGTTCATCGTCGAGGGCGACAGCGCCGGCGGCAGCGCCAAGCAGGCGCGCGACCGCAAGACCCAGGCGATCCTGCCCATCCGCGGCAAGATCCTCAACGTCGCCAGCGCCACTGCCGAAAAAATCCGCGCCAACGCCGAAATCGCCGACCTCACTTTGGCGCTCGGCTGCGGCACCCGCGACCAGTGGCGCGAGGAGACGTTGCGCTACGAACGCATCGTGATCATGACCGACGCCGACGTCGATGGCGCCCACATCGCGACCTTGCTGATGACCTTTTTCTTCCAGGAAATGCCCGAACTGGTGCGGCGCGGACACCTCTATCTGGCCCAGCCCCCGCTCTACCGGCTGACCAGCGGCGCCAAATCGCTCTACGCCCGCGACGACGCCCACCGCGCCGAGATCGAGGCCGCCGAGTTCAAGGGCAGAAAGGTCGAGGTCAGCCGCTTCAAGGGCCTCGGCGAGATGAACCCGGGCCAGCTCAAGCAAACCACCATGGACCCGGCCACCCGCTCGATGCTCCGAGTCACCCTCCCCGCCGCCTACGAAGACCGCCAGCCGGTCAAGGACCTGGTCGAACGCCTGATGGGCCGCGACCCGGCGCATAGGTTTGAGTTCATCCAGAACTCGGCAGCGGCGGTGGATGAGGGGGCAATCGACGCCTGAATCGTCATTCCCGCGAAAGCGGGAACCCAGCTAAACAAACACCATGCACGCCGACTTCGCGCCTACCGTCTACCTGCTCGCCTCACAGCGCAACGGCACACTATACACCGGCGTCACTTCCAACCTCGTCGCCCGCATTCACCAGCACCGTCAGGGCCTCGTGCCCGGCTTCGCCCGGCAATATGGCCTCAAACTCCTCGTCTGGTTCGAGCAGCATCCAACGATGGACTCCGCGATCACGCGCGAAAAGCGCATCAAGAAATGGAATCGCGCGTGGAAGCTGGAGCTGATCGAAGCCACCAATTCCGACTGGCGCGACCTCGCGGAAGATTTCGGCTTTGCTGCGCTTTGTTGAGGCTTGCCGGGCTGGGTTCCCGCTTTCGCGGGAATGACGAAGAGGGACCAAACCGCTTTTTCGTCATCCCGGACTTGATCCGGGATCCACCTTCTTTCGCACTCAATCCCACAGGCTCTTTTTATGAAATCCAAGTCCGCAATAGGTGGAAAGCGGATTTGAGCCGCTTCTCCTCAGTCCCGTTGCTTCGTGCAGATTACCGTGAAATAGAAGTCACGCTCGGAGAGTTGACCAGGGGGGCGTAGTGACTGCAATAAATCAGACGGCGGACGTTCGACCGGATCATAATTCTCTTGGCAAAGCTGCGTTTGTGGTTGGACTGATCGCATTGGCGATGTCGTTCATTCCGTTCATCGGCTTCGTGTCATGGCTACTTGCGCCGTTGGCTATCCTGTTTGGGCTGATTGCCCTGCGCCGTCCGCCACGGTCACTGGCTATTGCCGGTCTCGTGACGGGCGGTGTCGCTCTGCTCGTCTGCATTATGTGGGTGAATGCCACTAAGGCAGGGGTGGAAGCGTGGAACAAGGACACGTTCCACAACACAGGGAAGCCCACCGACAATACGGAGGCTCCAATCATGAACACCTCAGTGAAGGGTCTCTGGAAGGAACTCGACGATAACAAAGTCGCCGCTGGTCAAAAGTATGGCGGACATCGTCTGGCATTCAGCAACGAGAAGATCGAAGACTTCGGCGGCGACGCAGCTACTCCGACAATCAGCTTCGAGGGCGGGGGCGATGGCTACCTGACCTACCTCGTTGCCGCTTCCTTCTCGGCATCCGACGGCAAGAAGATTGCGTCGCTCAAGAAAGGTCAGAAGATTTCGTTCGTCTGCACCGACACCAGCGAGAACATTGGCGACGGCTATTCGCTCAGCGGTTGCTCGCTCAAGTAGCGCGATAAGTGGAATTACGGTGACAGTGCACCAACCACCCCAACCCCGCAGCCATCGGAAACCACTTTCCTACAGCCCCCATAATATGTTCCAATATGGTTCATGAAGAACGACTCGCCTGAACCAACCGAACTAAGCGCGCCCACTGCCGCCACCCCTGCCCTAGGCAGCTCCCTCCCAGCTCCAACCCCCCGTCACGACGGCTGGACCGGCGACAAGATGGCGATTTTCTGCGAAGCGCTGGCCGACACCGCGGTCGTCGCCGAGGCGTGCGACCAGGCGGGCATGGGCCCGTCGGGCGCTTATGCCCTGCGCCGCCGCAATTCTTTCTTTGCCGCCGCCTGGGACGCCGCGCTGACCATCGCCCGCGAGCGGCTCGCCGACACCCTTCTCGCCCGCTCGATCGAGGGCAATGTCGAGCAGATCTGGCGCGACGGCGCATTGGTCGGGGAGCGGCACGTGATCGACAACCGCTTGGGCCTCGCCATCCTCCGCCGCCTCGACCGCCTCGCCGAGACCGGCCTGTCGGTCAGCAGCCGCGGCGATCGCGCTCCGGCCGCGCCCGCGCCGCGCCCGGAGCCGGTCGATTGGGAGCTGATGGTCGATGCGCTGCGCAGCGGCGATCCCGAGGCCGTCGCCGCCGCGCTGGCGCTGCTCAAATCCAACAAAGTGGACGAAGTGGAAGGTCCCCCCGATTCACTCATTGACGAAGAGGACGAGGATGAGGACGAGGACGAGCCCAGGTTCATCGACCATAGCGACCGCTGCTGGCGCGACCCGATCGAAGGCAACAGCTGGATGACCGATTTTCCCCCGCCGCCCGGCTTCACCGCCTACGAAAGCTGCGACTACGGCGATCCCGACGAGAAATACGAGCGCCTGTGCACGCCCGAAGAAGCCGCGATACTCGAGGCCGACGCCGCCGCCGTGATCGAAGCCGAACGTGCCGAGGACGCCGAGGTGCGCGACGCCTGGTTCGCGATGCTCGAGGAACAGGCCGCCGGTTGAGGCCAGGGGTCGCCATGGTGGCCGCGAACCTGCTCTCCTCCGCGTGGATCGACGTTCAAGCTTCGCAATGCAGTGCCCGCATCCCCGTCTTTAGTTCGCCACGATTGCCTGCTAGGGGCGCCGCCATGCTCAATATCAACGGAATCACGGTGCGCCTTGGCGGGCGCAAGATCCTCGACCGCGCCACCGCGACGATCCCGGCCGGCGCGCGCGTCGGGCTGATCGGCCGCAATGGCGCCGGCAAGTCGACGCTGATGAAGGTGATCATCGGCCAGCTGGAAGCTGATGAGGGCGATATCGAAATGCCGCGCCGGACCCGGCTTGGCTATATCGCTCAGGACGCCCCTTCGGGCACCGCGACCCCGTTCGAAACCGTACTCGCCGCCGACAAGGAGCGGGCCGCATTGCTCGCGGAAGCCGAAAATTGCGCGGATCACGACCGCCTCGGCCACGTCTATGACCGACTGCTCGCGATCGACGCTTACACCGCCGATGCGCGGGCGGCGCGGATCCTGCTCGGGCTTGGCTTTGACGAAGCGATGCAGGGCCAACCGCTCGATTCCTATTCGGGCGGGTGGAAAATGCGCGTCGCGCTCGCGGCGTTGCTGTTTTCGCAGCCCGACGTGCTGCTGCTCGACGAGCCCTCCAACCACCTCGACCTCGAAGCGACATTGTGGCTCGAAAATTTCCTCAAGAACTACCTCGGAACGCTGATCGTCATCAGCCACGAGCGCGACCTTCTGAACAATGTGGTCGACGTGATCCTCCATCTCGCGGGCGGCAAGATCGCGCTCTATTCGGGCAATTACGACGGGTTCGAAAAGCAACGCGCCGAACGCGTGGCGCAGATCGCCGCGGCGCGGGCGGCGCAGGATGCCCAGCGGGCGCGCCTGCAGGATTATGTCGCTCGCAACTCGGCCCGAGCATCGACCGCAAAGCAAGCCCAGAGCCGCGCCAAGATGCTCGCCAAGATGCAGCCGATTGCCGCTCTCGCCGACGATCCCAGCCTCAGTTTCGACTTTCCCAGCCCAAGCGAGCTTCGACCGCCGCTGATCACGCTCGACATGGCGTCGGTTGGTTATACCGCCGGGACTCCGGTGCTCAGCCGACTCAACCTGCGGATCGACCCCACCGACCGAATCGCGCTCCTTGGTCGCAATGGCAACGGCAAGACCACGCTCGCCCGGCTGCTGGCCGCTCAGCTCGCGCCGATGGACGGCTCGGTCCACGCCTCGGGCAAGATGAAGGTCGGTTATTTCACCCAATATCAGGTCGAGGAATTGAGCGGCGACGATAGCCCGCTTGAACATATGACCCGCGCCATGTCTGGCGCGACTCCAGGCGCGGTTCGGGCCCAGCTCGGCCGGTTCGGCTTTTCAGGGGACAAGGCCAATACATTGGTCGGCAAATTGTCAGGCGGTGAGCGGGCCCGCCTCGCCCTTGCGCTGATTACCCGCGACGCCCCCCATCTGCTCATTCTCGACGAGCCCACCAACCACCTCGACGTCGACGCGCGCGAAGCTCTGGTCCAGGCGCTGAACGGCTATGACGGGGCGGTGATCCTGATCAGCCACGACCGCCATATGGTCGAGCTGACCGCCGACCGGCTGGTGCTGGTCGATCATGGCGAAGCGGTCGATTATCCTGGCAGCATCGACGATTATATCGATTTCATTCTCGGCCGCAATCAGCCCAAGGTCGCGGCGGGCAAGCCCAAGGCGAAAAAGCTCGATGCCAAGGCGCGCGACAAGGCCAAGGCGCTGAAGAAGACCGCCGCCGACGCCGAAGCTGCGAGCGCCAAACTCGCCGCTCAATGCTCGGTTCTCGACGACGCCCTCGCCAATCCTTCGGCCGCGGCGCCCGAGCTTGCCGATTTGCCGATGTCGGAACTCAGCCGCCGCCGTGCCCAGCTTGCCCAGCAGCTGGCCGAGGCTGAAGCCCATTGGATCGAGATCAGCGAACAGCTCGAGCAGCTCGCCGCCTGACGCGGATTGAGCCAAGCCACGTTCGGCGGAGCGGGCAGTTACCGGGTCAATTATCGAATCACCCGGCAGCCCGATGCCCGAAAGAAAATCGTGATCGGTTCGGGCCGGACTCGAACGCCCTAGCAACCGCCTGATTGCGCCGTCGGGATCGAAGGCCAGGCAACCGCATCGGACAATGCAATCGCCTGGCGCTTCAGCCCGAAATTAGATCAATACTGAATCTTGTCCGCCTTCGCGGCATATTCCTTCCACACTTCGACCGCTTCGGGTTGCATGATCTGCGTGATTTTCATCGAGCGCTGATCCATGGGTTTCCTGATTTCTTCATAGATCATGCTGTCGTCGAAATTGCCGTATTTGAGCGCGTCAGAAACCGTGGCCGCGTAATAGACTTCCTTGATTCCAGCCCAATAGGTCGCCCCGAGGCACATCGGGCAAGGCTCTGCACTCGTATACAGAGTTGCGCCTTCCAGACTGAAACTTTGTTCGGCCTTGCAGGCATTTCGGATCGCTTCGATCTCGCCGTGCCAAGTCGGGTCGTTTTGGGCCACAACGCAATTGCGCCCTTCGCCGATGATCTCTCCATCCTTGACGATTACAGTACCAAACGCGCCGCCCGTACTTTCGACGATGGCAGCTTTGCGCGACAGCTCGATTGCGCGAGCCATGAATCGCGCGTGGTCTTCGTCAGCCATGTTTTTCTCCTACTTGAACACTACCCGCGGAAACCGCCGCAAGCCTTGTTAAGAATAGAGAAATAGGAGGACTTGTCACTCGATATGAATTAGGCGTTTGCGATGTCCAGCGTACCCCCAGCCGCCTCTGCGGCGACCTTGCTCGCCAAACTCCACCTCCGACCCGGAACGGAAGAAGAATTCACCGCCTGGCAGGCCAGAGCCTTGACCCAGGCCGCGCGCAGCGAAGGCTTTTTGAGCTCCGAGACCATGCCTGCGGATTCACATAGTCCGGCTTGGACGGTGAACTTGCGGTTTCGCAATTCACAACTGCTCGAATCGTGGCGGCAATCGGCGGACTGGGATGCGCTCGTCAGAGATGCGCAATCGCTGCTTGCCAAGGATTCGTCGGTCGAAATCGAAGTGAAAGAAATCGGCGCCGACGGCGGCGTCGTCGAAGTCGTGGTTACCCAGGTGAAGCCCGGGAAGGAGGTTGAATATCGGGATTGGGAAACCCGCATCCAGCAGGCCCAATCGAAATTCCCCGGTTATCTCGGTTCCTATGTCCAGCCGCCGGTGGGCGGCGAATTGGGTTGGACGACGCTGATGCGTTTCCAGAATGCGGCCCAATTAGAGAAATGGCTCAAGTCGACTGAGCGGGCGTCGCTCCTTCGCGAAGCTCAGCCATTGATCGATTATGCGCACCTGCAGCGGGTCGACAGCTCATTCCCTGGCTGGTTCCCGACGAATCCGGAAACCGGCGATGCGCCGCCCAACTGGAAAGCCGCAATGCTCGTACTGCTCGGGCTGTTCCCGATCGTCATGCTCGAGGCCCGCTTTCTCAGTCCATTGCTTGCCCGTTTGAACTCGTCCTTGTCGATGTTCATCGGCAATACGATCAGCGTTGCCCTGACCTCGTTCGTCACAATGCCCTATTTCGTCAAAGCCTTTGGCTTCTGGCTATTTCCCAAAAAGCCACGAGATGCCATCGTCGGAACCTCTATCCTGATCGTGTTGTTCGTCGTGGAAGTGGCGGCGTTGTGGCATTTGCTGTGACGGCCGACCAACCAAGCTGATCAATCGAATGGGCCGCTCGGTCAGGCCTGCGGTTAGCGCGCGCCGAACCCGTTGAGCATGGTCTTGACCGTCCGGAACAGGATCAGGACGTCGAGCCACGGCGAGAAATATTTGATGTAATAAAAGTCGTACTGGAGCTTGCGATGGACTTCGTCGACGTCGGCGACATGGCCCTGGTTGACCTGCGCCCAGCCTGAAATCCCCGGCTTCACCACGTGGCGGTACCGATAGAAGGGGATTTCGCTGGTGTACCAGCGCGACAGCACCTGGGCTTCGGGCCGCGGGCCGATCCAGCTCATCTGCCACATCAGGATGTTGAAAATCTGCGGCAGCTCGTCGAGCCTCAGCTGGCGCAGAACCCGGCCGACACCTGTGATCCGGTCGTCGTCCTGACTGGTCATCGCAGCCCGGCGCTCGTCGTCGAAATCGGCAGCGAGCATGGTGCGGAATTTGTAGACGATGATCTTGCGGCCGGCATGGCCGACACGCTGCTGGCGGAACAGGACCGGGCCCTTGCCAGCGGCGCGAATGGCGATTACGATCAGCAGCATCAGCGGCAGAGCCAGCGGCAGAATGGCGAGCGCGAACAGAAAATCGAGCACGGCCTTGAGATAGAAATAGCCCCGCGCCGGGAGCAGCGACCCGAAACTATTCTCGCTCAAATGTTCAAGCTCGACCCGCCCGGTCAGCGATTCCGACAATTGCTTGACCTGATAGACGATCCGCCCGGCCAGCGCCGCGTCGGCCAGAAACGCTTCCCACTGGTCGGGCAAATCGGCCGAGAAATCGGCGACGATCGCGCTTGCCCGGCGGGTGTCGCGAAGCATCGGGCGCTTGAGCATGGTCCAATCGACGGTATCGATCTGCTTGAGGTGATCGACCGCTCCGAACGGGACCACCGCGATGCGCCGGCGAACGTTGCGCTCGGCATAGACGTAGATGACATAGAGCCACAGCACGTGGAGGAAAAATCCGGCCATCAGCGCGAAGCGATCGTAGGGGAAACGGGTGAGCACGAACCACAGGATGATCAGTCCGTGGCCGGTCAGCGCCGACGGCAGGATGACCGCGCTGCGCCGGATCCCGGGATAGGTTTCGATCGACAGCCGCATCCAGAAGGCGATCGCAATCGCCACCGCATTGCCGGCAAGGCCGTTGATGCTCGCCGCCTCGAAGATGGCGCCGGGAAGAAACAGCCGAGCAGCCCAGGGGACTAGCGCGCCGATGACCAGCGAACAGGCGAACTGAAATCGTTTCCGGGTGAGCAGCGAGCCGCTTTCGGCGGACATCGTCAGTCGAGCTTGCCGCGGCCGATTCCGCGATAAACAAGTCCGGCGCGCTCGGCTTCGGAGCGATCATAGACGTTGCGCAAATCGACCAGCGCATTGCCCTTCATGGCCTTGGCCAGCCGGCCCAGATCGAGCGCCCGGAATTCGTCCCATTCGGTGACGATGACCAGGGCGTCGGCAGCGTTTGCAGCGGCATAAGCATCGGCGGCGAAATCGACGCCGGTGAAGATCGCTTCGGCCTGCTCGACGGCCACCGGATCGAACGCCGAAACACTCGCTCCGCGGCTCTGGAGCCCCTCGATCAGCGGGATCGAGGGGGCGTCGCGCATGTCATCGGTATTGGGTTTGAAGGCCAGGCCGAGCACCGCGATCTTCTTGCCCGAAAGCTCGCCTCCGAGCGCGTCGGCGACCCGCTCCGCCATCGCCGCCTTGCGCTCGTCGTTGACGGCGACGGTGGTGCGGACGATGCGCTGATCGACGCCCGCCAGTTGCGCGGTCTGGAGCAAGGCCAAAGTGTCCTTGGGAAAGCAGCTTCCGCCATAGCCGGGACCGGCGTGGAGGAACTTGGGCCCGATGCGATTGTCGAGCCCGATACCGCGCGCCACATCCTGGACATCGGCATCGACCGCTTCGCACAAATTGGCGATTTCGTTGATGAAGCTGATCTTGACCGCGAGGAAGGCATTGGCGGCATATTTGGTCAATTCCGCCGTCCGCCGGCCGGTCATCAGGATCGGCGCGCGATTGAGGAACAGAGGCCGGTAGATTTCCTTCAACGCCTCTCGGGCATCCTCGTCCTCGGCGCCGACGACGATCCGGTCGGGATGCTTGAAATCGGCGATGGCGGCGCCTTCGCGGAGGAATTCGGGGTTCGACGCGACCGAAACCCCGCTCACTCCCTCCTCCTCGAGGATCGCTTCGATGCGGTCGCCGGTGCCGACCGGCACGGTCGACTTGGTCACCACCACCACCCCCGGCTTGATGTGGCGCGCAAGCTCGCGCACCGCGTCGAACACATAGGTCAGATCGGCATGGCCATCGCCGCGGCGGGCCGGGGTCCCGACCGCGATGAAGATCGCCTCCGCGCCCTCGACCCCTTCGGCAAGGTCGGTGGTGAAGCTGAGCCTGCCACGCTCGACATTGGCGCTGACCAGGGCCTCGAGCCCCGGCTCCCAGATCGGCATCTTCCCGGCCCGCAGGCCCTCGATCTTCGCCCCGTCCTTGTCGATGCAGCGGACGTGATGGCCGAAATCGGCGAAGCAGGCGCCCGATACGAGGCCGACATAGCCGGTTCCGATCATCGCGATGTGCATGGATACTCCTGCTCTTTAAGGGCTGGCCGCCTCTTACCCGCGGTTCGTCGCCATGAACAAGCTTGCAGCGGCGTGGCTGCTGCGGGATATTCGGCCGATGGCGAACCATCCCCTCGACGCGATTATCGCAGCGCCTGGTCATCACGAAATTTTGTTCGAGAACGACCGGGTGCGCATTCTCGACACGCGCCTCGCCGCAGGCCACAAGACTCCGATTCACGCCCATGAATGGCCCGCTGCGCTTTACGTGCTCGGGTGGAGCGATTTCCTGCGGCGCGACGATCGCGGTGCCATTCTCGTCGACAGCCGCGACCGACCGGCACCGGCCATCGGCTCGGGTTTGTGGATCGAGCCCTTGCCGCCGCACTCCGTGGAAAACGTCGGTTCGGGAGAGCTCCACATCGTCGCGGTCGAGGTGAAAACCGCTTAAGCCCTCGATTTCGCCGGAAGGACCGGTCTCGGCCGTCGCCAGATTGCCTGCGGGCGAGCCTTCCGCTACAGGCGCGACCCTTCCGATGACCATCACCACCCTCCCGAAGCCCCCGCGCGTGGGCCTGGTCTCGCTCGGCTGTCCCAAGGCATTGGTCGACAGCGAGCGGATCATGACCAAGCTGCGCGCCGACGGCTATGACATGTCGCCCGATTATGCCGGCGCCGACGTGGTTCTGGTCAACACTTGCGGCTTCCTCGATTCGGCCAAGGAGGAGAGCCTGGAAGCAATCGGCGAGGCCATTGCCGAGAATGGCCGGGTGGTCGTCACCGGCTGCATGGGCAAGGAAGCGGATGTCATCCGCGCCCGCTTCCCGTCAGTCCTCGCGGTCACCGGGCCGCAGCAATATGAAGAGGTCGTCGCGGCGGTCCACGAAGCCGCGCCGCCGATCCCCAATGCCTATCTCGACCTGGTTCCTTCAGCCAACCTTGGGCCGGACCTCAAGCTGACCCCGCGCCACTACAGCTATGTGAAGATTTCCGAGGGCTGCAACCATCGCTGCGCCTTCTGCATCATCCCGTCGATCCGCGGCGACCTGGTCAGCCGCCGCCCCGATGCGATCCTGCGCGAGGCGGAGAAGCTGGTCGCCGCGGGGACCAAGGAATTGCTGGTGATCAGCCAGGACACTTCGGCCTATGGCGTCGATATCCGCAACGACGTCCGCCAGTGGCACGGGCGCGACTTGCGCCCGCACATGACCGATCTGGCGCGCGAGCTGGGGATGCTCAAGACCCCGGAAGGCGAAACGCCCTGGGTCCGGCTCCATTACGTCTACCCCTATCCACACGTCGACCAGGTCATCCCGCTGATGGCGCAAGGACTGGTACTCCCCTATCTCGACATCCCGTTCCAGCACGCGTCGCCGAAGATCCTGCGCGCGATGCGTCGCCCGGCCAATGACGCCAAGGTGCTCGAGCGGATTCGCGGCTGGCGAGCGGTCGCGCCCGACATCACCATTCGCTCGACCTTCGTCGTCGGCTTCCCCGGCGAGACCGAGGAGGATTTCCTTTATTTGCTCGAATGGCTCGAGGAAGCGCAATTGGACCGTGTCGGCGCCTTCCGCTTCGAACCGGTCGAGGGCGCTGCAGCCAATGCTTTGCCCGATCCGGTGCCGGAGGAGCTCAAGGAAGAGCGCTACGCCCGGCTGATGGAACTGACCGCGCGGATTTCCACCGAGAAGCTCGCCGCCAGGGTGGGCAAAGAGGTCGATGTGCTGATCGATGCGGTCGATCCCGAAACCGGCGGCGCCACCGGACGCTCAAAGGCCGACGCGCCCGAGATCGACGGCGAGGTCCACCTGCGCGATGCCGGGCATTTGAAGGCTGGCGATTTCGTCCGAGTTACGGTCGAAGATGCGGACGAGCACGACCTGTTCGGGGTGCCGGCCGGTTAAACCCAATGGCCGACGTTTGGCGATTGCCGGCAAGCCGAGCTAGAGGCGCTTGCAATGACCGATTTCGCTCCCCTTCTCGCCGCCGACCGCGGGCAACAGGCCCACTCCATCCACCTCGTCGACAAGGCGGACTTTGACGAATGGGTCAAAAAGCGTCCGGCCGAGGACCGGCGGTTGCTCGAGGCGCAGCGCTTCACCGGCAAGTCGGGCTTTGTCATCCTTCCGCGGGCAAGCGAGTTCGAGGTCGCCGCAGCGGTCGACAAGGCCGAAGAGCTTGGGCCGTGGTGCCTCGCCGACCTCGCCGCGCGCTTGCCCGCGGGCACGTATCGGCTCGCCCACGGGTCGCCGGGAGCGGCGGCGCTTGGCTGGCTGCTCGCCCAGCACCGGTTCGACACCTACAAATCGAAGGCGAAGGACGATAAGCGCGGCCCGCGGGTGCTGGTCAGCAATGACGCGGCACGGATCGATCGCTGGGTCCGGCTGGCAGAAGCGACTGCTTTGGTCCGCGATCTCGTCAACACGCCCGCAGCCGACCTCGGACCAGCCGAACTCGAGGCCGCCGTTCGAGCCACGCTCAAGGGAACCGACGCCAAGATCGAAATTGCCAGCGGCGACGCGCTTGCCACCGGCTATCCGATGATCGCCGCGGTTGGCGGTGCGGCGACGGCGGCGCGCGCTCCGCGCCTGATCGAAGCGACATGGGGCAATCCCAAACACCCGCGCCTGGCCATTATCGGCAAGGGCGTGTGCTTCGATTCGGGCGGGCTCGACATCAAGCCGGCGAGCGGCATGCGGTGGATGAAAAAGGATATGGGCGGCGCCGCCCATGCGCTGGCCCTGGCCCGGCTGGTGATCGAGGACCGACTCAAGGTCCGACTGCACCTGCTCATCCCGGCGGTCGAGAATGCGGTGTCGGGCGCGGCGTATCGGCCCGGCGACATCCTGAAGTCGCGCAACGGACTGACGGTCGAGATCGACAATACCGATGCCGAGGGACGTCTGGTCCTGGCCGATGCAATCGCCAAAGCGGTCGAGAGCGAACCCGAGCTGATGATCGATTTCGCGACCTTGACCGGTGCTGCTCGGGTGGCGCTTGGACCCGACCTGCCGGCCATATTCGCCAATGACGACGTACTTGCCGATGCGCTTGCCAAGGCCGCCGATGACACCCGCGATCCGCTGTGGCGGATGCCGCTGTGGGATCCGTATCAGGAGATGCTCAAGAGTGACGTTGCCGATGTCGCCAATTCATCCAATTCGCCGATGGCCGGGTGCATTACTGCAGCTCTGTTTCTCAAGCGCTTCGTCCCCGACGGACTGCCGTGGGCGCATTTCGATACCTTCGCCTGGCGCGAAGCGGCGAAACCGGGTCGCCCCAAAGGCGGAGAAGCGCTCGGCCTGCGCGCTGCATTCACCGCAATCGGCCATCGCTTCGCCGACAAATAAGTCGACAACCAGCCAAAATGCGGGTTTTTTCGTCTCGCGAGTGCAACATTTGCCGTCTTGGCCGGTTTACCTGTCAGCGACTCGACAGCTGAGGGAGTTTGACCATTATGAGCGAGGCCGCGCTTGCCAGCTGGATGAGGGCCCTGATCGCTTACGTTCGTTCGGGCGAACCAGACCTCACCAACCGCCAGATGGCGTTGCTCATGCTCGTCTATCTTACCCCCGGGCCGCACACGGTGCGCGGGCTCGCCCGATTGCTCAGCGTTTCCAAACCGGTTGTCACTCGCGCCTTGAACACGCTGGGTGGCCTCGGCTATCTCCGCCGCGAACGCGACCAGGACGACCGGCGCAATGTGTTTGTCGTCAAAACGAGCAATGGGGCCCAGTTTCTTGACGTCTTCAAACGACACCTCGCGAGCGGAAACGCCGCGGCGATCAGCAGGCCCGTCCTCGCCCAGGCCGGCGACGGCCCCAAGGCCTACGCCCACCAGCGCTGATTGTTTCGCGCTCGGCGGGCCGTCAAACCTGCCCGACCCAGCCTTCAATGCCTATCGCAAGGATCTTGCCGATGCGGCTTTGGCAGGAACAGTCATCGCGTCCCACTACGCCGAGCCGCTCGCGCGCCGGATGAAGGCTTCGGCCGAGCTGCGCGACGGACCTTCGACCAATTCGGCGAGCCTTGGCCGACTGGACGCCGGGGCGCCGTTCGATCTGCTCGACGACACTTTGGGTTGGGCGTGGGGCTATGCCGGCGACGACCGCCGCGTCGGCTATGTCGAAAGCGCGAAAATCGGGCGCTGAACCCTGGCCGGGAGGCCTACATTTCGCCCTTGGAGCGCCTCAGCTTGAACCAATGATCGACATTGCGCTGATGCTCCGCCAGCGTCTCGGCGAAGACATGACCGCCGCTTCCGTCGGCGACGAAATAGAGCGCCTTGGTCGTTGCCGGATGGAGCACCGCGGCAATGCTGTCCCGGCCGGGATTGGCGATCGGCCCGTCGGGCAGGCCGGCGCGGCGATAGGTGTTATAGCCATTGTCGGCGGCCAGTTCCGAGCGCAGGATCCGCCGGCCCAGCGGCTTGCCCTTGGTCACCGGGTAAATGACCGTCGGATCGGCATCGAGCTTCATGCCGATGCGCAGGCGGTTGCAATAGACGCCGGCGATCATCGGCCGTTCGGACGGCTTGCCGGTTTCCTTTTCCACGATCGAAGCCATGATGATCGCTTGTTCCGGCGTCGCGACCGGACAATCGTTCGACCTCTTGGGCCATAAATCTGCAAGAACCTTGGTCATTGCCGACTGCATCCGGGCGACAATTTGCGAACGCCGCTCACCGCGCTCGAAACTGTAGCTGTCGGGCAATAGCGAGCCTTCGCGGATGTCCGGCACGCTGCCGGTGAGAAAGGAATTAGCGGCCAGTTTCTCGGTAACGATAATTGCCGGCATTCCCTCGGTCACGGTGATCAGCCGCTGCACCGGACGGCCATGCTGGAGCAGTTCGAGGATGGCAGAACCGCTGGCGTGAGCGGGAATTTCGAACTCGCCGGCCTGGATCGGGTCATTGCTGCCGATGATCCGACCGAAATAATACCAGCTTCGCCCACCGACCGCGCCCGCTGCCTGGAGATCGCGAGCCGCGCTGCCCCGGGTCGAGCCTTCGCGAATCGTGACCGTCAGCGGCTTTGCAAGCGGCCCCGGCCCCCACCATTGCCAGGCCAAATACAGCGCCGCCAATGCGGCGATGAACGCCGCAACCTTGAGCGGCCTAGTCACACCGCCTTCATGATCAAAGAGGCGTTGGTGCCGCCAAAGCCGAAGCTGTTGTTGAGCACCGTCTTAACGCTCCGTTTCCGAGCCTTGTGCGGGACCAGGTCGACCCCCTCGGTGCCTTCGTCGGGATCATCGAGGTTGAGCGTCGGCGGAACGATCTGGTCGCGGATCGCAAGGATGCAGAAGATCGCCTCGACCGCTCCCGCGCCGCCGAGCAAATGGCCGATCGCCGACTTGGTGCTGCTCATCGAGGCACCGCACAGATCGTCGCCAAACACCCGCTTGGCCGCGGCGAGCTCGATCGTATCGGCCATGGTCGAAGTGCCGTGGGCGTTGATGTAATCGATGTCGCACGGCTCCATTCCGGCCTTTTTCAAGGCCATACGCATGGCGATTTCGGCGCCCTTCCCTTCCGGATGCGGGGCGGTCACGTGATAGGCATCGCCCGACAGTCCGTAACCGACGACTTCGGCGTAGATTTTCGCGCCGCGCGCTTTGGCGTGCTCATATTCCTCGAGCACGACGACCCCGGCGCCTTCGCCCATGACGAAGCCGTCGCGGCCCTTGTCATAGGGCCGGCTGGCCTGCTCGGGACGGTCATTATAGCTCATGTTGAGCGCTCGGGCCTGGGCGAAGCCGGCGACGCCGAGCGGGTTGATGGTCGATTCCGCGCCCCCGGCGAGCATGATATCGGCGTCATCATCCTTGATCATCCGCGCCGCGTCGCCGATCGAATGGGCGCCGGTCGAGCAGGCGGTGACGACCGAGTGATTGGGGCCCATCAAGCCATATTTGATGCTCACCTGGCCCGAAATCAGGTTGATCAGCCGGCCGTGGACGAAGTGCGGGCTGACGCGGCTCGGGCCCTTTTCGGCAAGGACCAGCGATTCACTCTCGATCCCGGGCAGGCCGCCGATTCCGGAGCCGATCGAGCAGCCGGTGCGCAGCTTGTCCTCTTCGCTCATCTCGGTCAGGCCGGCGTCTTCGAGCGCCTGTCCGGCGGCGTCGATGCCGTAAATGATGAACGGATCGACCTGCCGCTGGACCTTGTGGTCGACGCGCTTGTTGGCATCGAAGCCATATTCGTGATCCGCCGGCTTCACTTCGCACGCAATCCGGCACTTCTGATCGCTGGCATCGAACCTGGTGATCGGTCCGGCGCCGCTTTTCGACGCCAGGATGTTTTTCCATGTGGTCTCGACGTCGCCGCCAAGCGGAGTCACCAGTCCCAATCCTGTCACCACGACACGACGCATATTCACTCTCCAAACAGCACAACAGGCCCAAGCCCGTGATGGGCCGAGCCTGTCGCTATTCCGGTCTGGCCGTCAACGCATGGGGAAGGCATGCCTTCGACCTGCTCAGGACCAGCAGCGCAAGGGCTTCAGCCCTTGTTGTTGTCGATGAATTCGATGGCGTCGCGGACGGTGGTGATCTTTTCGGCCGCATCGTCCGGGATTTCGACCCCAAATTCTTCCTCGAACGCCATGACCAGCTCGACGATATCGAGGCTGTCGGCGCCAAGATCATCGATGAAGCTGGCATCTTCGGTAACCTTGTCGGCTTCGACGCCGAGATGCTCGACGACAATTTTCTTCACCCGATCCGCGGTCTCGCTCATGGGAACTATCCTCCGTTGTTCTTTGGCATTGCCCTAGCGAGGCGGGTTGAAGCGGGCAAGTGGTCGCGGGCCAGCCCGCCGTTGCCGGACGGCGCGTAACACGCCAATGGTCGCTCCGGCGCCTGATCGCGAGGAGAATGACGACCAATGGCCGCTGCTCGATCGCGTGGACTTACGCCCGGCGAAATTGCCCTCGCGCGGTCGGTCTTCGGCGATTCGATCGATTATCCGCGGGTCCGCCTGGTCCTCGGCAAATTCTGGCCGTTCCACCCGCGGGGCGTGGCGATGGCGCCGATGGGCAATGTGCATTTCCATCCCGTCGGCGGCGGTTGGTCGGAGGATTTCGCCCGCGAGCCGCTCGCCCGCCAGGGCTTCTTCATTCATGAACTGACCCACGTGTGGCAGGCGCAGACGGCGGGACGGTTCTTCCTGCCACTGATGCGCCACCCCTTTTGCCGTTATGATTACCGCCTTGCGCCGGAGCGCCCGTTCGGCCTTTACGGGCTCGAGCAACAGGCGGAGATCGTGCGCCACCGGTTCCTCGCCGATCACGGCGCGCTGCTCGACGTATGCCCGCCGCGCGACCTGCTCCCGTTCGCTCTGCGCAGCGCTTCAAGCATGTAGCCAAATTGCAACAGCGCCGTAACGAAATGCGCCAGTATCGCCGCGCCCCCTCCCCACGACTCGAAAATAAAGCGACACTCCGCGCCATCATCGTGACCCAGGGGGAATCGGTCCAATGCGCATCACCACAGCACTGCTTTTCGGCACATCCATCATCGCTCTCGCAACGCCAGCAATGGCTCAAACCCAGTCGGAAGATGCAGCCCAGGCCGCCAATCCGGCGCCGGCGACCGACGTTACGGTCATCGAAGAAGGCGAAATCATCGTCACCGCGACCAAGCGCGCCAGCCGCGTCCAGGAAGTGCCGTTCTCGATCAACGCCCAGACCCAGGCCGACATTCAGCGCGCCAATGCGCAGACGCTCGAAGACATCAGCCGCAACGTTGCCGGACTGACGGTCCAGAATCTCGGGCCGGGCCAGAGCCAGGTGTCGGTGCGCGGTGTGTCCGCCGGCCAGATCGCCCGCGACCAGCCGGGCGTGAAGGAGCAGGTCGGCATCTACCTCGACGAAACCATCACCTCGCTGTCGCTGTTCACGCCCGACTTCGACCTGTTCGACCTCAACCGCGTCGAAACCCTGCGCGGTCCGCAAGGAACCTTGTTCGGCGCCGGAAGCGTCGGAGGCACGATCCGCTACATCACCAATCAGCCCAAGCTCGATCGCTTCGAAGGAACGGTCGAGGGCGATATCAACCTGCCCAAGAGCGGGTCGCTGGGCTACGGGCTGAAAGGCGCCGTCAATATTCCGCTCGCACCGACCGCTGCGATTCGCGTCGTCGGCTACGGCACGCAATATGGCGGATTCATCGATTCGGTCGGCCCGTACAACAAGAAGAACGTCAATGACGGCCGCCGGGTCGGCGGTCGCGTGTCCTTGCTGTTCCAGCCGACTCCGGAATTCAAGATCACGCCGCGTGTCGCCTATCAGGAAGTCGAAGCGGGCGGGTTCAACCGCGAAGATCGTTACATCCTGTTCAACAATCAATTCACGACCGGCGGAAATACGCTCGGCAAGCGTCAGCAATATCTCAACTTCCGTGAGAAATTCCGCGACAAGACGTTCCTTGCCGATCTCGTCGCAAGTTATGATTTCGGTCCCGTCGAACTGACTTCGGCGACCAGCTACGTCCACCGCAACATCCTCGTCAGCCGCGACGCCTCGGCTCTGACGAGTTCGGTCACGATCAGCCCGTTTGCGGTTGCTCTTGGCATCGACCCGGCGGCGATCGCTCTATTTTCGAACCTCCGCGACACGACCAAGCTCAAGCAATTCACGCAGGAACTGCGGCTTGCATCGACCGGCTCGGGTCCCTTCCAATGGGTGTTCGGTGGATTCTACAGCCACGTCGACCGGCAATATTCGCAGCGCCTGCCGACACCGGGATACGACGCTTATGTCGATGCGATTCCGGCATTCGCGTCCTTCTTGCCGGGCGGAATTTCCGCCGCGGTTGCCAACGGCTTCCCGGCGGACAGTCCGTACAATGCCGATCTTCCCTACGTCATCAAGCAATCCGCTTTGTTTGGAGAAGCCAGCTACAAGTTCGGCCAATTCAAACTGACCGCGGGCGGCCGCTTCTACAGCTTCCGCGAAAAGCGCGATTTCATCTCGGGCGGCATCTTCTCCGACGTCAACACCAACATCGGCGACAAGACCAAGTCGAACGGCTTCTCGCCGCGCGTGATCCTGAGCTACGAACCCAGCCGCAACCTGAGCTTCAACGCCCAGGCAGCCAAGGGCTTTCGCTTGGGCGGGATCAACGATCCGCTCAACGTTCCCTTGTGCACCCCGGCCGATCTTGCGATTTTCGGAGGCAGGGGCGCCTATGACGATGAAACATTGTGGAATTACGAAGCCGGCGTGAAATATTCGAAGCGCGGCTTCACCTTCAACTCCGCTGTTTTCCGCAATGAAATCCGCGACCTGCAGGTAACGCAGACCGCCGGCAGTTGCTCGTCGCGCGTGGTATTCAACGTGCCCAAGGCGCATTCGACGGGCATTGAGGCTGAATTGTCGGTGCACCCGCTGCCCGGACTCGAATTCTCGCTCGCCGGCAACGTCCAGAGCGCGAAGTTCGATTCGACGGTCCTGACCGGAACCGGAGCGGTGCTGGGTGGAATCGAGAAGGGCAATCGCCTTCCGACCGTGCCAAAATTCCAGATCGCCGCGGTCACGACCTACGGCCAGCGTCTGAACGATAATGCGGGCTGGTCGATCACCGGCAGCGTCCAGCATATCGGCAATCGCTACGGCGAACCGGCCGATCAGGTTGGCGGCGCGGGCCTGGTCAGCAATGCGCTATATTACGACCCGGTCACCGGGGCTTATGGCTCGGGCGTCAACAACATCGGTTCGCTGCGCCTGCCTTCGTACACGATCGCCAACCTGTCCGGCAGCGTGCACTGGGACAACGGGCTCGAGGTTTCGCTCTACGTCAAGAATCTGTTCGACGAGAATCCGAAGCTGGCGATCGATCGCGAACGCGGGCTGCGCGCGCGCTTCGGCTATTTGATCGGCAATCCGCGCACGATCGGACTGACCGTCCGCAAGAGCTTCGGCGAAACGCGCGTCGTCGCTCCGCCGCCGCCGCCGGTGGTCATGCCGCCGCCACCACCGCCACCGGTTGAAGCCGAGCCGCCAGCTCCGCCGCCACCGCCCCCTCCCCCGCCGCCGGTGACCAGCGGCGAGCGCGGGTAATCGTGGCTCGATGAATCAAGGCGGTGGCGATGTTTCGGTGCCACCGGGCTTGCACCTGACGCGCCGCTCGCTCCTCATCGGAGCGGGCGGCGCTGCCGTTTCGCCGGCCGCCGCCGCGCGCCGCGGCAAGTCGAACAAGGGACGGCGAGTCGTCGTGATCGGGGCGGGAGTGTTTGGCGCCTGGACCGCTCACCACCTCCTCAAGCGCGGTGCCAGGGTGACGCTGATCGATGCCTTCGGTCCGGCCAATAGCAAGGCTTCGTCGGGCGGCGAGTCGCGGGTCACTCGAGCCGCTTATGGCAAGGACGAGATCTACACCCGGATGGCGGCGGATTCGCTGCCGCAGTGGAACGCCCTGAGCGCGGTCAGCGGTCTCCCCATCCTGATCCCCGCGGGCGTGTTGTTCTTCTTTCCCGACGAACAGGAATATCTCACCCAGAGCGTCGCCGCACACAAAGCGATGGGGCTACCCAGCGAATTGCTCGATCAGCGCGAAATGCAGCGGCGCTTTCCGATGATCGACTTTAACGGCGCGGCATTGGGCCTGTTCGAGCCGGGCTTTGGAGCGTTGATGGCGCGACGCTCGGTTCAAACCCTGGTCGATCGCTTCGTCCGCGACGGCGGTATTTATCGGCTGGGGTTGGTGGAGATGCTTCCGGAAGGAACCGCCGCTGGCCGCCTTGATGCCATTCGCCTGAGCGACGGCGAGACAATCGTCGGCGACCAGTTCGTCTTCGCACTTGGGCCATGGCTGCCGAAGCTCTTCCCCCACGTTATCGGCGAAAAAATCCTCCCGACGCGCCAGGAGGTGTTCTTTTTCGCGCCGCCAGCGGGCGATCGCAGCTTCGAAGCCGGGCCGATGCCGGTGTGGGCCGATTTCAACAATGGCGACTTTTTCTACGGCTTTCCCGACATCGAGGCGCGGGGGGTCAAATTTGCCCACGACGAACATGGGGTGAAGGTCGACCCCGATACCCAGGACCGCCGGCCGACCGAAGCGGCGCTGGCCGAGGTCATCGCCTATCGCGACCGCCGCTTCCCGCGGCTCAAGGGTGCGACCCTGACCGAAGCCCGGGTGTGCCAATATGAAAATAGTTCGAACGGCGACTTCATCATCGATTTCCACCCGCGGCTGAGCAATGTCCTGCTGGCCGGCGGCGGATCGGGTCATGGCTTCAAACACGGCCCGGAAGTCGGCCGCTACGTTGTCGATCAACTGCTTGGTACCGCCAACAGCGAGCCGCGCTTCAGCCTTGCGTCAAAAAGCGACGTTCATCATCGCGAAGTCCATTAACCGGGCGATTTGGCGACGCCAACCAGTGCCGGACGCAACAGCCGGTCCTTCATGACATAGCCCGACTGCATTTCCTCGATCACCGTTCCCGGCTTTTCGCCGCTTGGAATTTCAACCATTGCCTGGTGAAGATGCGGATCGAGCGGCAAGCCCTTGGCTGGAACGCGTTCGACTCCATTGCGTCCGAACGCCGCATCGACCTCCCGCAGCGTGGCTTCGATACCGCTCACGAAATTCGCCATTTCGCCGTCCCGAGCGCCGTCGGGCACATGGTCGATGGCGCGCTGCAAATGATCGCGCACCGCAAGCATGTCGCGGGCGAAACCGGCCGCGGCATAAGCGCGCGTGTCGGCCAGTTCCTTGTCCATCCGGCGCCGTGCGTTCTGTAGTTCGGCGGCGGCGTAAAGCGCCTTTTTATTGGCCTCCTCGAGCTCTGCTTCGAGCTGTGCCAGCTGGTCGTGCTCGGCCAGCTCGGGCGACCCTGCAGCGGTTTCCTCGCGCAGCGCCTCGGCTTCGTCGTGAAGGTTTTCCTCGTCGTTCATACCGTCGTTCATGCCATCAATCTCGTCAGTGCTTTTGCGGTGAAAACAACCATGGGGACCACCCGGGCATAGTTCAACCGGGTCGGGCCGATGACGCCGACAACGCCGACCACCTCGCCTTGGCTCCCGCGATAGGGGGCGGCGATAACCGACGAACCCGACAAGGCAAAGGCGCGATTTTCCGAACCGATGAAAATCCGGCAGCTCGGGGCATCGCGCGCGCCCTCCAGAACCTTGGCGATTTCCTGCCGGTCCTCGAGCTCGTCGAGCAACTGTCGGACCCGCTCCAGGTCTGCCGCCGCGCCATCGTCGATCAAATTGGCCTGGCCGCGGACGATCAGGACCGGCCGCCGGACATGGTCCTGGCTCCACGCGGCAAGGCCCGAGGCGACCAGCTCGGCGGCGGCGCTGTCGACCGCTTCCTTGCGCTCGCGGATTTCGCTGCGCAGGCGGGCGCTGGCTTCGGCCAGGGTCAGACCGCTCAGCCGCGCATTGGCGAAATTGCTGACTTCGCTGAGCGCGGAAGCGCTAACCGCGCCATCGAGTGTGATGACCCGGTTTTCGACGGTTCCATCGGCGCCGACCAGGACAGCGAGCGCGCGCCCGGCATCGAGCGGCACGAAATTGAGCTGCTTGAGCGTCAGCTCACGCTTTGGCGCGAGAACGACGCCCGCGGCCTGCGACAGGCCCGACAGCGCCGCCGAAGCCGCTGCAAGTGCATCCTCGATCGGTTGGTCGCGCGCGATCCGGCGCTCGATCTCGGCCGTTTCGCGCGGGTCGGGCGCGGCGACCTGCATGATTCCGTCAACGAACAGGCGCAGACCGCTATCTGTTGGTATTCGTCCGGCGGAGGTGTGCGGATGGGTCAATAGTCCGCGCTCTTCGAGTTCCTGCATCACCCCGCGGATCGAGGCCGGCGACAGATTGACGCTGTCGGCCAGCACTTTGGACCCGACCGGAAGCCCGCGCTCGAGGTAGGAATCGACCACCGCCGAGAAAATCTCGCGCATTCGGTCGCTGAGCTCGGTGATCGGCTGGGTCATCGCGTAACGTCTAGGATTGGTGGCCGCTCCGGTCTAGGGACGCGTCGAACCAGTATCAGGAGACCTTGCTTATGCGCCCGAGCGGCCGCGCCCCCGACCAGATTCGCGACCTCACCTTCGAACCCGGTTTTACCCGCCATGCCGAAGGTGCCTGCCTGGTCAGCTTTGGCGATACCCGGGTGCTGTGCACCGCAAGCGTCGAGGACCGCGTGCCCCCGTTCCTCCGCGGCAAGGGTCAGGGCTGGGTCACCGCCGAATATGGGATGCTCCCCCGCGCCACCCACACCCGCGGCAACCGCGAGGCGGCAAAGGGCAAGCAGTCGGGCCGGACCCAGGAAATCCAGCGCCTGATCGGGCGTAGCCTGCGCGCCGTGGTCGACATGAAATTGCTCGGCGAGCGTCAGATCACGGTCGATTGCGACGTCATCCAGGCCGATGGCGGAACCCGCACCGCCTCGATCTCCGGCGGCTGGGTCGCCTTGCGCATCGCTATCGACAAGCTGCTCGCGTCAAAGGCGCTGAGCGCCGACCCGATCCGCACCCAGGTCGCAGCGGTCTCGTGCGGCATTTACGAGGGCACACCGGTGCTCGACCTCGATTATGACGAGGACAGCAAGGCGCATTCGGACGGCAATTTCGTGCTTACCGGCGACAATGCGATCGTCGAGGCGCAATTGACCGCCGAGGGCGCGACCTTCGACGAGGAAGCGCTGCTTCGGCTGCTGCGCCTCGCCCGGATCGGTTGCGCCGATATCTTCGCCGCGCAATTGAAGGCTTCGGGCCGGTGAGGGAGATCGGCCCGAAACTGGTCATCGCAACGCATAATCGGGGCAAATTGCGCGAAATTGCCGAATTGCTGAAGCCGCTTGGAATCGACTGTGTCGGGGCTGAAGAACTGGACTTGCCCGAACCCGAGGAAATTGGCGTCAGTTTCGCCGACAATGCCGATTTGAAGGCGCGCGCCGCAGCCGATTTGTCGGGGTTTCCAGCTCTTGCCGACGACAGCGGATTATGCGTCGATGCGCTCCACGGACGGCCTGGCATCTTTTCCGCCCGCTGGGCCCAGGACGAGTCTGGCAAGCGCGATTGGATGCGGGCGATGAAGCGGGTGTGGGAAGCGGTTGAAGCCGAAGGCCCTGACGCCGGCCACGACGCCCATTTCGCCTGCGCGCTCGCTATCGCCTGGCCCAATGACGGTCAGGCCGAGACGTTCGAAGGCCGGGTCGACGGGACGCTCGTCTGGCCTCCGCGCGGCAACCGGGGCTTCGGCTATGACCCGATGTTCGTGCCGGTCGGCCGCGACTTGACGTTTGGCGAGATGGAGCCGGCGGCGAAGCACCAAATGAGCCACCGCGCCGACGCTTTCGCCAAATTTGTGAAAGCATTATCGCATTCGTCATCCCGGACTTGATCCGGGATCCAAGAACGCAACCGGGCGAGAAATGGCTGATCGGAGTTCATGGATGCTGAATCAAGTTCAGCATGACGGCGACTTGGCGCTCTATGTCCATTGGCCGTTCTGCGTTTCCAAATGCCCTTATTGCGACTTCAACAGCCATGTCCGCGATGGAATCGACCAGGAACGATGGCGCGACGCATTGCTCGCCGACCTTGCCCACGAAGCTGCGCTCCTGCCACATCGCCGCCTGACCAGCATATTTTTCGGCGGCGGAACGCCGTCGCTGATGGACCCGGCGACGGTCGAAGCACTGATCGGTGCGGCACAAGCGCGGTGGAGTGCCGCCGACGACATCGAGATCACGCTCGAGGCCAACCCCAATAGCGTCGAGGCCGAGCGCTTCGCCGATCTGGCCGCGGCAGGCGTCAACCGCCTCAGTCTGGGCCTGCAAAGCTTTCACGATAAGGATCTGTCATTCCTTGGCCGCGCTCATTCGGCGAGCGAGGGGCTGGCCGCGCTCGACATCGCCCAGCGCCATTTCGAGCGGGTCAGCTTCGACCTCATCTACGCGCTGCCGGGCGACGATGAGGCCAAATGGTCTGCCGATCTCGATCGCGCGCTGGGCCTTGGGACGAGTCATGTGTCGCTCTATCAATTGACGATCGAGCCGGGGACGCGCTTCGCCAGCGACGTTGCCGGTCGCCGCTTCACACCGCTCGACGAAGACGGCTCGGCAGGCCTGTTCGAACTCACTCAAGACCGCGGCGCGGCTGCTGGGCTGCCCGCTTATGAAATCAGCAATCACGCCGCGCCGGGAGCGGAAAGCCGTCACAATCTCACTTATTGGCGCTACGGCGACTATTCGGGAATTGGCCCCGGAGCTCATGGACGGCGATCGGGAATGCGCACCATGCGCCACCGAAAGCCCGAGAATTTCCTGTCCGGACTCGCGCGCAACGGCCACGGGCTGGTCGAAGACGTCGCGCTCAGCGCGGTCGAAGCAGCCGACGAAGCGCTGGTCATGGGACTTCGGCTGGCCGAGGGCGTGGACGCGGTTGCAATTGCGCATCGCTTTGGCGGTGGCGAAGTCGTCGATTGGCGCCAGGTCGACCGACTGGTCGGATCAGGTCATCTGAGCCGCGATGGCGGGAGGATCATTCTGACCGCGCGCGGGCGGCTGGTGCTCGATCATATCCTCGGCGCGATCGCCGCGGATCAACCTAAGGCTTTGGCGGCTGGCTGACCGGAGCAGCAGCGGCCGCGGCGGGAGCTGGAGCTGGAGCTGGAGCGGCGGGCGCGCGCCCAGCAGCGGCGCCGCTCGACATGAAGCGATAATGCTCCACCGGACTCGCGACATAATCCTCGATCGTCAGGTCGGCATCGGCGGCGGCGGCCTTCTTGGCCATTCCGTTTTTCAGGTTGAACGCCTGCAGCGCGTTGCGCAGCGAGCCAATCTGGACCCCGCACGAATTGCGCATATAGGCTTCAAAATTATCGCCCGTGACATTTTCCGAACGCGCCTTGGCGCTAGCCTCGCGCATGCAGTCGCGAAAAGCATTGCGCGGTGCATTGATCGTCGCTTGAAGCGCGGTCAGACTGACGGCCGTGGCACCAATCAGTAAAATCATCGATCCTCTCCCCGGAACACTCGATGAAGAGTCGCAACATGACTCTTTTTTCGTTCGATTGGAAGGGTTTATTGAACCATGCCAATGACTGGCCAGCTCCCGCCCGGACTCTATGTTGTCGCGACTCCGATCGGCAATCTGGGCGATTTGACCGCGCGCGCCGCGGACGTTCTGACCAGGGCCGACCTGATCCTGGCCGAGGATACGCGCGTTTCGGGAAAATTGCTCGCCCATATCGGGGCCAAGGTGCCGATGCGCCGTCACGACGATCATTCGAGCGACGAGGAGCGCGCGCGGGTTGTCGCGCTGCTCGGCGATATGGCCGTGGCGCTGGTCAGCGATGCCGGAACGCCGCTGATTTCCGATCCCGGTTACCGGCTGGTGCGTGATGCCCGCGCGGCCGGTCATGCCATTACTACCCTGCCCGGCCCGTGCGCCGGAATTGCCGCTTTGACCCTCGCCGGGCTCCCCACCGACCGCTTCCTCTTCATGGGCTTCCTGCCGGCCAAGGCCAAAGCGCGGGCCGACTCCATCGCCGAAGTCTCAGCAGTGCGCGCGACCCTGTTGTTCTACGAAAGCGGCCCGCGGCTTGGCGCCGCGCTCGGTGCGCTCGCCGATGGGCTTGGGCAGCGCGACGCGGCGGTCGCTCGCGAAATCTCCAAACTCCATGAAGAATGCGTGACGGGCAGCCTCGGCGAACTTGCCGCACGCTACGCCGATGCACCGCCCAAGGGTGAGATCGTGATCGTTGTCGGGCCGCCCGCGGAGCCGGTTGAAGCCAGCGACGAGGCGCTCGATTCGGCGCTCCGACGCGCGCTTGTGCATCTGTCCCCGTCGCGCGCCGCGGCCGAAGTTGCCGAAGCCCTCAACGTCCCGCGCAAGCGCACTTATGCGCGCGCACTCGCTTTGTCGAAATGAACCGGCGGGAAGCCGAGGCGCGCGGCCGCAAGGCCGAATCGCTCGCCTGCTGGTATTTGCGCTTCAAGGGCTGGCGGATCCTGGCCCGGCGGGCGCGCGTGGCGGGCGGCGAAGTGGATGTTATCGCCCGGCGCGGTCGGATCGTGGCGTTCGTCGAGGTCAAGGCGCGTTCCACCATGGATGGCGCCGGACTTGCGCTCGACCGTCACCGGCTGCGCCGGGTCGCCGCCGCCGCCGAGCAGCTCGCGCCGCGCTTCGCCCGCCCCGGCGACGATCTTCGGATCGATGCCCTGTTCATCGTCCCGGGCCGCTGGCCGAACCACGTCCCGGACGTGTGGCAAGGGTGACAAAGCCCTGAGCCTCTTCTAGGCGCTGGCCCATGGCCCTTCGCGTCGCCGTCCAGATGGATCCAATCGAATCGATCGGCATTGCCGGCGATTCGACCTTCGCGTTGATGCTGAAGGCGCAGGAGCTTGGCCACCAGCTCCATCATTACCTCGCCGATGCGCTGACTTTCGAAAATGGGCGGCTTTACGCTGGCGCCCACCGGGTGAGCGTGAAACGCGTCGACGGCGATCACTTCAGCTTTGGCGAATTCGAGATCCTCGACCTCGGCAGCGATATCGACGTTGTTCTGATGCGCCAGGATCCGCCATTCGACCTTGGCTATATCACAGCCACCCATTTGCTCGAGCGGATCGCCGGCGAGACCCTGGTCGTCAACGACCCCAAATCGGTCCGCGACAGCCCCGAGAAATTGTTCGTGCTCGATTTCGCCCGCTTCATGCCGCCGACAATGATTACCCGCTCGCTTGGCGCTACCCGCAAATTCCTGTCCGAACACGGATCGATCGTGCTCAAGCCACTCCACGGCAATGCCGGCAAAGCGGTGTTCAAGATCGACCAGGACGGTGCCAACCTCGCCGCGCTGATGGAAATGTTCAACGCGACCTATCGCGAACCGCACATGGTCCAGGCCTTCGTCCCCGACGTGGCCCAGGGCGACAAGCGCATCATCCTGGTCGATGGCAAGGTTGCGGGCGCGATCAACCGCTTGCCGGCCAAGGGCGAAATCCGCTCCAACCTGGCCGCCGGCGGCCACGCGCAAGCTACCATATTGTCGCCAAGCGAGCGCGAGATTTGCGCGGCAATGGGTCCCGAACTCAAGAAGCGCGGACTGCTGTTCGTCGGGATCGACGTGATTGGCGGCCGCTGGCTGACCGAAATCAACGTCACCTCGCCGACCGGAATCGTCGCGGTCGATGCCTTCAACGGCAGCGATACACCGGGGCTGATCTGGGAAGCGATCGACAAGAAATTGAGCGCGCGCCGGAAATAAGGTCCGTTTTGGCACTCCCAGCCTTGGGATTCAGCCGAAAATCGAGGTTACCGATTCATCCACGATGGCTGTTTAGGACTCTGTTTACACGCCCGGCATAGCGTCTGGATTGTCGCGGGGTGCTGGTTACCCCACTAACCGCCGCCCCGCGACAGCCTTCCACCATCATCCGAAAACTTACGCCCGAGGATGGGCGTGGCGATAGACGTCGAGCAATCGCGCCGCGTCGACCGCGGTGTAGATCTGGGTCGATGACAGACTGGCATGGCCGAGCAGTTCCTGGAGCGAGCGCAAATCGGCTCCCCGCGCCAGCAAATGCGTGGCGAAGCTATGGCGCAGCGCGTGCGGAGTCAGGCTGTCGGGAAGGCCGAGGCGGCGGCGCGCCGCGGCGACCACCCGGCGGACGATATCGGCATTGAGCGGCCCACCCCGGGCACCGACGAACAGGGGAGCCTCACCCGCCAGTGGATAGGGGCAAATGGCCGCATATTGCTCGATCGCTTCCTTGACCATCGGAACGATCGGTACGACCCGGGTCTTCGCGCGCTTGCCGGTTACCCGGAGCGTCATCCCGACCGGCAGGTCGCGAGCGGTCAGCGACAGCGCCTCCGAGACCCGCAATCCGGCCCCGTAAAGCAACAGCAGGATGGCCAGGTCGCGCGCCCCGATCCACGGCTCGCTCGCCGCCGCTCTGGCGTCTTCGACCAGGTTGACCGCATCCTCGGGCGAAGCCGGACGCGGCAAGGTGCGCGGTCGCTTGGGCGCGCGCGTTCGCGGCAGCTGGACATGGGTGCCGGCGCTGTCCGCGGCATGTTTGAGGAAGGCGCGGACGCCCGACAGCTCGCGCGCCGCGGAGGAGGCGCCAAGGCCTTCGGAGCGGCGCTGAGCGAGGAACGCCCTGAGGTCGGTCGACGCCAAAGCGAGCAGCGACTCGCTGGACACCGTCTCGCCGCGGTAGCGGCCGAGAAAATCGATCAACCGATGCGCGGTGGCGACATAAGCGCGCACGGTATGCGCGGAACGGCGCCGGTCATGAAGCAGGTAATTGGCCCAGCGTCCGGCCAGGTCATGGGCCGGATGGCGGTCCGTTGCGGTCAGTCGTTCGGCGCTGTCAGCCACTTGGCCAGCATAGCGCCAAGGCTGCGGCCTAGGAACCGCAACAATATCGCGCCGTGACGGGTATCCGGGCTGAGGGCAGCGCATTGGCCCAGAAGCAGCAGCCCATGGGGCAGCCCCGGGCCGCATTCGAGTACAATCAACGCCTCGGCGCGGATTTTTCCGCTGATTGGGCCGAACAAGGGATGGCCATGTTTGACGCCGCGCAATTCAACGTCGTCGACGCGGTTGATGGCCCGTTCCACCAGTCGTGATTCGATCCGTTGGATTCCGCCGCTATCGGCGCGAAACCCGTCCGCTCCGCTGACCAGCGCCAAAGCAACCGCGTCGATGCCCAGGATGACCGGCCAGTCGGTGGTGATGACCGAAACCCATTCGTCAATCCCATTGGCACCGATGGCGGCAAGCACGGCTTCGTGAATCGAGGCAACCGCGCCCGAATGCCCCTGGGCGAAGGCGATCAGGTCCGCGCGCGCTTCCTCGGCGGCGCCAAGTCGCTCGCGCAACTGGGCAAGCGCCCGATCCTGGAAGGGAATGACCATCGCCATTTGGCCAGTCTTACCGCTGCAACGGTTAATTTCCGGTGGTTTCACCCCGTCCGCCGAAAAGTGGCGCACGCGCAGTGCAAACGCAAAGCGGCGGCGCTCAAACGCAAAGCGGCGGCGCTCAAACGCAAAGTGGCGGCGCCTTTCGGCACCGCCACCCGCTTCGCCTAAGCCAGAAGCTTAGAGCGAGTTCGAAACGTTATTGAAGGTCGTGCCCAGCTTGGTGCCGATGCTCTGCATGGCGCCAATGGCGGCAACCGCAATCAAAGCGGCGATCAGGCCGTATTCAATGGCGGTCGCACCCTTTTCGTTACGAATCATTTTCAAAAACTTGCTCATGGTCTCGCTCCTTAATTCCACATTGAGGCAGTGCCTCAGCCTGCAGGTCCAATGCAGGTTGCGGTAGATTTACGGCGCGAACCGTTAGGAAAGCCTTACTCCGGACGGTTTCCGGGAGGTTAATTACGCGAAGCGGCCGCTCAGGCGATCTTTTGACCGGTCGACTGCCAGTCCTTGAGGAAGCTGGCGAGCCCGGCATCGGTCAGCGGGTGCTTGAACAATTGCCAGATTACCGCCGGCGGCGCGGTCATGACATCGGCCCCGATCTTGGCCGCTTCGAGGACGTGGATCGGGCTGCGAACGCTGGCAACCAGGATCTCGGTCGCAAAATCATAATTGTCGTAAATCATTCGGATGTCGGAAATCAGCTCCATTCCCGGCTGTCCGATATCGTCGAGTCGGCCAACGAATGGCGAAATGAAGCTTGCGCCCGCCTTGGCCGCGAGCAAGGCCTGATTGGCCGAGAAGCACAAGGTGACGTTGACCATGGTCCCGTCCCCGCTGAGCCTCTTGCACGTCTTGAGTCCGTCGGGCGTCAGCGGCACCTTGACCGCGATATTGTCGGCGATTTTCCGCAGCCGCTCGGCTTCCTTCATCATCCCGTCATGGTCGAGTGCGACGACCTCGGCCGAGACCGGACCCTTCACCAATTTGGCGATTTCGGTCACTACTTCGATGAAATCGCGGCCCGATTTCTTGACCAGCGACGGATTGGTCGTGACTCCGTCCAGGAGCCCACTCGAGGCGAGTTCGCGGATATCGGCGATTTCGGCGGTGTCGGCGAAAAATTTCATGGGATTTGCGCGAGTCCAGGCTTTGGTGGAAGGGAGGTTGGCATTAGCCGTTACCGCGCGCTGCGTCACCCGATTCGGGGAGCCGATGAAAATATGAGTGAACATGTCCGGGTTGAACGGGACGGCGGAGTCCTCGCCATTACCTTGGCCAGGCCCGAGCGGCGCAACGCACTCACCGTCGCCATGTATAGCGCGCTCGCGGATGCGGTCGAAGGCGCGGCGACGGATCCCGATGCCCGGCTGATCACCATCCGCGGCGAAGGACGCGATTTCACCGCCGGCAATGATCTGGCCGATTTCATGACTGCATTGCCGCGCGACATGGGCGATGAAATTCCGGTGTGGCGGCTGCTTCGCGCACTGGCGGCGAACGAAATCCCGATCGTTGCCGCGGTCCATGGCAATTGCGTCGGCATCGGCACCACCATGCTGCTTCATTGCGACCTGGTCGTCGCCGCCGACGGCGCCCGGTTCAAAATGCCGTTCGTCGAGCTTGGGCTGGTGCCCGAAGCGGCCAGCTCGTTGCTGTTCCCGGCGCTCGCCGGCCGCCGTCGCTCGGCGCGTTACCTGTTGTTGGGTGAAAGCTTCGGACCCGACGAAGCGCTGGAGATCGGTCTTGCAAGTCACCGGGCTGCGGACGGCGAGCTCGAGCAGCAGCTCGCAGAACTGGTCGCCGCGCTGCTTGCTCAGCCGCGCGAGGCGCTTCGGCTAACCCAGAGGCTGCTCAGGACCGGCCAGCGCGACATGGTGACCGAGCGGATGAAGCTGGAAAATGCGCATTTCTCCGAACGCCTGACGTCGGACGAAGTGAAACAGGCGATCGCTGATTTCTTCGCCGCGCGGGCCGCAAAAGCCGCCGGCTGAACGGCTCAGTTGACCCACACTCGCTTGGACCGGCTGACACTGACCGTCGGGCCGGGAATGATCAGCAAATCGGTGGCCTGCGAATAGGTCACCTTGAGATCGAGATACTTACCGCCATCGAGGGTGCCGGATACCGGGCTCGCAATGGTGAATGAGCCAGGACCGATGCCGTAAACGGTGGCGGTGATCTTGTTCTTGATCGCGTCGGTCGTCGGCTGGGGGTAAAGCGTCGCATAGCGCGCGCCTTCGCCGAGGCCGTGCTGAATGCCCGACATCGCGCGATAGACCAGACCCGCCTGGACGATCGTCCACATCAGGATGATCAGCGCCGGAAGAGCGACCGCGATTTCAATGATCGCCGAACCCCGTTCACTGGTGAATAGCCGGCGAATCACTGGATCCGCATCCCGGCCGTGGCCTTGATGTGATAGGTGCCGTCGGAATTGATGCCCTTGAGGTGGAGCGGGAACAACGGCGAATATTTGTCTTCGACGTCGACCGAAATCCACTGGCTCGACGTCTGGCCGTCGGGGCAGCTGCCGCCGCCGGTAACGGCGCCGTTGCATTCCAGGCGATAGGTCACGGTGACGTTACTCAGCGGAACCCCGGCCTGGCTCGCAGCTTCGCTTTGAAGAGTTGCTTCGACGGTGTCGTTGGCGCTGGTGTTCATGATCTTTTCGATGCCGCGCTGGGCCGCCTGCTCAAGCTTGAGCTTGCGGCCAAAAGCGTTGGACAGATCGACGACGCCGATGATCATCGTCGCCAGCACCGGCGCGACCATCGCCATTTCGACGATCGCCGCGCCGCGCGTGTCGCGGGTAAGGGTGCGGAGCAACTTGAGCATCACGCCACCAGCCGCACGCGGGTGCCGCCCTGGATCGTCTTATTGCCGTAAGCACCGCACGACGCGCTCTTCTTGAACTTGTTCGACGTCGCGCTGTTGCCGCTGAAGCTCAGGTCGCGGGCAACCAGCTGGGTGCAGGTCGCGCTAGTGTTCCCGGTGCCGTTATAATCGAGCGACGAGCTTGGGAAATAGACCGCTCCGTTGATGACGGAATTGCTGTTGCCGTTGATCTTGTTGCTGTTGTTGGTCGATCGCCGGTCCTGATAGATCGCAATGCCCTTGAAGGTGCCGGTAGCCGGCGCATTGAGGTTGAGGTTGGCGGTCGAGTTGACCTTGAACGACCCGATCGGCGCGGTGCTCGAGGTGCTGCTGTTGGTCAACACGATGGTGCAGGCAGTGCACGAAATGGTGCCTTGGATGAAGGCGTCGCCGGCGTTGACGTAATAGGTGCCGTCGGGGAGGGCCAGGGTCTTGTTCGGCCCGACGCTCAACGACGAAAAACAATTATATTTCTTGCCCGACGCATCGGTGAGGTTGAGATTGGTGGTCTCGGTCAGCGCCGCGTTCTTGCAATTCATGTCGGACGGTGACGGGTTCACGGACGAGAACGGATCGGACAGAGAGGGCGAATAGGGCTGGTAGGAATCGACGTTCCAGTTCGACGATTGCTGGATTCCGCCGACCGCCGCGATCGATTTGGCACTCACTACCGAGCTGCCCTTGGCATAAGCCGAATTGTTCGACGGCGAATTGCTCATCAGGCTGCAATCGAGATCCATCCCGGCATTGCCGTTGATTTGAATCCCGGTCTGGGCCGCGCTGGGCTCGAGGCTGACGACGCAGAATTCGTCGGTCCCCGGGACACCGGCCGCGGTCGCCGTGGTCAGGATCAGCGGCGGATTCTTCATGAACAGGCCGCTGAACGACAATTTGCGCTGGACCGCCAGTTGCACCTGCACCTGGTTGACCTTGGTACCCGAATTGGCCGGGTAGACGATTTTCGGATAGCCCGCCTGAAGACTGAGACCGGTGTGCTGGTTGAGCGAAATGTCATGTGCAATCGCGGTCGCGGTGGTGTCGGTCTGACCGGCGTTGTTGATCCGATCGTAGACGCCGGCGATCGCCGCCGAATCGGCGGCCCGCTGCAGCTGGCGTTTCCACATCGCCCATTGGATGGTGTCGGTTGCAAGCCCCGCCGATCCGACCATTAGCGGCAAGGCCGCGGCAGCGATAATCAGCGCGTTTCCGCGTTTGTCCTTGAACAGCTTGCGCAGGAAATTGAACATCATGTCCTCGTTCACTCAGCGGGAGTTGCACCTGCACTAGCGCGGACACGGTGAGTGAAGCGTTGAAGGCAATGGTTAACAATCGCGAAGCAATCTCGCTTGCGCAGTGCTGTATTGTTACTATAATACAGCAGTAAAGCCCTTGCGCCGGTGGCAGCGCCAATCCACCTAGGCGCGGACGCCGAGTGAAGGCGATGAAAGGAATGACCGCGATGGCCAAAAGCCCCGCCCCGCAAAATACCGAGCAAGCAACCAAGCTCAAGCTCGATCCCCCCGACGCCTTGCAGCGGATCGAGCCGGCCGAGGCCTCAGGCCTGGTCCCGCTCAAAAGTGCCGAAGTGAGCGAACTGGACAAGCGCGTCACGGCCTTTGTCGATGAACTTGCGGCGCTCGACAGCAACAGCCCCGAATTCGGCAAGAAGGTCGACCAGCTGACCGCCATGGGGCGCAAGGAAATCGCCGAAGCCGCGGGTGCCTCCAACCGCTTTCTCGACCGGCCGGTCAAGGCGATCGACAGCGATACCGGGATCGGCGCGGATCTTACCGAGCTTCGCCGAACGGTCGAGGCCCTCGACCCCAAGGAAGCGGGCAAGGGCATGACCACCCGCAAGTTCCTCGGCATCATCCCGTTCGGCAACCGGGTGAACCGCTATTTCGACAAATATCGCAGCAGCCAGACCCACATCTCCTCGATCCTCCAGCGTCTCGGCAACGGCAAGGACGAGTTGCTGATGGACAATGCCGCGATCGACACCGAACGCACCGGCCTGTGGAAGACGATGCACAAGCTCGAGCAGATGGTTCACATCTCCAAAAGCCTCGACAAGCAGCTCGAGGACAAGGCCAACGAACTCGACGCGAGCGAGCCGGCCAAGGCCAAGGCGATCCGCGAAAGCGCCTTGTTCTATACCCGCCAGCGGACCACCGATCTGCTGACCCAGATGGCGGTGACGGTCCAGGGCTATCTCGCGCTCGATCTGGTCAAGAAGAACAATGTCGAGCTGGTCAAAGGCGTCGACCGCGCTTCGACCACCACCGTGTCGGCGCTTCGAACCGCGGTCACCGTCGCCTCGGCGATGTCGAACCAGCGGCTGGTGCTCGAACAGGTCAGCGCGCTCAACACCACAACCGCAAGCATGATCGACACCACCGGCGAGCTGCTCAAGACGCAATCGGCCGCGATCCACGAGCAGGCGGCAAGTTCGACGATTCCGCTCGAAACGCTGCAGCGGGCGTTCCAGAACATCTATGATACGATGGACCAGATCGACGCGTTCAAGCTCACCGCGCTCGAAAACATGAAGCAGACGGTCGCCACTCTGGGCACGGAAGTCGAGAAATCGAAGGGCTATATCGCGCGCGCCGAAGGCGTTGCCCAAGGCAAACTGGAAAGCCAGACCTCGCCGTTCGAGGCGCTGGAGGCCAAGTGACACCCGGGAAATGAGCCCCAACGATATCGGACGCGTGTTCGCGCTTGCCGAAGACAGCTTCGAGCGCGCTTCGGTGAGTTCGGTCAAGACCGACCGCTCGATCGCCCGCGCCGACGACGTCCTCGCCCGCTCGGCCTCTCGCGATGGGGTCGCTCGGGCAGCCGCTCAGCGCGAGCGGCGGCGGCTCAATGCCGGTCTCGGGCGAACCGCCAAACGCGTCGGCCTCGCCATATTGGCGGTGTGGATCGCAACCATGGCCATCGGTTTCGTCAAGCCGATCGGGCTGTTCGGCCTGATCCTCGCGGTCGCCGCAGGGGTCATTCTCGTTGGCATTGCGATGGCATCGTCGAGGCGCTCATCCGCACCGGCCCTCCCGGCCCCCGATTTGCCAAGCGCGGTTCTGGTCGAGCGACTCGATTCCTACCTTTACCGCGCGCGTGCACAGCTTCCGGCTCCGGCCCAGTCCGAGGTTGATCTCATGCTTGCGGCTTTGCCCAACCTCAAGCCGACGCTTGAGCGAATCGATCCGCTCGAACCCGCGGCTCAGGATGCGCGGCGGCTGATGGGCAAGCATTTGCCCAATTTGATCGATCATTATCTCGCGGTCCCAGCGGGCTATCGAGGCGACCATGACGCCGATGGGGTCAGCGTCGACCAGCGGCTGGTCGATGCGCTTCGCGCCGGGCGCGAGGCGCTCGACGAAACTGGCGAGCGCCTGGCCAAGGGCGACCTTGCCGCCTTCGAAACACAAGGCCGGTTCATCGAATCGCGTTACGGCGAACAACCGCTCGACAATTGAAACCCATTGCAGGGAAGCGCGCTCCCGTGCACTTTGACCCCGGCGATTGCACCGCAATTGTACTACGCATCGGGGGTGTCAGATGGGGCTGATCCAACTACGCGAAATGGCCTATCGCCAGCTTGAGCCCAAGGCCTGGCCGGGCAAGGGACTGTCGCCGGTAAATCTTGGGCTGATCTTTCTGATCGTCTTCGCGGTGATCGAGGCGGTGATCGACACCGAACCGTTAATATCCAACGGTCGCGAGCGCTTGTTGAACAACGTCGAATTTTCGATCGGCGTCATTTTCCTCATCGAATATATTGCGCGGGCATGGGTCGAGGTCGAAAATCCGCGCTTCGCCAAATATCGCTACCCGCGCCTGCGCTACATGATTACCCCGATCGCGATCATCGATCTGCTCGCGATCATTCCCGCGTTGTTCGCGTTCGGCGGAGCGCCCAGTCTGATGCTTCGCTTCTTCCGCGTGTTGCGGATGCTCCGGCTGGCCAAACTCGGCCGGACATCCAAGGCCTGGGTGCTGCTGCGCGAAGCCTTCATCCAGAAACGCCAGGAATTTGGACTGATCCTGGGAATGTTGCTGGTAATGATTCTCACCGCCGGCTCGCTTCTTTACTGGGCCGAAGGCGATGCCCAGCCCGACAAATTCGGAAGCATCCCGCGGGCGATGTGGTGGGCAATCATCACATTGACCACCGTCGGTTACGGCGACACCTTCCCGATTACGCCGCTGGGCAAGTTCCTCGCCGGAGTGATCGCGATCATGGGGGTGATGTTGATTGCGTTGCCGACCGGCCTGTTCGCGGCCAGCTTCACCGAGGCCATGGACCGCGAGCGCCAAAAGGAAATCGATGCGTCCGAAGCCCGCGAAGCGCGGAAACAAGCGAAGGACAAAGGATGAGCTGCGCAACGTCATTGCGCCAAATACTGCCCGGGACCATGATATCGCCATGACGATTGGGGCTGAGACGACACCCGGAATGACGGTCGTGCAGCCGATTTCCCCGGCTGTCGCCGCTTCCGGGCGCTCATGGTGGCAACGCTTCCGGCTACCCCCGGCGGTTCCACCGTTCAACACCCGCGCCCATCGCATCTTCTCGATCATCTGGACGCTTGCGTTCATCCTGGCGACGGTCGGGCCGATGGTCGGCCTGTATTTTCGCTACACCGCGCCGGATAATAATTCCCAGCTCCTGCTCGGCAGCCGAACCGGACTTGCGGTCTCACCTGAAGACGCCACCCTGATCCGCTACACCGTCGGCCCCGAAGCGCGATCCCAAGGCGTGCGCAAGGGCGACAAGATCGTCGCGGTCTACGGCTTGCCACTGCCGCGCCAGATGTCGGTCAGCGAACAGAATCTCGCCGAACATGCCGACGACCCGGCCTATATCGCCATGGGCAATTTGTTGTTCGGCACCGATGACGCCGAAGTGCCGCTGACGATCAAGACCCCCGAAGGCCGGACCCTCGAAGTCACTCTGACCACCGGCGAAAGCCATATCGACAACAGCGCGCGCGAACTCGGCGTCGGCCCCAAGATGCTCAAGTTCATCGACCTGATGCATGTGCTGTTCTACCCGTTCCTGCTGTGGGCGGCGTGGATCCTCCACCGCCGCAACGCCCGCGACGCGGTCAGCTCGATCCTGTCGCTCGCGGTGTTGTGCACCATCGCCGCGGAGCAGCCCTCCTCGACGTTCCTCGCCAACGTCGGAATCCCGCGCTTCCTCAACGTCGCCTTGTTCGACCTTGGCAACGTCCTGTTGCTCGCTGGCATATTGCTGTTCCCGCACGGCCGGCTGTCGTGGCGGCTGGTGGCGCTGTTCGCTCTTCTTCCTTCGCTCATGTTCCTCGAAGGACAGAGCTATCAGGCGGCCTTTCTGGGCTTCATGCTGATGGCGGTGTGGATGCTCCTTCGGTGCATGCGCAACACGCCGTCGAGCGACCTTCGCCAGCAGATTCGCTGGGCACTGTTCGGCTTCACCGGCTATGCCCTGTTGCGCGGCATTTCGATCGTCGGCGACCTGTTGAAATGGGAGGCGTCGAGCTTCGGCAGCCAGTTGCTGATCGAGATGGCCGCCGGCGTGTCCTACGCTTTGGGGTTCTTCATCCTCCAGCTCGGGCTGCTCATCGCCTTGCTCCGCTATCGGCTGTACGACGCCGAAGCGATCATCAGCAAAACCGCGAGCATCGCCATCGTCACGCTGGTCCTGGGTGCCGGTTTCGCCGGGGTGATGGAAGGCATCATTACCCAGATGCAGAACCTCTATTCGGGCAGCCAGACCCCGGCCGCGATGGTCGGCGCAATCATGGCCACGGCCCTCATCCAGCCGCTCCATTCCAGGGTTCAGGGCTGGGCCGAGCGCCATTTCCACAAGAATCTGCTCGAGCTCAAGAACGGCCTGCCCGAAGCGATGCGCGATTTGCGCGATGTCGCCAGTTTGCAGGATTTCGTCGACGAGGTCCTCACTCGGATCGCCGATGGCGTCCACGCCCATCGCGTGGCCTTCATCATGGGGCGCGAGGTCAAGCAGCAGATCGGCGTGACCAAGGCTGAAGTCCTGCGCTGGCTCGCCGCCTTCAAGCCTTATGAAGGCGACGATGAAAAGAAGATCGACTGCAACATGGACGACAAATTATTTCCGCTCCGGGTTCGGGTCGAAGATGGTCGCGGCAACGACATGGGCTGGCTCCTGGTCGGCCCACGCCCCGACGGAAGCATTGCCGGCAAGGATGAACGCGAAGGGCTCGAAGGTGTCGTCGTCCCGTTCGCTCGATCTCTCCGGGTCGTCATCAATCGCGAGCGCGAAAAGCAGGAAATGCTCGACCTGATGGAATCGCATCGACTGCGCATCGAGCGGCTCGAGCTGTCGTTCGGAATGTAACCTGGATCAAGCTTTGTAACCTCTCGTTCATTGACCCGGGTCATAACAAGGCATAATTTCGATCATTCTTCTGGGGGAGTTTGAGATGAAGCGTGCCTTGGTCTTGTCCGGGCTGATTGCCGCCGCTCCGATCGTTGCGTTCAGCGCGGCACCCGTAGCCGCGCAGCAAGCGCCTGCAAAATGCACTGAAACGCCCGCGGCAAAAACCAAAAAATCACTGTTTGGCAGCGTCTTGGGCGGACTTGCCAGCAGCGCTTTGGGCCGTATCGGGGCGCCCGGCAGCGTCGTTGGGATCGCTCTTCCGGTCGGGTCATTACTGTCGGATGCGATCATCAATCTCCTCGATTGCAAGGAACAGCAGCAGGCCGCCCAAGCCACCGACCAGGCGATTCGCGGCGGTGTTGGCAGCGAGTCGGCGTGGAAAAGCGAAAGCCGGCCCAATGTTTCGGGCCGGTCCAAGGTTACCGGCGAGGAGAAACTGGCCGACGGCGGGCAGTGCATGACAGTGACCGATATCGTCATTGTCGATGGCGAGGAAACGTCGGTCCCCAAGCGGATGTGCCGCGCCCGCGGTGCCAAGGGCTTTGCACGGGTCTGACATGCGCGGTCGCGCCTTCACCCATGTTGCCGCCTTCGGGCTGACGCTGGTGACTGCGACCGCAACCGCGGCGCCGACCGATCCCCACAATCCGAGTTGCCCGAAGGCGCTCAACTGGTCGACCTATCCGCGGATGAAGTTCACCGCCGAGACGATCGAGGGATTGAAGGTCCTTCGGGCCGAAGGCGGGATCGACGAGGATGCCCCTCTGCGCCTCAAAGACGCGCTCGCCAGCAACAGCCCGGTCGATGAAATCTGGATCCGCTCGCCAGGCGGCGACGCGCGCGCCGGCAATGCCGCTGGCAAGATCATCCGCGAAAGCGGCATTCCGACCCGCATCCCTGCCGGCTGGGCGTGCTTTTCGGCATGCAATTTCATGTTCATGGGCGGGTCCATTCGCTTCGTCGACCCGAGCGGACTGTTCGTGGTACACATGTTCACGCACGTCGGTGACAAGGAAGCGGTTCGTTCCGAACTGTCCAAGGGAGCCGATAGTGCAATCGGTCTGATCGGCGATGTCGAACAGGACTCGGCAATTCTGGCGAGTGAGGATAATGACTTCCTTATTCGCATGGGCGTATCCCGAAAATTACTGACGGAAGTGATGTATAAGCAAAAGGCAGTTGCATCGGGCGAGGACAAGTCGACCCGCCGCTGCCTGACCGCGACGGAAACGGTCAAATATAATGTCGCAAACGCGCAATGAGGGAGTGGCAGTGATGAAAGCAAGGCTTTGGCTGATAGGGGCCGCGACCGCGGTTGTCCTATCTTCGACCGCAGCGGTCGCAAGCGTAGTCGTCGTGCGGTCTCTGGGTCCGTCATCAAAGGCCTATCCGCCAGGCAAGACCCTGACGGAAAGCGCCAAGATCACGCTTCAGGGCGGCGATGTCGTGACTGTTCTTGGGCCCAATAGCGCGCAAACCCTGCGTGGCCCGGGCAATTTCAACACCAGCACGGTCAGTCTGGCCTCGGCGGCAAGCAAGCGCGGACGCTTCGGCGCTCTTCGCGCCGGCGAAATCGCCAAGAACCCGAGCGTTTGGGATATCGATGCCACCCAGTCCGGCAAGGTCTGCATCACCGACGTCTCCAAACTTCAATTGTGGCGCCCGGACAGCACTGCCGAAGCGACGATCAACATCCGTACCGCCGACGGCGCGGTCCAGCCAGTGACCTGGGTTGCCGGAAACAGCTCGGTCGCCTGGCCATCGGCATTGAAGCCGACCAATGGCGGCGACTATCAGATCGAATGGCAGGACACTGGTGATAAGAGCAATGTTACAATCATCCAGGTGCCGGCTTCGGGCGACGATCTGGTTGGCGCGGCCCAGGTGCTGATCGAAAATGGTTGTGAAAACCAGCTCGACGTCCTGGTCGATAGCGCGAGCAAGATGGGCAAATAAGCCCGCGACAATCAGCCGCTAACGCCGGCTTTGCGCAACTGTTGAGCCTCGGTCTCGGTGAGACCGAGGCTTTTCAATATCTCCGCGCTATGCTCGCCCAGCGCCGGCGGCGGCAAATCGCTGTCCGAGCGTTCGCCATCCAGGCGCAGCGGAGAGCCGACGAGCGACATTCCGGCCATGTTGCGGACCATCGCCCGGTGCTGCGCCTGAACGTCGCCGAGGGCCTGACTGATGCGATTGATCGGTCCTGCTGGGATCCCGGCGGCCTCGAGCCGGTCGAGCCACTCAGCAGCGCTCCGGGTCGCGATTTCCTGCGCGATCAGAGCGACCAGCGCAGCGCGGTTGGCGACCCGCGCGGCATTGCTCGCGAAGCGCTCGTCGCGGCTCCATTCCTGATGCCCGAGGATCGCCGCGAGCCGCTCGAACTGGCGCTCATTGCCAATGGCGATGATGATCGGCTGATCCGCCGCCTCGAACGGCTGATAGGGCACCAGATTGGGATGGCCGACCCCCTGCCGCACCGGGTCGATCCCCGAAACCAGCTGGTTGGTCGCCTGGTTGGCGAGCATCGCCAGCTGGGTGTCGAACAGCGCCATGTCGATGTGCGCGCCCTGCCCCGACCGTTCGCGCCGGAACAATGCGGCAAGGATTGCAACCGCGGTGTATAATCCGGTGAACAGGTCGGCGACCGCGACCCCGACCCGCATCGGTCCGCCGCCCGGCTCGCCATCGGGCAGGCCGGTGATGCTCATCAAGCCGCCCATGCCCTGGATGATATAATCATAGCCCGCCCGGTCGGCATAAGGGCCGTCCTGCCCGAAGCCGGTGATCGAGGCGTAGATCAGGCGCGGATTGGCGGCGCGCAGGCTGCCCGCGTCGAGCCCGAACTTGGTCAGGCCGCCGACCTTGAAATTCTCGACCAGCACATCGGCATCGGCTGCCAGCCGCCGGACGATCGCCGCCCCCTCCTCGCGCGCGAAATCGATCGCCGCCGATTTCTTGCCGCGGTTGCAGCTGAGGAAATAGGCCGACACCCGCTGATCGCCCTCGCCATGCCAAGGCGGGCCCCAGTGGCGCGTGTCGTCGCCCACCCCCGGCCGCTCGACCTTGATCACTTCAGCACCGAGGTCGGCCAGCAATTGGGTGCACCACGGACCGGCGAGCACGCGGCTCAAGTCGAGCACTTTGACGCCCGCCAGCGGTGTCACCGGGCGCGTTTCCAGAAGCGGTTGTCGGCGATCACCGCGCGCGCCGCATTATGCCCCGGAGCGCCGGTCACGCCGCCGCCCGGATGCGCCCCCGATCCGCACAGATACAGGCCCTTCAAGGGCATTCGGTAATCGGCGTGGCCGATCAGCGGGCGGGCGCTGAACAATTGGTCGATGCCCATCTTGCCGTGGAAAATGTCGCCGCCGATCAGCCCGAAGCGGCGCTCGAGATCGAGCGGCGAATGGATCTGCCGGCCGAGCACCGACTTGGCGAAGCCCGGCGCATGGCCGTCGACGGTGGCGACGATCGCGTCGGCGGCCTGCTCGCGCTCGCTGTCCCAGCTCCGCCCGGGTCCGAGATTGAAGCGGAAATGCTGGCAGAACAGGCTCGCGACATGCTTGCCCTTGGGCGCCAGCGTCGAATCGAGCGTCGAGGGAATCAGCATTTCGATGATCGGCTGCTTGGCCCAGCCATCGGTTTCGGCCTGGAGCCAGGCGCGGTGCATATATTCCAGGCTCGGCGCCATGATGATCCCGGCGGTCAAGTGGTTGCCCTTCTTCGGAAGGACGGTGAATCTGGGCAGTTCGGCAAGCGCGACATTCATCCGGAAGGTCGCGCTTTCGCATTTCCAGCCGTGCATCCGCGCCGCGATGTCCGGTTCGACCGCGCCGTCCGGGATCATTCGGTCGAACAGCAGTTTGGGATTGACCCCGGCGACGACATTTTTCGCGCGCCAGCCCTTGCCGCCGGCGACCACCCCGGCCGCCCGGCCGCGCTCGACGATCACTTCCTCGACCGGCGTATTGAGCAGGATGTCGACCCCGGCTTCGCGGCAGGCGCGAGCCATTGCCTGAGTGATCGAGCCCATCCCGCCGATCGCATGGCCCCATGCGCCGGGCACGCCCGCCGCCTCGCCGAACAGATGGTGGAGCAAGACATAGGCGCTGCCCGGTGCGCTCGGGCTCGCGAAATTGCCGACCACCCCGTCGAACCCGAACAAGGCTTTGGCGAAATCGCCCTCGAAATGGCGTTCGAGCACTTCGGCCGCGCTGCGCGTCGCGAAATCGTGAACGGTGCGGATTTCCCTGGTCGACAAGCCGATCAGGTCGCGCCCGAGGGTCAGCAGATTTCCGAGGTCGCGCGATCCGGCGTTGGGCGGCGCGCGCAAGATCCATTTTTTGAGCAGTCCAACGACGCTTTCGAGTTCGGCGATATAGCGGTCATAGCCCGCTCCATCGCCCTTCACATGCCGGGCAATCTCCCGGCGCGTCAGCCCGCCGCGTCCCGACAGCAGATAGTCGCCGTCGCCGGGCAGGAAATTGTCGATCTTGCGCAACACGACCTTCAGCCCGTGCCGCTCGAGCTGCATGTCGCGGATCACCGTCGGGTTGAGCAGGCTGACCGTGTAGGCCGCCGCCGAATTGCGGAATCCGGGCAGAAATTCGTCGGTCACCGCTGCCCCGCCAACCGTGCCCGCGGCCTCGAGAACGGTGACTTTCATCCTCTTTTTGGCGAGATAATAAGCACAGGTCAGGCCGTTATGGCCGGCGCCGATTATGATCACATTTTGGCCGCTCATCGCATCAGCACCAATTCTTCGGCCATTGTCGGATGGAGCGCGATCGTGGCGTCGAAATCCGACTTCTTGAGCTTTGCCTTGACCGCGATCGCCGCCGCCTGGAGGATTTCGGGCGAGTCGGGCCCGATCATGTGGATGCCAACGATTTCATCGGTCGCTCCATCGACAACGATCTTGTACAGCGAACGCTCGTTGCGTCCGGCAAGAACGTGCTTCATCGCCCTGAAATCGGACGAATAGGTCTTCACCGACCCCAATTTATTACGCGCCTGCCCCTCGGTCATGCCGACGCTTGCAAGCGGCGGATGGCTGAAGACCGCGGACGGGACGCAGTCATAATCGACCCGGGTCGGTAAATTGCCAAAGAAGGTGTCGGCAAAGGCCTGGCCTTCGCGGATTGCAACCGGTGTCAGCTGGACCCGGTCGGTGACGTCGCCGACCGCGAAAATCGAGTCCACAGCCGAGCGATTGTCGGCGTCGACCTTGATCGCGCCCTTGTCGTTGAGCGCGACCCCGGCACTTTCAAGCCCGAGTTCTTCGACGTTAGGAACCCGGCCCGTCGCGAACAGCACCGCATCAGCCTCCATATCGTCGCAACCAGTCATTGCGACCTGTAGCCCGCCATCCTGTTTCTCGATGCGGTCGATCTGGGCATTGAACCGGAAGTCGATGCCCTTCTTGACCGAAATCTGGATCAGCCGATCAACGATCTGCTGGTCGTAATGACGGAGCATCACTTCGCTCCGGTTGACCAAAGTCACCTGGCTTCCGAATTCGAGGAAAATCCCGGCGAATTCATTGGCAATGTAGCCGCCACCAACGATGATGATCCGTTTCGGCAAGCTTTCGAGCAGGAACACTTCGTTGGACGTGATGGCATGCTCGACCCCGTCGATTTCGGGCAAGGCCGGACGAGCGCCGGTGGCGATCAGGATCTTTCCTGCAGTGACTTCCTTACCGCTGGCGAGCCTCACCTGGTTCGGGCCGGCAAGGGTCGCGCGCTCGTGAAAGATCGTCACTTCGTGGTTCGACAGGGTCTCGGTATAGACGCATTCCAGCCGGGCCACTTCGGCCAGCACATTGTCGCGCAGCACCGGCCAGTCGAAGCGCTTGACCGGAACATCCCAGCCGAACATCGCGGCGTCGTTGAGGTCCTCGGCGAAATGCGCTCCGTAAACGAGCAGCTTCTTGGGCACGCAGCCGCGGATGACGCAGGTCCCGCCAACGCGAAATTCCTCCGCAACCGCGACTTTGGCGCCATGGCCCGAAGCGATCCGTGAAGCGCGCACCCCGCCCGACCCCGCGCCGATGACGAACAGGTCGAAGTCTTCCTTGGCGCTCACAGGCCGGCCCGTGCGATCAGCGCCAGGGTCGATGGATCGAGATCGCCGAATTCGCCCTCGGCCAGATTGCGGGCGACCTTCTTACCCAGTTCGACCCCGAACTGGTCGAACGGATTGATCCCGCACAGCAACGCATTGGCAAAGGTGCGATGCTCGTAAAATGCGATCAAGGCGCCGAGCGAGCGGGGGTCGAGCCGGTCGAGCAGGATGGTCGTGCTCGGCCGATTGCCCGGCTCGGCCCGCGCCGGATCGTCATTGGCGCTTCCCGACATCAAGGTCGCCCCCTGGGCAAAGGCGTTGAGCAGGAGCAGTGAATGCCGCTCCGCAGCCTGTTCGTCATCGCTCTCGCGCACGGCAACGAATTCGACTGGCACCAGAACCGTGCCCTGGTGGAGCAGCTGGAACACGGCATGCTGGGCGTCGGTGCCGACCCCGCCCCAGGTGACCGGTGCGGTCGGGCCGGAGACCGGCTTGCCAGCGGCGGTTACCGACTTGCCGTTCGATTCCATTTCGAGCTGCTGGAGATAGGGCATCAGCAGCGCCAGCCGATCGTCATAAGCGAACAATGCCCGGGTCTGGCAGCCGCATTGCTCGACATAAAAGCGGTCGGCGAACGCAGCCAGGATCGGCATGTTGGCAGCGGCCGCTTCGGTCAGGAAATGCGCATCCATCTCCGCCGCTCCCTCGAGCAGCTCGTCCATCGCCGTCCAGCCCAGCGCGAGCGCTGCGCTAAATCCGACCGCGCTCCACAACGAATAGCGCCCGCCGACGCCCTCGCCGAACGAAAGGATCCGGGTTTCGTCGATGCCCGCCGCGACCGCCGCGTCGGGGTTGGCGGTGATCGCGACCACCTTGCCATAAGGGTCGGCGACCCCTGCCCCGCGCAGCCAGTCGAGCGCGCTGTCGAGATTGGCAAGGGTTTCGGCGGTGGTGAATGTCTTGGACACCGCGACGATCAGGGTCGTTGCCGGATCGAGCGGACGAATGGCGTCGTCGAAGGCGGCGCCGTCGATATTGCCGACGAACCGGGCGGTGAATGACCCGCGGCCGCGGCCCAGCGCATCGACCAGCAAATGCGGTCCAAGCAACGAACCGCCAATGCCGATGTGAAGGATTCCGGTGACATCGCCGAACGCTCCGGCCTCGACCGCATCGACCAAGGCCCGCATCCGCTGGCGGCGGGCGGCGGCGATTTCGGCTTCCTCGCCAGTGCCGCTGCCACGCTCGAACACGTGGGTCGCCGGGCGGTTCTCGCTGTTGTTCACGACAGCGCCGGCGAACATCGCGCCACGCGCCTTTTCGAACCCGCATTCGGCCAGCCGTGCGGTGAATGTCGCGATCGCATCCTCGTCGAGGTGGGTCTTGGACCAGTCGAAGTGAATTCCAGCGACATCCATGCTCAAGCGTTCGAGCCGCCCCGGATCGCCGTCAAACAGCGCCCTGAGCGATTGCAGTGCAGGAGATTGCGTGCGTTTGGCCATTGCCGAGCCTCATAATCCGCGGCCCGGTAAAAGCCAGTGCAGCTTGACGTTGCAGCGCTGTATCGAAAGAAGCGCTCGCCATGCTGTTCAGAAGACGAAAGCGCCGCGATATCGAAGAGTCTGGAATCCCGGTCGAGCGCGAGCCGGCGGGTTCGTGGAGCACGATGCGCTTCTTCGTCACCCTGATCCTGCTCGCCTGGGCAATCCGCAGCTTTGTCGTCGCCCCCTTCAGCATCCCATCGGGCTCGATGCTCCCGACGCTCTATATCGGTGACTATCTGCTCGTTTCAAAATGGCCCTATGGCTATTCCAAATATAGTTTTCCTATGGACACGCCGGCGTTCAAGGGCCGAATTTTCGCCCATCCCGCGCAGCGCGGCGATGTCGTCGTGTTCCGCCACCCCGACGGCAAGATCGACCTCATCAAGCGGATCATCGGCATATCCGGCGACACCATCGAAGTGCGCGGCGGTGCGGTGATCCTCAACGGCAAGCCGCTCCAGCGCACGTCGATCGCGCCCGCGAAGGTCCCGGTCAGTGCCAATAGCCCGTGCAAGACCGTGCCGCCGCTGGTGCCCAATGTCGTTACTCAAGGCGGCCAGCCTTACTGCCTCTATCCGGCGTATCGCGAGACTCTGCCCAATGGTCCAAGCTACGTCACGCTCGACCAGCTCGACAATGGCGAAGCGGATAATTTCGGACCGGCCGTGGTTCCGGCGGGTGCCGTATTTCTGATGGGCGACAATCGCGACGATAGTCTCGACAGCCGGTTTGAAACCTACTCCGGCGGGATCGGCATGGTTCCGGTCGATCACCTCATTGGTCGGGCGATGGTCAATTTCTGGTCGACCGACGGCAGCGCCAGTTACGTCAACCCGTTGAGCTGGCTCAGCGCCTTGCGCCGCGACCGGATCGGCAACGGTTTTTCGAGCGATCCGCAGTGACGTTGGAAATCGCTGATTTCGTCAGGACCGCTCTCGGCCACGAGCCCCGCGACGCCGGCCTGTTCGAACGCGCCTTTACCCATTCGAGCCTTGCCCGCGAGAGCTACGAGCGGCTCGAGTTCCTCGGCGACCGGGTCCTCGGCCTGGTCATCGCCACCGCGCTGTACGAGCGCTATCCGGACGAACCCGAAGGCCAGCTGTCGCGCCGCTACAACGTGCTTGTCGCGCGCGAGACCTGCGGCGAGATCGGCCGTTCGCTCGGCGTTCCGGCACTGATCCGGCTCGGTCGCCAGGCGCGCGACGACAGCGCCAACCATGGCGACAATCTGGTCGGCGACGTGATCGAATCGCTGATCGGTGCGCTGATGATCGATTCCGACATCGAAACCGCCCGCCGCTTCATCCTCAAGGCATGGGGCCCGTTACTCGACAATCAGGGCCGGGCGCCGCAGCATCCCAAGAGCCAGCTTCAGGAGATTGCTGCCAGCCGCGGCCTCAAGGCCCCCGCTTATGCCTTGGTATCGCGCATCGGCGCCCACCACGCGCCGCGCTTCACCGTCACAGTCAGTATCCCGCGCCTCGGCGAGGCAACCGCCGAGGGCAATAGCAAGCAGGAGGCCGAGAAAGCCGCCGCTTCCGCGCTGCTCGAAAAATTGCAATGACCGCGCCAGCAACCCGCGCCGGGGTGGTCGCTGTCATGGGTGCGCCCAACGCCGGCAAATCGACCCTGGTCAATGCGCTGGTCGGTCAGAAGGTCGCGATCGTCAGTCCCAAGGCGCAGACCACGCGGGCCCGCCTGATGGGCATTGGCATCGAGGGCGGATCGCAGATGCTTTTGGTCGACACGCCGGGGATCTTCACGCCCCACCGGCGGCTCGACCGGGCGATGGTCAAGGCGGCCTGGGAAGGCGCTGTCGACGCCGACCAGCTGGTACTGGTGATCGATGCCGCAGCCAAGGTCGGCGAGCGGGTCGAGCAGGTCATCGCCGGAGTCGAGGCTCGGCCCGAACCCAAAATCCTCGTCCTCAACAAGGTCGATATCGCCGACAAGGACCAGTTGCTGGTGCTGGCCGCGCGCCTCGCCGAGCGGCTCGATCCCGAGCGCGTGTTCATGGTCGCGGCCTCGACCGGCGACGGCGTTGCCGAACTCAAGTCGCATCTGGCGGCGGCGATGCCCGAGGGGCCATGGCATTTCCCGGAGGACCAATTGACCGACGCGACCGAGCGCATGGTCGCGGCCGAGCTGACCCGCGAGCAGCTCTACCTCCAGCTCCACGCCGAAGTGCCTTATTCGGCCGCGGTCGAGACCGAGAAATGGGAGGACCGCAAGGATGGCTCGGCCGTCATCCACCAGCAGATATTGATCGAGCGCGACAGCCAAAAGGCGATCGTGCTGGGCAAAGGCGGCGCTCGGCTAAAGGCCATTGGCACCGCCGCGCGCGAAGCCATATCCGAACATCTCGGCCGCAAGGTCCATTTGTTCCTGCATGTGAAGGTCAATCCGAAGTGGGATGAGGACCGCACATTGTACAAGGACATCGGACTGGAGTGGGCGGATTAGCGGATTAGCGGGCCGGCGCCAGCAACGGCCGGCACAAGTCGTCACCCCATGGCTCGTCGTTCAATTCGCCACGCAGGTCGGGCAGTTTCATTCCCTTGGGCGCCCGCATCTCGGTGGACTCGACCACCGACATCAATCGCTGGTTGAGGACTTGCAGTTCCCCCAGCACGCCGCGAACGTCCGACCAGTCGGCCTCGGTCATCCGATCGGGGTGATCGAGCCGCTGAAGCTTGAGCCAGGCCTGAAATTCCTGCTCTTGGAGACGATTGACGTTGCGGATGTTGCTGACGAGGTCTTCATATTTGCGCCGGACGGCGAAGGGCATTTTGGCAAGCGAACCGTCGCTGACCGCGCCTTCGTAAGAACTGACCGGCTCCCACACCGTGTAAGGGGCGCCCACGCGGCCAACCACGGGCAAGGTCCGGCCCTTTGCCCGCGCTGACAAGAGTCGCTCGATCTCCTCGGTCTTCCGGTCCCGGCACCTCTGCCAGATCCGGCGTAGTGCGATCGACCCGATGCCCGCGGCAATGTCGGTGTTCAGCGCCTCTCGCTGGACGGCGACCTTGTCGCGCCAGCTCAAATTCTCGGCAAGCTGCTGTGCGCCGAGCGCGATCAGCACGCCGACGACCACGACGACGACTTCCCACGCCAGCGCGCGCCAGCCATGTGGTGGTTGCGGAATGAACACTGGCATGACGCCCCCTCGCGCGGAGCCTGCGGTGCGGGGTGGATCGTGGCAAGCTAATTTGCGGGGAGTAGCTCCGCCACCCATTGCGGGACTTCGGCGGTGGCTGGGCCGAAGCGCCGCTCGTCGAAGAAAATGCTCCCCTGACTTGGTTCGAGATTGATCTCCAGCGTTCGCGCCCCGCGATATTTCGCGGTCTGGACGAACCCCGCGGCGGGATAGACCGCGCCCGAGGTGCCGATCGAGACGAACAAATCGGCATCCATCAGCGCCGCCTTGATCCGCTCCATCTCGTAAGGCATTTCGCCGAACCACACGATGTCCGGGCGGACGTTGCCCTCGGTCCCACAGGCCGAACACATATTGGTCGCCTTGGCAGCGCTCACCCTGAGCTTGTCGAAGGGTCGTTCGAAATCGGTCGCCGGCGCTGTTCCTTTGACAGGTTCATGGTGAGCGCCATGGGGTAACATATCCCCTTCCCACGCGAACCGCTCGCCGCACGCCAAACACCAGCCGCGGTTGACCTCGCCGTGCATATGGATCAGCTTGTGCGACCCCGCGCGCTCGTGAAGCGCGTCGACATTCTGCGTCACCAGCAGGAATTCGCCGCTCCACGCCGCCTCGAGCTCCGCCAGCGCCCGATGAGCGGCATTGGGCTCGACCGCGACCGCGCGCTCCCGTCGCGCATCGTAGAAAGCATGGACCAGCGCCGGATCGCGCGTGAACGCCTGGGGAGTCGCGACATCTTCGACCTTATGGCCTTCCCACAGGCCGTCGGCAGCACGAAAGGTCTGTAACCCGCTCTCGGCGCTGATCCCCGCGCCGGTCAGGATAACAATATTGCCGCTTTTCAACCCGTCACCTCATTGACATTAATGTCAGCTCTGCCATCTTATGGTCATGACCAGCGACGCATTCCACTATCCGATCGGAATCCTGCCCGGCGACATCGACCACATGGGTCATGTCAATAACAGCGTTTATCTGAAGTGGGTCCAGGACGCGGTCGTCAAATTCTGGGAAACGGTCGCCCCTGCCGACGCCGTGACACGGCATTTGTGGGTCGCGCTCCAGCATCAGATCACGTACCGCCGCCCGGCGTTCATCGACGATCTGGTCGTCGCCGATGTCGTGGCCAACGGAACCGCCGGCGCCAAGGCGATGTTCACAACCGTCATCAAGCGCGGTGAGGAGGTTCTCGCCGAAGTCCAGTCGACCTGGTGCTGCCTCGACTCGGTTACGCGCCGCCCGGCCCGGCTGGCCCGCGACATCGTCGCCCGGTTCATCGCCGACTGACTTGCCCCGGCGCTGGAAACGCGCTTGGCGCTCGGTTAAGCCAGCTGCCCTGGATGACGCCCAGCAGTCCTTACGCATGTGCCTGACCGCGCCCGGCGGCTAGATGGGCAAGGCACTCACGCCGGGGGGCTCGATCCTCATCGGCACCACCGGGCTCGACGCTTCCGCCGACGCCAGCATCGCCGCGGCCGCGACGCCTACATCTTCTTGATCAACGGCGCCAAACTGCGCGCGCCGGCGGCCGCGCTGGTGCTGCAGGAGCGGCTTCGCGTTTAATTTGCGTTAGGCGGCGATCGGATTTCGAGTTATTGCACCTGCGGAACGGAGTCTCCTCTGCTCCTAGTCTCGCTTGAGCACCGGCCCTCTTGGCCGGATCGGCTGGATCGGCCACAACGCGAAGGAATATCGACATGCGATACTGGATGATTGGCGCTGCCGTCGCGGCAGCACTCGCTTCTGCGCCCGCTGCCGCGCAGCAAAGCGCAATGAAGGATGGCCCGATGTGGACTGCGGCGCGCATCGCGGTCGAAGAAGGCCAGATGGAAAATTACATGGACTATCTCGCCAAGACCTGGACCGTGAGCCAGGATTACGCGAAGTCGCAGGGCTGGCTGCTCGATTATTACATCTTGCAAAGCGTCAACCCACGCGACGGCGAGCCCAACATCATTTTGATCAGCCGCTTCGCCGATATGCCGAGCGCCGCCGAATCCGAGCGGCGCACCAATATCCTCAACCAACGGTTGAGCCAGGACGACCACAGCGCAGCCGCGGCCAGCGGGCAGCGCAATACAATGCGCAAGATCCAGGGCAGCATCCTCTATCGCGAACAGGTCAAACGCTAAGCGCCGGCGCCGGTGCCTGTTGCGAAGACACCGGCGCTGCGCCATCAGGCGGGGATGCGCGACCCCAACCAGCCGCTCCGCATTTGCCTGACCGCGCCCGGCGGCAAGATGGGCAAGGCCCTCGCACTCGCCATTGCCGAGGACGAGCGGTTCGAGCTTGATCAGGACAATGGCCAGCTGCTGATCGACTTTTCCGCCCCTAGCGCGCTTGACACGAGCCTGGCCAAAGCGGTTGCAGCCAGGATTCCGGTGCTCATCGGCACCACCGGGCTCGACGCTTCCGCCGACGCCAGCATCGCCGCGGCGGCGAAATCGATTCCAGTCCTCAAAGCAGCCAACACTTCGCTCGGCATGGCCTTGCTGGTCGAACTGGTCGAGCGCGCCGCAAAGGTGCTCGGCAAAGGGTGGGATATCGAGATCGCCGAGGCTCATCACCGCGGCAAGGCCGACGCCCCCTCGGGGACCGCTTTGATGCTCGGCGAGGCGGCGGCCAAGGGGCGCGGCACCGACCTCGACTCCGAACGCGGCCGTGACGGCACCGGCCTGACGCGTGAAGAAGGCGCGATCGGTTTCGCGTCCCTGCGCGGCGGTACGATTGCCGGGGACCATGACGTGATGTTCCTTGGCCCCGACGAACGGCTGATCCTGTCGCACCGCGCCGAAAGCCGGATGATCTTCGCCCGCGGGGCGCTTGCCGGTGCCCGCTTCCTCGCCGGTCGGAAGCCCGGTCTCTATTCCATGAGCGATGTCGTCGGCGCGTTGTGAAACGCGAACAGGTTTTCGAATTTTATTCGCGGCTCGCGGAGAATGATCCGGCGCCCGAAACCGAGCTGGAATATGTGAACCCCTATACGCTGCTGGTTGCGGTCGCATTGTCGGCGCAGGCGACCGATGTCGGGGTCAACAAGGCAACCCGCGCCTTGTTCGCCGCCGCCGACAATCCCCAGGCGATGCTCGAGCTGGGTGAGGAGGCGCTCAGGGACCACATCAAGACCATCGGCCTGTTCAACACCAAGGCCAGGAATGTCATCGCCGCGGCGCGGCGGCTGGTCGATGATCACGGCGGCGTGGTGCCGCCCGATCGCGCCGCCCTGGAAACCCTCCCCGGCGTGGGGCGCAAGACCGCCAACGTCGTTCTCAATGTCGCCTTCGGTCAGCCGACCATCGCCGTCGACACCCACATCTTCCGGGTCGCCAACCGCACCGGCCTCGCCCCCGGCAAGGACCCGCTGGCGGTGGAGCTTAAGCTGGAGGAGGTCACTCCGGACCTCTTCCGCCGCCACGCCCACCACTGGCTGATCCTCCACGGCCGCTACACCTGCAAGGCGCGCAAACCCGAATGCTGGCGCTGCGTGGTTGCGGATCTGTGCCGGTTCAAACCCAAGACGCCGGCGCCGCGACCGGGCGCTAAACCCAGCGCCGGCTGAATCGTTTCCCAAGCGTGGTCAGAAGTTCATATTGCGACAGCCCCGATTGTTCGGACGCGGTCGGCAAATCATAATCGATCTCGACCCAATCGCCTTCCTTGAGGTCCGCGGCGGCATCGCAATCGACCGCGATCAGGTCCATCGATACCCGGCCGATGACGGGCAACGCCATCTCTCCGACAAACGCGCAGCCCCGCTCCGAAAACCCGCGCAAATAGCCGTCGGCGTAACCGATGTTGAGGATTGCAGCCTCGGTGTCGGCGGTGGCAGTGAAGGTCGCTCCATAGCCGCAGCTTTCGCCGGCGCGGATGGTTCGTCGCTGCACGATCTGCGCCTCGATCCGGGCGACCTGGGCGATCGACCCTTCGGCTTCGGCGCGCGGCACCCCGCCGTACAGCGACAGTCCCGGCCGGACGAGGTCGAAACTGTAATCGCGGCCAAGGCAAATGCCGGCCGAATTGGACAGACTGAAGCGCTTTGCCGGGATCGACGCCGCGGCTTCGCAAAAGCGTTTCAGCTGGACCGCGTTCATCGCATTGTCCTCGTCGGCGCAGGCGAGATGGCTCATCAGCGTGTCGATCTCGAGACCGTCGAGACAAGCGCTTTCCTCGGCCCTCAGCCCGAGCCGGTTGATGCCGGTGTCGATCATCACGTCGCACGCCCGCCCGGGCGCGGCTTGGCGCCAGCGCTCGACCTGCTCGATGGAATTGAGCACCGGCCGCGCGATCGACATTTTCGCCGCAGGCCCGTCATCGCGGCCGAAGCCGTGGAGCACCGCCAGGCTCGTCCCATCGGGCAGGACGCCAAGTTCTTGCGCCTCGGCCCAGGTCGAAACGTAGAAGGTCGCGCAGCCCGCCTCCGCGAGTGCCGCGACCGCCTCAACCGCGCCGAGCCCATAGCCGTCGGCCTTGACCGCGGCGCCAGCTTCCACTCCTGAGCGGTCGCGCAGCCAGCGCCAATTGGCCTGGAGCGCGGCTTTATCGCAGGTCAGTCGAAGCGCTCGGTGCATGCCTCTGCCTAGTCCGGGCTGGGCTTGTGGTCGAGCCGCTCGACCGAGCGCTCCCAATTGCGGCCGTCGAAACGCTCGACTGCAAGTTCGGGGCAATGATCGAGGCAATGCGCGTTGACGCTCCATGCGTCGGGGTGGCTGCGCGGCTGGTAGAAGCTTTTCACGCCGCAGTTCGAACAGAAGAGATGCTCCGCAGCTCCGGTCCCGAAGCGATAGGCGGTGAGTGCGTCGCGGCCGCACAGCAGTTCGAAATCCTCGTGCGGCACGATGATGTGGAGAAAGCCGGTCATCGTGCAGATCGAGCAATTGCAGTCGAGCGCCGGCACGGGCGGTTCGGGCAATGTGATCGCGAACCGCACCGCGCCGCAATGGCAGCCGCCGGTCGCGATCATCGCACTCGCTTTGCAATTTGCGCCCATTGGCCGGGATTGAGAATCATCGCTGTCGCCGGTCCGCGATTGAGATCAAACCGCACCCGGTCGCCGCGAGGACCCTCGATCAGAAATTCCCGCGGCGCTACGGGCACAAGAAGGTTTCCGTCCTCCGCAAAGAAAAGCCCGCCCATTCCCGTCAATGCCGTGCGCAGCTGAGCGCCGTCACGCCCAACCGTAACACGAGCGCCGGATGGAAACTCGTAGGTGCCGACCAGCCTGTCGAGTTCGGCTTGTGAGACTGGTATGGGCGCCGCAGGTCGCACGGCATCCTGCGGCGGCACGCTCGCCAAAATGGCATCCCACGCCACCTCCGAGGCAATTGTGCTTAAATCCATCGCCGGGAGCGCGCTATTGTCCACCTCGGACGTCGTCACCGCGAACAGCACATCGCCATCCTCCATCGTGCTGTATGGCTGGATGCCGCGCGCCATTGAGCCGTGCACTTGGACCGCCAGCCGTTGCAGCTCACGCACCTCGAGCTTCTGGTTGGTGACGACCAGTGTAACCGTCGTGTTGCTGGAGAGGCTGCTTGATTCCACCTCGCCGTCACCGGTCCTGGAGCCAGCCATGAGCGGCGGAAGCCGACGCGCCAACGCCTGCTCGATAGTGCCGCAGTCCTTCTGCGCCGGGGCATAAGAGCATCGGACCACCCGCCCCCGCCGATCGACCACCGCGCCAAGCGCATTGACCACGGTGAACACGGCGATCTTGGTCGGCCCGAGCTGGCGGAATGCGCCGCCTTGCCCCGAATGCGGCCAATCTCGCCAACCAGCCCCGGCATCGGCAAAGAAGTAGCCTTGCATCGCCGACCGGCCCGCCCCGCGCGGCCCCAATGGGAAGCGTCCTTCGACTGCGGCGTTGAGGGCAGCTTTTCCCAACGCTTCGTCGGGTGTCACTGTGGACAAGCGGCGGCCATAGATGTCGTAGATGATTGCACCGGGGAATATTGCGGCCGACCGCCACTGACCGTCGCGCACACGCTGCGCCTTAAGCGCCGCCGCAGCTCCAGTCGCGGCGGCGAGCCCATAAGCTGAGCCTCCCGAGAATACGACGCCATCAAGCCAGCGGTCGCGACGGCCGAGTCGCAGTGAGTCGGTGAAAATCGTGCCGGGCGCGCCGCCGCGCACGTCGACAACGCCCATGACCTTGTCCGGAAAATAGAAGACCGTCGTGCCGGTGGGTCCGTCATCATATTCGGCGACACCGATGCGCAATCCGGGGAAATCGAAGGTCAGCGCCGGTCCGTTAAACTCGACACGCGGCATCAGCTTCGAATTCTGAGCGGAGGCTCCCGTTGCAATCGCCACACCTAGAAACGCCGCCGCAACTCCGCGCACCAAGTGCCTAGCCATGTCGTTCGCCCCCCTAGTTCAATTCAGCCTTATTCGACGGTCACACTCTTCGCCAGATTCCTTGGCTGGTCGACATCGGTGCCTTTGAGCACCGCGACATGATAGGCCAAAAGCTGCACCGGGACGGCATAGACCAACGGCGCGATCAGCGGGTGGACCTCGGGCATTTCGATCGTCGCCATGCAGCCCTCACCGGCCGCGGCGATCCCTTTGGCGTCGGAAATCAGAACGATCTTGCCCCCGCGCGCGCGGACTTCCTGCATGTTGCTGACGGTCTTTTCGAACAAGGGCCCTGACGGCGCGAGGACGATGACCGGCACATTGTCGTCAATCAGCGCGATCGGCCCGTGCTTCATCTCGCCCGCGGCATAGCCTTCGGCGTGGATGTAGCTGATCTCCTTGAGCTTGAGAGCGCCTTCCATGGCCATCGGGAAGTCGGCGCCGCGGCCAAGGTAGAGCACGTCGCGCGCCGGCGCGATGAGATGCGCCATGGCCGCGATATCCTCGTCATGGCCAAGCGCTGCATTGATCGCCGCCGGCGCTTCCTGGAGGTGATCGACAATCTCGGCTTCCTCCTCGGGCGACAGACGGCCCTTGGCGCGAGCAAGGTTGGCGGCAAAGGCGGCGAGCACCGCCAGCTGGCAAGAAAAAGCCTTGGTTGAAGCGACTCCGATTTCCGGTCCGGCGTGGGTCGGGAGAAGCAGGTCCGCCTCGCGCGCCATCGAACTGGTGGGGACATTGACCACCACCGCAATCCGCTGTTTCTGAGCGCGTGCATGGCGCAGCGCTGCAAGCGTGTCGGCAGTCTCGCCGCTTTGCGAAATGAATAACGCCAGACCGCCCGGCTCGAGCACCGGATTGCGGTAGCGAAATTCGGATGCGACATCGATGTCGACCGCGACCCGGGCGAATTGCTCGACCCAATATTTGGCCACCAGACCGGCGTAATAACTGGTTCCGCAGGCGATGATCGTCAACCGATCGACCGATTCCAGATCGGCCTCGGCGACCGGCAAGGCGACCTTGCCCTCGAACGGCCGGATGTAACTGTGCAGAGTGTCCCCGACTACTACTGGCTGCTCGAAAATCTCCTTCTGCATGAAGTGCGCGTAATTGCCCTTTTCGATCGCCGCTGACGTCGCCCCGGATTCGACGATCGCCCGCTCAACCGGCTGGTTCTCACGGTCGTAAATCGCGATCGAATCGCGGCGCACGACCGCCCAATCGCCTTCCTCCAGATAGGCAATTTGCTGGGTCCATGGCGCCAGCGCGAGGGCGTCCGACCCAAGGAAATTCTCGCCTTGCCCGTAACCCACTGTAAGCGGCGCTCCCATGCGCGCTCCGATCAGCAATTCGGGATGGTCGCGGAACAGAAAGGCGATGGCGAAGGCGCCGTGAAGCCGCGGCAAAACCGCGGCGACCGAATCCTCCGGTGAAGCACCGCGCTCGATCTCGCGCGCCACCAGGTGGGCGACCACCTCGCTGTCGGTTTCGCTCAGGAACGTGCGTCCGTCGGCAATCAATTCATCGCGCAACGGTTTGAAATTCTCGATGATCCCGTTGTGGACCAGCGCCACCTCTCCGGCGATGTGCGGGTGCGCGTTGCTGACGGTCGGAGCGCCATGCGTGGCCCAGCGGGTGTGGGCGATGCCGATGTCGCCGTGGAGCGGATGCGCCGCCAGCTCGGCCTTGAGATAGTCGAGCTTGCCCTCGGCCCGGCGCCGCTCGAGCCGGCCGTGATCGATGGTGCAAATGCCAGCGCTGTCATAGCCGCGATATTCGAGCCGCTTGAGCCCGTCGTAAAGCCGCTTCGCGACCTCGCTGTGCCCGACAATTCCAACGATTCCGCACATCCTCGACCTACACCTTATATGGCACTCGGATGCCCGGCATCTGTGCCGGAAAATCCTTCGTGTTCCGTGTCACCAAAATCTTTCCTGAAGTCTGCGCGGAGGCCCAGATGATCGCGTCGGGTAATTTGATTGCTCGCCGCTGGACCCGGATTGCCGCGGCGCGGCGGCCAATCTCCTCCGACAATTCGACAACCGAAAAATTGCGTAGAAAGTCTTCGATAATGTCGGCCTCATCTGCCTGCGCCCCAGCCAAGACCTCAATCCACGTGATCCGGCTGATCCAATTTCGCTTGTTGCGCAACAACTCGGTTTTGGCAGCGTCGATATCGCACAAAGCATCAATCAAAATCACCGTATCGAACAGATATTCGCTCACCTGTCCGATTTGTCCTCACGGCTCCACTCGCTGCGCACACGCTGCTGATATTCGAGTCCATCGCGGATATCAGAGCGGTTTTTCCACAGGCCGAAATAGCGTGCGATTCGAGTCTGCGCATCGTCCGCGCGCAGCCGAGCGACCGCTTCGCGAACGATCGCGGCGCGCGATTTTCCGGCTTCTGCCGCCTTACGGTCAAGCCATTCAACATCGCCCGCCGGAATATCAACCAACGTCCTCATGATATCTTGATATCATATGGTGATATCGTCTTCAAGTGCCTGTCTTGCCCGTCATCCGCGCGCGGAATCTCTTGGCCCAGCCGGCGATTCCGCGCTGCTCGCTGCGCTCGACCGCCAGGCTGTCGGCGGCGACGTCCTTGGTGATGACCGACCCGGCGCCGACGATTGCGCCCGCGCCAATCGTCACCGGCGCCACCAGCGCGCTATTCGAACCAATGAACGCACCTTCGCCGATGACCGTCGGATATTTGCCGAAACCATCGTAATTGCAGGTGATCGTGCCGGCGCCGATATTGGCTTTCGCACCAATCGCCGTGTCGCCGATGTAGGACAGATGGTTGACCTTGGCGCCGGCCGCGACCCGCGCTTTCTTGAGCTCGACGAAATTGCCGACTTTGGTGTTCTCGGCGAGTTCGGTGCCGGGGCGGATGCGGGCGAATGGGCCGATGCTCGCGCCGGCGCCGATGGTCGCCCCTTCGATGTGCGAGAAAGCGTGGATGGTCGCGCCGTCGGCGACGCTGACCCCAGGACCGAAGACGACATGCGGTTCGACCGTAACGTCGCGGCCGAGCTTGGTATCGAAGGCGAACCACACGCTTTCGGGATCGATCAGTGTCGCTCCTTCATCGAGAATTTCCTCGCGCCGGCGGCGCTGCCATTCGAGTTCGAGATGGGCCAGTTCGGCGCGGCTGTTGACGCCCGCGGCCTCGTACGGATCGCCGATGATCACCACCGCCTCGCGCCCTTCGGCGGCGGCGATGTTGACGATGTCGGGGAGGTAATATTCATGCGCCGCATTGTCGTTGCGGACCTGATCGAGCCAGCGGAAGAGGTCGCCCGAGCGGACCGCCATCATGCCCGAATTGCACAAGTCGATCGCGCGCTCCTGCGGCGTCGCATCGCGAAATTCGACCATGCGTTCGATGCGGTCGCCATCCGCCAAGACGATCCGCCCATAGTTTGCGGGGTCGGACTGGCGCGAGGCGAGGACGACCACGCCGGGGCGGTCCTGTGCATCGAGCCGGTCGAGCATCCGCCCGAGGGTCCCGGCTTCGACGAACGGCGTATCGCCGTAAAGAATGAGAATCGGCCCGTCGTAGCCGGTGAATGTGGAGCCGGCTTGCTGAACGGCGTGGCCGGTGCCCTTCTGCTCCGCCTGAACCGCGATTTCCGTCGCCCGCCCGGCGATTGCCTGCTCGACCTGCTCGCGGCCCTTGCCGACGACGACAACGCGCTTGTCGGCGCCGAGCGCATCGACCCGGTCGAGCAAGTGAAGGAGCAGCGGCCGGCTGGCGATCGGATGCAGCACCTTGTGCGTGTCCGAGCGCATCCGGGACCCCTGGCCGGCGGCAAGCACGATGACTGCAAAACGACGCTTGGACTTCATCCGCCGAGCAATGCCATGCCGCTTTGCCGAGCGCCAGTGTCGCGGATCACGAAAAAGGGCGGCCCCGCGGGACCGCCCTGGCTTTCGCAACAGCCTTCAGTCGAACCTAAAAGATCGCGGTATAATATTCGTTGCCGACGAAGCCCATTTTCTGGACGTGCGCCTGCTTGGTGATCGCCAGCACTTCATCAACCACCACGTAGCGCGCGGTTGCGTCGGGCTGAAGGTGAAGCTCGGGAATCACCGCCATTTGCTGGGTAGCGTCAAGATAAGCGCGAAGCTGCGGCTGGCTGACTGCCTGGCCATTCCACAGAATGTCGCCATTGGCGCTGACCACCACGGTATTCTTGACCGGGTCGATCACTTGCGGAGGGGGATTCAGCTGCTGAACCGGAAGGTCGAGCTTCACCGCATGAGTCTGGATCGGGATGGTGATGATGAGCATGATCAGAAGCACCAGCATGACGTCGATCAACGGCGTCGTGTTGATGTCGATCATCGGTTCGCCGGAGGTGTTTTCGCTGGAAGTCTGCATTGACATGGCGGCTACTCCTACTCGGACCGAACGCCGGCCAGTGGCGGCGGTTCGGAGATGAACCCGACCCGCTGGAACCCAGCCTGCTGCATGGTGATGATTGCGGCACCGATGCACTTATACTGGGCGTTGATGTCGCCGCGAATATGCGCCTCGGGCATGTTTTCTTCGGTGATGTTCTGGACGCCGCCGACTTTCTTGATCTGGTCCTCCAGCTTTTTGACCGCGCGGTCGAGAAGCTGCTTCTGGTTCACGCGCTGCATGCCCCAATAGACTTCGCAGGTATTGTTCGAGCCGTTGCGCACGATCAGCGAAACGTTGTCCGGCTTGGTCGTGGTTACCTCATACCGCACCTTGGGAAGGCTGATGGGCACGGTTTGAATGGCCACCGGAACCGCGATCAGAAAGATGATCACGAGCACCAGCATCACGTCCGTGAACGGCACGACGTTGATATCGGACATGGGGACTTCTTCTTCGTCCCCTGAGCCTACAGTCATTGCCATTGGCTAATACTTTCCTTGCTTGATCCGCTGGTTCGTCATCGGGGAAGGCGCAGGCCGAAGCCCGGCCTTCCCCGAATTGAATTAACGGGCCGGTGCAGTTGCCGGCTTCGGCGGAACATTCGACTTCGGCGCCGATCCCATGTTCGGCTTCACCGCGCCGTTCGACATCAGATAGCCGTGAAGGTCGTTGGTGAAGGCCGCGAGATCTTCCATGATCGACTTGTTGCGGCGGATCAGCCAGTTGTACGCGAGCACCGCTGGAACCGCGACGACCAGACCGAGCGCGGTCATGATCAAGGCTTCACCGACCGGGCCGGCGACGGCGTCGATCGACGCCTGACCAGCGGCACCGATCTTGATCAGCGCGCGATAGATGCCGACAACGGTACCGAACAGACCGATGAACGGAGCGGTCGAACCGACGGTGGCGAGGAAGGCAAGGCCTTCGCCGAGGCGCGATCCGATGCCGCCCTGGCTGCGTGCCAGGCTGTTGGCCATCCAGTCATGCTGATCGATCGGATCGGTCAGTTTGCCATGCTGTTCCTGGGCGATGACCGCGTCATCGACGATCGAACGATAGGCGCTCTTGGCTTCCAGCTTGTTGGCGGCTTCGCGCAAATTGGGCGAATTCCAGAAGCTGGCCCGGACTTTCTTGCCCTGGTTGATGATCTTCTGCTGCTGCATCCACTTGGTGAACAGGATGTAGAATGAGGCCACCGACATGACGACCAGAATGATGAACACCGAAATGGCGATGATGCCACCCTGCTGAAGGGCAGGTATCAGGCCATATGGATTTTCGACTGCGGGCGGAGGTGCTTGCATGACTTGTGCTTCCTTTTGAAATCTATCGTTTTCGAGTGTGAACTTTAACCTTCAAGACGCCAGGTGATGGGCGGCGTGCTGACGGTGTCCGACGTGGGTTTACCGTTGCTGTCGATGGCCGGCGAGAACTTGGCCCGGCGACGCAAAATGCTGCACGTTGCCGCATCGAGCGCACCGTTTCCGGTCGAACGGGTGATATTGCACCCACTCACGCGACCGTCGGCACCGATCGTCAGGCTCGCCTGAGCCGTTCCTTCGGCTCCCGCGGCCTGGGCCGACGCTGGATAATCCTCGTCGCTGAACAAGCCCAGCAAGCTACCCTTGGCCTTCGCCGCGGAAACTTTTCGCGGAGCTGGCGGCGGGGGCGGCGGCTGCGGTGCAACCGGCGGAATCATCGGCGGCGGAGCAACCTGAATCTGGATCGTCGGCGCCGGCGCGTTCATCTGCACCAGCGGCGGCGGAGTCGTCGGCGGCGGCGGCAGATCCGGCATGTCCTTGGGCGGTGGGGGCGGCTCGGGGGGCGGCGGTTCTTCCTCGACGTTGAACGTCTTGAGATCCTCGGCCGCCTTCTTGATCACATTATAGGCGAGACCGGTGACAATCGCATAACCCAGTGCGAACTGGATCACGACGACCATGATAATGGCAGCCGTGCGGTTGCCGCTGATTTCTTTCTTTTGGGCGTATGACATTAACCCAATAATCTCCTCGACACGCCGTGACGCTTCACGGTCTGACCGAACGTCCGAACGGACATTCTGCCGCCTGTGTTGAGCCGTCGATGTATCAACATATCATCGACGACAAGCGCGCTTCCCTACATCCGCCTCAAAGGCCGTGCAACGCATTTTGTTCCATATCCGAAAGGCCGCAAACATCGATCTTGCCGATAACGCCTTATGAATCGGGCCAAAGTCCTTTGAAGGACGCGATTTCCACACCGACTCCATGCGCATCGGCATAGATGTCGGGCTTCGAGGTCCGCACTCGAAGGGCGCTCACACCGCGATGCGCGGATATTGTTTCGAACAGTTCGTGCGCCAGCGTTTCCTGCAAATTATAGCGGCGGCTGGTAGCGATTCGCTCGACCAATTGGCGGACAACATCGTAATTCCACGCCAGCTCTGGATCGTCATCGGCGGGCGCGGTCGCATCGTCGAGCCAGATCTCGACGCTGACCAGCAATCGCTGTGGCGTTCCAATCTCAAATTCGTGAAAGCCGACATCGGCCTGGACCGCGAGCGAATCGAGGATGATCCGCGCCGATCGAACCTTGAGCTGTTCGGGAACTAGTCCCGTAATTCGTGGCGCAAATTCGGTCATCGATCCCCCAGAAACTGAACATCGCGGTCGAGCGCCATGAAATGTTGCCCCGAATCGAGGATCAGCACTTGCCCGGTCATCGTCAGCGCATCGATCAAATAGCGCAGCGCTGCAATCACGTCCGCTGGCACGATCCCGCGGCCGAGCGGATTATGATCGTGCATCGCGCGATAATTTTCGGCACTTTGTCCGGGCGACTGGAGGATCAGCGCCGGTGCGACCCCGTTGACCCGCACCCGCCGCGACGCGAACGCCCGCGCCGCCAGCTGGGTCCAGTCGGCCAGCGCCATCTTGGATAAAGTGTAGCTCAAATAATCGGGGTTTGGCGCAGCGACCTTCGAATCGAGCAAATTGACGATCAGCGAATCGGCCTCGCCATCCTGCTTGGCAGCAAAGGCATCGGCGAGCGCGACCGGAGCCCGCAGATTCACCGCCATATGGGCGTCGAATTCGCTGGCGCTGAATTCGCCCGGCCCATCCCAGGCAAAGCGCGCGGCATTATTGATCAACAGGCGCAGCGGCGCGAGTCCATCCGCCGCAGCGATGATCCGCGCCGCCGATTCCGGGTCGGCCAAATCGGCAACGATTTTGAGCGCGCCCTTGGGCACGTCGTCGCTTTCGTGATGAACGTGAGCGACGACTGTCCAGCCATCGCTCACCAGCGCTTCGGCAATCGCGGCCCCGACGCGCCGTGCGGCACCGGTGACAATTGCGGTTCGGGCGGACTGGCCATTCATCGGCCCGACTCCTGCACCGAGCGCTCCACCGACGCAATCCAGCTATTGAGCGGAAGCGCGAAGCAATCCAAGGAGGCGCATATGCCCGAAATCCGCGCCCCGATCGCCCTCCAGGGTATCAGCCTGCACGAATTGCAGCAGGCGATCGACCAGCGCCGGCTGCCCCCGGTCGACCGCTGGAACCCCGAACATTGCGGCGATTCCGAAATGCGCATCGCCCGCGACGGCACCTGGTACCATCAGGGCAGCCCGATCAGCCGGCCGGCGATGGTCCGGCTGTTTTCGACCGTGCTTCGGCGCGAGCCCGACGGCAGTCACGTCCTGGTCACGCCGGTCGAAAAGCTCCGCATCGACGTCGAAACCACCGCCTTTCGAGCGATCGCCATGAGCAGCGAGGGCGACGGCGAGCAGCGGCGGATCGCTTTCTCGCTCGATAGCGGTGACGCGGTCATGCTCGATTGCGCTCACCCACTGACGATTGTCGAGACCTCGTCCGGGCCAAGCCCGCGCCTGCTCGTTCGCCACGGTCTCGAAGCGGAAATTTCGCGCGCGCTATATTACGACCTTGCCGAATTGGCCTTGGCCGAGGGTCATGAGCCGCCCGGCATCTGGAGCCACGGCGCGTTTTTCAGGCTCGAACCGCAATGAGCGCGCTCGCCGAGCGGTTCCGCTTGTCGCTTGACCGGCAGCAGTCGCGGCCGTTGCTAGGCGGCGACGATTTCGACGGTAGCGCGGATCAGTCGTCGATCCCCGCCGCGGTCCTCGTCGCGATCACCGATTGCCCCACCCCCGGAATGATCCTGACGGTCCGGCGCGAGCATATGCGCACCCATGCCGGCCAGGTCGCCTTTCCCGGCGGCAAGATCGATGACGGCGAGGACGCAGTTGCCGCAGCGCTGCGCGAAGCCAATGAGGAGCTTGGTCTCGATCCGGCGAACGTCACCATCATCGGTGCGCTCGACCCCTATCGAACGATCACTGGCTATGACATCGTTCCAGTGCTTGGCGTCATTCCTCCCGGACTCGCGCTCGAGCCGCATGAACATGAAGTCGCCGACTGGTTCGAGGCGCCGCTCGACTTCGTCCTCGATCCCGCCCGCCACCATCGTCGAACGGCGCTGTTCCGCGGCCGCGACCGCCACTATTACGAGATCAACTGGAACGACCGGAAGATTTGGGGGGCAACTGCGGCGATGATCGTCAACCTGTCGCTGAGGCTGCAATGGCCCTGAGGTTGCAATGGCCCTGAGGCTGAAATGGCCCCGAGGCTGAGATGGCATTGACCATCGATGCCGCGAAATGGCGCCGGCGACGCGGCGTCGGCCGGGTGCTGGACGCGCTTGGCGGCGATCAGTCGCTGACCCGTTACGTCGGCGGGGCGGTCCGCGACGTGCTCATGGGGATCAAGGTCAGCGACCTCGATCTTGCCACCAGGCTGCTTCCTGGCGACGTTCTGGAACGCCTCAAGGCGGCGAAGATCAAGGCCGTTCCGACCGGCATCGATCATGGCACGATCACCGCGGTCAGCGATGGCAAGCCGGTCGAAATCACGACCTTGCGCCGCGATGTCACCACCGATGGCCGGCGCGCCACGGTTGCCTTCACCGACGACTGGCGCGAAGACGCGGCGCGCCGCGACTTCACCATCAACGCCTTGTCAGCCGACCCGGTAAGCGGCGAGATTTTCGATTATTTCGGCGGCCTCCCCGATCTTGAAGCCCGCAGGGTGCGGTTTATCGGCGATCCGCTGCAGCGCATCGCGGAGGATCATTTGCGGATCCTGCGCTTTTTCCGCTTTCACGCGCGGTTCGGCCGCGGTGAGCCCGACGCTCAAGCGCTTGCCGCCTGCACCGCTCGAGCCAATGATCTGATGACCCTGTCGCGCGAGCGGATCGCCGATGAGATCATCAAACTGCTCGGCCTGCCCGACCCGGCGGTGACCGTCGCGCTGATGCTCGAGCGCGGGATCATCGCGCCGATCATCCCCGAAATCGGCCCGCTTCAGGCGAAAATATTGAGCGCTCTGATCGCGGCCGAGCGCAAGGCCCGGGTTGAGCCCGACGGACTGCGCCGACTGGCAGCTTTATTGCCGCGCGAACCCCACCTGGCCGAAGCCGTCGCGGCGCGGCTCAAACTGTCCAACAAGGCGAAAAAGCGGCTGGCCTGCGCCGCGGGCACCGATCTGATGGCCTCGCCCCAGGCGCTGGCTTATCGCATTGGCAGCGACTGCGCGCTCGATCGACTCCTGCTTGCGGGCCAATCCGCCCAGGCTTCATCGATTCGCGACTGGGTCCCGCCGCGCCTGCCGATCGGCGGCGGCGCATTGATCGCGCGCGGGCTCAAGGAAGGGCCGATTGTCGCCCGGACATTGCGCGCGATCGACCGGCGCTGGGCCGACGACGGCTTTCCCCAGGACGCGGAGTTCGACGCGCTAGTCGCCGAGATGGTCGCCCGGGCGGGCGCCTAGAGTCCGGCTTCGACCGCGATCCGGATCGCTTCGGCGCTGGTCACCTTGCCCAGCCGCTCAAGCAGCAACGAGCGGTGCATCTTGACGGTTTTTTCGGCAATCCCAAGGCGATAGGCGATCTGCTTGTTGAGCAATCCCTGGGCCATTCCGCCGAGCACCTCGCGTTGCCGACCGGGAAGTTGGCGGACAAGTTGTGACGCATGCGCGCTCCGCACCGGCATCGCTTCGCCGGCGGCCTCTCCAAGATCGACCTGAGACCCAAGGAAATAGGCCAGCTGGCCATCGTCGTCGAACAAGGGCGCGATCATCACGCCGTTGAGAAACGCGCTGCCGTCCTTCCGGTAATTGAGGATTTCGACCAGCGCCGGCCGGCTTTCGCGAATGGCAATGCGCATTCGGTAGATTGCCGCCGGATCGCTGTCCTTACCCGACAGGAAGCGACAATTGCGGCCGATGATTTCGCTTTCCGGATAACCGGTCAGCAAGCAAAAGGCCTGATTGGCGACTTCGATAACATTGTCCGGACGGCGGGGATTTGTAACCACCATCGCGATCGGACTGTCGATTATTGAATTCACCAGGATTTCGTGCGCGGACATATTGGCGCATTCTGGCCAAAACCGCTCAAGCCGCAAGTGGCTGGGCCGATAGCGATGGCGAATTAGGACATCAGGCGCGCCGGCGGGACCGGAAATAGTCGATTGCGTCTGCGGCTTCGAGCGGCTTGGCGAAATAATAGCCCTGGCCCGCGGCACAGCCGAGCGCGGTCAAGGTCGTCGCCAGTTCGACCGTCTCAATGCCCTCGGCGGTGGTCGACATGCCGAGCGCGTCGGCGAGGCTGAGCACAGCGCGAACGATCGCCACGCTGTCGGCATCGACCATCATTCCCGAAACGAAGCTGCGGTCGATCTTGAGCACGTCGATCGGCAGCCGCTGGAGGTAGGCGAGACTTGAGTAACCGGTCCCGAAATCGTCCATCGCGACCATTGTATCGAGGCCTTTCAGCGCATCGAACACCCGAGTCGCGCGGCCCGGGTCCTGGACGATCGAACTTTCGGTCAGCTCGAGTGTCAGTCGGCTTCCGGCGAGTCCGCTCGACCGAAGTGAATCGGCGACCATTTCCGCAACATTGTCCCGCGCGACCTGGATTGCCGACAGATTGACCCCGACATAGAGGGGCAGTGCTTCGCCCGCCGCCTCGTCCCATCCCGACAATGTCTGAAGCGCGCGATCCATCGCCCAGCGGCCAAGCTGCAGGATAAGTCCTGATTCCTCCGCCACCGGGATGAATTCCTGGGGGCTGATTTCGCCCCTTTCCTCATGCGTCCAGCGGGCCAAAGCCTCGAACCCGGCAACCTGTCCCGATTTGAGGTCGACGAGCGGCTGGTAATGAAGCTGGAGCTGGTCTTTCTCGAGCGCCCGGCGAAGTTCGGTTTCGATCGAGAACCGCCGCCGCGCCTCGGTCGCCTGCTTCGGCTCGTAGACCTGGGGCCGCCCCGCCGATTTGGCCTGCTTGACCGCGAACTGCGCGTTGCGGAACAACTCTTCGGCGTCCTGGCCGACATGCATCAGCGCGACTCCGATCGCGCATTCGACCCGGATTTCAAGATCGGAAATCTTGAACGGGGCGGTCATGACTTCCTGGATCCGCTCGGCTGCGGTCAGCGCATCCTCGACCCCGCGGCGCAGCGAAACCAGGATTCCAAATTCATTGCCGCCGGTTCGGGCAAGGACATCGCCGGCGCGCAGGGCAAGGATCAGACGCCGGGCAAAAGTGATGAGCAATTCATCGCCCGCCAGGCTGCCCATGCTCTCGTTGATCCGCGAGAAACGCAGCATATCGACCACCAGCACGGCATGCTCGAGGTCGCTTTCATCCTCCTCGCCAGCCGCCTCGACCGCTTCGGCGAAGGCGACGCGATTGGGCAGGCCGGTCAGGCTGTCGCGGAGCATTTCGGCGCGCAATGCCCGTTCTGACTGAACTTCGACGGTGCGGTCGACAAGGCTGACCAGGCAGCGCGGGCCATAATCCGGGCAGCGCGCCAATGGCGCCAGCTTGACCCGGAAATGCCGCGCGGCAAGCCCTTCGCCATCGATGAAATCGAGGTCGGTCGGAGCATTTGGGTCGGCGAGGAAATTAACCATCAGCTCGGCGATCCCGGCATGGGAACAGGCACTGAAGTCGCCATCATTCGCCAAAGGCCCGCCAATCATGGCGATGACCTCATCGAACCGGCTATTATGGTCGAGCAGCTTGAGCACTCCGCCTGGCGTCCGGCCGACCACCGCTGCGGGTAGCGGCAAGGCCGCGAGCAAGCCGAATTCGTTCGCACTGACGAAGTGCGCCGATTCGCTGGAATTTGCCGTCCGCCCGACCTTTCGACCGGGCAGCCGGTTTGAGGCGGCCTGCATGGGCGCGGCTATGCGCGCCCAACGGTTAATTTCGCGTATCCAGCCCGCAGCGTCTTGCGTTAACCCTGTTTGGTTAATCGAACCGATTGTCGCGCGGGAACCCGATCGGCGGCATGCGCCCCGCCGCGCCGCGCGCCGCGCGCCATGCGCTAAGGTCGCTTTCGGTCCTGGTCCGGCCGGTCTCGCCGCCCAGCGTCCAGCTCAATCCGTCGGCCATCTTGACGGCAATCGCATCGGACAGGCCGCCGTCGCGATAGCGCTGCAGCGTAACGCCCTGCCCGCGCCCGAGTTCGGGCAATTCGGACAATGGAAACACCAGCATCTTGCGGTTTTCGCCAATCGCCACGACGGCGTCGGCGCCGTCGGGAATTCGGCGGATGACGGCGACCCGAGCGCCCGGCCGGAGGTTGACCAGCTGTTTGCCCTTGCGGGTCTCGCCCAGCACCGCCTCGCCAGTAGCGACGAAACCGCGCCCGTCGGACGAAGCAACCAGCAATTTCATGTCCGGCCGAAGCAGCAGCAGCCCGACGATATCGATTTCGGCCTCCAGATCGATGAACAGCCGCACCGGCTCCCCAAAGCCGCGCGCGCCGGGCAATTTGTCGGCTGCAAGCGTGTACACCCGGCCGTTGGACGCGAACAGGGCCAGGCGGTCGGTGGTCTGGGCGTGGAAATGGATGAACGGTCCGTCGCCTTCGCGCCATTTCATCGCGGCCACTTCACCAAGCTCGGCATGGCCTTTCATCGCCCGCACCCAGCCGCGTTGCGACAGCATCACCGTGACCGGCTCCTTCTCAATCATCTGGCTCCAGTCGATCTCGGTCCGGGCCGTGGCCGCTTCGGGCTGGATCGCGGTTCGCCGATCGTCGCCAAACCGTTCGCGCATTGCGGCAAGGTCGCGTTTGAGGCGGGTTTTCTGGCGCTCGCGGCTTCCGACCAGCCGGGCCAGTTCGTCGCGCTCCTTGGTCAGCGCCTCGCGCTCCTTGGCCAATTCCATTTCCTCGAGCCGGCGCAAAGTCCTCAAGCGCATGTTGAGAATGGCTTCGGCCTGGCGGTCCGTAAGTTCGAATTCGGCGATCATCACCGGCTTGGGTTCGTCCTCGGCGCGGATGATGGCGATGATCCGGTCGAGGCTGAGGAATGCGATCAGAAAACCCGCGACCAGCCCGAGCCGGTCGTCGATCTTCGCCATCCGGTGGAGCGATCGATTGACCAGCACGTCGAACTGGAAATCGAGCCATGCCAGAAGCGTTTCCTTGAGGCTCATGACCCCCGGCGTGCGCTCCTTGTCGAGGACGTTGAGGTTGAGCGGGAAGCGGGTTTCAAGGTCGGTCAGGCGATAAAGGCTCTCCTCCAGCAATGCCGGATCGACGGTCCTGCTGCGCGGCTCCAGAATGATCCGCAGGTCGTCGGCGCTTTCGTCGCGAACGTCGGCCAGGATGGGCAGTTTCTTGTCGCCGATCAGGCCGGCGATCTGCTCGATCAGCTTGCCTTTTTGAACGCCGTACGGGATTTCGCTGACCAGCAGGTGCCAGCCGCCGCCCTTTTCGCTGACTTTTTCAATCCGTGCCCGGATGCGGAAGGAGCCGCGGCCGCTGACATAGGCCTTGGCGATCACGTCCTCATCGTCGATCAGCACGCCGCCGGTCGGAAAGTCGGGACCGTGGACGAATTGCAACAGGGCCCGGTCGTCGATCCGGCGATCGTCGATCAGCGCTGCCGCCGCATCCGCCAGCTCGCGCACATTATGCGGCGGGATGCTGGTCGCCATTCCGACCGCGATCCCGCTGGCGCCATTGGCCAGCAAATTGGGGAACAGGCCGGGGAAAATCTCCGGCTCATCGTCCTCGCCATTATAGGTTGGCCGATAGGCGACCGTGCCCTCGTCGAGGCCGGCCATCAATTGCGCCGCGACGGCGGTGAGCCGCGCCTCGGTATAGCGATAGGCGGCCGCATTATCGCCGTCGATGTTGCCGAAATTGCCCTGGCCGTCGACCAACGGGTAGCGCAGCGCGAAATCCTGAGCGAGGCGGACCATCGCATCATAGACGCTCTGGTCGCCGTGCGGGTGATATTTGCCGATGACATCGCCGACCACCCGCGCCGACTTCTTGTACGGCGTCGTGTTGCGCTCGCGCCGGGCCAGAGCACCGCCGGAACCTCCGGCCGGATCCAGCTTGAGCAGCCGCATCGCCCACAGCAGGCGCCGGTGAACGGGCTTCAAGCCGTCGCGGACATCGGGCAGCGAGCGCGCGGTGATCGTCGACAGCGCGTAGACGAGATAGCGTTCGGACAATGCCGCATCGAACGGCGTTTCAATGACGGAAGTGGTTTCGGAATCGGCCATGAGCAGTGCCTAGCAAGCCGCCGGTTTCACCGCCACCGCTTCATCGGCGGCCAACTCATCGGCGGCCAACCTATCGACGGTCGGCGCTGAGCATTCTCTCTATTTCTTGTTTCCGACCGGGTCCCAGCCGCTGGGGTCGGAGCCGCTGGTGATGCTTCCGCCAATTTCGTCGTCTTCCAGAAGGCCGGACAGATCGACCACCTCCTCGTCGTCGCCGAGGCCGTAAATCCACCAGAAATTTTGGCCGAACAGGAACACGATTTCGTCGCGCGGGATCGTCGGGAACGTCTCCGGCGGCGGCGGCGGCGGCGGCGGCGGTGGTGGCGGTGG
>JAZJYM010000007.1:0-103488 GCA_040390365.1 Pseudomonadota bacterium | reverse complement strand
CCGAGAGGAAATCGACATTGTCCGAAATGCCGTCGATGACGAACTGGTCGAGCGCTGCGATCTGGGCGTCGATCGCGGAGTCGCGGTTCGGCGCCCAGGTGATCAGCTTGGCGATCATCGGGTCGTAGAACATGCTGATCTCGCCGCCGTCCATGACCCCGTCGTCGATGCGGATTCGCACTTCGGAGGTGCCAGCCCCAACCTCGTTCGTCCTGAGCGAAGTCGAAGGGCGCTTCACGGTCGCTGGTGCCAGACGCCCTTCGACTTCGCGCTGCGCGCTTCGCTCAGGACGAACGGTTGTTGTTCGCGGCGGCCAATAGCGCACCAGCCGCCCGGTGCTCGGCAGGAACCCGCGATAGGGGTCTTCGGCATAGACCCGCGTTTCGACCGCCCAGCCGTCAAGTTTCACATCCTTTTGCGTGAACGCCAGTTTCTCGCCGGCGGCGACGCGGATCATTTGTTCGACCAGGTCGATCCCGGTCACTTCCTCGGTCACCGGATGCTCGACCTGGAGCCGGGTGTTCATCTCGAGGAAGTAGAAGCTGTTGCCGCTGGGGTCGGCGCCGTTGACGATCAGCTCGACCGTGCCCGCGCTATAATAGCCGACCGCGCGGGCCAGAGCGACGGCTTGCTCGCCCATCGCCTGGCGCATTGCGGGGGTGACGAACGGCGAGGGTGCTTCCTCAACCACTTTCTGGTTGCGGCGCTGGATCGAGCATTCGCGTTCGTTCAAATAGAGGATGTTGCCGTGCTGGTCGCCGAGGATCTGGATTTCGATATGGCGCGGGGCTTCGATGAATTTTTCGATGAACACGCGGTCGTCGCCGAAGCTCGCCAGGCCCTCGCGCTTGGTCGCTTCAAAGCCCTCGCGCACGTCTTGCTCGTTCCAGGCCAGGCGCATGCCTTTGCCGCCGCCGCCGGCCGAAGCCTTCATCATCACCGGAAAACCGACGTCATGCGCGATCTTCACCGCTTCGTCGGTGGTCGCGATGTCGTCGAGATAACCGGGGACGATATTGACCCCCGCGGCCTGCGCCAGCTTCTTCGATTCGATCTTGTCGCCCATCGCCGCGATCGCTTTTGGCGGCGGGCCGATGAACACGATCTTCTCTTTGGCCAGCGCCTTGGCGAAACTCTCGCGTTCGGAGAGGAAGCCGTAGCCGGGGTGGACTGCCTCGGCGCCCGTCGCCTTGCACGCGTCGATGATCAGCTCGGCCTTGAGGTAGGATTCCGCGGCCGGCGCGGGCCCGAGGCGGACGCTTTCGTCGGCTTGTCGCACATGCGGCGCGCGCGCGTCGGCGTCGGAATAGACCGCGACCGTCTTGATGCCCATGCGCCGCGCGGTGCGGATGATGCGGCAGGCGATTTCCCCGCGATTGGCGATCAGGATTTTCTTGAACACTAGGGTCTGAGCCCTTCGACAATGATGATCCGCGATTTCGCCGACTTGTGGCGCACCTCCGCGACCGGGCGATAGGCGTCCGACTGGATAAAGGCTTGCGCGTTGGCAAGGGTAGGAAATTCGAGGATCACGACCCGACCCTTGGGCGGCTCGCCTTCGACGGCCTTGGCGCTACCGCCGCGAACCAGGTAGCGTCCACCGAATTCCGCGACCAGCGGCGCGACCGACGCCTTGTAACTCTCATAGGTCGCAGGATCGGTCACTTCGATCTCGGCGACGATATAGGCTTTCGGCTGAGCAAGGCCGGCCGGGACTGCGCTTGCCGGTTCTGCGACCAGCAACATTGCGAAAAGAATAGTTTTGATCATGTGGACTCCCTTAGACCGTCATTGCGAGGAGCGCAGCGACGCGGCAATCCAGCCGCCCGCCGCAAGTGGATTGCCGCGCTTCGCTCGCAATGACGAAGCGGGTTTCGCGATCAGGATATTCTTGAACATCAATCGCCTTCGCCTTCGAGCATGACCACCAGCTCCTGCGTTCGCTGGCGGGTGAGCTCGGCCTTGCAGCCCGAAACCAGCAGCGGCCAGATGCTTCCGCCCAGGCTGGAATATGCCGAGGCCAGGCAATGCGCGTCGCGATATTTGATCCACGCACGCTGCGCCTCGAGCAGCAATTTGTCTTCCTCCTTGTCACCCTCGCCCGCCATGACCTTGGCCCATTGGGCGTTGAGCGCCTTGTCTGCGCGCTCATAGGCTTCGCCGGCGCACATGTTCATGCCCTGTTGCGACTGGTCGGCATCCATGCACGCGGTTTCCTCGGCATCCTCGACCAAATGCTTGTCGGCCTCCTGCTTGCCCGCAGCGCAGAAATTGGTCTCCGTCTGGGTCGTGGCCCGCTCGAAGCAGGCGGCGACGAATTCCTTGGACGGTTGCGGCCCCGCGACAACGGGCGCGACGGTGATCAGCAATGCGGTGATCATGGCAATGTCTCCCCAACCGGCGGCTTGTTGTGCCCCAGCAGGCGCAGCACTTCGTCGGCGGCGTCGGCGAGGTTGGTGCCGGGGCCGAAGATCGCCTGCACCCCGGCCTTGCGCAGGAAGTCGTAATCCTGCGGCGGAATGACTCCGCCGGCGACGACCTTGATGTCGGCCGCGCCGAGGTCTTTCAAGGCGCCGATCAGTTCGGGGATGAGGGTCTTGTGACCCGCCGCGAGCGATGAGGCGCCGACCACGTCGACCTTCTTTTCAACCGCCAGTTCGGCCGCCTCGCGCGGGGTCTGGAACAACGGGCCGGGGATGACCTCGAAGCCAAGATCGCCGAACGCCGAGCTGACCAGATTGGCGCCGCGGTCGTGGCCGTCCTGGCCCATTTTGGCGACCAGGATGCGCGGCTTTCGGCCGAGGCGCCGGGCGACCGCCGCGGTCCCTTCGACCGCTCCCTTCCAGCGTTCGTCGTTGCGCTTGCCGTAGATGCCGCTGACCGGTTCGGGTGAGGTTGAATAGCGGCCGAACACGCGTTCGAGCGCGTCGGAGATTTCGCCGAGACTGGCGCGGGCGCGGGCGGCGGTAATCGCGAGGGCCAACAAATTCGATCCTCCCCGGAACGGGGAGGTGGCAGGCGCGTCAGCGGCTGACGGAGGGGTCGAGTCCGCGCGTTCTTCGGCCCCTCCACCAAGTTTCACTTGGTCCCCCTCCCCGTTCCGGGGAGGATTTTTCGCTGCATTTTCCAGCGCATCGAGCGCCGCTTTCACCTTCGCCTCGTCCCGCGACCCCCGCATCTTTTCCAGACGGGCGATCTGGCCGGCGCGGACCCGGGCATTGTCGACGACGAGGAAGTCATGGTCCTGCTCCTCGGCCAGGCGATAGCGGTTGACCCCGACGATCACCGTGTCGCCGGTATCGACCTTGGCCGCTCGCGCCGCAGCGGTCTCCTCGATGCGCTGTTTGGGGAGGCCTTCGGCGACCGCCTTGACCATCCCGCCATGGGCCTCGACCTCATCGATCAGCGCTTGCGCTTTGTCTTCCAGTTCGCGGGTCAGGGCCTCGACATAATAGCTTCCGCCCAAGGGATCGGCGACCGCGGTGACGCCGCTTTCCTCGGCCAGGATGAGCTGGGTGTTGCGCGCGATTCGGGCGGAGAAATCGGTCGGCAGAGCGATCGCTTCGTCGAAGCTGTTGGTGTGGAGCGACTGGGTTCCGCCGAGCACCGCGGCAAGCGCCTCGATCGTGGTCCGGACGATATTGTTATACGGGTCCTGTTCGGTCAGCGACACGCCGCTGGTCTGGCAATGCGTGCGCAGCAGCTTCGACTTTTCCGTTGTCGCGCCGAGCCCGGTCATGATCCGCGCCCACAAGGTCCGCGCCGCGCGCAATTTGGCGACCTCCATGAACAGGTTCATGCCGATGCCGAAGAAGAAGCTCAGCCGCGGCGCGAAGGCATCGATGTCGAGGCCCGCCGAGGCCGCCGCGCGGACATAGGCCATGCCGTCGGCGAGGGTGTAAGCGAGTTCTTGGACCGCGGTCGCGCCGGCTTCGTGCATGTGATAGCCGGAGATCGAAATGCTGTTGAACTTGGGCATTTCGCGGCTGGTGAAAGCGATGATGTCGCTGACGATCCGCATCGAGGGTTCGGGCGGGTAGATGTAGGTGTTGCGGACCGCGAATTCTTTCAGAATGTCGTTCTGGATCGTGCCCGACAGAGCGGCGCGCTTCACCCCCTGCTCCTCCCCAGCGACGATGTAGAAGGCCATAATCGGAAGCACCGCGCCGTTCATCGTCATGCTGACCGACATTTCATCGAGCGGGATTCCGTCGAACAGCAATTTCATGTCCTCGACGCTGTCGATCGCGACCCCGGCCTTGCCGACGTCGCCGGTGACTCGCGGATGGTCCGAATCGTAGCCGCGGTGGGTGGCGAGATCGAAGGCGACCGACAGGCCCTTCTGCCCGGCGGCGAGGTTGCGGCGGTAAAAGGCGTTGGACTCCTCGGCGGTCGAGAAGCCGGCATATTGGCGGATGGTCCACGGCCGCCCGGCAAACATCGTCGCATAGGGCCCGCGGGTGTAGGGCGCGACACCGGGGTAGCCGGGATCGATCCCGGCGACATCGGCGGGGCCGTAAACCGTCTTCAGCGCGATCCCCTCGGGCGTGTCACGCGTGAGGTCGCGGCCCTTCGTCTCCTTGGCGGCAAGCGCTTTCCACTGGTCGAAATCGTCGGTTTTCGCGGTCATGCAGCGTTCCTACACCGTTCGTCCTGAGCTTGTCGAAGGGCGCCCGTGAGGCGTTGTGCAAGCGCCCTTCGACTTCGCTCAGGACGAACCTAAGTCCGAAGGTTTCGGCGCTCTAATGCGCCTGCTTGGGCGATTCCATGATCTCGGTCAGAACGCCGCCCATGTCCTTGGGGTGGAGGAAGAAGATCGGAGTGCCGTGGGCGCCGATTCGGGTCGGGCCAAGGACGCGCGCGCCCGTGGTTTCGAAATGGGCGCGAGCGGCGGCAATGTCGGGCACTTCGAAACACAAATGGTGCTGGCCGCCGGCGGGATATTTGTCGAGAAACTTCACGATCGGCGAATCCGCGCCGAGCGGCTCGATCAGTTCGATCTGCATGTTTGGAGCATCGACAAAGCACACGCGAACGCCCTGCGCGGGGAGGTCGAACGGAGGGCCGTGCGGCTCGGCGCCGAACAGCTCGCGGTACAATGCGAGACTTTGTTCGATCGATCGCGTGGCGACCCCGACATGGTTCAATCGACCCAGTTTCATGGCCTCACTCCGGCGTATAATGTTCGAGCCGGTCGGCGCGCGCGATGGTCTCGTCGAGGATGCAATCGTTGTAGATCGCTCCGGTCAGGCTCGCGCGCGGATCGAGGCCGGCGGCCTTGGCGCAGCGATCAGTGCTGTCGACGACCCAGTGGCGTTGCGCGGTGACCAGCCGGAGCTTGGTCGGCCAGCCGAGATGCGCTCCGGCGCGGCGATAGGCGCGATCGAGCCGGTCGTCCTGGAGGATGAGTTCGCTGGCGACGCACAAATCGATCGCAGTGGCGTTACCGCGGGCGGCATCGCCATGCTCCATGCACCAACGATAAGAGTCGCTGCGCCCGGACGTCGGCGTTTGCGCGGTGGCGGGGGCTGGAACCGTCGCCGCAATGGCGAGGAGGATCGACGCTCGGATCATTCGATGGTCACTTTCGTGGTCACGCTATTGGCGATGAAACAGGCGTGATGGGCCTTGTCGTGGAGTTCGGCCAGCGCCGCTGCGTCGGGCGCGGCGCCGGTCCAGCCGATGCGCGGGCGAAGAGTGACGTTGGTCATCGCCATGCGCCCGTCGGGCAGCTTGCCGACTTCGCCCTCGGCCTCGTCGATGTAGCTGGCGAGCGCGAAGCCCGCGCGGCGCGCAAAGTCGAGGAAGAACAGCATGTGGCATGACGACAAGGACGCGATGAATGCTTCCTCGGGATCGACCCCGGCTTCGTCCGACCATGGCAATGGGACGACGTGCGGCGATGACGATGCGGGCAAGGTCACGCCCCCGTCGAACACCCATTCGTGCGCGCGGCTGTACTGACCCTTGGCGAAAGCTTCATCGGCCTTTGCGGCCCAGCGGATAGTGGCGGTGTAGGTGGTCATATATCACTCCCTCGTCATCCCGGCCTCGAGCCGGGATCCGCCTGTTCCTTGCGGCGGTAGAAGGAAGGCAGACCCCGGATCAAGTCCGGGGTGACGTTTGAGGGTGAGCACGGCTGTACTGGCCCCTGGCGAAGGCTACGTCTCCCGTCATTGCGAGGAGCCGAAGGCGACTCGGCAATCCAAGGCCGCGACACTGGATTGCTTCGCTGCGCTCGCAATGACGAAACGGGTGAGCGCGGCTGTACTGGCCCTTGGCGAAGGCTTCATCGGGCTTCGCGGCCCAGCGGATGGTGGCGGTGTAGGTCGTCACAATGGATTTGCGCTTTCTCGCTCAAAAAGAATGTCATTCACGCTAGTCTTAGTTTGCTCATCAACTTTCTCTCCAACATCCCTCCTCATTGCGCAGATCAGATTCTTCCAACTCTCCCTATCTGCAGCATTTTCTATCGAAGGCCTTTTGAGAACACGCGACAGAAACATTAAGACCTGTGGAGAGCAATATAGCGAGATATGGGTAGAGAGTTGCGCGTGCTGACGGAGAACATCGTCTCGTTCGGGAGAATTGTCTTTGAGAGTAGCCGCTTTCCAGAAATTCTCGACAAAAGAAGCGTAAAGCTGTCGCCTCATTTCTCTCCTGAGATTTTCTTTGGCGGTGACTCTGGCAAATAGAAATTGAAGAAAACCGCCAGCCAAAAGCGACGCAAATGGGATAAGGGCTGAATCGGTCACGGCTCGTCTCCTAAAGCGGAATATTGTCGTGCTTCTTCCACGGATTCTCCAGCTCCTTGTCGCGCAGGCGCCTTAGCCCCTGGGCCACGCGCCGCCGGGTCGAATGGGGCATGATGACGTCGTCGATGAAGCCCATGCTCGCGGCGACGAAGGGGTTGGCGAAGCGCTCTTCATATTCGGCGGTGTGCTCGGCGATTTCCTTGGCGGTCTTGCCGCGGAAGATGATTTCGACCGCGCCTTTCGCGCCCATCACCGCGATCTCGGCGGTCGGCCAGGCGTAGTTCAAATCGCCGCGCAAATGCTTGGACGCCATCACGTCATAGGCGCCGCCATAGGCCTTGCGGGTGATGACGGTGATCTTGGGCACGGTCGCCTCGGCATAAGCGAACAGCAATTTGGCGCCGTTCTTGATGATCCCGCCATGTTCCTGAGCGACCCCGGGAAGGAAGCCGGGGACATCGACGAAGGTGATGATCGGGATGTCGAAGGCGTCGCAGAAGCGGACGAAGCGCGCGGCCTTTTTCGATGCCGCAATGTCGAGGCAGCCGGCGAGCACCGTCGGCTGATTGGCGACAATGCCGATCGTGCGCCCTTCGATCCGGGCAAAACCGATGATGATGTTGGCGGCATGCGCCGGCTGGAGTTCGAAGAAATCGCCGTCGTCGGCGACCTTCCGAATGAGCTCGTGCATGTCATAGGGGGTCGCGGCGCTCGGCGGGACCAAAGTGTCGAGGCTGTCCTCGACCCGGTCCCACGGATCGTGGCACGGCCGTTCGGGCAAATCGTGGCGGTTCGAAAGCGGCAGGAAATCGAAGAATTCGCGGGTCGCCATCAGCGCGTCGATGTCATTGTCGAACGCGACGTCGGCGACGCCCGATTTGGTCGTGTGGGTGACCGCGCCGCCGAGCTCCTCCTGGGTCACGACTTCGTTGGTGACGGTCTTGACCACCTCCGGCCCGGTGACGAACATGTAGGATGAATCCTTCACCATGAAGATGAAGTCGGTCATCGCGGGTGAGTAAACCGCGCCGCCCGCGCACGGCCCCATGATCAGCGAAATCTGCGGCACGACGCCGCTTGCCAGCACGTTGCGCTGGAACACTTCGGCATAGCCGCCGAGGCTCGCGACCCCCTCCTGGATGCGGGCGCCGCCGCTGTCGTTGAGGCCGATGACCGGCGCCCCGACCTTCAGCGCCATGTCCATGACCTTGCAGATTTTCTGCGCGTGGCGCTCGGACAGACTGCCGCCGAAGACGGTGAAATCCTGCGCGAAAATATACACCAGCCGGCCGTTGATCGTGCCCGACCCGGTGACCACGCCGTCGCCGGGGAATTTCTGCTCGTCCATCCCGAAATCGGCGCAATTGTGCTCGACGAACATGTCATACTCTTCGAAGCTTTGCGGATCGAGCAGGACCGACACCCGCTCGCGCGCGGTCAGTCGGCCCTTGGCGTGCTGGGCGTCGATGCGTTTTTGCCCGCCGCCCATCCGAGCCGCCTGACGCCGCGCCTCCAGTTCCTCGATCGTCGTCGCCATGCTTGCTCCCTGTTCGCGGCTGGGCTGCCACTTGGGCATCGGGGCGTCAATCGCGTCCAGCTATCCGCGGTGGCGCTCAAGCTCGTCCCCGGTCAGCCGAACGACGTGGAGGACATTGGTCGAGCCGACGGTTCCGAACGGGATTCCGGCCATGATGATGACCCGGTCGCGGGCGTGGGCAAAGCCGTGGCGGAGCGCCATGCGCTTGGCTTTCTCGACCATTTCCTCGAAGCTTGTGACGTCGCGGGTGTGAACCGCCCGAACCCCCCAGATCAGGCCCATCCGGCGAGCGATGTGGAGCGAGGCGCTCATCGCCAATAACGGCACCGGCGGGCGTTCGCGGGCGATCCGCCGGGCGGTCGATCCGGAGCCGGTGTAGCAGAGCATGGCGGTGGCGCTGATCGTGCCCGCGATCTGCCGCGCCGAGCTGGCGAGCGCATCGGCGGTGGTCGGCTCGATGCTCGTCTCGGTGAAGTGGATACGCTCCGAATAGGTCGAATCGCGCTCGGCCGAAGTCGCGATCCGGTCCATCATCGACACCGCTTCGCGCGGATATTGGCCGGCCGCACTTTCCGCCGACAGCATGACCGCGTCGGCGCCTTCATAAATGGCATTGGCGACGTCGCTGACCTCGGCCCGGGTCGGGGTCGGGGCGAGGATCATCGATTCGAGCATCTGGGTCGCGACCACCACCGGCTTGCCGTGCTGGCGGGCGAGAGCGATGATCCGGTTCTGGAGCGGCGGCACGCGTTCGGGCGGGAGTTCGACCCCAAGGTCGCCGCGCGCGACCATGACCCCGTCGGCAAGATCGATAATTTCCTCCAGCCGATCGATCGCGGCCGGCTTTTCGATCTTGGCCATCAGCGCCGCCTGGTCGCCGATCAGAGCGCGCGCTTCGGCGATATCCTCGGGCCGCTGGACGAACGACAAGGCGATCCAGTCGGCCTTTTGCGACAAAGCGAAATCGAGGTCGCTGCGGTCCTTTTGGGTCAGCGCCGGGATCGGCAGAACGACGTCGGGCACGTTGACGCCCTTGTGATCGCTGATGGTGCCGCCGACGACCACTTCGGTCAGGATCCGCTCGGCATTTGCCTCGACCACCTTGAGCCGCAGCTTGCCGTCATTGATGAGCAGATTGGCGCCCGCCTTCACCGCCGCGAATATTTCCGGATGCGGCAGATTGGCGCGGGTCGAATCGCCCGGCGTGCTATCGCGGTCGAAGCGATAAGGCTGTCCGGCGACGAGTTCGGCGGCGCCGCCGGCGAATTGACCGACCCGCAATTTGGGGCCCTGGAGGTCGAACAGGATCGTGGTCGGGCGGTGGAATTCGGATTCGAAGCCGCGGATCGTTTCGACCAGCGCGACTTTGTCCTTCTGGGTGCCGTGGCTCATGTTGATCCGGAAAGCGTCGGCCCCGGCCTCGATCAGCGCGCGAATCATCGCCGGGTCGCTCGATGCGGGCCCGAGGGTCGCCAGAATCTTCACCTTGCGCGTGCGCGGCGCCAGCTGATCAGCCACCCTGCTTCCTTCCCTGCTTTGTCGAATGACCGCCTTAGCCGTTCAAGGGGACCGTTCAACCCGCTTGAGGCCGGAGTAGGGGCTGGACGTGCGGCTGGACTTGAGGCTGGCCCAAGCCTCGCCTAGGACGCGCCATCAACCATCGACAAGCGGAGTTTCCACAACATGGCGGACGGAACCGTCGCGGCTGACCAGCTGCGGCTATTCATCGAGCGGATCGAACGCTTGGAAGAAGAGAAAAAGGGCATCGCGGACGATATTCGCGACGTTTATGCCGAATCCAAATCGAACGGCTATGACACCAAGACGATGCGGGCCATGGTCCGGCTGCGCAAGATGGAAACCCATGCTCGCCAGGAAGCCGACGCCTTGCTCGAAACCTATCGCGTCGCGCTCGGCCTGAGCTGACAATCCCGACCCTTGCGCTCCCCCTGAGCCTGGCGAAGGGAGGGCGCGAGCATTTCGACAAGCCCACTGTGAGCGCCTAGGGGAATTCCATGGCCGGCCATTCAAAATATAAGAACATCATGCACCGCAAGGGCGCCCAGGATAAGAAGCGCTCGGGCATGTTTTCCAAGCTCAGCCGCGAAATCACCGTGGCTGCCAAAATGGGCCTTCCCGATCCGGAAATGAACGCCCGCCTGCGCGCCGCGGTCAACGCCGCCAAGGCGCAGTCGATGCCCAAGGACAATATCCAGCGCTCGATCGACAAAGCGAGCGGAAGCGATGCCGAGAATTACGAGGAAATCCGCTACGAGGGGTTCGGCCCGGCCGGGGTCGCGATCATCGTCGAAGCGCTGACCGACAACCGCAACCGAACCGCCACCAACATCCGCACCGCGTTCAGCAAGAACGGCGGCAATCTGGGCGCGAGCGGAAGCGTCAGCCATGGTTTCGAGCGCATGGGGCTGATCGAATATGGCGCCAAGGCGGGCGATGGCGATACGGTCATCGAGGCCGCGATCGACGCCGGCGCCGACGATGTCGAAAGCGACGACGGCGGCCACCAGATCTGGACCGGAGTTGATGGAATGCACGATGTCGCCAAAGCGCTCGAAGCTGCGCTGGGCGAGGCCGATGCGGTCAAGCTGGCATGGCGCCCAACCACCAGCGTCGAGGTCTCCGGCGACGATGTGGCGACGCTGATGAAGCTGGTCGACGCGCTCGAGGACGACGATGACGTCCAGACCGTGTGGGGCAATTACGACATTTCCGACGAGGAACTGGAGAAGCTAAGCTGACCAAGCGCCCATGATCATCCTCGGCCTCGACCCCGGGCTTGGAACGACCGGCTGGGGGCTGATCCGCGCCGAGGGCAATCGGCTGACGCACATCGCCAACGGGCGGATCACCAGCGCACCCGCGGAGCCGCTGGCCAAGCGCCTGTCGCACCTTGGCAGCCAGCTCGAAGCATTGATCGCCGACCGCCCACCCGATGGCGCCGCGATGGAAGAGATTTTCGTCAACAAGAACCCGCAATCGACCCTCAAGCTGGCGCAGGCGCGCGGGGCGTTGCTGATGGTCGCCGCGCGCTCGGGGCTGGAGGTCGGCGAATATGCCGCTCGGCTGGTCAAGAAAGCGGTGGTCGGCAACGGCAATGCCGAAAAAGCGCAGGTCCACGCGATGGTCGCGCGATTGCTTCCGGGGGTGGCGATCGCCGGTCCCGATGCCGCCGATGCGCTTGCGGTGGCGATCACCCATGCGCATCATCTGGCGAGCGCTCGCGCGACAAGAAACCGTTCGGGCTGAGCTTGTCGAAGCCCCGTCCTGCTCTAAAGTGCTAGGGTGAAGAACAGCCCTTCGACAGGCTCAGGGCGAACGGATGGGGGTTGAAAGTTGAAGTGATCGCTCGACTAACCGGAACCGTCGCGGAAATGGGCGCCGACAGCGTCACCATCGACGTCGCTGGCGTCGGCTACCTCGTCCATTGCTCGGCGCGGACGCTCGATGCGCTGGGCGGGGTCGGCAGCGAGGCTTTGATCCTGACCGAATTGCAGGTTCGCGAAGATGCCTGGACCCTGTTCGGCTTCGGCAGTCCGGTCGAGCGCGACAGCTTTCGCGCCTTGACCTCGGTCCAGGGAGTCGGCGGGCGGCTGGCGCTGGCGATCCTGTCGACTCTGTCGCCCGACGAACTGGCGACCGCAATCGCCCATGGCGACAAGGCGATGATCGGCCGCGCCAGCGGGGTCGGCCCCAAACTCGCGATGCGCATCGCCAATGAATTGCAGGGCAAGCTCGCGCCGGGGCTAAGCGGGGCAGCGGGAGCGGCGGCGCCGCGCGGGACCGCCGCCCACGATGCCTTGTCCGCACTCGCCAATCTCGGCTTCAAACCGGCCGAGGCGAGCGCCGCGGTCGCCGCCGCGACGCAAGAACTCGGCGCGGACGCGACGCTCGACGCGCTGGTTCGACTGGCGCTGAGGAAAGCGGCAAAGTGAAGGAGATCATTCGATGAGCATCATGCGATCCACCGCCTTAATCGGATCGGCTTTCGTCGCATCGGTGCTTGCGCCCCCCGTATCCGCCGCGGCACCGGTCTTCAGCCCGAAGCAGCAAACGGTGTGGCGGGGCGAGGTCGCTTACTGGACCTATGTCAACGCCCGCGACGAGACCCGCTTTTTGGCGCTTTGGGCGCCCGAATTCAAAGGCTGGCCGTGCGGCATGGAACATCCCACCGACTTTGCCGGCCTGAAGGAATCAACCCACAGCTGGTTTGCGGAAGTCGGCGCGACCGGGCGGGTGACGAAGCCCATCCCGGAGGCCGTCGTCCTCGGCAACGGATTCGCGATCACTTATTTGTCCGCGCTGGCCAAATGGACGGACAAGGACGGGACTCCGCGCACCGAGCTATTCAAGCTCGTTCACACCTGGAAGTCGACCAAAGCCGGATGGAAGATCGTCGGCGGGATGTGCGGCCCACTCGAGCGCGCGCCGGCACCCTGAAGACAAAGCGATGATCGGCCGGGCCAAGGGCGTCGGCCCAAGCTCTCGGCGCTCGCCAACCACGGCTTCACGCCCGCCAATGCCAGCGCCGCGGTGGCCAAGGCTGCCGATGAACTGGGTGAAGAGGCGACCCGCGACGCCTTCGTCCGGCTGGCATTCAAGAAAGCAGGGAAGACGGCTAGCCGCCCCACGCCTCGCGGTAGAGGCGGAGGAGGTTGGTGCCGAGCAATTTCTCGACCCGGGCGACGGTCCAGCCCTTCCTGGCGATGAGGTCGCTGGCCAGGCGCTCCAATTTGTCGATTGAATTATAGTCGCGCACCAGGGTTAGCACATCGGGACCTTCGCCGGGCGCCGCGATCCCGGCCGCGGTCCGGGCCTCGAAATCCTTGCGCGCATTGTCCATCGCCTTGGCGTCGATGACCATTGGCAAATTGCCGCCGTCGGTGCCGATCGAAACATGATCCTCGCCAGCGACCTTGCCGAAATGGTCGAGATGGTCGAGCAGGGTGGCGCCGCTCGGGTGACTGTCGGACGCCAGGTAGGGCATGAAATAGACGCCCACGACCCCGCCCTTGTCGGCGACAGCGCGAATTGCGGCATCGGAGATGTTGCGCGGATGATCGGCCAGCGCCCGCGCGCCGGTATGGCTGATGGTCAGCGGCCGTTTGGCGAAAGCGATTGCCTCGTCGATGGTGCGCGCGCCGCCATGGCTGAGATCGAGCAGCAACTTCTCCGCCTCGATCCGCTCGATCGTCGCCTTGCCGAGCTTGGTCAGTCCGGCGTTGCGCGGCTCGAGCGCGCCATCGCCCGACAGATTGGCGTTGTTGTAGGTGAGCTGGACGCAGGTCACGCCGCCTTTTTTCATTTCCGCCAGCCGGTCGAGCGCCGGTCCGACCATCGCCGTGTCCTGAGTGCCGAGGATAAGGCCGAGCTTGGGTGCCGCTTTGGCCTTGAGGATGTCGGCGGCGGTGCGGATCAGCAGCAGCCGGTCGGGGTTGGCGCGAAGGATCGTCTGGAATTCGCCGAGACCGCTCATGAACTCGGCCCAGGCATCGGGCCGGTTGCCGACCGGGAGCAGGGTTTGGCGAACCGCGGTCAGGCCAGACTGGAGAGTCTCGCTCCACCACCGATCGCTCGATCGGAGGTCTTCGTCGGGGCTATAGGGGTCGGTCAGCCCGCCGAGGCCGTCGATGACGATGGCGCTGCGATACCATGATCGCGGTGCCAGCCGGGCAGCCGGTAGCGGACTTACAGCCATGGCGAGCGCGGCGGCCGAGCCAGCAATCATTGAACGGCGGTCGATGTCCATTGCCTTCCCCCTTGCCCGCGCCAGGCTATCGCAGCTGCGGCCGGCGATGCAAATTCTTGTCACTGGCCGCTGCATCTGTTTGAAGGGAGCGATGTTCGATCAATTCGCAACCGACGCCGCTCACACTGTCGCAAGGGCGATCGAGCTGGTCGGAATCGCGATCATCGCCTTGGGCGCGATCGGCGGTCTGTTGCTGTTCGCAATGGCCTCGCTCGAAACGCCCAGGCGCGCGGATGCGGTGACCCAGTTCCGCTCGAATTTCGGCCGTTCGATCCTGCTCGGCCTCGAATTCCTCATCGCCGCCGACATCATCAATACGGTCGCCGTTCGGCCGACCCTGATGAGCGTTGCGGTGCTCGCCGGGATCGTCATCATCCGGACCTTCCTCAGCTTCAGCCTCGAGGTCGAGATCGAGGGCCGGTGGCCGTGGCAGCGGCGCCGCGGCGACAAAAGGGAAGTGTGAATGGCGACCGATCCCGACCGGATCACGACGCCGGAGCGAACCCCCGAAGACGCCGATCTCGCGCTGCGCCCGAAAAGCCTCGACGAGTTCATCGGCCAGCAGGCCGCGCGCGAGAATTTGCGGGTGTTCGTCAATGCCGCAAAGGGCCGCGGCGAAGCGCTCGACCATGTCCTGCTCCACGGTCCGCCGGGGCTCGGGAAGACCACGCTGGCGGGGATATTGGCGCGCGAGATGGGGGTCGGCTTTCGCGCCACCTCGGGTCCGGTCATCGCCAAGTCGGGCGATCTTGCCGCGCTTCTGACCAACCTCGAGGACGGCGACGTATTGTTCATCGACGAAATCCACCGCCTCAATCCCGCGGTCGAGGAGGTGCTGTATCCGGCGATGGAGGACCGGGCGCTCGATTTGATGATCGGCGAAGGGCCGTCGGCGCGCTCGGTGCGGATCGATCTGCCGCGCTTTACACTGATTGGAGCGACCACCCGGCAGGGCCTTCTGACAACCCCGCTGCGCGACCGCTTCGGGATTCCGGTGCGGCTCAATTTCTATACCGTGGAAGAGCTTGAGCTGGTGGTTCGGCGAGCGGCCCGGCTGCTCGGCGCCGAGCTGACCGAAGATGGAGCGCGCGAAATCGCCCGCCGCAGCCGGGGAACGCCGCGCATCGCCGGCCGATTGCTCCGCCGGGTGCGCGATTTTGCCCATGCAGCGGGCGGCAATGAAGTGTCCAAGGACCTTGCTGACCAGGCGTTGTCGCGGCTCGAAATCGACGCCCTTGGACTCGATGCCATGGACCGCCGTTATCTGACCATGATCGCCGATCTGTACGGCGGCGGGCCGGTCGGGGTTGAAACGCTTGCCGCCGGTTTGAGCGAGCCGCGCGACACGATCGAGGATGTGATCGAGCCGTTCCTCATTCAGCTTGGCCTCATCGCCCGGACCGCACGAGGGCGCTGCCTCAACGGCCGCGGCTACGCCCATCTCGGCCTTGCGCAGCCCGCCGGGAGCCAGAGCGGATTGTTCGATAGCGGAGCCTCGTCCAAGTGAATTTCAAGCGAATGCCAGTCGTTGCCGCGGCAATGTTCATCGCCATTCCAAGCTCACCGAGCGCCGCTCAGCCGGCAGGGGACGATTATTCCAGGGATTCGCGCTGGCTGTGCCTGCCGGGGCGCGCCGATCCCTGTTCAACCCCGGTCGCGACCACCGAGCTTGGCCCCAATGGCTATGGCGCCAAGGTCGTGAGCCGGCCCGCCACAAGCCCCGCGGTCGATTGTTTCTACGTCTATCCGACGGTGTCGAGCGACCCCGGAATGAACAGCGATTTCATCCCCGGCCGCGAGGAAAAGGTCATCGCCGAAGCGCAACTGGCGCGCTTCGCCAGCGTCTGCCGTCCGTTTGCGCCTAATTACCGCCAGATGACAATTGCCGCGGTCGCCGCCTTTGCGACCGGCGCCGACATCAAGCAGCCGGCGGCGCTCGCTTATGGCGATGTCGCCGCGGCGTTCCGCGATTACCTCCGCAATCGCAGCACCGGCCGACCGTTCGTCCTGATCGGCCACAGCCAGGGCAGCCTGATACTGATCCAGCTGATCGCCAATGTGATCGAACGCGATCCCGCGCTTGCCAAGCGGATGCGATTGGCGATCCTGCCCGGTTACAACGTGCTTGTGCCCCAGGGGCGATTGGTCGGCGGAAGCTTCAACTCGACGCCGCTGTGCAGCCGGCCCGGGCAATCCCGCTGCGTCGTGACCTGGACCAGCTTTCGCGAGAAAAACACGCCGCCGCCGGGGGCGATCTTCGGTTATGCCGCCAAGCCCGGAATGACGGTCGGCTGCGTCAATCCGGCGCGCTGGGGCGCGAAGGACTGGGAGCCGCTCGACAGCGACTGGTATACGCGTTCGGCGATGCCGGTGCCCGGCGGTCCGATCAGCTGGTCGAGCCAGGGCGCCCCGGCCACGCCTTATGTTCATACGCCTGGGCTGGCCTCGGGACGCTGCGTCAACGACGGAGTCCGCGGTTATTTGTCGATCCGCACCAATGCCGACCCAACGGACCGCCGCACCGACCGCATCGGCGGCGAAGTCGGGCTGTTTGGAATGTTCCTGCCGGGATGGGGCATGCACCTGGCCGATATTTCGGTCGCGCAAGGCAATCTGGTCCGGGCCGTCGAGCAGATCGGCGCTGGCAGCAAGTGACCGGCAGCGCCTTTGACAAGCCGTATCGCGGTGGGTTCGTCGCCGCTGAGCACCATTTCGCCCTGACCGTCTATTTCGAGGATACCGACGCTTATGGCATCGTCTATTACGCCAATTACCTGAAGTTCATGGAGCGCGCCCGGTCTGACATGTTGAGAGCCTGCGGAATCGACCAGGAAGCCGAACTCGCGCGCAGCGGCAGTGCCTATGCGGTGGTCGAGGCGCATTTGCGTTACCGCCGTCCAGCGAAGCTTGGCGACGACCTTTTGATCCTCAGCACGATCGACGAGGTGCGCGGATCGTCGGTCGAGATTCAGCAGCGAGTCATGCGCGGCGATGAACTGTTGAACGAGGGGCGGATCACCGCCGCCTTCCTCGATGGCAGCGGGCGGCCTCGGCGCCACCCCAAGGAATGGGTCGACAAGTTCATGGCACTGGGTTCGGGATCGTGAGGGCCGCCATTGCGGCGCTGGCCGTGCTTGGTGCCGCAATGTCCACGCCGGCGGTGGCCGATCCGCCGGCGACGGTCATCGCGATCCCGCCGCTGAGCACGCCCAATGACGCCAAGCTGGAAGGCGGCGGGACAACGCTCGGCATTGCCTGGCAGGCGACCCAGCTGATCGCGACCGATCTTCGCGCCACCTCCGAGCTCTATCCCGTCGGTCCGGACCAGAAGGACTTCTATTCCTACCCCGAAGTGACCGCTCCGAGCTTCCCGCGCTGGCGTTCGAAGAGCGTCAAGGCGCTGGTCACGGGCTTCGTCCAGGCGCGATCGGACGGCCGGCTGACCATCGGCTGCTATGTCTATGACGTCGACAAGGGCCGCGAACTTGGCCGCAAGGGCTTCGTCGTGTCGCCCGGCGACTGGCGCCGAGCAGCGCACAAATGTTCGGGCCTGGCCTATAGCGCGATCACCGGCGCGCCCGGCATCTTCGACACCCGCATCGCTTATGTCGCCGAATCGGGCAGCGGGGCGGCGCGGACCAAGAAGGTCGCGGTGATCGACAGCGACGGCAACAACCAGGTCACGTTGACCAAGGGCGACAGCTTCGTCATCACCCCGCGACTGTCTCCCGGGGCCCAGACCATCGCCTTCACCAGCTTTTCCGGCGGCAAGCCGCACATCGAGCTGGTCAATGTCGAAACCGGAGTCCAGCGGCCCTTGCTGTCGGGCAAGTTCATGAGTTTTTCCCCGAGTTTTTCGGCTGACGGCAAGCGCATTGCCTTTGCCATGATGCAGGGCATCAACAGCGACATTTACGTGATTGGAGCGGCCGGCGGGACACCCCAGCGGCTGACCACCGCGCCGGGGATCGACACCACCCCAAGCTATTCGCCGGACGGAACGAAAATCGTGTTCGAAAGCGACCGCTCGGGCAGCCCGCAGCTGTACATCATGAACGCCGACGGGTCCGACCAGCGCCGGCTGAGCTTTGGCGGGGCGTGGTATTCGGCGCCCGAATGGAGCCCCGACGGCAAGTGGATCGCCTTCACCCGCCGGGCCAGCGATGGCCGCCGCATCGGAGTGATCAACGCCGATGGCACGAACGAAAAAATCCTCACCCGCGGAACCGCCGACGAAGGCCCGCGCTGGGCCCCGAGCAGCCGCGAACTGGTGTTCCAGCGCAGCGATGCAAGCGGCCGCCAGGCGCTCTACCGGGTGACGCTCGAGGGAGAACAGCCGCGCTTGGTCGCGACCGCTCAGGATGGATCCGACCCCGATTGGTCAGGGGTAGTCGATTGATGCGCCCCCGGATCATCCTGGCAGCGCTGCTTTGTGCCGCCCTGGCGTCGCCGTCACTGGCGCAATTCCGCCAGCAGCAGCAGCCGCAGCGGGCCCAGCCCAAATTGGTCGGAATCGACGCCATGCGCGCCGAATTCATCGCTTTTTCGGGCGGCGATACGGTCCTGTTCGGCGGCAGCAGCGTGCTGCTCGGCGCACCGGCCAAGGCGATCCTGATCCGTCAGGCCGCGTGGCTTCGCCGACATCCCCAAATCCTGGTCGGCATCGAAGGCCATGCCGAGGCCGCGGATACGCGCGATCATGCGCTTGCGATCGGTGCCCGGCGGGCCGAGGAAGTTCGCGATTTCCTGATCCTGCTCGGGGTTCCGGCGGCGCAGCTGACCGCGACCAGTTGGGGCAAGGAGCGGGTCGTGATCGCCGGCGACAATGAAGCGGCCTTCGCCGCCAATCGCCGGGTCCAGACCGTATTGGTCCGTTAAAAGGTCAGGCGGCGCGGCGCTGGAGGCCGCTGCTCGCCAGCCACGAGCGCGCCTGGCGCTGGGCCTCGGCGATTTCGCGGGCGGTCATCTCGACCGAGATTTCGGCCCTGCATTCCTGGCCGCGGGCGCTGCCCGACACGGCTGCAAGATTGAACCATTTATGGGCTTCGACGAGGTCGACCGCGGCGCCCCCGCGACCGGTTGAATAGGTCACCCCGAGCTCGAACAAGGCGTCGAGATCGCCGCGCTCGGCATCGGCAATCCGGCTCCGGATCAGGAACTCGGCACCCTTTTCGCTAATTGCACCCATGACATTTCCCCTGCTGTTGAGCGGAGATTGTCGGGCGAAACCGAATAAATGGTTAACGCCGAAGTGACTTAATGCGCCGGGACCGGGAGATTATCGATCAGCCGGGTCGTTCCAATGGTCGCTGCGGCGATCAGCCGCATCGTCCCCGACGGGCGATCGAGCGGCTCCAGCGTGACCGCGTCGACCAGCGCCAGATAGTCGATCTTGAGGAAGCCGGCCTCGACCAGCTTGCGCTTGGCCTCGGCCAAGATGCTCCTGACTTCGGCGCCCTGACCGATGCGGTCCCGCGCCCAGGCCAGCGTTTGCGGAAGCGCGATCGCCTGCCCCCGCTCGACCGCGGACAAATAGGCATTGCGCGACGACAGCGCGAGGCCGTCCCGGTCGCGCACGGTTGCGACCCCGACGATCTCCGCCGCAAAGCCGAGATCGGCAGCCAGATGGCGGATCACCGCCAATTGCTGGAAATCCTTTTCGCCGAACAGGGCGACATCGGGCTGAACCGCGACCAGCAATTTCGCGACGATGGTCGCGACGCCGTCGAAATGCCCCGGCCGGGCCTCCCCTTCCCAGCGGTCCGCAACGCCCGCAACGCTGATTGTCGTGGCAAAGCCGTCGGGATAGATGTCGTGGGCGGCGGGGAGCCACAGCAAGTCGCACCCGGCCGCCTGAAGCAGGCGCTTATCCTCCGCTTCCTGGCGCGGATATTGGCCAAGGTCCTCATTGGCCGCAAATTGCAGCGGATTGACGAAGATCGTCGCCACCACCGCAGCCGAGCGCTTCTTCGCCTCCGCGACCAGTTCGAGATGGCCGGCGTGAAGTGCGCCCATGGTCGGAACGAGTGCCAGCCGGGTGCCACCGAGGCGGTCGAGCGCCTCGGCCAATTGTTCACGGCTACGAACGGTTTGCACGCCTTGGGACCCTCGGATACAGCAAGCTCAGGAGGGCGCTTGTCTTGGCGCCGGGGGATTAGGTCAAGGGGCGCACGGACTTGAGCCAGCCGCATTACATCATCTTCGCCAATGAAAAGGGCGGCACCGGCAAGTCGACCACCGCCGTCCACACCGCGGTTGCGCTCGCTGCTTCGGGCCACCGGGTCGGAGCGCTCGATCTCGACTGCCGCCAGCGGACGATGACCCGCTATCTCGAAAATCGAGCGGCGACGATCGAGCGGCTTGGAGCGGATTTGCCCCAGGCCCGATTCGAAGTGCTCGAAGAGTTGAGCGAGGCCGCGCTCGAGGCCGCGCTCGACCGGCTGGCGGCGGACTGCGACGTGATCGTGGTCGACACGCCGGGGCGCGACGATCTGGTGGCTCGGGCCGCGATCCTGAAAGCGGACACATTGGTGACGCCGATGAACGACAGCTTCGTCGACCTCGATCTGATCGGCCAGGTCGATCCCGACAGTTTCAAGATCACCAAACCGAGCTTTTATGCCGACCTCATCTGGAACAGCCGCACCCAGCGCGCCAAGGCGACCGGCAAAGGGGTCGACTGGGTCGTCCTTCGCAACCGCCTCCAGCATATCGACTCGCACAATCTGCGGCGGGTCGGAGCGGCGCTCGACGAGCTTGCCCGGCGGGTCGGCTTCCGGGTCATCCCGGGGTTGGGCGAACGGGTCATCTACCGCGAATTGTTCCCCAAGGGCCTGACCCTGCTCGACCTTCAATTATTGGGCGAAGTCGGAATAAGCCACATCACCGCGCGCCAGGAATTGCGCGAAATGATCGCCGGACTCGGTGTGCCCGGCGCTGAGGCAGTGCAGGCGAAAGTGGCCTGATTCCTCGTTGCGAGCGAAGCAAAGCATTCCAGCCGCGGCGAAAAACTGAATTGCTTCGTCGCTCCGCTCCTCGCAATGACGGCGCGATATGACCCACGACCGGTGACGGCTGGTGGCTGCTGAGGGCGTCCAATACCCAGGACGTGCTCGTCGCCCGAGCGGAAGCGAAAGACCAATTGGGGCTGGATCGGCTGGTCGGCCAGGTGGACGGCGAGCTCGCGCGCTCTGGTGTCATTCGTGCAACAGTGAGTCACTGAAATACCGCAGTCATCCGAAAGTCACTGTTCCGAAAGCCGATTTATCTTAGCCTTTGCCAAGCAACATGATTCGCGGGGGTAGAGGAATGGACACCTTGCTGAAGGCATTGAAACCTGGAATTGCCGTCGCTTTTGGAGCGGTGCTGCTGGCCGGACTGGCAATCGCGGTCAAGCGAGCGACCGATGTCGACCTCGATTTCGACCTCAATTGGGACGATCTGCCAGCCTGACGCTGGGCGTCCCCGCGGATGATTGCGATTGACTAACCCCGCCCAGCACCGGACGGTCAGGCGTGTCGGGCGTTCGGCTCTTTGGGGGGGAAAATCATGATAAAAGTTTTGACGGCCGTGGGTCTGGTCCTGGCGAGCGCCGGAGCCGAAGCCCAGGCTCCCGCACTGATCAACCTCAAGGGGCATTGGATCGGAACCTCCGAAGGGCAAGGCGATGCATCATTCGGCGCCGAAGGCGGCTATGCCGATGGTCGACAATGTCGAATTCGACTTTGCGATTACCGGCCAGGACGGGCGCCGGTTCTGGGGCACGGTGACATCGAAAACCGGCCAGGAACCGATCATCGGCGTGATTGCGCTCGACGGTACCACGATCGTGGCCAGCGACAGCGATGGAACATTACAGGGAACGATCGTCGATTCCGACACCATCGACCTGGTCTACGTCCATCATGGCCAATCGACCGTCGTGGCCGCGAACCGGATCAAGCGGCAGAAATAGCTCCGCCTCAATCGTCCTCTTCCTCGTAACCGACGAGGTTGAGTTCGCGCGCCTTGATCTGGTGGGTCATGCACCAATGTTTGAGCGCTTCCTCGCGGCCGTGGGTGATCCATACCTCCTTCGGCGCGACATCGCGGATGGTCTGGGTCAATTCGTCCCAGTCGCCATGATCGGAAATGATCAGCGGAAGCTCGACATTGCGCTGGCGCGCGCGCTGGCGGATCCGCATCCAGCCCGAGGCCATTGCAGTCACCGGATCGGGCAGGCGGCGCGACCAGCGGTCGTTGAGCGCGCCTGGCGGGCAGATCACGATCCGGCCGCGAAGCTCGTCCTTGGCCGCGCCGGTCGCCGGCCGAAGCTCGCCCAAGGGAACCCCAAGCTCCTCGTACAGGCGGCACAAGCGCTCCATCGCGCCATGATAATAGATTGGGTCGTGATGGCCGCGCGCGCGCAATTCGGTGATGACCCGCTGGGCCTTGCCCAAAGCATAAGCGCCAACCAGTACGCAGCGTTCGGGTTCGGAATGGAGGCGGTGAAGCAGCCGATCGATCTCGCTGCCGGTGTCGGGGTGGCGGAAGACCGGGAGACCGAAGGTCGCCTCGGTGATGAAGATGTCGCATGGAGTGACCACGAACGGAGCACAGGTGGGGTCGGGCCGGCGCTTGTAATCGCCCGACACGACCACCCGTTCGCCGTCGAAATCAAGGACGATCTGGGCGCTTCCGAGCACATGGCCGGCGGGGACAAAGCCGACATCGACCGCGCCCACTCTGACGGTCTCGCCATAAGCCACCGAATGGCCTTGCTGCTCGCCGTAGCGGACGTCCATGATCGCCAGCGTTTCAGCCGTCGCCCACACCTCGCCATGGCCGCCGCGGGCGTGGTCGGCATGGCCGTGCGTGACCAGCGCGCGCGCCTTGGGCTGCGACGGGTCGACCCAGGCGTCCGCCGGCCGTACGTAAATGCCCTCGGGCGAGGGCTCGATCCAGGAACCGAGACGGGCCATTGCGAGCTATAGCTGGTGAGCGGGCTTCGGGTTCCCAAGGGCAGGAGTGAATGTGATGGGCGGCAATGGCTGGATGATCGCCGAACTCATCGCCCCAGTGGCGGGTCTGATCGTGCTGATCGCGCTCGTCGCAACCGCCGAGCCCGACCCCGATCGCGCGCTCCAGCGCAAGCATCAGCCGGTGAAATCGCCAAGCCGCCGCCGCAAGCGCAGCCTCGGCAGAAACTGAGCTGATGAAGCTCCCGCTCGTCGTCGACCAATGGTTTGAGGCGAAGGGCTGGAAGCCGCGCCGTCACCAGCTGGCGATGCTTGAGGTGGCGCAAAGCGGGCGCAGCGCCTTGCTGGTTGCAGCGACCGGGGCGGGCAAAACGCTGGCGGGTTTTCTGCCGACCCTGTGCGAACTCGCCGACCATCCCGCCGACGGGCTGCACACGCTTTACGTCTCGCCGCTGAAAGCGCTGGCGGTCGACGTCCAGCGCAATTTGGTAGGACCGGCGGAAGAGATGGGGCTGCCGATCCGGATCGAGACCCGCACCGGCGATACGCCATCGGATCGCAAGGCGCGCCAGCGGGTGCGTCCGCCCCACATCCTGTTGACCACGCCCGAAAGTCTGAGCCTTTTGCTGAGCTATTCCGACAGTCCGGCATTGTTCGCGAATTTGCGCACCGTGGTGGTCGATGAAATCCACGCCTTCGCGCGCGAGAAGCGCGGCGACCTGCTGAGCCTCGCGCTTGCCCGGCTCGATGCGCTTCGCCCGGGCCTTCGCCGCGTCGGCCTCAGCGCGACCATCGCCGACCCCGACGCCTATCGCGCCTGGCTCGCGCCCGACGGCGACATCGATTCGATCGCTTTGGTCGAAGGCGAAGCCGGCGCCGAGCCCGACCTGTCGATCCTCATTCCCGACGGCAAGATCCCATGGGGCGGGCATAGCGGGCGCCACGCGGTGGGCGAGGTCATGAAGCTGATCGAGCAGCACGGAACGACGCTCGTATTCTGCAACACCCGAAGCCTGGCCGAACTGATTTTCCAGGAATTATGGTCGGTCAACGACAATCAATTGCCGATCGGAATCCACCACGGCAGCCTCGCCCTGGAAGCTCGGCGCAAGGTCGAGTCAGCGATGGCCGGAGGGCGGCTCCGCGCTTTGGTCTGCACCGCCAGCCTCGATCTCGGAATCGACTGGGGCAATGTCGACCAGGTCGTCCAGATGGGCGCGCCCAAGGGATCGTCGCGCCTGTTGCAGCGGATCGGCCGGGCCAATCACCGGCTCGACGAACCGTCCAGGGGCCTGATCGTCCCCGGCAACCGGTTCGAATATCTGGAAGCGCGGGCGGCGCTCGACGCGGTCGCGGCGGGCGAGCTCGACCCCGAAATCTTCCGGCCCGGAACGCTCGACGTGCTTGCCCAGCATGTGCTCGGAATTGCCTGTGCGGGGCCGTTCGACGAAGCCGAGCTGCTGGCCGAAGTGCGCGGCGCGGCGCCTTATTCCGGGCTGACCGACCAGACCTGGCGCCTGGTGCTCGATTATATTGCGACCGGCGGCTATTCCCTGCGCGCCTACGACAAGTTCAAGCGGCTGGTCGAATATGAGCCGGGCAAATGGCGTATCACCCGGCCCGCGATCACCGCCCAGCACCGCCTCAACGCCGGTGTCATTGTCGACAATCCGATGATGGACGTGCGCTTCCTCAACGGCCGGATGCTGGGCCGGGTCGAGGAAGGGTTCGGAGCGACCTTGAGCGTCGGCGATCACATCTTCTTTGCCGGGCTGAGCCTGGAAGTCACCCGCTTCAAGGACAGCGACATCATCGTTCGAGCATCGTCGAAATCGGCCCGGCTGGTGACCTATGGCGGGCAGCGGATGAGCATGTCGACCCACCTTGCCGAGCGGGTCCGCGCCTTCCTTGCCGACGGCAGCGAGTGGCACCGCTTCCCCGACGATGTCCGCGAATGGCTCGAGGTTCAGGAACGGCGCTCGATCCTGCCCCGGCCCGACCAATTGCTGGTCGAGACCTTCCCCCGCGAAGGCCGCCATTTCCTGTGCATCTACAGCTTCGAAGGATGGAACGCGCATCAGTCGCTCGGAATGCTAATCACCCGGCGAATGGAGACCGCCGGGCTGAAACCGATGGGCTTCGTCGCCAATGATTATGCGCTTGCGGTCTATAGCCTGGAGGAAGTGACCGACCCCGCGCCCTTGTTTTTGCCCGATATCCTGGAACATGAATTCGTCGAGTGGGTCGAGCAATCGCATTTGCTCAAGCGAGCGTTTCGCGAAGTTGCGGTGATCGGTGGCCTGGTCGAACGCCAGCACCCGGGCAAGCGCAAGACCGGCAAGCAGGTCAGCTTTTCGACCGATTTGATCTATGACGTGTTGCGCAAATATGAGCCCGAGCACCTGCTCCTGCGGGCGGCGTGGAGCGACGCCCGCGGGCGCATGACCGAGCTTGGCCGGCTCGCCCGGCTGGTCGATCGCGCGGCTGCGACCATGATCCACGTCAAGGCCGATCGCGTGACTCCGCTGGCGATCCCGTTGATGGTCGTCATCGGCCGCGAGGCGCTGCCGCCCGGTGCCGCCGACGACGCTCTATTGATCGAGGCCGAATCATTGGTCGCGGATGCGATGCGGATCGACTGATTCGCAATCGACAGTATCGCGCTTGTCGGTCATCATGGCACGATGCGCGGACCGATCATCCTTGGCTGTGGACTGGCTTTGTCGGGCTGCGTGGTTTCGACCATCGCCCGTACCGCGGTCGATATCGTGACCTTGCCGGTCAAGGTGGTGTCGGCAACGGTCGACGCCGCCACCACCAGCCAGGCCGAGGCCGATCAGAATGCCGGGCGCAAATTGCGCAAGGAGCAGGAGGAAGCGGGCCGCAAAGCGCGCGAGGCAGAGAAGCGCTGCAAGAGCCTAGCAGCGCGCGGCGGGCGCTGCCCGCCACCGCCCGAGGCTCCCCAAAGCTAGCGCTTGGGTTTGGGTGCCCGCGCCACCTCATACAGGAAATCGGCGAACAGCAGCGCCTGCGCGCCAAAGCCGATCACCTTGGGATTGCTGCTGTCGATCAGCAGCCATTCGTCGGGGGCATGGGCGCCGCCGCCGCGCCCCGCGCCGAACTGCCCCGCCGCCATCATGAGCGGCTGTCCGGTGAACACCACCCCGGGCCAGCTTCCCGCCGAGCGCGCCGACATGGTCTGCGGGATTTTGGCGGAGGCAAGCGTCGCCTGTTCGGCCTTGATCAGCGGGCTGTTCTCGTCGGTCTGGGTCGGTCCGTAGCCGCCGCTGACATTGACCTCGATGTCGCCATACCCGCGCTTGGCGAGGTGAGCCTTCAACTTGGCGACCGCCTCGTCCTTGGTCATGTCGGGCACCAGCCTCAGGTCGATCTTGGCCTCGGCGCGTCCCGGCAGAACGGTCTTGCCGCCGGGCCCTGTATAGCCGCTGACCAGCCCTTGGATATTGACCGTCGGCTGCGACGCCAGCCGGTAGGTGGCGGTCAGATAATCCTCGTTCTTGTACCAACTGTTGATACCAAGCACTTTCTTGTCGTCGGCCTCGTTCGATGCGGCGACGTCGGCGGCAATCAACTCCTTCTGCCGCGCGGTCAGCGGCTTCACATTCTCGAACCAACCGTCGATCGCGGGCGTGTGGCCATCGTCGGCGACCAAAGTATTCAGCGCCTTGATCAGGTGCCACGCGGGGCTATCGACATTGGCCATCAAGCTCGAGTGAATGTCCTTCTTCGGTCCCTTGCCCCATTTCTCGCCGCTCGAGATCAGTTGCAGTTCGATCGCTCCCTTGGCGCCGAGCAGCAGCGTGACCTGCCCATCAACCGATTGCCCTGCCGACGGGATGACGATTCCGACCGCTTTCTCCAGCGCGGCGCGCACCTCGGGCTGATTGACCACTTGCGGGAAGTTGGGCGAGGCGATTTCCTCCTCGCCCTCGGCCACCAGCACCAGGTTGACCGGCAGCTTGACCCCAGCCGTCTTGAACGCGCGAAGCGCGGTCAGGAGCGCGGTTTCCGGCCCCTTCTGATTGACCGCGCCGCGCCCAACCAGCACCTTGCCTTCGAGCGGCCGGTCGACGATCCGCCCTTCCAATGGCGGCGACGACCATTCGGCCGCGTCATAATGCTTGACGTCATACATGAAGTAGAGCGCGAGCGTGTCCTTGGCGCCTGCGTCCAATGTCGCGAATACGCCGGGGACGCCATTGGTCGGAATGACCTTGGCCTGCTGGAAGCCCGCGTCGAGCGCCAGTTGCCGCATATATTCGGCGCCTTCCTTGTGGTTGATGCCCATGTTGGCGATCGTCGGAAGCGCGATCCATTGGCGCAGGCGCTCGATCGCGGCGTCATGATCGGCGCGGATCGCGGCGGCGACTTTGTCACGCCCCTTGTGGCCCGGCGCCGCTATCACCGCCGTCGGCAGGACCGCCGTCGCAATTCCGAAAGCCAGCGCGGTACTCGCCAACCGTTTGCCCATTGCCCCCATCATTCGCCTCCTGTTCGACTCCATATGGCGGCGGAGACTGGAACAATCGCGCGCGCTCGTCCAGAGTGGCACGATGCGCTACTTCCTCGATACCGAATATAATGGCTGGGGCGGCGCATTGATCAGCATTGCGCTGGTCCCCGACGAGGGCGAGGAACTGTATCTGACGCTGGCGGTCGACGTCCCGATCGAGCCGTGGGTCGAGCGCAACGTCATGCCCTATCTCGATACCGTGCCCGACGGGATGGTGTCGCCGCGCCTCAGCCGGCTCGACGCGGCGGAACTAGTCGCTCATTATCTCGCCGGCGATGGCGATCCGCTGATCGTCGCCGACTGGCCCGAAGATATTGCGCAACTGAGCATGCTTCTGGTCACCGGCAATGGCGACATGGTGGCGGTGCCGCGGCTCAATTTCCTGATGCGCCCGATCCCCGGGTTCAGCACCGCAGCCAACAGCAAGGTCCCGCATAATGCGCTTCACGACGCCCGGTCGTTGCGCGACCACGTCCTGGAATCGGAATAGAAGCGCTCAGGCGGTGGCTTCGGCGGCGACCTTGAGCGGGGCCTTTTCGCCGCTGCTGTCGATCCACGTCAGGTCGCCCAGCTCGAGCGGGCGGCCGTCATGCGACAGCAGGCAGATTTTCTTCACCGGACGGCCATCCCTTCTGTCGGCGAGAAGAACCTTGGGCGTGCCATGGCCCCAATCCTCGCCCCATTGGCGCAAGCTGACGAACACCGGCAGCAGCCCTTCCCCCTTGCGGGTGAGCGAGTAGACTACTTTGCGGCGGTCGGTCGGGTCGGGCACCCGGGCCATGATGTCGCCAGCGACCAGTTTGGCGAGACGGTCCGACAATATATTGCGCGCAATGCCGAGGCCGGCCTGGAATTCCTCGAAATGCTTGAGCCCGTTGAGCGCCCCGCGAAGGATCAAAAAGGCCCATTTTTCGGCGATCAGCTGGACCGCGGCCGGAATTGGGCACGACAGCGCAGCTTCTTGAAAAATATGAATTTCCGACGACTCACGCCCGTCCGACATCGATTGCACTCCCCTACATTCCCGATAAATCACAACGCTTCGCGGAAATATAGTTGCAGAACGAAACTTATCCGCTTATTGGTTTCATATTGCAACTGAAAGAGGTTTCGTCATGCGCACTCATATTATGGCCCTTGCCGCAATCGCCACGGGATTCTCCGCTCCCGCTCTCGCTTCGTCTTATTCCGCCAGCCTTGCCGCCCCGACGTCGGTGCGCATCATCGCCCGCGATATCGTGTGGAATTGCGGCCCGGCGGCGTGCCAGGGCGCGACCGACAATGGCCGCCCGGTGGTGCTGTGCCAGTCGCTCGCCAAGCAGGCCGGACGGGTCGACAGTTTCCTGGTCGATGGCCGGGCGCTGACCGCGGCTCAGCTCGACCAATGCAACAAGCTGGCCAAGGCCACGGCGGCCTCCCCGCTGGCCGCGAAATAAACTGTTAGGGGCTGTACGCACTCCGCTCGGATCCGGCCTCCCTCTCCAAGGCCCGTGTGCAGCCCCGCCCTTTCGCGCTTGCTAATGCCCCGTGCCTGACCCCATCTAGAAGGCGTGCTGCGCCAATATGAACTTGTCGAGAAGGTCCGGTCCTACGACCCCGATGTCGACGAAGGACTGATCAACCGCGCTTATGTGTTTTCGATGAAGGCGCATGGGGCCCAGATGCGCGCGTCGGGCGACCCCTATTTCTCCCATCCCATCGAAGTCGCCGGAATCCTCACCGACCTCAAGCTCGACGCCCAGACGATTGCGACCGCGATCCTCCACGATACCATCGAGGATACGCTGGCAACGCCCAAGGAAATCGAGAAATTGTTCGGCAAGGATGTCGCTCGTCTGGTCGACGGGGTGACCAAGCTGTCCAAGATCGAGGCCCAGTCGGAGAATGAGCGCGCGGCGGAAAATCTGCGCAAGTTCCTGCTCGCCTTGAGCGACGACATCCGGGTGCTTCTGGTCAAGCTTGCCGACCGCTTGCACAACATGCGCACGCTCCATCACATTCCAGCCGAGGACAAGCGCCGCCGGATCGCCAAAGAGACGATGGATATTTACGCGCCGCTGGCCGAGCGCATCGGCATGTACGAGATGATGAACGAGATGCAGACTTTGGCATTTCGCGAACTCGAACCCGACGCCTTCGCCTCGATCACCAAGCGCCTCAAGCAATTGCGCGAAGCCGGCGGCGACCTCGTCAACCGGATCGGGCTTGGGCTTCAATTGTACCTCGCCGACAACGGCCTCGATGCCGAAGTCACCGGCCGTCAGAAACATGCCTATTCGATCTGGCGGAAGATGGCCGAGCGCCACATCAGCTTCGAGCAATTGTCCGACGTCATGGCCTTTCGGGTGATCGTCGATGATCTCAATGGCTGTTATCAGGCGCTGGGGCTGATCCATCGCCGCTGGCCGATGGTTCCGGGCCGCTTCAAAGATTATATTTCGACGCCCAAGCGCAATGGCTATCGCAGCTTGCACACCTCGGTCATTCACGATTCCAAGACCCGTATCGAAATCCAGATCCGCGCCAAGGACATGCACGAACAGGCCGAGCGCGGCCTCGCTGCCCACTGGGCCTATAAGGAAGGCAAGCCGGCCGCCGATTTGCACGTGCCGTGGGTCGATGATCTGGTCGAAATCCTCGACCATGCCGACAGCCCCGAAGAGCTGCTCGAACATACCCGAATGGCGATGTACCAGGATCGCATTTTCGCCTTCACCCCCAAGGGCGAGCTGATCCAGCTGCCCAAGGGCGCGACCCCGGTCGACTTCGCTTATGCGGTGCACACCGACCTTGGCGACCGCACCGTCGGGGCCAAGGTCAATGGCCGGGTGGTGCCGCTGCGCACGATGCTCGAGAATGGCGACCAGGTCGAGATTCTGGCGTCGGAGGCGCAGCATCCGCAACCGTCATGGCTGCGCTTTGTCGCCACCGGCAAGGCGCGCGCCGGGGTTCGCCGCTTCGTCCGCCACAAGGAACGCGAGGAGACGATCGAGCTTGGCGGCAAGATCTATGACGAAATCGTCGCCCGGCTTCCCGGCGAACTCGCCAAAGATGCGATCAAGCGCGCGCTCAAGAAACTCAAGGTCGAGAACAAGGACGAATTGATGGTCGCGATCGCGCGCAAGCGGGTCGGCGACGATGCCCTGATGGAAGCGCTGATGCCCGGTTCGGCCGGCGGCGATGTCGCGTCGCGTCCGCTCGGCCAGCGCAAGGCGATTTCGATCAAGGGGCTGACCGCCGGAGTCGCTTATCATCTCGCCAGCTGCTGCCACCCGATCCCGGGCGACCGGATCGTCGGATTGCGCCGCGAAGACGAAGAAATCGAGGTCCATGTCATCGGTTGCGACACGCTTGCCAACGGAGTCGATGCCGACTGGCTCGACCTTGCCTGGGGCGAAGGCTCGGACGGCGGCGCCGCGCGCTTGTGCGTCATCCTCCACGACATTCCGGGCGCGCTCGGCACGATGTCGGGGATTCTCGGGCAAAAGCACGCCAATATCGTCAATCTGGCACTGGTCCACCGCGACGGCAGCTTCCACACCTTCCACCTCGACGTCGAGGTCCACGATCTGGCCCACCTCCACGCGATCATCGCCGCGCTGCGCGATGCCGATCCGGTCAGCTCCGTCGAGCGGATCTGAGCTTTCGCCGCTCGCGCGCCGCGGCATCGCCGGCGGCGAGCACCGCCAGCCGGACGAGGTCCGAAGCGGTCGCGGTCATCGGCGCGATCTGAACCGAGGCCGACAGCCCGAGCATATAGGGACCGAGCACGCTTTCGCCGCCGAGCGCGCGCAGCAGCTTGGTCGAAATGCTGGCCGACTGAAGCCCCGGCATGACCAGGATATTGGCCGGGCCGCTGAGCCGGGTGAACGGATAATAGCGCTTTTGCATCTCGTAATTGAGCGCGACATCGGGCGCCATTTCGCCCTCGAACTCGAAATCGGTGGTGAAGCCTTCGAGGATTTTGACCGCGTCGCGCAATTCCTCGACGTGAACCCCGGGCGGATTACCGAAGGTGGTGTAGCTGGTGAAGGCCACTCGCGGCTCGAGCCCCATTCGCCGCGCGAACGCCGATGAGCGCATGGCGATCGCCGCCAATTGCTCGGCCGACGGGCGCTCGGTCACCGCGGTATCGGTGATCAGCACCGTATGGTTGCGGCTGATCACGACATTCACGCCGAACGGAGCGACATCGCCTTCGTCGTCGATCACCGTCCGGACCTGGCGCAGCGATTGGCTGAACGGGCGCGTGGTGCCGGTGATCATGGCGTCGGCCTCGCCCAGCGCAAGCATCGCGGCGGCGAAATAATTGCGGTCCTGGTTGACCATCCGCTCGATCTCGCGCCGCAACAGGCCGTGGCGCTGGTGCTTGGAATAGATGTAATCGACGGCTCGGCCGACGAGCGGCGAATTGCGGCTGTTGAGGACTTCATAGTCGAGCGGATTGTCGACCCCCATGGCGGCCAGCTGATCGTGGACATTGTCGCGCCCGACCAGCACCGGCGTCCCATAGCCGCCTTCCTTGAAGGCAATCGCGGCGCTCAGCACATTGGGCTCCTCGCCTTCCGCGAACAGCACCCGCCGGGGATTCGCCTGGGCCGCTTCATACGCCGCGCTCATCACCGACATGGTCGGGTTGAGCCGGGTCCGAAGCTCGTTGCGATAGGCCTCCATGTCGGCGATCGGGCGCAGCGCGACCCCGGTCGCCATCGCCGCTTGCGCAACCGCCGAAGCGACCACTTCCATCAGCCGCGGATCGAACGGCGCTGGAATGATGTAATCGCGGCCAAAGCTGTAGACCTTGCCGCCATAAGCAGCCGCGACTTCATCGGGCACCGGCTCGCGCGCCAGCGAGGCCAAGGCTTCGGCCGCGGCGACCTTCATTTCGTCGTTGATCGCGGTTGCCCGGACATCGAGCGCACCGCGGAAAATGAACGGAAAGCCGAGGACATTATTGACCTGGTTGGGAAAGTCCGAGCGGCCGGTGGCGATGATCGCGTCGGGGCGCGCCTGCTTGGCCACGGGCGGGCTGATTTCCGGATCGGGATTGGCCATTGCAAAGATGATCGGCTCCCTGGCCATCGACTTGACCATCTCGGCGCTCACCACATCGGCTGCCGACAGGCCGAGGAAGACGTCGGCACCGGCCAGAGCGTCGGCCAGGCTCCGCGCCTTGGTTTCGACGGCATGCGCCGATTTCCATTGGTCTAGGTCGGTGCGGCCCTTGTGAATCACGCCCTTGCGGTCGCACATGATGACATTGTCGCCCTTCACCCCCATGCGCTTGATCAATTCGGTGCAGGCGATGGCCGCGGCTCCGGCGCCGTTCACGACGACCTTGATCTGGCCCAATTTGCGCTTGGTCAGGAAGCAGGCGTTGATCAGGCCGGCGGCGGTAATGATCGCGGTGCCGTGCTGATCGTCGTGGAACACCGGGATGTTCATCCGCTCCTTCAGCGTCTGTTCGATGACGAAACAATCGGGCGCTGCGATATCTTCAAGGTTGATGCCGCCGAAGCTGGGCTCGAGCAGTTCGACGCAGTCGATGAAGCGCTGACTGTCTTCGGTCGCGACTTCGATGTCGATCGCGTCGACATCGGCGAAGCGTTTGAACAGCACCGCTTTGCCTTCCATCACCGGCTTGGAGGCTAGCGCCCCCAGATTGCCGAGGCCGAGGATGGCGGTGCCGTTGGAAATGACCGCGACCAGATTGCCCTTGGCGGTGAAATCATAAGCGCAGGTCGGGTCGGCCGCGATCGCCCGAACCGGCTCGGCGACGCCCGGCGAATAGGCCAGGCTGAGGTCGCGCTGAGTGGCCATCGGCTTGGAGGCGATAATCTCCAGTTTGCCGGGGCGGCCGCGGCTGTGAAAATCGAGCGCTTCCTGGCGCGAAATCTTGATGTTGCTATCGGACATGGCGAAGGGCCTTAGCGGCAAATGTCGCATATCGTCACCCCGAACTTGTTTTGCGGTCCATTCCGGCGCTGTCCGAAGCCGTCGGGCAATGGCTGCTGAAAACCAGTTCAGAATGACGGATTAACCAGCTACCACAGGGCATGGCCCGAGGCGACGCGCAAACCCCGATGATGGTTCAATACCACCGCCTCAAGGCCGAGGCCGGGGACGCATTATTATTCTACCGGATGGGCGATTTTTTCGAACTGTTCTTCGACGACGCCAAGGCCGCAGCGGCCTGCCTCGACATCGCTTTGACCAAGCGCGGCGCCGATGGTGGCGAGCCGATCCCGATGTGCGGCGTACCGGTCCATGCGGCCGATTCCTATCTCGCTCGGCTGATCAGGAACGGTCACCGGGTCGCAATCGCCGAACAAATCGAAAGTCCCGCCGAAGCCCGCAAGGCGCGCGGATCGAAAGCCCTGGTCGAGCGCGCCATCGTCCGACTGGTCACGCCCGGCACTCTGACCGAAGACTCACTGCTCGATTCGGCGTCGGCCAATTGGCTGGCCGCGATCGGCCGGGCGGGGGAAGAACTGGCCATTGCAGCGGCGGATATTTCCACCGGGCGGTTCGAGCTGGTCGCTTGCGCGCCGGGCGAGCTTTCGGCCGAACTCGCGCGCATTGGCGCTGTGGAAATCATCGCCGACGCGCCGTTCCCGGGAATCATCACCAGCAAGGGCAAGGGCGGGTTCGACAGCCACGGCGGGGAACAGGCGCTGAAAGCGCGGTTCGGGCTGGCGACGCTCGACGGGCTGGGCGCTCCGGGCCGGGCCGAGCTGGCAGCCGCGGGCGGACTGCTGGCCTATCTCGACGCGACCCAGAAGGGCGGCGCGATCCTGCTCGATGCGCCGCGGAGGATCGCTCGGGCGGCGCATATGGCAATCGATCCCGCGACCCGCGAAAGCCTGGAGCTGAGCCGATCGACCGCAAGCGGCATCGCCGGCAGCCTGCTGGGCGAGATCGACCGCTGCCAGAGCGCCGCCGGGCGGCGGCTTCTGGCCGAAGACCTGGCCGCCCCACTGACCGACCGCGGCGCGATCGAAGCCCGGCTGGCGCTCGTTCAATGGCTTCACTCCAACGGCTCGCGGCGAACGCGAATCCGTGCCGCGCTAAAGGCCATGCCCGATGTTCCGCGCGCGCTGGCGCGGCTGGTCGCGCAACGCGGCTCCCCGCGCGACCTTGCCCAATTGCGCGACGGCCTCGATGCCATCGCCGGATTGAAGAGCGACATCGAAGCCGACAGCGATCATCCGCAATTGCTGGCGAGCCTATTGCCCAGTCTTGGCGGTCATAGCGCGCTGGTCGATCGGTTGACGCGCGCGCTGGTGCCCTCGCCGCCGATCGAATCGTCGAAGGGCGGCTATATCGCGCCGGGCTATGACGCAGCGCTCGATGCGCTGCGCGATTCAGCGTCGAACGGGCGGCGGGTGATTGCCGAGCTCGAACAAAGCTATCGCCAGTCGACCGCGATCGGCACCCTCAAGATCCGCCACAATGCAGTGCTCGGCTATCATGTCGAAGTCCCGGCCAAGCATGGCGACGCGCTGATGAGCGCCGACAGCGGGTTCACCCACCGGCAGACCCTCGCCGGCGTCGTCCGCTTCAATTCGCCCGAGCTTCACGAACATGCGAGCCGGGTGGTCGAGGCCGGTGGTCACGCGCTCGCCGCCGAAGCCGCCCACGCCGAGGAGCTGAGCGCATTGTGCGTCGCGGCCGCGGAACGGATCATCGCCAGCGCCGACGCCATCGCCCGGATCGACGTCGCCACGAGCCATGCCGAGCGCGCGGTCGAGGGCGGCTGGTGCCTGCCCAAACTCGACGACGCGCCGTGCCTGGAAATCGAGGCCGGACGCCACCCGGTGGTCGAAAGCGCGCTCGGCGGCGCTGGACAGCGCTTCGTCGCCAATGATCTGAGCCTTGGGCCCAACGACCGATTGTGGCTTGTGACCGGCCCCAACATGGGCGGCAAGTCGACCTTCCTGAGACAGGCAGCGCTGATCGCGGTGCTCGCGCAGGCGGGCAGCTACGTTCCCGCCGCTCGCGCCAAGATCGGCATCGTCGACCGCTTGTTCAGCCGGGTCGGGGCATCGGACAATCTGGCGCGCGGCCGATCGACCTTCATGGTCGAAATGGTCGAGACCGCGGCGATCCTGTCCCAGGCGACTGCGCACAGCCTCGTCATCCTCGACGAAATCGGGCGCGGAACATCGACCTATGACGGGCTCGCCATCGCCTGGGCGGTGGTCGAGGCGATGCATAACGACATTCGCTGCCGAACCTTGTTCGCGACCCATTATCACGAGCTGACGCGCCTTGCCGGGCGACTCGATTGCCTGTCGCTCCACCATGTCCGGGCGCGCGAATGGAAGGGCGATCTGGTCCTTCTCCACGAAGTCGCCGACGGCCCCGCCGATCGCAGCTACGGGATCGCCGTGGCCAAGCTTGCCGGCCTTCCTCCACCCGTCATCGCGCGCGCAAAGTCGGTCCTCGCCAAGCTCGAGGCCGGGCGCGATGCGACCGGTGGGATTGCCGCCGGGCTCGACGACCTGCCCCTGTTCGCCGCAGGAGCGATCGAGGGCCCGCAACCCGATCCGCTGGGCGAAGCGCTCGACGCTCTCGACCCCGACGCGATGAGCCCGCGCGAGGCCCTCGAAGCGCTCTACCAGCTCAAGCGGATGGCGCGCGAGCCGGGCCAGTGAACGCGATTGCCATCGAACAACGGCGGGCATTGATCGACCGCCGCTCGGTCGCCGACCGATTGATGGCGCTGCGATCCGGCACGGCGATCGAGGAGCAGGCCGCGGCGATCCTGGCCGGAGCGCTGGCTTCGGGCCGCTCCGAAATCGCGCGGCGCCTGATGGCCCAGCCCGCGGCCGGCAAAGCAGCGGCCCAGGCGACCGCTTATCTCCACGACCAGATCGTCCGACTGGCCTATGATCTCATGTCGTCGCGATTGCTCGAGGCGCCGCTTGGCGAAGGCGTTGCGCTGGTCGGGCTGGGCGGCACGGGGCGCGGCGAAATGGCGCCGTACAGCGACCTCGACCTGATGCTCCTGACCAGCGTCCCGCAGCCCGCGGCAATCGATAGTGCAGCGGAGAAATTGTTCGGCTTGCTGTGGGCGCTCAACATCAAGGTCGGCCATTCGGTTCGAACCGTCGATGAGATGATCGCCGCCGCCAAGGATGACAATACGGTTCGAACCGCGCTGCTCGAGGCGCGATGGATCTGGGGCGACGCGCGGCTGGTCGAACAAGCGCTGGAACGGTTCCGGCGCGAAGTCGTCAGCGGGTCGGCGGCACAATTCGTCGCCGCCAAGCTCGCCGAGCGCGACGCTCGCCACGTCCGGATGGGCGACAGCCGCTATGTCGTCGAGCCCAACGTCAAGGACGGCAAGGGCGGCCTTCGCGACCTCAACACGCTCACCTGGATCGGCAAATATGTGCACGGGGTCGAGCAGCCCGCGGACCTCGTCAAGGCGGGCTTGCTGACGGCCGCCGAATATCGCCGCTTCGACCGCGCCGAGCGCTTTTTCTGGTCGGTCCGCTGCCACCTTCATCTGCTTGCCGGACGGGCCGAGGAACGGCTTGGCTTCGAGCACCAGCAGAGCATTGCCGAAATCCTCCGCTACGCCGACCGGCCGGGAAAATCGGCGGTTGAGCGCTTCATGCAATTCTATTTCATCAACGCGCGCAACGTCGGCGATTTGACCGGACTGTTCCTCGCTCAGCTCGACGAGCAATTGGGCAAGAAGGGCTTTCGCTTCGCTCTACCGACCATCCGCCGGAGGCCGAAACGGCTGGCCGGCTTCGTCCTCGACCGCGGCCGGATCTCGATCCCCGGCGATGATTTCTTCCGCGAGGATCCGGTGCGGCTGATCGAATTGTTCGCGATTGCCGCCCGCGAGCGGCTCGAGATTCATCCGCTGGCGATGCGCTCCGCGACCCGCGAGGCAAAGCTGATCGACCGCAAGGTGCGCCAGGACGAACGCGCCAACGCCTTGTTCCTGGATGTGCTGACGTGCCGTAATTCGCCCGAGACGGTGCTCCGCTGGATGAACGAGGCCGGGGTGTTCGGCCGCTTCGTGCCCGATTTCGGCCGGGTCGTCGCGCAGATGCAGTTTGACATGTATCACCATTATACGGTCGATGAGCATTCGATCCGCGCCATTGGCCTGCTCGCGCAGATCGAACGCGGCGAGCTCAAGTCCGACCATCCGCTATCGACCGCTTTATTCGGGCAGATCGCGTCGCGCCGGGTGCTCTATGTCGCGGTGCTGCTGCACGATATCGCCAAGGGGCGCGGCGGCGACCACAGCGAACTCGGCGCCGACATCGCGCTGAAGCTGGGGCCACGGTTCGGCCTCGACGCGGCGGAGACCGAGACCGTCGCCTGGCTGGTTCGTCATCACCTGTTGCTGTCCGCAACCGCCTTCAAGCGCGACCTCGCCGATCCCAAGACGATCGCCGATTTCGTCGCCATCGTCCAAAGCCCGGAGCGGCTTCGGCTGCTTCTGATCCTGACCGTGGTCGACATTCGCGCGGTCGGGCCGGGCATCTGGACCGACTGGAAGCGAACCTTGCTGCGCGGATTGTTCGAGGCGGCCGAGGAGCGCCTCCGGCTGGGCCACAAGCAGCATGGCCGGAGCGAGCTGGTCAACGATCGTCGCGGAGCGCTCGCCAGGCAACTCGGCTGGAACGCCAGGGTCGCTTCGGCTCACGGCCGCCGCCTGCCCGACAGTTACTGGCTTGCCGAACCGCTGGAGTGGCAGGTCGCCAACGCCCGCCAGATCGCCGAGTCCGAAGCGCGCATCGGCGACCCCCGGCCAAGCGTCGAAATTTCCGACGATCCGGTCAGCGGGGCGACCCGGGTCAGCATCTTCACGCCCGATCGCGATGGCTTGTTCTACCGCATCTGTGCCGGACTTGCCGGCGCTGGAGCGAACATCCTCGACGCGCGCATCCACACCACCGGCGACGGCATGGCGCTGGACAATCTGCTGATCGTCAATGGCCGTGGCCAGCCTTATGCCGACCGCCGCTTGCGCGCGCGCCTCGACCGGGCGTTGAAGGACAGCCTGAACAGCGACGTCGAACCGGCGCTACCCGACGTGCCGCGGACCGCGCGCCGGCTCAATGCCTTTTCGATCGCTCCTTCGGTCGCAATTTCCGACAAAGCGTCGTCGCGAACCACGGTTGCAGAAGTCAATGCGATCGACCGGCCGGCCCTGCTCGCTGCTCTGACTGCGGCGATCCACGCCTTGGATCACCGCATCCACAGCGCTCATATCGCGACCTATGGCGAACGCGCGGTCGATGTCTTTTACCTCACCGGAAGCGACGGGAAAAAACTGGATGCCGCCGACAGCGACGGATTGCGCAGGGCCCTGCTCGAGGCCGCAAGCGTAGCGGAAACCCAGGCCCGCTGACCACGGAAAAAGGCCCCGCCGTCGCCGGCGAGGCCTTCCCCCCGTTTTCGCATTCGAATGGCTTAGTTGCCGCGTTCCGGCGCCGGGGCCGGTGGCGGCGGCGGTGGCGGCGGCGCCGGGCAGGCGTCGGTCGCCAGGATCACCGATCCATCCGGGCAGGTCTGGGTTGCCGGCGGTGGCGGCGGCGGCGGCGGCGCGGGCATCGGCGCTACCGGCTCGACCCGCGGGGCCGGCGACCATTTGTAGCGCAAGGTGGCGCCAAAGGTCCGCGGTTCGCCCAGGAACGCCCCGAACAACTGGGTCGAAACCGGGTAGAATCCGGCCTCGACGCCGCGCTGTGTGCCGCTGCCCTGCAACGGCGCGTCGAACGCGACCTGCTTATACTTGGTGTTGAACACATTCTGGGTCCACAATTCGAGCGCCCAATGTTCGTTCGGACCGCGCAGACCGACGCGGGCATTGACCAAAGTATAGGCCTTTTGCTTCTTCTCGATGTCGAGGTCGGAGCCGGTATTGTAGCTCGAGCTGTGGCGGCCATCGACGTAGAACAAGGCGTGCATTCCGCCGCTTCCGATCGGCGGAGTCCAGCCGAGCGATCCCGTCATGGTGAAGTAAGGCGCGTTGGAAACCCGCCGCCCCGGCAATTGGAACAGGGCCGGGATCAGCGCATTGCCGCTGGTTCCGATCAAATTCTTGCGATAGCGGGTGTCGATCAGGGAAACGCCAAGCGCTCCATTGACGTCGCGCATCGGCCGGAAGAAGGTTTCGACCTCGACCCCGCGCGAGCGGACGCCGGCCTTGGCCTTGCCGCCGCACGCAACCGGGACCGAGCTGTTGTCGGTGTCGGCACCGCCCAGGCTCTCGGAACAGCTGTTGATGTTCTCGACGACGAAATTGACGCCGTTGAAGGTGTTGAGCTGGAAGTTCTTGAAGTCCTGCTGGAACAAGGCGACGTTGACGTCGAAGCCGCGGCCGTTGAACTTGGCGCCCAATTCATAAGCGTCGACCATTTCCGGCTTGAAGCGCAATTTGTTGAGATCGACGGCACCGAAGGTAAGTCCGGCACGATCGAGGTTGAACCCGCCCGCTTTATAGCCGCGCGAGAAGCTGATGTAGGTCAGCAGATTGTCCATCGGCTTGTAGCTGAGGACCGCGGTGCCGGTGAACTTATTCTCTTTTTCCTGACCGCCGCCGTAAATGCCGTTGACCGAATTGAGAACGCACGGGGCAGCTCCAAGCGGAGTCAGCACCGAATTGGCGAAGGCGGTCGCAAGTCCAACCACCGCCGGCGTCAAAGCGCCGTAGATGGTGGGATCGGCCGCTGCAGCAGCGGCAAGCTGCCGAAGCCGAACGATATTGCCGACATAGGCCGCGCAGACGCTGGTGCTGTTGAGGTCGGCGTTGAGCTTCTTGTTATCGACCGTGTAGCGCGCGCCAAGGGTCAGCGAGAGCTGGTCGGTGATGGTCACGATATTATGCGTGAAGAGCGCGTAATTGGTGCCCTTCTGCTTGAAAATGTCGCGCGTGGTCTGGTTCGACAGAGGCGTGTTCACGACCTGCCCGGCAATGGCTCCGATCACGATCGGGTAAGCGGCCGCGGGGATTCCGGCAAAGGCCGGATTGGTCGACAATTGATTGAACACGAAGCCCTGAGCGAACGGGTTGAGCAAATTATACCCCGGGAACGCCGCCAAAGCGGGGCTCGAGGCGCGCACCAAGGTCCCGAAATAGAGGTCGCCAGCGGAACCGATCGACAGATCGTCGCGGCGGGTCAGCTTTTCATTCGAATAAAAGCCGCCAACGAGCCAATCGAGGTGATTGTTGAAGGTCGTTCCCTGGAGCCTGAGTTCCTGCGTGAAGATGCTGAACTTGTTTCCGAAATTGCCATTGTCGTCGCGATACAGAATATCGAGGTTGTTGAAGTCCGAGTCCTGTCCGCCGACGTATTTGTTGGAGCGGAAAGCGGAAATCGAGGTCAGCTTGGTGCCCCCGAAATCGTAATTCAGTTCCGCCGAAACCCCGCCGTCGTTGACGTCCGAGCGATACGAACGACCCGGTGTGATCGACACCCGGCGCTTGTAGGGATCGTCATTGATGATCCCGCCGAGCGAACGCTCGATCGCTGCAATGCTTGACGGCGTTTGGCCGACGCCGGCGACGTAATTATGCGCCGGCAAAAAGACCGCGGCGCAACATTCCTCGCGCTGCTGCGAATAATCGGCAATCAGCCGCATGGAGAAATTGTCGTTCGGCTCGAACAGGATCTGGCCGCGCAGCAGGAAGCGGTCGCGGTCGTTGACGCGGCGACCGGAAACCACATCCTTGAGGAAGCCGTCGCGCTTGACGTAAACGCCGTCGATCCGAGCAGCGACCGTCTCGCCCAGAGGCACGTTGACCGAGCCATCGACGCGGCGATAGCCATAATTGCCGATCGACAAGGCGCCGCCGACAAAGGTGGTGAACTGGGGCTTGGCGGTGATCACCGAGATCACGCCGGCCGAGGCGTTGCGGCCGAACAGGGTGCCCTGCGGCCCGCGCAGCACTTCGATCCGGTCGAGCGGCCCCAATTCGGTCAAGGCAACGCCGGTGCGCGACCGATAGACGCCGTCGATATAGGTCGCGACCGAGCCTTCGAGACCGGGGTTGTCGCCAACCGTTCCGATGCCGCGGATGCGAGCGGTCGCAGCGCCGCCTTCGGAGGTGGTCGAGGAGACCAGCAAGGATGGCGACAATTGGGTCAGCGCGCGAAGATCGGTCGCGCCGCTGTTCTGGAGCGTATCCGCGGTGATCGCGCTGACCGCCATCGGAACGTCGGACAAGGCCTGGTTCCGGCGGGTCGCGGTAATGATGATGTTGCCGGTGTCGACCGGCTGTTGTTCCTGAGCGCTATTGTCGACTGCCGCGGCATCGCCGGCGGACGCACCCTCGGTCGGAGTCGCCGAGCTCTGGGTGGTATCGGCCTGGGTCGGCTGGGTCGCCGGCTGCTGCGCCAAGGCAGGAGTCGACAATACGAACAGGCCGGCGGAAGCCAGCCACATGGACTTGCGGATCATTCTCGTTCCCCTCTCAAGGACTTTCCCTCGACAATAATGACGAAAGGCTAATCCTCATCGGGGACCGGCGGAAGCATTTGTTTGGTTCGCGGCGAACGATTGCCGCACTGCTGAAGCAGATTTGCAACAATGTCAGCAAGCGGCGCTAACATGTCGCACTGCACAATTATTTTGGCGACAGCACCATCAGCATCTGCCGGCCTTCCATGCGTGGATGGGCTTCGACCTTGGCGATGTCGGCGGTCTGTTCCTGAACCCGGCGGAGCACCGCCATGCCCAGTTCGCCATGCGCCATTTCGCGCCCGCGGAACCGCATCGTGACCTTGACCTTGTCACCGTCCTCGATGAACTCGACGACCTTCTTCATCTTGGTGTCGTAATCGTGGTCGTCGATGTTGGGACGCATCTTGATCTCCTTGATCTCCTGCGTCTTCTGCTTCTTGCGCGCCTCATTGGCCTTTTTCTGGGCTTCGTATTTGTGGCGGCCGATATCGAGGAACTTGGCCACGGGCGGATCGGAATTGGGGCTGATTTCGACCAGATCGAGGCCGACTTCCTGGGCCTGTTCGAACGCTTCGCGCGTAAACATCACGCCCAGATTTTCGCCGTTTTCGTCGATCACCCGGACTTTCTGGGACTGGATGAATTCATTGTAGCGGGGGCCGGTGAATTGCGGCGGCGCATTGGAACGGCGCGGATAGGGCGGTGGTATAGCGATGTCTCCGTGAGTCGTGATTGTCGAACAAGCGCAGTTAGGCGTTCGCGCCCGTAATGAAAAGGCGAGCGCCCGGGCGCGGTGTATTTTGCCCGCGGCTGTGGCGGGTTGGCGTCAGGTCGCTAGCGCAAGTCGGGCGGCAGAGCCTCCGCGGTGAAGGCGGCGATGGCCTCGTCGAGCCCCATGATCTTTTGATGATCGTCGCTGCCCAGGCGGCGGACCGCGACCGTGTTTTCCTCGGCCTCGCGCTTGCCGACGACCAGCAGCAGCGGGACCTTGGCCAGCGAATGTTCGCGCACCTTGTAGTTGATCTTCTCGTTGCGAAGGTCGGCTTCGGCGCGAAGTCCGGCCGATTGCAGCCTGGAAACAACCGTTCGGGCATAATCGTCAGCGTCGGAAACAATCGTCGCGACGACAATCTGGCGCGGCGCGAGCCATAGCGGGAACTTGCCGGCGTGATGCTCGATGAGAATGCCGATGAACCGTTCAAACGTGCCGAGGATGGCGCGGTGGAGCATCACCGGCCGGTGCTTTTCGCCATCCTCGCCGATGTAGGAGGCATCGAGCCGCTCGGGCAGAACGGTGTCGGTCTGGATCGTCCCGACCTGCCACGTCCGCCCGATCGCGTCGGTCAGATGGAATTCGAGCTTGGGAGCGTAAAAGGCACCTTCGCCGGGCAATTCCTCCCACCCATATTCGGCCGTGTTGCGGCCGGTCGCGGCGACCGCATCGCGCAATGATTGTTCGGACCAGTCCCACATTTCGTCGCTGCCGAAGCGCTGGTCGGGGCGGAGCGCGAGCTTGATCGCATAATTGTCGAAGCCGAGATCCTTATAGACCTTGTCGAGCAGGTCGCAGAACGCCTTCACCTCGTCGATCAGCTGGTCTTCGCGGCAAAAGATATGGGCGTCGTCCTGAGTGAACTGGCGCACGCGCAAGATGCCGTGAAGCGCGCCATGCGGTTCGTTCCTGTGGCAGCAGCCGAACTCGGCCAGCCGCAACGGCAGTTCCTTGTAGCTGGTGATGCCCTGCTTGAAGATGAGGACGTGGGCCGGGCAGTTCATCGGCTTTAGCGCCATCATATCGCCCGCGCCGCTGATCACCGGGGCGTCATCGTCGACGTTGGGGGTCTCGTCGGGCACAACGAACATATTTTCGCGATACTTGCCCCAGTGGCCGCTCCTCTCCCACTGCCTGGCATCCATCAGCTGCGGCGTTTTCACCTCGAGATAGCCGGCGGGGTCGAGCTGGCGCCGCATATAGGCCTCCAGCTGACGCCAGATGATGAAGCCGTTGGGATGCCAGAAGACGCTGCCATGCGCCTCGGGCTGGAGATGGAACAGGTCCATTTCCTGGCCGATCTTGCGATGGTCGCGCTTGGCCGCTTCCTCAAGCCGGACGAGGTGGGCGTCGAGCTGTTTCTTGTCGAGCCAGGCGGTGCCGTAAATGCGGCTGAGCATCGGGTTTTTCTGGTCGCCGCGCCAATAAGCTCCGCTGACCCGGGTCAGCTTGAACGCGCGCGGATCGAGCTTCCCGGTCGAGGGCAGATGCGGACCGCGGCACAAGTCCATCCAGTCGGCCGGGCCGTGACCGGTCTTGTACATGGTGATCGGCTCGTGCTCGGGCAGTTCCATCACCCATTCGGCCTTGAAGCTTTCGCCGTGGTCAATGAAGAATTGGCGCACCTGCTCGCGGTCCCACACTTCGCGCACCAGCGGCTTGTCGGCGGCGATGACCTTGCGCATCTCGTCCTCGATCAGCGGCAGGTCTTCCTCAGTGAACATGCCGCGCCCGGGTGCCGGCGCGAAATCATAATAAAAGCCGTCGTCGGTCGCCGGACCGAAGGTGATCTGGGTGCCTGGATAAAGGTTCTGAACCGCCTCGGCGAGGACGTGGGCGAAATCGTGGCGGGCGAGTTCGAGCGCGTCCTTCTCGTCGCGGCTGGTGACCAAAGCGAGCGCGCTGTCGCCATCGAACGGGCGGTTGAGATCGCGCAATTCGCCATCGACCCGCGCCGCCAGCGCGGCCTTGGCCAGGCCGGGGCCGATCGCCGCCGCGACATCGGCCGGGGTCGAGCCCTGGGGCATTTCCCGAACCGATCCGTCGGGCAGCGCAATGTTGAACATCTTGGTCATGGTGACAGCGCCTCTAGCGGTGGCGGGGCTGGCCCTCAACCACCGCGCTGCACAATGCTTGCCAAAAGCGCCACCCGCGGTCAGGTTCGCGGCCGTTGCGTGAAGGGAATTGAATGGAAAATCAGGAGCGGGCCGGTGCCGAGCGGACCGGTGGGGGGCGGGCAGGCCAGGCGCTGGAATTTACCGGCAATTGGCGCGAATATCTGCCGATTGCGGCAAGCAATGCACTGCTGACCATCGTCACTTTGGGCATTTACCGGTTCTGGGCGGCCGCACGCCAGCGGCGCTATTTGTGGTCGCGCACCAACGTCATCGACGACCATCTCGAATGGACCGGCACGGGCAAGGAAATGTTTATCGGCTTCCTGATCGTGATCGCGATCCTGGCGCCGTTCTTCCTGTTCATCCAGTTCCTGTTCCCGGCGCTGGTCGCGCGCGGCAAAATGGGTGCCGCGAGCGGCATCCTGACCTTGTTCTACATCGCGATCATCTATCTTGGCGGATTCGCCCGGTTCCGGGCGCTGCGCTACCGGTTGTCGCGCAGCTGGTGGCACGGAATTCGCGGCGGAAGCGACAATCCCGGGTGGAATTACGCCGGCGAGAGCCTCGGCCGCTATGCATTGGTCGGGATGACGATGTTCATCATGCTTCCGTGGTCGACGACCAGGCTGTGGAATTCGCGCTGGAACGCGATGAGCTTCGGTCCGCTCGAATTCAAGGCCGGGGTTACGTCAAAGGGCCTGAAATGGCGCTGGGCTTTGGTCTATATCGCGCCGTTCGCGGTCCTGCTGGCGGGGCTGACCGTCGGGGTGGCGACCAAATTGGGCGCCGGGCAAGTCGATGTCCCGGGCCTGGGCGCGGCGGGCGTGCTGCTGGTCCTGTTCGCGCTCGTCTATCTCGCAATCCCGCTGATGACCCTTCACTGGTTCGCCGGTTTCTACCGCAAGGCCGCCGCCGCGACGTCGCTCGGCGATCTCCAATTCGGGTTCGAGGCAAGCACCTGGGACTGGCTCAAGCTGTTCCTCGGCAATGTCGCTCTGGTGGTCGTGACGCTGGGTTTTGGACTGACCTATTGGGGCTATCGCAACTGGTCGTTCATGGTCCGCCACGCCCGCCTCTACGGAACCATCGATTCGTCCCGCTTGACCCAGTCGACGACCCATTCGCCGATCGAGGCCGAAGGTTTCGCCGATGCCTTCGATATCGGAGCGATCTGACCGGTGCTGGCCGGCAAGCTCTACGATGGCGTTACTGCCGCCGCGCACGACGTCGAAGTCGACATAGACGGGGACGATCTGCGGCTGGTCCATAAACCAAAAAAGCGCGTCGAGGTCATCGCCGGAGCGACATTGCGGCGGGTCGACGGAGCCGCGAGCGACATCCGGCTGAGCCGCACCGACGTCCCCGGCTGGCGCCTGAACCTGCCGCTCGAGGCGGGCGAGCAGCTCGCCGCGATCCTCGGTCGGGAGGAGCGCTACGGCCGCTGGATCGATCGCATCGGCCTGCTCCCGGCGACGGCCATTGGAGCGCTTGTCACGGCGCTTGTCCTGGGCATTGGCTATCTCGCTCCGCGGTGGGTCGCGCCGAAGGTTCCGATGAGCTGGGAGCGCAATGTCGGATCGGCCATCGTCGGCGACTTCGGCGACCTCAAATGCCGCAGCAAGGCGGGCCAGAAAGCGCTCGAAGCCCTGGTCGAAAGCGTCGCCCCCGGAGCGACCAGCGGGCCTGACGCGATCAAGATCGCGGCGCTCGACGTCGGCGTGTTCAATGCCGCCGCTCTGCCGGGCGGCTACATCGTCGTGTTCAGGCCGGCGATCACCGAAAGCGAACCCGAAGCGCTGGCGGGCATATTGGCCCATGAAATCGCCCACGTCCGCCGGCGCCACGTCACCGAAGCGTTGATCCGCGAACTTGGCATCGGCGCCTTGATCCGGCTGTTCGCCGGCAATGTCGGCGCCAATGCCGAACAGATCGTCGCGCTCAATTATACCCGTGCCAACGAGGCCGAGGCCGACGGCGACGCCATCGCGATGCTCAAACGGGCCGGAATCTCCCCGCTTCCAACCGCGAAACTGTTCAAGAAGCTGGCCGATGACGACCATAAGCTGTCGGGCTTTTCCGCCGAATTCCTGCAAAGCCATCCCTTGAGCGAATCGCGCGCCAAGAGGTTCGAGCGAGCGTTCGACCCCAAGGCCCATTACCGGGCACCGCTGACCCGCGACCAGCAAGATGCCTTGTTCGAAACCTGCAGCGGACGCGGTCCTGTAAAGTAGGCTTGACTAATGCTAGCAGCCAACGTAAAGCACCCTTGTCATAAAGAAAGGGAAGCTTTCCATGAGTCGTTACAAAAGTCCCGCGATGCGCAAATATGTCATCCGGCTCGCGGTCCTGATGACCACCTACCTCATCACCTTGCTCGCCGCGGTTACGGCGTTTCGCTCGCATATGATCTCCGGCCCAGCGGCTTATGCTCTGGCGGTGCTTCCGGCACTGCCGGTCATCGGCGTCTTCTGGGCGGTCATGCGGCTGCTGATCGAGGAGCCCGATGAATTCATCCGGATGCTGCTGGTGCGCCAGGCGCTGGTCGCCACCGGTTTCTGCCTGACGATCGTGACGATCTGGGAATTCCTCCAGAATTTCGATCTTGTTCCGGCGGGCAATGGCGGGTTCGGAGCGGCCTTTTTCTGGTTCATGGGGCTCGGCGTCGGAGCGCTCTATAACCGGCTGACGCTTGGCTCCACGGGAGGCTGCGCGTGAACAACCGACTCAAAGTGCTGCGCGCGATGCGCGGCTGGAGCCAGCAGGACCTGGCCGCCCGGCTCGAGGTGTCGCGCCAGAGCGTCAATGCGATCGAGACCGGAAAATACGACCCGTCACTGCCATTGGCATTCCGCATCGCCGAATTGTTCGAGCTGTCGATCGAGGACATTTTCGTCTCGCCTGCGCGGCATAGCTCAAAGGCCATCTGACCTTTTTCGAACCCTCAATGCTGGAGAATATCATGCGAATTTTCGCCACGACTTGTGCTGCCCTAACGGCCACCACTTTGTGCCTTGCCGCCACCGCGCTATGCGTCCCGGCACCGCTATACGCAGCGCCGCCGGCGCTCACTTCAAGCCGCGCCGAACAACGCCTGGCGCACGTCTCGATCATTACGGTCGGAACTGGCGATCCGATCGTGCTTATCCCGGGCCTCGGTACTCCGCGCGCGGTGTGGGGTCCGCTGGTCCCGCGGCTGGCCAAGAATCACCAGCTGATCCTGGTCCAGGTCAACGGCTTCGGCGGGAGCGATCCCGGCGCCAATCTCGCGCCTGGCGTGCTCGATGGCATTGTCGCCGATCTCCACGACTATCTCGGCGAACATCAAATCGGCGCGGTGCCGGTTATCGGCCATTCGATGGGCGGTCTCGCCGCACTCCAGCTGGCGCTCGCGCACCCGCAGGACGTCAAGCGCCTGATGATCGTCGACGCGCTGCCGTTCTTTGGTGCGTTGATCGATGAGCAAGCGACGGTGGAGGCGATTCGGCCGATGGCGCAGATGATGCAGCGCAAGGTCGCGTCGACCTACGGCCAGTCGGCCGATCGCGAAGCGGCCGAAGCGAATGTGAAAGGCCTGACGCTTAAGCCCGGCAATGTCGCGAAAATGGTCGGCTGGTCGATTGCCGCCGACCCCCGCGTCATGGGCGAGTTGATGTTCGAAGACCTGACCACGGATGTTCGTCCCAAGCTTGCTGGACTCAAGGTTCCAACGACCCTGCTATACCCATATGAGACTGCGACCGACGAGGTTAAGACGCTAGCCTTTTACAAGCGCCAATATGCCCTCGCTCCGACGATTGTCTTCACTGGCATCGCTCAGTCGGCTCATATGGTCATGCTCGACCAGCCGGCGCGCTTCGCCGCAGCCGTCGAGCGGTTCGTCGGTGCGCGCTGATCGCGCCGGCCGGGCGCGAATTCGCACGAGCACAGCCGAATTGCCGTGCTAAGGCCCGCGGCCATGCCCGCGCCCGACATCGAATATCTCACGATCGAGGAACGGCGAATCGCTTACCGCCGCCGCGAGGGCGGTTCGCCGACCGTGCTGTTCCTGCCCGGCTATGCCTCGGACATGGACGGCACCAAGGCCATTGCGTTCGATGCCTTCGCCGCCCAGCGCGGGCTGGCAATGGTGCGGTTCGATTATTCGGGCACCGGCGCGAGCGACGGCGAATTTGCCGACGGCACGCTTGAAGTCTGGCTCGACCAGGCGCTGGCGGTGGTCGATCAGCTGACCAATGGCCCGTTGATCCTGGTGGGATCGTCGATGGGCGGCTGGATCGCACTCCACCTCGCGCTGAGGCGCCCGAAGCGGGTTGCGGCCATGGTCGGAATCGCCGCAGCGCCCGACTTCACCCAATGGGGCTATAGCGAAAGCCAGATGCGCCAGATCGCCCGCGAAGGCTTGATCGAGGTCGACAATCCTTATGGCCCCGAGCCGGGCCGGACCTATCGCGATTTTTGGGAATCGGGTCAGCAATTGCGCCTGCTCGAAGGAGAAATCGCAATCGATTGCCCGGTCCGGCTGGTCCACGGCGACCGCGATGAAGAGGTGCCGATCGACATCGCTTATCGGCTGATGGGCCGGCTTCGTTCAGCCGATGTCCAGTTGCTGACGATCAAGGACGGCAGCCATCGACTGTCGAAACCGCACGAGATCGACGCGATCATGCACATCGTCAGCGGATTGCTGGAGCAACCCATTTGATCCTTTTTCTTGCCGCCACCCTTGCCGCAGCCGCTCCTGCAGCAGCCGCTCCTGCGGCCGCCGCCTGCCCCGAAGTCATCACACCCGATGCGTTGATCTGCCGCGCCATCCACGCCCAGGCGGCGGGCGAATCGACGGAGGCCGCCCAGGCGTTCGAGCAAGCGGCTCTGGCCTCGAGCGAAAAGGATCCCGCCACCGCCCGGATGTGGGCGGCGGCGGGCAATATGTGGATCGCCGTCGGCCAATATGGCAAGGCGTCGCTGGTGCTGGACCGAGCGCTTGCACTGCCCGGGCTGGAATCCGAACAGCGCGGCGAGGCGCTGCTCGACCGGGCCCGCGCCGCCGAAGCGCTCAACGATTTGAAAACCGCCCGCGCCAAATTGGCGCTGGCCGCCGAAAGCATCGCCGACGATCCCTTTTATTGGTATTTTTCGGCGGCACTGGCGATCCGCGAAGGCGACCCGGCGACCGCCCGGTCGTCGATCGGCAAGGCGCTGACCCTGGCGCCCGGCGATGCGATGATCCTGTTTGAAGCCGGCCACGTCGCGCAATTCGCCGGTGACGACAAACAGGCCCGCGACTATTGGACCCGGGCGATCGCCGCCGATCCCGCCGGAGCGGTCGGCAAGGCGGCGCGGGAAGCGATTGACCTGCTCGCCGCGCCGACCCCGAAAACCCAATTGGCCCCGAAACCCCAACCGGCCCCAAAGCCCCATCCGGCCCCGAAACCCTAAACGCTCCGGTCAAACCCTGAGGCCGGTCACCCCAGATCGTAATCGATCGTGGTCACCACGCGCACTTTCTGGAACGGCGAATTGGAGCCCGTCGATCCGCAATCCTCGCATTGTTCGCCGTCGCGCGGGCCGACCGAGAAATAGCCCTGGCTGGCACTTTTGATCCGCCCCACCGAAGCGCCGCTGTCATGGGCGAACTGCTCGGCGCTGAGCCGGGCATTCTTGTTCGCCTCGCCGATCATTTCGGGTTTGAGCTGGTTGAGCCGTGTGAACACATAGCTGACGTCGCTGCCGGACATTTCGACCCCGTCGCGCAGCAATTCCGCCTGGTTGGCGAAGGCCTGGCGGGTGCGCATCACGTCGCTGGTGCGGAGCTGGATGGTGCGGCGGACGATCAATCGGTCGGGCGCGGCGGCGTCGTCGGGATCATGTTCGCGGCTGACGCTGATATTGCTGTCGACGATGCTGGCCGGCTGAAAGCCCGAGCGCTGGAAAAAGCGGCGGACCGAATTGGCCTGGGCGTCGACCGATTGCTGGACCGGTCCAAGATCGCTCCCCTTATGCGAAAATTCGATCGACCAAGTGGCGAGATTTGCCGTCACATCGCGTTCCGAAACGCCGCGCACCGTCACCGACCGTTCGGCCATTTTGGCGCGCCTCAGCCCGTCGCCGAGCACATAGCCGCTGGTGGTCAATCCGAATGCGAAAATGGCGACCGCGCCGAGAAGGACCGCGCGGTTGTCCTGCAATTGCTTGATCATCTCGAAACATCCTGCGTCCGTCGCTTTTGCTGACGATCACCGGGCACAATCGCCAGTTTCGATCGTCGACGAACCGTGCATTTATAGCGACGAGTCGTTGGTCGTGAAAGAGGCGCAACGATTTCTCGCGAAAGATTTGCAACCTGTTGCTCGGCGTCCACAGCCCCTATGTTGGAGCGATGCAATTTCTCCACGCAATGCTTCGGGTAACCGATCCCGACGCCAGCCTCCGCTTCTTCGCCCTGCTCGGACTCGAGGAGCGGCGACGGAGCGATTACCCCGCGGGGCGCTTCACCCTCATCTACCTGGCCGCGCCCGGCGACGAGGCGGAGGTTGAGCTGACCCATAATTGGCCGCCCGAACATGGTCGTGGCGAGGAGTATGGCGGGGGCCGCAATTTCGGCCATCTCGCGTTTCGAGTCGACGATATTTACGCCACTTGCGCCAGGCTGCGCGATGGCGGAGTGGCGATCAACCGGCCGCCGCGCGACGGCCATATGGCGTTCGTCAGGACGCCCGACGGAATCTCGATCGAATTGCTCCAGAAGGGCGACCGCCTGCCCCCGGAAGAGCCGTGGGCGAGCATGGCCAACAGCGGAGAATGGTGATGCTTGAAATCGTCGCGGTCCCCGCCTTCAGCGACAATTATCTGTGGCTGGTCCACGATCCGGATAGCGGCTCCACGATCGCCATCGACCCCGGCGATCCGGCGCCCGTGCTGGCCGAAGCCAAGCGCCGCGGCTGGACCATCGACCAGGTGTGGAACACCCACTGGCACCCCGATCACAGCGCCGGCAATGAAGCGATCAAACGCGCCGGAGCGAGTGTCCATGGCCCAGCCGCCGAGGCCGGCCGGATCCCGACCATCGACGTCGCCTTGAAGGAAGGCGACCGGGTCCGCATCGGCGTTCACGAAGCCGAAGTGTGGGAAGTGCCGGGACATACGTCGGGCCACATCGCTTTTGTCCTGCGCGATCAGGGAATCGCATTTGTCGGCGATACGCTGTTCGCAATGGGCTGCGGGCGATTGTTCGAGGGAACGCCCGAACAGATGTTTGAATCGCTCCGGCGGATCGCTTCACTGCCCGCCGACACCAGGCTCTATTGCGCTCACGAATATACCCTGGCCAATGCCCGTTTCGCGGCCCATGCCGACCCCTCCAACAGCGCCATCGCCAACCGCCTCGCCGCCGTCGAGCGAGCCCGCGAGGCGGGTGAAATGACGGTTCCGACGACCGTCGCCGAGGAGCTTGAAACCAACGTCTTCGTGCGCGCCGGCGATCCGCTGGAATTCGCCAGATTGAGGCAGTCGAAAGACACTTTCGGTTAGGCGCGTTTTGGCTCATCATGGTGCGGGGCGAAGACTCGCTAATGGAGGTCTCGATGCGCGGCATTTCAATTGTTCTTCTCGGCGCCACTATGGTCGGCTGCTCTGCAGTCCCGCCGGCACCCCTGCGCGATGCCCGGCAACAGCAGGCGTTCATGCGCTTGACCGGTGACAAGGTCGCCGGCCCGCCGATCAACTGCATCCCGAGCTACAGCCAGAACGACATGACCATCATCGACGGTCATACCATCGCGTTCCGGATCGGCACTGGAACGGTCAATATCGTCAACCTCAGCGATGGCTGCTCGATGGTCGGCGTTGGCGGCTATGCGCTGAAGACGCAGAGCTTCGGCCAAGGCCTGTGCTCGAACGACATCGCCACGGTCATCGATCCGCTGAACAATGGAATGACGGTCGGAAGCTGTGCGATCGGCCCGATCGTTCCCTACACCCGGCCCGGGCGCTAATGGCCCGCTAATGGGCCGCTAATGGGCCGTTATCGGGCCGCTCAGCGCTTGTAGAGCGCGCTCAGCTGGTCGCCATAAGCCGCGATGATCATGTGGCGGCGGATTTTCAGCGATGGAGTCAATTGCTCATTCTCGATCGTGAACGGAGCGTCGGCGAGAATGAAGCGGCGGACCTTTTCGAACACTGACAAATCGGCGTTGACCCGGTCGAGCGCCTGCTGGAGGTGCTTGTGAAGCTCGGGCGCCTGAGCGAATTCGGGTTCGGGCACAAGCAAGGCGACAAGGTGCGGGCGGCCGTCGCCAAAGACCATCGCCTGGGCGATTTCCGGCTGCAGCGTCAGCATTCCCTCGATCCGCTGGGGCGAGACATTGTCGCCCTTGTCGTTGACGATCAGGTCCTTCTTGCGGTCGGTGATCACGATCCGGCCCTGGTCGTCGAAATGGCCGACATCGCCCGTCGCAAGCCACGCCCCGGTGCCGTCGCCAGGGTCGTGGAGGACGCGCGCGGTTTCTTCCGGATTGCGCCAATAGCCGTACATGACATTTTCACCGCGGACCATGATCTCGCCATCCGCGGCGATCCGCACTTCGGTATTCTTGACCGGCTTGCCGACGGTTTCGAGGCGGATTCCGTCACGCGGCCGGTTGCAGCTGATCAAAGGCGCGGCTTCGGTCTGGCCATAGCCTTGAAGGAAGGTGATCCCGAGCGATTCGAAAAAGACCCCGACATCGGGGTTGAGCGGTGCGCCGCCCGACACCCATGCCTTGACCCGGCCGCCGACCTTGTGCCGGATCTTGCGCCGCAGGGTGAGGTTGAGGAACCCATCCATCGGCAAATCCCACGGCTTGAACCGGCGGTCGTAGCGGTCGCGGCCGATCTTGAGCGCCCGGCCCAGCAGATAGGATGAAAGCGACCCGCCGCCTTCGATCACCTTCATGATCCGGGTGCGCAGCAATTCGAACAGGCGCGGCACGACGACCATGATCGTCGGGTGCACTTCCTCGATATTGGCGGACAGCTTGTCGAGGCTCTCGGCGTAATAGATTTGCGCGCCGAGCCCGATCGGGAAGTGTTGGCCGCCGGTATGCTCATAGGCGTGGCTCGCCGGGAGAAATGACAGGAAGACCTCGTCACCCCAACCGAAGTCGCTCGAGATGATGTCGACGCAGCCTTCAACATTGTGGAGGATCGCGCCGTGATGCTGCATCACCCCGCGCGGCGCACCCCCGGTGCCGCTGGTGTAGATAAGGCAGGCGAGGTCGTTGCGGCCAATGCCCGCGAGCGATTGGCGAAGCTCGCCAATGCCGGATTCACCGGCGATCAGCTGGCTCCAGCGATGGGCGGTGAATTCGTCGCTCGCCTGGCCGGTGCGGACATCGTCGATTTCGATCAGATGATGGCATTCGCTCGACGTCAGCACCGCCGGAACGAGCGTCCGCGCCAGTTTCTGGGTCGAGACAATCGCCGCTCGCGCGCTTGAATTGCCGAGCACATGGGCGTGATCGCGGATGGTGTTGGTGGTGTACGTCGGAACCGTCACGCAGCCGGCGGCCATGATCGCCAGATCGGCGATCAGCCATTCGGGACGATTTTCGCTGACCAATACGACCCGGTCGCCCGGCTGGAGGCCGATCGCGCGCAGCGATCGAGCCAGCGCGGCGACCTGCCGGGCAGCCTCGTTCCAGCTGATCGAGCGCCACTCGCCGTCCTTTTTGGCCCACAGGAACGGCGCTTCGCCCTTGTCCTCGGCGCGGGTCAGGAACATCGCCACCAAATTCGGAAAATGTTCGAGCTGCCGTGCCAAGAATCATTCTCCACTGACGCCCCGATGGCCCGAAGCACGACGCTGTTAAGCCGAATAAGCCGCGCATTCCAGACTGCGCCGTGGACAGGCGCCCCAAAGCCCGTTTAGGCTAACGGAGGTGCGTATCCTGCTGTCACTCCTCGCGCTCGGCGCCGCGTCCTGCGCCACCTATCCGCAACCGATCGTCGCCACTTCAAATGCCGTTACGCGGGCGCTACAGCAGGCCTTCGTGATCGCCGCCAATCCCCTCGCCGCCGCGGCCGGGAAGGACATTCTGGAGCGCGGCGGAAGCGCGGTCGACGCAGCGGTCGCGGTCCAGGCGATGCTGTCGCTGGTCGAACCGCAAAGCTCGGGCGTGGGCGGCGGAACGTTCATCACTTATTTTGATTCAAGCTCCGGCAAGATCACCATTTACGACGGACGCGAAGTCGCTCCGGCGCAGGCCAGTGCGACCATGTTCCTGGATTCGAGCGGCGCTCCGCTGCCCTTTGCAACCGCCGTTCTGAGCGGACGCGCGACCGGCGTTCCGGGCGCGGTTGCGGCGCTTGCGCTGGCCCAGCGCGAGCATGGCCAACTGGCGTGGAAGGACCTGTTCGGAGCCGCCGAACGGACCGCCGAGGACGGCTTCATCGTCAGCCCCCGGCTGGGGCGGCTGATCGCCGGCAATTTCGCCGAAAATTCGGCGCCCGACGTGCTCGCTTATTTCGCCCGGCCCGGAGGCGGGCTGCTCAGGGCCGGCGACCGGCTGCGCAACCCGGCTTATGCCGCGTTCCTGCGCCGGTTGGCGGCGCAGGGGCCGGGCGCGCTGTACGGCGGCGAGACCGCGGCCCGGATCGTCGAGCGGCTGCGGCAGGGCGAATTGCCGGGATCGATGACCATGGCCGACCTCGCCGCTTATCACCCGATCAAGCGCGAGCCGGTATGCGGAGCCTTCCGGGCCTATCGCGTGTGCGGCCCGCCGCCGCCGGCCAGTTCAGTTGGTGTCATCGAACTGCTTGGACTGCTCGAGCGCACCGACATCGACCGGCGCGGCCCGGCCGACCCGCAAAGCTGGTTCCTGTTCGCCGAGGCCAGCCGGTTGATGTACGCCGACCGCGACCAATATGTCGGCGATCCCGGCTTCGTCCCGGTTCCGGTCGCGGGCCTGCTCGATCCCGCTTTTCTGGATGCCCGGGCGAAACTCATCGCGACCTCATCGCCGGCCATCACGCCGATTGCCGGAACGCCTGCCGCGGCACCGGCAATGGCTGCCGACCGGTCGCGGGAGCCGGCGGGAACCTCCCACTTCATCATTCGCGACGCGGCCGGCAATGTCGTGTCGATGACCACCACGGTCGAATCGATTTTCGGCAGCGGGCGCATGGTCGACGGCTTTTTCCTCAACAACCAGCTGACCGATTTCTCGTTCGATCCGCTCCGCCCCGACGGCGGCCCGGCGGCCAATGCAGTGGCCCCGGGCAAGCGCCCGCGCTCGTCGATGACGCCGCTGATCCTGCTCGATTCGAACGGCCGCTTCGCCGGCGCGATCGGATCCGCGGGTGGCAATGCGATCCTTGCTTATGTGGCCAAGTCGCTGGTCGCCGCGATCGACTGGAACGAGCCGATGCAACAGGCCATCGCCGAGCCCAATCTGGTCGCGCGTGGGCTCAATTATCAGGGCGAATTGACCAAATTCGCGCCCGGCGTCCTCGAAGCGCTGGCGGCGCGCGGGATCATCGTCAAACCGGGCCAGGGCGAGGATTCGGGAGTCCACGCAGTGCTGATTCGCAATCGCCAGATCGACGGCGGCTACGATCCCCGCCGCGAGGGCCGGGTCATCCTTGCCCAACCGCCTCGCTGATCGTCGAATAGCCTGCGTTGCGGAGGCGGTCGGCAAGCTCGACCGCGATCCTGCGGGCCACCCCCGGCCCGTCATAAACCATCGCCGAATAGAGCTGGACGAGGCTCGCCCCAGCCTTGATCCGCGCCCAGGCGTCATCGGCGCTGGCGATCCCGCCGACCGCGATCAGCGGCAGCTCGCTGTGCACGATATTGCGGAATTTGCGCAGTTGCTCGAGCGCGAGCGGACCCAGCGGAGCGCCCGACAGCCCGCCTTGCTCGGCGGCGAAGCGTGATTTGAGCGGCGGCCGGCTGATCGTCGTATTGGCAATGATCAGCGCATCCACCTTATGGTCGAGCGCGGCCCGGGCGATTCGTTCGTGATCGCCATCGCCCAGATCGGGCGCGACCTTGAGGAACATTGGCGGCCCGCCGACGATCCGCGCCGATTGCACCGCTGCGAGCAATTCCTGCAGCTCCCCGCCGCCTTGCAGCTCGCGTAGTCCGGCCGTGTTGGGCGAGCTGATGTTGACCGTCAGATAATCGGCCACAGGGCTCATCCGCTCGACGCCCGCAACATAATCGGCGATTCGGTCAGCACTGTCCTTGTTGGCGCCGATATTGACCCCGACCACGCCGCTCGAGCGATCGCGCCGGGCAAGCCGCTTCAGCGCATCGCCTTGGCCGCGATTGTTGAAACCCATGCGGTTGATGACCGCTCGGTCCTCGACCAGCCGAAACAGCCGCGGCCGGGGATTGCCGGCCTGAGCGCGCGGGGTGACCGTGCCCACTTCGACGAACCCGAAGCCGAGCCCGAGCATCCGGCCGGCGACCTCGGCGTCCTTGTCGAACCCCGCCGCCAATCCCACCGGCGACGGGAAGCCGAGGCCAGCGACGCTGGTCGTCAAGGCCGGGTCGAAGCGCGGTGGCTTGCGGCCCGGCGCGGCGCGCAAGGCGGCGATGGTCGCACGATGCGCGGTCTCTGCGTCGAGCGCGAAGGCGAAGGGCCGGAGGAACGGATATAGTGACACGGCCCTTCCTGTCATTGCGAGCGCAGCGAAGCAATCCAGACTTCGCCGCAAGTCGGGATTGCGCGCGACTTCGCCGCTCGCAATGAAGCAGCGGTTGAGTTTTATCGCGCGGCGCACTAAATCGGACTGGAAAGCTCCGAATTAGACATGCGCCTTAGCCACCTTGCCGATTATGCGGTCGTATTGATGACCGCCGCCGCCCGCCGTCCAGCGGGGGCCCGGTTGAGCGCGACCGCCTTGGCCGAGGAAACCGGAGTTCCACTACCCACCGCTCAAAAATTGATGGGCCAACTCGCCGGTGCCGGGCTGTTCGACAGCGCCCGCGGCCCGAGCGGCGGCTTTGCCTTGTCGCGTCCGCCGGGTGCCATCAGCCTGGCCGACATCGTCGAGGCGGTCGAAGGACCGATCGCGATGACCATGTGCAGCGGCGGCGACGGCCCAAGCGAATGCGCGCTCGACGCCCACTGCCGGGTCAAGCCGCACATGGGCGTGGTCGGCGATGCAGTCAGGGGAGCGCTTGGAGCGGTTTCGTTGCAGCAATTGAGTTCCCCGGCGAAGGCAGGGGCCCAGTCCAGGCCAGAAAGAGTCTGGGCTCCTGCCTCCGCAGGAGCACAGTCCGCATGAACGAGCAGGTCACCAATCGCCCCGAATCCAATCGCGAGGCCCGCGAGGCCATCGCCAAGGATTACGAATGGGGCTTCAGCTCGGACATCGAGCAGGAGTTCGCCCCCAAGGGCCTGAATGAAGACACCGTCCGCTTCATCTCGGCCAAGAAGCAAGAGCCCGAATGGATGCTCGACTGGCGCCTCAAGGCCTATCGCGCCTGGCTCGAGATGGAGGAGGTCGACTGGGCCAAGCTCGACATTCCCAAGATCGATTATCAGGACGCCTTTTATTACGCCGCGCCCAAGGCCAAGCCCAAGCTCGGCAGCCTCGACGAGGTCGATCCCGAGATTCTGCGCGTTTACGCCAAGCTCGGCATTCCGATCGAGGAGCAGAAAGTGCTCGCGGGCGTCGAAGGCGCGCGCAAGGTCGCGGTCGATGCGGTGTTCGACAGCGTCAGCGTCGCCACCACCTTCCGCGAGGAATTGAAGCGCGCGGGGGTCATCTTCCTGAGCATTTCCGAAGCGATCCGCGAATATCCCGAGCTGATCAAAAAATATCTCGGCAGCGTCGTCCCCCAGCGCGACAATCTGTTCGCCTGCCTCAACGCCGCGGTCTTTTCCGACGGCACCTTTGTGTACATTCCCGAGGGCGTCCGCTGCCCGATGGAGCTCAGCACCTATTTCCGCATCAACGCCGAAAATACCGGCCAGTTCGAGCGGACATTGATCGTCGCCGAAAAGGGCAGTTACGTCAGCTACCTCGAAGGCTGCACAGCGCCGATGCGCGACGAGAATCAGCTCCACGCCGCAGTGGTCGAAATCTTCGCCCACGAGGATGCCGAAGTAAAATATTCGACCGTGCAAAATTGGTATCCGGGCGACGCCGAAGGCAAGGGCGGGATCTTCAATTTCGTCACCAAGCGCGCGCTGTGCTCGGGCGCGCGCAGCAAGGTCAGCTGGACTCAGGTCGAAACTGGCAGCGCGATCACCTGGAAATACCCCAGCTGCATCCTCAAGGGCGAGGGCAGCGTCGGCGAATTCTATTCGATCGCGCTGACCAACAACCGCCAGCAGGCCGACACCGGCACCAAGATGATCCACATCGGCGCCAACACCCGCTCGACCATTGTCAGCAAGGGCATCAGCGCGGGCCGCAGCAACAACACCTATCGCGGCCTCGTTCGCGTCCTCCCCCGCGCCGACAACGTCCGCAATTTCACCCAGTGCGATTCGCTGCTGCTCGGCGATCAGTGCGGCGCCCACACCGTGCCCTATATCGAAGTCAAGAACCCGACCGCGCAGATCGAGCATGAAGCGACCACCTCGAAGATCAGCGACGACCAGTTGTTCTATGCGATGAGCCGCGGGTTGGACGCCGAAAGCGCCGTCGCCCTGATCGTCAACGGCTTCGCCCGCGAGGTGCTCAAGCAGCTCCCGATGGAATTCGCGGTCGAAGCGCAGAAGCTGCTGGGAATTAGTTTGGAAGGGAGTGTTGGTTAGTGAATAACAAGCTTGGAAATGTGTCGGCCGTGCCGATCGACGACCGTCATATTGAGATCAGAGAAAAGTTCGCAAACGGAACTCCAGATACGGTTATTAGAGTTCCGCGTGCGTATGCGCCGATTATCATAGACCAGCTCCGGAAGATCATCTCGATACAGGAAAGTGAGTCGAAATGATTGTCTTGGCCATTTTAGCGGCGGCAGCTGCTGACGCTCTATCGAACGTGGATGTTCTCACGGCGCAAGTTATTGGAATATATCGTGAATGCGCCGTTGATAAGTCTCTTCGGTTAGACGACGGGAAAGAGTCAGTCGAGGTACTCGCACAAGCCGGCCTGACGGCATGCTCTGAAATTCGCCCCAAGCTACTCGACAGTTTGACCATGGGCCTAATGCACCGAGTTGGAATGCCTGACACGGACGAGAACTGGTCAAGAGCTCGCGATAGCGCACGCGAAGAACTCGTCACCGTTGACCAATATATCGCGAACAAGGCTCAGCTCGCGCTGCTTGAGAAGCGAGCGGAGAAGAAAAAGAGCTGATGCTTGAGATCACCAACCTTCACGCGACCGTCGCCGACAAGCCGATCCTGAACGGCGTGTCGCTGCACGTCCCCGCAGGCGAAGTGCATGCGATCATGGGGCCGAACGGGTCGGGCAAGTCGACGCTTGCTTATGTGCTCGCAGGGCGACCGGGGTATGAGGTGACGGGGGGGAGTGTGACGTTCACTTCTCGTCATTGCGAGGAGCGCAGCGACGAAGCAATCCAGCTTGCGGCGTCCGAAACTGGATTGCCGCGCTTCGCTCGCAATGACGAAGGAGGGGTCGACCTGCTCGCCCTCGAACCCCACGAGCGCGCGGCGGCGGGGCTGTTCCTCGGCTTCCAATATCCGGTCGAAATTCCCGGCGTTTCCTATCTCCAGTTCCTCCGCGAGAGCCTCAATGCGCAGCGCCGTTCGCGTGGTGAAGCCGACCTTTCGGGCGCCGAATTCATCAAGCTCGCCAAAGCCCAGGCGGCGACGCTCGGGATGGACTCCGAGATGCTCAAGCGCCCGGTCAATGTCGGTTTCTCGGGCGGCGAGAAGAAGCGCGCGGAGATGGTCCAGATGGGCATCATGGCGCCGGCCTTCGCGATCCTCGACGAGACCGACAGCGGGCTCGACATCGACGCATTGAAAGCCGTCGGCGCGGGCATCAACAGTATCATGCGCGCACCCGACAAAGGCGTGCTCCTGATCACCCATTACCAGCGCCTTCTCGATTATGTTCGCCCCGACCGGGTGCATGTCCTCCAGGCCGGCCGCATCGTCCGATCGGGCGGCCCCGAACTGGCCCACGAACTCGAGCGTGAAGGCTATGTGGAGGCGGCCGAGTGACCGCATTCTGGTTCATCCTTGGCGGCATGGGGCTGATCGTGATCATCGGCGCGGTCCGCGACCAGATCGGCGTGGCGATCGCCGACATCACCATCCTGGTCATGCTGTTCGGGCTGATCACGCTCGGCAATTTCGTGCTCAATCAATTCATCTTCGTCGGCGACAAGGGCTGGATCCTGGCCGGGCTCGTGACGCTCGGATTTCTGTTCGAATCGGTTTACGGCCTGATGGCCCCGGAACGGCAGAACCGGCGCAACAAATGGCTCCGTTCGATGCGCCGGGGCAGGCGCGCATGAACGCTCTTCCAACCCGCAAGGACGAAGCGTTTCGCTACGCCGATATCGACGCATTGGGATCGGTCTGGAGCGCGCTTTCGCCGCCCGAAATCCTCATTGTTGCCGCGCAGCAAAGGCTGCAGCAAATCTGGCTCCCGACCGGCGCAGACGTGCAGGTCAAGCGCGTCAATCTGACGCTCGAACCTGGGGCCACAGCGAGCATTTTCGCGCTCAACACCGCGCTCACTTATGGCCGCATCGAGGTCGACGTGACCCTGCGCGAACGCAGCCGTTTCGATTTCCACGCGGCCAATATCGGCGGCGGCTCATCGACCCTGGAAATCGTCACGAACATCCGCCACGCCGAGCCCGATGCGACTTCCCGCCAGACCGTTCGAAGCGTACTTGGCGGAACCGCCGCAGGCACCTATCTCGGCAAGGTCGCGGTCGCCCGCGATGCCCAGCACAGCGACAGCGAGCAATCGGTCAAGGCGATGCTTCTGACCCGCGGCGCAACCGCCAACGCCAAGCCCGAGCTCGAAATCTACGCCGATGACGTCAAATGCGCGCACGGCGCGACGGTCGGCGAACTGGACGCGATGCAATTATTCTACGCCGCCGCGCGCGGGCTCGATCCGGCGGGCGCTCGGGCGCTGCTGCTCGAAGGCTTTGTCGGCGGCTTGTGGGACGAACTCGGCGAGGACAGCGCCATCGCTCGTGCCGCCAGCGATGCATTGCGGAGCGTGGCATGAACGCGCGCAACCCCGTCACCCCGGACTTGATCCGGGGCCTGCCTGACTTCGCGGCGGCAGAACAAGGCGGATCCCGGGTCAAGCCCGGGATGACGAATGTCCGCGCCCAATTTCCGGGTGTCGGCGACTGGCATTATCTCGACAGCGCAGCGACGGCGCAAAAACCACAGTCGGTGGTCGACGCCATCGCCAACGCTTATGCGCGCGATTATGCGACGGTCCATCGCGGGGTTTACCAGCGCTCGTCCGACATGACCGCAGCTTATGAAGCGGCGCGCGCGGCCGCCGCCCGGCTGATCGGCGGCAAGCCGGACGAGCTCATCTTCACCCGCGGCGCGACCGAAGCGATCAACCTCGTCGCTTTTCAATTGCCAAAGGAGGGCCGCGACCGGGTCCTGCTGTCGGCACTCGAACATCATTCGAATATCGTCCCATGGCAGCTGGCGGGCTATACGATCGATGTCGTCCCGCTGACCGCCGACGGCCACATCGATCTCGACTCAGCCGAAGCGATGGTCAGCGATCGGCACCGAGTCGTCGCTCTGGCCCATGTTTCCAACGTCCTCGGCTCGCTGCTCGACGCCAAGCGCGCGGCCGAAATCGCCCATTCTAAGGGAGCGCTGCTGCTGCTCGACGGGTGCCAGGCGGTGCCCCGCGTCAGTGTGAACATTGGTACCATTGGCGCCGACTTTTATGCCTTTTCCGGCCACAAGCTTTATGGCCCGACCGGCATCGGCTGCTTGTGGGGACGCTCCGAACTGCTTGCCCAGATGCCGCCATGGCAAAGCGGCGGGTCGATGATCGACCGAGTCACGTTCGAAGGATCGACCTTCCTCGACCCGCCGGCGCGGTTCGAAGCCGGAACGCCGCATATCGTCGGCGCGATCGGGCTTCACGCAGCGATCGGCTGGGTCGAAAACCTCGGCCTCGAGACGATCCATGCGCACGAGGCGGCGCTGGTCGCCGAATGCCGCGACGCTTTGTCGGCGATCCCCGGAGTGACCCTTTACGGCCCCGCCGACAGCGCCGGAATCGTCAGCTTCAACGTCGATGGGGTGCATCCCCACGACACCGCCACCATATTGGACGATGCGAGGGTCGCGGTCCGCGCCGGCCACCATTGCGCCCAGCCGCTGATGGACGTGCTCGGGGTCGCCGCGACCGCCCGCGCGAGCTTCGCGGCGCATAGCGATTCATCGGATATCGCGGCGCTGGTGCGCGGCATCGAACAAGTGAAACGGATTTTTTCGAAATGAATGAGGAGCGCAAGATCGAAACCGAGCAGGTCGATGCCGTCGACTCGCCGAAGCGCGCTCGAGTGACGCAAGAGTTCGAGCGCAAGCGCGATTATCTGACCGGCTTCCTCGCGGGTCCGGACAAGGCGCCCGACAGCGGTTCTGGAAGCGACCTCCAGGCCGAGGTCTTGACCGCATTGAAATCGATCTACGATCCCGAAATCCCGGTCGACATCTATGAGCTTGGCCTGATCTACGATGTCGCGGTCAGCGAGGACGGCGATGCGCTCGTCACCATGACGCTGACCACCCCCCATTGTCCGGTCGCCGAAAGCCTTCCGCAGGAAGTCGAGCTGCGCGTGCTGTCGGTGCCTGGAATTCGCGATGCCGAGGTCAAACTGGTGTGGGACCCGCCGTGGGACCCAAGCAAGATGAGCGACGAAGCGCGGCTCGAATTGGGGATGCTGTGACGTTCGAACCCCAAACAAGCAGCGTTCGTCCTGAGCCTGTCGAAGGGCGCAGTGAGACGGTCGTGCCAGCGCCCTTCGACTGCGCTCAGGACGAACGAATTTTTGGAGATTTGCGTTGAACGCTCCCATCAAACGCGCCCGCCCGGCCGCGATCACGCTGACCCCCGCGGCCGAGCAGCGCATCGCCGACCTCATGGCGAAGGCGCCCGACGGCGCGATCGGGGTCAAATTATCGACTCCGCGTCGCGGCTGCTCCGGGCTTGCCTATTCGGTCGATTATGTGACCGAAGAGCAGCCGTTCGACGAGAAGATCGCGACTCCCGGCGGCACGTTATATGTCGATGGCGGCTCGATCCTTTACCTGGTCGGATCGGTGATGGACTGGACCGAGGACGATTTCGCCGCCGGCTTCACCTTCGCCAATCCCAACGCCAAGGGCGCCTGCGGCTGTGGCGAAAGCTTCACCGTCTAAGCTGAGTCTGATATAGCGGTGTCGAAGGGAGATTGAGGTGCGGATGCTAGTGACGGCCTGCGCCATCGCGCTCGCAACCGGGACCGCTGCTGCAGCCGCTCCGACTTCACCGACGGCGAAGCCCGCCGATTGCCCGGCGACAAGTCGCTACCAAGCCGCGCAGCGAGGAAGCGCTCCGTTGTTCAGCCGGCTTGGCGACCTTCCCCCCGCGGATGCTTACAAAGCGGTGCTGCGGCACGACGGGCGGTGCGAGGTGCCAATCATTGTTCGTTATGGCATTGGCGCCTCCCCGCGCGCGAAGCCGGCGTTAAGGCGGCCCTAATCGGGCATGAATTCGGGCTGCGATTTGCCGAGGACCGAAAAGCGTCTAGGCGCATCGCTCATGGACCCGCGCTTCGCCCATATCCGCGACTGGATCTTCGATCTCGACAATTGCCTGTATCCCGCGTCGACCGGGCTGTTCTCGCTGATCGACGAGCGCATGGGCGCCTATATCGAGCGCCTGCTCGACTGCGGCCCAATCGAGGCCAAGCGGGTTCAGAAGAGCCATTTCCGAACTCACGGAACAACCCTCGCCGGACTGATGAAAAGCCACGAGATCGACCCCGACCATTTCCTCGATGACGTTCACGACATCCCGCTCGACCGGGTCGGCCGCGACGACCGGCTGGGAGCGGCGCTGGCCAGGCTTCCCGGCCGCCGCTTCGTGTTCACCAATGGCGACGCGCCTTATGCCCGGCGGGTGCTCGAGGCGATCGGGGTCGGCGACCAGTTCGACGATCTCCACGACATCCGCGCCAGCGCCTACCGGCCCAAGCCCGATCCGCACGGCTATGAATTGCTGCGCCAGCGCTTCGGGATCGATCCCGCCCACGCGCTTCTGGCTGACGACATGATCCAGAATCTGGCGCCCGCCAAAGCGCTTGGAATGACCACCATCTGGGTCGATAACGGCTCCGAACTCGGAAGCCATAATCACGACGAAGCTCATTACGATGTGCGCATCACCAGCCTCGCGGAATGGCTCGAGGACATTACAAGGACCAGCGAATGACCGACCAGCTTGAGCGCCAGATTGACGCCGCCTGGAACGAGCGCGAATCGATCAGTAGCGATACCCGGGGTGACAGCCGCGACGCGGTCGAGGCCGCGTTGGACCTGCTCGATTCGGGCGCGGCCCGGGTCGCCGAACCGGCCAATGACGGCTGGAAGGTCAATCAATGGCTCAAGAAGGCGGTGCTTCTGAGCTTTCGGCTCAATCCGATGGAGCGGATATCCGGCGGCCCCGGTGGCGCTAGCTGGTGGGACAAGGTGCCGTCCAAATTCGCCGGCTGGAGCGCCTCCGATTTCGCCAGCGCGGGTTTCCGCGCGGTCCCGGGAGCGATCGTCCGCCGCGGCGCCTTTGTCGCCCCCGGCGCGGTGCTGATGCCGAGCTTCGTCAATATCGGCGCTTATGTCGGCGAAGGAACGATGATCGACACCTGGGCGACGGTCGGAAGCTGCGCCCAGATCGGCCGCAACGTTCACATCTCCGGCGGCACCGGCATCGGCGGCGTGCTCGAGCCGTTGCAGGCGGGGCCGGTGATCATCGAGGACGATTGCTTCATCGGCGCGCGCAGCGAGGTCGCCGAGGGCGTGATCGTCGAGCGCGGCGCGGTGATTTCAATGGGCGTGTTCCTCGGCGCCTCAACCAAAATCGTCGATCGGGCCACCGGCGAAATCATTTATGGCCGGGTCCCGGCTTATTCGGTGGTCGTGCCGGGCACCTTGCCGGGCAAGGACAATGGTCCCGGCCTCGCCTGCGCGGTGATCGTCAAGCGGGTCGACGAGCGCACCCGCTCGAAGACGTCGATCAACGAATTGCTTCGGGACTAAAGCCTGAGCCCGACGGCGGCGCTCATTTCTGCTCATGACCATTGCGGAGAGTGGATGAACCCGCCACGATGCGGTCAATGGGCCGTTACGTGAAGAAGCAGCTGGTCGTCGAGGCCGAGCAGTGGTTCAAGCAAGGCGACCATCCGGCCGTGATTGCAGACGAATCCGATGATTCGATTGGCTATATCGACACCCTCGAAGGCCGCATGAAGGTCGAGCGGGGAGACTGGATCATCACCGGGGTCGCCGGCGAAAATTACCCGTGCAAGCCCGGCATTTTCGAACAGCTCTACGAAGCGGCCGATTGATTTAAAGGGGCACGTTCCGCCCGTACATTCGCTTTGACGAGTGTTGAAAGGAGCCCGAATCGATAAACTGGCCTTATCGGCACGGTCCCAGCATTTGTTGGCGAATGCCCTTCGCGAACCCCTAAGTTCCGGCCATGGCGACGCTTCACTCCCCACATTTTGATCGCAATTGCGCGGGTGCGCGAACGTCCAGCGGCAGCGACTGTGCGCCGGTGATCCGAACCCAGATGAACCGCGCCGATTGGGCGATCCTGTTGATCCTGGCGCTGATCTGGGGCGGTGCGTTTTTCTTCATCGGAGTAGCGGTGCGCCACGTCGCTCCGCTGACCTATGTGTGGCTTCGCTTGACGATCGCCGCCGCTGGAATGCTCGCCTATATGGCGTTCAAGCGCGAACCGCTCGGACTGCCGCGATCGGTGTGGGGCGCGATCATCCTGTTGGCGCTGCTCAACAATGTCGTTCCGTTCGTTCTGTTCGGCTGGAGCCAGCAGCATATCGCTAGCGGCCTCGCCTCGATCCTCAACGCCACAACCCCGATCTGGGGCGTGATCGTGGCCCATTTCCTGACTCGCGACGAGCGCTTGACCGCGCTGCGCAGCGGCGGCGTCGTGATCGGCTTCGGCGGTGTCGCAATGATGATCGGGCCGTCGCTCCTCACCAACCTCGGCGGCTCGGCAGTGCCGCAGCTGGCGTGCATCGCAGCGTCGTTGAGCTACGCCTTGGCCGCGGTGTGGGCGCGCCGTTTCCGCCGCATCGGGGTCAGTCCCTTGTCCGTCACCACCGGCCAGCTGAGCGTTGGCGCACTCATCATGCTTCCGCTGGCCTTGCTCGTCGACCGGCCGTGGACCGCGCCGCTGCCGCCGCTCACCGCCTGGGGGGCGATCACCGCTTTGGCCTTGTTGTGCACCGCCTTCGGCTATGTCCTCTATTTCCGGCTGATCGACCGCGCCGGCGCGACCAACGCCTTGCTTGTCACCTTGCTCGTTCCGCCAACCGCGATCCTGCTCGGCGGGCTGTTCCTCGGCGAACAATTGGCGGCGCGCGATTTCCTGGGACTGGCGCTGATCGCGCTCGGCCTTGCAGCAATCGACGGGCGGCTGTTCAGCGCGCTTCGCCGCCGCCCTCGGCCAGCAGACTAGCCGCTTGCGCGCTGGTCCAATCGGCCTCGCCGACATAGCGCCACACTTCCTTGCCGTGGGCGTCGTAGAGCACCGATGTCGGAAGGATCTGCGCATTGAGCGCGCCCGACAGCTGCATCCCGGGATCGTGATAGGGCGCGAGATCGTCGATCTTGTGCGATTTGAGAAAGGCCACGACCGATTGCTGGGGGGCCGAATCCTCGCTGATCGCGACCACTCCAAGCGTGCCGTCTACCATGTGCTTTTTCGATAATGCGTTGAGCGTCGGCAGTTCCTTGACGCACGGGGCGCACCAGCTGGCCCACAAATTGACCAGCACCGGAACCCCCTTGAAGGCGGTCAAAGCAATCTTTCTGCCGTCCGGATCGTCGAACAATGCGGCCGGTGCGGGAGCGCCCTTATGGCTCCGGTCGACCCCTTTGATCGGGCCTTCCGTCTCGGCCGCTGCGGGTGCAGCGGTGCCCGCATTGCCATCGGCGGATTGGTCGCCGGGTCCGCCGCATGACGCCAGCGCGATGAGCGCCCCAAACCACCAATGATAGCGCACTGTCCTGATCCTCTTCGCAAGCTCGCGGCCGTGGTAGCGCGCGGCTGGCGAAAGCGCGAGGGAGCCGCTACGTCAAGGCGATGAATCGCCGCCTCGCCATTCTCATTACCTGCCTTTTGGCCACTGCGAGCTGCGGCAAGGTTGCCGACCTCGAGCCGGCCGCAGGCAAGGCGCTCCCGGTCAAGCCGTTGATGGCCCGGACAACGCCGACCGCAGAGCAGCTGCTGACCCCGCCAACCTACGCCCGGCCCGACCGGATCGATGAATTGCTCAAGCGATCCGAACCGCGCAACGCCGATCCCTTCGACTTGCCGCCGCCGACCGGCGGAACCGCGCCGGCGGCCCCCGCTGGTGCACTACCCGATTCCCCCACCAGCAATGAGACCGGCCCGGTCGACCCAGGATTTTGAGCGCATGACCAATCGCGTCCGCAAGGCAATTTTTCCGGTTGCGGGGCTGGGCACGAGGCTGCTTCCGGCAACCAAGTCCATCCCCAAGGAAATGATCACCATCGTCGACCGTCCGCTGATCCAATATGCGGTGGACGAGGCGCGCGAGGCGGGCATCGAACAGCTGATCTTCATTACCGGGCGCGGGAAGTCGTCACTGGTCGATTATTTTGATTCCGCCTTCGAGCTCGAAGAAAAGATGCGCGGAAAAGGCAAGAGCCTCGAGGTTCTCGATTCCTCGCGGGCCGGCTATGGCGAGCTGGTCAGCGTCCGCCAGCAGGAGCCGCTTGGCCTCGGCCATGCCGTATGGTGCGCTCGCGATATCATCGGCAATGAACCGTTTGCGGTGATCCTTCCCGATGACCTGATGGTCGGCAAACCCGGAGCGCTCAAGCAGATGGTCGACGTCTGGGCCAGGCTGGGTGGCAATCTCATCGCTGGCGAGGAAGTGGCGGCCGACATGACCGGATCCTACGGGATCGTCACGCCGGGCAAGCAGGACGGCGCAGTGACCGAAGTCCGCGGACTGATCGAAAAGCCGGCGCCCGATGTCGCTCCATCGCGGCTCGCGGTGATCGGCCGCTATATTCTCCAGCCCGAGGTGATGACTGCGCTGGGCACGGTTGGGCGCGGCACGGGCGGCGAAATCCAGTTGACCGACGCGTTGGCGGCGATGATCGGCAAGCAGCCATTTCACGCGCTCAAGGTCGACGCCGAGCGTCACGATTGCGGCGACCGGGCCGGCTTTGTGATCGCCAATATCGTGCTTGCACTGGACCGGCCGGATGTCGGCGAAAAGGTCCGCGACTTTATTGCGGGCTTGTCGCCGCGACCATGATTTCCAGGCGGCGGCGCTCGGCCTCGCTCGATGCCAGCCGGTCCTTGAGCTCGCCAACGGCGATGGCGCGCTCGACCACCCGGGCGTCGAGTGTGCGGTTGGAGCTGCGAAGGTCCTCGATCGCCCGCTTGCGCTGCAGCTCGCGGCCGATGCGCGCGCACAGGACTTCGAAATGGAACGGCTTGTTGACGATCGCGTCGGCCCCGTTGCGCAATGCCTTGATCGCCGCCGGACGGTCGCTTCTGCCAGCGAACAGAAGGAATGGAATGTCGCGCAGGATTGCATCCTCGCGAATGATCCCGAGCAATTCCGTGCCATTGAAATTGGGCCTGCGAAGTTCGGACAGGATGACGTCCACCGGCTGCCGGTAAAGCTCGGCGACCGCCGCCTGAACCGTTTCGGCGAGCGCAATCCGATAGCCGCTTTCGGCTATTCGGCGGGCGAGCACTCCGAGATAGGACTTTTCGGGCTTGACGATAAGCACGCGCGGAACGCGCATTTCCGCCGGTTGGAAAATCGGGTTCGACATGCCCAAAGTCTTGCCGAAAAATGGTTAACGCGGCGATAATGCGCCGGCTTAGGGCTCCAGTTCGACGTCCCAGTAGAGATAGTCACGCCAGCTGACGTGGAGGTAATTGGGCGGGAAGGCGCGGCCATGTTCCTGCAAATGCCAGGTCGTCGGCCGGATCGGCTCGAGGTGGCAATGCATGTGCGCCTGGCCCGGAGTCCGGCCGCCCTTGCGCAAATTGCACGGCGCGCAGGCGGTCGCGACATTTTCCCACGTCGTCCTTCCGCCATGGGCGCGCGGAATGACATGGTCGAAGGTCAGCTCCTTCGCGCTGCCGCAATAAACGCAGCGGAATTTGTCGCGCAGGAACAGATTGAAGCGGGTGAAGGCGGGATATTCATTGGGCCGGACATAGTCGCGCAACGCGATCACCGAGGGCAGTTTGAGCGCGATGCTCGGCGAGTGCACTTCGCGGTCATAATGGGCGACGACATCGACCCGCTCGAGGAACATCGCCTTGACCGAGGTCTGCCACGGCCACAGGCTCAACGGATAATAAGACAAGGGCGTGTAATCGGCGTTGAGCACCAATGCCGGACAGCTTTCGGGATGACGGATGAGTTCGGGGTGATACATTTAAGCCAAGCAGCCCTTTCGTCCGGTTGTTCGAACGCCTGCTCCCCGGCCCCGTCGCACGCAAGGAGGAGAGGGTGCCCGACCCGTCTTCCCTTGTGACGCACCGGATGCCAAGCCGGTGTGACAGCATGATGAATCGAATATTGCCGAGTCCTCGTCAAGAGCATTCCGCGCCGGAGCGCAGTGGACGGCGATGATCGTCACCCGCTTCGCCCCCTCGCCGAGCGGCCGGCTGCATCTCGGCCATGCCTATAGCGCGGTCCTCGGTCATGCTCGCGCGCGCTCGGACGGCGGCCGCTTCCTGCTTCGGATCGAGGATCTCGACCCCGGCCGGAGCCGCCCCGAATTCGTCGCTGCGATCGTCACCGATTTGCGCTGGCTCGGCATTGACCGGGACGGCGAGCCGCTGGTCCAGTCTGAACGCGCCGGCGCTTATGCCGAAGCGCTTGAGCGGTTGCGCGCCATTGGCCTCGTCTATGCCTGCTTCTGCACCCGGTCGGACATCGCCGCGGCGCTGTCCGCGCCGCATAAGCAAGCCGCGCATTATCCGGGCACCTGTCGCGGCCGCGCCGACGATCGCGAACGGCGCGCAATTGAACCGCATAGCTGGCGGCTCGATTCGCAAGCGGCGCTGGCGCGAACCGGAATGCCGCGGTGGCGCGAGGACGAGGCCGTCTTTTCCTCGACCAGCGCCGATTTCGACGACGTCATCCTGGCCCGCAAGGATGCGCCCGCCGCTTATCATCTGGCCTGTGTCGTCGACGATTGCGCGAGCGGCGTGAGCCTCGTCACCCGGGGGGTGGATCTGCGAGCATCGACCCCGATCCAGCGCCTGCTCCAGCGGTTGCTCGATTGGCCCGAGCCCGAATATTTCCACCACCCGCTCATTGGTCACGATGACGGCCGGCGCCTGGCCAAGCGCGATGGCTCGCCGTCACTTGCAATCATGCGCGACCGCGGGGTCGATGGCCGCGCACTCGCCGAGGGTCTTCGCGCCGGTCAGCTTCCGCTTGGTTTCGCCTTCCTTGAGGATTAGGGGGAGGTCATGACCACCTTCCTCCTCATCCTCCTCGGCCTGGCAATGGCCGCAACCGCATATGTCCTCATTCGCGGAGTCATGCTGATGGCTTCGGGCAAGGACACGACCGGCGAGCAATCGCAGCAATGGATGCGCAAGCGGGTCCTGTTCCAGGGGATCGCGATCGTCTTCATCGTCCTCATCCTTGCGGTCGCGAGCGGCTCCGGCCGCTGATGGTCAAACTCAACAAGATCTACACCCGCACCGGGGACGGCGGCAGCGCCGGTCTGGTCGATGGCCGCCGGGTCAGCAAATCGGGGGCCCGAATGGCCGCGATCGGCGATGTCGACGAAGCCAATGCGGCGATCGGCTGTGCCATCGCCCAACTCGCCGACGATCCGCTGCGCCACGACCTGGTGCGGATCCAGAACGACCTGTTCGACCTCGGCGCCGATGTCGCCACTCCGGGGGAGGTCGAGGGCGCGCTGCGGATCGTCGCTCCGCAGGTCGAGCGGCTCGAGCGCGAGATCGACTCGATGAATGCCGGACTGGCGCCACTGACCAGCTTCATCCTGCCCAACGGGTCGGCGACGGTCGCGGCGCTGCATCTGGCCCGGACCGTGGTCCGGCGCGCGGAGCGATCGGCGGTGCTTCTGAACCAGGCCGAGCCGCTCAATCCGCAGCTCCTGGCCTTTCTCAATCGCCTGTCCGACCATCTGTTCGTCGCCGCTCGCTTCGTCGCTTCGCGCCAGGGCGGCGACGTGCTGTGGCAACCCGGAGCGACCCGCGGCTGATGCAACGGCCGCGCTCCTCGATGGTTTGGCCGGTGAAGGAGCGCAATGTGGCGCAGGCCAATCGGCAGGAACCGGCAGACCTTGGCGAACGCCTCGCGGCGACGCGCGCGCTGACCTTGCGCCTCGCTGATCCCCTGAGCGACGCCGACGCCGCCATCCAGCCCTTCCCCGACGCCTCCCCCGCCAAATGGCATCTGGCTCATAGCAGCTGGTTCTTCGAGACCTTCGTGCTGCGCGATCATGTTCCCGGCTATCGGCCGCATGACGAGCGCTTCGCCTTCCTGTTCAACAGCTATTACGAGGGCGAGGGCGAGCGCCACGAGCGGGCCCGGCGGGGGATGATCAGCCGCCCGTCGCTCGATCAGGTGCGCGCCTATCGCGCTTATGTCGATGATGCGCTGATGAGCGCTCTTCCCAACCTTGGGCCGGACGCGCTGGCGCTGATCGAAATCGGGATCAACCACGAACAGCAGCACCAGGAACTGTTCCTGACCGACATCCTCGCCACCTTTGCCGAAAACCCGCTCGAGCCGGCCTATGGCGAATTGCAGCCGGTCGACTGCCGGGCGGTCGAGCCGTTGACGTTTCACCCGGGACGCACCGGAATCGTGGAAATCGGCGCGTCCGGATCGGGCTTCGCCTTCGATTGCGAAGGCCCGCGCCACCAAGAGCTGCTCCAGCCGCATTCGCTCGCCAATCGCCGGGTGACCAACCGCGAATGGGCCGATTTCATCGCCGACGGCGGCTATCGAACCGCGACCCTGTGGCTGTCCGAAGGCTGGGATTGGGTCCAGCGCGAAAAGATTTCGGCACCGCTTTATTGGAGCGACGATCAAACCGCCTTCACCCTCGGCGGCCGCCGTCAGATCGACTGGTCGGCACCGGTCGCGCACATCAGCTATTTCGAGGCCGATGCTTATGCCCGCTGGGCGGAGGCGCGGCTTCCGACCGAGGCCGAATGGGAAGATTTCGCTTCGTCCACCGACCCCATGATCGGTCATCAGCTCGAACAGCCCGGAGCAGTCGCACCTAGAGCCGGCGGCGGGATGTTCGGCGATTGCTGGGAATGGACCCAGAGCGCTTTCGCTTCCTACCCAGGGTTCAAGCCCGCCCAAGGCGCGGTCGGCGAATATAATGGCAAGTTCATGTGCGGGCAGTTCGTGCTCAAGGGCGCCAGTTGCGCCACCCCGCGCGGCCACAGCCGGGCGAGCTACCGCAATTTCTTTCCGCCGTCGGCGCGTTGGCAATTCACCGGGGTGCGCCTTGCCCGAGACGCTTGAGCCTGAACTGGTTGAAAAGGTCGATCCGGCGTTCCGCGCCGACGTTGTGAACGGGCTCGCCGAACCGATTCCGGCAATCCCGGCGCGCTGGCTGTACGACCGCCGCGGAAGCGAATTGTTCGACGCGATCACGCGCCTTCCAAGCTATTATCCGACCCGCACCGAGACCGCCTTGCTCGAGCGCGTTCTTCCGGCCATCGCGGCGCTTGTCCCGGCCGGATGCGCGGTGGTCGAATTCGGCGCCGGATCGCAGACCAAGACCCCGCTGCTGCTGCGCGCGATCCACCCCAGGGCCTATGTCCCGATCGACATTAGCGGCGACTATCTCGAGGAAAGCGCAGCCGAGGTCGACGCCGACCACGAACGCGTCGAGGTTCATCCGGTAGTTGCCGATTTCACTGGCCAGCTGGTGCTTCCGGACGCGGTCGCCGAATTGCCAAAGCTGGGCTTCTTCCCCGGCTCGACGATCGGCAATTTCGTGCCCCACAGTGCAACCGATTTGCTGCGCCATTTCCGCTTTACGCTCGGCACTCGAGCGAAATTGCTGATCGGCATGGACCGGATCAAGCCGGCCGACCGGCTGATCGCCGCCTATGACGACCCCGAAGGAGTGACGGCCGAGTTCAATTTGAACCTGCTCCACCGAATCAACCGCGAGCTCGGCGCCGACATCCCGGTTGATGCCTTCGCCCATGACGCCCGCTGGAACGACGCATTGTCGCGGATCGAGATGCACCTGGTCGCGACCCGCGATGTCGAGTTCACGGTTGACGGGCGGCGCTTTGCCTTCGCCCAAGGCTCGTCGATCCACACCGAGAACAGCCACAAATATGGCCCTCGCGGAAGCTGGCTGCTGCTGCTTGCCGGCGGCTGGACCCCGCTCGCCGAATGGCGCGCTCCGGATGACGATTTCGTGCTCATCCTGGCCGAAGCGCAGCCGCAACGATTCGCTCCGTGACCGGCTCCGCGAGTGGCGGTTGACCGAGCGATGATTGCGGGACTGGCGTCACACCGCTAATCGGCGCCCATGGCCAACGCTCTCATCGGTATCGCGATTCTCCTGCTCAACGTCCTGTGGTGGGTGATCATCGCTCAGGTTGTCCTGAGCTGGCTGCTCGCTTTCAACGTCATCAACACCGGCTCGCCGGCGGTGCGCAATTTCATCCTTGCGCTCGATCGGGTCCTGGCGCCGATCTATCGCCCGATCCGCCGACTGCTGCCCGATTTCGGCGGAATCGACTTTTCGCCGATGGTCGTGCTCATCCTGATCATGGTGCTCCAGCGACTGCTCGCGGGGGTCGGCGCCGAAGTCGCTTATTCGGGATGAGCGCTCGGCGGATTGACGGCAAGGCCGCAGCGCTCGACCTTCGCCAGCGGGTCGCCGAGGAGGTCGCCAAGCTCCGCTCCGCGGCGGGGCGAGCGCCCGGCCTTGCGGTGGTTCTGGTCGGTGAGGACCCGGCCAGCGCGGTCTATGTTCGAGCCAAGGGCAAAGCGACGATCGAGGCCGGGATGGAAAGCTTCGAGCACCAGCTTGCCGCCGACACTCCCGAAGCCGATCTGCTGGCCTTGGTCGACCGCCTCAACGCCGACCCCGCGGTCGACGGGATTCTCGTCCAATTGCCGCTTCCGCCGCATATCAACGCCAATAAGGTCATCACCCGGATCGACCCCGACAAGGACATCGACGGCTTCAACCCGGTCAACGCCGGGCGGCTTGCGATCGGGCTTCACGGCTTCGTCCCGTGCACGCCGCTGGGTTGTCTCAAATTGCTCCGCTCCGAACTCGGCGACCTCAGTGGCAAGAGCGCGGTCGTCATCGGCCGCTCCAACATCGTCGGCAAACCGATGGCGCTGCTTCTGCTCGGCGACAATTGCACCGTGACCATCGCTCATAGCCGCACCCGCGATCTCCCGGCCGTCGTCCGCCAGGCCGACATCGTCGTTGCCGCGGTTGGGCGCGCGGAGATGGTCAAGGGCGACTGGATCAAAGCCGGCGCCTGCGTGATCGACGTTGGCATCAACCGCCTCGACCCGGCCGAGCCCGGCGCCAAAGGCCGCCTCGTCGGCGATGTCGATTTCGCTTCCGCCAGCGAAGTTGCCGGCGCAATCACTCCGGTCCCCGGCGGGGTCGGTCCGATGACCATTGCCTGCCTCATCCGCAACACCTTCGTTTCGGCTGCTCGCCGCGAAGATTTTCGCTATGGAAAAGACCTATGATCACCGCCTTGTTCCTTGCCGCCGCCGCGCATCTCCCAACCGCGGTCGATGCCGAGCGCGCCTTTGCCGCGGATGCCCGCCGCAACGGCCAGTGGAGCGCGTTCCGCAAAACTGCCTTGCCCGATGCAGTGATGTTCACGCCCCAGGCGGTGTTCGCCCAGGATTTCCTCAAGGACCGCAAGGATCCACCCAGGTCGATCGCCTGGTGGCCGACCCAGAGCTTTGTCGCCTGTGACGGGCGAACCGCGGTCAATCTCGGGGCCGCGGTCGACGCCGAAGGCAAGCCGCTGAGCCTGTTCACCACGGTGTGGCAGCGCAATGGCCGCAGTTGGCGCTGGGCCTATGACGGTGGTGCGCCCATCGCCGGCAAACCCTTGCCGAGCCGGTCGAAGGCGCCCGTGGTCCAGCGCGCGTCGTGCCGCGCCAAGGCCCCAGGAGCGCCGGTCATCCCGCCCTTGCCGCTGACCGACAAGCAGGCGCGCAAGACGCCCGAGGACAGCGGCCGCGGCGAATCCGCCGACAAGACCTTGGGATGGGACTGGCGAGTGGAAAAGGACGGTAGCCGCTTCTTCCGGGTGTTCCTGTGGAACGGCGCGCGTTATGCCCAGGCCGTCTACCAGCACGTGCCCGCGCCGACCCCCGGCCAATGATCGAGTTCTTCAGTTCGGCGTTCGTCACCTTCCTGGTGATCATCGATCCGCCGGGCGCGGCGCCGATTTTTTCGATCCTGACCCAGGGCGCGAACCCCGCCCAGCGCCGCTCGATGGCGATCCGCTCGGCACTGGTCGCTTGGATCATCCTGATGGTCTTCGGGCTGCTTGGCCGGCCGTTGCTCGACACGCTCGGGATCAGCCTTGCCAGCTTCCGCATCGCGGGCGGAATCCTGCTGTTCTACATCGCCTTCGAAATGGTGTTCGAACAGCGCAAGGACCGCAAGGAATCGCGCGCTCACGCAATCGAGGGCGGAACCCCGGACGTCGAGGACATCAGCGTGTTCCCGATGGGCATGCCGATGATCGCCGGTCCGGGCGCGATCGCCAGCGTCATGCTGTGGATTTCGCGCGCCGACGACAAGCTGCACATCGTCCTCGTCCTCGGGGCGATGTCGCTGGTCGTTCTGCTGACCCTTGGAGCGATGCTGATCGCCGGCCCGCTGATGAAATTCATCGGCGCCAAGATCGAGGCCGCAATCACCCGCATCCTCGCGGTCATCCTGTCGGCGCTGGCCGCCCAGTTCGTGATCGACGGGCTCAAGGACAGCTTCCCCGGAACGCTCGGCTAAGCGCTTGGCTGATCGGCCGGCCTAGCCGGTCACACGCCACATTCGGAACGGCGAATCCTTGCCCAGGTCGATCGGCGTCAGCCAAGTCGGCACCTGGTTATGCGCCAATTGCTGGTAAAAGCCCTTGGGCGCTTCGGCGCGGAAGATGGTGGTGGTCGAGCTGTTGGGACACACCAGCAAGTAATTCGAGCGGTATTTGCCAATCAGCGCATGGGCCTGATCGGCGCTTCCGCGAAAGGCGTTCATGACATCGGCGATCTGCGCGCCGTTGCGGTGATAGGGACCGGCGATCGAATCGTGATGCGTGGCGGTGATCAGCCGCGGTCCGAAATCGATGAAGGTGAACACCACACCTTTGGGCAAAGCCGCGACCGGCTTGTAAGCCCAAAAGCTGTTGCACAGATAATTGGCGCGGCGGATCGCAAGCCCGTCGGCATTGGCCGCCGGTTCGGGGAAATAGCGCAGGACCAGCGGCAGAAGCGCGCCGCCGCCAATGACCACCAGTGCGAGCGTCCCGACCACCCGGACGAGCGATTGCTTGGCGTTCCAGGTCCGGGGCACGAGATGCCACAGGATCGCCGCAACGCCGACCGTGGCGAGCATTTGCGCCGCTGGACCGGTGCGGGTCTGCCACAACAGCAGGAGCGCGGCGACGAGGCCGGGCAGAGCCGCGGCGAGGATCCGGCGCAGCGCTTCGCGGTTCGCGCGCTTCCAATAGGCCAGCAGGCCCCAGCCAATGGCTCCGGTAATCGGGAGTGCAACCACCAGCGATGCGATCCGCCAGCCGTGGCGATAGACCGGCCGGGCTTCGCGGACATGGCTCAGCCACAATTGTTCGACCTCGGGCGACACCCCTTCGAGCCGGGTCAGGCAATGCGGCCACATCAGTCCGTGGAATGCGGCAATCACAGCGCCCGCGCCGAGCGCCAGCATCAACCGCTTCTTCCAGTCACCGGGCGACAGCAAAGACAGGCCGAACAAAATGGCCCCGCCAAGCGCCGCGTCGGACAGCCAGACCGGCGACAAAGCGTCGCACACCGCGTTCCAATTGTCGTTCGAGGCGAACAGCAGGAACGCGATTCCGGTCCCGCCGCCAATCGCGACTGCATAAGCGCGCAGCCGCTCCCGGTCAGCGGCGTCCGCGACCCACAACAACACCGTCACCGAGGCGGCGATGGCGAGGTAGATCAGCATTTCGAGCCCGATCGCCAGCGACAGCGCGGTCCCGATTCCGAGCACGAGGCCGCCGCGCACCTTCTTCGGGTCGGCGATGGCCGCGACGCACAGCGCCAGCAAGGCCAGTTGCCAGCCGTGATGATCGATCCGCGTCGGCATGAACATGCCGTTGGTCGATCCGGCGAAGAACAGGCCGAGGAAGGCGAGCGGATAGGCGCGCCGATCGACCAGCCGGCGGACAATCAGTGCCAGCGAAAGCAGCAGCAGCAGATAGGGCAGCATCGGCGCGATCGTCACCGCCCACCGTTCCGCCTCGGCCCCGCCAAGGAACGGACGGAGCGCGAGGATCAGTCCGGCGAGGGGCAGATCGACCAGCCGCGACCAGTGGATGTTGGCGCCGATCGGGGCATTGAGATGATGCTGGCGAAGATCGTACCAGCCCTGGCCGCTGAGCAATCCGCGGACCTGCATCATCCGCATATTGTCGTCGGTATCGGCGAGGTTGAAAAAGTGGATGTCGCTCCACTTGGTAATCAGGAACGAGGCGCAGAAACCGAGCCAGACAAGCACCACCAGCCACTTCCAGTGGCGGTCGACGAGCTCCAAAATGAGCTCCTGCCATTCCTCTTCCTTGCGCCGGCGCATTTTTCGCGCTGTAGCCATTGCACCGCAAACGGCAACCACGCGAAAGGCCCAAGTGATTTCACCATTGCTCGACCGACTGCCCGTGAGCGACCGCCATCGCGTGATGATCGGCCAGGTCGTCCGCTTCGGCCTCGTCGGCGGATTCGTCACCGCTCTTTATGCAATAGTCTATTCGCCGCTCGCCAAATATGGGCTGACCAGTCCGCAGGTCGCCAATTTCCTCGGCTATCTGACCGCCATGATCGCCGGCTATGTGCTCCACAGCAAGTGGAGCTTCCGCGATCATGGCAAGCGCGACAACCCGGCCCGGACGACGACGCGCTTTTTCATCGTTTCGCTGGTCAGTTACGGGCTCAATGCCTTATTCGTGTTCCTTCTGACCGACCGCCATATGGCCGGCGGTCCGTGGTGGTGGCCGCTGCTTCCGATCCTGTTCGTGACTCCGGCGGTGACCTTCGTCCTCAACCGGCAATGGGTGTTCAGATAATGGGATTGTTCAGATAATGGGGGTTATCCGCTGATGGAGCGGGTGGTTTATGAGCAAATGGCCGAGCTCGACCAGCGCCACTGGTGGTATCGGGCGCGGCGCGAGGTGCTTGCCGCACTGATCGCCCGCACCGTTCGGCCGCCGGCCGGCGCCGCGATCCTCGAAATCGGCTGCGGCACCGGTCACAATCTCGCCATGCTCGGCCAGTTCGGGACGGTCGATGCGCTCGAGCTCGACGACCAGGCCCGGGCCATCGCTCAACGGCGTCTCGGCAAGGCTGTGATGAAATCGCCCTTGCCCGCGCTGGCCGGAGTCAAGACCGCTCATTACGACATGATCGGCGCATTCGACGTGATCGAACATGTCGTCGACGACGCTGCCGCTGTGGCCTCGATCGCGCGGCGCCTGAAGCCCGGCGGAAAGCTGGTCATGACCGTTCCCGCCCACCAATGGATGTGGTCGGCGCACGACGTCGTCAATCACCACCACCGGCGCTATTCGAAGGCGGGTTTGCGCGCACTCATCGCCGCCTCGCCACTCCGGCTTGAGGCGATCGGCTATTTCAACAGCCTGTTGTTCCCGGTGGCAGTGGCCGAGCGCCTCTCGTCCAAGGCTCGCGGCAAGGACGAAGCCGACCTCACATTGCCGGCCGCGCCGCTCAACACCGCGCTTGAAAAAGCCTTCGCTCTGGAACGCTATGTGATCGGGCGCTTGCCCTTGCCGCCGGGTTTGTCGCTGTTCGCGGTGGCTTCGGCGACATAGCCGAGCCGGGTCCGGGCGGACTTGCCGGGGTGTCCGGCGATTTCCTGGACGATATACAGCGGCCGGCCCTTCGCCTCATTGTACAGGCGCCCGATATATTCGCCCATCAGCGCGAGCACGAACATCTGCACCGCTCCGAGCACGACCACCACCAGCATCAGCGAGGCCCAGCCCTGGATGCTTCGGCCCGATAGCCAGGCGTAAAGAATATAGAGCACGATCACGACCGAACCGGCCGACAGGGCAAGTCCGGCATGGCTTGCGAGCTTGAGCGGCGCCGAGGAAAATCCGGTCAGCGCATCGAAGGCGAAGCGGACCATCTTGCTCAATGGATATTTGGTCTCGCCCGCGAACCTCTCCTTGCGATCGTAATTGAACGGCACCTGGCGAAAGCCGATCCACGCCACCATCCCGCGAATGAACCGCGCCTGCTCGGGCATCGCCAGCAAGGCATTGAGCGCGCGCCTGCTCATCAGCCGGAAGTCGCCGGCGTCGAGCGGGATGTCGACTTCCGTGGCGCGCGACAGCAATCGGTAGAAACCGTGCGCGGTGGCGCGCTTGAACGCGGTTTCGCCGTCGCGGCTCTGGCGCACTCCATAAACGACGTCGGCCTGCTGAGCGGTCATCGCGCCGAGCATCGGAGTGAGCAGCTCGGGCGGATCCTGGAGGTCGGCATCGATGATCAGGATCTTGTCGCCGCTACAGATATCGAGGCCGGCCGTCAGCGCCAGCTGATGACCGTGGTTGCGCGACAGATTGACCGCAACCAGATGCGGATCCGTGTCCGCCAGCCGGCGCATGATGTCCCAGCTGGAATCGCGCGAGCCGTCGTTGATCAGCACCAACTCATAATCCTCGCCGACCGCGATTCGCGCCGCTGCTCCAAGCCGCTGGTGAAGCTCGGGCAGGCACGCTTCCTCGTTGAAGCAGGGCACGACGATCGAGAGCGCGGTCATGGATGAAGCCGATAGAGGATTGAGCCGGGTTCGCGCCAGACCGGTTGCAGCCCAGCGACCAGCCGTTGGTCGAATGTCTTGATGTCGACCATCCACAGATAGTCGAAATCGGTGCGGGGAAAGGCCGCGAGCGACTGGTCGACGGTCAGGTGGAGCTTGTCCGGGCAGCGCCGCGGGCGGACGATTTCCGACGGATCGCCGGCGAAATAGCCCGGCTTGGTATATTTGAGGCTGAGCAGATTGAGTCCGTCCATCAGCCATTGGTCGTTGGAAAAGCCTTCGCGGCGGACAACGACCATCGCCCCGATGTGGCTGTTGCGCGGCAATTCCCAGACCTTGCCGCAATCCAGATTGACCATCGTCAAGACGCGCGCGCCGACCGGCAGGCGGTCGAGCGCCTGGAGCTTCGCCGACTGGTCATTGGCGGCCATCGCCAGGCTGATCATATTGCCGCCCAGCCGGACGGCGCAGAACAGGATTGCGATGAGTGCAATGGCCCGGCCAAGCTTGCGCGGGGTCTTGCCGCGGAAGCGGATAGCGAGGAGGAAAACGGCGAAAATATAGGGCATCAGCCGCATGTCGGCATAGGCCGAACCGAACACGATCCGCGGCAGGAGCAGAAAGCAGGCGACCAGGACCAGGCCTGAAAAAGCAAGGTTGCGCGAATAAGTGATGCGCGGGTTGCGAAGCGCCTCGAGGAAGACCAGCCCGATGGCCACCAGCGCTGCGATATCGAACCATTCCCAGCGGTCGCGCAAGGTCGTCTTGAGCCACACCATCTTGGTCTTCCAGTTGAACCAGTCGATCGTGTTTCCGGCCGAGCTTTCGCGCCACATCAGGGTCATGATCACCGGCAGCGCCATCACCGAAGCGTTGATCGCGGCATGAAAGCCGGCCCGGAACCATGGCTCGCCGCGGTCGTGAAGGCGGACCGCCTCGGCCGAGAAGCACAATAAGCCGAGTGCTCCCCAGCCATAAGTATGCGTAAAAAATACGATCACCGAAATCGGCACGAACAGCCATTGGCGAAGGCGGATATGATCGAGCCGCGACAGCCTCAGCCACAGGCCGAAGGCGAGGAAGGCCATCGCCATCGACAAGGCGAAATTGACGAACCCGAACAGGAACGGATGACCATAAGCGAACGGAATCGCGAAATAGGCCGCGGGCGGGATTTTCCCGTGAACCTCGCGCGCCACCCACAGGAACCCGGCCACCGTCAGCGCCGGAATGGCGATGACGATCAGCTTGACCGCCGGTTCGAGCCCGATCAGCGGGGCCAGCGCCATGACCAGCAGATCGACCCCGAGATTGCCGATCATCGCCCAGTGGAAGCTGTAATATTTGTCGAGCCATAGCGAATGGTCGAGTTCGACCCGATAGCGGCCCATATGGCCGAGCAAATCGACCAGGGGCGGGATCGAGGGGTAAAGCAACGGCGCCATCGCGGCGGCGATCACAAAGGCGACCATCCACCGCGTTTCCCACCACGGGCGCGACGCATCGCCGGCGCCCAATGAATCGGGCGCATTGGTCGCTGGAACCGGTACTGCGTTAGTGCCCCTGGCCATCGTTTCCCCGCAGCAACGCCCTGCGCTGCCGAGCGCCGCCTTGCCAGCGCGTGCAGCGGCATTCAAGCTGGATACAGCTTTGGGCGGCCATATCGGGCGAGAAGTATAGGAGAGAATCGATGTACAAATTGCTCATTGGAAGCGCCGCCGCGGCACTTGTCGCACTGGCCCCGGCGATGGCCGGCAACGTTCAGCCGAACTCCGCCAATCATCCCGGCGGTGGCAAGGGAATGATGAACAAGACCGAGACCCGCGCCCAGGCGCAGGATCACGTCAAGATGATGTTCGCCAAGGTCGATGCCAATAAGGACGGCGTCATCAGCAGTGCCGAAATGGACGCAATGCAGGCCAAGCGCGGCGAGAAAAAGCAGGCGAAGATGGAGCAGCGCTCGGCCAATTTCGATCCGGCCAAGGCGTTCGCCCGGCTCGATTCCAACAAGGACGGCAAGCTGACCAAGGCCGAAGTCGAAGCGGTCAAGGCAGCGCACAAGGGCGCGAAGGGCAATGGCGCCGACCGCTTGTTCGCCCGAGTCGACACCAACAAGGACAATGTGGTGACCCTGGCCGAAATGCAGGCCATGCCCAAGCCCAAGTTCGACGGCCATATGGCGGGCAAGCCCGGCCACGGCGGAATGATGGCCCAGGCCGACCTCAACAAGGATGGCAAGATCACGCTGGCCGAAGCCCAGCAGGCCGCGCTGTCCCACTTCGATCGTGCCGATACCAATAAAGATGGCAAGGTCACGCCCGAAGAGCGCAAGGCAGCGTTCCAGGCGATGCGTGCCCAGCGCAAGGGCTGAACTTTAAGCTGACGACGAAATCGGGGCTCGGCGGATATTTCGCCGGGCCCTTTTTCATGTCCGCTCAGGCGCTCGCCTTGGATCGTTTGGAAGGCGCCCGCTTCGGCGTTGCTTGGCGCGCTGACTGCTCCATGGCGCGATAGCGGCGCTCCTCCTCGATCACATAGTCGCGGGTGATCGGGAGGGCGTTGCGGTCGCGCACATATTGGGCTTGGAAATTGCACATCGACCCGCCTTCGAAGGCGACGATCCCGCCGGCGAGGTAGAAGATCCACATGCGGTAGAAGCGCTCGTCGTAAAGCGCGATGATCTTGGCTTTTGCGGCCACCGCGCGATCGTACCAATGGTTGAGCGTAAAAGCATAATGAAGGCGCAGGACTTCAAGGTCGCTGGTCATCAGCCGCGCCCGCTCGGTCGCTGCGGCAAGCTGCGAGATCGACGGCAGATGATAGCCGGGGAAGATATATTTGTCGGTGAACGGGTCGGGCGCGCTGGCCTTGCCATATTTGCCGATGGTGTGGAGCAGCATCACCCCGTCATCGGCCAGCAACTCGCGGCAGGTCGTGAAGAATTCGTCGAAATGCTTGGCGCCGACATGTTCGAACATGCCGATCGACACGATCCGGTCGAACTTGCCGGTCAGCGAGCGATAATCGATCAGCTCGAACTTGACCCGGTCGGCCACGCCCGCGTCCGCGGCGCGCTTGTGGGCGACCTTCAACTGCTCCTCGCTGAGCGTGACCCCGAGCACATCGACGTCGGCGACCCGGTTCAAATATAGCGCGGTCCCGCCCCAGCCGCAGCCGATGTCGAGCACCCGCTGCCCCGGCTTGAGGTAAAGCTTGGCGGCGATATGCGCTTTCTTGTCCGATTGGGCCTGCTCGAGGCTGTTGGAGGGATCGGTGAAGTAGGCGCAGCTATATTGCAGGTCGTCGTCGAGAAACAGGCGATAGAGGTCGTTGCCGATATCATAATGGTGAGCGACATTACGCCGCGAGGATTTGGCATCGTTGCTCCGGAACAGGTTGAGCAAGCGCTTCTTGCCCTTGTTGAGCGCTTTGCGCCCGCTATCCTTGTCTTCCCAGCGATTGGCCCCGACCACCAGCCGCAGAAGGTCGAGAATGTCGCCGTCCTCGACCGTCAGGCGCCCGTCCATAAAGGCCTCGCCGACCCCGACCCGCGGATTGCGGGCGATATCGAACGCGACTTTGCGGTCCGCCAGCCGAACCTTGAGCGATGGACCGCCGCCGGGCCCGAAGCCGCGCTCGCTGCCGTCGGGAAAGGCCACCGTCAGCCGCCCCTTGCGGATCAGCTTGCCAACCAATGTGTCGATCATCGCCATAGAAAACTCCTGGAGCCACCCCGCTGTGGCGGGTCAGGCGGAGTCGTTCAAGACCGCCGGTTTGCGCTTGCGCTCAGCGGCGGTCTTGAGCTGGCCGCAGGCGGCGTCGATATCGCGCCCGCGCGGAGTCCTCACCGGTGCTGAAATCCCGCCTTCGAACACGATGTTGCTGAACGACCGAATCCGTTCCGGTGTCGAGCATTCATAGCCCGCTCCGCCCCACGGGTTGAACGGGATGAGGTTGACCTTGGCCGGCAATTTGTAGTGGCGGATCAGGCGCACCAGTTCGCGGGCGTCGGCGTCACTGTCGTTCTTGTCCTTGAGCATCACATATTCGAACGTGATCCGGCGCGCATTATTGGCCCCGGGATAGTCGGCGCACGCCTGAAGCAATTGCTCGATCCCATATTTGCGGTTGATCGGCACGATCTCGTCGCGCACTTCCTTGGTTACTGCGTGCAGGGAGACCGCCAGATTGACCCCGATCTCTGCGCCGGCGCGGGCCATCATCGGCACCACGCCCGAGGTCGACAGCGTAATCCGCCGCTTGGACAGGCCGAGCCCGTCGCCGTCCATGACGATTTTCAAGGCATCGCGGACGTTGTCGAAATTATAGAGCGGTTCGCCCATGCCCATCATCACGATGTTGGTCAGCATCCGGCCTTCGGGCTGGCTCGGCCATTCGCCCAGGGCATCGCGCGCGAGCATCACCTGACCGACGATTTCCGCCGGATCGAGGTTGCGCACCAGCTTCATCGTCCCGGTATGGCAGAAGGTGCAATTGAGCGTGCAGCCGATCTGGCTCGACACGCACAAGGTGCCGCGATCGGCATCGGGGATGAACACCATCTCATAATCATGGCCGTCGTGGGTCCGAAGCAGCCATTTGCGGGTGCCGTCGACCGACACCTGGGCTTCGACCACTTCGGGCCGGGTGATGACGAACCGTTCGGTCAGCCACGGGTGCTGGACCTTGGCGATATCGGTCATCTGCGCGAAATCGCCGGCTCCGCGATTGTAGATCCAGTGCCAGATCTGCTTGGCCCTGAGCTTGGCCTGCCTGGGCTCCAGCCCGGCGCCGGCGAGAGCATATCGGATCTGGTCCTTGGACAGTCCGACCAGTTCCGTCCGGCCGTCGGCGCGCGGGACCGCCGCGCGGCTCACGGGCACGGGGTCGACGGTGCCGGGAATCGGCATCAGGGCGGTATCGGCACTCATTGCAAGGCGTCTATTTAGGCGCAGTGGCCGCGATTGACCAGATTAGCCCGGCGCGAGCATCGAACAGCGCGCCGCTGCCGCGTCGATCGCGGTTGGCGCGAAGTCGAGCGAATAGCGATCGGTGAAGCGCCGTCCGGCGCCATCGCGCGACTGGATATGCAGCGCATCGGCCGATCGCACGGCATCGATCAGTGCCCGTTCCTGGGCCGGCCCAACGCTCCACGCCCACTGGCCGCGGACGACCAGCTGGAACGGCTTGCGGCCCACGATCGCGATCACGCTCGAGCCGCCGCGCGGGGTCCGGCTCAGCCGGGCGTGAAACTGGCCCCAGCGCTGGCGGTCCGCGGTGAAGGTGAACCCGGCCAGCGCCCGAGCTTGGCCCGCGACCGGCGCATCGAGCGCCAGACTTTCGGCGTCGCACTGGCCGCCGCGAAGCACCGCCGCCCAGCGGCCGCCGGCAGCGATCACCGATCCACCCGTGGCCAGTACGGGGGCCGCGACCGATGCCGCCAACAAAGTTGCGAAAAGGGCGATTGCACTGCGCATTGCGGACTGGCTAGCGCGGACCCGCCGCCGACGCCACCGGTCCCGCGATGACACAACCGGAATGGCGGATTTCCAGTCCAAACTTGTCGATGTCGCGCGCTTATGCCATCTTTCGCCTCGCTCGGTACCAGTGATTCGCCAATAGGGGGCGTATATGGACCGACTGATCAAGCCACCGACGCCGGCCTTCCTGCTTTAGCAGCGCTGGCGCGCCGTAATGGCTTATGCCGAACTGACGGGCCGGATTGCCGGCGAACTGGCGCTGTTCGCGGGTGTCGGTTTCCTCGTCTTCGCGCTCAACGATCTGGCCGTCGATTTGATCTATTTCGCGCGTCGGTTGTGGCGCGCGGCGACGGTCTATACCCGCTTCCCGCGCGCCTTCGCCGACACCTTCCCGGCCGCCGAACAGCCCGGCTTCATCGCCATTTCAGCTGCTAATATTATCGACGTGAGGCCTATTGTAACATGAACCGCGCGTTCAGCAGAACAACCGAACCCTGAATCCCAGCACTCAACTGAGCATATCTCATCGCCGTTCTCGGGTTTCGATCATAGATGTGTTCGAACGCCCATAAATGGAACAAGCCTCCCGCCACTTTTGCCGCGATTAGCTTCGAAGCCGATGGATTTTTGCCAAAAATTGGGTTGCCTTCTTGGCAAGTTCCCTTTTGAAGACAAGAGATAGTCTGGGCCGCGTCAATCGCGCTGAGCGCTAGGTACGTGTATTCCCAGTTTCTTGCAGGAGACCGTGTGCTTTTTGGCTCCTTCCACGTGATTACGGGGAGAATCGGATCTTTAGAGGCTGCTTTTACTTTGGGCGGGTATAATCTGGGCGCGCGTACTACAATATTTTGGACGTCCCAATCGTTCACGGCGACAAGGGCATCGACACTTGGAGTATTGGTCGCCGCGAAACCAATCGACGTCTGAAGTATAAGAGTGAGGCCGATTGCTGCTCTAATTAACTGTGGAAATCGCATCTCTTCTCTCCTTGATCACACCAGGAGAGGCTGCGCTTTAAATTTGACTTTTTCTTTGTAATTTTATCCACAATGGGTCGAAAAAATTACATGAATCCTATACAGTAAGTCTCTCGTTTTAGCCGCCACACGTCACGTCTCCAAATTGGTCCATTCTCTCCGATGTTCATGCGGCGACTCCGAATTTTCCGCTGCGTGTGGCTTCGAGAAATGTTTTTCAGAATTGTTTTGGATGTTCTCTCAACCAAAATGGTGTTATATCGTCTGAGCCGGATCGTCCTTTGGAAACAGGTCGATGCAAAAAGATAGAAATACGCGCCAGCCACTGAAGATTGTTAGGATTCCCGTCACCGACCCCAATGGAGATGAGATCGAGGTGTATCGGCGGGAGTTCTCGGTCCGCATACCTTTTGCGAGATTCAAGCGAAAACTCGTGAGCTACGAATTGGACACTGGCGAGCGGGTAGACCTTTTGGACGAAAAGACTTTCACCCTGAAGAGGACAAACGAAAAGTTTTTTCGCGTGGGATAATTCCCTACAAATACCCATCTGAACGCATACTGGTCCATCCTGCATCACCGAAAATAAGGTGGTCCAATACGCTTACGTCGATCTCCTGACAGAGGCTGATTACTCGCCTTGTATATTTTAGGTCTGAGTCGCTGGCACGAGCGTCTCCTGAAGGGTGATTGTGCGCGAGCACCAAGCCCCTTGTGCCTAAAGTAACGGCGTCGGTTACAATTTTCCCTGGTCGAACAACGACAAAATCTAATTCCCCTTTGTAGCAGGAAAATTGGAGATGTTCTAAGTCCGCTGAAAGGTGGAGAACGATCAAACATTCCTCAGTCCTTCCTCTGAGGAAACGTTCAAACCATTTCGTCACCTCAAATCTACCCCAAAAGCGAGGTAAACTTGAGCAATTTGGGCTGGATGCAAGGATGCCCCACCTATTCGCAAATAGGATTCGGCAATAACCACTATATAAAAATTTGACGCTTAGTAAAGCTGCGATTGCAGCTTCGATTGACACTCAATTCAGGGAGTCGTCGGATTTTTTTCACCGCCGCGACAAATTCGTCGATGGCGCGCTGACCCTTGCCGCGGATTTTTAGGGCGGCGCAATAAACTGGCCGCGGCGCTTGGCCATGACCGCCATTTGCGGCTAGTCCTCGGCGCAGCAATATGGATGTCTACCTCCCGATCGCGGGCCTGTCGGTCAACGCACCCTTCATTATCCTGCTCGGCTTCCTGGTCGGGGTGTTGTCGGGCATGTTCGGAGTCGGCGGCGGCTTCCTGACTACTCCGCTGCTGATCTTTTACGGGATTCCGCCAACCGTTGCCGTGGCCTCGGCGGCGACCCAGATCACCGGCGCCAGCGTGTCGGGCGTGATGGTCCACATGCGGCGCGGCGGGGTCGACCTCAAGATGGCGCTAGTGATGATCGTCGGCGGCTTCTTCGGATCGGCCTTCGGAGCGGTGCTGTTCCGGCTGTTCCAGCTGAGCGGCCAGATCGATCTGGTCATCGATTCGCTCTACGTCGTGATCCTCGGCGGGATCGGCGGGCTGATGCTCAAGGATGCGCTGGTCGCGCTTGGCTATATCGGCGCCAGGGCCGCTTCCGACGACGGCATCGAGGGCGCCGCGCCGCCGGCCGGACCGGCGCGCAACATCCGCTGGGTGCAGCGCCTGCCGATGCGCTGGCGGTTCGAAAGTTCGGGCCTGTTCATTTCCCCGGTGGCACCGCTGACCTTGGGCTTCATCGCCGGCATACTGACCGTGTTCCTGGGCATCGGCGGCGGCTTCATCCTCGTTCCAGCGATGATTTATTTGCTCGGCATGCCCGCCCGGGTGGTCATCGGAACCAGCCTTGCAATGGTCCTTGCGGTCAGCGCCGGGACGACCATGGTCCATGCCATCACCACCCGAGCGGTCGATGTCGTGCTCGCCGGTCTGTTGCTGATCGGCGGAGTCGTGGGCGCCCAATATGGCGCTCTTCTGACGCTCCGGCTCAAGCCCGATTATCTGCGCCTTGCACTGGCGCTCATCATCCTCCTCGTCGCGCTGCGCATGGCGCTTGGACTGGCGTGGCGGCCGGACGAAATTTTCTCGATCGAATATCTGTGACCCGGCGCGTGCTGCCCCTTGTCCTGCTGCTTGCCGCGCCCTTGCTGGCGGCGGCGGACAAGCCGGTGCTGGTCCCCGACATTTCGGCGCGCGAAGTCCAGATTCGCTACAGTTTCAGCGGTACCCAATTGCTCCTGTTCGGAGCGATCCTCTACCCCGGCGGACGCATTCCCGATCGCCCGGCCAATATCGCGGTTGTCCTGCGCGGGCCCGTCCAGCCGATATTGGTGCGCGAGAAGGACCAGATCGCCGGCATTTGGATGAACGCTGATTCCAACCGCTTTCGCTCCGCCCCGTCCTTCTATTCGGTGGCCTCGTCCCGCCCGATCCGCGACCTGGTCGACGAGCGGACGGCGGCGATCTACGAACTTGGCCTGCGCAACCTGCAATTGTCGCCCGGCGGCGGCGCCTTGCCCGAAAAGGAACAGCGCTTCGAAGCCGGCCTTCTCGACCTGCGCAAACGCCAGGGCCTCTATGCCGAAAATCCCAACGGTGTCGAAATCACCGGCGGCGTTCTCTACCGCGCGACGATCAACATCCCGAGCCAGGTTCCGGTCGGCACCTATACCGCCGAAACCTTCCTCATCGACCGCGGCAAGGTCATCGCCGCGGCCACGCGCGATATCGAAATCGACAAATCGGGGTTCGAGCGGTTCGTCGCTCTGGCCGCTCGCCGCCACCGCTTTTTATACGGGCTGGTCGCGGTGATCATGTCGCTCGCTTTGGGCTGGGTTGCCGCAATCGCGTTCCGCCGCCGCTTCTGAGCCATTTCTCAAGCGAAAATTAACCGCTTCGCTCTACTGTTCATCGCTCAGTTTCGAACCTGGAGTGCGAGTAGATGAACGATCAACCGAACCTGCGCGAATTCATCAATGAAGTCAGTAGCTTCACCGATGAGGTCGAGCCCGCCGCAAAGGCGTCGGGGGCAGCGCTGCCGGTGCTCGGCAAGGTCATCGAAATCGCCGGTTCGGGCTCGCGCGTGCGCATGGACGCGGCGATCCTGGCGGCGTTGGCGACGCACAAGGACACCTCGGTGGCGATGTCGGGCCAGGTCGGAAGCCAGGTCAAGATGGTCGTCGGCAACGCCTGGCTGATCGCCAATATCCGGACCCTGGCGGTCGGCGACAATGATGAAATTTTCGGCAATGTCGATTTTCTCGGCGAAGGCACCCGCGACGCCACCGGCAAGCTCAACAATTTCCGCCGCGGCGTTACGCGCTATCCGATCCCGGGCTGCGACGTGCTCCCGGTGACGACCGAGGACATGCGCGCGATTTTCGCCGCCAGCGATGAGCCCAATATCGAGATCGGGACCGTCTATCCGACCGACGACATCCGCGGCGCGCTCTATGTCGATCCGATGCTGTCGAAGCATTTCGCGGTCCTGGGTTCGACCGGTACCGGCAAATCGACCTCGGTCGCCTTGATCCTCCACCGCATTTCGCAGCTTTCGCCCGAAGGCCATATCGTGATGATCGATCCGCACGGCGAATATTCGGCCGCATTCAAGGGCTGCGGCGAATTGTTCAATGTCGACAATCTCCAGCTGCCCTACTGGCTGCTCAATTTCGAAGAGCATTGCGAGGTTCTGCTGACGACCGACGGCCACGAGCGCCAGCGCGACGCCGACATCCTCGCCAAATGCCTGCTCGCGGCGCGGATGAAGGGCAAGCAAGCGGAGACGCTCGGCAAGGTCACGGTCGACAGCCCGATCCCGTACATATTGTCCGATCTGACCACGATCCTGGTCAATGAAATGGGCAAGCTCGACCGCGCCGGCGACACCTTGCCGTTCCAACGCCTCAAGACCAAGCTCGAGGAACTCAAGGCCGACCCGCGCTACACCTTCATGTTTTCGGGGATGCTCGTCGGCGACACCATGGGTCCGTTCATCGGCAAGCTCTTCCGGCTGCCTGCCAACGGCAAGCCGATCTCGATCGTCGACGTCTCGGGGGTTCCCAGCGAAGTCACCAGCGTGGTCGTGTCGGTGCTCGCCCGGATGGTGTTCGATTATGCCATCTGGTCGCGGACCGAGGCTCAGCGCCCGCTGCTATTGGTGTGCGAAGAAGCCCATCGCTACGTTCCCAAAGACGAAAATGCGAGCGGCCAGTCAGTTCGCCGGATTCTCGAGCGGATCGCCAAGGAAGGCCGTAAATATGGCGTGTCGCTGGGCCTGATTACCCAGCGCCCGTCGGATCTTGCCGAAGGCGTTCTGTCGCAATGCGGAACGATCATCGCGATGCGCCTCAACAACGAACGCGATCAGGCGTGCGTGCGCGCCGCAATGCCCGAAGGCGCGCGCGGCTTCCTCGACGCCATTCCGGCGCTTCGCAACCGCGAATGCATCGTCTGCGGCGAGGGTGTCGCAATCCCCATCCGGGTCCGCTTCGACGACCTTGAACCCGAAAAGCGCCCGGCCTCGTCCGATCCCAGCTTCGCCCGTCTGTGGCGCGAAACCGGCGACGAAGCGGGCATCATCAACCGCACCATCAAGCGTTGGCGCGGCCACGGCCGCTAAGCGCGTCCATTCGTCATCGCGAGGAGCGGAGGGCGGCGCGGCAATGCAGTGCCCTTGCGCAAGAACTGGATCGCTTCGCTTCGCTCGCAATGACGAAAAATCGAAAACTTGAGAGAGGTCCGCTTTCGACCTATTGCGGACATTAGGCCGCGATGAGAAACTATGCTCATGGGCTTGATGCGCAATCTCAGTCACGCGCAGCGCGTGTCTCTTGCAACTTTGCTGACAATGCTCGCTGTTGGTGCGCTCGAAGCCGCGCATTTCTCGCACGGCACGTCCCTCGCGCTCGAAATGGGCTACTTCGCCATTCCTGCGGCGTTCGCAGTCATTTTTTTCAAGAGCATAAAAGAGCGAGCAGTGGCATTTGTGCTTTTGACTGTGGCGGGTTTCTTGGCCGTCGCAGCGACAATCTGCCTCTATTTTACGTACTGACGTAACGTCCGCTTTCTACCCAAAGCAGACATTAGACCCTCTGCAGCGATCTACCCCCGCTTCACGCCCACCTTCAGCAACGCCGCCAGCCGCGCCTTGATCGCGCTTGCGACATTGGGGTCGACGACCGCCGCGCTTTCGATCCGCGCCGACAGCGGATTGACCGGAGTGCCGCCGCGGCGGACCTCGAAATGGATATGCGGGCCGGTCGACAGGCCGGACGAGCCGACATAGCCGATCAGCTGGCCGCGACGAACGAAGCTGCCCGGTGCGACGACCATCTGGCTCATGTGGCTGTAGCTCGACGACAGGCCGCCGCCATGGGCGAGCATGACCTGGCGGCCGTAACCCCCGGCCCAGCCCGCGCGCACCACCTGGCCATCGCCGGCGGCGACGATCGGGCTGCCCCAGCCGGCGCCGATGTCGAGCCCGCCATGGAAGCGCACAAAGCGCAGGATGGGGTGGATGCGGTTGCCGAAATACGACGTGATGTGACCGGCGACGGGCAGGATCATGCCCGACGAGACCGGCGCCGGCTGATCGCTGTTGGCGGCATCGACCCAGTCGCTCCGGCCATTCTGGCTCCAGCGCACCAGCTGCAAATCATGGTCGGCCGAGCGGTCGAGCCCGGCGTAGAGCAAGGGATGGTCCGAGCCGCCGCCGACCACCAGGTCGAAGCCGGCGCTCGGCCCGACATCGCCGACGTCGATCTGGGTCGCGATTGCCGCCAGATATTGGGCTGATGCTTCGGGCGAGGCGCCAGCGGCGCGCAGCGACCAATAAAGGCCGTCGCCGACCCGGCCGCGAATGCGCAAGGGTCCGGCGGACGTGGCCGGAGCGACCTGCTCGCTTGATAGCGGCAGTGCGAACGGCGCCGTTCGGGTCGGTGCGACCTCGATGCTTTCGACCGCCTCGCCCGGCGCCATCCGGATCCCGGTCGATCCGCCCGACGACAAGGGCGCGATCGCAAGCGCCCGCCACTGGCTGTGGTCGTCGCTGGAAAAGACCTGCGCTTTGGGCAAGGACGCCAGCGCCGCGCCGCTGGTCAGGACTGCGGCAAGCCCGGCGGCTTTCCAATAGGCACGCGAATACGCCGGGCGCGGCGCGCCTGCGCAGCCCGCTTTAACGCGGATCGGTTGCGAATAAGCCAATACGATCTGCCCTTCGCGCCAATCATCGCCAATCGAGGTTAAAACCCGCTTAAAATTCGTTTCGGCTCAGGCCCCTTGCGCGGCGCGAAAGCAGTGCCAAAGTAGGGGCATGGCCGGTTCCGACGGCATCCTTCGGGCGATCCTTGGGCCCACCAACACCGGCAAGACCCACCTCGCCATCGAGCGGATGTGCGCCCATTCCTCGGGCGTGATCGGCTTTCCGCTGCGCTTGCTGGCGCGCGAAGTCTATGACCGCGTCGTCGCCATGAAGGGCGCGCATCAGGTAGCGTTGTTGACCGGCGAGGAACGCATCGTCCCGCCCCAGGCGCGCTATTATTTGTGCACCGCCGAAAGCATGCCGGTCGCCAGGGAAGGCGAAGAAGCGCGCGACTTCGCTTTCGCGGCGATCGATGAGGCCCAGCTCGGCGTCGATCCCGAGCGCGGCCACGTCTTCACCGACCGACTGCTCCGCGCCCGCGGCCGCGAGGAGACGTTGATCCTGGGGTCCGACAGCCTGCGGCCGATCATCCGCGAACTGCTGCCCGAGGCCGAAATCGTCAGCCGGCCGCGCTTTTCGACCTTGCGCTTCGCCGGCGGGACCAAATTGTCGCGCCTTCCGCCCCGGTCCGCGATCGTCGCCTTTTCCGCCGAGCAGGTCTATGCGCTGGCCGAGATGCTGCGCCGCTTCAAGGGCGGTGCCGCGGTGGTCATGGGCGCCTTGTCGCCGGCCACCCGCAACGCCCAGGTGGCGATGTTCCAGCGCGGCGAGGTCGATTATCTGGTCGCGACCGACGCCATCGGCATGGGCCTCAACATGGACGTCACCCACGTCGCCTTCGCCGGGCTCGAGAAGTTCGACGGCCGCCGCGACCGGCGGCTGACGATCGCCGAAATGGCCCAGATCGCGGGCCGCGCCGGCCGCCACCAGAAAGACGGCAGTTTCGGCACCATGGGCCTGAGCGGGGATGAAGGCGCAAGCTTCACCGACGGCGAGATCGCGGCGATCGAGGAACATCGCTTCCGCGCCCTCGATTCGCTCTACTGGCGCAACGCCGACCTCGATTTCGACGACGTTCGAACGCTGATCATGAGCCTCGAGACCAAGAGCGATGATCCAGTGTTGCGCTCCGCCCCCGAAGCGATCGACCTCACCGTCCTCAAGCTGCTCGCTCAGGATCCGGCGCTGATCGTTCGCCGGGAAGTCCAGGCGCGGCGCTTATGGGCGGTGTGCGGACTGCCCGATTTCCGCAAGGTCGGGCCGATGCATCACGCGCGCATGGTCCGCCGATTGTTCAGCTATGTCGGCGAGGGCGGTCACATCCCGCATGAATGGTTCGCCGCCGAAGTCACCCGGCTCGACAATGTCGCGGGCGATATCGAAGCCCTCGCCGACCGCCTCGCCGGAGTCCGCAGCTGGGCCTATATCGCCCAGCGCTCCGACTGGCTGGCCGAGCCCGCCAAATGGGCCGAGCGCACCCGCGGGGTAGAAGCGCGCCTCAGCGACGCCCTCCACGAGCGGCTGACCCAGCGCTTCGTCGATCGCCGAACCGCGGTCCTGGTCCGCGATATCGGAGCGCGCGGCGCCGACGCGCTTCCGGTGACCGTCGCCGCCGACGGCGAGGTCAGCGTCGGGCCGGAGCCGATCGGTCACCTGGCCGGATTCGAATTCACCGTCGATCCCTCGGCCCGGCTGGCCGACAAGCGCCTGCTGCTGGCCGCTGCGGAGCGCCGCCTGGGCGATGAGCTCGACCGCCGCGCCTCGGGCCTGATCCGGGCGACCGACGATGAATTCGCGCTGTGCGCCGATGATCAGGGCTTCCTCACCGTCCAGTGGGAGGGTCACGTGCTGGCCCGCCTTGCCCCCGGCCGCTCGTTGCTCGAACCGGCATTGCGCACTGCACGGCCGCTCGATCGCTTGACCGCCGAGCGCCGGGCAGCGCTTCGCCGGCGGCTCGAACAATGGCTCGAACGCCAGGTAGAACGCCACTTGGGGCCGCTTCAGGCGCTCGCTCGGGCGGCGACCGACAAGTCGAGCTCGGCCGGCGTCCGGGCGATTGCGGCAATGCTTGCGGATGCCAGCGGGGTCCTTGCGCGCAAGGCGTTGCTGAGCGCGATTGGCGGTCTCGAACCGGTCGACCGGCGCGCGCTCTACGCGCTCGGAGTGAGGCTCGGCCCGCTCGACGTGTTCATGCCCGCCTTGATCAAGCCCGCGGCCCAGCAATGGCGCGCGGCGCTGATCGCTGTGCGCCAGTCGCAGCCGCTCCCGGCCCTTCCGCCGGCGGGGGCGTCGACCGTTGATGCCGAGGCCGATCCGCGCGGCGCGGCGCTGGCGTATCGCCGCCTCGGGCGTCAATGGCTCCGGATCGACCTCGCCGACCGCCTTGCGAGCCATGCCCGGCAAGCGCGCTCGGTCCCCGGCCAGGCGCCGCTCGACACCCGCCTCGCGACCTCGCTCGGGCTCTCCGAGGATTCGATTGCCCGGCTAATGGGGGAGATTGGCTTCACCCGCTCGGGCGATGCGTGGAAGTGGCGCGCCCGCCGCGCTCCCCGCCCGGACGAGCAGGCCCGCTCGAGCAATCATTTCGCCGCTCTCGCGGGTCTCAAGCGGGGCTAGGTCGGACTGGGTGCGGATCGATCGCTTTCTCCACTGCATTCGCCTCGCCCGGAGCCGCACCTTGGCTCAGACGATCATCGCCGACGGCCACGTCAGAATATCCGGCAGGCGCGTCGCCAAGCCGACCGCCGAAGTGCGCCCGGGGGACGTCGTGGCGCTGCCGCTCAACCGGCGGATCGTCGTGCTCCGGGTGCTCGACCTGCCCCGCCGCCGCGGTCCCGCCAGCGAAGCGCGCTGCTGTTGCGAGGAAGTGGGCGTTGACGAGCCGCCCGCTCGCTCCTAGCCAAGCTGCCAATAGGGAGCGCCATTTATGACTTATGTCGTCACCGACGCCTGCATCAAATGCAAATATATGGACTGCGTCGAAGTCTGTCCGGTCGATTGCTTTTATGAAGGCGAAGTGATGCTTGCCATCAACCCCAATGAATGCATCGATTGCGGGGTGTGCGAACCGGAATGCCCGGCCGAGGCGATCCTTCCCGATACCGAAAGCGGGCAGGAAAAATGGCTTGAGCTCAACGCCAGTTTCTCGACCGAATGGCCCAATATCACGCGCAAGAAGGAAGCCCCCGCCGATGCCGACGAATATAAGGGCGTCGCGGGCAAATATGACAAATATTTCACCCCCGATCCGGGTAGCGGGGACTGAGATTCTATCGGGACTGGACGATTGGGCCGCAACCGGTCACACTCGCGTGTTTACGGCTTAATAAAGGGGGACAAGCCGATGATGAAGCTACGCCACATGCCGCTGCTTTGTGCGGCCTTTATCGCAGCTCCGGCCATTGCTCAGGACGCGCCGGCCGCGTCCCCGCCGCCAAGCCCGGAAGACATCACCAACCGCGACACTTTGACCATTGCCGCGGGCGGAGCGATGTTCCCGGACTATGAGGGATCGAACGATTACCGGTTCATTCCGGCGCTTGGGTTGCGCGGCCAGTATCACGGTTTCTCCTTCACCACGCGCGGCCTCTACCTCTATGTCGACGTGATCCCTGACAGTAACGCCAAGGTCGAATTCGATGCCGGGCCGATTGCCGGTGTCCGGTTCAATCGCACCAGGAAGAAATTGAAGGACGATGTCGTCGACCTTCTACCGGTCAAGAAGACCGCGTTCGAGGCCGGTGCCTTCGTCGGGGTCACCGTCCATGGGGTGACCAATCCTTATGGTTCGCTCGCCTTCCGAGTCGACGTGCTTCGCGATTTCGCGAGCGCTCATAAGTCGACCATCGTCAGCCCCAACGTCGATTTCTCAACCCCGCTGTCGCAGACGACATTCGTCAGTGCGTCGCTGGGCGCCGAGTTCGTCAGCAACAAGTTCGCCGATTATTATTTCAGCATTGATCCGTCTGAATCCCTGGTCACCGGGCTTCCGACCTTCAATGCCGGCGGCGGAATGAAGAACTGGAAGGCGGGGCTGTTGGTCAACCAGTCGCTCAGCGGCAGCCTGCTCCACGGCCTGTCGGCCTTCGGAACGGTCAATTATTCGCGGCTGGTCGGCGATTTCAAGCGCTCGCCGATCGTCTCGGATCGCGGCAGCGCCAACCAGTGGCTCCTCGCCGCGGGCCTCGCTTATACCTGGTAAACTGCGCGGCTAGCAACCACCGGCTAGCCGGCGCCTAGGTCCGCTTGAGCAGCCAGTCGACGATCCGGTCGGCTGCCTGCTCGGCGCTCAGCTCGACCGTATTGACCCGGATTTCGGCATTGTCCGGTGCCTCATAGGGGCTGTCGATGCCGGTGAAATTGGCCAGTTCGCCGGCCCGCGCCTTGGCGTAGAGCCCCTTCACATCGCGCTTCTCGGCTTCGGCGAGCGGGGTATCGACGTAAATCTCGATGAACTCGCCTTGCGCCATCATCGCCCGGACCATGTCGCGCTCGGCCCGGAACGGCGAAATGAAGGCGGTCAGCACGATCAGGCCCGCATCCGCCATCAGCCGCGCGACTTCGCCAACCCGGCGGATATTCTCGATCCGGTCGGCCTCGGTAAAGCCGAGATCCTTGTTGAGCCCGTGGCGGACATTGTCGCCGTCGAGCAGGAAGGTGTGACGGCCGAGCGCGACCAACTTCTTTTCGACCAGATTGGCGATGGTCGATTTGCCCGCGCCGCTGAGCCCGGTGAACCATAATATTGCCGGCTTCTGGCCCTTGATCCGCGCATGGGTGTCGCGGCTGACATCGAGGTGCTGGCGGTGGATATTGAGCGCTCGGCGAAGCGCGAAGTGAAGCATCCCGCAAGCGACCGTGGCATTGGTCAATTTGTCGATCAGAATGAACCCGCCAAGCGCGCGATTGGGCGCCGACCCGGCAACCGCATAAGGCTCGAAGGTGATTTCCCGATCGGTCGAAATCTCTGCAACGCCGATCGAATTGAGCGCCAGGCTCGGCGCCGCGAGATGCTCGAGCGTGTTGACGTTGATCTCATATTTCGGGTGCTGGACGGTGGCGGTGACCAGCTGCGTGCCAAGCTTGAGCCAATAGCCGCGGCCGGGGATCAGCTCGTCCTCCGCCATCCATACGATGGTCGCTTCGAACTGGTCGGCGACCTCGGGCGGCTCGGCGGCGGCGGCAATCACATCGCCGCGCGAACAATCGACCTCGTCGGTGAAAGTCAGGGTGATCGATTCGCCGGCGACCGCATGGTCCCGATCGCCATCCATGGTGACGACCCGATCGACCGTCGTCGTCCGGCCCGACGGCAGGATTCGCACCGCGGTGCCCGGACCGATCGAGCCGGCCGCGATTTCACCCGCGAAGCCGCGGAAATTCTGGTTGGGGCGATTGACCCATTGGACCGGCAGTCGAAACGCCTTGTGAGCGTCGCCATCGCTGTCCAGCGCGACCGTGTCGAGATGCTCGAGCAGGCTCGGCCCGTCATACCAGGGCATCTTTTCGCTCCTGGCGATGACGTTGTCGCCGTTGAGGCCGGACACCGGAATCGCGACCCAGTTGTCGGCGCCGATACTGCTGGCGAACAATCGGTAATCGGCACAGATCGCGTCGAACGCGCCCTGGTCATGATCGACCAGGTCCATCTTGTTGACCGCCAGCACCAGGCGCCGGATTCCGACCAGCTGCGCGAGATAGGAATGGCGCCGGGTCTGGGTCAAAATGCCCTTGCGCGCATCGACCAGCAGGACCGCGAGGTCGGCGGTCGAGGCGCCGGTCACCATGTTGCGCGTATATTGCTCATGCCCGGGCGTGTCGGCGACGATGAACTTGCGCCTGGCGCTGGCGAAAAAGCGATAGGCGACGTCGATTGTGATGCCCTGCTCGCGTTCGGCCGACAGTCCGTCGACGAGCAAGGCGAAGTCGATGCCCTCGCCCTGAGTTCCGTGACGCTTGCTGTCGGATTCGAGGGCGTCGAGCTGGTCCTCGAAAATCTGCTTGCTCTCGTACAGCAGCCGCCCGATCAGAGTCGACTTGCCGTCATCGACGCTGCCGCAGGTGATGAACCGGAGCAGCTCCTTCTTCTCCTGGCCGTCGAGCCACGCGCGGACGTCGGTGCGGATGAGGTCGCGGTCTGAATCGAGCACCAGGGACATCAGAAATATCCCTCCTGCTTCTTCTTTTCCATGCTGGCGCTGCCGGAGTCGCGATCGATCGCCCGCCCCTGGCGCTCGGAGGTCCTGGTCAGAAGCATTTCGGCGACGATTTCCTCGACCGTGCCGGCGCTGCTCTCGACCGCGCCCGACAGTGGATAACAGCCCAATGTCCGAAAGCGCACGGTGCGCTCGACCGGGGTTTCGCCATCGAGCGGGAAGCGGTCGTCGTCGACCATCAAAATGAGTCCGTCGCGGACCACCGTCGGGCGGGCGGCGCCGAAATAGAGCGGCACGATCTCGATCTTTTCGCGCAAGATATATTGCCACACGTCGAGCTCGGTCCAGTTGGACAAAGGGAATACCCGGATGCTCTCGCCCTTGTTCTTGCGGACGTTGTAGAGCGACCATAATTCGGGCCGCTGGCGCTTGGGATCCCAGCGATGGTTGCGATCGCGGAAGCTGAACACACGCTCTTTGGCGCGGCTTTTTTCCTCATCGCGCCGGGCACCGCCGAACGCGGCGTCGAAACCATATCTGTCGAGCGCCTGCTTGAGGCCCTCGGTTTTCCACATGTCGGTATGAACCGGTCCGTGATCGAACGGATTGATGCCCTGGGCGACCGCCTCGGGATTGGTGTGAATCAGAAGCTCGATGCCGTCGCTCGCTGCGACCTTGTCGCGCAGCGCGTACATGTCGCGGAATTTCCACGTCGTATCGACATGGAGCAGCGGGAATGGCAGCGGGCTCGGATAAAAGGCCTTGAGCGCAAGGTGCAGCATGACCGCCGAATCCTTGCCGATCGAATAGAGCATTACCGGGCGCTCGGCCTCGGCGACCGTTTCTCGCATGATCTGGATGCTCTCGGCCTCCAGCCGGTCGAGATGCGTGAGTGACCGCACGATGATGTCCAGTTCCCGGTTCAGCGCCGCCGCCGCACCCGATGACGCGGCGGCGGGCCGATATGGTGGCTTAGGCGTCTTCTTTGGCCTTGGCCTTGCTCTTGCTGGCGCTCTTGCCGGGCTTGACCGCGACCGCATCGATCAGCGGCTGCAGACCCGGGCCATATTTCGCACCGCGCTTGACCGAGCTCTTGTAGATCGGCTTGCGCACCTGGGCGACGCTGGCGGTTTTCACCGGGCGGTCGGACTTGTGGAAGGCGAGGCACTTGTCGTTCCACGGCAGGCCAAGGAATTCGATCAGGCGCTTGGCTTCCTTCTCGGTATCCGCGACCACGTCCTCATAAGCGACGGTGGTCAGGAAGCCTTCCGGCAGGACCGTGTCCCAATATTCCATCAACTCGCGATACTTGCCGTAGTAACGGCCCAGTTCCGCCAGATCGTAGCTGTGTGGCATGTCGTCCTTGAACAGCTTGGTGAAACCGCTGAGGCACGTATCGACGGGGTCACGCATGGTGTGGATGACCTTGGCCTTGGGGAACAACAGGTTGATCAGACCAAGGAAGAAATAATTGGTCAGCAGCTTGTCGGTGATTTTGGTCTCTTTGCCGACGCCATTCTCGACCGCCGACTGGTACGACTGAGCCGCCAGCGCATATTGCGGAGCGGTCATCTTGGCGACCATGTCCGGATATTTCGGAAGCGTCGGGAAGCGATCGCGCAGCAGGCCGATGGCGCGGCTGAGATATTTCACTTCGCCCGCGCCATAGACGTCGGGATGGCTCGACAGGATCTGCTCGACCAGGGTCGAGCCCGAACGCGGCATTCCGACGATGAACACCATGCGGTCGTCATCGAGTCCCTGATACGGACGATTCGCGAAAATCTCCTTGGGGAACGCGGCCTTGATCGAATCGAAGAAGCCGAACGTATCCTCTTCCTTATAGTCGAGCTGACGGCGCTTCATGCGGCCGCCGATGATATAATGTTCGAGCGCTTTTTCGTGCTGGCCGCGGTCTTCGAGCGCCTTGGCGTAGGCGAAGTGGAGCGGCAGATAGGGATCGGCCTCCTGATTGGGGACCGATTCCATGATCGCTTCCATGCGCTGGAACAGCTCGTCCCCGGGTCCGGTCGAAAAATCGACCAGATCGTTGAGGTTGGCGTAAGCGCCATACATCGAATCGTTGAGCTTGAGCGCCTTGAGGATGAATTCCCGGGCCTCGTCGAGACGGCCGACGGACTTCAGCGCGACACCGTAGAAATTGAGCGCTTCGGGGTTCTTGTCGTTCTTCTCGACCGACTTCTTGAGCACCTCGAGCGCCTCGTCATAGCGATCGGTCTCATGCAGCACCTGGCCCAGGATCGTCAGACCTTCGGCATTGTCCGGCTCCTGCTGGAGCGCGCGCTTGACCGCCTGTTCGGCCGCCTGATGAGCATTGCGGCGCGCCTGGACCTTCGCGGTCAAGAGCAGGGTGGGGACGTTCTTGGGCGCGAACTTGAGCACATCGCCGAGCAACCGAAGCGCATCCACTTCCTTCTTCTGCATGAACAGCAAAGAGGCGAGGTTGTTATGAGCCTCGATGTAGCGCTGGTTCTGCTGGATCGCCTTGCGAAATGCGTGCTCGGCTTCGTCGAACTTGCGGTCCTGCTGGAGCAGGGTGCCGAGGTTATTATAGGCCTCGGGATAGGATGCGCGCAGAGTCAGCGCTTCCTGATAGGCGTTCATCGCGCCATCGATGTCGCCGGTCACGCGCAAGGCGTTGCCGAGGTTGTTGACCGCCTCGGCCATGGTCGGGCGCGCCTTCAGGGCCCGCTGATAGAAGTCGATCGCTTCCTTGAACTTGCGCAGGTCGTAATGGATGATCCCGAGGTTGTTCAGCGATTGAGCATTATTGGGGTCGATCTTGACCGCTGCGGTCAGCGCCTTGAGCGCTTCGTCCTTCTTGCCGGCCTGGCGCAGGATCTCGCCGAGATTGGCCTGGTAGCTGGCGGCATTGGCATTGAGCTTGATCGCGCGCTTGATCGATTCGACGGCGTCGTCGTGACGGCCCATCGCAGCGAGCGTCACGCCGAGGATGTTATGCGCATCGGCCTGCGCCGGGCGGGCGGCGATGATCTGCCGGCAGACGCGCTCGGCCTGACCCAATTGACCGCGGCTATAGAGCGCGCCGGCCATCTCGATCGCCTTTGCCGGCGACAGGTTGACGCGGCCGCTCTGCGCCTTTGCAATCGTGCTTTCCAGATTGGGCGAAGCTGCGCCGCCGGGCTGGCCCGGCCGGCCAGGGCCGCGGGCGGGTCCGCCGCGGCCAGCTTGTTGCTGGCGATTGGGCTGCTGGCGATTGGCTGGGGGGCGCTGGCCTTTGGCGGGCGTGCGCGCTGGCGGATTGGTGTCTTTGGGATTGGTCATGGTCGCTCTTTTAGTGAGAAGTGCCAATAAATAAAGGGCTTGGCCCGCGGGGCAGGTGATCTCCTGTCCCTAAACAGGAAAGAAGAGGGGGCTTCCCCCCTCTTCTCCCTTTTTCAACTGCCTTGCTTCCATGCGGGTGGACCGAAGCCTACCCGTGGAATCTCAGCTTATTGTCCGCGTTCACCACGCTCGACCGGAGCCGGCGGCGGCGGCGGAGGCG
>JAZJYM010000006.1:0-308422 GCA_040390365.1 Pseudomonadota bacterium | reverse complement strand
GATGGCGTGAGACCTTTGCGATGTTGATCATTTTCGCCGGAGTTGCCCTGGTCACCGTCATTGCCATTATTGCCGTTGCACGGATTGCCATTGCCCATTGAGCAAGGGTCACCCGGCGGGACACCCGGTCCGCCGTCATCGTCCGGCGGGCCTACGTCATCCGGGGGACCGGCGTCGTCAGGCGGACCGGCATCATCGGGTGGGCCGGCGTCATCGGGCGGTCCAACGTCGTCAGGCGGACCGGCGTCGTCAGGCGGACCTGCATCGTCTGGCGGACCCGCGTCATCGGGCGGACCTGCGTCGTCAGGCGGACCTGCGTCGTCAGGCGGACCCGCGTCATCGGGCGGTCCAACGTCGTCAGGGGGACCTACGTCGTCTGGCGGGCCCACGTCATCGGGCGGACCGTTTCCACCATCGCCGGAATTTCCCTGATCGCCCTCATTGCCATTATTGCCGTTGCACGGATTGCCATTGCCCATCGAGCACGGATCGCCCGGCGGAACGCCTGTTCCATCGCCGTCGGCTGGTGGACCTGCGTCGTCCGGCGGACCGGCGTCGTCGGGCGGACCCGCATCATCCGGCGGACCGGCATCATCGGGCGGTCCAACGTCGGCTGGTGGACCTGCGTCGTCAGGCGGACCTACGTCATCTGGCGGTCCGGCGTCATCGGGCGGACCTACGTCATCGGGCGGACCGGCGTCGTCGGGCGGTCCTGCGTCAGCTGGCGGTCCCGCGCCTGCTGGCGGGCCCGCGTCAGCCGGTGGTCCGGCGCCTGCGGGTGGTCCAGCACCTGCTGGCGGGCCAGCGCCTGCTGGCGGTCCGGCGTCGGCGGGCGGGCCGGGATCGACCGGCTTGCCCTTGGCTGACGATTGGCTTGCGGCGCTCGACGAGGACAGAATGATGGTGTCGTTTTCGACCCGCGCGCGATCGGCTGGCGGGACCAGGCCGGGAGCCAGTAGCAAGGCTTCGCGCGGACCATCTTCGCGCTTGGCCGGGGGCAGAACCGGAAGCGGAGCGCCGACTTGCGTAGCCCCACCTTTGGGCCGGGCGGCGCGATCCGGAACACTGATGTCGAACAAGGCCCGGTCGATCCGGTCGACGCGCGAATTGGGTGTGATGCCCGGCAAGACAATCGGAGTTCGCGACCCACCGCCCGAGAGCGGAGGCTGGTTCGGGACGACAGTGCCGCGGCCACCCAGATCGCGGCCGCTGGTTTGGGACAAAGTGATTGGCGGGACGATGAACTGCGTCGGGTTGCCGGTTTGGCCCCCAGGCGCGGCTCCGGCCGGCATGGCGGTACCGAGCAGCGGGGCGAACAAAAGCACGCGCACAAATGCGGCGCGCTTTCGGCCCGTTACCGGCCGGCCTTGATCCATCGGTGCCAAAATGGCGTCCCTCCCGCTTAGGGAACGCAACAAACCCAGATTTCGTAGAACCGCACTTCCACGACGATTCTAAACCTAAGGCAAACTAATTCTTTAACGTTTTGTTTACGTTTGAATTTAATGGGGAGTCAATTGGCGACAGGTTGACGAAAACGGCCGCGACTCGGCGAATCGTCCTATCGTGGGACAGATTGCTCGGAGTCGTCGCAAGCGGTCAGCGGTGAATGTCGCGTGCCGCTTCGGCAGCGCTGATCCCGTCTTCTTCGATGGCCTTGGCGATCTCCGCCACCAGCCATTCGCTAAAGCGTTTGATCTTGGGAATATTGCGCCGTTCCGCGGGCACCACCAGCCAGTAAGCCCAGCCGCGCGTCGAAACCCGATCGGGGAACGGAATGGCGAGTCGGCCGCCCGCGACATCGCCATGCCACAGCAATGGCGTGAGTAGCGCCAAGCCCTGTCCGGCCATTGCCGCATGGCCTTCATTGGCCTGGTTTTCAAAGCGCACGCCCGGGCGGCGGAACAGTCCGCCGTCGACCTCGACGCCATTGTCGGCGAGCCATTGCTGCCACCAGTCGTCGCTCGGATTGATCAGATTCTGGACGGGGATGTCGCCCGGTTCGAGCGGGCGGCCGAGTCGCTCTTCCATTGCCGCGATACTCTGTGGGCTGGTCATTGGCGTGAAGCTCGATCGGAACAGTCGGTGGCATTCGACCCCAGCCCAATCGCCGCGTCCGGCGCGGATTGCGATATCCGCCTCGCCCGAGCGCAAATCGACCAGCTCATTGCTGGTCGTCATCCGCACCGCGAGGTCGGGATGCTGCATCTGGAACGCGCCCAGCCGCCACGCCAGCCAGGTGTTGGCGAAGGTGTGGGTGGTCGTCACCGTCAACAAGGATTCATCTTCCTGGCGATGGGCGGCGAACGCGGTCTCGATCGAATCGAACGCCGAGGTCAGCGACGGCAGCAAGCGCGCGCCCAGCGGTGTCAATCGCGCGCGGCCCTTTTCGCGCACGAACAACGCCGCTCCAAGCCGCTCCTCGAGCGATTTGACCTGATAGGATACCGCCGCCTGGGTCATCCCCAATTCGGCGGCCGCAGCGGTGAAATTCTCCGTCCGTGCGGCGGCTTCAAACGCCCTGACGGCGGCCAGTGGAGGCAAGATGCGCATCGCCGCATCGATAAGCCTGGTTTATGGCTTCTGTCGAGTGTTTGATTGGCGAAACAATCTTTCCGATCCTATTCAATAGGCCGTCGCCGGTGAGGTGGATCCTCCCTACGCATTGGCCCTTTGCCGGCGGCGTTCGACAGGATGAGGAGCGACGCCATGATTTATGGCCGTGGACGATTGATGCCCGCATTCCTGAGGTCCGTCCGCTCGTCATGCGCCGATCCGGCCCAGCCATTGGACACAAGCCAATGGCGCGGTCTCGATCCCGACCGGCGGTTCGCCTTGATCGAACAGAATCTCGGCTGCGCCTCGGCGCTCGCCGACCGTTAGTCAGAAGGAACAGGAAAGGATGCTGACCATGATCGACCAGCTTTACGACCGCAGCTATCAGTCCGCCCGTGCGCAAATGAATATCGAGATGGCCAAGCAAATTCGACTGCTGTTCTTGTCCGCCGGGGCCGCCTTCCGAGCCTTGAACCGGATCGAATATGCTGCCCCCTGGGCCCAGCGCAGGACCACCAAAGACTGCGGTTGAGCAAGCCGAACCGGAGCGCGGCATCCCTCCGCCGCGCTCCGTCTTCCCGCTTCCCGGCGGGTCACGCGCGCCTCACTATCGATTTACTGGAAATTCGTCAGCGCCAGGTTTACTGGCATCCCCGACAAATAGAGGGGAAGTTCATGCGTATCCTGTTGAAGAGCGTTCTGTTCGCGACCACCATCATTTCCGCCCAGCCGCTGCTGGCCGCTGGAATCGACGATGTTCCTTTGATCCAACGGTCGAAATTGTTCGGCGCTCCGGTCAAGGCCAACGGGCGCATTTCCCCCGATGGAAAATGGCTGAGCTGGACAGCGCCGGTCGATGGCGTGCTCAATCTCTACATCGCGCCGGTCGATGCGCCGGGTTCGGCAAAGCTCCTCACCGCGGAAAAATCGCGCCCGATCCGCCAATATTATTGGGCTCCGGATTCGCGCAGCATCCTGTTCATCCAGGACAAGGGCGGCGACGAGAATTTCCTCCTCTACGGAGTCAATATCGCGACCGGCAAACAGACGACTTTGACACCATTCAACAAGACCCGGGCGGAGATCGTCGGCACTTCGGTCAAGCACACCGACCGGATCCTGGTCGGGCTCAATAATCGCGATGCCCGGTGGCACGATGTCTACAGCCTCAATCTCAAGACTGGGAAACTGGCGCTGGTTCAGAAGAATGACGGCTTCGCCGGCTATGTCGCGGACGACGATCTGAAATTGCGCATGGCGGTCAAGGCCCGCGACGACGGCGGGTCGGACTTTTACTGGATGCACAATTCAACGGTCGATTCAAAACCCTTCGCGAGTATCGCGCTGGAAGATTCGCTGACCACCAGCCCGGCCGGTTTCACCGCCGACGGCAAGACCTTGTACTGGATCGACAGCCGCGGCCGGAACACCGCTGCGCTGCTGGCGATGGATGTCGCCACCGGAGCGACCAAAATCGTCGCCGAAAATGCCAAGTCCGATATTTCCGGAGTCCTCGCCAATCCCCGGACGCTCGAAGTCGAGGCCTATCAGTCCAATTATCTGAAGCCCGAATGGACCGGGCTCGATCCGGCCATCGCGACTACTCTGGCGTGGCTCGAATATAAGCTTGGCGCTCCGCCGGTGGTCCAGGCGCGGACCGACGACGACAGTCGCTGGATCGTCAGCGCCGACCCGGTGACGACGCCGGCGTCGGTCTATCTGTTCGATCGCGCAGCGGGCAGCCTGACCAAGCTGTACACCGGCCGCGAACAATTGATCGGCGCTCCGCTGCAGCCGATGTGGCCGATCGAGATCAAGTCGCGCGACGGCCTGACCCTGCCAAGCTACCTCACGCTTCCGGCCAATGCCGACGCCAATCATGACGGGGTTGCCGACCATGCCGTGCCGATGGTTCTGCTGGTCCACGGCGGCCCGTGGGCGCGCGATGAATATGGCTATAACAGCTACCACCAATGGCTCGCCAACCGCGGCTATGCAGTGTTGTCGGTGAATTACCGCGCCTCGACCGGCTTCGGGAAGGACTTCACCACTGCCGGCAATTTGGAGTGGGGCAAGGCCATGCACGACGATCTGATCGATTCGGTCGATTGGGCTGTCGCCAAGGGCATCACTACGCCTGACAAGGTCGCGATCATGGGTGGCAGTTACGGCGGCTATGCAACGCTTGCCGGGGTCACCATGACGCCCGAGAAGTTCACCTGTGGAGTCGATATCGTCGGCCCGTCGAACCTCTTCACCTTGCTCAAGACCATTCCCGCTTATTGGGAGGCTGGAAAACAGCAATTTTACCAGCGCATGGGCAATCCGACGACCGAGGAAGGCCGAGCGGTGCTCAAGGCTGCATCGCCGCTTACCTATGCCGACAAGATCGTCCGCCCGCTGCTCATCGGCCAGGGCGCCAACGACCCGCGCGTCAACCAGGCCGAATCCGATCAGATCGTCGCTGCGATGAAGGCCAAGAACATCGCGGTGACCTATGTCCTGTTCCCCGACGAAGGCCATGGCTTTGCCCGGCCGGTCAACAGCATTGCCTTCAACGCGGTGGCGGAGAATTTCCTCAAGCCGTGCCTGGGCGGCCGCTCGGAGGCGATTGGCGATGCCACCAAGGGGTCGTCGATCAAGGTCCCCGAGGGCGCCGCCAATGTTCCGGGTTTGGAAGCTGCGCTGGGCTCGAAATAAGCCGTGCCCACCATTTGCGGACGGGGGGTGGGTCGCCTATAGGCCCGCCTTCCGCCGTCCATTCGAAAGCGAACCGCAACATCCATGGCCCGTCGCCGCCAAATCTATGAGGGCAAGGCAAAGATCCTCTACGAGGGTCCAGAGCCCGGCACCCTGATCCAATATTTCAAGGACGATGCGACTGCGTTCAACGCGCAGAAACGCGGTACCATCGCCGGCAAGGGCGTGATCAACAACCGCATCAGCGAACATATTTTCACAGCGCTCCAGCAGATCGGCGTTCCGACCCACTTCATCCGCCGCCTCAACATGCGCGAGCAATTGATCCGCCAGGTCGAGATCATCCCGATCGAGGTTGTCATCCGTAATGTCGCCGCGGGCAGCCTGACCAAGCGCCTCGGGATCGAGGAAGGCACCCAGCTGCCGCGCACGATCATCGAATATTATTACAAGGACGATGCACTCGGCGACCCGATGATCGCGGATGAACATATCGCCTGCTTCGGCTGGGCCACCCAGGACGAGATGAACGACATCGCCGACATGGCGATCAGGGTGAACGACTTCCTGTCGGGGATGTTCGCGGCGATCGGAATCCGGCTGATCGACTTCAAGCTTGAGTTCGGACGGGTGTGGGACGGCGATTTCGCGCGCGTTATTCTGGCCGATGAGATCAGCCCCGATGGCTGCCGCTTGTGGGACAGCAAGACCAACCAGAAACTCGACAAGGACCGCTTCCGCCAGGACCTCGGCGGGGTCGAAGAAGCCTATCAGGAAGTCGCCCGCCGCCTCGGCCTGCTGCGCGAGGAAGACGAAGTCGCGGTGCTCGACCTCGACAGCCACCGCAAGAAGCGGGGGAAGTGACGGCCGCAGCCATGACGGGGTCATGGCGAGGACGTCGCTCACGCGCTAACTGAGGGCAAATGCCCCGCGCCCGCACTCGTGTCATCACCCTTAACGCCGCGCTCGGCCCGCTCGATTATGCGGTGCCGGATGGAATGGTTGTTGCGCCCGGCAGCGTCGTCGTCGCGCCGCTTGGGCCGCGCCAGCTGCTCGGTGTGGCGTGGGAGGCGGAACGGCTGCCGAGCGAGGACGTCGGCGACAACCGCCTGCGCCCGCTGGCCAGCCTGGTCGATGTTCCCCCAATCGCCGCTCCGCTCCGGCGCCTGTGCGAATGGACCGCGGATTATTATCTGAGCCCGCTGGCGAGCGTCTTGCGGATGGTGCTGCCGTCCGCCGCCGCGCTCGATGGCCCGCGCCAGCTGACCGAATATAAGCCCACCGGCCTGATCCCCGATCGCCTGACCCCGCAACGCGAGCAGGCGCTTGCCCGCCTCACCGGGCGCCAGGGCACCATCCGCGAGCTCGCCGATCATGCCGGCGTCAGCGACACGGTGCTGCGCGGCTTGGTCAATGCCGGCGCGCTGGAAGCGATGCGGGTCGACGCCGACCGGCCGCTGCCCCACCCCGATCCCGATTTCGCGCCGCCCGACCTCAATCCCGATCAGCGATCGGCCGCCGCCTCATTGATCGCCGCGATCGGCGGCGGCTTCGATCCGGTCCTGCTCGACGGGGTCACCGGATCGGGCAAGACCGAAGTCTATTTCGAGGCCATTGCCGAGGCCGTGCGCGCGGGCAAGCAGGCGCTCGTCCTGCTCCCCGAAATCGCGCTCACCGAACCGTTCCTCAAGCGCTTCGAGGCCCGCTTCGGCTGCGCTCCGGTCGCGTGGCACAGCGATCTTCGCTCATCCCAGCGGCGGCGCGCCTGGCGGGGCATCGCGAGTGGCGAGGCGCGGGTCGTCGTTGGTGCGCGCTCGGCGCTGTTTCTCCCCTACCCCAGCCTCGGTCTGATCGTCGTCGACGAGGCCCATGAGCCGAGCTTCAAGCAGGAGGAAGGAGTCCAGTATCACGCCCGCGACACCGCGGTGATGCGCGCCAAGTTCGAGGATATTCCGGTCGTCCTGTCCTCCGCCACCCCGGCGATCGAGAGCAAGCAGATGGTCGAGCTCGGCCGCTATCGCGAGCTCGTGCTCGCGAGCCGCTTCGCGGGGGCGCAGCTGCCCGACATTCGACTCATCGACATGACCAAGGACATGCCGCCGCGCGGGCGCTGGCTGGCGCCGAGCCTGGTCGCCGAGCTCGAGACCAACCTCGCGGCCGGCGAGCAGAGTCTGCTGTTCCTCAACCGCCGCGGCTTTGCGCCTTTGACCCTGTGCCGCACCTGCGGCCACCGCTTTCAATGCCCCAATTGCACCGCGTGGATGGTCGAGCACCGGCTGATGCACCGCCTCGCGTGCCACCATTGCGGCCATGTCATGCCGCCGCCCACGGCCTGCCCCGAATGCGGCGAGGAGGACAGCCTGGTCGCCTGCGGCCCCGGGGTCGAGCGCATCGCCGACGAGGTCACCGCGTTGTTTCCCGACGCGCGCACCGCGATCGTCACCAGCGACACCATCTGGTCGCCAGCCAAGGCGGCCGAGTTCGTCGCCGCGATGGAGGCGCAAGCAATCGACATCGTCATCGGCACCCAGCTCATCACCAAGGGCTATCACTTTCCCAATCTGACCCTGGTCGGGGTCGTCGATGCCGATCTCGGCCTTCAGGGCGGCGATTTGCGCGCGGCCGAACGCAGCTTCCAGCAGATCAGCCAGGTCGCCGGCCGCGCCGGTCGCGGCGACAAGCCTGGCCGGGTCTATGTCCAGACCCACGACCCGAGCGCTCCCGTCATCTCCGCTTTGGTGTCGGGGGACGCCGCCGGCTTTTACGCCGCCGAAACCGAATCCCGGCGCGAAGCGGCGATGCCCCCGTTCGGGCGATTGGCGGCGATCGTCATTTCCGCGGAGGACCAGGCCGAAACCCTGGCGGTCGCCCGGCGCATCGGCCACGCCGCTCCGAAGGTCGAGGGAATGGCGGTGTTCGGCCCCGCTCCCGCACCGCTGGCGATGCTCCGCGGGCGCCACCGCCAGCGCCTGCTGGTCCATGCCACCCGCAGCCTCGATGTTCAGGACGTCATCCGCGACTGGCTCGACGCGGTCGAATGGGGCTCGAAAGTCCGGGTCAGCGTCGACGTCGACCCATACAGCTTTCTTTAGCCGAGCATTTTCTGCTCGGCGATGACGATGGCGCCGGGCCGGGTCCACATCGGCCCGAACACCAGCCCGCGCTTCTTCGCCCGGATCACCATCCACATCCCCACCGCGGTCGCCAGCACCAATGCGATGACCGAGGCCTCGAGCCCGAAACTGCCACCCGACAGCCAGTCCGGTCCGGACAGTTCCGACCGCACCAGCCCGTTCGCGGCGATCCCCGAGACCGGCACTCCGAAGATAAAGCCTTGAGTGAAATTCCACGCGGCGTGGAGGCCGATCGGGAGCCACAGGCTGCGCGTCAGCATATAGGCCCCGCCGAGCAGCACTCCGGCTTCCAATGCGATCGCAAAGGATGAAAACCAGGTCGCATTGGGGTTGAGGATATGCGCCAGCCCGAACAGTGCCGACGTGACCGCAAGCGCAAACCAGCTGCCCCCGAATTCTTCGATCCAGCGGAAGAAAATCCCGCGGAACAGCAATTCTTCGCGAAAGCCGGGGAGCAAGGCGAAACTCGCCAAATTGACCAGAAATCCGCTGGTCCCGCCACTGCCGGTGACCCGATAGGCGCCGAACAAGAAGGCCACTCCGACGACCGCACTGAACAGCAGGAAGCCGATGGCAAGGCCCTGCGCGCCAAGTTTGATCGCGCCGGCCAAGGGCAAATCGTCGCGCGGCTTGTCGCCCAAATGGCTGATGGTCAGCTTATAAACCACCCACAGCATGGCGATGGACAGCACCGCCTCCGACACGGCGTTGGCACCCGAACCCATATGTGGCTGGTAGGCGAGGATCAGGCCGGTCACATATACGGCGACCGCGAACAGGATCGTCGCAACGACCAAAGCGACGAGCGGGAATTCCAATATTCTCACCCACAGGGGCTCGCCTTCAACGCCGTCGGTCTCGCTCATTCGCTTCCCCTTTTGGCGATATTCGGCGCTATCGCGGATCGCTGCAACCCCACGCCCCGATTTCCTGGCGAAGCGATGGACTCAGCTCCAATCGCTGATAGGGTCCGGGCCGCCGAATCGTTCGTTGGGTGACCTTCAACATGTTGCGTATATTAGGAAAATTGCTGGCCTTCGCGGCCATTGGGATGGCCAGCCAGGCGCAGGCCGCGTGGAATGAGGTCAAGACCCGCCACTTCATCATTTACGCCAATGAGAAGCCCGACCTGCTGCGCGATTTCGCGACCCGGCTCGAGCTGTTCGACCAGGGAGTGCGGAGCGTCCGGTCGATGACCGACCCGGCGCTGAGCGATTCGGGCCGGGTCAAAATCTATGTCGTTAGCGACTATGACAATATCGATCGCTTCCTGGGCATCGCCAACGTCCGCGGAATGTATATCCCGCGAACGTCGGGGCTGATCGCTTTCGTGCCCAAGATGTCGCGCGACAAGGGCGAGATTTTCGAACTCAATTCCCAGACCATCTTCTTCCACGAATATGCCCACCACCTTCAGTTGCAGAATACGTCGGCGGTAATCCCGCGCTGGCTGGTCGAAGGGACGGCGGAATTTTTTAGCACCGCCAGAATCGAAAAGGATGGGTCGATCCGCTTTGGCAGTCCCGCCAATCACCGCGCCTCGACCTTGCTCTCGGGTCATAATCTGCCGTTCAAGACCATGCTCGAGGACAATTATTCCAAGCTCGATGACGAGCAGACCGACGACCTTTACGGGCGTGGCTGGCTGCTGACCCATTATCTGACGTTCGAACCGGCCCGGCGCGGCCAGCTCGACGCCTATCTGAAGGCGCTTCAGACCGGCCAGCCGACCTTGGCCGCGGCGCAATCCGCGTTCGGGAATATCGACCAGCTGGAACGCGATCTCGATGCCTATGTGAAGCGCCGGCGGCTGACGACCCTGGTCGTTCCACCCCCTGCCGCGGGCGCGGGCGCGATCGCGATCCGCCAGATGCAGCCCGGCGAAGCGGCGATCATGACCGTTCGCGCCCGCTCGGATCGGGGGGTCAACACCAAGACCGCTCCGGGGGTCGCCGCCGATGCCCGCAAGATTGCTGGCCAATATCCCAATGACCCGGCGGTGATGGCCGCGCTCGCCGAAGCCGAGCTCGATGCCGGCCAATATGCCGCCGCAATTGCGGCTTCGAGCAAGGCGATTGCGCTTGATCCCCGCAATAACAAGGCCCTGATCTTCAAAGCCAGGGCGCTCAAGGAGGACGCCGAAGGGCGCAAGGCGAAGGTCAATTGGACCGACATCCGGGCGCTTCTGATCAAGGCCAACCGGCTCGATCCCGACGATCCCGAACCCTTGATGTATTATTATCTATCCTATCCCGAAGCCGGCGAAAATCCGTCGCGAAATTCGGTCACCGGCCTGATTTACGCCGCCGATCTGGTCCCGCAGGTCGATGAATTGCGCTTCCTTGCGACCCAGCAATTGCTGTTCGACAAGAATTTGCCGAAGGCGCTCCAGATGTACGCCTCGATCGCTTATGATCCGCACCAGTCGGAGCGCTCGCGCGAGCAAGCGCGCCGGGTCATGGCGGCGATCGCCGCCAGCAATGCGCAACAGGCGCTCGAACTGCTCGGCAATGACGCTGATGCCGAGGGAGATGGCGACGATTCGGGCAAGTTGACGGAACCGCTGACCCACTAAAGGTCGAGCGCCGGCTGGGGAACCATGATCCCTTCGGCTTCGAGCAATTTGCGTTTGTTGGGCAGGCCCCCGCCATAGCCGCCGAGCGTTCCATCGGACCGGATCACGCGGTGGCACGGGATCAGCACCGAGACGTGGTTGTCGCCATTGGCGGTGCCGACCGCCCGGACCGCTCCGGGCTGGCCGATGGCGGCGGCGATCTGGGCGTAGCTGCGGGTTTCGCCGAGCGGGATCTTGCGCAATTCCTGCCACACCTTTTCCTGAAAGGCGGTGCCCGCGACATCGATCGGAATGTCGGGCGCCGCGGCCGGTCGTTCGATCGCCGCCAGGCATCCCTCGACCACTTGGCGAAGTCCGTCGCCGTCCTCGACGATCTCGGCCTTGGGAAATAACCGGCGAAGCGAATCTTCATTGTCGTTGAACGTCAGCCGGCAGATGCCCTCGCTGGTCGAGGCGATCAGCATCCGGCCGAGGGGACTATCGAACGTCGTCCAGCGGATCGTCTCGCCCGAACCGCCATTGCGCCATGCCGATGGAGTCATTCCAAACCGTTCCCTTGCGTCGCTGTAAAAACCGCTTGGGCTGGAATAGCCCGAATCGTAAATTGCATCGGTCACGCGCTCGTTACTCGCCAAATGACGCTCGGCGCGCCGGGCCCGCAACGCCCGCGCATAGGCCGCCGGCGAAATCCCCACCGAACGCGTGAACAGGCGCTGGAAATGATGCGCGGTATAGCCGACCGCCGCCGCCAGCTGGCCAGCGGTAGCGGCTCCTCCGCCTGCTCGATCAGCGTGGTCGCCTTGTGCACCGCGACCAGATCGCGCGACACGTCGTCGGGCCGGCAGCGCAGGCAGGCGCGATAGCCCGCGGCGCGCGCCTCGGCTGCGGATTTGTAGAAGACGACATGCGCGCGCTTGGGCCGCCGCGCCGGGCAGCTCGGCTTGCAATAGATGCCGGTCGTGGTGACCGCTCCGATGACCTTGCCATCGAACGTCCAGTCGCGCGCTTCGAATGCCGCCCAGGCGGTCTCATCGTCGGGTCGCTGGTCAATTGTTCGCATCACCATGGACCTATCATAAGTGGCGGGTCTAGGTCGCGCGTCCGATGGCTTGCGATCAAAGCGGATGGACGTTGCACGAGGGTCAGTTCGACCACGCCGACGTGCGCTCCCTGCTCGACCACCATTTCGCCGAAATGCGCGCCGATTCGCCCCCCGAGGCGTGTCATGTCCTGCCGCCGGAGCAGCTGGCCGAGCCCGGGCTGCGGCTGTTTGCACTGCGCGATGGTGAGGGCGCATTGCTCGGGATCGGCGCGCTAAAGGCGATCGACCGGGGCCATTGCGAAGTGAAATCGATGCGCACCAGCCCGGCCGCGCTTGGCCGCGGAGTCGGGCGCGAAATGCTCGCGCGATTGATCGCTTCGGCGCGCGCCATGGGCACGACCCGCCTCAGCCTGGAGACCGGCAATAGCGCGGTGTTCGAGCCCGCCAACCGCCTGTACCTCGGCCATGGCTTCGAACCTTGCCCACCGTTCGGATATTACCGGCCAACCGCCTTCACCCATTTCTACACCAGAGCAATCTAAGTCGCCTTGCATCGAGCGCAACCCCTTGCTAGGGGCCGCGCAACCCATGGGGCGTGCGGCTCAACACCGCGACAGCGCCCCGTTTTTTATGGGGCACATTTCCAGTTCTGGAGCTTTTCGCGCGTGGAGACATCCGGCGGCATTCGGGCCAGCTTAGCAGGGCGCTACGCCTCTGCTCTGTTCGACCTTGCCCGCGACAATAAGGCAATCGAATCGGTCGGCCAGAGCCTTGATGCGCTGGGCCAGGCACTCAGTGATTCAACCGAATTCGCGGACCTGGTGACGAGCCCGCTGGTCTCGCGCGCCGACGCCGGCAAGGCATTTGCTGCGATCGCACCGAAGCTCAAGCTCGATCCGCTGGCAGCGCGGTTTCTCGCGGTTCTTGCCGCCAATGGCCGCAAGAACCAGCTCAAGCCGGTGATTGGCGCGTTCCGCCGACTGGCCTCCGACCATCGCGGCGAAACGACCGCTGAAGTGGTTTCCGCGCACGCCCTGAGCGACGCGCAGCTCAAGCAATTGTCGAAGCAGCTGCGCGCCCGCGCCGGCCGCGATGTCGCCATCGAATCGATTGTCGATCCCGACATTCTGGGTGGAATCGTCGTCAAGCTGGGCAGCCAGCAGATCGACGCTTCGATCCGCACCAAACTCAACCGTCTCGCATTTGCGATGAAAGGCTAAGCAGACCAATGGATATCCGCGCCGCTGAAATTTCCCGCGTCATCCGCGACCAGATCGCGAATTTCGACGCCGATGCCGAAGTGTCCGAAGTCGGCACCGTGCTGTCGGTCGGCGACGGCATCGCCCGAATCTACGGTCTCGACAATGTCCAGGCCGGTGAAATGGTCGAATTCGCCAACGGCACCAAGGGCATGGCGCTCAACCTGGAAGCCGACAATGTCGGCGTCGTCATCTTCGGCTCGGACGCCGAGATTTCAGAAGGCTCGACGGTCAAGCGCACCGGCTCGATCGTCGACGTTCCGGTCGGCAAGGGTCTGCTCGGCCGGGTCGTCGACGGCCTTGGCAATCCGATCGACGGCAAGGGTCCATTGAAGGACGTCAAGCGCGCCCGGGTCGAGGTCAAGGCGCCGGGCATCATCCCGCGCCAATCGGTCTACGAGCCGGTTCAGACCGGCCTCAAGGCGCTCGACGCCCTCGTCCCGGTCGGCCGCGGCCAGCGCGAGCTGATCATCGGCGACCGCCAGACCGGCAAGACCGCCGTCGCGCTCGATACCTTCATCAACCAGAAGGAAGCCAATCAGGGAGACGACGAGAAGCAGAAGCTTTATTGCATCTACGTCGCCATCGGCCAGAAGCGCTCGACCGTCGCGCAGATCGTCCGCGCGCTCGAGGAAAATGGAGCGATGGACTATACCATCGTCGTCGCCGCGACCGCCTCGGAGCCCGCTCCGCTGCAGTTCCTCGCGCCCTACACCGGCTGCGCGATGGGCGAATTTTTCCGCGACAACGGCATGCATGCGGTCATCGTCTATGACGATCTGTCGAAGCAGGCCGTCGCCTACCGCCAGATGTCGCTGCTGCTGCGCCGCCCGCCGGGCCGCGAAGCCTATCCCGGCGACGTCTTCTATCTCCACTCACGGCTGCTCGAGCGCGCCGCCAAGATGAACGATGCCAACGGCGGCGGATCGCTGACCGCTTTGCCGATCATCGAGACCCAGGCCGGCGACGTTTCGGCCTACATCCCGACCAACGTCATCTCGATCACCGACGGGCAGATCTTCCTCGAAACCGATTTGTTCTATCAGGGCATCCGCCCGGCCATCAACGTCGGCCTCAGCGTGTCGCGCGTCGGCTCGGCGGCACAGACCAAGGCGATGAAAAAGGTCGCCGGTTCGATCAAGCTCGAGCTCGCCCAATATCGCGAAATGGCCGCCTTCGCCCAGTTCGGCAGCGACCTCGATGCCTCGACCCAGAAGCTCCTCGCCCGCGGCGCCCGGCTGACCGAACTGCTCAAGCAGCCGCAATATCAGCCGATGCCGATCGAGGAGCAGGTCGCCTCGATCTTCGCCGGGACCCAGGGCTTCATCGATGCGGTCGAGACCAAGGACGTCGTCCGCTACGAGGCCGCGCTGCTCAGCTTCCTGCGCTCGGACAAGCCCAAGATCCTCAAGAACATCCGCGACACCAAGACGCTCGACGACGACACCGCCAAAGAGCTCAAGGACGCACTGACCGCGTTCGGCAAGCAGTTCGCTTAATGTTAGGCTTAGAACTTCTTCTTGCCTGGCAGCTGACGACTTCACCAGATGCTTTCAAAGAGGCTCAACTCCTTCGTGGCGGTTGGGAGATCTGCACACGTTTGCAGTCTGCCAATTACGCGAGCTTGTCGGACAGCGCTGATGTTCTTGCCGATGCGGCGCTGTCGAAGTGCGCCGATCAAGAGCTTGCGTTCAAAGCGTTTCTAGCTCGGGTGAAAGTTACCGAGGGGGGACGCGGCTTCGATGACGAGCATCAAGTATCTATTCTCGGAGAACAGCGTCGTCGCCTTCGGGATATTGCAATCTCTACCATCCTCGACACTCGGCTGATTGCCCTCAGGCAGAAGAAGTAAATGGCCTCGCTTAAAGCCCTCAAGATGCGGATCAACTCGGTCAAATCGACCCAGAAGATCACCAAGGCGCTCAACATGGTTGCGGCGTCGAAGCTTCGCCGCGCGCAGCAGAATGCGCTCGCGTCGCGGCCCTATTCGAGCCGAATGACCGAAGTCGTCGCGAGCCTCGCGGCCAAGGTCGCGGCCGGCCCGCAGGCGCCCAAATTGCTCGCCGGCACGGGCAAGGACCAGACCCATTTGATCATCGTCGCGACCAGCGACCGCGGCCTCGCCGGGGCGTTCAATTCAAACATCGTGCGGGCCGCGCGCAAGACCGCCGAACAGCTTGAGGCGGCGGGCAAGACGGTCCTGTTCTACATCGTCGGGCGCAAGGGCCGCCCGGTCATCCAGCGCTTCTACCCCAAGGCCATCGTCGCCCAATATGACACCAGCGAGATGAAGGCCCCGAGCTACGCCCACGCCCAGGCGATCGCCAAGGATATCGTCGACCGCTACTCGACCAACGGCATCGACGTCGTCCACCTCGCTTACGCCCATTTCCGCTCGACCCTGGTGCAGGAGCCGACGGTCAACCAGATCATCCCGGTCATGCTCGACGCTCAGGACAATGCCAAGGCCGCGGCCCCGGTTTCGCTGGCGGCGGTCGAATATGAGCCCGACGAGGAGGAAATCCTCGCCGACCTTTTGCCGCGCAACATCGCCATCCAGATCTATCGCGCCTTGCTCGAAAATCAGGCCGGCTTCTTCGGCAGCCAGATGACCGCGATGGACAATGCCACGCGCAATGCCGGCGACATGATCAAGAAGCTGGGAATCATCTACAACCGCCAGCGCCAGGCCGCGATCACTACGGAATTGGTTGAGATTATTTCGGGGGCGGAAGCGCTGTGAGTTCGTCATCCCGGGCTTGACCCGGGATCCGCCTTCCTTGGGACGGCGGATGAGATTTTTGAAGACAGGCAGATCCCGGCTCAAGGCCGGGATGACGAAAGAGGAAGAAGTAAGACATGGCCACCGCCGCAACCAAGATTAAGAAGGCCGCGCCGAAAAAGGCCGCAGCCCCAAAGACGACCGCGACCAAGACTCCGGCCGCGACCAGCAACGTCACCGGCCGCATTGCCCAGATCATCGGCGCCGTCGTCGATGTCGCGTTCGACGGCGATTTGCCCGCCATTCTGTCAGCGCTGGAAACCGAGAATGAGGGCCATCGTCTGGTGCTCGAGGTCGCCCAGCATCTGGGCGAGAATGTCGTTCGCACCATCGCCATGGATTCGACCGAGGGCCTGACCCGCGGCCAGGCGGTACGTTCGACCGGCCACCAGATCCAGGTTCCGGTCGGCCCGATGACGCTCGGCCGGATCATGAACGTGATTGGCGAGCCGATCGACGAACAGGGCCCGATCGGCAGCGACCTCTTTTCCTCGATCCACGCCGACGCGCCGCCGTTCGTCGACCAGTCGACCGATGCCGCGATCCTCGTCACCGGAATCAAGGTCATCGATCTTCTTGCGCCTTATGCCAAGGGCGGCAAGATCGGCCTGTTCGGCGGCGCCGGGGTCGGCAAGACCGTTCTCATCCAGGAACTGATCAACAACATCGCCAAGGGCCATGGCGGCGTTTCGGTGTTCGCCGGGGTCGGCGAGCGCACCCGCGAGGGCAATGACCTCTATCACGAATTCCTCGACGCCGGGGTCATCGCCAAGGACAAGGACGGCAATCCCACCCCCGAAGGCTCGAAGGTCGCGTTGGTCTTCGGTCAGATGAACGAGCCGCCGGGCGCCCGCGCCCGGGTCGCGCTGTCGGGCCTGGCCCAGGCCGAATATTTCCGCGACGTCGAAGGCCAGGACGTGTTGTTCTTCATCGATAACATCTTCCGTTTCACCCAGGCGGGTTCGGAAGTGTCGGCGCTGCTCGGCCGCATTCCGTCGGCGGTTGGATATCAGCCGACCCTCGCCACCGACATGGGTCAGTTGCAGGAGCGGATCACCTCGACCAACAAGGGCTCGATCACCTCGGTCCAGGCGATCTACGTCCCCGCCGACGATCTCACCGATCCGGCGCCGGCGACGTCATTCGCCCATTTGGACGCCACCACCACCCTCAACCGCGCCATCTCCGAACTCGGCATTTATCCGGCCGTCGATCCGCTCGATTCGACCAGCCGGGTGCTGACCCCCGCGGTTGTCGGACAGGAGCATTACGAAGTCGCCCGCGCGGTCCAGGAAACGCTGCAGCGCTACAAGAGCCTGCAGGACATCATCGCCATCCTCGGCATGGACGAGCTGTCGGAAGAAGATAAGCTGTCGGTCAGCCGCGCGCGCAAGATCCAGAAGTTCCTCAGCCAGCCGTTCCACGTCGCCGAAGTGTTCACCGGCATCCCGGGCAAGTTCGTCCAGGTCGAAGACACGGTGAAATCGTTCAAGGCGGTTGTGAACGGCGACTATGACCATCTGCCGGAAAGCGCCTTCTACATGGTCGGCGGGATCGACGAAGCGGTCGCCAAGGCCGAAAAGATGGCGCACGACGCCTAGCTTCCTCCCCTCCCGTTAGCGCGAGGGGATCGAGGGGTGGGCATGTCGGGCCGCGCCACCCTGATCACCAGGCCCACCCCGTGCCCCTCCCGCCAGCGGGAGGGGGAGTTTGATGATGCCCTCCCGCTAGCGGGAGGGGGGAGTTTGATGAATGGCCGATCTGCATTTTGAGCTCGTCACCCCGGACCGCCAGATCATGTCCGAGGATGTCTATATGGTCGTGGTCCCGGGCAGCGAGGGCGACAGCGGCATCATGGCCGGCCACGCGCCGTACATGACGACGCTGAAGAATGGCGAGATCGCGGTGTATCGCAGCGCCGGCGCCCAGCCCGAGAAGATCGCGGTCAGCGGCGGCTTCGCCGAAGTCGGCGACAACGGACTGACCGTGCTCGCGGAGAACGTCGAAGTCTGATTGCTGAGCGGCGGAGCTCTGGTGTTCCGCCACTGCCGCTCACATTAGCGAATTTGAAGGGTTTCCGCCCTATTCACCACGCGTTGTTCGACGGGAACCGCGATGGCAGGGGTGGTATGAGCGCATTCGGTAAGCATGGCGGAGTCGGCGGTGGACGGCCAAGCTTTGGCGTCGCCAAGCCGATGAAGGGTGGCGCCGCGCAGCCGGCGTCGACCAATGACTCGTTCGGCAGCGAACAATTCCCGCCCGTCGAGGACCTTCAAGTTCCGCCGTCGATGCCGCCGCGAAGCGGTGGTGACGGCGCCATGGACCGGCTCACCGCGCGCCAGAATGCGACCGGCGATGCCGCCTCCTCCAAGCAGGAAGGCTTCGAAGCCGCCGTTCACCGGATCAAGGAACAGGTCCTTCCGCGGCTGCTCGAACGGGTCGATCCCGAAGCCGCGGCGACGCTCAAAAAGGACGAGCTGGCCGAGGAATTCCGGCCGATCATTTCCGAAGTGCTCAACGAGCTCAAGATCAACCTCAACCGCCGCGAGCAATTCGCGCTCGAAAAGGTGCTGGTCGACGAATTGCTCGGCCTCGGCCCCCTCGAAGAATTGCTCGCCGATCCCGCCATCAGCGACATCATGGTCAATGGCCCGTTGCAGACCTTTATCGAAAAGAAAGGCAAGCTGGAGATCGCCAAGATCCAGTTCCGCGACGAGGAGCATCTGTTCCAGATCGCCCAGCGGATCGTCAACCGGGTCGGCCGCCGGGTCGATCAGACCACGCCGCTGGCCGACGCCCGCTTGCCCGACGGCAGCCGGGTCAACGTCATCATTCCGCCGCTGTCGCTGCGCGGCACCGCGATCTCGATCCGTAAATTCTCCGAAAAGCCGATCACGCTCGACATGATGAAGGGCTTTGGCTCGATGTCGGACAAGATGGCGACCTGCCTCAAGATCGCCGGGGCGAGCCGGATGAACGTCGTGATTTCTGGCGGTACCGGCTCGGGCAAGACGACCATGCTCAACGCCTTGTCGAAAATGATCGATCCGGGCGAGCGGGTCATCACCATCGAGGATGCCGCCGAACTTCGCCTTCAGCAGCCGCACTGGCTGCCGCTCGAAACCCGCCCGCCGAACCTCGAGGGCCAGGGCGCGATCACCATCCGCGATCTCGTCATCAACGCGCTTCGTATGCGCCCCGACCGGATCATTCTGGGCGAAATTCGCGGGTCGGAATGTTTCGACCTGCTCGCCGCGATGAACACCGGCCACGACGGCTCCATGGCCACGCTCCACTCCAACAGCCCGCGCGAATGCCTCGCCCGGATGGAAAACATGGTCATGATGTCGGACATCAAGGTGCCGAAGGAAGCCATCTCGCGCCAGATCGCCGACTCGGTCGACCTCATCATCCAGGTCAAGCGCCTCCGCGACGGCTCGCGCCGCACCACCAACATCACCGAAGTGATCGGGATGGAAGGCGACGTCATCGTCACCCAGGAATTGTTCAAGTTCGAATATCTCGACGAAAGCGCCGACGGCATGATCATCGGCGAATATCGATCGATGGGCCTGCGCCCCTATACGCTTGAAAAAGCGAAACAATATGGGTTCGACCAGCCCTATCTGGAATCCTGCCTCTAAGCCGATTTGCGCTCGCGGGCGGTCCCGACGATAATCGTTCGGTACCGCGGAGAGTCGCCATGAACCGCATTGCAGTAATCGTCGTCCTGGCCGCGTTTGGAGCAGCGATGCTGCCTGCCCAAGCCGCCGCTCAGCCTCCAGCCGATACTGCCCAGCCTGTCCCAGCTGCCCAGCCTGCCCCCACTGCCAAGCCTGCCAAGCCGGTAACGGAGTGCCGCGAGCGGGCGCACGTCACCGGCAGCCATATCCCCGCTGGACGGCGCTGCAAGACCGCCGAGCAATGGGCCGCGGAGGATGAGCGGTTGACCCAGGTCCCGGTCACGATGCGGCTCATCCGGACATCGGACAAACCGATCGAAGGGTCGCACTGAACCGCTGACTAAGCGGCCTCTGGGACCTGCGCCTGCTGGCGTTTCAGCTGGACCAGGAAACCGTGGAGCACTTCGCTCGACAGGCCGTGGAGCATCAGCCGGAATCCCGCCGCAAGCGTCGAATGCGGCACCAAGGGATGGCGGTTGTTGATCATCGCCAGATGCTTTTCCTCGCCGGTCAGCCGGGCGCAATACAGTCCGATCGTCTCATCGAGCTGGAGCGAATTGGAGGCGCGCCAGAAATCGCGGTCGGTCAGCAGCATCGCATAAGCCGGGGTGTAAACCTCGATCGCGGTCTGCAGGTCGATGACGTTGGTGCGGCCGTGGCGCAGCGGCGCGAGTTCGATCTCCTCGGTGATCGCCGAATAATCGACCCTGTCTTTTTTCTCGACCGCCGTACCGCGCCGCTCGAGCTCGCGGTTCAACTCGATGATGTAGTTGAAGATGTTGAGATCGTGGTTGAGGAAGACCATCGCCTTGACGTCGTCGACGGTGCGCGGGGTCATCGGCTGGAGCTTGGGGTGAAAGCCCGGCGTGGCGTTGTCGGAAATGAACCGCAGTACCTGGGCGCCGAGGTGAAAATGGCGCAGGATCAGCATGTTGGCATCGGGCGTTAGGAAATATTTCATCCCGAACGCGATGCTGTGGTGGAGGAATTTGGGCGCGTGCGGATGGCGCGGGCTGATCACGTGGACGAGTTGTGCGACGATGATCATCAGCCGCGCGAACGGCCGCACGATCGGCAGCAGGAATTGCCGGCTGACCGAGCGCTGGTCGCGGATCAGCGCCGCCTTCGACAGCGGATTGAACGGCAGCGAGCGGTCGAGCCACAGCGCCAGCCACGGGTCGGGATCCCGAGGATCGTGGGGAATCTGGTCGAGGGGCAAATTGGCGGCGCCCTCAGGAATCGGGTCGCTTCTGCCGCGCCCGCGACCGCCCAGAACTTTAGACATGGTCGAGTTCTTCCAACTGCAGCCGGTAGAGCCGGGCGACGACCTTGGCGTGTTTGACGATGGCATCGCTCGATTGCTCATCGACCGCCGCGAGCGCGATCGCCTGGTCGAATTCCTCCATGTGATGGCCGTCATTCTCGCCATGATATTTGAAGAAGCTGATCGCGTCCTCGGCCAGCCCGAGCTGCTCCTCGACCAGCCTTGCCCACGGTCCCGCGAGCCTGCTTCCAAGCCCTTCGATGACGAACATCGCCCCGAGCAGCCCGATCGGGTCGGGCCGCGAGGCGGCATGGTACATGAACCCGCTCAGCGCCTCGGATCCGATGTTCTTGCCAGTGTTCTGGATCGTTGCAAGGTCGCCGCCGGTGGCGACATAATTTTGTTCGAGCAGCCGGAAGTCGCGATGTTCGGCAATCGCATGGTCGAGGAACATCGTGCGCAATTCCTCATGCGCCGGGGTGATGCTCGATGCCGCGCGGCTGATCCAGCGGCTGCCTTCGATGACCTGCTGGCGCAGATTGACCAGCAGGCGCTGGTAATCCTCAAGCCGAAACCGGCCCGACAACAGCCGGGCGATGAGCGGCACCTGGACCAGCGCACTTTCGAAGTCGATCCACACCCGCGCCAGCCGGCGATGCGTGGTTGCCGCCCAGTCGACGTCGGTTCCGGCACGCTTGTTCACTCATCCTGTCCTTCCACCACGCTCAGCCCCGCGAAGGCCATGATACATTGGCCGCTTTCGGGCACCGCGCACAAGACTCGCTGGCCCGGCCGGGCGCGGCCCGAGCGCAAATAATCGTCGATCAGCAAATACATCGACGCGGCCCCGACATTGCCCTTGTCGTAGAGGTTGGTGAACCACCGTTCCTCGGGAATCATCGCCCCCGCCTTGGTCGCCAGCCTGACCATTTCCTGGCGCAGGCTGCGGGCGGAAAAATGGCACAGGAAAACGTCGGTTTCGAGCGGGTCGATGCGGCCTTCGTCGACGTGACGGAGAAATTCTCCCATCCACACCGGAAGCATCCGGTACAAAGCATCGACATCCTGCCGAAGCTGGAAGGCACCGGCCCTGGCGGCGTCGGCGCTGCTCGGGAAATGGCTCCACGGACGCATTTCATTGCCTTCCCGCACCACGCCGCCGGTCATGCATGGCTCGAAGCGGTCGGCGAAGGATCTCAGGCTCATCCAGTCGACCTTCAGCGACAGGCCGCGCTGCGCCGGACGGTCCTCGACCAGCACTGCAGCGGCGCCATCGCTCAGCGTCCAGCGCAGGAATTCGACGTCGGCGGGGAGGCAATCCTTGTCGTCGATCGACGTGGTCCCGAGATAATGGCCGGGCCGGAAGAAGCGGCTGGAGAATTCCGCGCCGACCGCGAGCGCCGCGCGATGCTCGCCCGCCTGGACGTTGAGCACCGCATTTTTGAACGCCATCATCGCGCTCGCGCAGACGCTCTGGTGGCTCGCGATTTCCAGCGGCGGGAGCCCCGACGCGGCATGGACTCCGCTGGCGAAACCGGGGACCAGGAAGTCGTTCTGGGTCGTTGCGGCGGCGAGGAAGCCGATTTCGCTGGGATCGAGCGCGGCCCGGCCGAGCAGGTCGCCGAGCGCGGCGGCGGCGAGTTTGGCGACCGTCCAGTCGCTGCTCCCATCCGGGTCAATGGCGTAGTGGCGGGTCTTGATACCGTTCTGGCGCAAGGTCAGCCGGCCAAGCCGTTCCGCCGCAGGTGACAGGCGCCCGATGAAATCGGCCATCGCCTTGTTGTCGATCGGTGGCCCGGGAAGATACTGCCCGCTTCCCGTGATATACGCTTGACCCATCGCCGCGTGCTAAAGCGCGCCCCCGCCCCGCGCAACGGCGAAGGGCGTCAACCGGCCGGACGATCAGGGAAAAATGGTGGGCGTGGCAAGGATTGAACTTGCGACCCCTGCGATGTCAACACCAGCCACCCCAGCTAACCTACTGTTTTTTCGTCCATTGAGCAGGTCGTAAAGCCTGATTTGGCCAACCAAAGCCCGATTTAACAACCGTTCGAGTTCACATTGAACCAATCGAACACTGCAGGTGCGACAGGGCGACCCTGACCTCTGCAGTGCGATTGCACAGACTAACGCGGTTTTTCGCTGTTTTACGTGCTTCTTATGGCGGAGAACAGCCCCTGAAGCGCCAAAATCGCTTCGTTTGCGATACGCCTGCGATACAAACCTTCCACTCTCAGCAACGTCCGCTTCGGGTGAAAAACGGACATTGGCGAGGTGCGGGCGAACGGCAGCCTCTGGCCGTTTTCTGACGGTCCGTTTCGCGGTAGTCCACTCGTGGTTCCTGACGTTTGCGAACCACCGCGGCAGATGACCCCACAAGACCCCATAGGAAACTTTTGGAGCTACTTTGAGAAGGGCGCCGCGACGATAGTTTCAAAGTTCTCCGCGTTTAGGAAGCGGCCTGCCGTGGGTTATGGCTGCACTTCGCTTCGCTTCGCCTGCAATTTGCCTCGCCGATTGGATCAGTTGCGCGAACATCGCCGCCGATGCGGCGATCGCGGCATAGGCGGCGCCTGACGCGCCAAGGCGGGGGAGCGCGAGCGCGAGGATCGCGAGGTAGACGAGCGCGCCGACGAAGCGAGTGCGGAGGATTCGGCCGGGGCGTCCCTGCGCGATATGGTAGGGATCGAGTGCGAAGGACGCGAGGTCGAACGCGGTTGAAATCGACAGTAGGACCAGTAGCCAGTAGGCAAATTGGAATTGCGCCCCGGCAATGACGTCAAGGATCCATTTGCCGCCCAATGCGACCGCTAGAACCGTCACCGTCGCAAGCGCCGACGCGACAAGTGTGGTTCGGACCAGGACCCTGCCAAGGGCATCGAATCGGTTAGCTGCAACCATTTTGGCAAATTCGGGATAAAGTGCGCGGGTCACCAGCTCGACGGGGTTGCCGATTCCTTTAGCGACGCGCTGCGCGATGCGAAACCCGCCGGCCTGCACCGGTCCCGCGACTGCCCCGACCGCGAGGGTTCCCAGCTGCATCCAGAACAACGTCAAGGAATTGGACAGGTTGGTAAACAACATAAACCGCCACAGACGATGATTCTCGCCAATTGCTTTGCGGAAGGACCGGCGTCCGATTTCAAACCGGATGCCGTCAATGGCAAGAGATGCCCACCATTGGGCAGCGCTTTGGACCAATGCCGCGACCGCCCATACTGCAAGGAAGACCGCAATTTCGCCGCCGGTGAGCCAAGCGAGAAATGCGCCGGCAACGCGAATACAGGGTCCGATTTCTTCGATCATGGCAAGACGGTCGAAGCGGCCGAATAGCCGAAGGATGCCAGTGGGTGTCCCGCTGTTGCTGAGCAGCAATGCGACCGTGAAAGCCGCGGTAACGACCTGCCGGTCGCCCGACCAGGCGAACAGTCCGGCGACCATCGGGATGGCGCCGACAGCGATGATCGCTCCGGCGGCAATGCCAAGGAGGTCGAAAGTTGCCATCGCCCCAAACAACCGCGCCAGCCGGGCCGACTGGGCCGATCGGACCGACTGGTCTTTGTCGAGGTGTATCACGCCATAGCGGATTACGCCCTTGACCGACTGGAACTGGACGAGGTTTGCGACCAGTTGCCCGAACGTCAGGATAAGCGCGAACGTCCCGAAATCACGCGCGCCGAGCGTTCGCGACGCGAAGCCGAGGTAGACAATGCTGAGAACTCCGGTGAGCCCGCGGGCACCGGCAAGCCAGCCCACGTTCCGCGCGAGGCGCACGAACACTCCATCGCCATGCGCCAACGGACTGACATCTTCCGCGAGCTTGGGAATGCGGGTCTTCCTTATTCCGAGAACCGGGGCGAGGAGACCTGCCTAGCCACGCATAAGCCGCCCCACAAGATTGCGGCGCGCCCGCAACTCCGTGCAGGCGCCCGGTCAAGCGACTTGGCGAATGGGCTCCGGAGCAATGGTCCGATCGAGAACCGGGTCCGGCGCCGTGGTGCGACCTGGCGGGAGGGATCGGAGGATCGCGTCGGCCGCACGGATCGACGAGCTGATACCGTTGATGTCGAAGCTCTCGTCGAACAGACGGCGCTGTATCGGAAGATAGGCGGCGTGATCTTTGAACGCATTTTCAAGCGCGTTCCCAAGCTCTGACGGTTCGGATATCACCTCGCCCGCCTGCCAATGTTTGTAATTCGGATCTCCTGCGAACGGGACCTGGTGGGTATTGAGAAACAGGCAGGGTCGCGGCGTGCGAAGAAATTCGTAGACCTGACTGCTGACGTCGCCCAAATAAAGATCGGCGGCGAGCGTGTAGCTCATGTCGGTCGATGCGCTGCTTCCCAGGTCCACGAAAATGTTCGATGCCTCGAAGTATTTCCGGCCGAGCAGGCCTGGTCGATCGATCCTCAGCTTGTCGATCGTAAGCACGAAACTCCGTTCAAACAGCATGACGTGCGGCGCGAAGATAAGGTTATATTCGGGATGATCGATAAAAAAGTCTAGCACAGCCCTGCCGTGCCGGTACCAGGACGACAGGTGCGGAGAGACGTGCGGATTGTAGAGCACGGTAGGTCGCCCGTTCGACTGGAACGGCAGCCGTCGCGGGACGTCGGACACAGCGTCGAACTTGGGATATCCGACCATCGATAGCCGCTCGGGATTAACACCTGCATCGGCGATCAGGCGCTTCCTGATCTTTGGGCCGGAGACGAGCACCTGGTCGAACCGCGCACTGGCCTTGTCGAAACCGATCGCTCGATCGCCGGCGCCGTGGCGCGTGTGAATCAGGCGCAAGTCCGAAAGGCCGTAGCGGGTCTTAAGTATGATCGATGTCTTCTCCGCGACGACCAGCGCGTCGAGCGACTGAAAGAAGTCGAGATTGTCCCTGTAGACCGACAGCTTGGCGGCCGGGAGGAACCAGTCGAGCAACTGGACCGCGGCGCGGCTGGCCAGGCTCGTCGGCCGCAAGTCGATGAACGATACGCGCGTTGGACCGTGGATTTTCGACAAGCGATCCACCTCCGTGCGGAGGCGTTCGTTGGTTGTCGCCACGACCACCTCGACATCGGGTGCGGCGAGCGCAAGCGCAAAGGCTATCGGAAGGCTGTGCCCGATCTGGTGGATTTGATCGTGATTGAAGAGAAAACCAACCCTCATCCCTGGCATGACGCCGCCGCCGGGACCGCTCCACAGTTACCTCTTTCCCGCCTCGAGCAAATTGTTCAGCGCGGCGAGGTGGCTGGCAACACCGTTGGCAATCGAATAGCGTTCGGCGATCACGCTCAGCCCGATCGGACGCGGACGCGCCAGCATGAGGTCAATCAGCGCCCCAAGCGCCGCTGGCTCGACATCCTCGATGATTGCACCGCCGTCGATTGCACCGAGCAAGGTTCGCGCGGCCGGGAAGCAGTCGGTCGAAATGACTGGACAGTCTGCCGCCATTGACTCCAGCAACGCGGCCGGGAAGCCTTCATATTCGGAGGTGAGAATGGACAGGTCGGCTCGGTGGAGGACGGCGGCAACGTCGGCGACATAGCCCGCCAGCGAGACCCGGTGCGCCAGCCCGAGCTTGGCGATCTGCCGGGTCAACACGTCGCGGTCCTCGCCCTCGCCAAGGATTGTCAGTTGGGCACCGGGCGTGCGGACGTGGGCAAATCCGGCGATCATGCGGTCAAGCCGCTTCTGCTCGGTCAGCCGTGCAACGCTTACAACGGTTTTGCCCGGCACCTCTTCGGCCGATCCCGACGGCGCAAGCATCCGCTCGGTGACGTAGGGGTTGGCGACGTCTCGAAAGAGCCCAGTAAAGGTTGGGAATTCAGCACGCATCTCTGCGCTTTCGTCGGCGCTCAGGGTCCAGACGGCGTCGGCCCGGCGAAAGATCATGCGATACGTCCACAGTCGCAACGTTCGAGCGATGCCGCGATGGCGCGACGACGCGACGGGGTTGGTAGTCTTTAGCGCAATCCGGGTGTCATGCAGCCCGGCAAGAATCGCAGGAATGACGGTCGCGAGGGCGGTGTTGTTGGCCGTCGAGACGAGGGCGTCGGGCTTTCTACTGCGGAAGTGGCGGGCCAGTGGGAGTAGGCCGCGCACAAGGTCCAGCCAGCGCCACCGGCTGGCGGGGCCAAGGTAAGTGACGGGGATATCCTCGCCGGCCAGTTGCACCAGCAGATCCTCGACCTCCCCTCCCTTGCTAAACACGACCATGTCGACGTCCATTCCGAGGTCGGTGAAACCGCGCGCCAGATAGGCGGCGACCCGGTCGCTGCCGCCGCGGCTGAACTTGTGAAGGACGAAGGTGACCCGAACGGGCCGATCCGCTCGCTCAGCCGGCATGGGCCGCCAATGCCGGCGATGCGGCGCACTGCGTGGCCTTCCACCAAAGCCCGAAGGCCGTGATCGCGTAGAGCATCCGGCTGTGGTCGGCGACACCGGCCTGATGCTCGTCAAACAGACGGTCGACCGCCCGTCGATCAAGATAGCCGGCGTCAGACGCGCCCCCGGAATCCCAGCAGTCGCGGGCGAATTCGCCGAACCGCCCGCGAAGCCAGTCGGCCATCGGGATTTGGAAGCCCTGCTTCGGACGCTGCACGATGTCCGGCGGAAGCCACGGCTCGATCGCCTTGCGGAGGATGTACTTTCCGGTCCGGCCGCGAAGCTTCATGGTCATGGGCACGGTCAACGCCCAGTCGACCATGCGGTGCGACAGGAATGGCACCCGCGCCTCCACCGAATGCGCCATGCTCGCGCGGTCGAGGCGCGGAAGCATGGCCGAAGGCATGTTAAGGGTGAGATCGGCGAAAAGAAATTCGTCGAGGGACGATGACCGCGGCGCCGAACCGAGCGGGAAATATTCCTCTTCCAGTTTGGCGTAGGATTGCTCACCTTCGTACTCATTCCAGAAATCCGGCGCATAAACGTCCCTTCGAAGCGCCCGGCCGCTGATTTCGGTCGCCGCGAAAAACTGTTGATAGCCGTCAGGAAGGCGCGCGAACTCGCCAAAGCGCCGCGCGTGCTGGCGAAGGACGTTGAGCCGCTTCGAAGGCGTTAATGGAAGCGACTCCGCCGCTGCCGCCAACCGGCTACCGCTGCCGAGCAAGGGGCGCAGTCGTTCGATGGCGCGGGCGTTGCGGTGGCGCTTGTAGCCAGCGAACAGTTCGTCGCCGCCTTCGCCGCAGAGAATAACCTTAACCGACCCTGCCGCTAATCTGGACGCAAACCAGGTCGGGATTGCCGCCATGTCGGCAAACGGCTCGTCGAAGCAGGCCAAAATCCGGGGTAAGGCGTCGATCGATTCGCTCATTGAGAGCGGCGCGACAACATGTTGGCAGCCAAGGTGTCGGGCGATCCTTCCGGCAGTGTCGGTCTCGTCGATCCGATTGCCGGGATGCCCGATGGTAAAGGCGGTGATTGGAATGTCGGTCGATCGCGCCATTGCAGCGAGGATCGCCGAGGAGTCGATTCCTCCGGACAGCAAGGCTGCAACCGGGACGTCGGATTGCAGATGGCGGGCCGTAACCGACTGGAGCATGGACCGCATCCGCTCGACCCATTCGTCGTCCGACAGGCCGTCGATAGTTCTGAAGCGGGGTTGCCAGTAGCAGCCGGTCGTGACGTCGCCGTTGGCGGCAAGGGTCAGGAAATGCCCGGGATCGAGGCTCGTCACCTGGCGGTAGATCGAACGGGGCCGGCGGACGTGGCCGAAACGGAAGAAATCATGGACGGCGCGGTCGTCGATGTCGAACCGCAGATTTGGAAGACTGCGAAGGGCCTGCATTTCCGATGCGAACGCCAGTCCGCCGGCCTGCCGGGAGAAATAGAGCGGCTTGATACCAAGAGGGTCTCGAGCCAGCGTGAGCGCGCGCTCCCGGCGGTCCCAGATGGCAACCGCGAACATGCCTTCGAGCCGTGCCCAGGCGTCATTGCCCCACTGAGCGAATGACGCGAGGATCGTTTCGGTATCGCTGTGCGTCGCGAATTGAGCGCCCGTCGCGAAGAGCTGCTCGCGGACTTCCAGATGGTTGTAGATTTCACCATTGAACACGATTGCAAATCGGCCGTCAGCGCTTTCCATCGGCTGGTGCCCGCCGCCAATGTCCAAGATGCTCAGCCGGCGCATTCCGAACCCGAAATCACCGTCCGTGACAACACCCCCATCGTCCGGGCCCCGATGCATGATAAGGTCGCATTGCGCCAGAATTGTCGATGCCGCCACCGGTCGCCCGTCGCGTCGGTACCAGCCCGCAATTCCGCACATTCGCTTTTCGCCTTCCTCACCTATTCCCGCATCAATGACGGCAGGCGCCGATTACGCCCCCATCCCGCCGCCCGCAATGTGAACCGGTTGCGGCTTCTGGACAAAGCAGGCCCAGCAGTCACATGGCGGGCGTGAGAAAGATCTGTGAGCCCGATTCAACCCCCGATCTACCTGTCCAGCCATCCGCCGATCTTGCGCGGATCGCTTTCCGGCGGGATTTTGATCACGATTCACCGCCTCAGCCACGGTGGCGCCGATCGAGTCGCGATGCACCTCGCCAACGGCTTCGCGCGCGCGGACTTTCCGGTGGGCATCGCGGTTCTGCGCGACGGCGGTGAAGGTGAGGAGGCATTGCTCGCGCTGCTCGATCCCAACGTCCAGGTCGGGCACGCCGGAAGGCCGATGGGCTCGCGCCACCTCGAGCTCATCCGCGGGCGAAAATACCTGCGCAGCCTCGCCGACACATCCATCCCCGCACTGGTTCTCGCCAGCAGTAACAACATGGGACTGGTGACCGGCCTGTCGCGCCGCAATGATACGGCCTCGCCTGCCTATGTAATGAAGTTCACGAACCCCGTCATCCGCCCCGAGGACCGGACCCGCCTCAAGCGCTATTATCGCCGGCATCTTTACGGTCTCGTCTTTGCCAAATTCGACCGAGTTCTTGCCCTGAGCGCCGAAGAGACCGCGACTCTTTCGAAACTGTATCCAGACCGTTGCGGGAAGTTCCGCGTCGCCACCAACCCCTATGTCACCAGTGCCATGCTCGAACAGCCGGTCGCCGCAGTGTCTTCGGCGGCGCCGACGATCGTCAGCTTGACCCGGATGATGCCGCAGAAGCGGCTCGACATTTTGCTCCGTGCCTTCGCTCGGATGGCCGACCCCAATTGCCGGCTGACGATCGTTGGCGATGGACCGGAACGTTCCCGGCTTGAGGCGCTTGCTCGGACGCTGGGGATCGCCGACCGGGTCAGCATGCCAGGCTTCGTTGAAGATTCCTTGCTGGTTCTGCGCGGTGCCAGCCTCCTGGCTTTGTCTTCGGATTACGAAGGTCTTCCGGCGGTCGTTTTCGAGGCGCTGGCCTGCAACGTGCCGGTGGTGACCACCAACAGTTTCGAAGCGGCGTGCACGGTGCTCGACGGCGTTCCGCGCTCTGCGGTGGTGCCGCTCGGAGATGTCGATGCCTTGGCCCGCGCGATGGACTCAAGCCTGCGCGCGCGGGGTCGGGCCGTCGATCTTCGCTCGCATGCGCGGGCCTACGACTTCCGGGCGGCGATCAACAGTCATCTCGACGCCCTTCGCCCCTACCTAGAAGAACCGAGACGATGAACGCCGAACGGCCTAGGATTTCGATCATCCTGCCGGTCTACAACCGCTGTCACGTCGTCGGACGGGCAATCGATAGCGTGCTGGCCCAAAACCTGACGGACTTCGAGCTGATCGTCGTCGACGACGGGTCGAGCGATGGAAGTGCCGACTTGGTCACGGCGATTCCCGATCCGCGCTTGCGCCTTGTCCGCCAGCCCGCGAGGAAAGGTGCCAATGCGGCGCGCAATCGGGGCATCCGCGAAAGCCGCGCGCCGCTCATCGCATTTCTCGACAGCGATGACGCCTTCTTGCCTGACAAGCTATCCACCGTCCTGGCCGCGTTCGACGGGCAGCCCGACCTCGGTACGCTGGTCGATAGCTACGCCATCGTGAATCCGTCCAAGCGGAATGAGCCAGAACCGCTGGTCAACGCGGTTATCCTGACTAGCGAGGAATTCCTCGCTGCAATGTTCACCTCGACCGTCAAGTCCCGCCGAATTCGCAAGGCGACGTCGGGGATGACCGTCCGCCGCGACATCGCGCTGCGCGCCGGATTGTTCGACGAAAAGGTCGATCGCCGCCAGGACATGGAATTTCTCGCGCGGCTGGCGAAGACTGCTCGTTGCGCGACGACCGACTGCATTTTGTGGACCAAATACGAGCAGCCCGACAGCATCTCGTTCACTGGCGGCGGATTTATTGCCTCGACCTTGCTCATGCATCGGTCCCACCCCGAATATTCGAAGGACGATCGCAACATGCCCGCGGATGTCGTCATCTATTTGTGCGAGACACTTCAGCGGAGACGATACTACCGGGCCCTGGAAGACATCCGAATGCTTGCTGGACATTTGGGCATCGTCTCGACCCTGTCGTTAATCCTCCGCGGGGCTTGGGCGTGGCTTGTCGATTCGCGGCTGGCGCAGCGCAAAGGGCCAGATCAGGCTTCCTGAGCGATTCGCGCTGACCGGCGTTCAGCTGCCGAAACTTTCACCACGCTCCACATCTGGCCAGCAAACAATGTGACGGAATAGGCGAAACCAACAGCCATGGCACCCGGAACTTGCCACCACGGCAAGCCGACTAGACGGTGCTTGGCCAGTATCCGCCACCACCCGCGAACCGTCCGTGAAAGGAAAAAGGTCGTTGCTCGGAAGGCGCGGTCCAATCGCGACGGCGTGCGGTTCTGAGCGACATAGAAGTCACGGTCTTTCCCGGTCACCCACGCCCGCCACAGGAAGAAGCGGTAATCTGGATGCGGCGCATGGACGGTCACAGCATCAGCGATTCGAACATATTTATGTCCTTGGGCGAGAATGTGCTTGAGCCAGAATACGCAGCTGTATTTGAACGCGCCCAGCCGCGGGAACGGATACTCCTCGAAGAATCGGGTCCGGACGGCTGTGTTGTTGGCATAGATTCCCCAACTCCGGGCGGTCCGCTCGCGCTCCTCATACAGGCCGAAGATCCACACCAGCGCCAAGGTCCGCGCCAGGAAATCCTCGTGGCTCAGGACGGTGATCCCGCCCACCGCCATGATCTCGGGGTCGTTGAACGGTTCGAGCATGCCGCGCAGCCAGCCGGGCTGCGGCGCCGCGTCGCTGTCGAGGAAGATCGAGACTTCGGTTCGAGCCCTGCGGGCGCCGAGATTCTTTAGCTCGTAATAGCTCAGCCCGTGGGTCGGCAGGATCTCGACCTCCGCCAGTTCCTTGAGTCGCGGACCTGCCTCGGCGATCGCACGCTCGATCGCGCCGGCGGTCACCGCTTCACTGTTGAACAGATAGGTGACGGCGGGCTTCGTTCGGATCGCGGGCGCGGTGAGCGCGAGTTCTCGTTCGAGGCCGGCTACCGCGCGGTCCGCCCATTCGTCTTCGACGTCGATCGCATTCTCCCATTCGATCACGATCGTGCAGGGAAGCAGGTCCGGCTGCTTGTTCATTTGTCCTCGCTCTTCCGGTTCACGTCGCTCGGCTTGGGGCAGGGAGCGACGCGCGGGCGACAATTCCATACCGTCCAAAGGCACCAGAATCCATGCCCGCCGGTACGTGCCTGGCCGAGGGAATGACGGCGTTGCCCCGGTTTCACCGCAGTCGGAAAGGTTGGGAAATTGTAATGTGACGGACAGCCTCCCGTGCTTTGATGGGGTGCATGTAGGCATCGGCACCAAGACATGAAAAAGTACATCATCGGCGCGATCCTGCCGCTAGTTGCGGCAATTCCATTGTCCGCCGCCGGCGCCGCCCCGGCGCCAAAGATCACCAAGGCGAGGGCCGAAGCAATCGCGCTCAAGCTTGCGCCGATGCCGCTGGCACAGACGGTGATTCTAGAAACGACGGCTGATCGTTATGGTGAGCGAGCGCGGCTGAAGCGGTGTGCGCTCCCGTGACATGCCAACCAGAAACGGATTGCCGAACGCATAGGCATCGACACTCGAGCCGGTGAGGTTGGTTCCCGACACCGCTGCCGACCAGGGTCCCCTCGAAAAATCAAGCTCGGCATCCGCCGTGATCCGCGCGGGCATGCGCCGATCCAACGCCCGGTCCAAGCTGATCCGACTCGCGCCCTGCGCATTGACGGCGATTCGAACGCTTCCCTTCCACCCGCGCCCCTGGATCGGGCGGGCAATCTCGATCCTCGCGGCCGCATCGGGGACGATCGGAAGCCGCCGGTCATCGAATTCGATCGGGGTGATCCGCGTGCCTTCGAGCCGCGCGCGCTGGACGATCGCTCGCCCGGTAAGGTCAAAGCCAGCTAGCGAAAGTCCCAGCGCCGCCTCTACGCCGCTATTGTCTGCATTGCCGACGTTGCGGGTGGCGATCAGCCCGCTCGGCAAAAGGAAATCGGCCTGAACCAAGCGCCACCTGGCGGAAAACAATGTGCCGTCGAAGGAAAGCGCGCCCCGGCGCCAGTGAATCCCAGTCTCGATCCCGCCGAGCTTGTCGCCGCGATAGTCGTCGTCGCCGCCGATGATCAATTGACCGATTCCGATTCCTCCCGGACGATAGGCAGTTGCGTATCGCACGTAGGCCGTCAGTCCTTCCACCGGGCGCCAGCGCAAGGTCGCGCTCGGCGTGAGCCGAACCGTCGATGGGGTCAGGCTGGCACCGACTTCGCCCTCCAATGCCTCGTCGTGCACCCGGCTCAGGAACACTCGCGCGCCGAGGGCCGCGTCGATCGTTCGACCGAGGGCGATCCCGACCTCACCGTAGGCGGCAAGCTCGCTGACCGAGCGATCCAGCTGGAGCAATGGCGCGCTGGCCGGGCCGCCGATGGTCGCCCGGGTCCGGGCCGAAAGAAACGATGCCCCGGCAAGCCAGTCGATCCGACCGTTGCCCGAAATCCGGATCTCCTGATCAATCGTGCGATAAGTGCGGCTGTCGAGGATGAGCGGCGCCGAAAGGTCGTCGATAGCGGTGGCGAAGCGCCGGTCGACTTCGCTGCTCGACAGGCTGCTTGTCGCATTAAGCTCCACCGCGCCGACTTTGCCGTGGATTGAAAACATGGCGCCCTGGAATTCGGACTCAATCGGCTCGCGGCGGCGCTCCGCCCGGGTGAAATCGCCGAGTGAGCCGTCGATGTAGCGGCTGTCCGCGATCCGTCGCCATTGGCCAATGACCCGGGCGTCGACTGTCCAGTCGGACGCCGTTCTCAAGCGCCAGGCGAGCCTGCCCCCGGTCAGCGACTCGTCATTCACTCCACTCGGGCCCCCGCGATTGTCGATCCAGCCCGGCCGATGTCCCCCATAGGCGACAAGGCGAACCGCGCTTGCGCCATCAAGCGGCAGGTTGGCGACGACGTTTCCGCTGAAGCCAGGCCAACCGTGCCGGATAAAGCCCATGCCCGCAGTCGCGGTGACAACGCTCCTCGACGGATCAGGGCTATTCGGAAGAATCCGCACGATACCGCCCAGTGCGCCAGTCCCGTACAATGGTCCCTGCGGTCCTTCGAGCACCTCGACCCGGTCGATGTCGACCAGCGCAAGGTCGGGGTCGGGCCCGTCAAAGGTCAGGCGTGCATCGTCGAACAGAAAGGCTACGCTCTGCTGGCCGAACCCGCCCAGTGGAGCATCGCCGATACCGCGGATGAACAAACGGTTGGCGCCCCCCCCGGCAGCGCTCGCGCTGAGCGAAGGGAGTGACCGCACGAGACTTTCGCTTCCCGGGACTAGTCCCGCTGTCACCGAAGGCCGGATAACGGCAATCGTCGCTGGCACGTCGGCTGCCAGTTCCCGGCGCTTGCGGCCGGTTACGATGACCGGTGTCATGTCGATCTGGCCAATGGGCGGCGGTACCGCACGCGTCGGCGCCGCGGCAACGATCCGATATAGGTTGGGCGCAACTGCGACGACGCGAAATGCGCCACCGCGCGCTAGCCGGCCGAGCGCATCGTCCGCCGACCGCGCATCGCCCACGGCACCGACGTGCAAGGCAGGATTCACCCCGACGAGTCCGATTGTGACGTGAAAGTGCCGCCCGATCGCGGCAACCGATTGGTCGAGTCTCCCGGCGGGAAGTGACAGGCCGGTCGCAGCGATGGCCGGCGTGGCGAGAACGACGCTAGCGGGCGGGACCCAGACGCAGGTCCGTGCTGTCGCGACGAGCATCGACCCGCATGATCGCCGCCACCGCTTCGCCTGGCTTTTCCTTATCGCCAATTGCCACGACCCCCGAGAAACGCTGGTCGGCGATCGACGGATCGACCGATACCCGTTCCCGCGAATAGCGGGTCAACTGCGCGGCCACCAGCGACAGCGGCGCATTATCAAAGGTAAGCGACCCATCGCGCCAGTCTCCGATGCTGTCGCGCGCGACTGCCGACACAATCAGCCTGTCACGCTCAAATTGCGCGGCTTGGCCGGCGCCGAGGTTGTGATGAATCCCACTTGCGCTGACGACCAGCGAACCTTCAGCGACTGCAATCCTTGCGGTCCGGCCAAAGGTTGCGGCGCTAAAGGTCGTGCCGATGTCGGAAACTTGGATTGGTCCGGCGGTGACAAGCAGCTTCCGCGCAGGGTCGTGCGCCACGGCGAAATATCCTTCGCCCTTGATCGTCAGCTGCTCGCCCGCGACCTCGAGAATACTCTCGGGTGCAAGCGTGACGGCGATCCCGCGGGCGAGGGAGACAGTGCGTGTCTCGCCCGCGCGGGTCAAATAGAGGGAGGGCGGGCTCGCCGCCGGTTTCCGCTGGTCGCTGGGAACCATTGGCAGGAACAGCGCCGCCGCCGCCACGGTTGCCGCGATCCCGCCGACCCAACCGAACCAGATGCGGCGATTATCGTTAGCCGGTTCGGCCGCATCGACGAGCAGATGGCGATTGCGGTCGAACGTGTCATCGAGCAACGCCGCCTCGTCATAGGCCGCGCGGTTGGCTGGGTCCGCCTCCAGCCAATGCGTGAAGCCGTCCCAGTCGAAGTCCGCTTGGTTCTGCCCGGAGTGCCACGTCATGGCCTCCGCGAATCTGCGTTCGTTAGTCATTCCTGTCGTCCTTCCGGCGGATCGAGCCGCCAGCTTCCACTCGCTTGGCAGGACGCCGCGACCACGCCATCACCGCAGCCCGCCAAGAGTCCGGCGCAGACGTTCCATCGCGACCGCCATGTGCTTTTCGACCGCACTTCGACTGATCCCGAGCTGCTCGGCGACCTCGAGTTGGGTGAGGCCGTCGATCTTGTGAAGCACCAACGCCCGACGCGCTCGTGGCGGCAGGGCGGCAATCGCCAGGCGAAGCCGGCTTGCCTCGTCTCCGGCAATCACCAGGCTTTCCGGATCGGGGCGATCGTCCTTCGCAGGACAGCCCGGGTCACCGACTTTCTCGCGCGCCCAGTTTATTTCGCGCCGGGCGCGTCGCTGCGTCGCGCGCAACCGGTCGAGGACGAGGCGGTTGGCCATGGAAAAAAGATAGGATCGCGGGTTGTCGACAGGCATTTGAAGTTTAAGGACGCGCAGCTTCAAATACAGGTCCGACGCGAGATCCTCGGCATCTTCGGCATTCCCGGTCCGCGCGCGGAGGAAGCGCAGAATATCGGCGCGAAACTCCTCCAATGCTGTGATCAATTCCGCCTGAGACATCAAATCCTTTTGGCATGCCCGAGGTTACAGGTGCAATGAAGGCAGATAATTTCGCTTGGCGGTCAATCGAGTGCGGCCGCGCTTCCTCGTCCAATCGACTGGACTTAAATCACGATGCGCCCAACGGCCTAATCGGCTCAAGCGGCTGATTATCAGGAGCGGACCTTTTCACCAGTATCGGTCGGGATAGGACATTAGCAAATCAGTTGAACCAAGGTCCGGTTTCGGGTGCCGGCGAGGCTGCTCGGAGCGGCTGGAAAAGGCGCAGAGCGGTCGCCAGAGCCTGCCCGCTCCAATGTCCGCTTTGGGTCGAAAGCAGACATTAGCGTTGGCTTCTAGAGAGCCGAAGACGCAATTTCGTAGCTTTCCGGTGCAACTGCACCAGCCGAACGCTGCAGAGCAAATTGGCGCTGCCCTTCTAAACTAATGCTTTTTCATGTAAAAAATGGTGGGCGTGGCAAGGATTGAACTTGCGACCCCTGCGATGTCAACACAGTGCTCTACCACTGAGCTACACGCCCACTCGGCGCGCTACCTAGGGGGCCGAAACCGGATGCGCAAGCCGCGAGCGGCTAAAGCCGCCCGTGCTGGTCCTCGGTCTGGAAAATCCGGTCCACTTCCATCACCAAATCCTTGAGGTGGAACGGCTTGGACAGCAATTTGGCTTCGGGCGCGGTGCGTCCGCCCTGCAGCGCGACGGCGGCGAAGCCGGTGATGAACATGACCCGGATTTCGGGATCGATGGCGCTGGCTTTCTGGGCCAGCTCGATCCCGTCCATTTCGGGCATGACAATGTCCGTCAGCAATAGATCGTAGCGCTCTTTTTCGAGCAGCGGCATGGCCTCGGTGCCGCAACCGACCGCTTCGACATCATAGCCGACGCGCTGCAGCGCACGCTGCAGATATTCGCGCATCGACGTATCGTCTTCGGCCAAAAGGATCCGTGCCATGGCGCGGGTTATGCTCTGAACGTGGGGCTTTGGCCAGAACCGTTTGTCCCGCATTCGCATTGCCTCGTCTCTCTCATCGTCCTAGCCTGGGACAGAAATTAACCGTGACCGCGCTGTCCCCGCCCCTGATCCACCGCCCGCGCGGCGATGTGCCCGTCATTTTGTCGGTGCCGCATTCGGGCCGCGACTATTCGCCGTCGCTGGTCGACTGCGCCCGCGGCGGCCGCGCCGTCCTCGCCAGCCTTGAAGACCCCTTGGTCGACCGGCTGGCGTGGCGAGCGTTGCAGCGCGGCCTTGGAGCCGTCGTCGCCAGGGCGCCACGGGCGGCAATCGACTGCAACCGGGCGGAGGATGAAATCGACCCGGCGGTGGTCACCGGAGCGCCGCGCGGCCGCTTGACCGCCCGCACCCGCGGCGGGCTTGGGATCGTCCCCGCCCGGACCCATCGCCACGGTTTTTTGTGGACCCGGCCGTTTACCATGGCCGAGCTTGGCCAGCGGATTGCCGAGGCCCATCGCCCCTATCATCTGGCGCTCGCGGAGATGCTCGAACTGACGGTCGATCGGTTCGGCTGCGCTTTGCTGCTCGATTGTCATTCCATGCCCCCGCCGGAGCGCAATATTCCGCCGATCATCGTCGGTGACTGCTTTGGCGCAAGCGCCGAGCGCTGGCTAAGCGACGCTGCGCTGGCCGTCATCCGCACCGCGGGCTTCGAAGCGCGCCTCAACGATCCCTTTGCCGGGGGCCATATCATCGAGCGTCACGGTTCCCCGCGCCAGGCAGTGCATGCGCTTCAGCTGGAAATCGCCCGCGATCGCTATCTCGATTCGTCGCTCGGCGCTCCAGGCCCCGGGTTCGACGCCATTGCGCGGCTGATCGACAGCTTGGCGGCCGGGCTTGGCGCAATGCTGCTCGAACGACGCTTCGCGACCGCCGCCGAATAAGCCAGAAGTCAGGCGTCGGCGGAGACCGGCTGCTGCTGGACCTGGACCGGGGCGGTGCCCTGCGCCAGCTGGCGGCTGAACACGTCGCGCATCTGGCTCAGCGAGAACAAATGCGCGTAGATCAACGGCAGCATGCCGCTTTGATTCATCTTGCGCAGTTCGTCGCCGCGCAGTCCGCGCAGCTTTTCCTCATCGACCATTCGAAAACCGCGATAGACGAACGGCTGGGCGAAGCCGTCGGGCTGGATCGACACTTCGCCGTCCATCAGCAAATCGGCGGCCTTGAGGTCGTCCATGAATGCGCCAGTGCGCTGGCCGGCGGCCTCGAACTGCTCGCAGAATTCGAGGATCTGCTCGACCGCCTGCGACGGCTTGCCGTCCTCGAACAGCGGACGGCCCTCGGGATAATCGCCAATGGCGTCGGATGTCGGGTCGAAACACAACGACAATTCGTCGCTGTCCGGCCTGATCTTGGCCAGCATGAACGGATAGCGGCGGATGTACGCCGGGGTGTACATGTTCGGCTCGCGCGCCCGGCCGTCTTCGAACAGGAATGCGTTGACGCCCTCGTTGAGGCCCATCAGCGCGATCGGAACCGACGTCTCGCCGACCGAAAAGACGATCGGATAATGACGCTGGGCGAGCCCGAATTCGTCGACCGTGAGCGGAATCGCGTGGGTCTTGCCGACATTGTTCATGCGCAGCGCTTCGCGGACCTTCTTGTCGCCATGGTCGCGGACATTGAGCGGCTCGACCGCATTGTAGAACAGCGGCAGATTCGAATTGGGGGCGGACTTCGCCATCCTTGGGATCTCCTGGGGGTGGACTTACGGCCCGATCGTCTTTTTCCGGGCCGGCCGAATTGTCTGGGCGCCCATCTATTGGCCCCGCGCCGATTAGGCAAGACGTGCCGTCGTGGCGCGGGCGGTCACCCGCCGGCCCGCGAAACAGTTCATTGAACATTCAAGCCGCTCCTGCGACCCATGGCCGCGATGTTGGGCCATTCATGAACTTTGAGACCGTGCTCGGTCTGTTTCCGATGCTGTTTGGCGTGGTCGTCGGACAAGCCGGAGCAATGCCCCAGGGGGTCAGCCGGCTGGTCGTCCAGAGCGGCATCATCTGGCGCGTTCCGGTCCAGCCGCGCCCGCCGTACCGGCAGATCGAATGGGTCGAGCGCAAGGGCCCCAAATGCATTCCCGCGGCATCGATCCGCCGCGCCTTGCTGTTCAGCCCCGAACAGGTCGATTTCGTCCTTGCCGACCGCAGCCGGATCCGCGCCAAGTTCAACGGCGAATGCGCTGCGCTCGACTTTTACGGCGGATTCTACCTCCAACCCGCCGATGGTTTTTTATGCGTCAAGCGCGACGCCATCCACTCGCGTATCGGCGGGAGCTGCACGATCGGCAAATTCAAGCAGCTCGAGCCGCGTCCCAGGGGCTAGGATGCTGACTGATTTTTCGAAAACGTGCCACGGAGTCTAATGTCACGTGGATTGGGTCGCAAACTAGCGGCAGTAGGGTTCGAGCGTCTAACTGGCACCCGCCTGCCCACGGATTTCAGTAACTAACGGCAGTTTGTTCAACCTTTTGACGAGCGCGTCGGCACGGCGATCGTCGAGCAAGTCCCGGGCCATAACTGGCCACAGATCGAGAGCGGCCTCGGTCGTTCGACGCACCTCCTTCACTACCCATTTGGGATCAAGGGCGAGGAATGATGCGAGCCGCTCAAAGCGATGCATATTGACCGACTCAAACCGATGCGTGCCGACGAACCGCAGGGCGAGTTCATCCTTCGGTTGGTAGAGGACGGTTGGCACGATATCATAGGCGGGCGACAGGCGGATTTGGCCGGCCTTGGGGAACCGGAAGGACCAGTTCTTAAGGTGATTGTCCCCATTGCCTACCAAGACGTCGACCGTCACTCGGCGGAATGCCTCCGCTAGATCAGCCCGAGAATCGGTGCTGAACCGCCGTACCATGTTCATGACGGTATCGGTGGTCCCCATTGTATATTTAAAGACGTCGAGCGCCCCGAGCACTTGTCCGGCGTCCTCGATGTGGACGCGAGCGTTGCCGGCCGACCGGTCAAATCGATCAACGGCCAATACGTTGTCACCGTGTGCCAAAAACTCGTCTGGGACATCCTTGACGAGATCGCGCGGCACGAGCTGACAATGTGCGATATCGACGCCAACCGCCTGTGCGAGCTGCATCGCAGCAAATTCGGCCTCGGGCAATCCGGGATAGGGTTTTGCTGGCAACTTAATGATGCAGCGTCCGCTTTCGCCACGGCCCGACAGCGTCAATCGGTCGCCGCTGAGGTCGCCGCTGAGGTCGCCGGTTAGCTTGAGCTGGACGCCTGCTAGCGAAAATTTGACCATGCCTTGGGGTTCGGCGGTGGTCAGTCCCCGAACTCTTTCGAGCCGCAACGGGCCAGCGGACTGGAGATCATCGGTTTCCGGGCTGACAATGACTGCGCCCGGCAAGTCACCTCCAAGTCTAGTCACGATATCGAACTGGTCGTGGTCGCCGGGACCCATTTCCGTCAGGACCAGATTGCGCAACGCGCCCTCAGGAAGCAGACCCGCAAACCAAGGAGGCAGTGCACCTCGCAATGCAATTTTGTCGCGGCGGTTAGCGAGTCGCTTTTGGCTGTTCTCGTCTGACCTAGTGTCATACCAGCCGAGACTTAGGATAGGCCGGCTGGGGTCGCGAAGATAGTCTTCGCTTACAACGAACGACACGCCGCCATCGGCATCACGGGTTAGTGTTCCGGCACGCACATGGCGCTGATTGGGGTCGAGAATGAAGACCCCCAGGACTGCCGCGATCTTGGCCATTAGCGCTCATCCTCGTCGTCACCCAGATCGACGAAAAGGTCGTCAAACGCTGAGATTACATCTCCTTGCGGCTTGGAGGGTGGAGCGCCGCGCACCAAGGATTCGATCTCGGCGGCGCGAGCGCGCGGCACCAAGACTATTTCGAGCCCGAGTGCATCGCAAATCTCTCCCAGCAGAGTCAGGCGATCACGGCCCCACCGGTCCTGTAAGAGGTCGCGCTCGAATTCTGAGATGCGCACCGGGTTTCGCCCGACCCGGGACGCCAGATCCCGCTGGGTCATGTCGGCCGTGAGGCGCGCTTGACGGATCCGGCGACCCAGGGAAGCGAAAGTAGAGATATTCATACGGAATTCCGTTATAATTACCTATAACTTACGGAACTTCGTAATATGACGAACAGTGATTGTCAACGGAATTCCGTGACTTTTAAGTGTCTAATACGGAATTCCGCTACATGACCGGTGACTCTTTAGAAGGGACTCTCACCGACCCGAGGGGACGGTCGACGAGCTGGTTAGCTGGGAATGCGATTCAAATTTCACCACACCGGCGCAATGTTAAGTCTCCGTGGCATCAGACCTCAAAATGCGGCCCCACCCAAACACTGGCTTTTCTTGACATTTTCAGTGGTTGACGCTTAGCGCCAAGGCGATCGGGCCGGGCATGATTTTCGGCCAACCCACCAGAATTCCGGAACGCAAATGTCCTTCGCCGACCTCGGCCTATCCCCAGAATTGCTCCGCGCCGTCGGCGACAGCGGCTATGACGTCCCAACGCCGATCCAGAAGGCGGCGATTCCGTCGGTGCTGATGGGCAAGGATTTGATCGGCATCGCCCAGACCGGGACCGGCAAGACCGCCGGCTTTGTGCTGCCGATGATCGACATTCTGGCGCAGGGCCGGGCGCGGGCGCGAATGCCGCGCAGCCTGATCCTCGAGCCGACTCGCGAACTGGCGATGCAGGTCAGCGAAAATTTCGAGAAATACGGCAAATATCACAAGCTCTCGATGGCGCTTCTGATCGGCGGCGTGCAAATGGGCGATCAGGTCAAAGCGCTCGAAAAGGGCGTCGACGTGCTCATCGCCACGCCAGGCCGGCTGATGGACCTGTTCGGCCGCGGCAAGATCATGCTCAACGACTGCAATTTGCTGGTCATCGACGAAGCCGACCGGATGCTCGACATGGGCTTCATTCCCGACATCGAGGAAATCTGTTCCAAACTGCCCAAGAGCCGCCAGACCCTGCTGTTTTCGGCGACCATGCCGCCGCCGATCAAGAAATTGTCCGACAAATTCCTGTCCGACCCCAAGACGATCGAGGTCGCCCGCCCGGCCACTGCCAACATCAACATCGAACAACGGCTGGTGCACACCACTTCGGCCGCGAAGACCGATGCACTCAAGGAATTGCTGCGCGCCGAAGAGTTCAAGAATGCGATCGTCTTTTGCAACCGCAAGACCACCGTGCGCGACCTCGCAACGGCGCTCAAGCGCGCCCGGCTCAAGGTTGGCCAGATCCACGGCGACATGGACCAGTCGTCGCGCATCGCCGAGTTCGACCGCTTCAAGAATGACGAGATCAACATCCTCGTCGCCTCCGACGTCGCCGCCCGCGGGCTCGACGTCAAAGGCGTCAGCCACGTCATCAATTACGACGTTCCGTGGCAGGCCGACGATTATATCCACCGCATCGGCCGCACCGGCCGCGCCGGGATGAAGGGCATTGCGATCACCCTCGCCACCCGCGCCGACAGCGATGCCGTTGCCGCCATCGCCAAGCTGACCGGCATGAAGATCGACCAGGTCGGGGAAGCGCCGCGCCATGCAGAGGCCAAAGCCGGCGCGCCGGCCGAACGTCGCTCTCGCCAACGTCAGCCTGCCGCGGACAAGCCGCAGCGACGTAGCCGGCGCGAACAGCCGGTCGAACCCGCGGTGGCTGAACAAAACGCTGCAAAGCCTGTTCCGAAACCCCCGCGGCCGGCCAAAACCAAGGCTCCGGTGGTGGACGACATGGAAGCCGAATGGAACGGCCCGCTGCCGAGCTTTCTATCGTTCGGTGCAAGCTAGGAGGCTGGTGCTCGATAGCGGTCGACGAATGTCGCTGCGAAGGCGCTAAGCCGCTGGTCAGCGATCACTTCCCGCATCTGCTCCATGAGCCGTTGGTAGAACCACAGATTATGCTGGGTCATTAGCATCGCGCCGAGGATTTCGCCCGATCTGACCAGATGGTGCACATAGGCCCGCTCGAACGTCGTGCATGCGGGACAGGAGCAGCCGGGCTCGATCGGCTCGCGGTCCTCGGCGAATCTGGCGTTGCGCAGGTTGAGCGGCCCGTCGGCGGTAAATGCCTGCCCGGTTCGCCCCGATCGCGTGGGAAGAACGCAATCGAACATGTCGATCCCGCGCAGCACCGCTCCGACCAGGTCGTCGGGCTTGCCCACCCCCATCAGATAGCGCGGCTGGTCGTCGGGCAATTGGCCGGGTGCGAAATCGAGCGTGTCGAACATCGCCGCCTGCCCTTCACCCACCGCCAGCCCGCCGACCGCATAGCCATCGAAGCCGATGGCGCGCAGCGCCGCTGCCGATTTCCCGCGCATCGTCTCGTCGAGTCCGCCCTGCTGGATTCCGAACAACGCGCCATCGTTCCCGAGCCGGTCGAATTCGTCGCGCGAGCGTTTGGCCCAGCGCATCGAACGCTCCATCGCCTCGCGCTGCTTGTCCGGCCTGTCGTCGGTCTTCACCAATTGGTCGAACGCCATGACGATGTCGGCGCCGAGCAGGGTCTGGATTTCCATCGACCGTTCGGGGCTGAGCAAATGGCGGCTGCCGTCGAGGTGGCTGGCGAAGGTTACGCCTTGCTCGGTCACTTTGGTCCGCTCGCTCAAGGACATGACCTGATAGCCGCCGCTGTCGGTCAGGATCGGCCGCTCCCAGCCCATGAATTTGTGCAGCCCGCCAAGCTTCGCCACCCGCTCGGCGCCGGGGCGGAGCATCAGATGATAGGTATTGCCAAGGATGATGTCGGCACCGCTCGCGCGCACTTCATCCGGCCGCATGGCCTTGACCGTTGCAGCGGTCCCGACCGGCATGAAGGCGGGCGTTCGAATGTCGCCGCGAGCGGTGGTGATGGTGCCGCTGCGGGCAGCGCCGTCGCGCGCCTGGATGGTGAAATTGAACCTGCTCACGGGGCTGCGCTTAGCGGTCTTGCCGGTCATCGCAAGCGCCGATGTCCGTCGTCAGGCGCAGAAGTTAACCGGTCGGAAACCAGCTGCGACAACATGTGCTCCATCAAATCGGCCCAAGCTTGGTCCACTCAACCATAGGACCCGTGACCATGGCGACCGCCGCCCCCACTGACTCGGCCTCCCCGACGGACCGGCGAACCCGCGTTCTGATGCGTGGGGTGGTGTTCGCTCCGAGCGGTGCGGCGATGGTCTGGATCCGCAATATTTCGAGCGCTGGCGCATTGGTCACCGCCGACGATCCGCTGCCCGCCCAATGCGACGTGATCCTCAAACGCGGCCCGATCTTCGCCGCGGCCCGGGTCACGAATTCCGACCGCAACGGGGCGGGGCTGGAATTCTATCGCCAGCTCAATGACCAGGAACTGGCCTCGGCCCATCTGCCGCTGCCCCACCGCGACGACTGACCGTCCCTAAAAGCTTTTGGTCAGTCCGAAATTGACCTGGAAATAGCTGTAGGCGAAGGTGTTGCTGGTCGGCGTGTTGGAATAAATCAGCGCTGCATTGCCGGCCCAGTCCTTGCGGAACTTCGGACTGGTGACCCGCAAATTGGCGTAGCGGGCACTGCGCCACTTGCGATCGGCGTCGCGTTGGGCGCCATAGCCGCCCGCGGCCAGCAATTCCCACCCGCCGACCCAACGCCGCATCTGCACCACCGGCAGCACTTCGGCATACCAGCGGGGTGAGTAATAATCATATTCGCGCGGGTCGCTGTTGCGGAAATAGCGCGCCCGGACCTGCAGGCTGAGGCCGAGGTCGGGTTTGATCACATGAACCAGGGTCGCGCGGGCATGGGTGCGCACATTCGAACCGGTGAATTCCTGCAATCCGCCCAACACTGTGAAGGTCGTGAGGTCGCCCAGCGGCACATCGACGGCACCGCCGCCAAAGGTCGAATATAGCCGCTTGGTAATCCCGATCGGGGTTTCGACGATGTTGCGCTCGACGAAATATTCCTGACGGAAGCGGGCTTCATTATGGATTGACGCACTGCCGATGACCGTATGGCCGTCGGTTCCGGCAAGCACATCCCACTTCCACACGCGATCGTCGTTGGAATAACGAATATAGGCCCGCTCCATGGTCTTCCCTTGAAGTCCGAGCGGCCGGAACCGCGCCCGCTCGACCCGGATCCCCAGGCGATCGCCCGGCCCATCCCAATGCCAGTCGAGATTGAGCCCGAGCTTGACCGTCTCGCTATTTTCCGAATCCGACGAATAAAAGGCATCGACGCCCGCGGCATGTAATCCCGCCGCGGCGTCAGGTTCGGCGGCCATGGCCGGTCCGCACATCAGCAGCAGCGCAGCCGCTGCAATGACACTCAATCGGATCACTTCGTCCCCCATTTTTTCCGCAGCCCGGCGATTTCGGCGAGATATCCCCACACGCACACCGGCTGCATCAAGATTGTGTAAACGAGCAGGTAGAAGGCCAGCCCGCCAACATTGTGGCGCACCGCCAGCCCCTGACGCTCGAACATTTTCGACTGAGTGCGGTAAATCAGGATGTTCCACAACGCCGCGAAGGGCAGAACGGCAAGGGTCATCAGCCCGGCGATCCAGTAAATCTGGAAAAAGATCGCGGCCAGGATGCCGGGGATGAAAATCAATGTGTAGGCAAGGTCGAGCGGCAGGAACAGCAAGTTCCACCAGATGAACATCGTCGTCAGCCGCGGTTTGAACAGCAGCTTCTGATGGTGGTCGAAAGCTTCGATCAACCCGCGCGACCAGCGCTGCCGCTGCAGCGCAAACTGGCGGAAGGTCGTCGGCGCGTTGGTCCACACGATCGCGTCCTCGGCATAGCCGACGCGGTGGTCCTTGCCGAGCAGGGCCCAGGTCAGGACGATATCCTCGCCGACGCATTCGGGCCATCCGCCGACCTCGAGCAGCGCCGATTTGCGGTAAATCGAGAAGGCGCCCTGGGCGACCAAAGTTCCCTGATACAGGCTCTGCATCCGTTTGACCGCGGCAATGCCGTGGAAGTAATCCCACTCCTGCGCGCCGGTCATCAGATTTTCGCGCGAATTGCGCACCAGCACCGCGCCGGCGGCGGCAACCGTCGTCGGCGGATCGGCATAGAGGCGTTCGACAATGCCGGTCAGAGCGTCGGGGTGGAGGATCGAATCGCCGTCGATGGTGACGATGAGGTCGTGCTGCGACATCTTCAGCCCATCGTTGAGCGCCGCGGCCTTGCCGCGATTGTGCTTGAAGTTGATCAGCTGGACATCGACGTGCGTGGGGAAACTCAGACGCTGGATCGCGGCTGCGGCGACCGCGCTGGTGCGGTCGGTCGAGCCGTCGTTGAGGACCAGCACTTCGAGCGGTCCGGGATAATCTTCATTGGCGACGGCTTCGAGCGTCTCGTCGATCGCTTGTTCTTCCTGATAAGCGGCGATCAGGACGGTCACCGCCGGATATTGCGCGAGCGCTCGCCGTGGCGGCCGCCGGTCGAGGATCAGGCTCGCGACCAGGAACGCGTTCATGAAGCCCGGGATGTAGGCGATGAACGAAATCGCGAAGAGCGCGAAGATCGGGTGAGTGACCTTGCTCAGCTCGTGCATCCACGGCGTCGACACGACGATGCTGAGCATCATCCAGGCAAGTCCGAACATGAACGCGAGGACGAACTTGAGCCGAACCGGATAATAGACCCGCGAATGGGGCCGCTGGTAGGCGGCGGGCAGCGTTTCAGCGTTGATTGACTTCACTCCCAGCCCGTCGAGCGCCCAACCATGGACGACCAGCCGTTAAATTCCGATAAATGCGCCCCGCGTAGTACGTACGTTCGCGGATCCCGGATGCAGGGACAGGTGGCAGTTCGGCGTGTCAGGCAATCAGCTGACCGGCCAACCCGCACCCTATTCCACATTTTCTCCAAATTTAACAGATGGTACAAAGGCGGTCGCGGACAATAACCTATCGTTTTGGAGCAATCCCATCGCGGTCCATTTGTCTTCAATATATTTGACGCTTGCGAGAGTGCTGGGCAGACAGAGATGCACTGCCATCTGCACCCGATCCCCACGGCGACTTGGCGACTTAGAGATGCCGCGAGAAGGGATGAGGAACGCTGTTCTTAGCGAGGGTGATTGTTTCAGCTGGGCCGCGAAGCTGACCGCGAGCTCTTTCAGACGGGTCGAGCAGCGGCCCTCCCTTCGTTCGCCGCCAAGATGATTGGAATCCGATTTGCGTAAAAAACATATGGCGTCTGGGCCCCGACGTGCGGATGATCGAGGCGCCCGGCGTAAACTCCAACAAAACTTGCTCTCAAGACCGCATCGCTGTCGATCCGAATCTTCGTTTCTACAGCATCGTCGTGGAATGCCGTTGGACCGATCTGAATTCGCCAAACGGGGGAGCCTGAGAAGCCAGGCCCTGTCGCCGCGTCGACTAGAAAGATAGGCTTGTCGTCAATCGGTAGCGCCGGATCAGAGGCGATGGCGCCCGACCGCCAGATTGGAAGCATGAGTCCGCTTACCGAGCGCGTTGGATAGCCGACTACGAAACACTGGAAGCCTACATGCGTGAACATGCCGTCATATGAACCAAAGTCCGGACCATCGTTGATGCACCAAATGTCTTGGCGTCCGACGGAGATTTTCAGAGCGGCTATATCGGTTTTCAGGTCAGCAAAATGGGGATCTTCGGCCCAAAGAGCATTGTCCTTGCTGTCCCTCAGGGGCAACACGTATGCTTGTCTAGCTCGATCTGACGAATTGAGTCCTATGGTTAGGTGCACCCTTATCTCACGGGGTTCGTACAGCTCTTTCCTAAGGTGTGAACCATCAAAAGGATTGGTCCCGCTGAGTACATGCCGCGCAGTTATCAACCAAATGTCTTCTCCGCTCCGCCACATAAACCCAGTGCCGTGGGACAGAGGCACTCGTGTTCCGTCGTTTGCAAGCTGCTCAATAAGGACTGTTGCGAGGGAGAAGCCGCTAATTTCGGCGCGAGGGAATTGCGTGGGGAAGCTCCATGCGAGGGAACCTCCATATTTTGGTGTGTAACTCATCCTAGCAACCGTACGCCGTAGAACTTTACGCACAAGCGCTGGCCGCCGACACATACGCCAACGCCTCTCCTAGGGACTTCACGCGCACGGACAAAGCAAAGCTACTTCGTGGGCAGCAGAAAGCTTGAATCGCCGTAAGAGTAGAAACGGTAGTTATTTTCAATCGCATGCGCATAAGCCGCTTTCATCAGCTCCAGCCCCATCAGCGCCGAGACCAGCATGAACAAGGTCGATTTGGGCAAATGGAAATTGGTGACCAGCCCGCCGACCGCCTTGAAGCGATAGCCCGGCGTGATGAAGATCGCGGTGTCGCCCTCGAAGGCTTGAATACAACCGTCATCGTCGGCCGCGCTTTCCAGCAATCGCAGGCTGGTCGTGCCGACGGCGATCAGCCGGCCGCCGGCCGCGCGGGCAGCGTTTAGCCGAGCGGCGGTGGCGGCGTCGATGCGGCCCCATTCGGCGTGCATCCGGTGGTCCGCCGTGTCGTCGACCTTGACCGGAAGAAAGGTCCCGGCACCGACGTGAAGGGTCAGGGTTTCGCGGTTCACTCCGCGCTCGTCGAGCGCAGCGATCAGCCGGTCGGTGAAGTGAAGCGCGGCGGTCGGCGCCGCGACCGCCCCTTCCACCTTCGCGAACATCGTCTGGTAATCGTCGCGGTCGGCCGCGTCGGCCGGTCGGCGGGCGGCGATGTAGGGCGGGAGCGGCATTCGCCCGGCGCGCTCGAGCAACAGCTCGACCGGTTCCTCCCCGTGAAAGTGCAGCAGCGCCTGCCCGTCGCCCGCTTTCTCCGCCACCGAGGCGGCGACTCCAGCGCCGAAATCGATCACGTCGCCGATCCGTGCGCGGCGCGCATTGCGCAGAAACGCCTGCCATGAGCGCGGACCTTCGCGCTTGTGCAATGTGGCGCCAATCCGCGCCTCCCCGCGCCGCCCCTCGAGTTGCGCCGGGATCACCCGCGTGTCGTTGAACACCAATACATCGCCGGGGTCGAGCAGCTCCGGCAAGTCGAGCATCGCCCGATCGGTGATGTGACCGCCGGCGACGCTGAGCAAGCGCGCCGAATCGCGCGGCCGCGCCGGGCGCAGTGCAATCCGCTCGGGCGGAAGGTCGAAATCGAAGTCGGCGACACGCATGATCGCGCGCGGCTCTAGCCGCCGATCGTCGCGCTCACAATTTTGGTCGGTTCGGCCGGCGGTTCGCCCGGTGCGATGCGATCGACTGCGTCCATCCCGCTGATCACCCGGCCCATGACGGTATAGTCGAAGTCGAGGTCGGGATTGGGCGCGAGCATGATGAAGAACTGGCTGTTGGCGCTATCCTTTTCCTGCGCGCGCGCTGCGCCCAGCGTGCCGCGCAGGAACGGCACCTGACTAAATTCCGCCTTGAGGTCGGGAAGCTCGGAGCCGCCCTCGCCGGTGCCCTTGGGATCGCCGCCCTGGGCCATGAATCCGGGGATCACCCGGTGGAACGTCAGCCCGTCGTAAAAGTGGCGCTGGACCAAGGTGCGGATGCGCTCGACATGCGCGGGCGCAAGGTCGGGGCGCAGAAGGATCACCACCGTTCCGCCGTTGGACAAAGTGACGGTCAGGCGGTTGGCGGGGTTGGCGGCGACTTCGGGCGGCGGGATCAGCCCGGGAATAACCGGCGGGCCAGCCGGCGGCGGCGCGGCGGCGGCCAGAAGGAGCGCCAGGACCGGCGCGACGAGTGCGAATGACTTGATCATAATGTCCTTTAGCTCCGCTTGCGATTAACCGCGGCTGAGGTGCCGCTTGACGTCCGCGGCCACCGCCGGTGTGACGAATTTCCCGATATCGCCGCCGTAGCGAGCGATTTCCTTGACCAGCTTCGAGGCGATCGGCTGAAGCGAAACGTCGGCCATCAGGAAGACGGTCTCGATCTCGTCGTTCAGCTGCTGGTTCATCCCCGCCATCTGGAATTCATATTCGAAGTCGGCGACCGCGCGCAGGCCGCGCAGGATCATCAACGCGCCCTGGGCCTCGGCAAAATCCATCAGCAGCGAATCGAATTCCACGACCTTGATATTGGCGGCCAGGCCCGCGACTTCGCGGCGGACCATCGCGAGCCGCTCGGCGACCGCGAACATCGGCTCCTTCGACGGGTTGGTGGTGACCCCGATGACCAGTTTTTCGACCAGATGCGCACCGCGCCGGACGATGTCGAGATGACCCAGGGTCATGGGGTCGAATGTGCCGGGATATACCGCGATGCGTTTGGTCATGCTCAATGGTCCCGTTCGATTGCAAAGCGGGCGATCGCTCGGAGCAAATCCGCCTCGCTTCCGTGGCTTGAAAGATGCTCGATCGCCTGGTCGACCAGCAGCTGCGCCTGCTGCCGGGCGCGATCCTGGCCGAGCAGCGAGACGAACGTCGCCTTGCCCGCGTCGGCGTCCCGTCCGAGGCGTTTGCCGGCGGCGGTTTCGTCGCCGCATTCATCGATCACATCGTCGGTGATCTGGAATGCGAGGCCAATGTTCCGGGCATAGCCGCGATAGGGCGTTCGCGCTTCGGGCGGCATCTTGTTCATGATGCACGCCGCCTCGACCGAAAATTCGATCAGCGCTCCGGTTTTGAGTTGCTGGAGGCGGGAAATATTCGGCAGGTCGAGCTTCTGACCTTCGGCATTGAGGTCCATCATCTGCCCGCCGGCCATGCCCGCTGGCCCGACCGCCCGCGCCAGTTCGAGCGACAGATCGGAGCGCACCCACGGATCCTCATGGGTGTCGGGGTCGGCGATGATTTCGAACGCCAGGGCATGGAGGCTGTCCCCGGCAAGCACCGCCACGGCATCGCCAAAGGCCTTGTGCACCGAGGCTTTGCCGCGGCGCAGATCGGCATCGTCCATGCACGGCAGATCATCGTGGATCAGCGAGTAAACGTGGATCGCCTCGATCGCACAGGCGGCGCGCAAGGCGCGTTCCCCGTCGATCGCGAACAACCGCGCCGCGGCGATGGTGAGCATTGGCCGAAGCCGTTTGCCGCCGCCGATCGCGGCGTGGCGCATGGCTTCATAGAGGCGGTCGCGGCTGTCGCCGGGCGATGCCAGCTGGCGGGCGAAGAAGCGGTCGACGTCCGCCGCCACCCGCGCCGATTCCGCGTCGAGTTCGCGGGCGAGCCGGTCGATGGTCTCAACCGGCATCGAACGGCTTGAGGCCGGCTGGCTGGCCGTCGCCGCCGAGCGCGATCTGCTCGATCCGCATCTGCGCATCCTTGAGCCGGGCCTCGCAATGGCGCTTGAGCCGGTCGCCTTCCTGATACAGCTCGATCGACTGGTCGAGCGGCGCTTCGCCCTTTTCCAGCGTTCGAACAATTTCCTCGAGCCGTTTTAGCGCCGCTTCGAAGCTGAGCTGGCTGACGTCAGCGGAAATTTCTGGGCCCTCATCCATCGCTCGATCCTTGGTCCCCGGCGGTCTTCAAATCAACTGCACGACCGTTAAATCACGCTGTCGGAAGCGGCTTGAACGGGTCACGGATGCCCGGCAGGATGTCGTCGGAGCCGTCGTCGGCCTCGGCGGCGAGCGCCGCTTCGGCGTCGCGGGCATGCTGTTCGCGCTCGGCCCGAAGCTCGGTGATGAGGGCCTCGCGGTCGCCTTCGAAGCGGGTGTCGACGGGGGCGTCCAGACCCTTGGCCTTGGCCGCCTTGGCGACCGCGGCGTCGAGTTCGCGCTGGCTGGTCAGGCCGAGCGTCACCGGATCCTTGGGCGAGATATTGGCCATGTTCCAATGGCTTCGCTCGCGGATTGCGCCGATGGTCGTGCGCGTGGTTCCAATCAGCTTGGAAATCTGCCCGTCGGTGACGTCGGGATGGTTCTTGATGATCCAGGCGATTCCGTCGGGCTTGTCCTGGCGTTTGCTGACCGGGGTATAGCGCGGGCCCTTGGTGCGGGTTACCGGATCGGGCTCCTTGAACATCTTCAAGACGTAATCGGGATCGGCCTGGCCCTTGTTGATTTCGTCATGGGTCAGTTCATTGGCGCGGATCGGGTCGCGGCCGGTCAGCTTGGTCGCCGCGGTGTCGTCGGCGATCGCCTGCACCTCGAGGATGTGAAGCCCGCAAAACTGGGCGATCTGTTCGAAGGTGAGCGCGGTATTTTCGACCAGCCAGGCGGCGGTCGCGTGGGGCATCAGGGGCTGGGCCATCCAAAGTCTCCAAAAACAACAATGGCCGCCCCTTACCGGAGCGGCCGCTTGGGTGATGGTGTAGCCGCGACCGGCTTATTGGGCAATGGTCAGGACGATTTTACCGACATGGGCACCGGCTTCCATCCGCGCATGGGCGGCCGCGGCCTGGTCCAGCGGAAAAATATGGTCGATGACCGGCTTCAGCCGCCCGCCTTCGGCATAGGGCCAGACGGTCTGGGCGATTTCATCCGCGACCATGGTCTTGAATTCGACCGATCGCGCCCGCAGCGTCGATCCGGTCAGAGTCAGCCGCCGCCGCATGATGTCGGGGATCGCGATCTCCGCTGTGGCCCCGCGCTGGAACGCGATCGAGACGTGGCGGCCGTCGTCGGCGAGGCACAGGAGGTTGCGCGGGAGATAGTCGCCGCCGACCATGTCGAGCACCACCGCAACGCCGTCGCCGCCGGTCAGACGCTCGACCTCCGCGACGAAATCCTGACTATGGTAATTGATCGCGGCCGCTGCGCCGAGCTTGACCGCCGCAGCGCATTTGTCGTTGTCGCCGCAGGTGACGATGATCGTCAGGCCGAACAATTTGCCCAGCGCGATGGCCATGGTTCCGATACCGCTGGTGCCGCCGTGGACCAGCACCCGGTCGCCATCGGCGGCAAAGCCGCGCTCGAACAGATTGACCCATACGGTGAACAGGGTTTCGGGCATTGCCGCGGCCTCGGTCATGGTCATGACTTCGGGGACGGGCAGGCAGGTCCCCGCCGGAGCGACGCAATATTGGGCATAGCCGCCACCCGCGACCAAAGCGCAGACCTTCTGTCCCGCCAGGCTTTCCGCGCCCGCGCCCGCCGCAACCACGATCCCGGCGATTTCCAGGCCCAGGATGTCGGATGCCCCGGGCGGCGGCGGGTAGAGCCCGCGGCGCTGGAGGATGTCGGGCCGGTTGACCCCCGCCGCGGCGACCTTGACCAGCACTTCGCCCGCTCCCGGCCGCGGCACCGGCCGTTCGACCAAAGCGATTGCGTCCGCCGCGCCGGGTTGCGGAGCGACCGCTGCGATCATCAAATTGGGGAGGTCGGTCATTGGCCCGGCGGCTTATTGACTTGGCCGCCGCATGGGTCAACTTGCCGGCCATGGATATCGACGACCTGTTCCCGTCGAAGCCGGGCGATCCGCTAAAGGAACTCGCGCGTCAGGATCTCGACCCGATCAGCGTCGAGGAACTGACCGAGCGAATTGCTGCGCTGAAAGCCGAAATCGCGCGAGTCGAGGCGCATCTCGAGGCCGGCGCCCAACATCGCAACGCGGCCGAGGAATTGTTCAAAAAGGGCTGAAATTGTGCACCGCCCCGCGCTGTTCTGACCATAAACTGGGGATAATCGCGAGTCGCGCCCTTGATCGCCGGCCAAGTGCGCCCGACATTGGCGGTCAAGAGCCCGTCGCGGTTCGGCGGGCGCGGAGATTGATCCTCAATGCCTAGTTTTGCGCGCGAACTCGAAAAGACCCTCCACAATGCCCTGGAGGAAGCCAGCCGTCGCCGGCACGAGTATGCGACCCTTGAACATCTTCTGATCGCACTCGTCGACGACGAGCATGCGTCGAAGGTGATGACCTCGTGCGGGGTCAACCGCGACGAATTGCGCGCCAGCGTCAAACAATATCTCGACCATGAACTCGGCGCCTTGGTCGCCGATTCTTCGACCGAGCCGACCGCGACCAGCGGCTTCCAGCGAGTCGTCCAGCGCGCCATCCTTCACGTCCAGTCGTCGGGCCGCGACGAAGTCACCGGCGCCAATCTGCTCGTCGCCTTATTCTCCGAGCGCGAAAGCTATGCCGTCTATTTCCTCCAGCAACAGGACATGAGCCGGCTCGATGCGGTGACCTACATCAGCCACGGCGTCGGCAAGGGCGAGACCCCGGTCGAAAGCCGGGCGCCCGAAGGAACCGAGGAGAAGACCGAGAAAAGCGAGGGCAAGAAGGAAAGCGCGCTTGCTCAATTCACCGTCGATCTCAATGAAAAGGCCCGCTCGGGCAAGGTCGATCCCTTGATCGGCCGGATGCCCGAAGTCGACCGTACGGTGCAGATTCTGTGCCGCCGTTCGAAGAACAACCCGCTGTATGTCGGCGACCCCGGAGTCGGGAAGACGGCGATCGCGGAAGGGCTCGCGCGCAAGATCATCGAGGGCGACGTCCCCGACGTGCTCACGGGCGCGGTCATCTATTCGCTCGACATGGGCGCTTTGCTCGCCGGCACCCGCTATCGCGGCGATTTCGAGGAACGGCTGAAATCGGTCGTTACCGAGCTTGAGAAAATGCCCGACGCGATCCTGTTCATCGACGAGATCCATACCGTCATCGGCGCCGGCGCCACCAGCGGCGGGGCGATGGACGCCTCCAACCTGCTCAAGCCCGCGCTCAGTTCGGGCACGATCCGCTGCATCGGCTCGACCACCTACAAGGAATTCCGCAACCATTTCGAGAAGGACCGGGCGCTTCTGCGCCGGTTCCAGAAGATCGACGTCAACGAGCCGACGGTCGAGGACACGATCAAGATCATCGCCGGCCTGCGCAGCTCGTTCGAGGGCCACCACAAGGTCCGCTACACCGCCGACGCGATCAAGAGCGCGGTCGAACTCAGCGCGCGCTACATCCACGACCGCAAGCTGCCCGACAAGGCGATCGACGTGATCGACGAGGTCGGAGCGATGCAGATGCTGGTCCCGCCGTCGCGCCGCAAGAAGGTCATCACCACCCGGGAAATCGAAGCGGTGGTCGCGACCATGGCGCGGATCCCGCCGAAATCGGTTTCGGCCGACGACAAGCAGGTGCTCGAGCATCTCGAAGCGGATTTGAAGCGCGTCGTGTTCGGCCAGGACATGGCGATCGAGAAGCTCGCGTCGGCGATCAAGCTGTCGCGCGCGGGCTTACGCGAACCCGACAAGCCAATTGGCAATTATCTGTTCTCCGGCCCGACCGGGGTCGGCAAGACCGAGGTCGCGCGCCAGCTCGCTTTGGTCATGGGCATCCCGCTCCAGCGCTTCGACATGTCCGAATATATGGAGCGGCACTCGATCAGCCGCTTGATCGGCGCTCCGCCGGGCTATGTCGGCTACGACCAGGGCGGACTTTTGACCGATGCCGTCGACCAGCAGCCGCATTCGGTGCTTCTGCTCGACGAGATCGAAAAAGCTCACCCCGATTTGTTCAACATCCTCCTCCAGGTGATGGACAACGGCAAGCTCACCGATCACCACGGCAAGACGGTCGATTTCCGCAACACGATCCTGATCATGACCACCAACGCCGGTGCGTCGGACATGGCGCGCGAGGGCATTGGCTTTGGTGCCTCCAACCGCGAGGACGTCCAGGAAGACGCCATCCGCAAGATGTTCACGCCTGAATTCCGCAACCGCCTCGATGCGGTGGTGCCGTTCGCTTATCTGCCCCCCGCGGTGGTCGCGCGGGTGGTCGACAAGTTCATCCTCCAGCTCGAGCTCCAGCTGGCCGAGCGCAAGGTCGATATCGACCTCGACGACGAGGCCCGCCAGTGGCTGGTAACGCGCGGCTATGACAAGCTGTACGGCGCTCGCCCGATGGGCCGCTTGGTGCAGGAAAAGATCAAGCAGCCGCTGGCCGAGGAATTGCTGTTCGGCAAATTGATCAACGGCGGCGAGGTCAAGGTGCGGATCAAGGACAATGCCCCGGCGTTCGAGATCACTCCGGCGCCGCCCAAGCCGGTCAGGGCCAAGCCTGCCGCTTCAAAGAAGGCGAAAAAGACCGCGAAACCCGACGCTTAATGCCAGTGCTTGCATGAGCCGCTGAATCGTCCTCTGTTCCCCGCGCAAAATCGGGGAGCATCAGATGGATCATTGGCGAGTCGCATTGGGCGCGTTGGCGCTTGGCATTTCGGCGTCGGCGGCGGCGGCTCCGGCGACCGCTCCGGATCCTCGTTTTACCGGGCGCGATCTGTTCGATCTGAGCCTTGCAAGCGACCCGCAGATCAGCCCCGACGGGCGTTTGGTCGCTTATGTCCGCCGCTCGAACGACATCATGACCGACAAGGCGCGCTCGTCGATCTGGCTGATCGATGTCGCCAGCGGTTCGCAGCGCCCGCTGGTCGCCGAGGATGGCGACAGCTTCAGCCCGCGCTGGTCGCCCGATGGCCATCGGCTGGCCTATGTCGCTTCAAATGGCGCGGCACCGCAGCTCTACGTCAAATGGATGGACAGTGGAGCGAGCGCCCGGATCACCGGCCTGCCCGATAGTCCCCAGGGCATCGCCTGGTCGCCCAGCGGCCGCCAGATCGCTTACCTCATGACCGTCCCCGATGACGGCGCCAAGCTCGGATCGGCGCCGCCCAAGCCCGAGGGCGCGAAATGGGCCGAGCCGCTCGAGATCATCGACAAGGTCACCTATCGCGCCGACGGTGCCGGCTATCTCAAACCCGGATTCGACCATATTTTCGTCGTCGATGCGCTTGGCGGAGCACCGCGCCAGCTGACCTTTGGAGCCTATAGCGACGGGCCGCCCGAATGGACCCGCGACGGGCGCTCGATCCTGTTCGGTGCGGTGCGCAAGCCCGATTGGGAATTGATCGCGCTCGACAGCGAAATCTACCGGTATGACCTCGAGTCTGGAGCGATCACCGCGCTCACCAGCAGGAACGGCCCCGACGTGTCGCCCAAGGTGTCGCCCGACGGCCGCCGAATTGCCTATCTCGGCTTCGACGATACCAAAAAGGGCTTCGATCAGGCCAATCTCTACGTCATGGGTCTCGACGGTTCGGCTGCGCAGCGCATCGCCCCTGGGCTCGACCGCGGCTTCGATCAAATCGAATGGAGCGCCGACGGCCGCTCGATCGTCGCCGCTTACGAGCAGGACGGTTCGGTCGCGGTGTCGCGCATCGGGCTCGACGGGCGAGTGACTCCGCTGACCGTCAATGTCGGTGGCGGCGGGCTCGACCGGCCTTATGCCGGGGGCGGGTTCAGCCTGGCGAAAAACGGCACCATCGCCTTCACCACCGACACTCCCGGCCGGCCGGCCGATGTCGCAATTACCCGCGGCGGCACCGATCTTCGGCGGCTCACCGATCTCAACCAGACGACGCTTTCGGCCAAGGCGTTGGGCGGGCTGACCAGCCTCGATGTGCGCGCGCCCGACGGCGGCAAGGTGCCGACCTGGGTGCTCTTGCCGCCGGGCTACAAGCAGGATCGCCCACTGCCCGCGATCCTCGAGATTCACGGCGGTCCCTACGCCTCTTACGGCCCCCATTTCTCGTCCGATTATCAGCTCTACAATGCCGCCGGTTACGCGGTCATCTACACCAATCCGCGCGGCTCGACCGGCTATGGCCAGGCGTTCGCCGACGGCATTGAAAAGACCTATCCCGAAAGCGATTATGCGGACCTTATGGCGGCGGTCGACGCCGCCGTCGCGGCCGGCCTCGCCGACCCTGACAATCTGTTCGTCACCGGCGGTTCGGGCGGCGGCATCCTGACCGCGTGGATCGTCGGCAAGACCAACCGCTTCAAGGCGGCTGCGGCGCAAAAGCCGGTCATCAACTGGACCAGCATGGCGCTGACCGCCGACGGCCCGGCCTTTTTCGCGCCTTATTGGCTGGGCGCGATGCCGTGGGAAAATTACCAGGCCTATTGGTCGCGCTCGCCATTGAGCCTGATCGGCAACGTCAAGACTCCGACCCTGGTCGTGGTCGGGAGCGAGGATTATCGTACCCCGGTGAGCGAGTCCGAACAGCTCTACACCGCGCTCAAATTGAAGGGCGTTCCGACCACCCTGGTCAAGGTCCCCGGCGCCAGCCACGGCGGAATCGCTGCTCGCCCCAGCCAATCGGCCGCCAAGGCCAGCGCGATCATCGCCTGGTTCGACCGCTACCGCTCGCCCAAGGTCCCGGCACCGCCCGCCGGCCAATAAGTTCGGCCGAGAAACTTTTTCGAGCGCTGGTCGTCTAGGGCACTGCGCGATTGACGATGCTTTTCCCGGGAGAATGACGTGAAGCCTGCTTATCTGCTCGGCGCGGCAATGGCCGCGATCCTGTCTACTTCCGCGCTTGCGGGTTCGCCGTCAAAGATCGATCCCGCGCGCTTGTCGGCGATCGACAAGACCCTTGGCTCCGACGCCTTTGAAGGCCGCGGCCCGGCGACCCGCGCCGAAACCAAGACCGTCGCCTTCATCATCGACCAGTTCAAGGGCGCAGGCGTCCAGCCCGGCGGCGACATGGTCGCTGGTCAGCGCGGCTGGACCCAGGCGGTGCCGCTGCTCAAGTCGGACATCGTCGGCACCCCGGCGCTGACGCTCAACCTTGGCAATGGTCAGTCGATCAACCTGACCCAGGGCGATCAGATTTCGGTCAAGGCTCCGCTCAACGGCGCCAAAGCGGTCGATCTGCCCAACGTCCCACTGCTGTTCGTCGGCTACGGCGTCGCCGCGCCCGAACGCAATTGGGACGATTTCAAGGGCGTGGACGTCAAGGGCAAATTGCTCGTCGAGTTCATCAACGACCCCGACTTCGACGGCCCGATCGCCGATGGCTCCAGTGCCAATGGCTCGGGCGATTTCGGCGGCAAGGCAATGACCTATTATGGCCGCTGGACCTATAAATATGAGGAAGCCGCCCGGCGCGGCGCCGCCGGCGTTCTAATCGTCCATGAAACCGATCCCGCTTCTTATGGCTGGGCGACGGTCAAGAATAGCAACACCAACACCCAGTTCGATGTCGTCCAGGCCGATCCCAATGCCGCCCACGCGCCGATCGAGGCCTGGATCCAGAGCGACCTCGCGGGGAAGATTTTTGAAGCTTCGGGAATGACCTTCGCCCAGGCCAAGGCGATGGCCCGGACCCGTGGCTTCAAGCCGGTCGAGCTCAAGGCCCGGATGAGCACGAAATTCGCCGCCGATTCGTCGGTCATCACTTCACAGAATGTCGTCGGCCTGCTGCCTGGCACAAGGCACCCGGACGAGACCGTGATCTACTCCGCGCACTGGGATCATCTCGGCATCGGCAAGCCCGACGAGCGCGGCGATACGATTTATAATGGCGCGCTCGACAATGCGACCGGAATCGCCCAGCTGATCGAGCAGGCGCGGGTCTTCGCGCACGAGCCGCGGACCGATCGCTCGATCGTGTTTCTCGCCGTGACCGCCGAAGAAAAAGGCCTGCTCGGCTCCGAATATTACGCCGCCCATCCGCTCTACGCGCCGGGCAAGACGGCGGGCGTGATCAACACCGATGGCGGCCAATTGTGGGGCAAGGCGAGGAACTTCACCATCTCCGGCAATGCCCGGCTCGGACTGCTCGACCTGCTGATCGCGGAAGGCAAGAAGCGCGGCCGCTATTACAGCGCCGACCCGCATCCCGAGGCCGGCCATTTCTTCCGCTCGGACCATTTCCCCATGGCCAAGGGCGGCATTCCGGCGATCAGCTTCGGCGAGGGCAATGATTTGGTCAACGGCGGGATCGAACGCGGCGAAGCGCTCGGCAAGACCTATGTCACTAAAAATTACCACCAGCCGAGCGACGAATGGTCGAGCGAATGGGACTTTGTGGGAATGGCTGATGACGCCGACATGCTGCACAGCCTCGGCCGCGACCTCGCCAATTCGCGGCTGTGGCCCGAATGGAGCGCGGACAGCGAATTCAAGGCCGCGCGTGATGCCACCGCCGCCGATCGCGCCGGCGGGGTCCCGCTGCCGCCAGCCCCGATTCCATCCGCCCCGCAACCGGGCAAGGGCGAACGCGGCTGACGGTTCCCTTTATGTTCTGGAATTGGTAAGCGGGTGCTGCAATCCGGGAGACTCGCATGGCCGATCTGAAATTCTACACCAATCCGCAGTCGCGCGGGGCAACCGTGCGCTGGATGCTCGAGGAAATCGGCCAGCCCTACGACACCGAAATCTTGGGCTACGGCACCTCAATGAAGGCCGCGCCCTATCTCGCGATCAATCCCATGGGAAAGGTCCCGGCGATCGTCCACCACGGCAAGGTCGTGACCGAAGTCGCGGCGATCTGCCTCTACCTCGCCGACGCTTTCCCCGCGGCGGGCCTCGCGCCCGACCCCAAGGACCGCGCCGATTATTACCGCTGGGCTTTCTTCACCGCGGGACCGGTCGAGGCCGCCTTCACCAACCGCACGATGGGCTGGGAAGCCCCGCCCGAGCGCCAGGCGATGGTCGGCTACGGCACCTATGACACCGCCATCGCCACGCTCGAACGGGCGATCACCGGCAAGCCATATATCGCCGGCGACCGTTTCACCGCGGCCGACCTCATCGTCGGCGCCAACATCAATTTCATGCTGATGTTCAAGATGCTCGAGCCGACCCCCGCCTTCACCGATTATGCCGCGCGCATGACCGACCGCGATGCCTATCGCCGCGCGACCGCAATCGACGCCAAACTGATTGCCGAGCAGGCTGCGGCGGCTGCCGCTCCGCAGCCGGCCTAGACTCTTCGTCATTGCGAGGAGCATAGCGACGAAGCAATCCAGTGCCTTGCGCACGAACTGGATTGCTTCGCTGCGCTCGCAATGACGGAGGCTATTATGGACCGATCCACCCGCCGCGCGGCCATCGCCCTTTACGACCGCTTCACCCATGACGGGCTTGAGCGCCGTGCCTTCATGGGCGAAATGGCCAGGATCGCCGGAAGCCTCGCCGCCGCCGAGCTGCTTATCGCCGGCATATCCGCCTCCCCCGCCGCCGCCTCGATCGTCCCGGCCGACGACAGAAGGCTTGCAACCCGCATCGTCACCCTCGGCGGCTACAAGGCTTATATCGCCCAGCCGCGCTCAAAATCGCTCAAGCCGACCATCTTGGTGATCCACGAAAATCGCGGCCTCAACGAGCATATCCGCGACATCGCCCGCCGCCTCGCGCTGGCCGGCTTTCGCGCCGTCGCGCCCGACATGCTCTCCCCGGCGGGCGGGACCCCGGCCAACGAAGATGCCGCGCGCGAGGCGATCGGCAAGCTCGATCTCGCTTTGGCCAATGCCGCCGGGGTGGCGATGGTGCGCGCGCTTGCCCGCACCAGCCGCCACGGCAAGGTCGGAGCGATCGGCTTTTGCTGGGGCGGCGCCTTTGTCGACCGGCTCGCGGTCGCCGCCGGCACATCGCTTGCCGCTGGCGTCAGCTATTATGGTCCCGCCCCAAACCCGTCGGAAGCGGTCAAGGTCGAGGCTCCGCTGCTGCTCCATTATGCCGGGCTCGACACCCGCGTCGCCGAAACCGCCGGTCCCTGGGTCGCGGCGCTGAAAGCTGCGCACAAGAAGGTCGAAGCGTTCACCTACGCAGGCGTCGACCACGCGTTCAACAACGACACCTCGGCCGAGCGCTACAACAAGCCGGCGGCGGACCTGGCGTGGTCTCGCACCCTGGCCTTCTTCAAACGCTATCTGGGCTGAACTCCCTCTCCCGGCGGGGAGAGGGCGGGGTGAGGGGGCTCGGCTGCCGCGGAAAGAACGAGACATCCGACAATCTCGATCTTTTGCCGCCCGCGAAACCGCTGTCATTTGGGGCGGCGGAGGCGTAACGATCGGCGAAGGACCTCGCAGGAGAGACCGCCATGAAGCTGAAATTCCTCGCCTCCACCGCGCTCGCCATGACCGCAGCTTCGCTGCTCCTGATCCCGACCACGCCGCTGGCTGCGTCGGAAACACCCATCCCCGGCGTCGACATTATCGTGAAGAAGAAACCCGGAGGCGTGGCCATCGTCGCCAACACCACCGACAAGTCGGGTCAGTTCACGGCGCGGTTCGCGGAGCCGGGGGATTATACCATCTCCTTCGCCTGCCGCGCCAAGACGCCGTGCCCACGCTTCGCCGCCACGATCGCCGCCAATGGCCAGCCGCTCAAATCCTCCGAGGCCATGACCTATGACCTGACCGTCGACCGCGATCCGGTAACCCTGACGGGCAGTGTCGAGACACTCGATGACCGTGCCGACGCTTCCACGCGCTGCCCTCAGGTCGCCGCGAATGCACAGGGCCAGACCAGAATTCTAATCAACACCACTCGCTCGAATATCAAGCACGGAAAGGCGGCCCAGGCCGAGGCGGCGGACGATGAACAGGGGCAGTCGGGGACTGCCATCAACACGAGCCGTTCGAACATCAAGCACGGCGCCGCGCCCCACGCTGAGGCCGATAAGCCGTGCGATGCCGCCGCCGCCAAGGACGCCCCGGCAAGGCGCTGAGCGCCGACACCCGACAACTCAAGCATCCAACGAAAAAAGGGCCGGCGGATCGCTCCACCGGCCCTCGTTTGCGCCGCAGTGGCGGCACGCTTCATGCGTGTCGCACTGCGTCCTGTTTAGCGGCGGTCGCCCATGAACATCAGCAGGAACTGGAACATGTTGATGAAGTCCAGGTACAGGCTGAGCGCCCCGAGAATGGCGGTCTTGCCGACCATCTCGCTGCCCTGCACCTGATAATAAATGCTCTTGATCCGCTGCGTGTCATAAGCGGTCAGGCCGGCGAAGATCAGGACTCCAATGGCGCTGATCGCCATCGCCATTCCGGTCGATTTGAACACGAACGAATTGAGCAGCATCGCCACCAGGATACCGACCACGCCCATGATCAGGAACGTTCCGAAGACCGACAGGTCGCGCTTGGTCGTATAGCCGTAGAGCGACAGTCCGGCGAAGGCCGCGGTGACCGCGAAGAATGTCTGCGCGATCGACGTCCCGGTATAGACCAGGAAGACGGTCGACATGCTCAGGCCCATCAGCCCGGCGAACGCCCAGAACAGCATTTGCAGAGTCGCCGCCGACATGCGGTTGGCGCCGAAGCTCATCGCGAACACGATCGCGAGCGGCGACAAGATGATCACCCAGGGCAGGATTCCGCCGCCGAGCATGATCTGCGCGGCATAGCCGCTGTTGGCGAACAGCATCGCGACGATGCCCGTCAACAGCACCCCGGACGCCATGTAATTGTACACCTTGAGCATGTACGAACGTAGGCCCGCATCGCGGGCGACGGTCGGGACACCAACTCTGGCGGTATCGAGACCGGTCATCTGCGGGTCTTGCCAATTGGCCATTTGAAACTCCTCTCGCGCGGGCGAAGGGCCCGGTCGCTTGGGACGAATATCGTGAATCTCGTGCCCGCTTTCAAGCAAAACCGGACAAGCGCGGCTTTGGCGGGTCTGGTCTCGCTCCGGCGCCGCACTATAATCGGACCCATGACCCCAGCACCAAAGCCCGCAATCCCGCCCGTCACGATCGTCGTCGAATGGGAAAATGCCATCGATGTCGGCGACAAATGGACCGACGCCGCAATGGCCGCTTTCCAGTCGGAGCTACAGCGGACCGCGCCGCTGATGAGCGCCAAGCCCAGGGTCACCTACCTCTATGACAGCAATGCCGTCGATCCGGCGGTGATCGAACAAGCGCTGGCCCGGAACGCTCCGAAGATGCGTCAGCTGGCCGATCTGGAGATCCTGCCGACCGACGGGCTGACCTATTACAAGCTCAAGAATTTCGGCATATCGCGGGCCACAACCGCCATTTCGGTGATGCTCGACAGCGATGCCGCGCCGCAGCCCGGCTGGCTCGAGAATCTGCTCGCCCCCTTCGCCGATCCCAAGATCATGGCGGTCGGCGGCTTCACCGTCCTTGGCCATGAGAATCTGTTGTCCAAGACCATGGCGCTGAGCTGGATCTTCAACCTGCCCGAGGAGCGGACCAAAACCGTCAAGCGGGCCAAAATCCACGCCAATAATTGCGCGGTGCGGACCGATTTCTTTCGCTCCAACCCGTTCCCCGATCTGCCGACGTTCAAGAAACAATGCGGATTCTGGCTACGCGACATCGACGCCCGCGGCTACAGCTACACCCGGACCGCCGACGCGATGACCGTCCACGCCCCGCATCCGGGCTTCATGTTCCTCGTGTGGCGCGCCTGGACCATGGGGCTCGACCGCGATTATCAGGCGTTCCAGACCGTCTCTCGCTCACGCCCCCGGCGGCTTGGCCACGCTTTTTCCTTTTTCGGCAAGAAGGTCGGCAAATCTTGGGGCCGGATCGCGACCAAGGGCAAGTCGGTCGATCTGCCGCTGTGGCAACGGCCGATGGCGATGGCGATCACTTTGGGCTTTTACGGCATCGGTCTGGTCGGCGAGCTCAAGAGCGCGCTCACCCGCGACTTCGCGCCACTTCCAGCGCCGCGGCGGCGTCGGGCGAAAAAGTCACCACCGGCTGCTTCGTCCGCCGCCGCCGCTTGATCGCTCCGGCAAGGGCCTGGCCAAGCCCGCTGGCAACCAGCGCCAATGTCTTCCACAGGCCGAGATTGCGCGCCGTAAGCTTGAGGTCGGCGACAACCGCTGTGCGCTTTTCCTCGCGCAGCAGCAGATAGCTGTTGCGGACAATGTCGCGGGCAAGCCCCGAGCGATATTGGCGGTTGGCAACATATTGCGGATGGCGGCGCACCAGTTCGAGGGTCGCCGCGACGAACCGCTCGCGATTGGTGATCCGGTCATGGGTCCAGCGCTTGATCCACAAAATCTCGTCGGTCGATCCGCATTTGGCGGTTTCGGTCAGCCGGATGAGGAAATCGAAATCCTGGCGTTGCTTGATATCCTGCGCGAACAGGCCAGCGCGGATCGCCGCTGAGCGCCTAACTGAAATCGCCGACGTCGCCTTGAACAGATGCTTGCGGAACATGGCCAAGGCAAATTCATCGGTCGTGCGGGTCACCGGATTACGATTTTCCATGAACCGCGCTTTGGCCCTGGGCGAGGCGATGCGGATCGAACTGTCGACCAGGACGTCGAGCGCCGGGTCGCGTGCGAACGCTCGTGCGACATGATCGAGCTTGTCCGGAAGATAGAGGTCGTCGCTGTCGAGAAAGCACAGCAATTCCGCCCGCGCCGCCATGATCCCGGCATTGCGCGCGGCATTGCTTCCGCCATTGCGGTCGAGCTGGACCAGGATCACCCGCGGGTCGGCATATTGGGCGACGATCGCGGCCGTCCCGTCGGTCGAGCAATCGTCCACCACCACCAGCTCGAAATCCGCGAACCGCTGGGCCAGAACGCTGTCGATGGCCTCGCCGATTAACGCCGCTCGATTGAAAGTCGGGATGATGACGTTGATACTTGGGCGGGCCATTGGGCTTTCGTTCGGTCGTTGTTGGGCCCAGCCTAGGCGGGATGAGGGCCAATGCCACGTAAAAGCGACAATATGGCGGATTTTTCGGGCGCATCTCCCACTGGCTGCAAAGCCATTGCTGTTCCCGTCCGCTGGTGCGAGATTGAGCTTATGTCAGCGCGTCATGTTCTGGGGATGATGCCCCGTCGCCTGTGCGTGGTCGTGGCGGCGTTGTCCATGCTCGCTGGCCTGTCGGGCGCGGGTCAGGCGGCAGCACCGCAAAGGATTGTCGCGGTCGGCGATCTCCATGGCGATTTCCTGGCCTGGACCGACATTGCTCGATCCGCCGGGGTCGAGGATGCCAGCGGCCATTGGAGCGGCGGCACCACCATTTTGGTCCAGCTCGGCGACATCACCGACCGCGGCGCGGATTCGCTCAAGATCATCAACAATCTGCGGCAGCTGCAAGGCGAAGCCCCCAAAGCGGGCGGCAAGGTCATTGTCCTGCTCGGCAATCACGAAGCGATGAATGCGACCGGCGACCTGCGCTATGTGTCGGCGGGGGAGTATGCCGCCTTCGTCACCCCGCAATCGGCCGCGGTTCGCGACCGCTATTATGCCGCCAACAAGGCCCGGATCGAAGCCGCCGCTCGCGCCGGCGACTCCAGCCTGTCGCCGGCCGCGATCCGCGACCGCTTCATGGCCAAGACCCCGCTCGGCTGGGTCGAGCATGACAAGGCCTGGTCCCCGACCGGCGATCTCGGCCGCTGGGCGCGCACCAGTCCGGCCATCGTCAGGCTCAATGGCACCCTGTTCGCCCACGGCGGGATCAGCGCGGAATATTCCAAATTCTCGCTCGAGGACATCAATCGCAAGACTGCAGCGGCGATGGCCAAGGCCGATTCCAGCGACAGCTCCATTCTCTACGACCCGCTCGGCCCCTTATGGTATCGCGGGCTGGTGGCGCGCGACGCCGATGCCGAATCCGCCCGGGCCGGCGCCGGAAGCCCGCGCCAGACTCCGGACATCGAACTCAAGACCGCGCTTTCGGCCTTTGGCGTAAAGCGTCTGGTGGTCGCCCACACTCCGGTTCTCAAGGGCATATTGATCATCGGCAATGGCCAGCTGGCACGGATCGATACCGGCAATTCGCGCTATTATGGCGGGCAATTGAGCTGGCTTGAAATCAACGGTGACAAGATGATCCCGCACGAGGTGAAAAGGTCCGCTCCATGAAGATGTTCAAGTTAGTCGCTCTCGTCGCGCTCGGTCTTGCGGCAGCAGTTCCGGCGCGCGCCGCTCCGCCGACCCCATTGTTCGCGTCCGATCAGCCGATCAAGATCACCATTCAGGCGCCGCTTGCGACGTTGATGCGCAATCGCGCCTTCACCGGCGAGGTCGCGGGTTCGGTCACCGATCCGTCGGGCGTGAAATTGCCGGCCAGTTTCGCGCTTCGCGGAATCATGCGCCGGACTGCCGAAACCTGCGAGTTCGCGCCATTGCGGGTCAATTTCACCGGCCAGCCGGCGGCCGGTTCAATATTCGCCGGTCAGAACAAACTGAAGCTTGTCACCCATTGCCGCAACGCGCCGGGTTTCCAGCAAAATCTGCTGCTCGAATATGCCGCTTACCGGATGTACAATCTGCTCACTCCTTTTTCGATGCGGGTGCGGCTTGCGACCATCGATTATGTCGATGAAAATGGCCGCCCGATCACCTCCCGGCTCGGCTTTTTCCTCGAACAATCGAGCGACATCGCCCGCCGCAACGATCTGCGCGAAGTCACCGCCGGGGAACGCATTCCAGTCGCCTGGCTGAACCCGGTCGACGCCGCGCGCTACGCCTTGTTCCAGGACATGATCGCCAATCACGACTGGTCGATGCGGGCCGGACCGCCGGGCGATGAATGCTGCCACAATGCCCGCCTGATCGGGGTCGGAGCACCCGGCCAAGTCATCCCGGTCCCCTATGATTTCGACTTTTCCGGACTGGTCAACGCGGCCTATGCAACCGCCCCGGACGAACTTGGCATCTCCAGCGTGCGCCAGCGTCAGTATCGCGGCTATTGCCTGCACACTGGTCCGGCGCTGGCCGCGGCGCAGCAGATGCGCGCCAAGCGCTCGGAGATGCTCGGCGTCCTCGCCCAGACCCCGGGCATGGACTCGCGCACGATCCAAAGCGCGAACGCCTTCCTCGACCGCTTTTTCAGCGACATTGCGAGCGACGATCTTGCAGCGAAAAAGCTCAAGCGCTGCGTCGGCTGATTATTTCTTTTTCTTGTCTGGCTCAGGCGGTGCGGATTCGTCGTGCCCGTCATAATCGGCAAGATAGCGTTTCATGCCCTTGCGCTCGCCATATTCCGACAGCCACAGGATCGCGAAGACGAAGTTGAAGGCAACGCTGATCACCGCGGCCAGCTCGACCGCGCCGATCCCGGCGCTCAGCCCGATCGCCACCGAGCACAGGATGAACAATGCATCGCCCGAGCTCTTGAGGCTGTTCTTGAACCGCACCGCGCCGGCGATACCCGCCAGAGCGAAGGCCAAAGCAAGGCTGTTCTGGACGATGATGACGATGCCCGTGACGACCATCGGCAGGATGATGATCGTGTTGACCAGGCTCTGGTCATATTCGGCGCCGCTGCGCACCGCCATGTAGACCCGGCTGACCGGGAGGGAGCAGAAGATTGCTCCGACCAGCGCGACCGACAGCCAGAACAGGCTCTGACCGAGGTTGCCGACATGCGCCGCGCGGATCGAATCCTGGGCTTCGAGCGGCCCCTTGGCCGGCTGGCTGATCAATTGTTCGACCCCGCCGACCGGAAGATAGTCGCGCAATCCGGGCCAGATCATCAGCGCCAGATAAATCAGGATTGCGATCGAGATATAATAAATGACGAGCTGCCCGAGCAGCTTCGTCGCGCGCATCGGTATGTCGTTCATTGCCATTTCCCCATATTCAGTCCCAGCTATAGATCATTTCACGCTGCTCGATCTCGTCGGGCAGCCGGAATGGAGCCAGTGGCTCGATCACGCCATAGCGCTCTTTCGACGGTTCGCGCCCGAGCGGCGGCCAGTCGATCTGCGCCAGTGGCAATTCGGTATCCGGCACCCGGTCGAGAAAGTCACGAAGCAAGGTCAGGCGCCCGACCTGCTGGTCGTTGAATTCGATCAGAGTCCACGGCGCGAAGTCGGTGTGCGTTGCCTTGAGCATGGCTTCGCGGGCATCGGTATAATCGTCGTAATGCGATCGCGCCTTCTGGTCGATCGGCGACAGCTTCCACCGTTTCATCGGGTTGTTGAGGCGATTGCCAAAGCGCAATTCCTGGACCGACTGGTCGCAACACAGCCAATATTTGAACAGCATGATCCCGTCGTCGACCAATTGCCGTTCGAGTTCCGGGACGGCCTTGAGGAACGCTTCGACCTGGCCGTCGCCGGCATAGCCCATGACCTTTTCCACGCCCGCGCGATTGTACCAGCTGCGGTCGAACAGCACGATTTCGCCGGCTGCCGGAAGATGGTCGACATAGCGCTGGAAATACCATTCGCTTTGCTCGCGTTTGCCCGGGCTCGGAAGCGCCGCGACCCGGCACTGGCGCGGGTTGAGAACGCGCGCGAACATGTCGATCGACCCGCCCTTCCCAGCGGTGTCGCGGCCCTCGAAGATGATGACGATGCGCTTGCCCATCTCGCCGACCCACCGCGACAGCGCGACCAGCTCCTTGCCCAAAGGCTTGAGCAGCTTCTCATATTCCGGCCGGTTAAGCTTGCTGTCGCCACTCATCCTTGGCCCCCTTGCCGGGCGAGTTTACAGCGCCTTGTCATAATTGGAACTCCTCGCGATGCACCGCCTGTTCGTCGCTCTCCGCCCGCCCGAAGCGATCCGCGAACTGCTGATCGACGCGATGGACGACAGCCCCGCGCTCGGCTGGGTCAGCGACGACAATCTGCACCTGACGCTGCGCTTCATCGGCGCGGTCGAGCGCCCGCTCGCCGACGACCTCGCCGCCGCGCTCGGCCGCATCCGCTCCGCGCGCTTCGCGCTCCAGCTCAGCGGCATCGGCCGCTTCGACCGCCGCAATGGCGGCGCGCTATGGGCCGGGGTTGAGCCCAAGGCGCCGGTCGCCGCGCTCGCCGCCAAGGTCGAGCGCGCGTGCGTTGCCGCCGGTCTCCCGCCCGAGCGCCGCGCGTTCCATCCGCATATCACGATCGCCCGCTACAACAGCCGCAGCGCCGCGTTCGCCGAAGCGCTAGCCGCCCGCAGCCGCGCCCTCGCCTCGCCGCCGTTCGAAGTGGCCCAGTTCATCCTCTACCAAAGCCACCTCTCCCGCCACGGTGCGCATTATGAGGCGGTGGCGAGGTACGCGCTTAGGTGAGACTCATCTCGCTCGCGCGAAGGGTTAACTTCGCATTTGCGACCGTTTAGTGCGAGGCGTATGACCCTCAAATTGGCCGAGCGAAGGGGGTCGCCATGCTCAGGCAGTCGCTAAAGTCTTGCGCTACTTTTGCTACCTTGGCGCTCCTCGCGGCGTCGCCAAGCCTGGCTCAAACTCCGGCTCAGCCGACACGCTATTGCTGGATCGATGTGAAGACGCTCAAGCCGGTTAATACCGTGCCGGCTGGCATCACCGATGGTTTCGATCAAGCAAACGCAATTGACCGCGGCACGGCCTTTAATCCGAAGACGGGGCGGAACTTCGCGCGTGAGCCTGACGGATCGTGGATCGATGTGAAGACGCTCAAGCCGGTCAATACCGTGCCGGCTGGCATCACCGATGGTTTCGATCAAGCAAACGCAATTGACCGCGGCACGGCCTTTAATCCGAAGACGGGGCGGAACTTCGCGCGACAACCTTGCCCGCCACCGCAGCAAGCCAAGACAAACCCGCCGTCACCGACCGAACATTCAAGCGCCATCAAGCTCGACCCCACTTCCGCGCAAATGCTCGCCATGCAGAATGCGGCGCGCACCGACATTGGCGTGCCGCCGCTGATATGGGATCCGGCGCTGGCCGCGTCGGCCGCCGCTTACGGCCCGACATTGGTTCAGCTCGGCCAGCTCGTCCACGCGCCGCGCAAGGGCCGCGAGAATGAGCGCGAGAATCTGTCGATGAGCCCGCACGGCGTCTTCTCGGCCGGGCAATTGATCGACCGCTGGCTGTCCGAGAAGCGCAATTTCATCCCCGGCATCTTCCCCGACGTCAGCCGCACCGGGAATTGGTCCGACGTCGCCCATTACTCGCAGATCGTCTGGCCGACGACGACCCATGTGGGCTGCGCGATGACACCCGGCCCGCGGTTCGATTTCCTCATCTGCCGCTACTCCCCGCCGGGCAATGCCGACGGCAAGCCCGTGGGGGAAATTCAGGAGGCCAGGGTCGAGCCGCCGAATGTATCGGACAACACATCGATCGATTTCGACTATTCTTATCTGTACACTGATCCCGACGTCAGCCAGCTCCATGGCTTCGGCTCGAGCCTCTTCGTCAATGGCGATTCCTGGTTAAGTTGGGGGTCCGGTGTGGGCATGGATGGGCTGAATGACGCCAGCAACGCCTATTTTCCCGTACCCGGCTTTGTCGTCGGCCCACCCAGAGTCGGCCTCGATGTCAACATTTGCAGTGGCAGCAGCGACTCGCAGATCAATCGCCACAGACCTGGCGGCGACGTTGATCTAGACGCTTCCACGAACGTTGTTCTCGACATGCTCTTTAAGTGCGAGGTTTCGGTCGACACCACCATCGCGCCGCCACCACTCTCTGAAACTCCCCCTCCGCCACCGCCGCCAACGCCGCTCGAACCGCCAATGCGTTAGGCGTTCAGGCCAATAACTCCGCACTCGGACAAGTGCGCGGCCGTTGCGATTCCGCTCTCCCGCACCCACATTGCGCTTCCCGCGTTGACCCGCCATGGCCGCTCGCGCTAATTAGAACATAAATGGAACGAAACTGACCTTATGCTGACCCACATCCCGAAGCATAGGCCTGCCGTATGCTGACCCACATCCCGAAGCATAGGCCTGCCGTATGCTGACCCACATCCCGAAGCATAGGTTTACCGAATGCTGACCCACATCAAAGTCCGCGGTGCGCGCGAGCACAACCTCAAGGGGGTCGATGTCGATATCCCGCGCGAGAGCCTGACGGTGATCACCGGCCTGTCGGGATCGGGCAAGTCGAGCCTCGCCTTCGACACCATCTATGCCGAGGGCCAGCGCCGCTACGTCGAGAGCCTCAGCGCTTATGCCCGCCAGTTCCTCGAGATGATGCACAAGCCCGACGTCGAGCATATCGACGGTCTGTCCCCGGCGATCTCGATCGAGCAGAAGACGACCAGCCGCAACCCGCGCTCGACCGTCGCCACGGTCACCGAAATCTACGATTATATGCGGCTTTTGTGGGCCCGCGTCGGGGTGCCTTATTCGCCCGCCACCGGGCTTCCGATCACCGCCCAGCAGGTCAGCCAGATGGTCGACCGGGTCATGCAATTGCCCGAAGGCTCGCGCCACTTCCTCCTCGCCCCGGTGGTCCGCGGCCGCAAGGGCGAATATCGCAAGGAGCTCGCCGAGTGGCAGAAAGCCGGCTTCACCCGGGTCCGCATCGACGGCCAGTTCCACGACATCGAAGACGCGCCCGCGCTCGACAAGAAATACAAGCATGACGTCGAAGTCGTGGTCGACCGCATCATCGTTCGCGCGGGCATCGAAGCGCGCCTCGCCGACAGCTTCGAGACCGCGCTGAAATTGGCCGGGGGGCTGGCGTATTTGGACCCGGCCGACCTTCCTCCGAGCGCTGACGCCGTTCGTCCTGAGCGGAGCGCCAGCGAAGTCGAAGGGCGTGGCGCCGACGCCCTTCGACTTCGCTCAGGACGAACGGAAACTGGGCAATCCTCGGCCGAAGGCTTCAAGCTCGACTACGCCCCCCCCGGCCGGATCACCTTTTCCGAAAAGTTCGCCTGCCCCGTCTCGGGCTTCACCATCGCCGAGATCGAGCCGCGGCTGTTCAGCTTCAACGCCCCGCAGGGCGCCTGCCCGGCCTGCGACGGCCTCGGCCAGCGGATGGAGTTCGACGAGGACCTGGTCGTCCCCAATCACGCGCTGACGATCAAGAAGGGCGCGGTCGTGCCGTGGGCCAAGTCGCAGCCGCCGTCGCCTTATTACATGCAGGTCCTCGCCAGCCTCGCCCGCGCTTACGACTTCGATCTCGATACGCCCTGGGCCAGGCTGGCCGAGGAAGCGCAAGGAATCATCCTCCACGGCACCCGCGGCCGCCCGGTCACTCTGCGCTTCATCGACGGCAAGCGCAGTTACGAGGTCAAGAAGCCGTTCGAGGGCGTCATCGGCAATCTCAACCGCCGCTTGGCCCAGACCGAAAGCGCGTGGGTCCGCGAGGAGCTTGAGAATTACCAGTCGCCCAAGGCGTGCGAGACCTGCGGCGGCGCCCGCCTCAAGCCCGAGGCGCTCAGCGTCAAGATCGCCGACGAGGACATCTCCCTCTCCTCCCGCCGGAGCGTGGTCGATGCTCTCGCCTGGTTCTCGGCGCTCGACTCAAAACTCACCGCCCAGCAGAGCGAGATCGCCCGCGCCATCCTCAAGGAGATCAACGAGCGCTTGGGCTTCCTCCACAATGTCGGGCTCGACTACCTCCACCTCGACCGCACCAGCGGCACGCTGAGCGGCGGCGAGAGCCAGCGCATCCGCTTGGCGTCCCAGATCGGCTCCGGCCTCTCGGGAGTGCTCTACGTCCTCGACGAGCCCTCGATCGGCCTCCACCAGAAGGACAATGACCGCCTGCTCGAGACATTGAAGCGCCTCAAAAGCCTCGGCAACACCGTCCTCGTCGTCGAGCATGACGAGGAAGCGATCCGCACCGCCGACCATGTCATCGACATGGGGCCCGGCGCCGGGGTTCACGGCGGCGAAGTGGTGTGCGCCGGAACGCTCAAGGACCTGCTCAAGTGCAAGGGCTCGCTCACCGCCGACTACCTCAGCGGCCGCAAGCAGATCCCGCGCCGCGCTACCCGCCGCAAGGGTTCAGGCAAGAAAGTCACCGTCCACGGCGCCACCGCCAATAACCTGCGGGGCGTCACCGCCGCTTTCCCCTTGAGCACCTTCACCTGCGTCACCGGGGTCAGCGGCAGCGGCAAGTCCTCGCTGACCATCGACACGCTCTATGCCGCAGCCGCGCGCCACCTCAACGGCGCTCGGATCCTCGCCGGCGCTCACGAGCGGGTCACCGGGCTCGAACAGCTCGACAAGGTCATCGACATCGACCAGTCGCCGATCGGCCGCACCCCGCGCTCCAACCCCGCGACCTACACCGGCGCCTTCACCCAGATCCGCGACTGGTTCGCCGGCCTCCCCGAATCCAAGGCGCGCGGCTACAAGCCCGGCCGCTTCTCCTTCAACGTCAAGGGCGGGCGGTGCGAGGCGTGCAAGGGCGATGGCCTGCTCAAGATCGAGATGCACTTCCTGCCCGACGTCTACGTCACCTGCGACGTCTGCCACGGCCAGCGCTACAACCGCGAAACGCTCGAGGTGAAGTTCAAGGGCAAGAGCATTTCCGACGTGCTCGACATGACGGTCGAGGACGCGGTCGACTTCTTCAAGGCGGTCCCCGCGATCCGCGAGAAAATGGTGATGCTGGCCGAGGTTGGCCTGGGCTACATCCAGGTCGGCCAGCCCGCGACCACGCTCAGCGGCGGCGAGGCCCAGCGGGTGAAACTGAGCAAGGAGCTCTCCCGCCGCGCCACCGGCAAGACCCTCTACATCCTCGACGAGCCCACCACCGGCCTCCACTTCGAAGACGTCCGCAAACTCCTCGAAGTCCTCCACCGCCTGGTCGACACCGGGAATACGGTGGTCGTCATCGAACACAATCTCGACGTCATCAAGACCGCCGATTGGGTGATCGATCTGGGGCCTGGCGGCGGGGTCAATGGGGGGATGGTCATCGCTGAAGGCCCACCCGAACGGATTGTCCAGGAACCGAGCTCAGCGACTGGACACTATCTCAAGCCCTTGCTCGACCGTTCGTCCGTCAAGCCCGTCATCATCGACGCCGCGCCGAAAGGTCCGAAACGGAGCCGCAAAAGTGAACCGGCAGAGCCAGACCTGCAGCCGGTCAAATGACGGGTTTGTCAGCAATGACGAAGATCGTCGGCGAAGCTGAGGCCGATTGTCATGCTGGGGGCATGACACAAAGACCGAAGCAGGAAGCGGTCGCCGCTGCACCGATGTCGGCGACCGGGATGTACCTCAAGCCGCTGCTCGAGCGGTCAACTCCCTCTCCCCTGGGGGGAGAGGGTCGGGGTGAGGCGGCAAAGGGCCGTTCCCCGGCGGACTCGAAGAGGGGCGCAGCCCAACGCGGGGCCCAGTCCGACAAAAACTCCCCGGACTTGATCCGGGGCCCAGCGTCAAAGAAGTGCTCCACCACCCGCGCTCACCCTGAGCCTGTCGAAGGGAGTTCCCCGGCGAAGGCCGGGGCCCAGCCCGTCAAGAAAACGCGGCGCAAGGCGTCCGAACTCGAGGATGGGCTGAACTTGGCGGGAGCGAAGTAGCACTTGCTGAGGATGTTTTATTCGGATGAGGTGCAAGACAAATGATGCAGGCAGTCTCCGCCGACCTCTTGAGCAGCTGTGATTTGGAGAGTCCAATTCGCGGCTCAGAATGTGTTGATACTGATGAGTTTGAAGCCGCATTTCTAAGTGCTGCCGCGGAAGTCGACAGCGCGGGCAATTCAGAACAAGCGCTCGTTTATCGCCTTCTGGCCGCGCTCTGCACGTTTCACTTCAAACCCAAGGACCCTGCAGAACCCTTCTCCAATCGAGTGGGTTTCTCGGATGGCGCGCGCTCGCTCGTTGGGTCCGACTTGGATGCCGAGCAAATAGTAGCATTAGGCGTTGCGCTCACTCGGCTAACAAACGTCGCTCTTCATACGAGGATAGCGGACCTGATTTGGACCCGTGACAAATCGCGTTCGGATTGCGCACGATTGGCAATCGACGGCTACGTTGAGCTTGTCAGGCGACTCGTTGCGGGTACGGGCACTGAGCGCTTTCATAGCCCCGATCCGACCGGAGTTGGCTCACAAGAGTTTCTGGAACGGGCTTGCGCGATTGCTCGCTCGACAGGCTGGGCGAAAGCAGAAAATGACGCCCTGAGGACGACTCTCGCCGAAGTTCTAACGATTGCTGCGAGCCGAGACGACATGTCGGTCGCGCGGATAGGAAGAATTGCAACAGACGTACATTTAGAGGCCGCGGATTCCATTCTGGAGGACATGCCGTCGCTAGTAGACGATCTACTGGCCAAATCTGATTTCTTCGTGGCTGAAGGCGTTCAAAGGTTGATCATTCGACGAGCACGAAGGTCAAATGACGATGATGTCATTCGTAATGTGACTTTGAAGCTTACCAGCATTTTCGAAGCAAAGGCGGACGGCATCGATAGTGCGATGCTCAAAACCCATGCTTTACAGGAAGCAATTGACAGCCTCCACGGCATAAAAGGGGTACGAACGGAGCGGCAGCGGCTTCATGACAAGTTAAAGGAAGCGCAGCTGCACATGTTCGAAGAATTTGGAAAATTCGAACACAGCGTTGACCTCACTGACGAAGTACAAAGGATACTCTCGGGATATGATGATCTTGCGCCTTTAGACTGCTTGCTCCGGCTGGCGCATACTGAGTTACCACGTGATCCGGAAGAGTTAGAGAAGCGTGCTCGCGAAGAAGCGCAGAAATTTCCGCTATCGTCCCTCTTCCCCGCATCTCTTGTCGACGGCAAAGGCCGAACCGTCGCACGTACGAAAGGCGGTTTCGCGGGAGACGAGGCCCTCCGCTACCAAATTATCAAGAACGAATCGATCCGGATTGGACTGGCTGTTGCTGGAGCAATCAATCCGGCCAGAGAGTATATCACACAGAAATACACCGTTGATCAGGACCTTCTTTATGAGCTTTGCCTCATCTCGCCGTTTGTTCCATCGGGGACCGAGCATGCCTTTGCAAAAGGCATCCAGGCCTTCCTCTACGGAGATGAGTTTGTCGCTACAGCAGCGCTAGTGCCCCTCTTAGAGGCGGGGATGCGGGCAATGGTGGAAGCTGCCGGACGGTCGGACACGAAAATCTCCGCCGGGGGTATCGAGGCCACCATTGGTCTTGGACTAATGCTAGCCGATCATCGCGACGTTCTCGAAGCCGTGTTCTCGAAAGGCATTGTTTTCTCCGTCGAAAACCTGTTCGTGCATGAGCTTGGGCCAAAAGTGCGGCACTCATTTTGTCACGGCCTCACATCAGACGATGCTTTCTATTCACGGGAGTACGTTTACGCCAACAAGCTGATTTTCTCTCTAGTTCTGCTCCCGCTGGGCGGACAAGGGTGGGACAAAGTCAAAGCTCACATCGAGGGGAAACTCGGGACTACAGGATTACCGTGACAGCCGATTCCGGCGACGGTGCATTAATTTGTGTGGAAGTATCGCCGCCTCTAGTGCGCCACCCCAACCCGCAAATCCTCATCCAGAAACGCCGTCACCCCCCGACCCCCGCCGGCATCTTCGCGCTGGTGGCGGTGAGGAGTTGCGGTCGCCTGTTCTCGCACCACGCCCCTGCCGCGCCACGTCGCCGGAATCGCATTCTTGCGAAGTGACAGCCGCCTGTTTCGACACCTATTTCCGCCCGGACGTGTTCCACTGTTGATTGCAAATGATTCCCAGGGCGCTCATCGCCAGCCAATAGAGGGGCCATTCCATTCCGCGGATGATTTCAATCCACCAGTAATAGGTCGCGACCAACGCGCCCGCCCAGATGGACATGCACCACTCGCAGGACAACCCGTCGCGGAGCGAGCCGGTTGGCGGCAGTTTTCGCAACTTGCGGAAAACATATGCCGGCCCATCTTCCGTGGAGACGAGAAGCGAGAGTCGATAGGTGACCAAGCCGCCCAGCAGGAGATAGAAGAATTGCATCTGCGTGAATTCCTTCCTTAAGGTTGAAGTACCACTTCGGCCGAAACCCTACCGCACCCCAACCCGCAAATCCTCATCCAGGAACGCCTTCACCCATGGCGAAAACGCAACATCCCCCAGATGTTGCTGGTTTTCGTCATCCCGCCGGCATCTTCGCGCTGGTGCCGGTGAGGAAGAACCCCGCGCTCACCATTAGCACTTGTCCGTCGATCACGTCCCGGCGCCTTTTCAAATGCCCTCACCGGACGTCGAACGGGACGACTTGACGCTACTCCATTTACGTCCCTTTATGTAGCCTTGCTCGGTTTCGCTTGAAGTTTTTGGGGGCTAATATGCGTAACGAAGTTTTATTGACCGTGCTGTCGTTTGCTCTGACAGGATGCGCCACTTCCTCGGCTGGGCTTTACCGCACGAGCGTAGAAACCACCGTCTCAAGCAGCAAAACATCTCAAAAATTTGCTACTTGCGTCGCTGAAACGCTCCAGGGGAACAATCCTCTTCGGAATGAAGGCGATCACTATTGGGTTCTGCGCATGAACGGCTACGGAGTGCCCATCATTCGCTGGGATTTCATGCCCAAGCTGAGCGGTGGATCGATCGCGGAACTTCGAACCACGCTCAATTTCCTCTCCGCTGGAACGACGAAGGTTCAGGCGTGCGCTGGTAATTAATCGCTTAGCGCGCCACCCCAACCCGCAAATCCTCATCCAGGAACGCCTTCACCGCCGGCATCTTCGCGCTCGTTCCCGTGAGGAGAAACCCCGCGAGCGGGATGAGGACGATTGCCCTACGCCTTAGTGCGGCTGTGCCGGCACAGGCTGAACCGTCATTGGCGCCGCTGGCGCACCCACCACCATCGGCGCTAACGGCGCGACCGGCATCGCCAGGGGCACGTCCTCATCGGTGAAGCCCTTGATGATCGTCCCGGCGGGAACCAGCGCGCTCGTCCCGGTGATGAAGAAACCCACCGGCAAAACGAAATATGCCGCAGCCACGGCACCAACACCGCCAGCCACTCCCTTATCGTCGAACGCACCACTCAGCCGAATTTGGCGACCGTTGACCGTTACATAGAGAAGGCGAGCTGCCAAATGGCCCGACTTGCCCCACATGCCTTTGTTGCGGGCGTCGGTGATCTCTCCCATGGCCGGGCTGCCGACCGGGATTACGGTCACGCCCTGGACCATCACCGGCTCAGACGTCTCGAGATGAAAGCGGTCGCCCACGCGAAGCTTCTTGCCGGCGGTAGTCAGCTGCTCGCTGAGGCGAAGAGGCACTTCCGTCCCAATACGCAAGATCGCGTTGCTCGTGACCGGCGCCGAAATGGGCGCAGCCTGTGCCGGGACCTGCGCCGCCTGCGGCTGGGCAGCAACGGGCGAGGCGTGAAACGTGTTGATTTCCTGGCCAGCGAGAAGCGCCGCCAGCGCGAATGCAGTACCGATCATCCTAAACCCCCATTCAAATTACAAAACGACTCAGCCCCCGAGCACGAGCGTCGGCATCAAGCTGGCGCAAAAGTGCGGGCTTGGCAAAATTCCCTCAATCCCCCGCATTGTCCATGAACCGCACCTCGATCGGCCGCCCGCCCAGAATAAGCCACAAAAGACTTTCCTACAGCGATTTTTTATGTTCCAACATGGTTCTTATGAATTCATTCGAAGAAACCAATATCGTTCGATCGCTCGGCGTCCCGCGCCGCGCCGCCCTCGCCTCTCCGGCGTGCAAAGGCCGCGGCGGCAGGATGCTTGTGCCGAACGGCTGGCGGGGTGACGTCGGGGTACGCGGCTTGAGACCCCCGGCTTTTTGCTTGGGGACACGGCTGTTGGAAAATCGCGCCACACGGTCAATTTGGTCAACTTCCCCTTAGGCGAAATCCTACAGCTGCTTGGACTGGGGCGGCCGCTTCCCCCCGTCACAGCGCCCGATTGGGAGCGTTCGAGCAGCGGCAGTCGGTGGATTATCGGGGCCCGAACCTCGCGCCGTGCGCCGCCTCAGCGGAGCGCCTTTTATTTCGCCTTGAGCCGCATCAGCAGCAGGTCGAACACCGCGGGGTGGATCGGGCGGATGAACGACAGGCCGGCGACATAGCCGTCGATCCAGCGGACCTTGCCTTCGAGCACCTCGAGGCCTTCGAACTTGACGTGCATGGTTTCGCCGATCGCCGGGCGTTCGACCAGCTCGATCTTGCAGCCGGTTGGCGACAAATCGCGGACGTCGACGCGAAAGGCGATGTGGCCGATCCGGCGCAACGACACTTCGAACGGCGCCGGAACCCTGGTGCTGGCGCGTTCGACCCGCGCCCGGGTCGGTTTCCTGGTTTGCGGGTCGAACGCCAGGCCGGCCTCGCCATGTTCGCACCAGCGGACCTTGGCCTTGATCACTCCGCGCCGCGGGACCGACAATTTGATCGCCTCGCCCGGCCACAGATATTCGCCGGTCCGGATGCGGCAGCCTTCGTAGGACAGATCGAGGACCGCGGCATCGACGACATGGCCGGTCGGGCGCAGCACATGGGCGGCAAGCTCGACCCCGCGGCGCTTGGTCCGCCCGGGCAGCGCGCTGCCGGCGGTCTTGGCCTTGGGAACGATCGGCTCGTGCTTCATCGTGACTGTCCACCCCACACGTCGCTGGAGCGGCAGATTAGCCCGGATCGCGTAAACGATGTTTTAACGCCGGCGGAAAATGCCGTTTAATACCGCACCCCCTAATAGCGAACGGCGGTCGGGACCAGCACCGCGCAGGCGATGCGTGGCCCGCTCTGGCCGCTCGGGTCGGTGGCGTAATCGTCGGCCGCGGCGTGGAGCACCAGCGCCGCTCCGTCGCCGTCGAGCAGCGCTCCGGTTACGCCCGACGGAGCGGTCAGATCGGCATTGGCCAGAGTGACGGTGGCGCTGAGCACGCCATTGGCGGCGACGGTGACATTGCTGAGGTCGCCGCCATGCGGCCCTTGCGGGTTGGAGAAACCGTGCTGCTTGCTCATTGGGTTCCAGTGCGGGCCGGCGCTGGCGAAGTCGGGACCGGCGCAGCGCCCGACGCTGTGGACGTGGATGCCGTGGACTCCGTGGGGCAGGCCCGCTCCCTCGATCCGGAAGGTCACTCCGCCGCCGCTTTGATAAGCGGTGACCGATCCGACCGTCCGGCCGGCGCCGTCGACCAGCGGCATCGGCGTTCCGCCCGTGGGATCGGCGTAAGCGCAACCGGCGAGGGCCAAAGGAAGGGCGAGAGCGGCGAGGAAAATACGCATGAGAGTCTCCAACTTCGTCACCCCGGACCTGATCCGGGGTCCGCATGCCCTGCTTGCGACGAAAACAGGCGGATGCCGGATCAAGTCCGGCATGACCTTATTGTTCCGCCGGGTCGATCCGCGCCAGCACAGCATCGACCTGGACCTGGCTGCCCGCCTTGGCGCTGAGTTCGGCGACCACACCGTCGAACGGCGCGGTCAGCCCATGCTCCATCTTCATCGCCTCGAGCGTCAGCAGCCGCTGGCCCTTGGTCACTTTCGCGCCTTGCTTGACATCGACGCTGGTGACCTTGCCCGGCATCGGCGCGAGGATGTCGCCATCGTGGGCGTGGGCACCGACGCTGCCGCGCTGGGCGGTCGAAAATCCGAACGCCGCGCCATCGGCGAAAATCACGATCTCGCCGCCGTCGGCGAAGCCCGCAACCTCGGGCAATTCGTCGTCCTGGTCGAGGATGATGGCCCGAGTTTCCCCGCCCCGGCTGAGCACCGCGCCGAGCCGGGAAGGCGCATTGAGGCGCAAGCCGGCGAGTCCCGAAAGCTCGGCAGAGTCCTCACCGGCAAGCACCGCGACCGCCGCCGCGGCGCGCCACAGACCGTCGTCGGGCTCGGCGTCGGGCACGAGCTCGTCCAGATGATCCGCGATGAAGCCGGTGTCGATGTCGGCGGCGGCGAAATCGGGATGGTCGAGCGCATTGACCAGGAATGCCGCGTTGGTCCTGACCGGCCACACTTCGGCCTCGGCCAGGATTCCGGCGAGTTCGTCGATCGCCTCCTGCCGCTCCTCGCCCCAGGCGATGACCTTGGCGATCATCGGGTCGTAGAATGGCGAAATCTCGTCGCCTTCCTCGACTCCGGTTTCGATCCGGCCCCCAAAATCATCGGCGGCATCGCCGAGATCGAAATGGTCGAGCCGGCCGGTCGACGGCAGAAATCCCTTCGTCGGATCCTCGGCATAGAGCCGCGCCTCGATCGCGTGGCCGCTGATGCTGAGTTCGTCCTGCGCCAGCGGCAGCTTTTCGCCCGACGCCACGCGGAGTTGCCATTCGACCAGGTCGACCCCGGTAATCTCTTCGGTCACGCAATGTTCGACCTGCAGCCGAGTGTTCATTTCCATGAACCAGATGCGGTCGGCGCGCAGGCCTTCGCTTGTGTCGGCGATGAACTCGACCGTCCCCGCGCCTTCGTAATTCACGGCCTGCGCCGCGCGCACCGCCGCGCCGCACACCGCATCGCGGGTCGCCTGATCCATCCCCGGCGCGGGCGCTTCCTCGATCACTTTCTGGTGGCGCCGCTGGAGCGAGCAGTCGCGCTCGAACAAATGGACGACATGGCCGTGGGCATCGCCGAACACCTGGACCTCGATATGGCGCGGGCTTTCGATCCATTTTTCGAGCAGCACGACGTCATTGCCGAACGACGAAGCCGCCTCGCGCTTGCAGCTTTCCAGCGCGTCGTCGAATTCCTTCGCCGCATCGACCTTGCGCATGCCCTTTCCGCCGCCCCCCGCGATCGCCTTGATCAGCACTGGAAAACCGATCGCCGCGGCTTCCTTGGCGAGGCGCTTGGGCGACTGGTCGTCACCGATATAGCCCGGAGTCACCGGCACACCCGCCGCGGCCATCAGGGTCTTGGCGTGATCCTTCAAACCCATAGCGGTGATGCTCGCCGGCCTGGGCCCGACCCACACCAGCCCGGCATCGGTCACCGACTGAGCGAATTCGGCATTTTCGCTGAGGAAGCCGTAACCCGGGTGGATCGCCTCCGCTCCGGTCTCCTTGGCCGCCGCAATGATTTTCTCACCAACGAGATAGCTTTCGCGCGCCGGCGATGGCCCGATATGCACCGCCTCGTCCGCCATCCGCACATGCAGCGCCTTGGCGTCCGCATCCGAATAAACCGCGACCGTCCGCACGCCCATCGCCTGTGCGGTGCGGATGATCCGGCACGCAATTTCGCCCCGGTTGGCGATGAGGAGGGATGTGATCATCCGGGCTATTCCTCGAAATCCCTTCGCTTGCCCTTTTCATTCAGCAGCGCATGTTTTCCGAGAAATTTGATCAAGATGCTCTCAATGGTGTCGCACATGGTCTTGTCCGGCACCGGAATGAAACCGCCTGTTACGACAAGCGGCGGCTTAAACCAGAATCGGGTTGAGTGATCCTTAATTCGGCCCCGTACGGTGGAGTTTGATTTCCCGACATACACAGGGCGATCTGTGATGTCGTAAAAGACATAAACGCCGGCTTGATCTGGTATCGTATTCAAATCGGACGGCGTGAATGTCGTCCATTCATAGCCCGGAATCTCGTTCGATTCTGCCTCGGTCGCTTCCTCGACTGCTTTAGGAATCCGCGCTTCAAGAGCTTTTGCCAGTCGCTTACGGGTTTCGTCGCGGGGCGAACGAGTGTTTCCCTCGACGATATTCCAGATGCCGGGATAAGTAAGGCCGCTAAGCTCTGAAAGGCGCGTGATCGAGACGTCTTTCTCCTCCATCTGTTGCCTCAGCCAGTCACCGAAGCTGACCTCATCGGTCTTCAGCGGATAAGCGAACTCTTCCTCTTCTTCATCCATGGTCTTTCCCATCACATTCTAAACACACCGAAAGTTGCCCGTTCAGCGATTGGCGCATTGAGGCAGGCGGCGAATGCCAGGCCGAGCACGTCGCGGGTTTGCGCGGGGTCGATGATGCCGTCGTCCCACAGGCGCGCTGTCGCGTGCCACGGGTTGCCTTGCGCTTCGTAATCGTCGCGGATCGGTTGTTTGAACTTCTCCGCCTGCTTGGGCGTCCATTTGTCGGCGTCGCGATGGACCGTCGCGAGCACACTTGCGGCCTGCTCGCCGCCCATCACGCTGATCCGGCTGTTGGGCCAGCTGAACAGGAAACGCGGGCTGTAGGCGCGGCCGGCCATGCCGTAATTGCCCGCGCCGAAGCTGCCGCCGATCAGCACCGTGACCTTGGGCACCTGCGCGGTGGCGACCGCAGTGACCAGTTTGGCGCCATGCTTGGCGATCCCCTCGGCCTCATATTTGCCGCCGACCATGAAGCCCGAGATGTTCTGCAGGAACAGCAGCGGAATGCGCCGCTGGCACGCAAGCTCGATGAAATGCGCGCCTTTGACCGCGCTTTCGCTGAACAGCACGCCATTGTTGGCGAGGATCGCGACCGGCATGCCCCAGATGTGCGCGAAACCGCACACCAATGTGCTGCCGTAGAGCGCCTTGAACTCGTGGAATTCGCTGCCGTCGACCAGGCGCGCGATGATTTCGTGGACGTCATAGGGTGCGCGGACGTCGTCGGGGATGATGCCGTACAATTCCTCGGCGTCGAAGAGTGGCGGGCGTGGGTCCCTCATTCCGTTCGTGTCGAGCGTAGTCGAGACGCGCCCCTCGACTTCGCTCGGGACGAACGGGAAGCCGAGATTCGAGACGATGTCGCGCACGATGGTCAGCGCATGTTCGTCATTTTCGGCCAAGTGATCAACCACGCCCGATTTGCGCGCATGGAGGTCCCCACCGCCCAATTCCTCGGCGCTGATCTCCTCGCCCGTCGCGGCTTTGACCAATGGCGGTCCGGCGAGGAAGATCGTGCCTTGTTCGCGCACGATCACGCTTTCGTCGCTCATCGCGGGCACGTAGGCGCCGCCGGCGGTGCAGCTGCCCATCACGCAGGCGATCTGGGCGATGCCTTGCGACGACATTTGCGCCTGGTTGTAGAAAATGCGGCCGAAGTGATCGCGGTCGGGAAAGACCTCGGCCTGGTGCGGCAGATTGGCGCCGCCTGAATCGACCAGATAGATGCACGGCAGCCGGTTCTCGAGCGCGATTTCCTGCGCCCGGAGATGCTTTTTGACGGTCAGCGGATAGTAAGTGCCGCCCTTCACGGTGGCGTCGTTGCACACGATCATCACCTGGCGGCCCGACACCCGGCCGATCCCCGCAATCATCCCCGCGCCAGGGACTTCGCCGTCGTAAAGATCGCCCGCCGCGAGCTGGCCGATCTCGAGGAATGGCGAGCCCGGATCGAGCAGCCGCTCGACGCGTTCCCGAGGAAGCAATTTGCCGCGCGACACATGCCGCTCGCGGCTTTTTTCGGTGCCGCCCAAAGCGGCCTTGGCGACATCGCCGCGAAGCTTTTCCGCCAAAGCCCGGTTATGCTTGGCGCGGGCTTTCGCTTCCTTGCCGCCAAAGTCGATCTTGCTGTCGATGCGGGGTGCGCTCATTGCCTTTGAAATCCCCTTCGTGATCGGCCCTTGGCCCGCCTAGCGGGTGGCGGAAGCAGATGCAAAGTCACGGTGCGCCTTTTCGACTCGAATGGCGTCATGCTACTTGGAGGCGCGTGATGTGACGGAGGACGATCATGACATATTGGAAAATCAAAGGCCGCGAACTCGCCAATTGCACTTGCGATTACGGCTGCAATTGCCAGTTCGGGGGATTGCCCGACAAGGGCCATTGCCACGCCTCGTTCGGGCTGGTGATCGACGAAGGCAAGCACGGCGAAACCGACTTGTCGGGCCTCAAGGTGGGAGCGATCTTCAAATGGCCGGGCGCGATCCACGAAGGCCATGGCGAATGCGTCGCGTTCGTCGATGAGCGCGCGGACGAAGCTCAGCGAGGCGCCTTGTTGACCATCATGACCGGCGGCGACACCGACCCGATGGCGACCATGTTCGCGGTCTTCGCCACAACCGTCGAGAAAATGCACGAGCCGATGTTCGTGCCGCTGAACGTCGATATCGACGTCGAGGGGCGGAAGGCGAAAATCCGCATCGGCGACATGGTCGAGGTCGATGGCGAGCCGATCAAGAGCCCGGTCGACGGACGCGAGGTGCGCGCGCTGATCTATCTGCCCAACGGCTTCGAATATGAATATGCCGACATCGGTTCCGCCTCGACCCGGGCGACCGGACCGGTGCCGCTCGAGCTCAATTCGAGCTACGGCCAGTTCGCGCATATCCACCTCGACAGCCACGGAGTCGTGCGCGGTTGATGAGCCGGCGCACCGCCGCGGAACGGATCGTCCTCCGCGGCCGCGCTGTAACGCTAGCGGGGCTCGCTGTGCTCGCGGGTCTTGCCTGGCTCTACCTCCTGGGGGGCGCCGGGATGAGTCCGATGACCGGCATGGTGGCGATGGCCACCGCGCCTGGGTTGCCGCTGGTCGCGGCGATGTGGTTCGCGATGATGGTGGCGATGATGGTGCCGAGCGCGGCGCCGACGATCCTGCTCTATGCCCAGGCCCACCGGCACTCGGTGCCCGGCGCGGGACCGCCGCCGACGGCCACTTTCCTCGCCGGCTATCTCGCCTGCTGGCTTGGATTTTCGTTATTCGCGGCGGGTGCCCAGCTGTGGCTGGAACGGGCCGCGCTTGCAACGCCGATGACCATGGCCCTTCACGACCAGCTTGCCGGGGCTGCGATCCTGATCGCCGCCGGCTCCTATCAATTGTCGCCGCTCAAGGACGCTTGCCTCGGCAAGTGCCGCTCGCCCGCGCAATTCCTGTCCCGCCACTACCGGCCGGGACGAGCCGGTGCCCTGCGACTGGGCCTGCTGCATGGCGCCTATTGCGTCGGCTGCTGCTGGCTGCTGATGGCGTTGCTGTTTGTCGGCGGGGTGATGAACCTGGCCTGGGTCGCGGCACTCACCCTGTTGGTCGCGGCCGAGAAGCTGCTTCCGGGCGGCGAGTGGATCGCGCGCGTCGCGGGGGCGGCAATGATCGCCTGGGGCGCAATTCTCCTGCTGGCCTAAGTTCCGACCAGCTCCCGCCCGATCAGCATCCGCCGAATCTCGTTGGTCCCGGCGCCGATGTCGAGCAATTTGGCATCGCGGTAATAGCGTTCGACCGGCCAGTCCTTGGTATAGCCGGCGCCGCCCAAAGCCTGGACCGCTTCATTGGCGACCTTGACCGCATTTTCGCTCGCCAACAGAATCGCCCCGGCGGCGTCGAAGCGGGTGGTCTTTCCGGCATCGCAGGCGCGCGCGACCTGATAGACGTAAGCGCGCGACGAATTGAGCGCGACATACATGTCGGCGACCTTGGCCTGCATCAGCTGGAAACTGCCGATGGCCTTGCCGAACTGGTGGCGCTCGCGGACGTAGGGGAGGACGACGTCGAGGCACGCCTGCATGATCCCGATCTGGATCCCGGCGAGCACCGTACGCTCATAATCGAGCCCGCTCATCAGCACCGCGGCGCCCTTATTCTCCTCGCCCAGCACATTTTCGGGCGGGACGAAGCAATCGTCGAACACCAATTCGCTGGTCGGCGATCCGCGCATCCCCAATTTGTCGATTTTCTGGCCGGGGGCGAAGCCGTCCATGTCCTTTTCGATCAGGAACGCGGTCACTCCTTTGCTGCCCTCGCCGGTCTTGGCATAGACCACCAGGGTGTCGGCATCATGGCCGTTGGTGATCCAGAATTTGGTGCCGTTGAGGCGATAGCCATTGCCCGATTTCTCGGCCTTCAATTGCATCGAGATGACGTCGCTTCCGGCGCTCGCCTCGCTCATCGCCAGCGCGCCGACATGCTCGCCGCTGATCAATTTGGGGAGGTATTTGCGCTTCTGCTCGTCATTGCCCCAGCGGCGGATCTGATTGATGCAGAGGTTGGAGTGAGCGCCGTAGGACAGTCCGACCGAGGCCGAGGCGCGGGCCACTTCCTCCTGCGCGACGACATGTTCGAGATAGCCCAGGCCTAGCCCGCCATATTCCTCCTCGACGGTGATTCCATGAAGCCCGAGCTCGCCCATCTGCGGCCACAGGTGCCGCGGGAATTCGTCCTTTTCGTCGATCTCGGCGGCGATCGGCTGGATCTTGTCCCGAGCGAACCGGGCGGTCGTTTCGCGGATCGCGTCGGCCATTTCGCCGAGGTCGAAATCGAGTCCTTGCTCGGACATATGAGGCTCTCCTTAGGGGCGGTCCGGCGCTAGCAGAGCGGCCAAGGCTTGGACAAGGCGAGCCAAGGTCTTATGTGCACCGCAACACCATCGTCATTGCGAGCGGAGCGAAGCAATCCAGTGTGGATTGCCGCGTCGCTGCGCTCCTCGCAATGACGGACGTAGGAGCACATCGTGACCGCCAACACCACCGACCCGACCGTCATCCTCAGTTATGCGCGCACCCCGATGGGGGCGATGCAGGGCGCGCTTGCCGGCGCTTCGGCGACCGATCTTGGAGCAGCCGCGGTCAAGGCCGCGGTCGAACGCGCTGGAGTGAAGGGCGAGGACATCGACCGCATCTACATGGGCTGCGTCCTTCCCGCGGGCCTCGGTCAGGCCCCGGCGCGGCAGGCGGCGATCAAGGCCGGGCTGCCCAAATCGGTCCAGGCGACGACCGTCAACAAGGTCTGCGGATCGGGCATGCAGACGGTCATCATGGGCGATGAAGCGCTGTCCGCCGGCAATGCCGAAATGATCGTTGCCGGCGGCATGGAAAGCATGACCAACGCGCCTTACCTGCTCAAGAAGCACCGCGGCGGCGCGCGCATCGGCCATGACACGGCTTACGACCACATGTTCCTCGACGGGCTCGAAGATGCCTATGAAGAAGGCCGCGCGATGGGCAGTTTCGCCCAGTGCACCGCCGACGAATATCAGCTGACCCGCGCCCAGATGGACGAATATGCGATCGAAAGCCTGAGGCGGGCCAAGGATGCGATCGACAGTGGCGGGTTCAAGGATGAAATCGTGGCGGTGACGATCGCGGGCCGTGCTGGCGATACCGTGGTCGACACCGACGAGGCACCGGGCCGCGGCCGCCCCGACAAGATTCCGCAATTGAAGCCGGCGTTCCACAAGGAAGGGACGATCACCGCCGCAACCAGCTCGTCGATTTCCGACGGCGCCGCCGCGGTCGTTCTGACCAAGGCCTCGACCGCCAAGCAAATGGGTCTCGATGCCGTCGCGACCATCGTTGCCACCGCCGCCCATGCCCAGGAACCGGCGCAGTTCACCGTCGCCCCGATCGGAGCGATCGAAAAACTGCTCAAGAAGACTGGCTGGTCGGTCGGCGACGTCGACTTGTGGGAGGTCAACGAAGCCTTCGCCTGCGTCGCCATGTTCGCGATGAAGGACCTCGGCATTCCTCACGACAAGATCAACGTCAACGGCGGCGCGACCGCATTGGGCCACCCGATCGGCGCTAGCGGCACGCGGATCATGGTGACGCTGATCAATGCCTTGAAACACAAGGGGCTCAAGCGCGGCGTGGCGAGCCTGTGCATCGGCGGCGGCGAGGCGACCGCGGTGGCGGTGGAACTGGCCTGATCAGAGGACTCGCTTGGGCGCCCCGCTGCTGATAAAGGTCGCGGCCCTCAACAAGGGGAAAAACCATGCGCCTGATAATTTGCCTCACCGCCGTGCTCGCGCTCGCCGCCTGCAACAAGCAAGCCGCGCCGCCCGCCGACAACGTCGCGACCGACGTACCTAACACCGCAGCGCCGGCGGTTCCGGCCGCGCTCACCACGATCAACGAGACCTCGTGGGAGTTCACCGATAACAAGACCAAGAAGCCGATCCAGGAATCGGTCGATGCCGCGGGCAAGTACATAGCGGTGTCGGGCGCCGAGCATATCGATCACGGCACCGCCATCATGAAGGACGGCAAGGCCTGCTTCACCAGCGCGATGACCAAGGACGGCGAAGTGTGCTGGACCGATCCGATGCTCGCGGAAGGCCAGTCGGGCGAAACCACCAGCGACAAGGGCGAGAAGCTGACCGTCAAGCGCGTCGCCTACGTCCCGCTGACGATGTAACGCGAGCGGGCGCGGTGCTAGTGCCGCCGCGCCCCCGCATAGGCCAAACATTCGAGCTCGAGCTGCGCGCCCAAGGCCAGCCCGTTGGCGCCGAGCGCGCTTCGGGCGGGGAGCTTGCCCGGCTTGAAATAGGGCACATAGACCGCGTTGAACGCCGGCCAGTTCTTCATGTCGGCAATCATCACCGTGCATTTGAACACGTCGTCCCAGCCAAGTCCGCGCGCCTTCAGCGCAGCGCCGACATTGTCCATGGTCTGCTTGGCCTGACCCTCGAACGTGGCGGGCAATTTGCCGTCGGGCGCAAGGCCGATCTGGCCCGAGAGATAGAGCACGTGGCCGACCCGAACCGCGCTTGAGAATGGCGCCGGGCGGCCCTGAAGCGCGGGCGCGGGGAAATATTCAACCGCCGGTGTTGCTGAACCTGCTCCGGTTGAAGCGGCCATCGCCAATGCTGCTGCAATCACCTTCATCGCGTCCACGTCCTTCACCTCAGTCGAGCACTTCGTCGGCGCTCAATCCGTAAATATCCCCGGTGCTGATGAAACCGGTGCGCCGTCCGACTGCGATCTTGCACCAGCCGTCGTGGCACTTTTCGATCTGCCCGACGACCCCGGGCTCGAGCCGGTAGCGGACCTTGGCAGAAGCGCTTGGGGAGATGCGTACCGAGCGCGGCTCACCTTCCTTGACCAAGGCGGTGCGGCGGTCGCTGAGCAAGGTTACAAGCATCCAGCCCGTGGTCCCGTCGGGATCCTGGATCAGCCGCCAATTGGGGTAGATCTTCAGCACTTTGACCGGCAGATCGCGGCGCTGGTAAAGCCAGACGCCCGGATAATTGCGGCCCGGGCCGGCCCGGGTCATCGCCTTCCCGCTGGCGATCGATGCCCAATAAGGCGGCTTTTTGTCCTGAGCTGCAGCCGGCGCCGCAACCGCAACCAGCACCGCCGCAAGCATCGCCAGCCGCTTCATCCCTAGGCCCCCGTCAGAATCCGGTCGAACAGCTGTTTCACCGTCGGCACGAAGCCGTTCGAATAAAATGGATCGGTCTTGAAGCGGAAGGCGGAGTGGCCGGCGAACATCAGATTTTCCTCGACCGGCCCGCCGTGGGCGATGTCCTGAAGCGTTTTCTGGATGCAGAAACTGCGCGGGTCGGCCAGCCGGCCGGTCGAATTCTTCTCATTATCCGCCCAGGACGAGAAAGCGCATTGGCTGAGGCAGCCCATGCAGTCGGCCTGGTCCTTGCGGATGACCTTGAGTTCCTCGGGCTTGACGAAAATCAGCGTGTCGTCGGGGGTCTTCGTCGCTTCGGTGAAACCCGCCGCATACCATTCGCGGGCATGCTGAAGGTCGCCCTTGGTGACCCAATAATTCTTCTTCGTGCCAATGCCGACATCGAGTTCGAAATGATGGTCGCCGATCGATTCCTTGGTGAACGCCAGCTGGCGGTCGCTGCGCGCCTCCAGCTCGCGCAGGAAGGGGTTGCGAACGGCCGAGGAATAGAAGCCCGTCGGGCTGAACTTGTGGAGCAGGATATCGCCTTCCTCCAGGGTCATCAGCCGCGCCTTCCATTCCGCCGGAATCGGGCTTTCCTGGGTCAGCAATGGCCGGGTTCCGAACTGGAAGACGATCTGACCAAGTTCGGGATTGTCGATCCAATGGTCCCATTCGTCGAGCCGCCACACGCCGCCGGCCATGACGATCGGCACGCTATCGGCGATGCCAAGGTCGCGCATCGTGTCGCGCAGCGCCTTGACCCGCGGATAGGGATCCTGCGGCACGCGCGGATCTTCGGCATTGCTCAGGCCATTGTGACCGCCGGCCAGCCACGGGTCTTCATAGACCACCGCCGAAAGCCATTCGGCAGCCTTGTGATAGGCGCGCTTCCACAATGCGCTGAAGGCGCGCGCGGAGCTGATGATCGGCAGATAACTGACTCCGTATGACGCCGCGATCTCGCTCAATTTGTACGGCATCCCGGCGCCGCACGTGACCCCGGACACCAGGCCCTTGGTCCGTTCGAGCACACCGTGAAGGACGCGCTGGGCGCCGCCCATTTCCCACAGCACATTGATGTTGATGGCGCCTTTGCCATTGGCCAGTTCGTACGCGCGCTCCACCTGGCTGACGGCGCCGTCGATCGCATATTGGACCAATTCTTCATGGCGTTCGCGGCGGGTCAGCGCCGTGTAGATCTGCGGGATGATGCGCCCGTCGGGGTCGTAGCTGTCGGCGTTGACCGCGCTGACGGTGCCGATTCCACCAGCCGCGGCCCACGCGCCCGAACTCATATGGTTGGTCGCGGAAACACCTTTGCCGCCTTCGACCAGCGGCCACACTTCGCGGCCGGCATAGAGGATGGGCTTCAGGCCCTTGAACACATCATTCTCCCGCGCGTCGCGCTGCTATATAGGCGGAAACGCGCCAAATGCTCAAAAAAAAGCGGCGACACGACCCCGCCTAACAGAAATGGGCCGGGGATCGCGTCCCGGCCCACCCGATTTTCCGCAATGCGCTTCCTAACGGTGATGACCACCGCTCGTGATGGCGCCGCCGATCACCGCACCGATCACACCGCCGATAAGCGCGCCGCCGACACCGTTGTTGCGATGACGGTTATCGCGATAACCATAGCTGTTCCCATAATAGCCGTACGGATTCGCGTAGCCATAGCTATTTCCATAATTGCCGTATGGATTCGCATAGCCATAGCTATTTCCATAATTGCCGTACGGATTCGCATAGCCGCTGGAATAGCTATACTGATTACCGTAATAGCCGCCGTAGGGAGCGCCGTAACCGCCGCTCACGTAGCCGTTGCTGCCGTAGGACCGGCTGTGCGGAACACCGTGGCTATTATAGTACGGGTTTGCACTGGCGACCGTCGGCACGGCTACCAGCCCGACAGCGCTTGCCGTCAAGAGCATTTTCTTAAGCATCATCAATCTCCTTCAATCAGGCGACCGACTTCTCACCGATCGTCGGGACGGACAATGCGACCGATGAAGTGGCTTCAGACTGAACGCGCTGTTCTGGTTTGCGAAAGCTTCCCACAGGGCATCAGCGTCTAGCGGTCAGACGCGTCAAAACCGTGCATGGAAATGCAGACCCCCGATGCAAGGCTAGGTAGCCTGAACTAGTAGCAGCGTCCCCGTGCGGCGCTGCCGCCAACCACCGCTCCAAGAGCTCCGCCGACGATCGCACCGGCCGCATGATCACCCCCGCCGTGATGACCGCTGCCCGCGATCGAGCTTCCGAGTACCGCCCCGGCCAGGCCACCGACGACGGCGCTGGCGGCGGGATTGCCACAGCGGTAGCCGTAGCCGGGATAGCCGTAGCCGTAGCCGTAGCCGGGATAGCCATATCCGGGATAGCTGTAGCCGGGATAGCCGTAGCCGGGATAGCCGTAGCCGTAGCCGGGATAGCCGTAGCCGGAATAGCCGTAGCCGGAATAGCCGTAGCCGTAAGGCGAATAGCCGTAGCCGTACCCGGTGTACCCAATCCCGAGACCAAAACCGGGGGAACGATAGCCGTGACCGCCATAGCCGTAATGGCCCTGGCTGCCGCCATAGCCGTGGCCGGCATAACCCATCTGACCCGACGACCCATGATTGCTGTAATGACCGCCGAAGCCGGAGCCGTGGCCTCCAAGACCGCCGCCGCCATGCCCCATTTGGGCAGCGGCCACTGAGGGTACGGCTAGTATCGCGGCTGCCGCCAGCCCGAAAGAAAGCTTACTCATCATCGAAGTATTCCTCGATCCGACGAGTCAGCCGAATCGACACTCGGCCGACTCCAGATTGCAACTGCTCCTCCAATGCTGTCCGCAGCGTGAATAACGCTACGGCTGTTCAGGGGTTGGGGGAGTAATCGAGGCCGATATCGACCGCCGGAGCGCTCTGGGTGATTCGCCCGACCGAAATGAAATCGACTCCGCTCTCGGCAATTGCGCGGATGGTGTCGAGATTGACCCCGCCCGACGCTTCGAGTGGCACCCGCCCGGCAACCATCGCGACCGCTTCACGCAGCACCGGCGGCGCCATATTGTCGAGTAACAGGCGCTCGGCCCCGGCGGCGAGCGCCGGCTCGATCTGCGACAGTCGGTCGACCTCGACCTGGACCTGAAGGCCGGTGTCAGCGGCCCGCGCGCGGTGGACGGCTTCGGCGATATCGCCCGCAACCCCGACGTGATTGTCCTTGATCAGGACTCCATCGTCGAGCCGCATCCGATGGTTGACCGCACCGCCCATGCGCGCGGCATATTTCTCCAGCAAACGAAGCCCCGGGATGGTCTTTCGGGTATCGAGCAATGTGGCCCCGGTGCCGGCGATGGCATCGACATATTGGCCGGTCAGGGTGGCGATACCCGACAAATGCTGAAGCGTGTTGAGCGCCGATCGTTCGGCGGTGAGCATTGCGCGCGCTTGACCGGTGATGCGCATCATCACCGTTCCCGCAACGATCCGCTGCCCATCCTCGACCAGGGTCTCGATTCTCACTTGCGGGTCGAGCGCCCGAAAAAAGGCACCGGCGATCGCGATCCCGGCGACGATGACCGGCTGGCGGCAATTCATGTCCGCGGTGAAGCGCGCTTCGGCCGGGATCGTTGCCGCGGAAGTGACATCGCCCCCCTCCCCCAGATCCTCGGCCAGCGTTCGAGCGACGAAATCTTCGAGATCAAAGCTGGCGGGATAAGTCATGGTCGACGCTTAGGGAGCGGCCATTGCCGCCGCAAGCCGGTCACGCGGCCGGCTTGGCCGGTTCCTTGGGTGCATTGGGAACCGGTTCGACGCCATGATCGCCGAGCAATACCCAGCGGCCGTCCTTGCGCGTGAAGTGCGCCGGATTGCCATTTTCAAAATCCACGTCCTTCCAGCCGACCAGGGTCACTTTCACCGTTTCGCCATCGAGTTCGATGATGTTGAAGCTCTGGTTCTCGCCGCGCACCCGGGTCGACGTCGCGGTCCCCGCCTGGATCACCAGGGCGCCGGTCGATTTGGTCACGAAATCGGCCGAGTCCTGATGACTTGCGCGGTGATTATGACCCGCCAGCAAAATGTCGACACCGAGGGTCCCGATCATGTCCAGGACGTCGCTTTGGTTGTCGATCGGCTTGCCCGTGCCATCGCCGGTGGGCAGCGCGAAGATCGGATGATGAGTGACCAGCACGCGCGGCACCGCGGAATCGACCCGCTCGAACGTTTCGCGAATGAAGGCAATTTGCTCGGGGTTGATCTTGCCGTCCTTGAAGGTCGCCGAACGGGCGGTGTTGACGCCTAGTACGGCCGCGCCCGCACCGGTGCCCGCGACTTGATGAAACGGACACAATGTCTGGTCGATATATTTGCGATAGCGGGTCAGTGGCGAGAGGAAGCGGCGAAGGACGTCGTACAACGGAATGTCGTGGTTGCCGGGCACCGCGAGGACGTCGTGGCCCCGCTCCCTGACCCGCGTGAGGAAGGCGCGGGCCTGTTCGAACTGGTCGGTCCGGGCGCGCTGGGTAAAATCGCCCGAAATCACCACCAGGTCGGGTTTCTCGTCGTCGATGCGCGATTCGACCGCGGCGACAAGCTTGTCGTCATGGGCCCCGAAATGGAGATCGGAGAGGTGAATCAATTTCGTCATGGCTCAATCAACGCGTCCGCGGCGCTCGGGTTCAAAGGTCGAGCAGCATCAATAGTTTGACGTCGATCCCGACACCTTTTGCGCGCCTCGCCGCGACGAAGGCGGGGATGTCGGCCCGGTCGACGAGGTGGACCTCGATATCTTCATGTTCGGTCCCGCCGCCAGCGCCGACCTTGCTCAGACCGATTGCGCGGACCAGGCTGAATCCCTCCGCGACCATTCCCGGCGATGAGTAAAATTCCCCAAGGCGCTCGATGCGCTCGGCGGTGTAGCCGGTTTCCTCCTCGAGTTCCTTGATCGCGCTATCCTCGACGGTCGCATGTTCGTCTTCGTCGCCGACCAGGCCGGCGGGAAGATCGAGGCAGCGGCGGCCGATCGGCACGCGCTCCTGTTCGATGAGGACGACCTTGCCGTCCACTTCGGCGAGGATGACGACGGCGCGGATATCGCGCGTCCGGCTGGCATATTCCCAGCGGCCATTGCGGATGGCGCGGATATATTTGCCGGCCCACATGACTTGCGGCCGGTCGTCGGCACTGTCGTCGCTCATAGCTCGATTAGCTTGTCGGGAATTTCGTTCTTGTCCTTGGCGCTGCGCGGGAAGTCCGCTGCGAGGATCCGTCCGACATGCTCGATCGCCGCGCACACCCCTTCGGCGGGCCGGCCCGAGCGGACTTCGGTGAGCATCACCGCCATCGCCTGGGCCCAGGTGTCGGGGTCGGTGTGGGCGGTAATCGCTTCATCGCCGATGATCTCGGCGCGGCGCTCGGCCATCGACAGATAGATGAGGATTCCGGTTCTGCCGGCGGTCCTGCGTTCGGCCGCGGTCTTGAACAGGATGATGGCGCGGCGGCGAACCCGGCGGGTCTTGGTCGGTCCCGGAGTGAGAGCCAGGCGCAGCGGCATCCATTTCATGATGAACAAAATTGCGAGGAATTTGAGCAGCGCAATCCCGAGCAGCAAGGTGAGCAGCTCACCCAGAGCAGGGGGCATGGACCAGCCCATCAGCCGGTCCCACCACCAGCCCAGCCACTCGGGCTTCACCGCGAAGACCGCGAGCACAAGGAACAGCGCCGCGATCGCATAATGCAGGCCGACGTCGTGATAGGGATCGGATTGCTCGGCCGTCACCGCCAGAATTTCGCCGCTCGTGCCCGCTTCCGCCGACGCAATGGCGGCGCTGACCTTATCGTGGTCGCTGTCGCTTAGCCGTCCTACCATGATCCCCCCGCGCCGCCGCCGCCAAACGATCCGCCGCCGCCGGAAAACCCGCCGCCGCCAAAGCCGCCGCCGCCGCTCCACGAAGAGCCGCCACCGCCCCAGGATGAGCCGCCACCGCCACCGCCGCCCCAACCCGGACCCCAGACGATGATCGGCCCGACGCCGCGGCGGCGATAAGACCGACGTCCGCGACCGAACACCATCGGCCGGATGACGAACAGGAAGACGAACAGACCAATCATGATTATCGGGATCGTGTCGCTGCCACTCCGGTTGTTCGAACGGCGCTGCGCGTCGGCCTGCTGGAGCCGCTTGTCGGCTTCGGCTTGCGGAAGGCTCATTTGCGTCACGATCTGATCGACGCCGGCGACAATCCCGCCGCCGTAATCGGGCGGGTTCTGGCGGAATTTGGGGATGATGGCATTGCGATAGATGATGCTGCTCATGGCGTCGGTGAGGCGGGTTCGGGCGCCATAGCCAGTCGCAATCCACACCTTGCGTTCAGCCGGCGCGACCAGCAGGATGACGCCATCGTCCTTGCCTTTTTGGCCAATGCCCCAGGCCCGGCCAAGCTGGTAGCTATAATCCTCGATCCGCTGCCCGCCGAGGCTGGGCACGGTGACGACCACCAGCTGAGCCCCGCTTTGCGCTTCCAGAGCTTCGGACTTGCTTGTGATATCGACCACTTGCGACGCGCTCAGCAGACGCGCTTGATCGACCACCCGCCCGCTGAGTGCCGGGAAAGACTGGGCGGAAGCCGGGGCTGCGCAAACGAACAACGCAATCGTCATTGCGAGCAAAGCGAAGCAATCCAGCACGCGCCACCGGATCGCCACGTCGCTACGCTCCTCGCGATGACGCAAGATGGTCATCCGGCGGTGTTGAAATCGACCTTTGGCGCGGCCTGCGCAGCGGCGGAGGCCTCGAACGGCACCTTGGGCTTGGCGCCGTAGAATATCTTGGCGCCGATCGCGTCGGGGAAGGTGCGGATCCGGACATTATAACTGCGCACCGCTTCATTATAGTCGCGGCGAGCGACGAGGATCGAATTTTCCGTGCCTTCGAGCTGGCTTTGAAGGGTCAGGAAATTGGCGTTGGACTTGAGGTCGGGATAGGCTTCGATCGTCGCCAGCAGACGCCCGAGCGAGCCGCCCAGCTGCCCTTGAGCATTGGCGAATGCCTGGACCTTGGCGGGGTCGCTGAGATCGCTTGCGTTGAGCTGGATGCTCGATGCCTTGGCCCGCGCCTCGGTCACTTCGACCAGCACCGATTTTTCCTGCTGCGCGTAGCCTTTGACCGTCGCCACCAGATTGGGAATGAGTTCGGCGCGGCGCTGATATTCGCTTTGCAAATTGCCCCAGGCGGCGTTGACCTGTTCCTCCGCGGTGGGAACGCTGTTCACCCCGCAACTGGAAAGGCTGATCGCAGCGACTGGCGCCAACAGCCCAAAGCGATGAAATCCGGTCATGATCAAACCCCTCAAACTCGCGGGCCGCGGCCCATTGCCGGAAAAGGTAAGCAGTGACCGCCGTGCTTTCAATCGAAACGCGACATGATAGGGTGTGATTTCCGTCCCGCCCGAAGGAGCACGTCATGCTGGCTGAATTCAAAGCATTCATCGCCCGCGGCAATGTCCTCGACCTGGCGGTCGCGGTGATCATCGGGGCGGCGTTCGCGAAAATCGTTTCGAGCCTGACCGACGACATCGTCATGCCGCTGATCGGTGCGGTCTTCGGCGGGCTCGATTTCACCAATCGCTTCATTTTGCTCGGGCCGGTCCCGGCGGGCTATAAGGGTTCGCTCGCCGATTATGCAGCGCTCAAGGCCGGCGGAGCCCCGGTTCTCGGCTGGGGGGCGTTCGTGACCGCGGCAATCAATTTCCTCATCCTGGCGTGGATCATCTTCCTGCTGGTGAGAATGGCCAATAAACTGACCCGCAAGACCGACCCGATCGCCGGTCCGAGCGAGACCGATCTGCTAACCGAAATCCGCGACGAGCTGCGGCGGCGGCCGTAGCGCGGCTACTGCGGTATCCCGCTGAGCCCACTCGCCGAGCGCAGCGCATCCCCGTCGAGGCGGTAGCCGTCGAGGATGACGGTCCGCACGTGCCGCAGATTGCCGAGGTCCTGCTCGACGTCGCCGTCGACCAGCAGCAAATCGGCTTCCTTGCCGACAGTGATCGATCCGGTGCGCGCCGCCATGCCGGTCATCCGCGCCGGGACGATCGTCGCCGACTGGAGCGCCTGGGCATTGGTCATCCCCGCCTGCTTGTAGAGCTCTAGCTCGCGCACCAGTTCGATGCCGCTACCGTCGGTCCCGGCGACAACCCGGACCCCGGCCTTGTGCAGCCGCCCGGTGAGCTCGACCAGCTTGGCGTAGCTGGCCTTGAAATCGTCGCGGGTGAGGCCGTCAAACAGCGGGTAGCCGCCGATCTTCCAGCCGCGCACGACAAGCGGCGGCGCGACCGCGGCGTACGGCGCATAGGCCGGCGAGATCGCGCTGCCGTCGGCGGTCAGGCTGCCTTCCCACACCACCAGCGTCGGGTCGACGATCGTGCGGCGCTTGGCGAGCTCGGCGTAGAAGGCCTGCATCGCCGGCGCGGTGAGGTCGACATCCTTGCCATATTTGGCCGGTCCTTCGATCCGCGCCGCCGTGTTTGCTTTTTCGACGATCGCCTGGGGCATCGCCTGCATCATGATGAAGTTGATGTGAGTGACCTCGTCATAACCCGCTCGGACCGCATCGAGCGGACGCATCCCCGCGGGCACATGGCCGTGGACGTGGAGGCCGAGCTTGTGCGCCAGCGCTGCCGCCGGCGCGATCCACGCGGGCGTCATCGAGGTGTAGAATTTCACCCCCCACATCCCCGCCGCCTTGATCTTGCGCACCGCGGCCAGCGTTTCGGCCAGGCTGGAGACGGTCAGCGCGCCCTGTGCGGCGAGCGGATCCTTGCGGTCGACGATCACGCTGACCTTCCCGTCAGGGGCAAGCAGGTCGCCCGCGGCGCGGCGCTTCGCGATGCTCTGTGCATCCTCGATCTGCGAGCCTGGGCTGCGATAATTGAGCGTACCCGTGGCGACGTTCTGGATCAGGTTCCAGTCGTCACCACCGACGTGAAGGTGCGAATCCCACAGGCCCGGCACTAGCGTCTTGCCCGCCCCGTCGATGACAATCGTTCCCGCCGGCGCCTTGAGGCTTCCGGCTGCACCGACTGCCGCGATCCGGCCGCGGGAGACCAGCACCGCGCGATTGCCAATGAAACGCCCGCCGACCGCGTCGAACAATTTGACATGGTCGATCAGCGTTGGGGTCAGATTGGCCTTCGACAGGAGCCCGCGCGAAACGTCGCGCGCCATCGCCGCGGTGGCCGCTTCCTGAACCGACTTGAGCTGCTCGCGCACTTGCTCATAACCGGCCGGGAGAATTCCCATCCCGCCGGAGAAACCGAAGAATTTGTTGTCGGCGTCAAGCCACAGCGGTTGAGGCGCGAAGCCGGCGCCCTTGACGAACGCCAGGCGCAGCGTGCGCGGGCCGTCGGGGCCGGTCACCTGCACGCTTTGCCCTAGCGTCAGGCTGGCGTGGCCGCTGGGCAGCATGTCGATGCCCTTGTCGCCGGCGGCGACCAGCGCGGCAATGTCCCCCTCGCCCGCGATCCATGGTCCGCCATAGGTGGAATAGCGCTTGGCCCCGATCGGGCCTGAGCCTTCGTCGATCGCGGTCTTCCAGTGCGCCAGCCCCTGCCCGTCCACACTGTAGGTCTCGCTGGCGTCGCCGCTATCCGTAAATCCGCGCACGATGATCTGCGTCGGGTTCCCGCCCGGCCCGGCGACGATGGTCTCGTCGGTTTCGGTGATCCACCCGCGAAGCGACATTGACATGCGATACGCGCTGCGCCCGTCGGGCATGGTCCACGCCCACATGTCGCCGTGTTTGCCGGCGCTCGAACTGATCGTAAAATGCCGCGCGTTCGCCGGAGCGACCAGCAACTGTTCCTTGGTCAGCGGCGCTGCAAGCGCGGGCGCGGCGGAGGCCAAAAGGATGGCGGCGGCGATCGAGTAGCGCATGGAATTTCCCCCTGAAGACATCGCGCCAGACTGCGCGGGCGCAGCGGGATCGGCAAGCGTCAATCGACCAACGGGAAGTGAAGCGCGGGCGCGCAATCAGAGGAAATGAAAAAAGTCCGAGGGATTCTGTTGCCCGGCTCCCTCGGAGGCCGCTGGATTCCCCTTCTGTTGCCCGGTGGGGTCCGACCGCGCTTTTGTCATTGTAACTTGTGACCGTTAGGCCGTCAGTTACGCAGCAATAGCAAGAGCCTCATTATCGTTGGCACTTGTGTGTACGAGCCGTCACGGTGGTCTCCTACCGATCGGCAATCGAGCCTTTACCGCACCCGTCGATCCTATTTCGCCCCCATCAGCAACCGAGCGCCCGATGAAATCCCGGGCCAAGGCGGCTGGTGGTGGAGGCGCCGGGGTACTGCCCCCCGGGTCCGAAATGCTTATTCCACTCAACAGTCTACCGACATAGCCGGTTACCCGGCACTTCGAGAAATAGGCCTTCGGCGCGCGATTCACAAGGTGATCGGGTCACTCAGGGGTGGAACCAATCGCCGCGATGCTGGTAAGGCAAGGGCAAATTCGATTCACTGACACAGGGACTAACCATGACCAAGCTTACCTTCGCAATTGCCGGCGCTGCCGCGCTGACTCTCGCTCTTGCCGGCTGCAACAGCAGCAATGGCGACGCACTCAACACCGCCGAGGTCAATTCCGCCAACGAGGATTTGAACGCCATGGCTGGTGACGCCGCGGCCGATGCGGCCAATGCCGAAGCCGTTGCTCTTGGCACCCAGGAACAGCAGCTCGAGCAGGAAAATGCCGCTGCCGCAAACGCCGCCGCCAACCCGACCGACGCCGATGAGCAAAACGTCGCCGGCATGTGATTGGCGCGCTAGCCACTAGCGCATGACCGATGAAGCGATCCCCGCGGCGACCCTGATCGTCGTCCGCGATCGCGCGTCGGGGCCGCCTGAATTGCTGATGGTCGAACGCGCCGGCGGAATGGCCTTTGCCGCTGGCGCGTTGGTGTTTCCCGGTGGACGGATCGATGGTTCCGACCGCGATTTCGCCCACACGCTTGGCGCGGGCGACGGAGCAATGGTCGCGGCGATCCGGGAAACGATCGAGGAGACCGCGATCCCGGTCGGCATCGCGCCATTGCCCGATGCCAGACAAAGCGCTTCTTTGCAGACTGCGCTGGTGGCCGGCGAACCGTTTGGACATTTGCTCGACGCGGACAATCTCAAGCTAGACTTCGAGGCCCTGGTTCCGTTCGCCCGCTGGGTTCCGAAATTCCACGCGGTGCGGCGGTTCGACACCATGTTTTATGTGGCCGAAGCACCGCCGGGAGAATGGCAGCCCAGGATCATCGCCGGCGAATGCGCCGCTGCGCGCTGGCTAAGCGCGGCGCAGGTTCTGGCGATGGAACAGGGCGGCCAGGCGAAGCTGATCTTCCCGACCCGGCGGACGCTCGAACGGCTGGCGTTGCACGCCAGTTTCGCGGCCATTTGCGCGGACGCGAAAGCGCATCCGATCGAACCGGTGTCGCCGTGGATCGAGGAACGCGACGGGCAACAATATATCACCATTCCAAGCCATCTTGGCTATCCGGTGACCGCCGAGCCGTTTGCGGGGCAGTGGCGCGGCTGAACCACCGGCGCCGAGTCGCATCGCACCGGGCATGAAAAAGGGGACCCGCCGAAGCGGATCCCCGAATATTCAAACCCTTGCTGAAAACTATTTCAGATGGTTCGACAGGTGCTTGTTCATTTCGAACATGCTGACCCGATCCTTGCCCCCGAAAATCTTCTTGAGCTTGTCGTCAGCCATGATTTCCCGTTTATTTTGCGGGTTTTGAAGGTTGTTCTTCTTGATGTGATCCCACATCTTCGAAACCACCTGGCTGCGCGGTAGCGGAGCGCTACCGGTAATCGCCGCCAAATCCGCCGACGGTTGTACCGGACGAGCCAACCCGCCCCCTGCTTTACGACCACTGCCTTCTGCCATCAGGCCCTCCTGTTGTTACTCTCTCCGGTAGAGCGCAACTGAGCCTCTAGTGCAAGGCTTTCACGACGTAGATCACCTTTCGTGCGACTAACGGAACGGAACCACTTTATTGGCGCTGTCGTGACCGATGTCCGCGCGGCCTCCAAAAGCGATCCCCGAGCGCTTGCACCAGTCGCTCACAATGTCTTCGTCCTCGGCGCCGAATTCGGGATGATTGGCGGGAATATCGCTGACCCTGCCGAGACGGATTTGCCGCACCTGGCGGACATTGTGGCTGGCGGTCAGATGGAACATCGTCCGGTCGAGCCGGTAATGATGCTCGCCGACATCCTCGAGTAATAGCTCGATACCGCTGAAGTCGGGTTCGAGCGCGGTTCCAAGCAAACTCGACAATATTGTAAGATTGAAGGCCATGGCCGGCCCGTCGAGTCCGGGTTCAAGCGCGTCATCCGCGCCAGACACCAGCCAGTCGAGCGCCCGGGCGACCGCTTCGTGCCCATCGGGACGAAGCAAATCCTGCGGCATCGGCCCCCACACCGCCTTGAGACCGGCCTTGTCGAAGCCAGCGTGGAGAAAGCCGGAATCGCTATATCCCATATAGGTCTTGGTCCGCGCCTCCTCGGGCAGGTCGCGCGCTGCTGCTTCGGCGATGCGGTTCGAACCATAGCCGCCGCGCGCGAACCACACGGCGTTGAACGCGGGATCGGCCATGACCTCGCGCAGCGCCGCCAGCCGATCGCTGTCCGAACCGGCGAAATGGCCGTCGCTGAGGAAGCATTGCGGGTGAATAATCAGCTCGCAGTCGCCGCGTTCGCCGATCAGCGCGTCGAGCCGGCGGCCGGCTTCGCGATCAAGGGTGCAGCTTGGGGCGACCACCGCGATCCGCATTTGCGCTTCCTCAAACCAAAGTGGCGTCCAACCGCCAGATAAAGCAGTCAATGGCCGAGTTGAAAGGGGAATGTCGATGACAGAGCCACTTTGACTCGGCCCACTAGCTTTGGGCGGCGGCGACCAATAGTGCCGCCGGCATGAGCGATTCGAATGTCTTTTTCTGCGGCATCGGCGGCAGCGGGATGCTTCCACTGGCTTCGATCGTCCGCGCCAGCGGCGGCAAGGTCGCCGGTTCCGACCGCTCGCTCGACGCCGGCCGAACCCAGGCCAAGTTCGATTATCTGCGCTCGCTGGGAATCCAGTTGTTCGCTCAGGACGGCTCGGGCCTCAAGCCGGGAATGACCCTCGTCACCTCGGCCGCGGTCGAAGCCACGATCCCCGATGTCGCCCGCGCTCGCGAACTTGGCCTGCCCCACCTCACCCGGCCGCAATATCTCGCCAAATTGCTGAACGCGGCGCAGCGCAGCGTTGCGGTTGGCGGCACCAGCGGCAAGTCGACCGTGACCGGAATGATCGGCTGGATCCTTCACGCCTGCCACCGCCAGCCGACAGTGATGAACGGCGCGGTGATGAAGAATTTCGTTACGCCCGGAACGCCGTTCGCGAGCGCTCTGGTCGGCGATCCCGAATTGTTCGTCAGCGAGGTCGACGAAAGCGACGGCTCGATTACGCTCTATCGGCCAGAGGTGGCGGTCATCACCAACGTCACGCTCGACCACAAGGAGCTGGACGAGTTGCGCGGGCTGTTCGCGGGCTTTGTCGCATCAGCGCGCAAGGCCGTGATCAATCTCGACGATCCGGAAGCGCGGCTGCTGGCGGAGGCTCTGCCGGCCGGCAAGCAGATCGGCTACGGTCTCGACAGCCCCGGAGCAACGGTCCTGGGCAAGGATGTGCGCGAGGAGGATGACGGCGTTGCAATGGCCGTCGAAGCGGACGGTCAACGCGTCGAACTCCAGCTCCAGGTGCCCGGCCGTCACAATGCGTCCAATGCGCTTGCGGCGATCGCTGCGGCGCTGGCGCTGGGCGTCCGGCTCGAGGACGCCTGCACTGCCCTTGGGCGGTTCGAGGGCACGAAGCGCCGGCTCGAGACCGTCGGCAGCGCCGCTGGAATCACCGTGATCGACGACTTCGCGCACAATCCGGACAAGATCGATGCCACGCTGGCGACTTTGCGGGCGCGGCCGGGACGATTGCTGATCATGTTCCAGCCGCACGGCTACGGACCGCTGACCAAGATGGGCAAGGAATTGGCCGACAGTTTCGCGACCGGCATGGCGCCGGGCGACTGCCTGTTCCTACCCGACCCGGTCTATCAAGGCGGGACGGTCGACAAGGACCGCGACAGCGCCTGGCTGGCCGCCGCGGTCACCGCGCGCGGCGGAACCGCGCATCACCTCGCCGGGCGGGCGGCGATCGGCGATGCGCTGATGGCCGAAGCTCGGGCCGGCGACAGGATTGTGATCATGGGCGCGCGCGACGACACGCTCAGCGAATTCGCCGCCGAATTGCTCGAACGTCTGGCTAGTCGGCGCTAAGCCCGCTCAGGCGGCTTGCGCAACGTCGACCTTTTCGACCCACTCCGGCCAGAACACCGGTTCGCGGCTCGACCAGCCAGGAGCGGTCGCGGCGCTTTCGCTGATCGACTGAAGCAGGATCCGGCGCCGTTCGGGATGAAGGTGCGGAAGCGCCGCCGCCGAACAGAAAGCCGCCGGCAGCCACGGCCGCGATGCCGCCCCGACCAGCCGCTCGTACAGGAAGCGGTAGGACGCGAAACAATCGAGCCGCTCCTGGCCCAGATCGAACGCGGTCAACGTGATCAGCATGCCGATGAACGGCTCGATCATGTCGAGGCCGCTGTCATCCGGCACCTGGAGGCGCATATGGTCGAGCTGCTTGTACAGCCGGGCCTGGGCGCGGATCGATGCGGTCTCCCCTTCGTCGCGGGACCAGCATTCGATCGCATCGCGGCGACCGTAAGCGACATCGAGCGCTCGCCGAATGTAGCGCTGCGTCGATTTCGGGAAGGTAGCAAACTCCTTCATTTCCGAGATCAGCAAGGTTCCGCCTGCTGGCTGGCTGGTCCGCGTGATCATGACCCGACTCCTATTGTCCTGGCAGGATCATGCGCCGGTCATGGTTGATTGACCGTTAACCGCAATCCCACCCCCCGTTCAGATAGAATCAGAGGCGAGTCAGCGCGGCAACGCTAAATCTTCACTTATCCCCACTTTATTGCAGCGCTGTTGAATTTCGGCAACGATTTGAAAGAGTTCCGGTACCGAAATGAAGTGAGGATTATTCCGGAAATCCGCTCGACGGCACCGGATCGTCGGTTTGACCTGGTTGCGAAGCGGCCGGAGGGTCGGATGCGACCATCGATTCATCGCTCCCGACATCGGCCTTGGCGTCGAGATCATCGGGGTGTTCCGACAGCCTTTTCTCGAGCGCTTCGTCGGGCTCGCCGGACAGCACGGGCGCCGGAGCCGGTGCCGGGGCCGGAGACGGGTTTGAAGCCGGTTTGGGATTGTCGTTGTCGCTGGTCATCATGCTCTCGAGATTTCAAATTGACTGGGTCATCACCTCAACGTGCGCCATATGCCGGTGTTCCAACGCTCAATATTCGACCGGGGGCGGCATGCTTCTGCCAATGGCCAAAGGGCGGTTTGCGCGAGCCGCAATTTGCGACATGAGGGGAGCATGGCGAGCGTCGTTTCAAGTCACAAGGTTTCGCGTTTCGCCGATTGGCGGACGGCACTGAAGTCGATCCTCGGCTTCTGGCTATTCTATGCCGTGACCGTCGTCGCCCGAGCCTTCCTTGGGTCCGACCCCTTGACCACCCTCGAAAACAAGCTGGTCGTGATCCTCCTCGGGATGTTGCTGACCGGCTTGATCTACATGTCGATCAACGTCTTTGCGCGGACCGCTTCGATCCGGACGAAGGCGATGGTCGCGTGCGCCAGTTCGCTGGTCGCGTCGATCGCCTTGTCGACGGTTCTTCTCCAGCTTGAAGACGTGATGCGCGAGAGCCGCGAGGAATTCCGTTACCAGGCGCGCGAAGGCTTCGTCGTGGTCGAGAAGGGCCAGCAGATCAGGATCGAGCGTAGCGCCCAGGAGCCCTTGGTCCTGACCTTCCCCAAGATGAAGGACCTCGATGGCAATAAAAGGCTGCGTTATGGCGCCGACGTCGCGGTCGTGTGGTTGTTCTTCTTCCTCGCGTGGAGCGCTTTCTATCTCGCGCTTCGGGCGCAAGCGGCATCGCTTGCGGCGCAGCGGCGGGTTGCGGCTGCGGAAAGCGCCGCCCAGGCCGCGCAAGTCCGGGCGTTGCGCTACCAGGTCAATCCGCATTTCCTGTTCAATACGTTGAATTCGCTATCGTCTCTGGTGATGACCGGGCGGGCCGATCGCGCCGAAGCGATGCTGCTCGCTTTGTCGACCTTTTTCCGGACCAGCCTGTCGCTCGATCCCGGTGCCGACGTCACCTTGGCCGAGGAGATCGAGCTGCAGAAGCTTTACCTCGATATCGAAATGGCGCGGTTTCCCGATCGGCTCAATGTCGACATCGATGTTCCGGCCGAGCTTCAGCGGGCCGTGCTGCCGGCACTGATCCTCCAGCCGATCGTCGAAAATGCGATTAAATATGGCGTTTCCAAAAGCCGCAAGGCAGTGATCATTTCGATTGCCGCCCGGTCGCTTGGCGACGGCCGGATGATCGTCGATATCAGCAACCGGCTCAAGCATGGCGGCAAAGACGAACTACCCGCCGCGACCCACGAAGGCACCGGCCTTGGCCTCGACAATGTCTGCCAGCGGCTCGAGGCGCGGTTTGGCAATCGTGCCAATTGCCGCTTCGGCCCGATGGCCGCGGGCGGCTACAAGGTGTCGCTGACACTTCCGGTCGAAAGCCGTGACTGAGGCGCGGCCGATCCGGGTGCTGGTCGCGGATGACGAGCCGCTGGCGGTCGAACGGCTGCAATTGCTGCTCGCCAGGGCCGATGGAGCGCAGCTTGTCGGCACCGCGAGCGATGGCGAATCCGCAATCAACCTGACCGCAGCGCTTCATCCCGACCTCCTCCTCCTCGATATCGCCATGCCGGGACTCGACGGCATTGCAGTGGCGCGCTCGCTGGCCCGCCAGGACCCATCGCCAGCGGTGATTTTCGTAACTGCGTTCGATCAGTTCGCGGTCGCCGCCTTCGAGGTCGAAGCGGTCGATTATCTGATGAAGCCAGTCGACCCTGTCCGGCTCCAGCGGGCCCTCGACCGCGCCCGCTCCTACCTCGAGCAGCGCACCGGCCAGCCGCAGCGCGACGTGTCGCAATGGCTGGAGGAATTCTGGGCCTCGGACCTGTCGGGACTGGTGCGGATTGCGGCTCGCGATGTCGACCGGGTTTCGGCCGAGCGCGATTATATGCGCCTCCATGTCGGCCGCCGCAGCTGGCTCATCCACCATTCGATGACCGCGCTTGAGGAGGGCCTCGATCCGGAATTGTTCGTCCGGCTTCACCGCTCGGCGATCGTGCGCAAGGATTTCATCGCCGGCTTCACCCGCAACCCGTCGGGGCGGTGGATCGCGCGGCTCGCCGACGGCACCGAACAGCCGGTCGGACGGCTCTACGCCGACCGCGTCCGCAGCATCGCCGGGCGATAATCGCGCGCCATTCAGGCGATCAGTGCAATCGGCACGCCGGCCAGGCCGACGGTCGGGACGACGAGCGCGGACGCAAACATCACTGCAGCGATGACGATCAGCATTTTCATGACGTGCACCTTTTCAAATTGCGACGCCGAGCAAGCTTTTGCTGGGGGGAATAACGCGGCGTCGATGAGCCGTTTTCGCGCTTGATCGAGCCCGTGTCGCGCGGGTTTCGATGGCCCGCAACGCGGCTTCGCCAGTCCGACGAACGCCATCTTTTCGCTCACCAACCGACGAGCGGGTCATGTGCGGTTCAGCTTTTGGGCACTGCCCTGGCCTTGCGATCGACGGCGCCGGATACGGCAACATCCATCGTCACATTGGCCATGGTCCGAAGCATGTCGGGGATCGGCTCCAAAGCAATGAAAATGCCGAGCGGCGCGAGCGGCAGTCCCATCGCCACCGCGATCGGGCCAACCGATGAAATAAAGCTTAGCTGTCCGGGCAGCCCGGGTGCCGAAATCGATGCGAAGGTGGCCACTGCGACCCCGGCGGCGATTGCTCCGGCATTGAGCGGGAGCCCGAGCCAATGCGCCATGTAAAAACACACCGCGATGTTCATCGCCGGGCCCGACGCGCGGAACAGCGCGACGGACATCGGCAGGCTGACGTCGCGGGTCTGTTCGCCGACTCCGAGCTCGCGCGCTGCCTCGACCATCAACGGCAGCGACGCGGTCGACGATTGGGTCGACAAGGCGAAAGACTGGGCCGGAACCATGGTCCGAGCGAACCGGCCGAGCCCGAACCGCGCGGCGCCGACTGCAACCGCATAAGCGAGCAGCAGGACAATCAGTCCGACCGCGCCATAGATCAGGAAATAATGGGCGACCGCGCCCAGCGCTCCACCGCCCGCGCCGGCACCAAGCGCGAAGGACAAGGCGAACACACCGAGCGGTGCAAGCACCAGGATCCAGCCGACGATCACCATCATCGCCTGGCCGACTGCGTCGAAGAAGGTGACGACCGGATCGCGCAGGCGCGGCTCGAGAAAGCCCAAAGCGACTGCGAACAGGAATCCGAAAATCATCACCTGAAGCACCGAACCGTCGGCCGCCGCCTTGATCGGGTTGGTGGGAATGAACGAGCGCACGAAATCGGCGGTAGTCGCGGTCGATTGGCCGATCGCCGCCTGGTCGACCGTTCCCAGCGCGCCGCGCAGTGCCTGGATCGCTTCGGCCGGAAGGGGGAAGGCGGCGAGCAGGAACGGAGTCGCGATCGCTCCGATCACCGCCGACACTAGCGACAATGCCAGAAACCAACCGATCAGCCGGGCGGCCAAACGTTCGCCGCGGATCGCGCTGGCACCGGTCACGACGCCCTTGATGATCAGCGCGAACAGCAAGGGCAGGATCGTCATTCGAAGCGCATCGAGCCAGAAGCCGCCGACGGTCGACGCCAAAAGAACCGCCGGCTCACGCATCGAATCGCCGGTCGCGTTGACCACCACTCCGCTGATCAGGCCGGTGACGAGCGCTGCGGAAATCAGCCGGGTCGACGTCTTCCCGAAGCGCTCAGCGCTGTCGCTCAACGGCCGACCTTTTTGAACTTCATGACGAAGCGATCGGTCTTGCCGCGGATCGCGGCGTCGAACACCAGCAGGTCATGTTTGTCGGCCGGGTTGCGATAGATCGGGCTGGTTCCGATCAGGATGAAGCCGGCCTTGCGGAAATCGCGGCGGACGACCGCCGGATCGATCCGGTGATATTTTTCGACCGCTGCTCGCGGATCGCTGCCCGCCGCGGCGGAATGATCGACCACGCCGACGACCGCGCCGGGCTTCATCGCCGCGTACAGGACCGCCAGCCAGGCCGCCGGATCCATGCGCCGAATCTTGTATTTATCGCTGACCCAATAGACGTCGTGATAATCGAGATTGATGAGCGCGAAATCGTAGCTCGACTTGGGCAGATTGGGGCTTTCGAACGGGCTGGTCAGCCAGCTGACGTTCAAATGCGCGGCCGCGAAACCGTCGAGTTTCTTGCGGTCGTCGTCCTGGACGAACTGGGCCGGCTGCCAGATCGTCACATGGCCCTTCTGGCCGACCGCGGGGGCAATGATTTCGGCCCAATAAAGGTTGCCGCCGAACGGATCGAGCACCTGCATGTCCTTGCGCAGTCCGAGGTAAGCGAGCAGCTGCGCCGGCTTGCGCGACGGATCGAGCTTGGCATTGTCGGGCGTGCGGTCGCGCGATGCCACCGCCGAGGCCACGTCCGCAACCGGATGGACCAGTGTTTTCGAAGCCACCGGAACGCTCGCTGCAAGGGCAATCGCCGCCCCGCTGATCAGCCATTTGCGCATCGCTCTCTCTCCTCTGGAAACCCCAAACCGGAAGCGACCTTATTGCGCCACCGCGCGATAGGCCAGCGCCGTCAGGCGGATCGCGATCGGACCATCGACTGGATCAGTTCCAGCGCGTTGTGCGCCGACAGCGCCGCTCCTTCCTGCCAGGTCGGAAGGTAGCTCAGATGCTCGCCGGCGAAGACGATCGGTCCTTCGGGCCTGAGCAGTTCGGCATATTGGGGTCCGCGGGCCGCTCCATTCTGATTGAAGTCGGGCCACATCGGCCCGACCCCGCCGGAATAGGGCGTCAGGCCCCACGCCACCGTAACTCCGCGGCTCAGCAATCGCCCTTTGCCGGGGTGCATCGCCTCGACCGAATCGCGGCTGATCCGGAACCGTTCTTCGTGCGACAATGCAGCGAAAGCTTCGGGGTTTTCGCGGCGGGTCCAGCCGGCGCTATAGGCCGCGACCAGCACGCCCAGCGAAGCACCGAAACCGCTCGACGGGTAAAGGATGTTTTCATTCAGCCGGTCGGTCCACGCCGGACCGCCGAAGATGTTGTCGTCGGTTTCCCAGAACCGCGGTGACTGGAACGCAAGTTTGACGCTTTTGAGATATTCGACGCTGGTCAGCGCCTTTTTCTTGGCCGCGGAGAAATCGCTCGGAATCCTGGCCAGCACCGGCATCGGCAGGGTGCAAATGCAATAATCGGCCGAGCTGATGTGCTTGTCGGGCCCATGTTCAATCGCCACTCGCCCGCCGATTTGGCGGATGGCGGTGATCGGACTGTTGAGCTGGACCAGCGGTTTGACCTGGTCGTAAATCGCATATGCGATCCGATCCATTCCGCCGACCGGCTGAACCAGCGTCGCCTGCATGTCGGACAATGCATCGAAAATGTACGGCAGGACGATCGCTTCGTTCGGTACCAGCTGCTTCCAGCCAAGCGCGGGCAGCGGGACCGGCGCCTGGGTGTAGCCGCCCGGTTCGACGGCAAAGCCATTGCGGCCCTCCGGTGCGTAGCGGCCCTTGCCGTCCAAGGCTCCGTAGGGCGCGAGAAACTGGCGGATCATCTCCAGCTCGCCTTTGGGCACAGCTTGGTCGAGCGCATGCTGATCGATCGCCTTGGCCAGCAATTCCGCAAGCAGGCCGCGCGCATCGTTGAGCATTCGCGCTTCGCGTTCGACCTTGCCGGCGAAATCCCATTGCGCGCTGCGGTTGGAATTGACGAAGGTCTCAAGCTCGACCCCGAAGCGCCGGGCATAGCCGAGGATGGCGCGGTGGGTGGCCGGGATGCGCGCCGCACCGGCGTTGAAATAGAGGCCGGGGCTGAAATCCGACTGCTGGTCGGGCCGGCCCGTCTGGACGATTTTCTGCTGCCCGCGGATGGTCCACGCCCGGCCACCAACCCGGTCGCGGGCTTCGATGACCTTGACGCTATACCCCGCCCGGCTGAGCTCGAACGCCGAGACCAGTCCGGCAATGCCGGCGCCAAGAATGAGCACGCTTCGGCCCCTCCCGCTGCCGGGCGGAAGAGCGAACTTCTCGATTCCGGCCGGGGTCTGGGCGGCAAGCCCCATCGCCTCCATCGCGAAATAGGCCGCTCCGGCGCCGCCAATCGCCGCCACGCGCTCGAGCAATGCTCGCCTGGTCAATGCCATGACACGGCCCCCCGCTGGCGCCCACGCAATCAATCGACGCGGTCAATCCACGCAACAGATTCGCAGGCGTCACGCCAGAGTGACGAAAAAATGCGGTCCAACCCACTAAAATCGTTCGCTGCGGTGCGGCCCGAAGCCCCGCTCGAGCGTTACCCCGTTGATGAAAATCGCAAAAATCGGAGATTCAAATGACCGACTATAAGCATTCGGACGAAATCACTGCGCTCAATACCCTGACCGCGACCACCATCGACAGCGTCAACGGCTATCGGGAATCGGCCAAGAACATCGATAATGAGCAATTGCGGACGATCTTCACCCAGCGCGCCAGCGAGCGCGAGCAGGTGGTTCAGGATCTTCGCGGCGAAGTCTCGCGTCTCGGCGGCAATCCCGAAGACGACGGCTCGTTCCTTGGCAAAACCCATCAGCTGTTCGAAGATCTGAAAGCCGCGGTCACCGGCCGCGACGAACAGGCGATCATCAACGAAGTCGAACGCGGCGAAGACTATATCAAGGACAAATACGAGACCGTCCTCAAGAGCGATGTGCTCGGCTCCGAATGCCGGATTGTGGTCGAGAAAGCGTTCCAGTCGGTCCGCTCCGGCCACGACCAGATCAGCCAGATGAAGCACAATATGGAAGCGACCTCCTGACGCTAACCGGACGACCTTTTCGTTCGTGAAATCTGGGGCGGCTCGGCAACGGGCCGCCCCTTTTTCAATAGCCCATCAGGGCGAGCACTTCGCGGCGGCTTCGTTCGTCCTCGCGGAACGTGCCCATCATCCGGCTGGTGGTCATCAATACGCCGTGCGTTCCGACCCCGCGGGCGGTCATGCAGGCATGGCTCGCCTCGATCACCACCGCGACCCCCTTGGGCTGAAGGTGATCCCAGATGCAATCGGCGACCTGCGCCGTCAGCCGTTCCTGAACCTGCAAGCGGCGGGCGAAGGCGTGAAGCACGCGCGCCAGCTTGGAAATCCCGACCACCTTGTCGCCCGGCAGATAAGCGATCGCCGCTTTGCCGATGATCGGCGCCATGTGATGTTCGCAATGAGACTGGAACGGAATGTCCTTGAGCAGGACGATTTCGTCATACCCGCCGACTTCCTCGAACACCCGCGCCAAATGATCCGCGGGATTCTCGGCATAGCCCGACGCATATTCCTTCCATGCCCGGGCCACGCGGTTTGGCGTATCGGACAGCCCTTCGCGCTCGGGATCGTCACCGGCCCAGCGAATGAGCGTCCGGATCGCGTCGGCGACCTCGCCCGGGACGGCGATTTCCGGCGATTGCGCGACCAGGTCGCCGTCTTCTGGATCGCCCTTGGCGATCGGGTCAGTCATGACCGAGCTCCTCGACGATTTCCGCCGCGATGGTCGCGGCCTGGTGGCGGATATCAGGAACCGCGATGATCTCCCAATAGCGGCCTTTGGTGAGTGCGGCCATCGCCCACATCCGCAGTCCGCCCGAAATCCGCGAACCGGCGTCGAGCTTGAGCCCGATGCCCAGTTCGTCGGGCTCGGCATCACCCGAATCGAGCAATCCGCGCAGCAGCGGGTCGATCGTCCGCTCGATGCTATGAAGCGGGCCGGTGCAATTTATGACCAGGTCGAAGCGCCGCATTTCGGCTTTGTCGGCGGCCCGCCCGCGAAACACGATTTCGATCGCATCGCCCTGGCCCTGTGCGCTGAGGATCCGACCGCCAAGGACGTGCAACCGCCCCTCGGCGATCAAATCGGCGATCCGCCGCGCAACCTGCGGTGCGATGCGGTGGCGATGAACGTCCCAATAGGGCCGCGCGTGACGCATGAAGCGCTGCTGCTGATCGACGCTGAGGGCGCGCCACAGCTCCTGACTGTGCGGGCGCAGGCTGTCGATTGCCGCGCGCCAGCCGACCTTCGCGCTGCGTTGCCTGAGCCAGCGCCACAGGCGGACGAGGTCGCCACTTGGAATTTCGTCAAGCTCGACCGGAGCCGGTTCGACGATTCCATGGGAACGCGGCAACTGCCCGCGCCGTGACATTGCGGTAATTCTTCCCGTGAAACCAGCGTCGTCGAGCGACAGCACTGTGTCGACCATGGTCAGACCGGTGCCGATCAGCAGAACGTCACCGCCCTGGCGGACGATTTTATCGATTGCTGCTCGGGCTTCGGCGCCCCACGGGTTGGCGATCACCCGCGGGCCGGCGCCGGCAAGCGCGGACAGGGGCTCGGGACGCTGGTTTCCCATCGCCAGGACCAGTGCGGCGCAATCCAACTCACGCCCGTCGTCGAGACGGATTCGCCAAGTCTTGCCGTCGCGCCCGGCCGCAATGGCATAGGCTTCGATCGTCACGACCTTTCCGGTGGCGATCGCCGCGGCGAGGACATCGTCGAGATAGCGGCCGTAAAAACGGCGCTCGGCAAAATCGTCGCGCTCCCCGCCAGCGGCCTCGAATCGCTCGGCGAAGTGATCGGGCTCATCGGCAAAAGCGCTCATATTATGCGCCCGGACGTTGAGCAGGTGCGCCGGTTCCTCGGTCGAATAAGCGGTGCCGCGCCCGGCCCGGCCGCTGCCGTCGATCAGGAACGATGTCACACCGAGCCGCGCCAACTTCGCGGCAAGGATCGTTCCCGAATATCCCCCGCCGACGATCGCTACCGGCAATTGGCGGTATGGCTGCGAATCGGGCTCCGCGACGGTAGTGCTTTGCTCGCTTGTCACCACCGCTACATAATCTCTAGTCATCAACTAGGGAACGGAAAAATGGTGACCCCGGCGCGATTCGAACGCGCGGCCCTCAGATTAGGAATCTGATGCTCTATCCTGCTGAGCTACGGGGTCGCCGTCGCGCCGTGTAGCGCGTTGACCGGCGACGCTCAATTCACGCCCTCAGACATGACTGGCAGGGCCTATGATCTTGCGATGGCGCAAGGCCGGCACCCGCGAGCGAACGTCGGCGATGCGCGCCAGATCGATGTCGCCAAATCCAAGGCCCGGCTGGTCGCCCATGTCGAGCAGGATTTCGCCCCACGGGTCGATGACCAGCGAATGACCGAACGTCGCCCGGCCGTCCTCGTGCTGGCCGACCTGAGCGGCAGCGATAACGAACACGCCCGCCTCGATCGCCCGGGCGCGCATCAGCACATGCCAATGCGCCCGGCCGGTCGGGACGGTGAAGGCGGCAGGGATTGCGATCGCGTCCGCGCCGGCCTCGGCGAGGCGCTCGAACAAGGCTGGAAAGCGCAGATCGTAGCAGATGGTCAGGCCGAGGTTCCCGGCCGGCGTGTCATCCACCACGACCGCACCCTGGCCGGCCGAATAGACCGCGGATTCGCGCCAGCTTTCACCGCTTGGAAGGTCGACATCGAACAAATGGATCTTGTCGTAACGGGCGCGGATTGCTCCTGTGTCATCGATAACGAAGGCGCGATTGGCAATCTTGCCATCCGCCGAACGGACGGCGAGCGATCCCAGATGGACCCAGAGCGCCGCCGCGCGCGCAGCGGCGCGGCAGGCGGCAAGGACGACATCGTCTGCTTCTTCGCTGATCCGCGCCGCAGCGCGTTTGGAATCGCGGTCGAGCAGGCCCGACATCTCGGGCGTAAACAGCATTGCCGCGCCGCCCGCCGCGGCCGCATCGATTGCCGATACCAGCCGCTCGGCATTGGCCGCCGGGTCGATTCCGGTCGTCGACTGGAACAATGCGATCCGAGTCATCGCCTAGCCCGACAATAATGCATCGAGGCGCCCTTCCTCTTCCAGTCGAAACAATTCGGTGCAGCCGCCGACATATTCGCCGCGAATGAAGATTTGCGGGACCGTCGTCCGACCATTGGCACGTTCGATCATCAATTCGCGCTTCGACCCGCCGCCGTCGACCGATATCTCGTCAAATTCGATCGCCTTGGCCGCCAGCAGGTCGAGCGCCCGCCAGCAGAACGGGCAGAATTGCTTGGTATAGATCTCGACAACCGCCACGACCGCTCCTGACACCTAAAACAGTTGCGCGGGCCGAAGCACGCGCGCCCAGCACACCAGCTCAACTCGCGATGCGCCCGCCCGTTGCAAGGTCCGGGCGCAGGCTTCGGCCGTAGCACCAGTGGTCAACACGTCGTCGACCAGGATGATCCGGCGGCCCGCGATCGCTGCTTTGTCGGTCACTGCAAAGGCACCGGCGACGGTTCGCTGGCGTTGTTTCTGGTTGAGCCCCTTGAGCGGCGGAGTGCTTCGGGTCCGCGCCAGGATCATTGGGTTGCTCTTTATTCCGAGGCGCCGCGACAGGTCGCTGGCGATCAGCGCGGACTGGTTGAACCCGCGCTGCCACAAACGCCGCCGGTGAAGCGGGACCGGGACCAGCAGCGCCTCACCCACCGCTTCCTGGTCGATCAGCGGCGCCATGAACCGGGCCATGGTCCGGGCAAGCGCAACCTTGCGGCCGTATTTCAGGCGGATTGCGAGCGAGCGGGTGAGGTCGTCATAGGCGACGGCGGCGCGCGACCGCGCGATTCGCGGCGGCCGGGCCAGGCAGGCGCCGCAGCGCTCGGCATCGGTGGCGGCGAGCGGCCTGCCGCAGCTGTCGCAGCCCGAATTGCCAAGGAAATCGACCTTCTTCCAGCAATCGGAGCAGAAACTGTGCAGTTGATCGACAATCGCCCCGCAGCTCGAGCAACGCGGCGGGAGCATGAAATCAAGCGTTTGCAGCGCGATCGATCGAAGCCAGCCCATGACCGGCTTGTCGCGTGGACCGGGCCGTCGCACAAGGTCCGCCGATGCCGCTGATGTTCGACATGCCCTTGCGCGCCGGGCGCCGCGACCGCGCTTTCCGGATGGGCGCGGATTTTTTCCTCCACGAGCGGGCCTTTGCCGACTGTTTCGAGCGGATCGAGCTGATGCAGCGCCGGTTTTCCCGCGCATTGCTGGTCGGTTGCCCCGATCCGGAGTGGCCGCGGCGGCTCGGCGCGCTCGCCGATCAGGTCAGCGTCGTCGAGCCGGGGCCGCTCTTCGCCGCCACCGCTGGCGGCACAGTAGTGATCGAGGACCGGATTGCCGCGCGCGCAGACGCCTTCGACCTGATCGTGGCGATTGGAACCCTCGACACGGTCGACGATCTGCCAGCGGCGCTTCGGGCTTTGGCATCGTCCTTGGCACCCGACGGCTTGATGATCGGGGCGATGTCGGGGGGTGACACCGTGCCGCAATTGCGCGCCGCGATGCACGCCGCCGACCGGGTCAGTGGTGGTGCCCGGCCGCATGTCCACCCCCGCATCGAACCGTCCGCGCTGGTTCACTTGCTGAGCAATGCCGGCCTGTCGCGACCGGTCGTCGATATCGATCGGGTCAAGGTGTCCTATGCGTCGCTTGGCCGCCTGGTCGGGGATTTGCGCGCGATGGCCGCAACCAGCATCCTGGTCGAGCGCGCTCCGGAGCCGTTGTCGCGCAGCGAACATGCCGCCGCTTGCACCGCCTTTGCCAATGCCGGCGCCAACGGCAAGACCGTCGAGACGTTCGAGATCCTCCATTTCGCCGGCTGGCGCGGCGGCGCTGACCGGTCAACTTCCGCAAACGGGCGTTAACCTTCCCCCCCGCACGACTTGTTAACTCGTCCTGTTTAGACCCGTTCCCGTGGAATTGGACCAGAGGAGGGTGGCTTGGGCGCTATCCGTGACTATTTGCGCACGCTCAGTGCGGACGAACGCGGTGCAACCGCGATCGAATATGGATTGATCGCCGCCCTCATCGTGGTGGCGATTACTGGCGCGCTCGCCGGCCTCGGCGGCGGCGTTGGCGGAATGTGGACGAACTTGAGCTCGACCTTCCTCAACAGCTGATCGATCGGCCGGTCAATCAGGCGCGTCGTGCGCCATAAACGACCAGCTTGACCTTTCGTCCCGGCGCCAGCCTTGCGCCGGGCGCAAGTCCGTTGAGCGACAGGAAGCGGTCGAGCTGGTAATCGCGATAGGCCATCTGCGCCGCCAGCGACTGGACGGTATCGCCCGGCCTGACCGTTACCACGTCGATGATCCTGGGCCGTATCGCATTGCCCTCCGCGACGCTGATCTTGCGCAGCGAATTGATCATCGGGATGAACGGCTGGGTACCAGCACCGCCCCGAGTCAGCATCACGAAATGATAGATCCGGTCCGGCGCCCATTGATAAGCGACGACGCTAGCATCGACGACACCCGAGCGACTGTTGACCCGCGCCGAAGTGACCGCGGCCGGCATGCCATTGATCATCACCCGCTGCGGCGGCGGCACCGATAGCCGCATCTGGCCCCCGGTCAGTTCCTGGTAAACCTGGAGAATATATTGGTCGAGCGTGCCACCGAAGCGGCCGCCGCCGAACTGCGCCTTTCCGGCGCCCCCCGAAATGCTGACCGCGGTCGTCCCGTTGGACATCAGATAGCCTTGCGGGACGCGGAACTGGATGCGCAGGTCGGGATGGGTGAACAAGGCGCCGTCGATAACGCCCTGGGCGGGATCGTCATCGACAAAGGTGCCGTCGAGCTGGGCGAGAAAGGCCTCGCGGTTCTTGAGGCCCTGGCCCAGCCGACCGGTCTGCCGCGCCTCGGCCAGCGCGCGCTGCATCCGGTTTTCGCTCAACGGGTGGGTGCTCGCCCATTCCGGGGTCTGGCGGCTCGACTTGCCCTGGATCCGCGTCTGAAGCGCCGATGCCCGGCTTAGCGCCGCAAGCACCTCGGGCGCTCCAGCGGGGTCATAACCCGCCTGCATCATGTAGCGCATGCCAAGCTCGTCGGCCTGATATTCCTGGTCGCGGCTGAAGCTGAGGGTCTGCAGCTTGGAGCGCCGGACGACGTCCTGACCGAGCATCGACCCAAAAATCGAATTGCCGAACACCGCTCCCAAAATGCTTGGAAGCCAGCTGTTGCGGCGGGCATAGGCCTCGCGCGCACGGGCATGGTTGGCGGCGATGTGCCCGACTTCATGACCAAGCGCGAACGCAAGCTCGGCTTCATCGTCCATCAGGCCCATCAGCTGGCGGGTCACATAGACATAGCCGCCGGGCACCGAAAACGCGTTTTCGACCGGCGAATTGAGCGACGTGAAATGGATCGCCTGGCCCGGACTGGCGACACCCGAATATGCCGCGACGCGGTGCCCGACCGACTCGACATAGGCCGCGCGCGCACCGGTCTCAGCGCCCCCCAGCTCCTGCACCATCACCGCGTTTTCGCGCTGCGCCTCGGCAACGTCGCGGGGATCGAGATAGCGGCCCTGCGGCTGCATCCCGCCCTGCGGATAGGGCTGCGGATAGGGCTGCGGATAGGGCTGCGGATAGGGTTGCTGGGCGGGCTGGCCGTAATAAGGCTGGGCCGAAGCCGGGCCCAAAGCCAAAGCCGCTGAAGTGATGAGCAAAATAGCTCGACGCATGATCAAAATCTCCGTTTGGTCCACCTAAAAGAGCGCGAACCAATTGAACGGAACATGACTGACTGCGGTTCCCGCCGACGGACCGGATTTAGCCGATGGCGAGAAATTTGGCGCGGCGCTGGGCTTTGAGCTCGGCTGGATCGAATTTGCCAAGAGCGTCGAGTTCCTCGACGATGGCTCCTTTGAGACCGCCGATCGCGGCATCGGGGTCGCGGTGCGCACCGCCCAGGGGCTCCTCCACAATGCGATCGACGACTCCAAGCGCGTGAAGGTCGGTGGCCGTCATCTTCATCGCTTCGGCGGCATCGGCGGCCTTGTCCGCGGTCCGCCACAGGATCGATGCGCAGCCCTCGGGCGAAATCACCGAATAGACCGCATATTCGAACATCAGCACGCGATTGGCGGCGGCGATCGCGACCGCACCCCCCGACCCGCCTTCGCCGACGACGACCGCGATCAGCGGCACCTGCAGGGCGAGGCATTGTTCGGTCGATCGGGCAATGGCTTCGGCCTGGCCGCGCTCCTCGGCCTGGACCCCGGGAAAAGCACCGGGCGTATCGACCAGCGTAACCACCGGAAGACCGAATTGGTCGGCCAGCTGCATCAGCCGGATCGCCTTGCGATAGCCCTCGGGCTTGGCCATTCCGAAATTGTGCCTCAGGCGGCTTGCGGTATCGTCGCCTTTCTCATGGCCGATCAGCATGAGCTTGCGCCCGTCGATCCGCGCCAGCCCGCCGACAATCGCGGGATCATCGGCAAAGGCGCGGTCGCCGGCAAGCTCGACGAAATCATCGGCCAGGCCGGCGAGATAATGTTTGAAGTGCGGGCGGTCCTGGTGACGGGCAACCTGGGTTTTCTGCCACGCAGTGAGTTTGGAATAGGTGTCGCGCACCAGCTTGGCGGCCTTGGCTTCGAGCTTGGCGACTTCGCTCTCGATATCGACGGCGCCATTGGTCGCGGTCTCGCGCAATTGCTCGACCCGGGTTTCGAGTTCGGCAATCGGCTTTTCGAAATCGAGATAGTTACGCATCTGGAGGGTGCCGTTGAACCAAGCGGCTGCTGGCGTCAACGACTACCCCCGAGATCGTTCGGGCCCAGCGGGTGCCGGGCGTTGACCAGTTCGACCAGCCGCGCACTGTCGACATGGGTGTAGATCTGGGTCGTGGCGATGTCGGCGTGGCCGAGCAGCGACTGAAGCACGCGCAGGTCCGCGCCGCCCGACAGCAGGTGAGTCGCAAAGGCGTGGCGAAGGACGTGCGGGCTGACCCGGTCGGGCGCGATCCCGGCATCGGCGGCCAGCGCCCGGACAATCTGGAACAGGCGCACCCGGCTCAAATGCTTCTTGCCGCTGGGGAACAGCCACAGGCCCGGGGCGACATTTTCAAGCCAGGTCGCGACCGCCGCCTGGGCGCGCGTCGAAATCGGTACCAGCCGGTCCTTGTCACCCTTGCCGCGGACCATCAGGAACGGCTGGCCGGGGCGCACCGCGCCGCGCGGCAGTGCGACCAGTTCGCTCGCGCGCAGGCCCGATCCGTAGAGCAATTCGAGGAGCGCGAGGTTGCGCTGGGCATGGGGTTCGCCGCTGGCCGCCCGGGCCTCGATCGCCTCGAACATGCGAACGACCTCCGGCTCGTCGAGAATCCGCGGCAGCGGCCGTTCGAACCGTGGTCGCGGAAGCGCCGGCGACGGGTCGTCGCTGCGCAGCCCGTCGTCGATCAGGAAACCGTAAAATCGGCGCAGCGCCGCCGACCGCCGGGCGACCGTGGATGGCGCAAGCTCGGCCCAGTGCGTGCCCAATCGGCCAAGGTCGGCTGTGCTCGCGCTGCCCAGCTGAGGGATTGCTTCGGCCGCTCGATCAAGGTCGTTGCGATAGGCGGTCAGCGTGTTGACCGAGGCGCCGAATTCCGCCGCCATCATGTCGAGGAACCGGTCGACCAGGGCGCGGTCGTCGGGGGTCACGTCCGCGACAAGGCTTCCGCTGCGATCATCCGGCCCGAATAATCCTGGCCGGTGCGCTTGAGCCCGGCGATGGCATGAAAAAGATGCGCCGCCGACAGCCGGTTCCAGTCGCTCGCCTGGAAACCGGTCCCGGTCAGGACCAGCACCGTTGCCGGCTGACGGCGAGCGGCGGCGGCGTCGATCATCCTGCTCCAGCTCGTGGTTCGGCCAAGACCAAGGCCGTGTCGCCGGTTGATCGAATTGCCCTGGCTTTCGCTGATCCGGCCAAGCCCCGCCAAACCGCCAACGAGCAAGGCGCTGCGCTGCTTGCCGGGGCTTTTGTCGCGGCCGATGAAGCTGTTGATCCGGCTGGTGCTGACGCCGGCGTCAATGCCATCGGGGGCGGCCAGAGCGAGCATTGCCCAGCAGCGATCGCCATTGTCATCGCTCATGTCGTCAATGACCTGCAGCCAGCGCGCCGCGGCCCGGTCGTATCCCGCGGCAAGCATCGCCGAAATCAATCCCGGCGCGTCCTGTTCGTAATCGGCATTGGGGGTGATGAAGCTGGCGGCTCGGGCGACCACGGCGCGGGCCCCTTCCTTCTTGAGCGGATCGCCGCCCATGTCGAGGAAATGGCGAATGGCCCCGAGCTTGGCCTCGTCATCCTTGCCGACGAACGCTTGGCGCAATTTCCACGCATCGCTTTCGCCAAGGTCGCCGGGATCGGTCGAATCGTAAATCGCCGAATAGAGGTCGACCATCGATTGCGACGAAAACACCCCAAGGCCAGCCGCGATGAACGCCGATTCGAGCCGCGCCTCGGGCTCCAGCAGCGCCGCCCGCGCCTGGAATGCCCGCAATTGCGGCGACGCCTTGGTCATCAATCGATCGGGCAGCGACAATCCGGTCGCGGTTGCAAGCCCGAACCGCCAGGCGTTGAGCTCGGTGACCGGTTCCCACTCGATGGTCGTCGAGCGGCCGGTGTTCGATCCCGCGCCAACCACTTTTTCGGCCAGCACCAGGTCGATCCCGCCGATCCGCCCGTAGCGCCGTGCATCGTCGATCTGGGCCGAGGCAATCTGCGGTTCGCCCGACAGCGAGGAGCACATCGCAGTGACCATCGGCCGGACGCCCGGCTCATATTTGCGCATCGCTGCCTCGAGCGGACACAAGGCCGGCGGGTCGGCATCGGCAAGCGCGCTCTGGACCGCAACCTGGACCATCTTCGGCGTGAAGCGATTGGTATCGACGCCAGCGACGAGCAGCCGCGCGGCATCGGCCTCGCCCATCCGCAGCAACAGCCAGGCGCGCTCGGCGGTCCAGTCGACCGGATTGATCAGGCGGGGAATCGGGGCCTTGGCAAGGAGCGCATTGCGCAACGCGATATGGGCCCAGCGCGACGCGATCGGCGTGTCCATCCGCCGCAACAGGGTCGACAGGAACGCACCATTGGCGGCTCCCCATGGAACGCGTCCAAGGCCGATGTCGGCGGGGTCGAGCAGCCCGCTGGTGGCCGGGTCGCGCCGCGCCCATGACGGATATTCGACCGAGGTCGGCGGCGGCGCGAGCGTGATATTGGTGACCACTTCGACCGCGCTTTCGCCCGGCCCGCTGGCCGCTTGTTCGGGCTCGGATGCGACTGACGCCGCGCTATTGCCGACCGCGTTCGAAGGCGCCGGCGACGGAGTCGCCGGGGCCTGAACCTGTTGGGCAAGCGCCGGGATCGCAAGCGCCAGCCCGGCGCTCGCCAAGAGCCATATCCTATTGCTCATCGCCGCCCTTCGAGACATCGATCTCGACCGTTTTGGCGGGCACTTCCCTCGGCACGGTCGACAGATAATAGATTCCGCCGGCGATCAGCAGGAGGACGAGGATCAGGACGACCATTCGCGACATTGGGGTTCCGCTTGAAATTTCGGTTGGGGCCCGCTTTTGCAGACCTCGGCCAGCGCTGTATAGCCCATAATGTGAGTGAATTATCGAGACGTCTCGACCGGCCGATCGTGCTGGTTGGGCTGATGGGTGTGGGTAAGTCGACTGTCGGGCGAAGGCTGGCCAAACGGCTGGACCTGTCGTTCGTCGACAGCGATTCCGCAATCGAGGACGCTTCGGGTTTTTCCGCGGCGGAGGTTTTCGAACGCTTCGGAGAGGCGGATTTTCGCGATGGCGAGCGCCGTCTCGTGGCCCGGCTGGTCAGTGGCGAAGTGCGGGTCATCGCGACCGGCGGCGGGGCCTTTGTCGACCCGCGCACCCGTGAGCTTCTCAACCGCCACTCGATCACCGTCTGGCTCGACGCTCCGATCGACGTGCTCGCCGAACGCACCGCCCGGCGCAATACCCGGCCGCTGCTGCGCAACGACAATCCCAAGGGGACGCTCGAACGATTGTCCGAGGAGCGCCGTCCATCCTACGCCGAAGCCCATATCCATGTCCGTAGCGGTCAGGGCGCGCACCGCGACGTCGTCGATTCGATCATTGCCGCGCTCGACGACTATCTCGGACCTGAATCGGGTAACTGAGCGTCCTCGCCGTCGGGCAATGAACGTTCGGCGCTGAATGCTCGATCCTGTCCGGCGTGGAGATCGCCGCTCTCGCTCTGGCGTTCGAGCCTTTCGCAGTCGCGCCGGCGATATTCGCGCTCGACCCGCTCGGCCTCTTCGGGCTCGACCCCCGCGGCCTTGAGCGCGGCGCGGCCCATCTTGACCGCGCTTTCGAACATCTCGCGCTGGGCAAATGCGAGGTCGAGCGAATCGAGCTGCATCAAATGGACCCGGTCGAAGGTGCGGACCATGACCGACGCCTGGGGAAAGGCATCGAGCACCTTGGCCAGCGCCTCGCGGGTCAATTCGCCGTCGTCATTGTCGTTGCAAAAGGCGATGATCCGCGCATTTTGCGCGCCCGCGGTCCGCAGCAGGTCGATGCGCAGGCCATCGCCATAATAGACCTTGGTCCCGAATTCGTCGGCGCGTTCGATCATGCTCGGCTGTTTGTCGATCATCGTCACTCCGATCTTCTTGGCCTGGAGCATCTGCGCGACGGTCTGGCCGAAGCGGCCATAGCCGACGACGATGGCGGCGGTTTCGGGCGACTTTTCAGGCCCGTCGAGGCCTTCGCCGCTCCTCTCCCCGCGCCGGTCGAGCCAGTCGGTCAGGCGCATCAGGAACGGGGTCGTCGCCATCGACAGGACGACCACCGCTCCGAACAGCGACGCCGCCTCGGGCGCAAGGATCTTGCCGGCCGCGGCCTGGGCGAACAGCACGAACCCGAATTCGCCCGCCTGGCTGAGCAATAGGCCAAGCCGCACCGAGCGCCGCCACGGCAGCCCGAACACCCGCGCCAGCCCGGACATGACCAGCGCCTTGATCGTCACCACCGCTGCAGCAACCCCGATCACCGTCAGCGGCCGGGCGGCGATGACCGACAGATCGAGCAGCATCCCGACCGAGAGGAAGAACAGGCCGAGCAGCAGCGAGCGGAATGGTTCGATATCGCTTTCCAGCTCGTGCCGGTAGGGGCTTTCGGCGAGCATCACCCCGGCGACGAACGCGCCCAATGCGACCGATAGCCCAAGCACGTTCATCAGCGCCGACACCGCGACCACCACGAACAGGCCGGCGAAGACGAACAATTCCTGGTCGGCGATGCGGCCGATCAGCCGGAACAGGGGTCCGATCAGAAACCGTCCGGCAAGGACCAGTGCGACCACCGCAGCGACGGTGAGCAGCCCAAGCTTGACCCCGGTCGGTGCCGAGGGATCGGGACTCACCCGCGACAATGCCGCGACGATGGTAATCAGCGGGACGATGCTCAGATCCTGGAACAACAGGATGGCGAACGCGCGCTCGCCCCGCGCGGTGTTGAGGATTCCCGCGGAGCGCAGCATCGGCAGCACTTGGGCGGTCGACGACAAGGCCAGCGGCAGGCCCAGCGCCAGCGCCGCTTCCCACGACGGCTGGAAGGCGAGCTTGAGGAAGAGGCTGAGCGCCAGCCCGGCCAGCACGACCTGCGCCAGGCCAAGCCCGAAAATGTCCTTGCGCAGCCGCCACAACCGGCTCGGCTGGAGCTCGAGCCCGACGATGAACAGCAGCAGCGCAATCCCGATCTCGGTCAGCCCGGCAAGGCGATCGGGGTCGGTAACCAGGCCCAGAGCCTGCGGACCGATGACGATTCCGCCGACGATATAGCCCAAAGTCGCGCCGAGCCTGAGTTTGCGGAACAGCAATACGAACAGCAGACCCGTGCCGAGCAATATGGCGCTCGAATCGAGCAGCATCGAGGTTGCGTGGGCAGTAGTCTGGGCAGTGGCCTGGGCGGTGGTCTGGGCGTCGGTCATCGGGCGTCCTCGAGCGCCGCCAGCAAGGCGCGAAACGGCAACAGGATCGCGCCGTGGCGGCCCGTCTTCGAACGCGCCGGCGCAAGCGCCGAAAGCCCCGGCCAGCTGCCGGGATCGGCGCGCTTCCCGCTTAGCCAATCGGCCAGTTCGCTGAGCGCAGCCGCAATCTCGTCGCTGGTCCGGCCAAGCGCATCGCGCTCAACCAGCGCCGCGCTCGCCTGGCCGAAAGCGCAGGCACGCACGCTCTGCGACAACGCCGCGACGCGCCCTTCCCCATCAACCGTGACGAGCGTCCGGATCGAGCTTCCGCAGGTCGGCGAGCGAAGCTCGGCACGGCCATCCTCGCGCTCCAGCTGCGCGGCCGGCGCAAGCGAAGCAGCGAGCCGCAGGATCTCGGTGGTATAGGTCGGCGCGTTCACAATTCCGTCAGTCCTACCCCGCCCGTTCGTCCTGAGCGGAGCGCGAAGCGCGCAGTCGAAGGGCGCTCCACACGACCGCCGAGCCTGCGCCCTTCGACTTCGCTCAGGACGAACGAAAATGGCGTCACGCCCGCCGCCACGTCGTCCCCGACGGACCGTCCTCGAGCAGGATCCCCTCCGCCTTCAACTCGTCGCGAATCCGGTCGGCGGTGGCAAAGTCGCGCGCTTTCTTGGCTGAATTGCGCTCGACGATACGGGCGTCGATGAGCGTATTCGTGACAGTCGAGATGACGGAATCCCCTGCCACAACTTCCTCTTCGATCTCGGCGCTTAATGTTTTTCCTTTGAACCATTCGTCAGGCGTTTGGGTGAGGAAACCAAGGAATTTGGCATGTGCAATCGCCACTTCCAGATCACCCAAGGCCGTTTTGCGGGAAACGCTGTTAGGAAAATCGCTGAGGCTCGGACGCAAGAATTGATCCAGCGTCGCTAGAGCGAAAGGCGTATTCAAATCGTCGCTCAATGCCTCCCAAAACCCGGCCAGATCATTTGGGCTGTCGCGCATTTCTTCCGCTGTTTCCAATAGAATTCGGTACGCGCGGTACCAGCGATCAAGTCTCGCCTTCGATTGCTTTAGTAAATCCTCCGTCCACGGCAGCGGCGACCGGTAATGGGCAGAAAGCAAGGCCATTCGTAAAGTCTCGCCCTTGTGGGTTTTCAGCAGCTCCTCGGGCGTCACCACATTGCCGATCGACTTCGACATCTTCTCGCTGCCCATGTCGACGAAGCCGTTGTGCACCCAATAACGCGCCAGCGGCGCTCCGCCGTGCGCGCAGCGGCTTTGGGCGAGTTCGTTTTCATGGTGGGGGAAGACGAGGTCCAGTCCGCCGCCGTGGATGTCGATCGTCTCGCCCAGATGCGCCCGGATCATCGCCGAGCATTCGATGTGCCAGCCGGGCCGGCCCCGCCCCCACGGCGAGTCCCAGCCGATCACCTGCGGCGCGCTCGGCTTCCACAGCACGAAGTCGGCGGGATCGCGCTTGTACGGCGCGACCTCGACCCGCGCCCCGGCGACCATCGCCTCGCGGTCGCGGCGGCTGAGCGCTCCATAATCGGGGTCGCTCGGCACCGAGAACAGCACGTGGCCTTGGGCTTCATAAGCGTTGCCGGTCGCGATCAGCGCCGCGATCATCGCCACCATCGGCGCGATTTCGGCGGTGGCGTGCGGCGCGATGGTCGGCGGCGCAACGCCCAGCGCACCCATGTCCTCGAGGTAAAATCGCTCGAACCGCTCGGTGATTACCGACGGCTCGACCCCTTCCGCCTCGGCCGCGGCGATGATCTTGTCGTCGACGTCGGTGACGTTGCGGGCATAAGTCAGGCTGTCGGGCCCGAAGCGATGGCGGATCAGCCGCGCGAGCGTGTCGAACACCACCGCCGGCCGGGCATTGCCGATATGCGCCCGGCCGTAAACCGTCGGCCCGCACACATACATGGTGATGTTTTTAGGGTCGGCGGGGACGAAGTCGCGCTTCGTGCGCGCCATCGTGTCATACAGCTTGATCATTGCGGCGTCCGATTGCGCCGCGCCTCGACAAAATCGACGATTCCGCGGCCGCTCGCGTTGAGCAGCGGATAGGTCCGCGATTTGGTCATCCATTCGGGCCGGTCGGCCTGCGGACCATAGACCATGTCGGTGCCAAGATTGGCGAGGAGGAAGAACAAGGCCGCGCCGATCAGCCCCTTGATCGCTCCAAAGCCGCCGCCGAGCAGCCGGTCGATCGGGCCGAGCACCGATCGCCGCGTCCGCACCCCGATCGAATTGGCCAGCAGTTTGACCAGCACGAACGCGGGAATGAACAGCAAGGCGAAGGCCAGCACCGCCGCCGAGGCGTGGGTGCTGCCCCACATTCCATCGAGCCCGTTGGTCAATTGGGTATGGAACAGCTTGAGCACCGCGATCGCGACAATCCACGCCAGCAGCGAGATTACTTCATAAACGAAACCGCGGACGAAGCCGATCGCGGCCCCGCCGACGATGAGCAGGAAGACGAAGATATCGAGCGCCGACATAGGCGCGGGCTAGCCGAGGCCACAGCGCCGCGCCAGCCCTTCAGGCGCGCTTAAGCTTCACTTTTGGATATGGGCGGGACTTCGTGCCATAGCGCCGCGCGGGCGGTTGCGGTGGAAATTCCCCGGGAGATTGATGTGAAGTCGACGATGAGTGTTGCGCTGATCCTGCTGGCGCTGGCGGTTCCCGCCGCTGCCAGGAAAGTCACGCCGCCCGCGGACGACGCTCCGACCGCCGAGGTGCGGCGCTATTTCACCGAAGACCCCGATGCACCGGCCATCGCGCCCAAGGGCTATGACATTACCGTGGTCGAATATGTCGATTATCAATGCCCCTATTGCCGTTCGAGTTCGGCCGCGCTCGACCAGCTGATTGCGCGCGACAAGAAAATCCGGGTGCTGTTCCGCGACTGGCCGATCATCGCGCCCGAATCCAAGCTTGCGGCTCAGGTCGCTCTGGCCGCCAAATATCAGGGCAAATATCTGGCGGTGCACAAGGCCATGCTGGCAGCGCCGCGGCCGCTCGACATGGCCCGGATCCAGGCGGCGGCGGTCAAGGCCGGCGCCGATCTGCCGCGGCTCAAGGCCGACCTCCAGGCGCATCGGACCGACATCGACGACCTGCTCGAGCGCAATGAGGACCAGGCGCTTCGGCTCGGCTTTACCGGAACGCCGGGCTTCATCATCGGCAATTTCCAAAGCTATGGCGGAATTACGCTCAAGGGGCTTGAGGAGACCGTCAGGGAAGCCCGCGCCAAGGCCAAGGGCCTGCCGACGACCATCCGCAAATCGCGTCGCAAGAAGTAGCGCCTAGCGGCCGAGCAATTGCTCGCACAGCGCTCGAACGCTCGAAAATTCGCTCAGCCTTAGCCCCTCGACCGGCTTGGTCCCCTTGGGCACCCAGGCGCTTGTAAAACCGAGCTTGGCCGCTTCCTTGAGCCTCAGCCCAAGATGCGCGACCGGGCGGATTTCGCCCGACAGCGCAATTTCGCCGAGCACCACGCACTCGTCCGGCACCGGCCGCTCGCTCAGCGCCGACATCAGCGCCGCCGCGACCGCGAGGTCGGCCGCGGGGTCGGACAAGCGATAACCGCCGGCGACGTTGAGATAGACCTCGGCGGCGGCGAAACTCATTCCCGCGCGCGCTTCCAGAACCGCAAGCACCATCGCCAGCCGGCCGCTGTCCCAGCCGACCGCCGCGCGGCGCGGCGTGGCACCGCTCGCCAGCCTCACCGTCAGCGCCTGCAATTCGACCAGCACTGGGCGCGAGCCCTCGATCGCCGGAAAGACGCTGGTCCCGCTGACCGGTTCGCTGCGGTTGGTCAGGAACAAAGCCGAGGGGTTGGGAACTTCGCTCAGCCCGTGGCCTTCCATCGCGAACACGCCGATCTCGTCGGTCCCGCCGAAGCGGTTCTTGCATGCCCGGAGGATGCGATATTGGTGGCTTCGCTCGCCCTCGAAGCTAAGCACCGTATCGACCATATGTTCGAGCACGCGCGGACCGGCGATGGCGCCATCCTTGGTGACATGGCCGACCAGCACCACCGCGCTTCCGCGCTCCTTGGCGAACCGAACCAGTTCCTGCGCGCTGGCGCGGACCTGGCTGACGGTTCCCGGAGCACCTTCGATGAGGTCGCTGTGCATCGTCTGGATCGAATCCACGACCAGCATCGCCGGGGCCGCGGAATCGCCGAAGGTGGTCAGAATGTCGCGCACGCTGGTCGCCGCGGCGAGCCGCACCGGCGACTTGCCAAGCCCCAGCCGGACCGCCCGAAGCCGGACCTGCTCGGCCGATTCCTCGCCCGAGACATAGACCACGTCCCGGCCGTCGCTGGCCAGCCGTGCAGCGACCTGGAGCAGAAGGGTCGATTTGCCGATTCCGGGGTCGCCGCCGACCAGCATCGCCGATCCCGGAACGATCCCGCCGCCGATCGCGCGGTCGAATTCGGCAATCCCGCTGGCGAACCGCTGAGGCAATGCGGCGGGCGAATCGAGCCCGACCAGCTGCAGCCTTCGGCCACCACCCTGGAGATTATGCTTGGCGGCGAAAATGTTCGACACCTGCGCCGCTTCCTGGACCAGCGTGTTCCATTCGGAGCAATCGCCGCACTGCCCCTGCCAACGCGAGGAAACCGATCCGCACGCCTGGCAAACATATCGCGACTTGAGCTTGGCCATCGTTAATCCTCCCCGGACCGGGGAGGGGGAGGATTTTGATCGCACGTCATCGCTCGAGTTTACAGGAACAAACCACGAACGCAAGTGGTGATTGGCGCCTCTAGAACACCGCCTCGGCCTGGCCGCCCATCATCTGCTTGCGGACCAGCGGGATCGGCGGACCGCCGAAGCTGAGGAACTGGTCGTGGAAGTCCTTCCACGCTTTCTGCCCGCCGCGGGTCGCCGCCCAATCGTCGCGCAGCTTGCGGATCATCAATTTGCCCATGGTGTAATTGAGATAGGCCGGATCATAGGTTCCGCGCGCCGCCTGCTGGCGAGCATTGGCGACGTCCTGATAGCATTGGTTCTGGAACAGCTCGAAGCTTTGTTGCTGGGTCATGCTTCCGGTATGCATCCCGATCGCCGAGAGGAACCGGCAGTCGCGCAGCAAAGCGTTCGACAATTGCCCGATCAGCGTTTCATCGTCGCCGCCGTTGAGCCCGGCGACGCGCATCATCTCCTCGGTATAATGGGCCCAACCCTCGGCATAAGCATAGCCGACGAAGACCCGCCCGAACATGTTCTTGGAGCGGTTGGCGTGGAGGAAATTGAGGAAGTGGCCGGGCCACACTTCATGGACCGAGGTGAACAGCAGATCGGCCTGGCCGGGGACGAAGGCATCCTGCTCGGCCTTGGGCCAGCTGGGGTCCGCGGGCGCGATATAATAGACCGACGGAAGGCCCTTTTCATACGGTCCGGGGATGTTGATGTAGGCGAAATTCTGCCGGTTGTAGGGCGGCGCTTCCTCGACCTTGGCTTCTTCGGGCCCGGGGATGGTGACGATGTTCTTGTCGATGATGAACTGCTTGAGCCCGGCGAGCTGGGCGCGCGCTCCCGCCACCGCTCCGCCGACCGGCTTGTTGGCGCTCATTTTTTCCATGCACGCCATGATCGTCAGTCCGGCAGCGTAGCGTGAGCATGCTTCGCCGAGCAATTTCTGGTTCGCTGCAAGGTCCGCTTCGCCGATCTTCTGCAGCTCCGCGATCGGTGTCGTGACCATTTCGGTATCCGCGAGCATGCGCTGGAACTTGCCTGCCCCAAGCGCGAAATTGGGCTTGGCGGAGGAGCGCTGGCCCTCGACCCAACCGACGGTCTCGTTCATCGCCTTGACCGCGCTTTGGGTCGCCGCCTGCAGCGCCTGCTGGTCGGCCGGCGTTCCAACGCCCTTCCATGCGGCCATTCCGTCGCCCGGATAATAAGCCGCGAAGCCGCCGAACGCCGATTTGGCATAATCGACGAAGCTCGCCGCCATCGGGGTCTTGATATTGGCGCGCATTTGCTCGGCCGCGCGCGGAACATTCTGGAGGAACTTGGTATAGGCCTTGAGCCGCGCTTCGGGCGGCGCATAGGGCACCGTGACATAGACCGATGGATCGACCGCGCCGAGATAGGCGGCGGGATTGGTGTGGAGCTGGTCGGCGCCGGTGGGGTCGATCCAGAACAATTGGCCCTTGGCCACAGCGACCAGATAATCGCGCTCATATTGCTGCTCGGCGCTAAGCTTGTCGTTGGTGAAAGCGCCGGCATCGGCGATGACCTGTTTCAGCCGGGCGACTTCGCCGTCGATTGCCGATTGCGACAGATCGGCGATCTGACCGTCATATTCGTGCTTGCCCGACTGGACCGCGAAACCGGGATTGGCCTTGAATGCAGCGGCGATGAAATTATCGACGAACTTGGGCCAGTCGGCATTGGCGCTGGCCGCGCTTGCACTTGCTCCATTGTCGGGCGCGGTCGCGACCTGGCAGCCGGCGATTCCAAGCGCCGCCGCAGCGACCGAAACGAACATCAATTTGCGCATCACATTCTCCCTCTTCCACGAATGCGCCTAGAAGGGCGAGCAGCGAGTGACAACCGCGGTTTGACCAGTGGTTGAACGCACCGCAGCCAAATTGGAACGTCCGGACGCGCCGCCGGCTCGACTGAGCAACGCCGGGCCATTTCGCGCGTTGAACGGCTGTTCACCGCTAACCAAGGAAATGAGTATGCCTTATGCCACTGCAAAAGACGGTACCGAGCTCTATTACAAGGATTGGGGAAAGGGTCGCCCGGTCGTTCTGATGCATGGTTGGCCGCTGACCGGCGACACGTTCGATCAAGCCGGAATGGCGCTGGTCGAACGGGGCTTCCGAGCAATCATCCCCGATCGCCGCGGTTTTGGCCGGTCAGACAAGCCGTGGGACGGCAATGATTATGACACTTACACCGATGACCTTGCCGCGATCCTCGATGACGCCGGCATTGATGACCAGGTGGCGCTGGTAGGGTTTTCGATGGGCGGCGGCGAGGTCGCCCGCTTTCAGACCAAATACCCGGGACGGACGTCAGCAGCCGTGCTGATCAGTTCGGTCGTCCCGTACATGGCGAAAACCGACGACAATCCCAATGGCGTACCCAAGGAAACGTTCGACCAGATGACGGCCGGGATGAAGAAAGATCATAAGGATTTCTTTCCCGGCTTCTTCAAGGATTTCTACGGCGTCGGACTGGTGGAAAAACCGGTCAGCCAGGCGGTGCTCGACGATAGCTGGCGCCAGACCCTGATGGCCAGCTTGCACAACATTCTGGCTGCCGCAAAAGCGTTTGCGACGACCGATTTCAGGCCCGATCTGAAGAATTTCGGCACCGTTCCAACCCTCGTCATCCATGGCGATGCCGATAAGACGGTGCCCATCGCTGCGACAGCGCGGGAAGTCGCCCAGGCGCTGCCTCACGCAAAGTTGATCGAATATCCAGGCTCCGCTCACGGAGTGTTCGAGACCGACAAGGAGCGGCTGATCGGCGACTTGGTCGCTTTCCTCGGCACTGAACATTCGGCAATCAGCGACGGCGCCGACCAGCGCAGTGCAATCCCGCTGAGCGAAACTGCTCGCTAGGTAACGCGAATGGATGGAGGCCAGTAGCGCGGACGATGCGCGGTTCTGGCCTCCGTGGTTGATGTTGCTATGGGAACGGCATGACCGGCGAAACCCTCGTCCCGATCGGCGTCCTCCTGCTGGTCGCGTGCCTGATCGCGATCCTCTCGCGCAAGCTTGGGATGCCGTACATCGTCGGTCTGGTTGTCGCCGGGATCCTCATCACCTTCCTGCCCGACGCACCGCAACTGCCCTTGTCCCGCGAGCTGATTTTCAGCGTCTTCCTGCCGCCGTTGATCTTCGAGGCCGCACTCCAGCTCGAATGGAAGGACTTCCGCCGCGAACTCCCGGTGACCCTGATCCTGGCGCTGGTCGGGGTCGCGATCGCTGCGACCATCGTTGCGCTTGGAATGCATTATTGGATGGGCTGGAGCATGATCGGCGCAGCGCTGTTCGGAGTGCTGATCGCGGCCACCGACCCGGTGTCGGTGATTGCCGCATTCCGCGAAATGGGGGTTCAAAAGCGGCTCGCCATGGTGGTCGAATCCGAAAGCCTGCTCAACGATGCGGTGGTCGCGGTCGCCTTCGTGGTTCTGGTCGGGATTGCCGGCGGCGCCCCGGCCGATGTCGCTTCGACGCTGCCCAATTTCCTCACCACCGCGGTCATCGGCATCGCGGCGGGCGCAGTCGCCAGCGGCGTTGCAATGCTCATCGCCTACAACAGCAACGACAGCCTGGTGGAGATCGCCATCACCACGCTCGCCGCTTACTCCTCCTTCCTCGTCGCCGAATATTTCCACGGCTCGGGAGTGCTTGCGGCGCTGACCGCCGGACTGCTGTTCGGCAATGTCGGCTGGCACCGCGTTCTAAGCCAGCGCGGCTGTACCGACCTCGACCATGCCTGGGCCTATTTCGCCTTCCTCGCCAACAGCTTCGTCTTCATCCTGATCGGCATCAACGCCGCCAATCAGCCGCTCCATGCCCGCGACCTTCTCGGCATGGGCGTGGTGATCCTGCTGGTCCTGGGCGGGCGAGCGCTGTCGATCTACCCGCTCGCGGCGATGTTCCGGCCGAGCAAGCTCAAGCTGCCATTGGCCTATCAGCATGTGCTGGTGTGGGGCGGATTGCGCGGCGCGCTTGCACTGGCGCTCGCGCTCGCCATCCCCGAGACGGTGGCGGAGCGCGGACCGATCATCGCCGCGGCGTTCGTGGTCGTCGCCTTCTCGATCCTCGTCCAGGGCCTGACCATGCCGCCGCTGGTTCGCTGGCTTGGAGTCGGCAGCGAACCGGCGCCGCCGTGCGACGAGCTTGCCCGGGGGACGGCGCCTGACTAGTCGATCCGGGTGAGCTTTCTCCCGCAGCCCTTTCGCTATGCCTCATTCCGCTATTACTGGCTGGCGCGGCTAACCGCGACCATCGGCCAGATGGCGATGGTCATCGTCATCGGCTGGCAGGTTTACGACATTGCGCGCGAGACCATGGGGCTGAAGGAGGCCGCGTTTCGGCTGGGGATCATCGGGCTGGTCCAGTTCGTGCCTTTGTTCCTGCTCACTTTGGTCACTGGCTGGACCGCCGATCGGGTCGACCGCCGCTGGATCGCGCGCGCAGCGGTCGCGCTCGAACTTGGCTGCGCGGCAGCGCTCGCCTGGTTCGCGGCAAGCGGAACGACAACCTTGAATGTGCTCTACGCAATCGCCGCCTTGCTCGGTGTCGCGCGCGCCTTTGCCGGGCCGGCGCTGGGTGCCCTCGCCCCCAATCTGGTGCCTCGGGAAATCCTCCCGCGGGCCATCGCCATGTCGTCGATCGCGTGGCAGGCGGGATCGATCGCGGGGCCGGCAATCGGCGGTTATCTCTACGCCTGGTCGCCCGAGGCGCCCTATGCCGCAAGCACGATATTGTTCGCCATCTCGCTTGCCGGGCTGATGATGATCTCGCCGGTCGAGCGATCGAGCATGGCGGCGCGGCTCAATCCCTGGGCGCAGATGGTCGAGGGACTGCGCTACGTCCGCCGCAATCGCCTGGTGCTCGGCGCGATCAGCCTCGATCTGTTCGCGGTCCTGCTCGGCGGAGCGACCGCGATGCTTCCGGTGTTCGCCCGCGATGTCCTTCACGCCGGACCCGAAGGCCTGGGCCATTTGCGCGCCGCTCCGGCGGTCGGAGCGACTTTGACCGCGGCCTTTTTCGCCGTCCGTCCGCTGAAATCGAACGTCGGAGTCAAAATGCTCCTCGCGGTCGCTGCTTTCGGGCTCGCGACGATCTTGTTCGGGCTGTCGCGGAACATGGGCTTTTCGCTCTTTTACCTCGCCATATTGGGTTCGGCCGACATGTTCAGCGTCTACGTCCGACAATCCCTGATCCAATTGTACACGCCCGATTCGATGCGCGGCCGGGTTGGCGCGGTGTCGTCGCTGTTCATTTCCGCCTCGAACGAATTGGGCGAAGCGGAATCGGGCTTCATCGGCGCTCTGATCGGTCCCGTCGCGTCGGTCATCGCCGGCGGCGTCGGAGCGCTTGTGGTCGTAGTGACCTGGACCTTCTGGTTCCCGGAATTGCGCAAGGCGCGGACGTTCGATGTTCCCGCCGAGGTCGATCGGACGGCTTAATCACGCGCTAACCCTGATCATTCGCCAAGCTGTTAACCCGCGGTGGTTAATGTCCCCAATGCGCGCCAGCCCAAAGGGCGAGTATTCGTTCGGCGTTGTGGGGAGACGATGAGAAGATCCCGATTTGCCAGTGCGGTGGAAGTCCCTGACGGAAGCGAACGCTCGTCGATCGGCGAAGCGATGTGGCTCGACTTTCGAGCCGCTGCTACCGCCGAGGAAAGTTCGCTCGCCTCGTGGCGCCTGGCATCGCTTCAGCGCGCTCCCTTGTTCCTTGGCACCAGCCATCTCCTGATTGGGCTGACCTGCCTGCTGCTCGACCCGGCGATGGTCACAATCGCCGGCATCCATAACCCGTTGCTGCTGCTCGCGGTCGTCGTCGCGCTCGATTGCGGCGCTGCTTGTGCAATGCATTTCCGGCAGAAATTCGAGATCGAACCGGCGACTTTGGTCCGCGCCATGTGCTTCTATCTCGCGGCAACCGGTTTCGCCTGGATCATGTTCGGCCGGTGCCTCGAAATGCACGGCCTGGTCGGCGCCGAGAGCATGGTGTCGTCGGCGATGTTCGCCGGAGTAGCGGCAACCGCGGTCGCGGCGATTGGCTCGCCGCCGCTGGCAATCGTCAGCGCCCTGGTGGCGACAGCGACCGCGGCCAAATTCGCGGGTTCGCCGCTGATCATCGGCGGAATCGCGATGCTGTCGCTGATGATGGTCGCCTACAGCGTCGCCGGAGCACGCATCCAGATCGCCCACGGACGCCGCCGGCTGAGTCTCGAAGTCCAGGCGCGCAAGGCGCAAAGCTTCGTCGCCGAATTCGAATCCTCGGGCCGCGGCTGGTTCTGGGAAACCAACGCTGCCGGCACCTTGTCCTACGTCTCCGAACAATTGGCCGAAGATTTCCAATGTTCGCCGCAAGAATTGCTCGGCCGCCGCTTCACCGACTTGCTGTCGGTCGACAACAATAGCTCGCAGGGCATCGAGGAGCGCAAGACGCTCGGCTTCCATCTGTCGGCGCGTTTCCCGTTTTCCGACGTGGTCGTGCGTCCGGCGAGCAAGCAGGACGTCCACTGGTCGCTGTCGGGCAATCCCATTTTCGACGACCACGGCCGCTTCCTCGGCTTTCGCGGAATCGGCACCGATCTGACCGAGCAGCGCCGGTCGGAGCAGGAAATCACCCGGCTGGCGCGGTTCGATTCGCTGACCGGCCTGCCCAACCGGGCAATGATGCGCCAGACGCTGGAAGAAGCGCTGCGCAACGCCACCCACCGGCGCAAGGGTTGCGCGATGTTTCTGATCGACCTCGACCGCTTTAAGAACGTCAACGACACGCTCGGCCATCCGATCGGCGATGCGCTTCTGCGCCAGGTCGCCGACCGGCTGAAGCTGGTGATGGGCAATCACGGCCAGGTCGGGCGCCTTGGCGGCGATGAATTCCAGGCGGTGCTGCCCGGCACGGTCGATGTCGGATTGCTGGAATCGCTCGCCCGGACGCTGATCGAGCAGGTCTCGCGGCCCTATTCGATCGAGGGTCACAAGGTCCGCATCGGGGCCTCGGTCGGGATCGACATCGGCGACCCCGGCCGGGCCTGCGCCGACGCCATCGTCCGCAATGCCGACCTCGCGCTCTACGCCGCCAAGGCAGCGGGCCGCGGGGTTCACAAATTCTTCGAGCCGGCGATGCACAGCGACGCCGCCGAACGCCAATTGCTGGAAAACGACCTGCGCAGCGCGATCGAACGCTGCGAATTGTCGGTCGCCTATCAGCCGATCGTCCATTCGGCGGGCGAGGAAGTCAGCGGCTTCGAAGCCCTGGTGCGCTGGAACCACCCGACCCGCGGCGAAGTCCAGCCCGACATTTTCATTCCGCTGGCCGAGGAAACCGGACTGATCGGAGCGATTGGCGAATTCGTTCTCAAGACCGCGCTCGCCGACGCCGCCCAGTGGCCCGAGCAGATCCGGGTCGCGGTCAATCTGTCGCCGGTCCAGTTCAACGACCCAGCGGTGGTCGACCTCGTCGCCCGCCATCTGGCCGCCGCGAAAATCGATCCCGGCCGGCTCGAGCTCGAGCTGACCGAGGGCATTTTCCTGGCCGACAGCGATTCGACCGACGACACCTTCGCCAGGCTCAAGCAGCTTGGAGTGCGGCTTGCGCTCGACGATTTCGGAACCGGCTATTCGTCGCTCGGCTATTTGAAAAAGGCGCCGTTCGACAAGATCAAAATCGACCAGAGCTTCGTCCGCGGCGCCGCCGCAACCACCAACACCAATCGCAACGCGGCGATCATCCGGGCCATCGTCACTTTGGCCGAAACCCTGGGCATGGACACCTGCGCCGAGGGCGTCGAGACCCATGACGACCTCCAGCTCATCCGCGAACTCGGAGTGAGCATGGTCCAGGGCTATATCTTCGGCCGGCCGACCGACGCCAAGACGGCGTGCGAGCTGGCCAATCAGTCGGTGGTCGAGGCCGAAGGCTTCCAGTGCAGCCGCGAACCGCGCCAGCGGCTGATGCGCCGGGCAATCACGGCCATCGCCGGCGAGCCGATGGAGGTTCGCCTGAGCAACATCTCGTCGATGGGCGCGCTGGTCGAATGCCCGGTCGCGGTCACCCCGGGCGCTCAGCTGACCATCGACATCGTCGGCGTCGGACCGGTCCGGGCGATCGTCCGCTGGGCCCAGGCGGGCAAGTTCGGGGTTCAGTTCGGCGACCCCTTCGACCTTGGCCGGCTGGCCCACAAGCGCGAAGTGCAGAACGAATATACCATGCTCAAGCCGTGGTACGTCGACCAAGGCCAGAAGCGAGCCCGCTAGACGGCCCAACTGCCCGGCCCGGCCCGATCAGGGCACTGTGACCCAAGCGCAACGATCGATCCTCCACAAATGCGCCGGATTCTGCTAGGATCGGCGTTCCTTGGGAGGGGAAAGATCATGCAAGCAACCTTGGCCAACTGGCGCAATGCAGCAATCGGCTTTGGCTTGACGGCGGTCGTCGTCGGCACCGGACTGGCGGTCGCTTTCCTGTAATCGCCAGCGCCGAGCGCGGCGCGGAAGCAATAGCGCGCCGAGCGCGGCGCGGAAACATTATCGCGGCACGTGTTCAGCCGGGCGTTGGGGACGTGGCCGGACGGCGGCGTTCGCTTTGGCGGCGGCTGTTCTTGCGCCGTTCGCCGCCGACCAGCTGGTCGGCCTGAACCTTGACCCGGCGGCGTTCGGCGAACCGGCGACCGGACTGGCGCCGATCCTCGCCAGCACCGGCGCCAGCGCCTTGGGCCAGCGACTGGCCGTCGAGCTCGATCCGGGCGCAATCGGGGCCGTTGACCTCAAGCACCGATTTGGCGGCCGTGACCACCAGAGCGAGATTGTCGCGGACGAACCGGCAGCGCTCGTCCTCGCCCATGCTTTCCGCTTTGGCAAAACCGACATTGGCGGCAATCGCCTCGCGCGTGATGCAGATCGGCTGGACCCGATCGACCAGCCACAAATCGACCATCGTATTGGTCCCGCTGGCCCTGATGGTATCGCCTTCCACGATCATTTCCCCAAATCTGACAGTCCCGCCGCCGAGCTTAAGGGGAAAATGCGAAAGTCGGGTTAACGGCTATTCGGCGTCGTCGTCGGGATCCTGGTCGCCGGCGTTCTCATCGTCCTCGTCGGCGTCGTCGTCGCCGGCGTTCTCATCGTCCTCGTCGTCGTCGTCGCCGTTCTCGTCGTCGTCGTCGCCGTTCCCGTCATCGTCCTCGCCGTCCTCCTCGTCGTCATATTCGCCGGCGAGAATGGCGAACAAGGTGTCGCGCAATTCCTCCTGCTCGGCCAATTCGGACGCTCGGCCGGCGGCTTCATCCGCCTCGAGGATGGCGATTTCCTCGGCGGTGCAGTCGCGCTCATAGCCGTCGTCGCCCCACTCGCCCTCCTGAAATCCGGTGAAATCCCGTGGCGGCGGGAAATTGGTCACCCACACGTCCCGATCGATCGAATCGCGCCAGCAATGTTCGGACATGTCGATGAAGCGCGGTTGTTCGTCATCGTCCGCGCCGTCATCGTCGCCCTCATCATCGTCGTCCGCTGTAGGATTTCGCCCGAGGAGAAGTTGACCAAGTTGACCGTGTGACGCGTTTTCCAACAGCGCCTTGGCGTCCGCATCGGCGCCGCTTCCGACCAGCGCCATCCACTCGTCCCAATGCGCGGCCAAAGCGCGGTGGTTGGAGCCAAGTTCGTCGGCGCGGTCGCAGCGCTTGTCGAGGCGATGGAGCACGGCAATCGACAGGCGGCTGTCGTGGCGGTGGCGCTCGGCGACGATGACGCCGTTGCGGGTGATGGTTTCGGTGACCCCTTCGAGCGCGCGTTCGTACAGCGCATCGGCGAGCGGCGCCCGGGCCAGATCGCACGCCGCGTCCCAACTGGCGGCGAACACCGGATCGCGGTTGCGCAAGGCGTAGGCCGATTGCTTGGACATCCGGCAATATTCGCAAGCGACCGTGACCCGGCCGGTTTCGCTCAGCACTTCGAGGAACAAGCGGCGGGCAAAGGGCGTCCAGCCGTCGCGGCGGGTGATGATGATTCCGCTGTCGGTGGCGGAGTCGGTGGTGGTGGTGGCGTGGGGTGACGCGGTGGTGGCTGACGCGGCGGTGGATGACGCGGTGGTGGCTGACGCGGCGGTGGCTGATGCGGCGGTGACGCCGTCAGTTTCCGCCGCGAGGGTGCACTCGACGATGTCGGAGCCGGTTGGCGAGTCTGGTTTGTTTGGTTCGTTTGATTTGTGTCTCATGAACCATATTGGAACATATTAATGGCGTGTAGGAAAGTATTTTTTGCGCCGCGGTCGTATGTCCGGTTTCGACCCTTTGCAGACATTAGGAAGCCACGGGCAATTTCTTCCATGGGCAACTGACCAAGGCCGAGAATTTGACTTGCGCGCGCACTCATAAGAAGTTGCTCGCTTGCTAAACGACCTGCGCTCTTGCTCTCAGGCTTCAAAATTACGACAGTGTGGAAAGGCGGCTTTCCCGGCTGTCAATAAACTCGAGGTATAAAATTGTGAGTGGGAAACTTTTGCTGGCGATTGGCTTGGTCTCATGGGCTAGCATGGCTCAGGCCCAGGAAAAGCCGTGCTCAGCCTCACCACTTATCCTCGCGACTAAATTTTTAATGACAGGCACAAAGTCGGTCAATAACCCGCCCGTGAACGTCCCCAGTGAAGCTGAAATTGGCGAAGTAATTCTCACTGCTCAAAGGGCCAAGATTTACCGCGACTCGATTGTTCTTAGCCACCCCGTTGAGTTTCGTGGGATCGATCTAAAAAGGGCCTTTACAATCCGCATTCCCGCCGGAGAGCTTCCCGCTGAAAGTAGCAACCAAGAAGGCGGGTATTACCTCTCTCCAACGGGAACGATCACGTTCGACAAAGACGGCACCCCGCACAAAAATCTCTCGGTCGGCATAAAGCTCCCGGTGGGCGATGTTGGTCCAACTAGTCTTTTCTACTGGAATAGGCGCGGCCACGTTGAATATTTTCCTGCACTGTTATCTGGAGTTACTCCCATAGTTTGCATTCAAGCCGATCCGGATTATTTACGAAGGGAGTTGCTGTACTCAGGCGTTGCTCAGAATATTGTGACATTATCCTATCGAGAGATTGAAAAGGGCTTGTTACGCCCTGCATTTTCGCAGGAGCTTAAATTCGACCTCACGCAAGGCCGAGAGGTCGGGTTTCGTGGTGCCCGGCTGCGCATCATAGAAGCTTCAAATACTATAATTCGCTATGAAATTTTGAAGCCACTCGAATAGCCGGGTTCCTTACCCCAAATTATGCTCAAAGAGCTTGTCAACGTGTCCAGCCTTGTGGCGTCATAGGCGGATACAACGTCCGCTGTTTTCAAGCCAAAATTGGCTAAAATAACTGACTTTCTTCGCGCCGGGCGGTTAGTGTCTTATTGTTGTTCGATGCGGACATTAGGGCTCTGTCCGCCTTCCACCCAAAGCGGACATTAGGTGCCTGACTGGATTGGCTCCAGGTCGATCGTGGAATAGGGAAACAGGGCCTCAACGAAGTAAAGGCGGATGCCGGTTCAAGTCCGGCAGGACGGCGGTTTGCCCAAGGGGGTCACCCCGGGCTTGACCCGGGGCCTGCTTGCCTTCCGAGGGGAAGTTGCGCGAAGCCAAAGTCCTCGGCGAGATCGCGCCAAGTGGGGTTTGAGGCGTTCACGAGGTCGTATTTCCATTGCCGGGCCCAGCGCTTGACCTGCTTTTCGCGCAGGATCGCGGTTGCCATGTTTTCGTGGCTTTCGAACCAGACCAGACGCTTGATGCCGTAACGTTTGGTAAAGCCGTCAAACGCACCCTCGCGATGCTGGTAGAGCCGCGCGATCAGATTTGCGGTCACGCCGACGTAGAAGCTGCCGTGTGAGCGGTTGGCCAAAAGATAGACGCACGGCTGCTTCATCGGTGCGATTGAAGAAACAGTCAGACCCCGGGTCAAGCCCGGGGTGACGCTAAAACGCTTCTTCGGGGACGCGCATTACGGTTTCGGCGCCGGCTTCGACTTTTTTGCGCAGCGCGCTTGAGCCGCTGAGTTCGCGCTTGGCGTAGAAATCGGCGAGGCTGAGCTTGGTGTCGTAGAAGGATGTGTCGCCGGTGCCGCTGTCGAGGCCGCGCTTGGCCGCGGCGGCCATTTTGAGCCACATCCAGCCGAATGCGGTGAGGCCCATCAGGTCCTGATAGGAATAAGCCCCGGCGCCGGCATTATAGGGGTCGGCCAGGCCATTTTGGGCGAGCCACATGGTCGCGGCCTGGAGGTCAGCGAGCGCGGGTTCGAGCGCGGCCGCGACCCCGGCGGGATCGCCCGCGGCTTTGGCCTCGGCGATGTCCTTGCCGACCAGCTCGAAAAAGGCGCGGACGGCGCGGCCATTGTCCTTGGGCAATTTGCGGCCGACCAGGTCCATCGCCTGGACGCCGTTGGTGCCTTCGTAAATCTGGGTGATGCGGGCGTCGCGGACGAACTGTTCCATGCCATGTTCGCGGATATAGCCGTGGCCGCCGAACACCTGCTGGGCGCTGACCGCGGCGGCAAAACCCTTGTCGGTGAGATAGGATTTGATCACCGGGGTGAGCAGTCCGAGGAGGTCGTCGGCGGTCTCGCGCTCGTGCTCGTCGGGGCTGCGGTGGGCGAGATCGACCTGGAGCGAGGCCCACAAAGCGAGCGCCCGGGCAGCCTCGTTCCAGGCGCGGGCTTCGAGCAGCATGCGGCGGACGTCGGGGTGGACGAGGAGGTTGTCGGCCTTGGCCCCTTCCTCGCGGTCCTCGGGCTTCAAGGCGCGGCCCTGGCGACGGTCCTTGGCGTAAGCGGCGGCGTTTTGATAAGCGACCTCGCCTTGCGCCAGGCCCTGGAGGCCGACGCCCAAGCGCGCCGCGTTCATCATGATGAACATCGCCGCCAAACCCTTTTCGGGTTCGCCGACGAGCCAGCCGGTAGCGCCGTCATAATTCATGACGCAGGTGGGATTGCCGTGGATGCCCATCTTTTTCTCGAGCGCTCCGCAGCTGAGCGCGTTGCGCGCGCCCAGCGAGCCGTCGTCATTGACCAGGAACTTGGGCACCACGAACAGCGAAATGCCCTTCACATTGTCGGGCGCTCCGGCGATCTTGGCGAGGACCAGATGGATGATATTTTCCGACAAATCATGTTCGCCCGAGGAGATGAAGATCTTGGTCCCGGTGATCGCGTAACTGCCGTCGGGATTGGGCTCGGCCTTGGTCTTGAGCAGGCCCAGATCGGTGCCGCAATGAGGCTCGGTCAGGTTCATCGTCCCGGTCCATTTGCCGCTGACCATGTTGGGGACATAGGTCTGCTTCAACTGGTCATTGGCCTTGACCAGCAATGACGCGATCGCGCCCGCGGTCAGGCCCTGGAACATCTCGAACGCCTGATTGGCCGACAGGACATATTCGCCGATCGCGGTGCCGATGACGTGGGGCAGGCCCTGGCCGCCATATTCCTCGGGCGAGGTCACGGTCGGCCAGCCGGCGGCGCAAAACTGGTCATAGGCCTGTTTGAAGCCCGGCGGCGCGGTGACCGAGCCGTCGTCGGCGCGCTTGCAGCCATGTTCGTCGCCGACGCGGTTGAGCGGAGCGAGCACTTCGGCGGAAAATTTGCCCATTTCGCCAAGGATCGCTTCGACCACGTCGGGCGAGGCATTGGCGAAGCCGGGAAGGTTCGAATAGCGGCCGATGTCGAGGACGTCGTTGAGGATGAACAAGGTGTCCTTCACCGGGGCAGTATAAATCGGCATGAGCGTGCGATCCTCGCGAAATGAGTTTTGCTATGCAATCGATAGTGCGGCCAAGCGCAGCGCCCGTCAATCGGCGCCGGCGCGTGCATCCGCGGTTCAACCACGCGCGTATAAGTGATTGCACGATGGAGACAAAGACATGAACCGATTGCTGATCCCAATTGCGGTTGCAGCCCTGGCCGGGGCAGCGCCAGCGGCCGCGAAAACCGAAACCGCGGTGCTCGCCGGCGGCTGCTTCTGGGGCATGGAAACGGTGTTCGAGCATGTCAAAGGCGTGACCGACGTGGTGTCGGGCTATGCCGGGGGAGCGAGCGGCGACGCCAGTTACGACCGGGTCAGCACCGAACGCACCGGTCATGCCGAGGCGGTGCGGATCAGCTTCGACCCGGCCAAGGTCAGCTATGCGCGGCTTCTGCAAATCTATTTCACCGTCGCCCACGACCCGACCCAGATCAACCGCCAGGGCCCCGACAGCGGCCCCAGCTATCGCAGCGCGATCTTCCCCCAATCGCCGGCCCAGGACCAGGCGGCGCGCACCTTCATCGCCAATCTCACCGCCAGCAAAGCCTATAAGAAGGCGGTCGCGACGCGGGTCGAGCAAGGCAAATTCTATCCCGCCGAAGCCTATCACCAGGATTATGCGCGCAAGAACCCGTACAACCCCTACATCCTCGTCAACGACCGGCCCAAGGTGGCGGCCCTCAAGGCCCGTTATCCCCAGCTCTACAAGGGCTGAATCGTTAAATCTTCGCGCTTTGGCCCAGCCAAGGGCGACAAAAGCGCAAGCGCGCCCTATATCGCCAGCGACTCCCGCCGACTGTAGCCGAGGGCCGCGCACGCCATGTTGACGACCAATCCGTTCGATGACGATCATCTGCGCGAGGAATGCGGCGTGTTCGGCATCTGGGGTGCCGACCATGCGGCGAGCTTCGTCGCGCTTGGCCTCCACGCGCTCCAGCACCGCGGGCAGGAAGCGGCCGGGATCACCAGCTTCGACGGCAAGCATTTCCATTCGCACCGGGCGCTTGGCCATGTCGCCGGGAGCTTCGACCAGGACAGCGTGATCCGCAAACTGGCCGGCGCAAGCGCGATCGGCCATGTCCGCTATTCGACCACCGGCGATACCTCGCTGCGCAACGTCCAGCCGCTGTTCGCCGAACTCGCCGACGACGGCTTTGCGGTGTCGCACAACGGCAATATCTCCAACGCCATGAAGCTTCGCCGGACGTTGCAGCGGCGCGGCTCGATCTTCCAGTCGACGAGCGACACCGAAGTCGTCATCCACCTCGTCGCGACATCGCAATTCCCAACCATGTTCGAGCGCCTGACCGATGCCTTGAAGCAGGTCGAGGGGGCCTATTCGCTGCTGGTCCTGACCCAGCAGGGCCTGATCGCCTGCCGCGACCCGCTCGGCATCCGGCCATTGGTCATGGGCAAGCTTGGCGAGGCGACGATCTTCGCTTCGGAGACGGTGGCGTTCGACGTCATCGGGGCGACCTTCCTGCGCGATGTCGAGCCGGGCGAGCTGATCGTGGTCAACGACAGCGGCATCCGCAGCTTCCGCCCGTTCGCCAAGGCCGATCCGCGGCCGTGCATTTTCGAACATGTCTATTTTTCCCGCCCCGACAGCATCGCCGAGGGCCAGTCGGTCTATGAAGTGCGCAAGAGGATTGGCGCCGAATTGTCGCGCGAAGCCCCGGTCAAGGCCGATTATGTCGTGCCCGTCCCGGACAGCGGAGTGCCCGCCGCGATCGGCTTTTCCCAGGAATGCGGAATCCCGTTCGAACTGGGCATCATCCGAAGCCATTATGTCGGCCGCACCTTCATCCAGCCGAGCCAGGAAGTGCGCCACCTGGGCGTCAAATTGAAGCACAATGCCAATAGCGCTTTGGTCGCCGGCAAAAGCATCGTCCTGATCGACGATTCGATCGTTCGCGGCACCACCAGCGTCAAGATCGTCCAGATGATGCGCGATGCCGGAGCGCGCGAAGTGCATATGCGGATCGCTTCGCCGCCGACCACCCACAGCTGCTTTTACGGAGTCGACACCCCGGAGCGCGCGAAATTGCTGGCGGCGCAGATGAGCATTCCGGCAATGGCCGATTATATCAACGCCGACAGCCTGGCGTTCATTTCGATCGAGGGGCTGTACCGGGCGCTCGGCGAAGAGCGCAAGGCGGCGAGCCCGCAACGCTGCGACGCCTGCTTCACCGGCCAATATCCGACCCGCCTGACCGACCTCATCGACAAGGAAGGCGAAGCCTCCCTCTCGCTGGTCGCGAGCCGGTAATCCAACCACCGCGCTAAGGCGTCTGGGCTAACCCCTCGTCATTGCGAGCGAAGCGCGGCAATCCATTTTCGTCGCAAGCTGGATTGCTTCGTCGCTTCGCTCCTCGCAATGACGAGCGGAGATGAGTGATTCGAAACCTTTTGCGGGCCGGCTGGCGCTGGTGACCGGGGCTAGCCGGGGGATTGGGGCGGCGACGGCCGAGGCGTTGGCGGCGGCTGGGGCGCATGTCGTTCTGGTGGCGCGCACCGGGGCGGCACTGGAGGCGGTCGAGGAGCGCATTCATGCCCGCGGCGGCAATGCGACCATCGCTCCGCTCGACCTGACCGACGGCACCTCGATCGGCAAGCTTGCGGGCGCGGTGGCGGAGCGCTGGCCGGCGCTCGACATCCTCATCCTCAATGCCGCCATGCTGGGATCGCTGACCCCGGTCCAGGACCTCGATCCCAAGGAGTTTTCGCGGCTTCTGAGCCTCAATTTGCTTGCCAACCAGGCGCTGATCGCGGCGTTCGATCCGCTGCTGCGCAAGGCCGAGAAGGCGGAGATCGTCGCACTGACGTCATCGGTCGGGGCGGAGCCGCGCGCCTTTTGGGGCGGCTATGGAGCGTCCAAGGCGGCGCTTGAAACGATGCTCGGCGCTTATGCCGACGAGACCGCGTTCACCAAGCGGATGCGGGTCCATATCGTCGATCCCGGAGCGACCCGGACGCGGATGCGGAGCCTGGCCTTTCCGGGCGAGGAACCGGACAGCGTCAAACCGCCCGAAGTCGTGGCCAAGGCGATCCTCGAGCGGCTTCAGTCCGACGCCGCGACCGGCGGCAAGTTGAGGGTCGAGCCTTAAGCGAGTTCGAAGCGGGTCAGTCGGCGGGCCGGATCGTCCTCGACCAGCTTGACGGTGACTGCAGCGCCGACTTCCAGACCGTCGACATTGACCCGGGTGACGACCGCCTCGCTGCACAATTGGATGCGCGCGCCGCGCTCGTCGATGTCGGTCACCCGGCCGTGAAATTCTTCGCCGAGGCGGGGCTTCAGAACGACGGCTTCGGCCAGTTCGACGACCGCGCTGTCGATTTGCGCGGCGCGGGCTTCGGCGCGGTTCATGACGTCGGCAAGCAAGCCGAACGCCTGCTGGGTCCAGTCGGGCACCGGCCGGTCGTTGGCGATTGCGAGCACCGCTTCGGTGACATAGCGGTCGGCGAGCCGGCGCAGCGGCGCGGTGCCGTGGGCGTAGGTCGCGGCCATGGCCGAATGATAGGGCCGCTCGCCTTGGGTATAGGGCGCGTAGCTCGCACCCTCGCCGGCGCGGCGGATGGCGAGCATGAAGGCGGCTTCCTTGGGATTGTTGGGATCGAGCGTCTGTTCGCGCTGCTTGAGCGGAACATGCGGTGGCCAATCGACGCCGAGCGCAACGGCGGTGTGACGCAGCCGCGACGTCGCGCGCCGGCCGGGATCGCGCATGATCCGGAACAGGCCGGTCGAATGGCTGTACAAGGCATCGGCCAGCGCCAGATTGGCGGCCAGCGACATCGCCGCATTGGCCTGCTCGATCACGCTCATCGGGCGGAAGCACAAGGTGAAGTCGCCGTCCGGCTGTTCGAGCACCTGCTGTTGCGGCGGATCGACCCGGGCAGCGCCGCGAGCTGCCTCCGCCGCCGCGATGCGCCGCGCAAGATCGTGGAAACCATCGGGCAAATCGGCGTCGGTGACGCTGGCATAGCCAAGCTTGGCGCGGCTGCGGATGGTGGCCCGTTCGGCACCATCGAGGCTCGACCGGCCGTCGGGCGCAATCCGCACATAAAACAGGATCGCGGGCCGATCCCCGTCGGGGAGCAGGCTGGCGGCGCCTTCGCACAGGATCGTCGGATAGAGGCTGGTCTTGCCGTCGGGGAGGTAGAAGGTCTCGCCCCGGGCCCAGGCTTCGCGGTCGATCGCGCTATCGGGGGCGACGAAGGCGCCGACGTCGGCGATCGCATAATGAAGGATGAGGTCGCCGCCGTTTTGGGTGATGGTGAAGGCCTGATCGAGGTCGGTCGAGCTGATCGGATCGAGCGTGACGAACGGCAGGCCGGTGCGGTCGGCGTGGCTGAGGGCAGGTGCGAGCGCGGCAGCGCGGGCGTCGGCTTCGACCTGCGGCGGGAAAGCGGCCGGAAGCTTGAACTGGGCGCGGATCGCGGCCAGCCCGTCGCCCAGCGCCCGACCGCGGTCATACAGCGCCTTCAAGCGCCGACCGTCATGCTTTGATCATCGTGACTTGCGCGACATCGATCGCCCGCCCCCGAAATCCACCTTCGCAATACATCAGATAGTAACGCCACAGCCGCTGAAAAGCCGCATCGAAATCCACAAGGTCGCCGCGAGCGGCCGCTTCATCAAAGCGCTCGCGCCACAGACGCAATGTGTGGGCGTAATCCTGACCGAAGCCGTCGCGATCGTCCCAGCTCAGGCCGCGCTGGCGGGCAAGGTCGGCAAAGCCGGGTTCGTCGACCAGCATCCCGCCGGGGAAGATGTAGGTCTGGATGAAATCGGCGCTTCGCCGGTAGGCGTCGAACAAGGCATGATCGATGCTGATATATTGCAGCGCCGCTCGGCCCCCGGGCGTGAGGTTGCGAGCGATGCAATCGAGGTAGGTTCCCCACCATCGCTCGCCGACCGCTTCGACCATTTCGATCGAGGCGACGGCGTCATAGCGGTCGTCGGTCTGGCGATAGTCCTGGAGGCGGATCTCGATCCGCTCGGAGAGGCCGGCTTCGGCGATCTTGTGTTCGGCCCAGTGTTTCTGTTCGAGCGACAGCGTCAGGCCGACGACCGACACCCCGCGCCGCGCCGCGGCGATGGCCAGGCTGCCCCAGCCGCAGCCGATTTCGAGAAGCCTGTGGCCCGGCTTGAGGTCGAGGCGGTCGAGGAGGGTGGCGATCTTGCGATGCTGGGCGGATTCGAGGTCGTGGTCGCGTTCGCCGGGGGGATTGGTGGGGTTGCTGGCGCTACTGGTTACAGGCCCTCCCCCAGCCCCTCCCGCTAGCGGGAGGGGGGAAGTGAAGCACCCGCTGCTGTAGGTCATGCTTTCATCGAGCCAGGCGGAATAGAAATCATTGCCGAGGTCGTAATGGGCGGCGATGTTCTTGCGCGCCGTGCGCGGCGCATTGTCGCGCAATCGGTGGGCGAGCGCATTGACCAGGCGGAACAGGCCCTTGGCGCGGCCGGTATCGCCGAGCGAGCGGGCATTGGCGGAGAAGACTTCGAACACCTTGACCGGGTCGGGGCTCGACCATTCGCCCATTTCCCACGCCTTGTACCAGCCGACCGAGCCCGACAAAGCGAGCCGAACGAGGGCCATCATGGTGTTGAGCCGGACAATCGCGACCGGACCGTCGGCCCTGAAGCCGAGCTGGCGAGCGGCGCCGCCGGGAGCGAGAACCTCGATCCCGCCGATCACCAGCCGGCGATCGATCTGGTCGAGGATCCGGGCATAAGCCGGGGCGGCGAGCTTGCCGAGCAGGCCGCCGCCAGTCGCGAACCGCCGATCGGCGCGAAGCAGATGTTGACCGCGGCTTGCCATGGCGTCCTAATCTTCTCCCGATCGGAGCTTGGCAAGCGCGGCCAAAGCCCGTGTCCGTCCTTCCTCGTGCCCAACGATTTTCGCTGGATATGATCCCCTTACGTTGGCGGGCGGGTCGTGGATGAGGGCGTCGGACAATCCGCGAAGTTCCGGAACCCATGAACGAACGTAATCGGCGGCGTCGAATTTCGCGGATTGGGACAGCGGAGCCATGATCCGGTTGAACAACTGGCTGTCGGTGCCGGTCCCGGCGATCCACTGCCAGTTGAGGCTGTTATTGGCATAATCGGCATCGACCAACGTATCCCAGAACCACGCCGCGCCGCGGCGCCAGTCGATCAGCAAATGCTTCACCAGGAAGCTTGCGGCGATCATCCGGACGCGATTGTGCATCCACCCGCTGGCCCATAATTGGCGCATTCCGGCATCGACGATCGGAAAGCCGGTGCGGCCGCGCGTCCAGGCGGTGAAATCGGCGTCGGCGGCGGGCCCGGCGCGCCAGCGCAGCGCGTTCATGGCCGAGCGGCCGTTGTCGGTTCCAATGCCGGGCTGGGCGCGAACCGCCGAGCGGGCGAAATCGCGCCACGCCAGTTCCTTGAGGAATTTGCCGCCGCCGACGGGCCGGAGCGAGTGCCAGACGCGGCGCGGGCTGATTTCGCCGAAATGGAGATGGGGCGAGAGCCGGCTGGTGCCATCGATCGAGGGCAAGTCGCGGCGCCGCGCATAATCGCCGGCTTCGCTTTCAAAATCGGCGAGGCGCTGACGCGCTCCAGCCTCGCCCGGAGTCCATTCGGCACCGAACCCCGATGCCCAATCGGGAGTGGCCGGAAGGAGGTTCCAGTCGTCGAGGCGGTCGCCCCGGGGCGCATCGGCCAGAGCGATGCTTTGGGGGGCCGGGAACGGCTCGGGCGGCGGGAGCATGGCCGCCAGCTTGCGCCAGAACGGGCCGTAGATGCGGTACGGAGCGCCGCCCCCGGTGAGCAATTCTTCGGGCGGGATCAGGGTGTCGCCGTCATGGAGCGTCAGGCGATCGCCAAGCGCTTGTTCGGCAGCGACCTGCCACGGATCGTAAAGGCGCGTAGCGTGGATTGCGCTCGCGCCTACTTCGTCGGCAACTTGCGCCACGACAATTGCCGCCGGGCCACGGCGGAGGAGCAGCTTGCCGCCGAGCGCCTGGTCGAGCGCGGCGAGGCTGTGGTGGAGCCACCAGCGCTGCGCTGCGCCCATTGCGAAGTCGCCAGCGCCTTCGTCGTCGAGCACATAGACCGGAACGACGGGACCATCGGCGAGGGCCGCGAGCAAGGCCGCATTGTCATCGATCCGAAGGTCGCGACGGAACCAGAGGAGCGCGGTCATCGCACCGTCAGGACGGACACAGCGGGACGGTGGATTCGCGATAGAGCCGCGCCTTGTTCTTTTCCGGCAGGCCGTAGCGGCCGTCGGCGATGATCACCCGAGCGGTGCAGCGATCGGGATAATCGACCCTGGCGATGGGCAGGATCGACCATGACAGGAATTTGCGAAGCTTTGGATCGCGGGCGAGCGCTGCGCGGACGAGCGGATCGCGCATGTTATCGCCGGCCACCGCTTCGCTTGGGCCAAGGCCGCCGAACATGCGCCACTGAGCGCGGCCGATATTGGTGCCGATGCGCCAGCTCATCTCGCGCCGCCAAAAGGCGATCGGCGGCGGCGAGGCGAAGATCGCGGTCGCCTGGGGATCGCGCGTGCGCACCGCCGCGGTGGCGGTGTCGCTGAGCCCGAGGTTGAAGCAGATATAGGTGAAGGCGATGGCGAGCGCGCCGCGAACCAGCCCGCGGCGATCGCGTCCGGCGCTGGCCGCTTCCTGCGAAATGGAAATGGCGACGATCAACAGCAGCCACAGCCAGACATCGATGATGAACAGGCTGTCGCTGTGATACCACAGGCCCGAGACGGGCGAGAATAATTGCACCGAATAGGTCGTTTGAAGGTCGAGCAGGGGATGGGTGAGAGCGCCGAGATAGCACAGGCCGAGCAGCCACCATCGGTGCAGCTCGAGGCCGCTTTTGAACACCGCGCCGCGCGATACCTGCCAGCGGTCGAGGAGCAATAACAGGCCCCACAAAGCGAGCGGAAAGATCAGGACTCCGCCGATCAGGCTGTGCGAAAAGCCGCGGTGGGTGGCGAGCGGTTCCCACGGCGCCCATTGGAAGAAAATGTCGATGTCGGGCGCGTTGGCGCCGAGGATCAGCGCCGCGAGGCCCTTGCGGCTCTTGTCCTTGAGGCCGGCCTCGCCCAGTGCCCAGCCGGCGAGTGAGTGGGTGATATTATCCATGCCTGGCGCCGCTACACCATCGCCAGCCAGATGGTGTGGCGCGGGCCCTTGCCGTTCGAACGGGCGCGGACGGTTCGTTGGTCGAGGCGGAACCCCGCCCCTGCGAGCCGCTGGGCAAAGCGCGGGTCGGGTGCCGCCGACCAGATGGCGAGAACACCGCCGGCGGTGAGCGCCGCCTTGGCCGCGGCGAGACCCGCTGCGCAATAGAGCCGGTCGTTGTCATCGCGGACCAGCCCGTCGGGACCATTATCGACGTCGAGCAGGATCGCATCATAGGCGCCGCGGCCACCGGCGATCATATCCGCGACATCGCCGATGGCGATGATGACCCGGGGGTCGTCGAGGCTGGACCCGGTCATCGCCGCCATCGGCCCGTTCGCCCAGTCGATGATTTCGGGAACCAGTTCGGCGACCGTCACCCGACCGTCGAGCGGCAGGCCGGCAAGCGCTGCGCGAAGGGTGAAGCCCATGCCATAGCCGCCGATCAGCCAATGCTGGGCGGAGCGGGCGCCGAGGCGCTGAGCGGTCAACAGCGCAAGCGCTTCCTCCGACCCGCTCATCCGGCTCGACATCAGTTCGTCGCGATCGACGAGGATCATGTGGTCGGGCCCGCGGCGGTAGAGTTTCATCTCACTGCCGCCGGGAATGCGGGCGGTGGCGAGGAGGGTACGGGGAATCATCGGGAACGGCAGCAATGGGCGGCGAGACGACGACTGGCGAGTGAGCGAGCGATGTCTTTCATTTTGTTTCACGCGAAGACGCCAAGACGCCGCGAGGAGGCCTGGTGGTCAGCGAAACGGTGATGTTGTCCAATTATTGTTTCACGCGAAGACGCGAAGACGCGAAGTCGACGTGACCGTTCACTACGCGTTTCAGCCCTTCACGGAACGTGGCGCAGCCAAAATTCATCAGCAGCCCGAGGGGCTGCTGCATTAGCCGCAAATAGGTCAGCAACTGCTTGGCGTGGACCGGCGCGCATCGTTCGACGGATTTGATCTCGATGACCAACCTGCCATCGACGACGAGGTCTGCACGAAATGCATCAGTGAAGGTTTGGCCGCGAAATGTGATCGGGACAGGCTGTTGCCTAACGACCGAAACACCTTCCAATTGAATCGCATGCGCAAGCACGGCCTCGTAAACGGATTCGAGCAGACCCGGTCCCAATTCCTTATGGATTTGCAAGCCGCAATCGATAGCGATGGCGGACAGTTCCTCAACGCTACGCACCGGCCCCCTTCGCGCCTTCGCGCCTTCGCGTGAAAACCCTTGCCTTCACTCCGCCCGCGGCTCCTTTTCGACTTGCCAGGTCTGGCCTTTGCCGACGAGTTTCTGGAGGTCGGGGGTCTTGCCTTCGGCGGCGGCGCGGTTTTGTTCGATGACCGCGCTTTCGAAGGTCGGCGCGGGGTCTTCGTAAATCACCCCCAAAGCGACCGGGAAGCCGGCGGGAAGTTCGATCAGCATGGCGGCGATGCCGCGGTTTTTGGGGTCGTGGACGATGACCGCGGGATCATCGGCCGGGACGATTTTCAATTTGAGCGTCGCGGTGTCGAGCGCGAGGCCTTTCGAGCCGTCGGCGAAGAGCATTTTCTCCCCCGCCTTGAGCCACAATTGACCCTCGCTCGCCGCCGCTTTGTCGGTGAAGCTGGCGAAGACATCGTCATTATAGACGACGCAATTCTGGTAGATTTCGACGAAGCTGGCGCCGCGATGGGCGTGGGCGGCCTTGAGCACTTCGGGCAGGTTCTTGTTGACGTCGATGCCGCGCGCGATGAACCGCGCGCCCGAGCCAAGCGCATACATGCACGGCGTCACCGGCCGGTCGACCGAGCCGAACGGCGTCGACGGGCTGCGCGTTCCGACCCGCGAGGTGGGCGAATATTGGCCCTTGGTCAGGCCGTAAATCTCGTTGTTGAACAGCAGGATCTGACAATCGAGGTTGCGGCGCAGGACGTGCATCGTGTGATTGCCGCCGATCGACAAGGCGTCGCCGTCGCCGGTGATGATCCACACGTCCAATTCGGGATTGGCAAGCTTGACCCCGGTGGCGACCGCGGGCGCGCGGCCGTGGATGGTGTGAAAGCCATAGGTCGCCATGTAATAAGGGAAGCGGCTGGAGCAGCCGATGCCGCTGACGAAGACGGTCTTTTCGCGCGCGACGGCGAGGTCGGGCATGGTCCGCTGAACCGCTTTGAGCACCGCATAATCGCCGCAGCCGGGGCACCAGCGCACTTCCTGGTCCGAGGCCCAGTCCTTGGCGGTGGTTGCTGGAATAGTCGTCATGTCGTTCATCGGGCGAAACCTCCGCCGAGCCAGAAGATGAGGAAGGCAATGGCCACGAGCATCATCAGCATCGGCCACACGCTGATCTGTTTCATCGGGCTAACGTCACCCCGGCCTTGAGCCGGGGCCTGCCTGCATTTGGTCCGCCGGAAGAACAGGCGGACCCCGGCTCAAGGCCGGGGTGACGATCGTGAGGACTGATCACTTTAGCGCCCCGTCGATGGCGGCGGCGATTTCGGCGATTCGGAAGGGCTGGCCGGAGACCTTGGTCAGCGATTTGGCGTCGACCAGATACTGGTCGCGGAGCAGGGTTTTCAATTGGCCGGTGTTCATTTCGGGGACGATGATCTTGCCGAACCCCTTGAGCAGCGGGCCGAGATTGTCGGGCAGCGGCCAGATGTGGCGGATGTGGACGTGGGCAACGTCGTGGCCGGCGGCGATGGCGCGGCGCACCGCCTGGTGGATCGGACCGAAGGTCGAACCCCAGCCGACGACGCACAGCGCCGCGCCTTCATTGCCAAGGGCGATCGCCTGATCGGGGATGGTCTTGGCGACACCCAGCACCTTGGCGACGCGGGTGTCGGTCATTTCCTGGTGAGCGGCGGCGGAATAATCGATATTGCCGGTTCCGGGCTGCTTTTCGATGCCGCCGATGCGGTGTTCGAGACCGGGGGTGCCGGGCTTGATCCACGGCCGCGCGAGATCGGCGTTGCGGGCATAAGGCATGACCGGCTCGCCTTCCGCCGGCGGTGCATCGTGGAAGGTCACGGGGAACGGCGTGTAACCGCTCATGTCGGGCACCTTCCACGGTTCCGCGGCATTGGCGATATAGCCGTCGGTCAGAAGCATCACCGGGGTCATGAATCTGGTCGCGATGCGCACCGCCTCGATCGCGCAATCGAAGGCGTCGGCCGGAGTTGCGGCGGCGATCACCGGAAGCGGCGTATCGCCGTTGCGGCCATAGACCGCCTGATAAAGGTCGGACTGCTCGGTCTTGGTCGGAAGGCCGGTCGAGGGACCGCCGCGCTGCGAATTGACGATCACCAGCGGCAATTCGGTCATGAAGGCGAGGCCCATCGCTTCGGTCTTGAGCGCAATGCCCGGGCCGGATGAGGAGGTGATGCCGAGCTGGCCGGCGTAGCTGGCGCCGATCGCCGAGCAGATGGCGGCGATCTCATCCTCCGCCTGGAAGGTCGTGACTCCATATTCCTTGAGCCGCGAGAGATGATGGAGAAGCGCCGAGGCGGGGGTGATCGGATAGCCGCCGAAGAACATCTTGAGCCCCGCCAGCTGGCACCCCGCGACCAGCCCGAGCGCGAGCGATTCGGCACCGGTGACGGTGCGGTAGAGGCCCGGCTCGGCGGGCGCTGCGGCGATATGGTGGCGGTGAACCCCGCCGATCTCGACCGTCTCGCCATAAGCATGGCCGGCGTTGAGCGCGGCGATATTGGCCTCGGCGAGCTCGGGCGCCTTGGCGAATTTGGTCTTGAGCCAATCGACAATCGGATCGCGCGAGCGGTCGAACATCCACAGCGCCAGGCCGAGCGTCCACATATTCTTGCAGCGCAGGGCTTCCTTATTGCCAAGGCCGAACGGCTTGACCGCGTCGAGCGTCAGCTGCGAGATGTTGAAGTGGACGACCTGCCAGCGGGCCAGGCTGCCGTCCTCGAGCGGGTTGGTCGCATAGCCCGCCTTGGCCAGGTTGCGGGCGGAAAATTCGCCTTCGTCGGCGATGATCAGCCCGCCATCGCGAAGATCGCCGGAATTGGTCTTGAGCGCCGCCGGGTTCATCGCGATGAGCACGTCGGGCTGATCGCCGGCGGTGTCGATCGCGGTCGACCCGAAATTGATCTGGAAGGCCGACACCCCGAAGGTCGTGCCCTGCGGAGCGCGGATTTCGGCGGGGAAATCGGGGAAGGTGGCAAGGTCGTTGCCGGCGAGCGCGGTCGACAAAGTGAACTGGCCGCCGGTCAATTGCATGCCGTCGCCGCTGTCGCCGGCAAAGCGGACGACGACCGCGTCGCGCGGCGGATGGGCGGCGGCTTCGGCTTCGGTGAGGAGATGGGTGGCCGAGGCCATTCGGGAATCCTTGAATCGGCGGTTTCATACGCCTCTTAGCGCCCCTCCCCCGTCAATGCGAGCAGCGCGATGCAATCTGGCACTTCGTCAGAGACACTGGATTGCTTCGTCGCTACGCTCATTGCAACGACGGGGAATGGACGGGGGGTTTGCCGATGATCTTCAAGCGCGCCGTCGCCAAGCTCCGCGCCCAGGACTGGAGCGCGATCGTCATCGAGCTGGCGATCGTGATCCTCGGCGTGTTCATCGGGACATTGGTCGCCAACGCCAACCAGCAGCGGCTGGAAGGCAAGGAAACGCAGCACCGGCTGGAACAATTGCAACCCGAACTGCGGCGGATCGGGGGGCGCGCGGCGCTGGTTCGCGACTATTACTCGATTACGCGGCGCTATGCCGAAACCGCTTTTGCGGGATGGGAAAACGACCCCAAGGTCAGCGACAGCGAGTTCGTGATCGCCGCTTACCAGGCGAGCCAGATCAAGGGGATGGCGTCGACCAGTTCAAGCTGGGCCACGATCGTCGGCGCCGACCAGCTACGCAACATCGACAATCCGACAATCCGCGACCCGATGCTCCGTCTGATGACCTTTCCCGAGGAGAATCTAAGCCTGATGCGAGTCCAGAGCGAGTATCGCTCTATCGTCCGAACGATCATCCCCGACGATATCCAGGAGGCGATCAGGAATGAATGCGGCGATTATTTCGCGACTCCGGACGCGCTCGACCTGTCGCTCCCCGACCATTGCGGATTGACGCTCGATCCCAAGGAAGCTGCAGCGACCGCGGCTCAGCTTCGCCGGCATCCCGAACTGGTCGGCAAATTGCGCCTTCATCTTGCGCTGATAGCAAGTCAGCTCAACGACGTTCGCATCTACGACACCGCCGCTCGGCGGCTGGGCGAGGCACTCGACCGATGATCTACAAGCGCGCCGTCGCCAAGCTCCGCGCCCAGGACTGGAGCGCGATCGCTATCGAGTTCGCCATCGTCGTCTTCGGCGTGTTCGTCGGGACCTGGGTTGCGAACCTCAACCAGCAGCGGACGGAAATCGGCGAAATCCGGCAGATGCTCCGCAACATCCGGCCCGAACTCCAGGCCAATATCGCGCTCTACGAAAGCATCAGGCATTATTACGCGGTGACCCGGCGTTATGCGACGACCGCCTATGCCGGCTGGCGCGGCGATCGCGGCGTGAGCGACCGGGACTTCGTCATCGCCGCCTATCAGGCAAGCCAGAACGACTATAGCGCAACCAACGGCAGCAGCTGGTCCGTAGCATTTGGAAGCGACCGGCTGCGCAATATCGCGGACCCCCAATTGCGGCACGACGTGGGCCAGCTGATGTCGACCGATTACAACGTGATCGAGCAGGAAATCTTTACCGACTATCGGCGCCATGTCCGCCAAGTCATCCCCGAGGACATTCAGGACGCGATCCGAGCGGAATGCGGCGACCGTCGCGACGCCGCGGGCGCGCAACAATTGCCCGAGGCCTGTCCGCTCGAGCTTCGCGCCGACCGGTTCGCCGATGCAGCAAAGGCGCTTCGGGCGCACCCTGAACTGGTCGGCGAACTGCGCTGGCATTTCGCGGCAGTCGCGACCTACCTCAACAATCTCGAATTGTTCGAAGCCGTGTCTCGGCAGGCGATCGACCGGATCGGAACGACGACATGATCTTCAAGCGCGCCGTCGCCAAGCTCCGCGCCCAGGACTGGATGGCGATCGTCATCGAGTTCGCCATCGTCGTCGCCGGCGTGTTCGTCGGGACCTGGGTTGCGAACTGGAATGCCGAGCGGGCCGACAAGGCGCAGGTCGAGCGCTTGATCACCCAGCTTCAGCCCAAACTGAGCGAGTTCATCGGCCTCGCCGCCGACGACCAAGCCTATTACGCCGTCGTGCGCGGCTATGCGAAGGTCGCCAAGGCGGGCTGGGCGCGTGGGTCCGCGGTGAGCGACCGCGACTTCGTTGTCGCCGCATTCCAGGCCACTGAAATCTCGCCGTTCAACAACAACCCCTTTTATGACGGGTCGCTGCTCAGCGTCGAGGAAGTGCGCAAGGTCGACGACACTGCCTTGCGCGAGCGGCTGCTGACCCTCATTTCCTACCGCTCGGGCTTTCTCGATCTGTTCGGCGAAGGCAGCGCGTATCGCGAGCAGGTGCGGAGCATCATTCCGGATGAGGTTCAGCAGCAAATCCTCACCGATTGCGGCGACAAGCAGCCGGGACCGAGCCGTCATTTCTGGCTGCCCAAGACGTGCGCGACGACGATCGAACCGGCGATCGCCCGGACGACCGCGGCCGCGCTTCGCGCCCGGCCCGATCTGGTGCAGGCGCTGACCTCTCATTTGTCGCACGTCAACCGCCACCTTTTTTCCGACATCGCTTATGGCAAGCTGCTCGCCCTGGTCGACCAGCGGATCACGGAGACCAGGCGATGAGAGGGGTCGCTCGATGATCTACAAACGCGTCGCGGCGCGGCTGCGCGCTCAGGACTGGGTGGCGATTGTCATCGAGCTTTCGATCGTCATCGTCGGCGTGTTCATCGGTAACCAGGTGTCGAACTGGAACCAGGCCCGGATCGAGCAGCGCGATAACCAGCGGGTGCTGCGCAATCTCAAGCCCGAGATCGCCAGCATGATCGCCAATTTCACGACCATCCGCTCCTATTACGACACGACCAGCCGCTACGCCGAAAATGCCCTCGCCGGGTGGCGCGGAGACCCCACAATGAGCGACCGCGACTTCGTCGTCGGCGCCTATCAGGCAACCCAGATCTACGTCACCGGAGTCAATAGCGACACCTGGTCGCAGATCTACGGCAGCGACCGGCTGCGGACGATCGACGATCGGGCGATCCGCAAGGATTTGTCGGTCATGATGACCACCGATTATGCGGCGATCGAACGCGACGTGTTCAGCGAATATCGCCGCCATGGCCGCGAGGTCATTCCAAACGACGTTCAAGACGCCATCAGGGATCAGTGCGGCGACCGCTCGCTGCCCGGTACCTACGGATCGCTGTTTCTTCCGCCCGCGTGCAAGCTCGACTTTCCCGAACCGAGGATCGCTGCAGCCGCGGCGGCGCTTCGAGCGCATCCCGAACTCGCCAACCAGCTCAACTTTCACCTCGCCGCAATCGACACCTACCAATTGAACGTGGCAAATGTCGATACGATCGCCAGGGACCTCCTCCATCGCCTCGACCGACTCTAGACACGGGCGCCAGGCGCCTGCTCGCCTGCGTTCGCGCCATGCGCTAAGCGCCGGTCGATGAGCGACGATCATCTTTACCGCCGCGGCGTCGGCATCATGCTGCTCAACAGCCACAAGCAGGTGTGGGTCGGGCGGCGGATCGATAATCGCGACCCGGCGTGGCAAATGCCGCAGGGCGGGATCGACGAGGGCGAGGATCCGTGGGCCACGGCGCAGCGCGAACTGGAAGAGGAAACCGGGATCGCGCCGCATCTGGTCGAGCGCATCGCCTGCCACCCCGAATTGCTGCGCTACGAACTGCCCGAACAGCATCGCCGGCGCTTGTGGGACGGACAATGGATCGGCCAGCAACAGGATTGGTATCTGTGCCGCTTTCTGGGGCGCGACAGCGATATCGACATCGCCACCGCGCATCCCGAATTTTGCGAATGGAAATGGATCGAGCCGGCGCTTCTGCCCGAGGTCATCGTCGAGTTCAAACGCGATCTCTACCGGCGCTTGCTGACCGATTTCGCCGAGTGGCTTTAGGCTGAGTTCTGTTCGAATGGTGCAAGCAGGCGGATCGAGAAGATTTTTTCGCCGCTGAACAATTGCTTGTCCGGCACCCACGGCACCGAAATCACCCATTGCAGGTGAACCAGATCATTGGTCGCCGTCATGCCGGCGAAGTCGCGCACCAGCACGCCCGACATGTTGGCGACGTCGAGCACGCCTTGCGGGCCGATGACCATCGCCTGGGGCACCCATTTCATGTCTTCGAACGCGGTGATGAAAAGGCGGTAGAATTGAGCCGCGCCGTCCGGTCCGTGCCAGCGCTCGCCGGTGAAGGCGAGCTCCATCACGCAATCGTCGGTGAACACGCCGAGCATCAGCGGCAGTTGCCTATTCCACTCGGCGTCGGTTTCGTGATGCTCGAACAATTGCTCTTCGGCCGAGACATGGGTCAGCCAGGAGTGGCGGATGCGGTCATATTCGGCGGGATCGGCCTCCCACGTCAGCGGACTGCCCTTGAAGCGCGGATCATTGAGAATAGCGGCGACGGGGTCACTGGTCATGGCCGCCAGTCTTGCAGCGGACAAAAAGCGGATCAAGCCCCACCCTGTGGCGTTCGTTCTTCGCCCGCGCTAGGAGCCGCGCGATGCGGTGTTTAACCAACAGCGAGCGGGACATCATCGAGCGCTCAAGCGCCGAGCCGATGCTGGCGCAAACGCTCATATGGTCGGCGATCAACAGCGGGTCGCGCAACCTTGGCGGGCTGGAGGCAATGGCGGCGGTGCTGGCCGAGGCCTTCGCGCCGCTCCCCGGAGCGCTGGTGCTGGTCGAGCCCAAGCCGGTCGAAGCGGTCGACAGCGCGGGCGCGGTCCACGCCATCGCGCATGGGAGCCACCTCCATCTGACGGTCAGACCCCAAGCCCCGCTGCAAATGCTGTTCACCGGTCACATGGACACGGTGTTCGCGATCGATCATCCGTTCCAGTCGACGCAGTGGATCGACGACCAGACACTCGGCGGCCCCGGAGTGGCCGACATGAAGGGCGGGATCGCGATCATGCTCGCGGCATTGAAGGCGATCGAGCATAGCCCGGCGGCGGCGGGCCTGGGCTATGAAGTGGTCATCAACAGCGACGAGGAAGTGGGATCGCTGAGCTCGGCCGATTTGCTGGCGCGCGCGGCGCGCGGCAAACGCGCGGCCTTGACCTATGAGCCGGCCGCTCTGCCCGACGGAACATTGGCCGGAGCGCGCCCTGGAAGCGGCAATTTCGCGATCACCGTCCATGGCCGCTCGGCCCATGCCGGACGCAACCCCGAAGACGGCCGCAACGCCATCCTCGCCGCCTCCGACCTCGCGCTTCGGCTGGCCAGGGAGCGCGGCCCGAGCCTGAGCATCAATCCCTCGCGGATCGAAGGCGGAAGCCCGACCAACGTCGTCCCCGACATCGCCATCCTGCGGGTCAACATGCGCCCGGCAACGCCCGACGATCAGGCGCGCGCCCAGGCGATGGTCGAAGCCGCGATCGCCAAGGTCGCTTCGGAGCATGACGTGACCATCCACCTCCACGGCGGTTTTTCACGCCCCCCCAAACCGCTCTCGCCCGAAGCCGAAGCCTTGTTCGCGCTGGTCAAGCGCGCCGGCGACGATCTTGGCCAGGCGATCCGGTGGCGGCCGACCGGCGGCGTGTGCGACGGCAATAATATCGCCGCCTGCGGGGTTCCGGTGGTCGACACGATGGGCGTTCGCGGCGGCAAGATCCACAGTTCGGAGGAATATTTGCTGGTCGATAGTCTAGCTGAGCGCGCGGCCTTGTCGGCGCTGACCATCCTGCGCCTGATCGAGGAGCCGGCGGCGTGAGTTTCCGGATTCGCGCGGCTCGGGTCGAGGACCTTCGAGCGCTCTACAACCTCGCCAAATTGACCGGCGGCGGCTTCACCAATCTGCCGGCCGAAAAAGCGACCCTCAAGGCCAAGCTCGAACGGTCCGAAGCCGGGTTCGCCAAGACCGAAGACACGGTCGGCAGCGACCTTTACGTATTCATGCTCGAAAATGTCGACACCAGGCAGTTGCGCGGGACCTGCCAGGTGTTCGGGGCGGTCGGCACCGAACAACCATTTTATTCCTATCTGATTTCGACCCTGACCCAGAAAAGCGAGGAACTGGACCGGATTTTCCGCAACCAGACGCTCAACCTGACCACCGACCTTGAAGGGTCGAGCGAGGTCGGCGGGCTGTTCCTCCACCCCAATGAGCGCGCTGGTGGCCTCGGCATGTTGCTCGCGCGGTCGCGCTACATGTTCATCAAAAGCCACCGCGAGCGGTTTGGCGACACCGTTTTGGCCGAGCTTCGCGGAGTCATGGACGACGCCGGCAATTCGCCCTTCTGGGACGCGATCGGCGGGCGCTTTTTCGGGCTCAGCTTCCCCGAAGCCGACGAGTTCAACGCCGTCCACGGGACCCAGTTCATCGCCGATCTGTTCCCGATGACTCCGATTTACGTGGCGTTGCTGCCGGACGTTGCGCGGGCCGCAATGGGCCAGCCGCATCCCTCGGGGCGGGCAGCGCTCAAAATGCTCGAAAACGAAGGCTTCAGCTGGGACGGCTATGTCGACATTTTCGATGGCGGGCCGACCGTCACCGCGCATACCGACAAGATCAAGACGATCGTCGATGCGCGCGAAACCACGGTCGCCGACGCCTTCGCCAGCGACGGGCCGACGATGCTTGTAGCGACCGGCCGGCTGCAAGAATTTCGCGCTTGTTACAGCCAGGTCCAGAGCGCCGGGGAGGACTCGGTCGCGCTCGACGCCAAGGCCCGCAAGATGCTCGAAGTCGAACCCGGCGACGCCATCCTTATCGCGGGCCGCTAGGCCATGGCGATCCGCGAAATCAATTTCGACGGGATCGTCGGGCCAAGTCACAATTATGCCGGATTGAGCCGTGGCAATCTGGCGTCCTCGCGCAATGCCGGGGAAACCTCTTTCCCCCGCGCCGCGGCGCTTCAGGGACTGGCCAAGATGCGCTCCAACCTCGCGCTCGGGCTGGTCCAGGGGCTGTTCGTTCCGCCCGCGCGCCCGGCAGCATTATGGCTCGAAGCGATCGGCACCGACATCGCCGCCGCCGACCCGATCGTTGCCGCGACGGCGATGAGCGCGTCGGCGATGTGGGCGGCCAACGCAGCGACCGTCAGCCCCGCCCCCGACGCCAGGGACGGCCGCTGCCATCTGACCGTCGCCAACTTGAAGACCATGGCGCACCGAAGCCTGGAATGGCCCGACACTCTGGCGCAGTTGCAGCTGGCCTTTGCAGCGCCGAGCTTCGCGGTTCATGCGCCGATACCGGTCGCGTTCGGCGACGAAGGCGCGGCCAATCACATGCGCCTGACGCCTGGTCATGGTCAGCCGGGGGTCGAGATTTTCGTTTATGGCGTCAGCGGCGGGCCGTTTCCCGCCCGCCAGCATGTCGAAGCCTCGCGCGCGGTCGCCCGGCTCCACCGACTCGATCCGCGGCGGACATTCTTCGCCGCCCAGTCCGAAGAAGCGATCGCCGCCGGCGCCTTTCACAATGATGTCGTCGCGGTCGCCAATGAGCGGGTGCTGTTCGCCCATGAACGCGCATTTGCCGACAAAGCGGCGCTGGTCGACTGGTGCTTAGAGCAAGTGGCGGAGTTCGATTATGTCGAGGTCGCCGATGCCGAGGTCCCGCTGGCCGATGCGATCAAATCCTATTTGTTCAACGCGCAATTGGTCAGCCCGCCGGGTGGCCAGATGACCCTGGTCGCTCCGACCGAATGCCGCGACACGCCCAGCGTCAAGGCGTGGATCGACCGCCACATCGCCGGCAATGGCGCGATCCGCAGGGTCAATTATGTCGACGTTCGCCAGTCGATGGCCAATGGTGGCGGACCCGCCTGCCTGCGCCTGCGGGTGGCGTGCGATCCAGCCGAGGTCGATCCGCGGTTCCTGGTCGATGAGGCCAAGCTCGACCGGCTCGAAGCGATCGTCGCGGCGCACTGGCCGAGCGAGCTCGACCCGGACGCAATTCAGTCCAAAACCGTGATCGAAGCGGTTGCGGAGGCCCGATCGGCGCTGCTCGACGGTCTCGATTTGGGACAATACCACCCAAATTAACGTCTCGTTGACTATTTCCGTTACGAAAAAAATGGCTCAAAAGCTTGGGCGGCACGTTGAGTGCTTAACCTATGGCGATGACAAAACCTATGTGGCGCAAGCTTGGCCGATTGTTCACCATCAAGACCCGGTGGGAGGCGTGGTTCGTGATCTATGCGATCGCGCTCGGATCGATTGAACGCGGCCGCCATTATCTCGAAATCTATCCCGGCGGATCGGGCTGGATGTTGGCGCTGGCCTGCACCGGAGTGGTGTTTCTGGCCGGTGGCAAATTGCTCGATTCGGTGCCGAAGTCGAAGCGCATTGCGGCGGTCGCGGCGGGTCCAGCGGGACCGTATCAGGCGCGGTTCGAGCGGCGCCCTATGGCGCGTCGTAATCGACCCACGCACCAGCAACGGGATCGCTTTTCAAGGTCACGCTTTTCACGTCGCACAGATTAACCCTGCCCCAGGTGACGGGACCGGAACCCGCGACAGTGGCGCGAATATCGAACGCGCAATCAGGATCGGCGAATTTGACGGCCTGGCTCGCGCCCGGCGACGGCGATGCCGAAAGCGGCGTCCAGCCATCGGTTCCGGCACGGCGAATCGACGCATCGGCGATCGCCGATTCGGTCCCGTTGACGAGCAGGAAGCCGGACACTCCGGCCGAGGCTTGCGACGCGGTGCAAACCGCCAATGCAGCGAGAAATATGAAGCGCTTCATCGGCACGGGTATAGTCCCGCGCCGATGATTGCGAAATCGATAATCGACGAACCGCTCAGGCGGCGTTGAGCTCCGCATAATCGGCCGGGCGCGAACGCCAGAACACGACCTGCGGCGCCGGCCCCTGCATCATCGCATCCTTGAGCGGCAGAGCGGTGGTGCAAAAAGCGCATTCGGCCGACAGCCGGCCGATGTGCCAATGGGTCCGGCCACAGCCCGGGCAATGATTGATTTCGCCATCATGATAGACGGCGTGATAACCGCGGCTGTGCGGATTGAAGGCCTCGCGGGATGAATCGAAATTGCGCAGCATGGCACTGTCCTTGGAAGATTATTTGAAGGATCAACGTGCGATGCGCGGTTCGGTTTCATAAAAGGCGATTCGACTGCTCTGCGCCACCGTGGAGCAGCCACTGCTTTCTTTTTCCAAGATCGCGAATTAAGGGCCGAGTCGCGTGATTCTATCCACAGGCTTGTGGATATTAACCATCTGTTAGCCTTGGGGGGTGATGGTTAGTGATTCGCGGACACAGGGGGAGCCGGTGGAATCAAACGAACGTTACTATCGCCGCAGAGCGAGTGAGGAGCGCACCGCAGCTCAGCGCGCGGTCACCGAAACGGCGCGAATGTGGCATTCGAAACTGGCCGAAGACTTTGCGAGTCGCGCAGCGGCCTCAACCGCTGCGTGTTCGAGCGCGCTCAGCGCCTAGCTTCGGACGGCGGGGATGCCGGTAGAAATGCGGCATTGAACCTCGGGCAGAGCATTGCTTAAGCTCAAGCCCTGGTCCTTTGCCGAAGGTTAGCCCGTCATGATCGTGTGGATTTTTGCCTATATTGGCGCCGCTCTGGCGATGCTATTGCTCGACAGCGTGTGGCTGAGCTTCGCCGCCAAGCGATTGTACCGGCCCGAGCTTGGCAACATCCTGCTCGACGGATTCCGCATCGCACCGGCCGCGGCTTTCTATTTCCTCTATGTCGGGGGAATCGTGTTCCTGGCGGTCGCGCCGGGGCTGGCGGCCGACAAATGGACCGTCGCTCTGACCCGCGGAATGGCGCTCGGACTGATCGCTTATGCAACCTACGACCTGACCAACCAGGCGACGTTGAGGCACTGGTCGACCACGGTGACGATTGCCGACATGGCGTGGGGAATATTGCTGACCGGAGTGGCGGCGAGCGCTGGCTTTTTCGCCGCGCGCTGGGCCGCGGCGCATTTCTAGGTCCGCCGGGGACCGGGGAAGAAGGCATTGACCCGCCGCTGATAGCGGCGAAAGGCATCACCGCGCGAGCGCAGCATGTGCGCCTCGGTCGGCGGAATGCCCGAGGCGTGAACCAGCAGCCAGTACATCAGCGCCGGCCCAATCGCCGCAATCCAGCGCCAGCCAAGGGCGAAATCGGGACCGATCGCGACCAGCACGAAGGCCCACCACAATAGCCATTCGAAGAAATAATTGGGATGACGCGACCACGCCCACAAACCCTGATCCATGACCCGTCCGCGATTGGCCGGAACGGCAGCAAAGCGTCTGAGCTGGCGATCGGAAATGGTCTCGCCGGCCATCGCCGCGGCAAAGATCACCAGCGCCAGATAATCGCTCCACGCGGGAAAGCGGCTCGGGTTCGAGCCCGCCGCAAGCACCGCCAGGACGAGCAGGAAGGCGGCGAGCGCCTGGACCTGAAGGAAGCGGAACAGCCGCCTTTCCCACGCCGCGCCCCATTCTTCGCGCAGCGCCGCGTAGCGCGGATCGTCGATGCCCTTGAGCGTGCGCTTGAGGATATGGGTGCCAAGCCGGAGCGACCAGGCGCCGATCATCGCCGCGACCAGCAGCCGGCGGTGTAGCGGGCCGCCCGCGCCGAGCGCGGCAATCACCCCGCCGGCACCGGTGGCATAGGACCAGATGGTGTCGGTCCAGCCCGATTTGCCGGGTTTGCGCGCCACTGCCCAGGCCAGCGCCATGGCCAGCGACATCAAGGCGGCAAGCAGCGGGAGGAGGAGGATCATGTGGCCCATATCCTTCTTTACGTCGGGACTGGGCACTAGGACGAATTCCCGCATTCCCTAAATCCGGGCGCGCTGCTTCAGCGTATCTGATCGGCACGCCGTTTCGCGCGCATCGATGGACAAGGGAAATGCGCGGATGACGAACGAGCGGGCGTATAGGATTGCGGTGATCGGAAGCGGCATTTCGGGGATGTCGGCGGCGTGGCTTCTGGCCAAACGCCACCAGGTGACTTTGTTCGAAGCCGACAGCCGGATCGGCGGCCACAGCAATACGGTGGTTGCGAGCGGAGTTGCGGTCGACACCGGCTTCATCGTCTATAACGAGCGCACCTATCCCAATCTGACCGCTTTGTTCGACCACCTCGATGTCCCGACCGAGGATAGCGCGATGAGCTTTTCGGTGTCGCTCGACCATGGCCGGCTGGAATATGCCGGGTGCCTGAGCGGATTGTTCGCTCAAGGCCGCAATGTCGCCAGCCCGCGCTTCTGGTCGATGCTCCGCGACCTCGCGCGTTTCTATCACCGCGCGCCGCGCGACCTGGCCCAAATCGGCAGCGCCAGCCTGGGCGATTATCTCGACGGGATCGGCTGCGGCAACGCTTTCCGCGACGATCATTTATACCCGATGGCGGCGGCGATCTGGTCGACCCCGGTGCACAAGATTCCCGATTATCCGGCGGCTGCGTTCATCCGCTTTTGCGAGAATCACGGGTTGCTGAAATTCCTCCGGCGACCGGTGTGGCGGACGGTGAGCGGCGGGAGCCGCGAATATGTCCGGCGGCTGACCGCCGACTTCGCCGACCGCATCCACAGCGGCTGCGCGGTGACTTCGATCCGCCGCTACGATCATGGCGTGGCCGTGACCAGCGCCGCGGGAACGCAATGTTTCGACCAGGTCGTCATCGCCACCCACGCCGACCAGGCGCTGCGCCTGCTCGACGATCCGAGCGCGGCCGAACGCAACCTGCTCGGCGCGTTCCACTACCGGCCCAATCAGGCCGTGCTCCATTCGGATGCGGCGCTGATGCCGCGGCGCAAGCGGGTGTGGGCGAGCTGGAATTACGCGTCGGCTGCGGGGACTGCGGGGGCGACGGGGACGGCGGGGCCGGAACAGCCGTTGCTGTCGGTGACTTATTGGATGAACCGGCTGCAGAACATCGCGGAGGACAATCCGCTGTTCCTGACCCTGAACCCGATCGTCGAGCCCGACCCGGCGCTGGTCCACCAACGCATCGCCTATGATCACCCGATGTTCGATTCCGGGGCGGGCACCGCGCAGCAGCATTTGTGGTCGCTCCAGGGCCGGCGCAAGACGTGGTTTTGCGGGGCCTATTTCGGCACCGGTTTCCACGAGGACGGGTTGCAGTCGGGGCTGGCGGTGGCCGAGCAGCTGGGCGGCGTGAAGCGGCCGTGGCAGGTCGCCGGGGAATCGGCGCGGATCCAGCTCACGGAGAAGCGGAACATCGTGCCCGACGAGGAATTGGTCGCGGCATGAACGGGAGCGCTTTATATATCGGCACGGTGATGCACCGGCGGCTCCGGCCCAGGCTTCACCAGCTCGACTATCGCATTTTCTCGCTGCTTATCGACCTCGACGAACTGGACTCGCTCGACCGCCGGCTGCGGCTGTTTTCGCGGCGGCGATTCAATCTGCTGTCGTTCCGCGACAAGGATTATGGCGACGGGTCCGAAACGCCGTTGCGGACCCAGGCCGAGGCTCATCTGGAAGCGGTCGGGGTGACCGATATCGGCCGCATCGACCTGCTGACGATGCCGCGCTTGCTGGGGTTCGCGTTCAATCCTTTGAGCAATTATTTCTGTTACGATCGGGCCGGCGCACTGACCGCGATCATCCACGAGGTTCACAATACGTTCGGCGAGCGCCACAGCTATGTGCTCACCGCCGACGAGGAAGCGGGCGCGATCCGGCAGCAATCGGCCAAGGCGTTCCACGTCTCCCCGTTTCTGCCCATGACGCTCGATTATGATTTTCACATCCGACCCCCGGGACCGACGCTGCAAATCGCGATCACGGTGTCGGACACGGCCGGGCCATTGCTGGTCGCGGTCCAGCGGATGGAGCGGCGCGCGCTGACCGACGGAGCGATCCTGCGCGCTTCACTCGCCTTCCCGCTGATGACGGTTAAAGTGGTCGCCGGAATATTGTGGGAGGCGGCCAAATTGTGGATCAAGGGCGTCAGCGTCAACCGCCACCCGGGACCGGCCGAAGCGCCCGCCACTTATGGCCCGCCGCGGCCCGCCTCCGAACAGGCGAAAGCGGCGTGAAGCGGCGCCATCTGCTCGCGCTGATCGGCGCCGGAATTGCCGCCATCGGTTTCGCCGGGTGCAGCACGCTCACCACCTTCGACACCTTGGTGCCCAAGGACGGCGGAGTCCGGCTTGCCGCGCACGATGTCGCCTTCGGCCCCGACCAGCGCCAGCGGCTCGACGTCTATCGGCCGGCGGCGGCGGCGCGCGACCTCCCGGTCATCGTCTTCTTTTATGGCGGGTCGTGGCAGACCGGAGCCAAGAGCGGCTATTCGTGGGTGGCGCGGGCGCTTGCGGCGCGCGGTTTCGTCGTGGTCGTGCCCGATTACCGGCTTCACCCGGCGGCGCTTTATCCGGCGTTCCTCGAGGATAATGCCGCCGCCGTGCGCTGGACCATCGCCCATGCCCGCGACTTTGGCGGCGACCCGGCGCGCCTCGTCCTCGCCGGCCATTCGGCGGGCGCCTATAATGCCGCGATGCTGACTTATGACCCGCGCTGGCTGGGGGCGGACAAGACAGCTGTGCGCGGGCTGATCGGGCTTGCCGGACCCTATGATTTCCTGCCGTTCGACACCAAGGTCACGCGCGACGTGTTCGGCGCGGTGCCCGACTTGCCATCGACCCAGCCGGTCAACTTCATCGATGCCGGCGATCCGCCAGCCTTTCTTGGAACCGGCGATACCGACACCATTGTGCGCCCGAGGAACGCCGATTCGCTGGCGGCGAAGCTGACCGCCGCCGGGGTCGCGGTCGAACGCAAACGTTACCCCAAGCTCGGCCATATCGGAATCCTGACCGCACTCGCCAAGCCGTTCCGCGGGCGGGCGCCGGTGCTCGACGATGTAGCGGCGTTCGCGGCGAAGGTGACGCGGTAAGGCGGGTGTTGCGGAGTTCAACGATGGTGCGGAAATTGGCGCGCCCGGAAGGATTCGAACCTCCGGCCCCCAGATTCGTAGTCTGGTGCTCTATCCAGCTGAGCTACGGGCGCACGATGAAGAGGGCGCGACATAGGGGCCGATGGAGCGCTGCGCAACCCGGCCGATTGCGACTTTTGCCGGGCGCCCCTAGACCCGCGACACGATGCGCGCGCTTGGCCCAATCCTGATTCTGCTCGGCCTGACGATGGCCAGTTGCACCCGGCCAGGCGGCCCCTATCCATCGCTCGCTCCGCGGGCCGGCGAGGCGCTCGACCCGCGCGTTCCAGTCACCCGGCCGCTGAACGATAGGCCGGCAAGCGAGGAGCTGGTGGCGCGGCTCGGCGAGCTGGTCGAGGTGGCGCGCCGCGGCGATGCTGCATTCGGCCCGGCGGTCGCGATCGCACAGCGCCTCGCGGCCGCTGCCGGAGCGCCGCAGAGCGAAAGCTGGATCCTTGCCCAGCAGGCGCTGTCGGCGGCGATTGCGGCGCGCGCGCCGACCGCGAGCGCGGCCGGCGACATCGACGCTCTGGCGGCGGCGAAATTGCAGTCAGCGGGCGGGATCGCGCCCAATGACCTCAAAGCGATCGAGGATGCCGGAGCAATCGTCGGGGCGATCGACCAGCGGCAGTCCGACGCCATCCGATCGATCCAGTCGCGGCTTGGGATCTAGGCGAGCGCCGTGGCCCGCGCCCGCGGCCAGGCGGCGGCGTCGATCGACCATATCAACTGGGGATTGAGGTCGGGCCCGAAGCGGGCGTCGGTGAAGTCGAGCTGCTCGCGGCGAACCATATCCAGCCGCTCCATCACCCGCTGGCTGGCCACATTCGCGGCGGTGGTCATGGCGATGACCGAGGGATAGTCAAAACGGCCGAAGGCGAGATCGAGGCTAGCGATCGCGGCTTCCTTGGCGATGCCCTGCCCCCAGGAACTTTCGCGCAGGCGCCAGCCGATTTCGGGCGTTCCCATGAGTGTGCCCGAGCCGGGCGCATTGACCCGCTTCAACCCGCAAAAGCCGAGGATGTCGCGCGATTTTTTGTCCTCGACGATCCAAAAGGTGTGGCCGAAATCGCGGGTGAACCCGGCAATACGGGTGAAGGCCTCGCGCCATTGCCCGGGCGTCTGAACGCCGCCCAGATGCTTCATCACCGCAGGGGTGTTCATGATCGCGTAAAACGCGGTTTCGTCGACCGGATCCCAGTCGCGCAGGATCAAGCGCCTGGTCGTGGCGGCGACTTCAGCCATCGAGTTCGGCCAAAGCGTCGCGGATCGCTGCGACGGCTTCGTCGATATGGTCGACATGGGTGCGGAAACACAGGATCGCGGCGCGCAAATAATAAGCGCCGTCGATGCGGGTCCCGCTGAGCATCACCCGGCCGCCCTGTTGGAGACGCTGCATCAGCCGCTCGCCGGCCTCATCGCCCGAGCGGTGGCGGAAAGCGACGACGCTGAGCTCGGGCTCGGGACCGGGGTCGAGCACCTCAAGCTCACCCAGGCGGGCGTGGAAATAGCGCGCGAGCATCAGCTTCTCGCTCTGCGCCGCGGCGAAGGCGTCGATCCCCGCGAGCTGGAGCGGGAGCCACAGTCGAAGGCCGCGGAAATGGCGGGTCAGCTCGGGCGACAGATTGGCCGGCGACGGGCCGACATCGGCCTCGCCGAACGGACGGATGTAATCGGCGTCGTGGCCGAACGCCTCGGCCAGCAAGGCGCCGTCGCGGACCAAGACTGCGCCGGTGCCATAAGGCAGGAACATGGTCTTGTGCGGGTCGAGCGCGATGCTGTCGGCAAGCGCGATGCCGTGAAGCTTTTCCCGGCCCTCGTCGCACAAGGCGAACAGCCCGCCATAAGCGCCATCGACGTGGAACCAGGCGCCATATTCGCGGGCCAATGCGGCGATTTCAGCGAGCGGCTCGATCGCGCCCATGTCGATGGTTCCGGCTGAAGCGACGATCAGCCACGGCCGGATGCCGTCGGCGACGTCGCGATCGAGCGCCGCGCGCAGGGCATCGACGCGCATCCGGGTGTTTGAATCAGTCGCGATCTTGCGGTGGGGAGAGCGGCCGCGACCGGCGATCTTGAGCGCCTTGTCGATGCAATAATGGGCGTAATGCGTGGTGTAGATGGCGCCGCCGCCGTCGGGATCGAGCGCTTCGCGGGCAGCGACGACCGCGGTCAGATTGGCCATGCTTCCGCCCGAAGTCAGGGTGCCGGCGGCGCTGCGCGGATAACCGACCGCATCACGCAGAAAATCGACGCAGGCATTTTCGATTCGAACCGCACCGGGGCCGGCGGTGGCGAAACCGGCATATTTGTTCGACACCGCCGCAAGGAGGTCGCCGAGCCCCGAATGGAACAGCCCGCCGCCCGGAATATAGCCCAGGAAGCGCGGGGACGTGGTGGCGATTCCGGGGCGGTCGACGGTGGCGGCGATGAAGTCGAGAACGTCGTCGACGGCGCGTCCCGATGCGGTGAATTCGGGGTCGAAGCGACGGTCGAGCGCTTCGCTGGCGGGGTGGTAGCTGGGCGCCTCCTCGACCTCATCGAGGAAGCGCAAGGCATGGTCGAGAACCTGGCCGCCAAGCTCGGCGCGTTCGCCCGAATCCGGTTCGAGCGGAGCCATTCGCCGTTGGAGGTCGAGCGCCGCCTCGCGCAGTCGATCAAGTTCGCTCATGCCTTTTTCTCCGCCAGCCGAGCGACCCCGTAAAGCAGTGCGCCGGCAATGAGGAAAGCGGCGAAGGTCAGCCACTCACGCTGCCCCGACTGAAGCGCGGCCCACAGGCAGAATACCAGCGCAGCGGCGGGCAGAAGCGCACCGCGCAGCGGACGCGGCGAGCGCCCTTCCCGCCGGTCGAGCACGGGGATGGCAATCATGCACAAGGCATAGACGAGCAGGCGCGCGAGGGTCGCGACCACCGCGAGGAAGACGAACGTGCCGGTCGCCGCAAGCAGCAACGCAACCGCTGCATAAAGGAGGATCGAGACGATCGGAGCGCCGTCGGCCATGCGCCGGTTGAAAACGGCCGGAAGCTCGCCCTGCTCCCCCATTGCGGCGGTCACCCGCGGCATGGTCGCAAAGGCGCTGGCGAGATTGCCGAGCACCGAAACGGTCGCGGTCGCGGCGATCAGCAGGCTGCCCCACGGCCCAAGCGTCAGATTGGCGAGCGCGGCGATGGGCGTGTCGCTGGCGCCCAGTCCCGACGCGGCATAGGCCAGCTGGATCACGACATAAGTGAAGGTGACGAAGGCCAGGCTGGCGATGACGGCGCGCGGAACCGCCCGCCGCGGATCGCGGGTCTCGCCCGACGGGACGGTCGCGGCCTCGAACCCGACGAACGCATAAAGCGCCACAAGGGCGAGCGATTGCCCGGCGTCGAAGCTGGGCAGGCTGACCGGGCCGGCAAGCCCGAACTGGCCCAGCGCAAGGCTGGCGACGAGGAACAAGGGAACGAGCTTGAGCAAGCTGATCACGCCCAATGCGGCGACCGCCCGATCGAGCCGGGCGAGGTTGAGCAAGGTCACCATGAGGATCGCGGCGCTGGCGACCAGGGTCGGCGAGGCATCGGGCCAGAAAGCCAAGGCATAAGCGCCCAGGACGCTCGAATTGGCGGCGGTCGCTGCGACCCGCGAGGCCCAGTTCATCCACCCCGCCTGGAAGCCGACGAATTTGCCGAAGGCAGCGGTGGCGAACAATTGCGGCCCGCCCGAGCGATCGAAGCGGGAGGCGAGATCGGCATAGCAAAGCGCGATGCCCATGACCGCGATCCCGGCGCCGAGCAGAAACCACGGAGCAAAAGCGCCGAGCGCCGAATCGAGCTTTCCGGGGAGCCCGAAAATCCCCGAGCCGATCATCGCGTTGATGGCAATGAAGCCAATGCCCCAGGCGCCGATCGACCGTGGCGGTGCCGGCGGCGGAGCGCCTTGGGTCCTAGCCATTGATGAGACGAGCGGCGTCGATCGCGTGATAGGTCAAAACGCCGGTCGCGCCGGCGCGCTTGAAGGCCATCAAGGTCTCGAGGATGAGCGCGTCGCGGTCGCCGGAACCGGCCGCCGCGGCCGCCTCGATCATCGCATATTCGCCACTCACCTGGTAGGCGAAGGTCGGCACTGCGAACCGGTCAACGACCCGCGCCAGGACGTCGAGATAGGGCAATCCCGGCTTGACCATGACCATGTCGGCGCCCTCGGCGAGGTCCAATGCGACCTCGCGCAGCGCCTCGGCGCCATTGGCCGGATCCATCTGATACCCGCGCTTGTCGCCTTTCAAGCGGCCAAGGCTGCCAACCGCCTCGCGGAACGGGCCGTAGAAAGCCGAGGCATATTTGGCGGCATAAGCCATGATCGCGACATCGTGGTGGCCGCCGGCTTCGAGCGCGGCGCGGATCGCTCCGACGCGGCCGTCCATCATGTCCGACGGAGCGACGATGTCGGCCCCCGCCTGGGCCTGGACAAGCGCCTGACCGACGAGGATTTCGACCGTCGAATCATTGACCACATTGCCGGCTTCGTCGGTCAGCCCGTCGTGGCCATGCGCGGTATAAGGGTCGAGCGCGACGTCGGTCAGGATGCCGATTTCGGGCACCGCATTCTTGATCTCGCGGATCGCCCGGCAAATCAAATTGTCGGCGTTGAGCGCTTCCTCGCCGCGCTCGGTGCGCAAGTGCTCGGGCGTGTTGGGGAACAAAGCGATGCACGGAATGCCGAGCGCCGCGGCCGCTTTCGCCTTGGCGGCGAGCTGGTCGACGCTCCACCGCGACACGCCGGGCAAGGCGCCGATCGGCTCCTCGCAGCCGGTCCCGTCGCACACGAACAGGGGCCAGATGAGATCGCTGGGATGGAGGTGGTGCTCGGCGAGCATCGCGCGCATCCACGGGGATGAGCGGGCGCGGCGCATGCGGAGTGCGGGATATTGGGAGTGAGTCATTGAGGCGCCTTTAGCCGTCATTGCGAGCGAAGCGAAGCCATCCCGTAACTGGATTGCCACGGCGCCACGCGCCTCGCAATGACGATCCGGTCAACCGGGCCGCGCCAGAGCGAACCCGGATTTTCTGCCGGCACGGTCCGCTCCTGCGCGGGGATGACGAACAGGCGCGAAGCGGGCATTGAGCGATCATGCCCAAACCCCTCCCCAAGCAAGCCATATTGGTGGTCAATGCGATGAGCCGCAAAGGCGCCGATGCCTTTGCCGAAGCGCGCGACAAATTGATCGCCGCCGGGGTCGAGTTGATCGACGCCCATGCGGTCGACCGGCCCGAAGACATGGACCCGACGATCAAGGCCGCGATCGCCAGTGCGCCAATGGTCATCGTCGGCGGCGGCGACGGGTCATTGAGCACCAACGTCGAGCATTTCCTAGGCACGGACACGGTCTTCGCATTGCTGCCCTTGGGCACCGCCAACAGCTTCGCCAAGACGCTCGGGATCGGCGACGACCTGGACAGCGCGGTCGACACCATCGCTCATGGCCGGCGCAAGCGCATCGACCTCGGGCGGATCGACGGCGACTATTTCGCCAATGCCGCGGCGCTCGGCCTCAGCCCCCTGATCGCCGACACCGTTCCGCACAAGTTGAAGCGCTATCTCGGGATGGTCGGATATTTGCTGTGGGCGGTGCGCTGCGCCGTCAAGTTCCGGCCGTTCCGGATCAGCGTCACCACCGACGACGGCACGGTCCACCGCTGCTGGGCGACCGAGGCGCGGATCGCCAATGGCACCCACCATGGCGGGGTCGAATTGGTCGAGGACGCCGATCTGCAAAGCGGCGATATCGTCATCCAGGCGGTGACCGGGCGGAGCCTGTGGGGGCTGGCGTGGAGCTGGTTCGCGGCGCTTCTGAAGCTGTCGGCCAAGGAACGCACCGTGACCGAATGGCGCGGCAAGGCGCTGCTCCTCGACGCCAGCCCGGCGCAGAAGATCAGCGTCGACGGCGAATTGTCGGCGCGAACGCCGGTCACCGTCGAAGTGGCGCGCGCGGCGATCGAGGTGGCGGCGCCGCGGGAGGCTTGACCGTCATTGCGAGGAGCGAAGCGACGCGGCAATCGGGCGCATCAAGAAAACTGGATTGCCGCGCTTCGCTCGCAATGACGAAGGGGTTAGCCGAGACGCGTTAGCGCGGCGGTCAGCCGCTCGGCCTCGGCGGCGCGGGCGTCGTGGTCGGCGCGGGAAGAAGCTTGAACGTCATTGCGAGGAGCGAAGCGACGCGGCAATCCGGCGCGGCGAGAAAGCTGGATTGCCGCGCTTCGCTCGCAATGACGGAAGGGGTTAGCCCAGACGCGTTAACGCGGCGCTCAGGCGCTGGACCTCGGCGGCGCGGGCGTCGTGGTCGGCGCGGGCTTTGTCCACCGCTTCGGGCTTGGCGCGTTCGGTGAAGGCCGGGTTGGCGAGGCGCGCGGCAAGGCTGTCGCGGTCCTTGGCTGCCAGCTCAAATAGCTTTCGGAGCCGAGCGCGCTCCGCACCAAGGTCGATCGCCCCTTCGAGAATCAGAAAGTATTCGTCATCGTCGACGCTGAAAGTTATTCCCGTATTCAACATGGGTCGATCGATCAGCCGACTCTCTCGCTGGCCTGTCCCAAGTTCGAAACGCATTCCGGTATTGGCGAACATCACAACATCGACACGCGCCATTCGGGCTATGGCCAAACGATGTCGGTCAAAGCGCTCAATGAGCGTGGAAGGGTAATGCTTGGCTCGCTTACTGCCCGCCACGGTGTTCTCTGCTAATACAAATACCGTCAGTTTCGCGCCCGGCGGAACGCTTACTTCGGCGCGCAGGGTTCTCAATCGATCAACTAAGCGAACTAGCCACTCCATCTCGGCTTTGGCCAGCCTGTCGACTACTACCTTCGGCTCCGGCCATTCTGAGACAATTAAATCGCGTTCCCGCTCGCCCATCGCGTGCCAAAGCTCCTCGGTTACGAACGGCATGAACGGGTGGAGCATGACCAGGATCTGGTCGAACGCCCAGGCGGCGACGGCGCGGGTTTCCGCCGCTCTCCCCTCGCGCTCACCCTGAGCCTGTCGAAGGGTGTCGGAAGACGCTTCGACAGCCCCGGATCCAGTCCGGGGGGGAGCGCCTTGGGAGGAGAGGTCGCCCTTGATGAGCTCGACATACCAGTCGCAGAAGGTGCCCCAGGTGAAATGGTAGATGGCGTCGGCCATGCCGTCGAAGCGTAATTCGTCGAACGCCTTGTTGAGTTTGGCCAGCGTCTCGACGACCTCGCCGATGATCCAGCGGTTGACCGGGAGCTTGGCTTCGGGCGCGGCGATCGACTGGCTGGCGCGGATTCCATTGCCCTGAAGGAAACGGGCGGCGTTCCACAATTTGGTCGCGAAATTGCGATAGCCTTCGACGCGTTTCTCATCGAGCTTGATGTCGCGGCCCTGGCTTTCCATCGCCGCCATGGTGAAGCGAAGCGCGTCGGCGCCGTAGCGGTCGATGAGCCCGAGCGGGTCGACCGTATTGCCCTTCGACTTGGACATTTTCTGCCCCGCCGCATCGCGGACGAGGCCGTGGAGATAGAGCGTCTTCCACGGACGCTCGCCCATGAATTCAAAGCCCTGCATCGCCATCCGGGCATCCCAGAAGAAGATGATGTCGAAGCCCGAAATGAGCACGTCATTGGGGTAATGGCGGGCAAGGTCGGCGGTTTCGTCAGGCCAGCCAAGCGTCGCGAACGGCCACAAGGCGGAAGAAAACCAGGTGTCGAGAACATCCTCGTCGCGAAAGAGCACCGCTTGGTTGGGGAAGTCACCTACGCCCCAAGGATGAACAAAAGCCTCGCTCCTTGAATTCATTAACGTCACGCCAACTGTTGCACCGTAGTAATCTTTGGCTTGATCCAAAAGTTGTTCCTCGTTCACAGCCACGAAGATTTTGTTCGCAAACGAAGTCGCCACACCGTGCTCATCTGCGATCGGACCGTACCATGCTGGGATGCGGTGACCCCACCAAAGCTGGCGCGATACGCACCACGGCTGGATATTCTCGAGCCAGTTGAACCAAGTTTTTTTCCAAGTCTCAGGCACCACTTCGATGTCGCCCGACCGCACCGCCGCGATCGTCGGCTTGGCCAAGGTCGCGGCATCGACATACCATTGGTCGGTTAGCCACGGCTCGATCACTACGCCCGACCGGTCCCCATAAGGTGTTGCGATTGACCGGTCTTCGACTTTAACTAAAGCCCCTTCCTTTTCGAGCAGTTCAATTACTTTTTTGCGCGCATCAAAGCGGTCAAGGCCGCGCGTACCTTTCACCCTGATTCTTTCGGACTTTTCAGATCGCTCAACGCTTTCCGGAGATGCTGATCCACTACCAAAAATGACTTCCACGTCCCCTTCAACTTCAGTGAAAAAGTCAGCCGGAATAAGGTTGTCCGCCGTTTGGCACACTCGACCGTACTGATCGAGCATGTTGAGCATGGCGGCGGGCTTGAAGCCGGCGCGCTTGCCGACCTCGAAATCGTTGAAGTCGTGGCCGGGGGTGATCTTGACCGCGCCGCTGCCCAATTCCGGATCGGCGTGCTCGTCGGTGATGATCGGGATTTCGCGGCCGGTAATCGGCAGCCTGATCAGTTGGCCGACCCGCTTGGCGTAGCGCTTGTCGTCGGGATGGACCGCGACCGCCATGTCGGCGAGCATCGTTTCCGGCCGCGTGGTCGCGACTTCGACCGAGCCGCTGCCGTCGGCGAGCGGGTAGCGCAACGTCCAAAATTTGCCGGCGACTTCGCGGGTTTCGACCTCGAGGTCCGAAATCGCGGTCTGGAAATGCGGGTCCCAATTGACCAGGCGCTTGTCGCGGTAGAGCAGCCCGCGCTGATGCAATTCGACGAACACGCGGGTGACGGCGCGCGAAAAGCCCTCGTCCATGGTGAAGCGTTCATTGGCCCAATCGCAGCTCGCGCCGAGACGCCGCAGCTGCTGCGTAATCTGGCCGCCGCTCTCCGCCTTCCACTCCCACACCTTGGCGACGAATTCATCGCGGCTGAAATCGGTGCGTTTGTGCTGGTCGAGCGCGAGGTTGCGCTCGACCACCATCTGGGTCGCGATTCCGGCATGGTCGGTTCCAACCACCCACAAGGCGTCCTTGCCGTCCATCCGGGCGCGGCGGATGAGGATGTCCTGGAGCGTATTGTCGAGCGCATGGCCGATGTGGAGCGAGCCGGTGACGTTGGGCGGCGGCATGACGATGGTGTAAGGGATCGCGTCGGGGCGATCGGGGCGGAACAGCCCTTCGCTCTCCCAATGCTGATACCAGCGCGCCTCGATCGCGCCGGGCTCGAAAGTTTTGGCCAATTCGGTCATGGGGGGCGGTTAGCCGGGGCGCTTCATTCCATCAACTCGTCATTGCGAGCAAAGCGAAGCAATCCAGCCTGGTACCTGTGGATTGCCGCGTCGCTACGCTCCTCGCAATGACAGGCTATTGGGCGGCGCCGGGGCCCATCCAGCGGTTCATCCAGCCGAACACTTCCGAATACCATTGGATCGAGTTCTTCGGCTTGAGCACCCAGTGGTTTTCGTCGGGGTAGATGAGCAATTTCGAGGGCACGCCGCGGCGCTGGAGCGCGGTGAAGGCGGCAATCCCCTGGGTATAAGGGATGCGGAAGTCATTCTCGCTGGTGATGACCAGCTGCGGGGTTTTCCATTTGTCGACATAATTGACCGGGTTCCAGCGCTCGAACGCGGCCGGGTCCTCATAATAAGCCTTGCCGCCATGTTCCCATTCGTCGAACCACAATTCCTCGGTTTCATAGGCCATGGCGCGGGCGTCGAACACGCCGTCATGCTGGACGATGCACTTGAAGCGGTCGGGCCATTTGCCCTCGATCCAGTTCATCATATAGCCGCCATAGGAACCGCCGAGCGCACAGGCGCGGCCGGCATCGAGCTGGGGATCGCGGTCGGTGGCATATTTGAGGCCGATCTTGAGATCGTCCAGCGGCCAGCCGCCCCAATTGTTGCGGATACTGTCGGTGAACGCCTGGCCGTAACCGGTCGAGCCGTGGAAATCGACGCTGACCACGGCAAAACCGGGCGCGGAAAACAGGCGCGGGTTCCAGCGATACGACCAGCTGTTGGAGAAACTGCCCTGCGGCCCGCCATGGACGAGAAACGCGATCGGCATCCGGGCCTTGAGCAGCGCCGGCTTGAGCTCCCACCCCCATACCGGATCGCCATTGGCGCCGCGGAAGCTGAACTTGTCGAAGCTGACCGGATCGAGCTGAGCGAGCAAGGCGCCATTGACGTTGGTCAATTGGGCGATCTTGCCCCCATCGCCGATGCGGTAAAGGTCGTCGGGCGCGCGAATGCTGTTCATGGTCGCGACGATGCCGCCGTTGCCGGCAATTGCGACATTGCCGAAATGCCCGTCGCCGGTCAGCCGGGCAACCGCGCCGGTCGCGGCATCGATCCGGAAGACCGGTTCTTCAAGCGTGTCGCCGGCGGTGACGACCAGGCTTTTGCCGTCGGGCGCCCAGGCGATCGAATCGACCGAGCGGTCCCACGCCTTGGTCAGCGCGCGCACTTGTCCGCTGGCCAGATCGCGCAGCATCAGAACCTGGCGATCAGCCTCGTAGCCCGCGCGCGCCATCGACACATAAGCCAGCGTCCGGCCGTCGGGCGATAAAGTCGGAAGCGTGTCGGTGCCGCCATTGGGCGCGGTCAGATTGACCGGCGGTGCGCTGCCGTCGGCCGGGGCCATGAAAATGTCGAGATTGGTCGACAAAGGCTCGATCCGGCCCGACTCGCGAAGCGCGAAATAGGCGGTCTTGCCATCGGCGGAAATATCCATTTCCTCCGCGCCGCCGAAGGGTTTGGAGGGCGTGTCCCCGACCAGCGCGCCGGACACAACCGCGCCCTTGCCGGTAACCCGGCCGCCGACGATCGGGAAAGCGAACAGGCGCGATTTGACCCCCGGGGTCGCCCAGCTGTCCCAGTGGCGGACGAACAGCTGATCGAAGGTCCGGCCCGAGCCCCCGGCCGAAGCGGGTTTGACGTCCCCGCAGGCGAAATCGGTGCAGCGCGTGTCGCGGTCGGCGAAAATCAGCAGGCGCGAGCCGTCGCTCGACAGCTTGAAGCCGGAAATGTCTCCTTTCAAGGTCGACAGCTGGACCGCCTTGCCGCCCATTTTCATTCGGAACAACTGGTCCTGGCCCTTGACCGGGGCGAGGAACCAGATGGCGCCATCGCTTCCGAACACGGCGTCGTGACCATCGCCGATCCCGGCCACTGGCAGCGGCTTGGCGGAGGCTTTCGCAAGATCGAGGCTGTAGAGCTTGGTCTTGCGCTTGTTCGCGGCGAAGTCGGTGTCCGACAATGTGAAAATCGCGGTCCTGCCGTCGGGCGATATGCTTGGCGCACCCATGCGGTGCATCATGTGCATGTCGGTCGCGGTCATCGGACGCGCTGACACTGTTGCTGGGACGAAAGCGGCGGCCGCGACGGTGGCGGCGAGGATCAGTCGGTTCATGGGCACAATCTAGCAAGCCGTGGCTTGCCGCGCCAGCGTCAGAGCGGCTTGCCGGTGATCCGCGAAATCTCCCGCCGCACATGATCGTTGACGATTTGCGGGAGATGCTCGTCGACCCATTGCTTGAGGATCGGCTTGAGCATGTCGCGGATCATCTCCTCCAGCGGATTGACGGCCGGCGGCGGGGGAATCGAAGCTGCGACGCTCGACAATTGGTCGAACGACTGGCGAGTCACTCCGGCGGCATCATCGTCGAGCAACGGCGGCCCAAGGTCGACCGGCGGCGCCACGGGTTCGTCAAGCACGAGCACGTCCTCATCTGCCTCACCCAGTTCGAGCACGTCGTCGGGCGCCGATGCGGGCGCGATGCGCTGCACCTTCTCCTCCGCGATCACTTTCTTGATCGAGGCGAGGATGTCTTCCATCGAGGGGTCGCGGCCGGACGTCTGCATCGAAGCGCTATCGCTTATTGCGGCGGTTGAGTCACGCCCGAGGTGACGACCGGCTCGGTCACAACGGTTCCGGGGATCAGTGCTGGAGTCACCGCGGGGTCGGCCGGCATCTCGGCCGGATCGACGGTCCGGGTCGCAACCGGCACGTGGCGCGGATCGCTGGCCCAATCGCTCCAGTTGCTCGCGACATGGCGGTAATTGCCCAGCGGGTCGTACAGCGGGCCGCCGTCGAGGCCGAGGTCCTGCGCTTCGGCCTGGCCCATGGCGTTGAGCAGCTGGAACCCGGCGACATAGGCGTTGCGCTTGGCGGTCACCAGCGCGACCTGCGAGTTGAGCAGTTCCTGCTCCGCGTTCAGAACCTCGATGATCGTGCGGGTGCCGACGCTCTGCTCGGCACGGTTGCCCTCAAGCGCGAGCTCATTGGCCTGTACCGCAACCGTCTGGGCAGCGATCGCTCTCTGCGCCGCGTCATAATTGGCGAAGGCGGCGCTGGTCGCCTGGACGACTGCTCGCTCGGTGCCGACGACCTGCTCCAGCGTTTGGCCCTCGATTGCCTGGGCCTGACGGATTCGCGCCGCCGGAAGCCCGCCCTGGTAGATCGGAATTCGGCTCTGAAGCCCAACCGTCAGGACCGTGCCGACAGCCGGGAACCCGAACGTGTCACCCTGAACCGTATTGACGTAACTCCCCGACAATACTCCCGACAGGCTCGGCAGGCGGGAGCCCCGGATCGAGCGGACGTCATAACCGGCGGCGGCGGCCTCGCGTGTGATCGCGATCAGCCGTGGATTATCGGAAAGCGCGATGCGCACGGCCTCGTCGGGCGTTGTCGGCAGCGGCGGAAGCGGCGGCGGCGGCGCGAGCTGACCCGGATCATGTCCGACAACCTGCCGATAAGTCGCCTCGCTCGCGATGAGCTGGCCTTGAGTCGTCGCGAGCAGCGATCGGCCAAGCTGCAGGCGCGCCTCCGATTGGGCGACGTCCGTCCGGGTCAGATCGCCGATCTGAAACCGGTCCTGTGTGGCCTGCAGATTGGTGTCCAGCACCTTCACATTATTCTGGTTGAGCTCGACGATCGCGCGGTCGCGGATGACGTCCATGTAGGCCGTGACAGCCTGGCTGAACACATCTCCTTCGACGCCGCGAAGGGTCGCCCGGCCCGCTTCGACACGCGTCTTCGCGGCCTGAATATTATTGCGGACGGTCCCGCCCTGGTACAGCGGAACGCTGAGGTTGACGCCGCCGGTGGCGACCGTTCCGAGGCCGCTGAAGCGTGCCTGCGACCCTGTGCGCGCAAGGTCGCGATTAATCCCTACAGTGCCGCTGACCTGCGGACGGCCGGGCGCCTTGGCGATGGCGACCGTCGCGTCCGTGCCGCGGAGCGCCTCGCGCTGGCCGGTCAGGGTCGGGTTGGTGCGATAGGCCGAGACCAGGGCTTCGCGCAGCGTGTCGGCGCTGGCGGTGCCGGCAAGCAGCGCTGCGGTTGCGGAGGCGATGAGCAAATGTCGGATCAAGCGCACGTTCCTGATTGGCTAAAAGGTGAAAGCGCGCGGCTTGGCGAAGCCGGGCAGCCGGGGAATTCCGGCATCGCCGATCGAGCGGTGACCGAACGCACTGCCCGATTTGGTGCCGACGATCAGCCGGGTGATGCCGTTTTCGATCAGGCCGGCACCGATCCGGCCGCCGTCGGCGAGCTGGGCGATGAGGGCAGCGGGAATATATTCGACCGCGCCATCGATGAGGATGATGTCGAACGGCGCGCCCTTGGCATGGCCCTCGTCGAGCGGACCTTCGACCCGAGCGAAGCCGTCGCTCCGGTCGACCGCGAGCGTGACGGTATCGAGCGCTGTCACCGTAAGGCGCATCGCGCTGAGCACCGCGGCCGAATAGCCGGAGCGGGCGCCGACCACGAGCGCGGTCTGGCCCGCGACCGGGAGGATGTCCTCAAGCAACGCCCCAAGCACCGCCGGCGGAGCCAGAGCGCGGCCATCGCCAAGCGGCACCGGGCGATCCGAATAAGCCAAAGCGCGCGCTTCCTCGGGAACGAAGCGCTCGCGCGGGATCGCCGCCATCGCCGCAATCACCAGCGAATCGGTCACGCCTTGCGGACGGAGCTGGCTATCGACCATCGCCTGGCGGGCGGCGGCATAATCGGGCAATGCTTGGTCGGAGCTCATAGCTGTTCTATGCCAGTAATACAGTTGGGTTTCAAGTCGTAGATAGGACGCGCCGCGCGCAACGCCAACCGCCGTTGATCGAAAGACGAAAGGCGGCGGTGCGTGTGGCCGGTTTCGGCGCGTCGGGCTTGACCCGGCCGCGAGGCTCGCCGAAAGGCTCAGCCCTCGGCCCGATGGCGGAGTGGTTACGTAGGGGACTGCAAATCCCCGCACGCCGGTTCGATTCCGGCTCGGGCCTCCACCCTTTTACCAGATCGGACACAAACTGACCGGTCCCGCGATCCTGGCGCTCGGTTCCGATTTTTACGATCCGGTCGAGCCTGCCGCCTTCCCCGCCGCGATTGCGCGCTTTTGCAACCGGCGCTGGGCGGAGCGGGTTGGGCTTGGCGATCTGGGCGAGGCGCAATGGATCGCGCATTTCGCGCGGTTCGAGCCGCTGCCGGGCAATCTTCCGGCGCCGCTCGCGCTGCGCTACCACGGCCACCAGTTCCGCCACTATAATCCCGACCTTGGTGACGGCCGCGGATTCCTGTTCGCTCAGGTTCGAGACGATTGCGGCCGGCTGCTCGACCTTGGCACCAAAGGGTCCGGCACCACGCCCTATAGCCGGACCGCCGACGGGCGGCTGACGCTCAAGGGCGGAGTGCGCGAGGTGCTCGCGACCGAAATGCTCGAGGCGTTGGGCGTCAATACGTCGAAAAGCTTCGCTCTGATCGAGACCGGCGAGCAATTGATCCGCGGCGACGAGCCCTCCCCGACCCGCTCGGCGGTGCTGACCCGGCTGAGCCACGGCCATATCCGAATCGGGACGTTTCAGCGGCTGGCCTTTTTCGGCGAGGCGGAGAATATCGCGAAGCTCACGCAATATTGCCTCGACGAGCTTTATGGCGATGCCCCCGGCGGCGGCGATGGCGCCAATGCTCTGCGCCTGTTCGACCTGGTGTCGGAGGCCACTGCGCGGCTGGCGGCGTCATATCTTGCGGCGGGCTTCGTCCACGGCGTTCTCAACAGCGACAATATCAACGTCACCGGCGAGAGTTTCGATTACGGACCGTGGCGTTTTACCCCCTTCTGGGACGCCGATTTCACCGCCGCTTATTTCGACGAAGCCGGGCTTTATGCGTTCGCTCGCCAGCCCGAGGCGATCCACTGGGACCTGGCGCAACTCGGCGGCTGCCTGGCGCTGATCGGCGACCAGTCACGGCTGGCGGAGATTCTCAACGGCTGGAACGAGCGGTTCGAGGATGCGCTGGTCGCCGCCGTGCTCAAGCGGATCGGAATCGATTCCTCGGGTGGGGATGAGGATCGAGCGCTGATCGGCCATGTGCTGCGCGCGCTCGAAAGCCGCGATGTGACCATCGACCGCTTGTTCTTCGACTGGCGCGGCGGACGCGATCCCGGCGCGGAAACCTATCCGGGCGCAGCGTTCCGCGCCTTGGCCACGGCATTGGCGGGTCGAAGCAAGCCGACAAAGCACCCATATTGGTCGGGCCCCGGCCCCTGTTCGATGCATATTGAAGAGGTCGAGGCGATATGGGCGGCGATCGCCGAGCGCGATGACTGGCAGCCGTTCGAGGATAAGGTTAGTGCGATCCGCACGATGGGCGAAGCGATGAGCGAGACTATGCCGGAATGACCGAGCAGCTTGAGAAAGAGGCGAATGTGGCGGACCGAGCGGCGGGCAAGGCAATGATCACATCGATCGATCCGGCGACCGGCAAGACCATCTGGTCGGGCCCGGCGGGCGATGCCGCAGCCGAGGTCGCAGCCGCGCGCGCCGCCTTTCCCGAGTGGGCGTTGCGGCCCTTGTCCAACCGCAGCGAAACACTGCGCCGCTTCGCCAATGTCGTTCGCACCCGCGAGGACGAATTCGCCGATCTGATCGCTCACGAAACCGGCAAGCCCTATTGGGAAGCGCGGACCGAGGTGACCGCGGTCATCAACAAGGTCGACATTTCGATCGCCGCTTATGCCGAACGCACGCCGACCAAGAAGAAGGACCAGGAATTGGGCAACCGGATCGCGGTTCGCCACAAGCCGCACGGCGTCCTGGCCGTGCTTGGGCCGTATAATTTTCCGGCGCATCTGCCCAATGGCCATATCGTCCCGGCGCTGCTGGCCGGCAATGCAGTGGTGTTCAAGCCATCCGAGAAGACGCCGGCGTCGGGCGCCTTCCTGGTCGATTGTTTCCATGAAGCCGGCGTTCCCCAAGGCGTCATCCGGCTGCTCATCGGGGGCCCCGAAGAAGGCAAGGCGCTGGCGGCGCAAAAGGACATTGACGGATTGCTGTTCACCGGATCGGTGCGCGGCGGGCAATCGCTCCATCGCCAGTTCGCCGACACGCCCGAAAAGATCCTCGCGCTCGAACTTGGCGGCAACAACCCGCTGGTGGTGTGGAACCCCAAGGACCTCCATGCAGCGGCGACGATCGCGGTCCAGTCGGCCTATCTCAGCGCGGGCCAGCGCTGCACCGCGGCGCGGCGCCTGATCGTCGAGGACGGCAAGCATGAGCCGTTCGTCAAATTGCTCGGCGAGCTGATCGACCGGCTGATCGTCGATCATCCGTTCGCCGACCCGCAGCCATTCATGGGCCCGGTGATCGATCTTGCCGCCGCCGACCATGTCCAGCACCAGTGGATCGAGCTGATGATGAAGGGCGGCAAGCCGATCCGCCGGCTCGACCGGCCGTTCGAGGAGCGGCCCTATCTGACCCCGGCGCTGATCGATGTCACCGACGTCAAATCGCGCCCCGATGAGGAGATTTTCGGGCCGGTCATGCAGCTCATCCGGGTCAAGGATTTCGACGCTGCAATCGCCGAGGCCAATAACAGCCGCTTCGGCCTTGCCGCGAGCCTGGTCGGCGGCACGCCCGAACAATATGACCGCTTCTGGGCCGAAGTGCGCGCCGGAGTCATCAACTGGAACAAGCCGACCAACGGCGCCCCGTCATCGGCGCCGTTCGGCGGCATCGGCCTGTCCGGCAACCACCGCCCAAGCGCATTTTACGCGGCCGATTATTGTGCTTATCCGGTGACCAGCGTCGAAGCCGACCGCTTGAGCGCGACGATATCCGAAGGCCTGCGCGAACCACGACCGGAGAAGAAATCATGACGTTTCCGCTGATCGCCATTCTTGCAGCGCATGCGCTTCAGGCACCCGCGGCCATTGCGCCCGGCGCGGTCGAGCCCGCCGCAATCGAGGCAGCGGGGGTGGTCGACCGCTTCCACGCCGCGCTTGAAGCGGGCGACGGCAAAGCGGCAATGCGGCTGCTGGCCGACGAGGCACTGGTGTTCGAAAGCGGTCACGTCGAAGAGGGCAAGGCCGAATATCAGGAACTGCATCTGGACGGCGACATGGCGTTTTTGCGCGGCGTCAAGGATCGCACCGTCCGCCGCACCGGCCGGGCGGCCGGCGATCTGGCGTGGATCGCAACCCAGGGACTGACCAGCGGAACCTATGACGGCAAGCCGGTCGACCGGGCGAGCACCGAGACCATGGTCCTGCGCCGGATCGCGGGCCAATGGCGGATCGTCCATATCCATTGGTCATCGGCGGCGCGCTGAGCCGCGGGTCGAAGAGCCGGGCGCCCGTCGGCACTCACAAAATACTGAGGGCGCCGGTTGCCCAGCGCCCCCAGCCCCCCACCAATCGGGGCCACTGGCCTAGTTGCGCACCTCGGGCAGATGGCCCTCGTCGACCGCATCGCTGAACTTGGTGATGCGGGCGTCGAATTTCAGCCGGACCTTGCCGGTCGAGCCGTGGCGCTGCTTGGCGACGATCACTTCGGCGCGGCCGTAGGCGCGGCTCATTTCTTCCTGCCAGGCGGCGAAATCGGGATGGTCGTCGGCGGGCTGCTTGGCGGTCAGATAATAATCCTCGCGGTAGATGAAGAGGACGATGTCGGCGTCCTGCTCGATCGAGCCGGATTCGCGCAGATCGGACAATTGCGGGCGTTTGTCCTCGCGTTGTTCGACGGCTCGGGAAAGCTGCGACAAGGCCATGACGGGAACGTTCAGTTCCTTTGCCAAGGTCTTGAGGCCGCGGCTGATTTCCGAAATCTCATTGACCCGGTTTTCGTGTCCGCCGCGGCCGGTACCCTGGAGCAATTGCAGATAATCGACGACGATCAGTCCGATACCCTTCTGGCGTTTCAGGCGGCGGGCGCGGGTGCGCAAGGCGGCGATGGTCAGGCCCGGCGTGTCGTCGATGTAGAGCGGCAGGTTCTGAAGCTCGGCAGCGGCTCGCGCCAGCTGGCGGAATTCCTGCTGGCTGATCCGCCCCATGCGCAGGTTTTCCGAGCTGATCCCCGATTCCTCGGCGAGAATACGGGTCGCCAGCTGATCGGCCGACATTTCGAGGCTGAAAATCGCGACCGCGGCGCCGGCCGATTTATCCTTGTCGATCTTGTCCTCAAGATCGCGGATGAGGCGCTGCGCGGCGGCGAAGGCGATGTTGGTACCAAGCGCCGATTTGCCCATGCCCGGGCGTCCGGCGACGATCATCAAATCGCTGTTGTGAAGCCCGCCGATCTTGCTGTTGAGACTGTCGAGGCCGGTCGTGATGCCCGACAGATGGCCGCCGCTGTTGAGCGCTCGCTCGGCCATTTCCAGCGCTTCCTTGGTGGCGTCGGAAAAGCTTTTGGCGCGGCCTTCCGCGCCGCCTTCCTCGGCGACCTTGTAAAGCTCGGTCTCGGCCTTTTCGATCTGTGCCAATGGCGCCACGTCATCGCTGGTGTCGAGCGCGCCTTCGACCAGGCCACGGCCGACCCCAATCAACGCCCGGAGCAAGGCCAGATCGTAGATTTGCTGGGCGAAATCGCGGGCTCCGATGACCGCCGCGCCCGACCCCGTAAGTTGCGCGAGATAGGCCGGACCGCCGACTTCCTTCATCGCCTCGTCGCCGTCGAACAAGGGCTTGAGCGTGACCGGATTGGCGACCCGGTTGCTGTCGGTGACGCGCAGGATCGCTTCGTAGATGCGGGCGTGGAGCGGCTCGAAGAAATGCTCGGGGCGGAGCTTGAGCTGGACATCCTCGACCAGCCTGTTGTCGATCATCAGCGCGCCCAGGAGCGCGGCCTCGGCCTCGACATTTTGCGGAAGCGAAGGGGTCGCGGGCGGCTCGGCGCCCTCGTTGATTCGGAGTATTTCGGCCATGCTCGCGCTTTAGGTCCAGACAAGGAATGATTGAACGGGAACAAAGGTAGCACGATTGGCGGCCTGTGGGGCGTTTTGGGGCTAACTTCGTCGTCATTCCCGCGAAAGCGGGAATCCAGCCGCACCAGTCTGTCCACAGAAAAGCTGGGTCCACGCCTGCGCGGGGATGACGATCAGAGCAAGGAAGGCTAGCCGGAAACAATGGCCATTCAATCCGACCGCTGGATTCGCGAGCAGGCGCTCGAGCACGCGATGATCGAGCCGTTCGTCGAGAGCCAAAGGCGCGAGGGCTGCATCAGCTATGGCCTGTCGTCTTATGGCTATGACGCGCGGGTCTCGGACGAGTTCAAGATCTTCACCAATGTCGACAATGCCATCGTCGACCCCAAGGACTTCGCCCACAACAGCTTCGTCGACCGCAAGCTCGACGTGTGCATCATCCCGCCCAACAGTTTCGCGTTGGCGCGGACGGTCGAATATTTCCGGGTGCCGAGCGACGTGCTCGTCATCTGCCTTGGCAAATCGACTTATGCGCGGTGCGGGATCATCGTCAACGTGACCCCGCTGGAGCCGGGCTGGGAAGGCCATGTGACTCTGGAATTTTCCAACACCACACCGCTTCCGGCCAAGGTCTATGCCAATGAAGGCGCGTGCCAGTTCCTGTTTTTGAAGGGCAATGAGCCGTGCGAAGTCACTTATGCCGACCGGGCGGGCAAATATATGGGTCAAAAGGGCGTGACCCTGCCCAAGCTGTGAAGACCGGTGACGGTCATTGCGAAGCGCTCCGCGCCGCTGCAATCGGGTCTTGCGCCGAAGCTGGATTGCGTCGCTTCGCTCGCAATGACGGGATGAGCGGATGAGCAACGGCGACGCCCTGGCGCGGGAGCGGTTCAGCATTCCGCAGGGCGTCATCTACCTCGACGGCAATTCATTGGGGGCAATGCCGCGAGCAACGCCCGAACGGCTGCGCGCGGTGATGCGCGAGGAATGGCGCACCGACCTCATCGCGAGCTGGAACAAGAACGGCTGGATCGACCTGCCCAAGACCGTCGCGGCGAAGCTGGCGCCGATCGTGGGCGCGAAGCCAAGCGAGCTGCTGGTCACCGATTCGACCTCCGTCGCGCTGTTCAAATTGCTTAGCGCGGCGGTGCGCGCGCGGCCAGGCCGGACCACGATCCTGACCCAGCGGCGCAATTTCCCAACCGACCTTTATGTCGCGCAGGGCTTGGCGGACATGCTCGGGCTGACCTTGAAGGCCGTCGCCGCTGACGCGGTTGAATCGGCGATCGACGAGACCGTCGCGGTGGTGACCCTGACCCACGTCGATTATCGCAGCGGCGCGGTCCACGACATGGCCGCGATCAACGCCGCGGCCCATCAGACGGGGGCGCTGACCTGCTGGGACCTGTCGCACAGCGCCGGCGCCCTCGCACTCGATCTCCATGGCGCAAATTGCGATCTGGCGGTTGGCTGCGGCTATAAATATCTCAATGGCGGGCCCGGTGCGCCGGCCACGATCTTCGTCGCCGAAGCGTTGCAGGACCAGCTTTCGCCCTCGCTCCAGGGATGGATGGGCCATTGCGATCCGTTCGCGTTCGTCGACGATTATGCGCCCGCGGCGGGGATCGCGCGCTTCCTGACCGGGACCCCGTCGATCCTGGCGCTGGCCGCGCTCGACTGCGGGATCGCGACCTTTGACGGGTTTGCGATGGCGCAAATCGAAGAGCGATCGCGCGACCTGACCGAGCGCTTCATCGAGACGGTCGAGGATTTGTGCGGCGACCTGGTCACGCTCGCCAGCCCGCGCGACCCGGCCCAGCGCGGCAGCCACGTCAGCTTTGCCCACCCCAATGGCTATGCCGTGATGCAGGCGCTGATCGAGCGCCAGGTGATCGGCGATTTCCGGGCCCCCGATCTACTCCGCTTCGGCTTCGCTCCGCTGTACAATAATGAGGACGAAGTGATCCGCGCGGCCCACATCCTGGGCGACATCATCCGCACCGGCGAGTGGGACAGTCCCCGCTTCCCCGAGCGCGGCCGGGTTACTTAGCGGCGATCAGCCCGCGCGCTTCGTGGATCAAATGGACCCAGTCGGCAAAGGCACCCGCAAGGCCGGTCAGAATCTCCTTGAGCGGTCCGTCCTTGACCAGCCCGTCGGCGCCGAAACTGTCGTCGTTGACGTGGCCGAGATAGGCCTCGGGATGCGGCATCACCGGCATGTTGAGGAACACGCACGACTGGCGGATCTGGTGGTTCGAGCCAAAGCCGCCGATGGCGCCGGGCGAGGCAGTGACGATGGCCGCCGGCTTTTGATTCCACACGCTCGCGCCATAGGGGCGTGAGCCGACATCGATGGCGTTCTTGAGCACTCCGGGAATGCCGCGATTATATTCCGGACTGACGAACAGGATTCCGTCGACCGGAGCGATCGCTGCGCGAAACTCGACATAGGCCTCGGGCTCATCCGGCGCGCCGTCATAGTCCTGATTATACAGCGGCAGGTCGCCAATTTCGACAATCGAACAGTCGAGCCGGCCCTGTTCAATCGCGCATAGCGAGCGCGCGACCTTGCGATTGAACGATGCTTCGCGCAGCGAACCGACGATGATTGCGATGGTGTAACGGGTCATGATTGCTCCTGTTAGCGGCGTGACTGGTGGCGGATGTTGGCGGGGCGGCCGCGCCTGGGGGCCGCGCGGGTGCGGTCGCGGCGGTGCGGTCCCGCTCCGCCATAACTTCCTTCGGGAAGCTCGAACCGCAGCGAGCCGGTGACCGGATTGGCGTCGGCCAGGCGCAGGGTCAGTCGCTGGCCCATGCGAAAGACGTCGCCGCTGTCGTCGCCGGTCAGGGTTCGCGCTGCCTCATCATAGCGGAAATATTCCTGGCCCAAGTCGCGGGCGAACAGCAAACCGTCGCCGCCGAGGCCCTCGACCGCGGCGAAGAAGCCGAAGCTTTGCACCCCGGTAATCCGGCATTCGACCAATTGCCCGACGCGGTCAGACAAATAGGCCGCGACGTAGCGGTCGATGGTCTCGCGCTCGGCCTCCATCGCGCGCCGCTCGAGCTGCGAAATCTGCTCGCCGATGTCGCCGAAGCGCTCCTCCTCGCCGGTGGGCAGGCCGCCGTCGCCGAGGCCGTAGGCGCGGACCAGGCCGCGATGGACGAGCAAATCGGCGTAGCGGCGGATGGGCGATGTGAAATGGGCGTAAGTGCCAAGCGCAAGGCCGAAATGGCCGAGGCGCTCGGGCCCGTAGCGCGCCTGCATCTGGGTGCGCAGCAATTGCTCCATGATCTCGGTCCGAGCGCTGTTCGCATCTGGACCGTCCCCGATGCGGTCGATGATCCGGTTGAAGACCGCCGGAGTGACCACCTGGCCGAGCGCGAATTCGAGGCCGAAGGTGGCGACATAATCCTTGAGCGCGACCAGTTTTTCGCGGCTCGGCGGTTCGTGGATGCGGTACATCACCGGCATCTTCTTGGCTTCGAGCGCGCGCGCCGAAGCGACATTGGCGGCGATCATATAATCCTCGACCAGGCGGTGCGCATCGAGCCGCTCGCGCGGCGCGACCGAGGCGATCCGGCCCTTTTCATCGAGCACCACCGCGCGTTCGGGCAAATCGAGTTCGAGCGGGCCCCGCTTTTCGCGCGCCGCGAACAGCGCCCGCCAGCAATCCCACAACGGTTTGAGCGCGGTCTTGACCAGCGCTTCATCAACGGTTCCACGGCGCGGGCCTGGGTCCAGGACGACGCCGGAAGCGCCGCTTTGCGGCGCGCCTGGGTCCAGGCCTTCGCCGGGGAACATCTCGTCATAACTCGCCTGCGCATTCTCGTACGCAATGTTTGCCGCGACACAAATCTTCGCTCGAGAGAATCGCCAGGATTTGAGCGCCCCGTCCTTGCCGACGTGGAGGTGGCAGGCGATTGCGCCGCGCGGTTCGCCAGCTTTGAGCGAACAGATGCCGGCCGACAATTCCTCGGGCAGCATCGGCACCACCCGATCGGGGAAATAGACGCTGTTGCCGCGCCGCCGCGCTTCTGTGTCGAGCGCGCTTCCCGGGCGGACGTAGAAGCTGACGTCGGCGATGGCGACGATCGCGTCCCAGCCGTCGCCGTCGTCGCGCTTGGCCGCCCAGATCGCATCGTCATGGTCGCGCGCGTCGACCGGATCGATGGCGACGATCGGCAAATGGGTGATGTCCTCGCGCTCGCCGAGAGCAAGGCTTGCGGCCTTGGCCGCTTCGCCGATGACATCGGCGTTGAAGACGTGGCGCAGGCCGAACTTGTGGATTGCGATGAGCGAGAAACTACGCGGCGCGAACGGATCGCCGAGGATAGCGTCGACCCGGGCGGTCACCCGCGGCGGCCGGCCGGTGACTTCGGTGAGGACGAGGTCGCCGGCCTGCGCATCCTTCAAATCGCTGATCGCAAGCTCGCGCCGCTCGCGCTTGTCGACCGGGGTCAGCCAGAAGCGCGTTCCCTCCTGCCGCACCACGCCGAGCACCAGCTCGGCCGAGCGCTGGAGTTTCTTCATCACATGGCCGACGACCCCGGCGCCCTTCTCCTCGGTCCGGGCGAGCAGTCGGTCGCCGATGCCGAGCGCGCCGCGGCCACGCTCGATCAGGCGGATTTTGGGGGCCGGAGTTTCCGCGTGCCATTGTTCGGGCACGCCCCAGGCATTGCCGCTGTCATCGACATCGGCGACGCGCAGCACCGTCACCCTGGGCACCCCGCCCATCTTGTGGAAGGCGCGGCCGGGGGCCGAATCGATCAGGCCCTCGTCCGCCATGTCCTTGAGCAGCGCCTTGAGCGCGATTTTCTCATTGCCTTTGAGGCCGAAGGCGCGGGCGATCTCGCGCTTGCCCGCCGGGACATCGGACGTGGCGATGAAATCGAGGATCTGCTTGCGGGTCGGAAGACCGGAGGAATGTTTGCGGGGCATCTCAATCCGTCATTGCGAGGAGCGAAGCGACGAAGCAATCCAGCGCAACAAGAAAAGCGGATTGCCGCGCTTCGCTCGCAATGACGAACGCCTTATTATCGCAGCTGGCTATCCTTCGAACCGCGGCGGTTGATGGTCGAGTGAGTCACCGCTTTGTCGCGCTCCGACTGGCAGGCGATGCAGGTGCGCACCCCGGGCAGAGCGGAGCGGCGTTTCTTCGGGATCGGCTCGCCGCAATCATCGCATTCCTCGGCGCTCTCGCCGGTGGGCGTAAGCGAGCGGGCGCGCAGGATCGCGTCCTTGACGGTATCGTCGATCTGATCCTGAACCGCGCCGTCGCGGGTCCATCCACCGGCCATTGCAACGCTCCTTGCTGAGTCAAAGAAGGAGAAGGAAAATTGTTTCACGCGAAGGCGCGAAGAAGAAAGGAAGGCGCGAAGGGATCGCGACCGTCAAAAGCTGAAAAGTTAAATCAGACATGGATCGATTGGCCGCAAAACGGCCTAAAAACCTTCTTTGCGCCTCCCCTTTCTCTTCGCGCCTTCGCGTGAAAGCCTACTTCTTTGTTTCCACCGGCGCCACATACGGCTTGAACGCGCCGCCCGGGACCGCCGAAGCGACCGGGCTTTCATAGCCTTCCGCGCTGACCGACGAGACGCCGAACACCCAATCGTCGACGCGGATGCCCGAAATGGCGTGTGTCTGTTGTGTAAGCGCAAGACAATCCGGGTCGTTCGCAGAGACGCAAACCATTAACTCATCGGAATCCTCGTCCCAATTCGCCGCGTCGGTGCGTCGTTTGGATACAACGTATGAGACAGCGCCTCGAACAGGATTCCAAGTCACCGTCGTATCCGTGCTCACCGCCCCCTCGACCATCGGTCCAGGCGGCGGCGGGGCGCTGGCGAGTGCGGCCAAAGCGGCGACGTTGAGGCGGGTCACCTTGGCGAGATAAGGGAAATCCATCGCCGCGACGGTGTCGCCGTAGGTGATGCCCTTTTCGACCCGCAGGTCCTGGTGCTGCTGGTTGTAATTCTCCACCGCGACCGTCAGCCGGACCGCGGGAAAGCCGGCGTTGAGCAATTCGGTGTGGTCGCCGCCGCGGCCGAAGCGGTCGTTGCGCCAGATCTGGCGCACGTCGAGGCCGATCGCCGGCACCCGCTCCGCCAGCGAATCGAGGAAGCGCGAGAGGTTGCGCGACGGGCTGTCATTCTCGCCACCGAACTTGCGGATGTCGGCCGCGAGCTCCTCACGCCCCTGCCAGCGCGGGCCTTCGGAGAAAACGCGCACAGTCTTGGCGTCGCACATTCCGTCGCTGCCGCAACTGTTGCCGATGATGTCGTTGTTCAAATTGGCGATGACGTTCCAGCCCTGCGCCTTGGCATGATTGGCGAGAACTTTCCCGCCGAACAGCCCCTGCTCCTCGCCCATCAGCGCGGCATAGACGATGGTGCCGGGGAATTTGCGTTTCGACAGCACCCGCGCCGCCTCGATCACCGCCGCGGTGCCCGATCCGTCGTCATTGGCGCCGGGCGCGTCGGCTGTGGCGTTCATCACGTCGCTGACGCGGCTGTCGATATGGCCCGAGATGATCACCACATCGTTGGGGCGGCTGGTGCCGCGCTGGATGGCGATGACGTCGGTGATCCTGACGCCCTGTGGCGCGCGGTCGTTGGTCATCACTTCGCTCGGCGTCACTGTCTCAAGTCCGAGTGCCTTGAACTCGCCCTCGGTCCAGCGGAGCGCCGCGCCGATCCCGCGCTTGGGGTCGGTTTGCGAAGACAAAGTGTGGCGGGTGCCGAAGCCGACCAGCTGTTCGACCGTCGCCTTGATCCGCGCGGAATCCACCTGATTGACGTAAATGGTGAGCGCCTGCTCGGGGGTGGCCGCAATGACGGGAACCGAAGCTGCGGCGGCGATGATGGCAAAGGCGATTCTCATGCGGATCAGTCTGCCAGTTCGATGAGGTCTGGGCGAGTCCGCTTCTTGAGCCGCTGTTCGCGCCACAGGATGATCAGTCCGGCGGCAATCACGACCGGCGCTCCAGCGAAGGTCCAGCGCGACGGCAGCTGGGCGAAGATCAGCATTCCGAGCAGGCTCGCCCACAACAGATTGACGTAATCCATCGGCATGACGATGGCGACCGGAGCGTAGCGCAGCGACCCGGTCAGAAGCAGCTGGGCAAGGCCGCCGGCAAGCGCCATTCCGGCAATCACCGCGAACACCATTGGCGGATGAACGGCGGCGACGAACGGCATTGCAAGGCCGAGCGGGACGAGCGAGCTGGCGCCGAACCAGAAGACGGTCGTCGCCACTGCCTCGGTCGCGCCCAGGCGGCGGATGGCGATGGTCGCAAAAGCGGTGGTCAGCGCGGCGCCAATCGCGACCATTCCGCCGGTCGCCGCGATATGGCCCCCGCCCGGCTGGACGATCACCAGCACGCCAATGAAGCCGAGGATCACCGCCCCCCAGCGCCACCGGCCGGTGCGCTCGCCCAGCACCAGCGCCGCGAGCAAGGTCGAGAAGATCGGAACCGAGAAACCGATCGCGGTCGCTTCGGCCAGCGGAAGCAGGATCATGGCCAGGAAATTGAGGCCCATGGCGACCACCCCGATGCCCATGCGCAGGACATGGCCGCCGACCCGCTTCGTCCGGAGCGAGGCCAGGCCCGAGGTGGACATGACGAACAGCAAGGCAGCGAAAGCGGTTCCGAGCTGGCGGTAGAACAGGCTTTCGATCACCCCGACGCCGTGCTGCGCGGCCCATTTGACCCCGGCGAACATCAAGGCGAGCGCGATCCCCGCGAACAGCCGCAGGACCATGCCCAGCGGGACGTGCTGAGGCGCCGGAAGATCGGTATCGAGCGGCATTCGATCGGCCATTGCCACAACGCCTAGCGGGCGAGTGTCCGGGCGACTAGTGGCTCCGCTTGCACCGGCGGCGGATCGTCCTAAATCGCAGTAACGGCTTTGCTTTTGCGGCCATAGGCTGGCAAAATGCGCGCTTATCATCACTGGAGTTTGAGTTCGTGGCCACTGCCCTTCAATTGACGCCATCGTCCGACGCCGAAGAAATATCAGCGCTGATCGCGCGGTCGCGGGCGGCGCAGGCGAAGATCGCGCATTACACCCAGGCTCAGGTCGATGCCTTGATCCGGGCGATGGTGTGGGCGGTGGCCAAGCCCGACGTCGCCGAAATGATCGCTCGCCACACGGTCGAGGAGACCAAGCTCGGCAATTACGAAGGCAAATACCTCAAGATCTTCCGCAAGACCCGCGCCACCTTGATGGACATCATCGACGACAAATCGGTCGGAGTGATCGAGGTCGATGAAGCGCGCAACCTGATCAAGATCGCCAAGCCGGTCGGGGTGATCGGAGCGCTGTCGCCATCGACCAACCCCGAGGCAACGCCGGTGATCAAGGCGATCTCGGCGGTCAAGGGACGCAATTCGATCATCGTCGCGCCGCACCCGCGCGCCAAGCTGACCAACAAGCTGATCTGCGACCTGATGCGCGCGGCGATCGTCAAGATGGGGGCGCCGGCCGACCTGGTGCTGAGCATCGACACGCCCACGCTCGAAAAGACCAACGAGCTGATGCGCCAATGCGACCGCATTCTCGCCACCGGCGGAGCGGCGATGGTCACCGCGGCTTACTCGTCGGGCACTCCGGCGCTCGGCGTCGGCGCCGGCAATGCCGTGATCACGGTCGACGAGACCGCCGACCTCGACGACGCTGCCGAGAAGATCCGACTGTCCAAGACGCTCGATCTCGCCGCCTCGTGCAGCTCGGACAATGCGGTGATCCTGGTCGACGCAATCCATGACGAAATGCTCGCCAAGCTGGTCGCCAAGGGCGGGCTGGTGCTCGACGACGATCAGAAGGCCAAATTGCAAAAGGCGATCTGGGTCGATGGCCATATCAACGCCGAGGTCGTCGCCCAGTCCCCTAGGTTCATCGCCGACTATGCCGGCTTCACTATCCCCGACGACACCCAATTCTTCATCGTCCCCGAGACCGGCGCCGGCCCCGATCACCCCTTTTCGGGCGAGAAGATGACGGTGACGATGGCATTGTATCGCGCCAAGGATATCGACGAAGCCATTGCATTGACCAACCGCATCCAGGCCTATCAGGGCCAGGGCCACAGCTGCGGCATCTACTCGCGGTCGGACGCCAATATCATGAAGCTGGCCGAAGGCACCAACACCAGCCGGGTGATGGTCAATCAGCCGCAGGCCGCGTCGAACAGCGGCAATCTGTGGAACGGCATGCGCCAGACGTTCTCGCTGGGCTGCGGCAGCTGGGGCGGCAACGGCACCAACAACAACATCACCTGGCGCGACCTGATCAACGAAACCTGGGTGTCGCGCCCGCTGGCAACGCCCAAAACGCTGCCGAGCGACGAAGTGCTGTTCGGCGACATCATCGAAAAGCTTGGCTGAGGCATCCTGTCAGCTGATGGTTGTTTGACTTTTGTTGTTGATGCGCCATTACCCGTCGCCTTTGATCAGGGGAGAATGAATATGTACAAGGCAATGATCGCAGCCGTCGGCCTGCTGGTCGCGTTTCCGGTGCAGGCCAAGCCGGTTCAAGCTGCCATGCCGGAGTCGGGTAGCGGCTGCTATGTCGGCGATGCCAACGAGCTTTATTTCTACGACATTGCCTGTGCCTATCACGCGGTGTCGAAAGTGGACGCGAACGGCCATCTGTTGTCGTTCACCTATCAGGACAAGGGCCAGCTTCAGACCGGCCAGGTCGCGCCGAAGCGCGCCATTCACCGCGACGTCATCCTGACCCTGGACGGATTGGCCTGCAGTGGCGACGAAGTCGTCACTCCCAGCGGCCAGTACAGCAGCAACCTGCGCTGCGGTTAACGGCCGGCCAGCCGGTTTTCCCGCGGTTCGGCCTGACCGAATTTGGCCAGGCGGGGAAACTCGGCGCGTCACGAACGTTCGAAGGGCATGAACAGATTTAGCGCACAGCTCATCGCCGGCTTGCTCCTGGTGTCGGCCGCGGCCTGCACGAAGGAGCAGCCGGTCGATAATAATGCCGATGCCATTGCACCGGCGAACGTCACCAGCGGATCCGCCGGAGCGGTCGCCGGCGGACCGCCTCCGATCGCTGCAAATGCCGACAGCGGCGGCTCCATCCCGGCCGCTCTGCAGGGCCGCTGGGGACTGACCCCGGCCGATTGCACGACGAAGCGGGGCGATGACAAAGGGCTTTTGACGATCACCGCCGACAGCCTGAAATTCTATGAATCGCGCGGCATTCCCGGGACCAGCATCGAAAGCGACGACAGCGGGATCAGCGGCAATTTCAACTTCACCGGCGAGGGCCAGAGCTGGTCGAAATATGTCTCGCTCAAGCTGTCGGGCGATGGCCTGGTGCGGACCGAGCGAAGCCCGATGCGGAGTTACACTTATGCCAAATGCTAAACCCGCGATCGTCCTTGCGCTGGTTGGAGCGGCGCTCGGCGCCTGCTCGGAGCAGGCAAAACCGGACCAGAATGTCCTGATCGATACCAATATCCCGGCCGATGCCGAGTTCGAGGCCCTGCCGCCCGACGAAAGCAGTGGAATGACGGCGGACGAACTGAGCAACAGCGGCGACAGCGGCAACGTTGGCGACCTTGGCAACACGCCTGCGAACGGCACCTGAGGGCAAAGGCGATGAAGCTTTATTATTCGCCCGGCGCGTGCAGCCAGGCACCGCACATCCTGCTCCATGAGCTGGGACTGTCGCACGATGTCGCCAAGGTTGACCTCCAGGCCAAGACCGTCGCTGGCGGCGGCAATTATCTCGCCATCAACCCCAAGGGCTCGGTTCCCGCGCTCGAGTTCGACAATGGCGAAGTGTTGACCGAAAACGCGGTTATCTTGCAATATCTCGGCGAGCGCTCGGGCCTTGGCGAGGTGCTCCCGCCGCTTGGCAGTTTCCGCCGCTACCGGGTGCTCGAATGGGTCAATTTCATCACCACCGAATTGCACAAGAGCTTCGCGCCGCTGTTCAAGCCCGACGCGTCGGAAGAAACCAAAGCCGTCTTCAAAAAATTGATCGGCGAGCGCTTCGATTATGTCGACAAGGCGCTCGGCGACGGCCCCTTCCTGATGGGCGACACACTGACCCTGCCCGATCCCTATCTGTTCGTCATGCTGGGGTGGGGCGAGAGGATGATCGGGCTCGAGCGCTGGCCCAACCTCACGGCGTTCCGGGCGCGCATGATGCAGCGTCCATCGGTCCGCCAGGTGCTGAAGTTCGAGGGCTTGCTCGAGGCGGAGCCGGCCGACTGAGCTGGCCGACCGAGCGTAGCCCTTGTCGGGCGTGAATCCACCGCTTAAGGCCGCCGCCATGGACGCCCAGCCGCACCAGTTCGAGCTCAACGACGACCAGATCCAGATCCAGGAGATGGCGCGCAAATTCACCGCCGACGCGATCACCCCGTTCGCCGCCGAGTGGGACGAAAAGCATATCTTCCCCCGCGACACGATCCGCGAAGCCGCCGAGCTCGGTTTCGGCGCGATCTACGTGTCGGAGGAAAGCGGCGGGATCGGGCTTGGACGGCTCGAGGCGGCGCTGATCATGGAGGCGATGGCTTATGGCTGCCCCTCGACCAGCGCCTTCATCTCGATCCACAACATGGCCGCGTGGATGATCGACCGCTTCGGCAGCGACGAGGTCAAGGCCAAATATCTGCCGGCGATGATCGGGATGGACAAGATCGGCAGCTATTGCCTGACCGAGCCGTCATCGGGATCGGATGCCGCCGCGCTCAAGACCAAGGCGGTCCTGGACGGCGATCATTATGTCGTCTCCGGATCCAAGGCGTTCATTTCGGGCGGCGGCGAGAATGAAATATACGTGACCATGGTCCGCACCGGCGAGGATGGCCCCAAGGGCATCACCGCCTTGGTCATCGAAAAAGACATGAAGGGCGTCAGCTTCGGAGCGCAGGAGAAGAAGCTCGGCTGGCATTCGCAGCCGACGTGCCAAGTCAATTTCGACGAGGTCCGGGTGCCGGCCGCCAACCGCGTCGGAGCGGAAGGCGAGGGCTTCCGGATCGCGATGATGGGCCTGGATGGCGGACGGCTCAACATCGGCGCCTGCTCGCTTGGCGGGGCCCAGCGCTGCCTCGACGAGAGCATCGCCTACACAAAGGAGCGCAAGCAATTCGGCCAGGCGATCGCCGATTTCCAGGCCACCCAATTCACCCTCGCCGACATGGAAACCGAACTCCAGGCGGCGCGCTATCTGCTCTATGTCGCGGCGGCCAAGGTCACCGCCAATGCACCCGACAAGACCCGCTTCGCGGCCATGGCCAAGCGCCTTGCGACCGACAGCGGCAGCGCAATCGTCGACCGCGCGCTCCAGCTCCACGGCGGCTATGGCTATTTGCAGGATTATCCGATCGAGCGCTTCTGGCGCGACCTTCGGGTTCATTCGATCCTCGAGGGTACCAACCAGGTGATGCGGATGATCGTCAGCCGCGAGCTCCTGCGCCAGTGATATTGTTGAAACAGCGCTCAACGAAGCTCCTTCTCCCCGCCGGGGAGAAGGTTGGGATGAGGGGGCTCGGCCATTGCGAAAACCCGCTTCCGTCGAACCCCCTCACCCTGCCCTCTCCCCCGCGGGGAGAGGAAAGATCATGATCGGCGACATCAGCAGGCGGTTGAGCGAGGCGGCGGCGCAGATGATGAAAAGCGCCGGTCCGGCCAAGCTGCCGTTCGATCCCTTCGCCATCGCCAAAGCCACCAGCGACGTCGCGATGAGCATTGCGATGCGACCGCAGGATTTGATGCAGGTGCAGATGGATGCGGCCAGGCAGTGGGGCGATTTCTGGCTCGGGGCGCTCAGCGGCAGCGCTGACGAGGCTCCGCGCGACCGCCGCTTCATGTCCGCCGAGTGGCAGGACGACGGCTATTATCGATCGGTCCGCGACGCCTATCTTCTGGCCTCCAAGCAATTGCGCGATCTGGTCGGGCTCGGCCACGGCAATGACGGCGCCCAGGCGACCGTGAGGCTTCTACTCGACCAATATCTCAACGCCATATCGCCGGCCAATTTCGCCTTCACCAACCCCGACGTAGTCAAGCGCACCAAGGAGACCCAGGGCGCCAATCTGGTCCAGGGTTTCGCCCATTTGCTGGAGGATATCGCCGGCGGCAAAGGCATCGTCCAGCGCCGCACCGACAAGAACGCGTTCGAAAAGGGCAAGACGATTGCCGCGACGCCGGGTGCAGTGGTGTTCCAGAACCACCTGTTCCAGCTGATCCAGTACACGCCGACGACGCTTAAGGTCGCGGCCGAACCACTGCTGTACGTCCCGCCGCTGGTCAATCGCTATTACATGATCGACCTGGTGCCCAAGCAGAGCTTCGTCAAATGGCTGGTCGAAGAAGGCCGGACGGTGTTCGTCATCTCCTGGGTCAATCCCGGACCCGAACTGCGCGACAAAGCGGTGTCCGACTACGTCCTCGACGGGGTCGTGACCGCGGTCGAGCAGGTGACCAAACGCACCGGCGCGGCGCCCGATCTGTTCAGTTTCTGCCTCGGCGGGACGTTGGCCGCGATCGCGCTCGGCTGGCTCGCCGCCAAGGGGCGCGGCAAAGAAGTCAATTCCGCGACATTGATCGGCTCGATGATCGATTTCGCCGACATGCGCGACTGGTCGGCGTTCGTTCACGAAGGGCATTTGAACGCGCTCGAGGATCATCTCGAGGGCCAGGGCTATATCGACAGCGTCGAATTGCAGCGCCTGTTCGCGGCGATGCGCGCCAACGACCTCATCTGGTCGAGCGTCATCAACCATTATCTGCTCGACCGCGACGCGCCGCCGAGCGACCTGCTCTACTGGTTCGAGGATGGAGCGCGGATCCCCGCGGCGTTCCTGAAAAGCTACAATCGCGACCTGCTGCTCAACAACAGCCTCAAGGACCCGGCCGGGTTCATGGTCGGCGACACCATGATCGACCTCGCCAAGGTAACGACCCCAATGCTGGTCATCGCACTCAAGGACGATCACGTCTCGGCGTGGGAAGCGGTCTATGCCGGCGCGCGGCACTTGCGGGCCGATTTCATCCTTGGCGGATCGGGCCATAATGCCGGCGTGATCAACCCGCCCGAGCGCAACAAGCATGGCTATTGGACCAACCCGGACATGCCCGCCGATGCCGAAACATGGCTGAATGGAGCAACCAGGCATGACGGCAGCTGGTGGCCGTGGTGGACCAAGTGGCTGACGGCCACGGGCTCGGGCAAGTCGGTCGATGCGCGCAAACCCGCCAGGCCGATCGAGCCCGCGCCCGGCACGTACGCGATGATGCCGTGACGATGGAGGCGGTGACCGCGGCCAAGGACGTCCTCACGACCAAGCAGGGCCAGGCCGGGCGCTTGAGCCTCAACCGGCCGCGCGCGCTGCACAGCCTCAACCGCCAGATGGTGCGCGACATGGCCGCCGCGTTGCACGAATGGCGCGACGATCCCGAGGTGCGGATCATTCTGATCGATCATTCCGAAGGCAGGGGTTTCTGCGCCGGCGGCGACGTCGTCACCATTGCTCAGGATGTGGACGGCCACGACGCCGCTGCGCGCGCCTTCTTCTTCGACGAATATCGCCTCAATCACCTCGAATATACCTATGCCAAGCCGGGCGTCGCCTTCATGGACGGAGTGACCATGGGCGGCGGGGTCGGGATCGCAATGCCGTGCCGTTACCGGGTCGCGACCGAACATACGTTGCTGGCGATGCCCGAGACAGCGATCGGCGTTTTCCCCGACGTCGGCGGCGGGCGCTATCTGTCGCGGCTGCGCGGACGGCTGGCGCAGTTCCTCGCGCTGACCGGAGCGCGGCTCGACGGTGCGGAATGTTTGAAGCTCCGGCTCGCGACCCATTTCCTGCCATCGGCCCGGCTCGAGGAAGCCAAGGAGCGGATCATGGCCCAGCCGTTTCGGGTCGAAGCGATCCTCGATGAACTGAGCGAGGACGATGTCCCGCAGGCGCGGATCGCGGCGAATTTGAAGGCGATCGACAGCTATTTCGCTTCCGACCGGCTCGAGGACATCCTCGACGCGCTCGACACTGGCGCTGCCGCCGGCGACGAGTGGGCCGCCAAGGAAGCCGCAGCCATCCGCCGCCACTCGCCAATGGCGTGCAAGGTCAGCCTCAAACTGCTCCAGGAAAGCCCCTACCAGCTCCATTTCGTTGACGAGATGCGGATGGAATATGGAATCATGGTGAGGCTCATCCATCACCCCGATTTCCGCGAGGGCGTGCGCGCGCTTCTGATCGACAAGGACGGCAAGCCCGGCTGGAACCCGAGCAACCCGGCCTCGATCGGCGACCGCGACGTCGAGGCATTTTTCGAACCGCTGCCGGTCGAGGAGCAGTGGCGCCCGTTTGATTTTTGACGGAAAAGGCCGTCATCCCGGGCTTGACCCGGGATCCGCCTTTGTTGGCGGTAAGAAAAGGCAGACCCCGGCTCAAGGCCGGGGTGACGTTTGAGAGGTTATAATGAAGTACGAAACCATCCTGGTCGAGCGAAAGGGTGCGGTGACTTTGGTCACGCTCAACCGCCCGCAGGCGCTCAACGCGCTCAACGCAACGGTGCTCGAGGAGCTGATCGCGGCGTTCGCGGCCTATGATGCTGACGACAGCCAGCATTGCCTGGTCCTCACCGGCTCCGAAAAGGCGTTCGCCGCCGGTGCCGACATCAAGGAAATGTCGAGCCAAAGCTTCGCCGACATGTATTCGTCCAACTTCTTCGCCGGGTGGGAGCAGGTCACCGCGACGCGCAAGCCGTGGATCGCGGCGGTCGCGGGCTTCGCTTTGGGCGGCGGCTGCGAAGTGGCGATGATGGCCGATTTCATCATCGCCGCGGACAGCGCCAAGTTCGGCCAGCCCGAGGTCAAGCTGGGCGTGACGCCGGGCATGGGCGGGTCGCAACGGCTGACCCGGGCGGTGGGCAAGGCCAAGGCGATGGAGATGTGCCTGACCGGGCGGATGATAGGCGCTGAGGAAGCCGAATCATCGGGGCTGGTGGCGCGGGTCGTTCCAGCGGCCGATCTGCTCGACGAAGCGATGAAGACCGCAGCGACGATTGCGGCGATGGCCCCGCTGGCGGCGATTGCGACCAAGGAAATGGTCAATGCCGCGTTCGAAATGAATTTGGCCCAGGGCATCAATTTCGAACGCCGGCTATTTCACGGCCTGTTCGGGACCGCGGATCAGAAGGAAGGCATGGCGGCGTTCGTCGAGAAGCGGCCGGGGAAGTGGACGGGGCGCTAGGCATTTTCCGCTTCGTCATTGCGAGGAGCGCAGCGACGAAGCAATCCACTGGCGCGAGGCTGGATTGCTTCGCTCCGCTCGCAATGACGGGAGAGTAGGCATGGCACGCGTCGCCTTTATCGGGCTGGGCAATATGGGCGGCGGGATGGCCGCCAATCTGAGCAAGGCCAGGCATGACGTCACCGCCTTCGACCTCGCTGAGCCGGCGATCGAGCGGGCGCGCAGCAATGGCTGCAGCATTGCCGCGAGCGCCGCCGAAGCGGTCGCGGGCGCGGATGCGGTGGTCACCATGCTCCCGGCCGGAAAGCATGTTGCCGGAGTCTATCGCGATAGCGTCATCGGAACGGCGCCCAAGAGCGCGGTCCTGATCGATTGTTCGACCATCGATGTCGCCACCGCCCGCGAAGTCGAGGAAGTCGCCGCCGCGGCCGGTTACACGATGGTCGATGCGCCGGTGTCGGGCGGGATCGCGGCGGCCGATGCTGGAACGCTGACGTTCATGGTCGGCGGGTCCGACGGCGGTTTTGCGCAGGCGCAGCCGATCCTGGGGGAAATGGGCAAAGCAGTGATCCATGCTGGCGGCGCGGGTGCTGGCCAGGCGGCGAAAATCTGCAACAACATGCTGCTCGGGGCGACGATGGTCGCGACCTGCGAGGCATTTGCGCTGGCCAAAAAGCTCGGGCTCGACCTGCAGACCTTTTACGACATTTCGTCCAAGGCCAGCGGCCAGAGCTGGTCGATGACCTCTTACTGCCCGGTTCCCGGAGTCGGCCCCGACACCCCCGCCGACCGCGATTACGAGGGCGGATTCGCCGCCGCTCTGATGCTCAAGGACATGAAACTGGCGATGGAAGCCGCCCGCGAAGCCGGCGCCTACACGCCAATGGGCGCGGAAGCCGAGGAACTGTTCGGGCGGTTCGTCAATTTGGGCAATGGCAATAAGGATTTTTCCGGGATCATCCGGATGATCGAGGAGCATGAATGAAATGCGTACTGTGTTCGTTGCGTCAGCCGTCATTATGGCGCTCGCCGGTTGCTCGAAACAGGACCAGCCCCGGCAAGGGTCGATCAACCAGTCGCGCGTTACCGTACCGGCTTCAGCGGTCGCCGCAGCAGCGGTCAGCGGCGCCAAGGCCAAGGCGGTCATGCACGAGCGTCACGACGGCATGGAAAAGGTCGGCAAGGCGATGAAATTGCTCGCCCGCCAGATCAAGTCGGGAGCGCCCGACATGGCGGTGGTCAAGACCAATGCAGCGGTGATGAACGGCCTTGCCCAGAAATCCTCGACCTGGTTCCCGGCTGGAACCGGTCCCGACGCCGGAAAAACCAGGGCCAAGGCGGATATCTGGCAGAAATCGGACGATTTTGCAGCGAAAATGAAGGCGTTTCAGTCAGCCTCGGCAGGTCTCAACACCGCAGCGCAAGGCGGTAATCCGGAATCGCTGACGGCGGCGTTCGGCGATCTCGGCAAGAGCTGCAAATCATGCCACGACAGCTATCGGACGGAAATGCACCACTGATGGCGGGGACGACCAGGGTCGCGGTCTGGGATTTGCCGATCCGGCTGTTCCACTGGGTTCTCGTCGGTCTGATCGGGTTCAGCTTTTACGCTGTCAAAAGCGGCCACGTCGAGTGGCATATCTATAGCGGCTTCGCGATCCTGAGCCTGCTGATCTTCCGCTTGTTGTGGGGCGTGGTCGGGAGTTCGACCGCGCGCTTCGCGAACTTCGTGCGCGGACCATCATCGATCCTCGCTTACTTGCGCGGCACCTCCGGCTGGAAGGGGGCGGGCCACACACCGCTCGGCGCTCTGAGCGTACTCGCCTTGCTCGGTGCCTTGCTGATGCAAGTCGGCCTGGGCCTGTTCGCGGTCGATGGGGATGGCCTCAACGAAGGGCCGCTGGCGCATTTCATCAGCGTCGATGCGTCCGACCGGATGCGCGGGCTCCACGAGGCGTGGTTCACGATCGTCCTGGCGATGATCGTTCTGCACCTTGGCGCGATCCTGTTTTACCGCCTGTTCCGGAAACAGAAGCTGACCAGCGCGATGATCACCGGAAGCGATGATCTCGATCCTCAAGCGGTGCCGATTCGGCCGGGCAAATATTGGGTTGCGCTGATCTGTCTGATCGCCGGAATCGCACTGACCCGGTGGATCATTGCCGGGGTGCCGCCGTTCGGGGGTTGATCGGAAGCCCGCCCGGGACCACATCGCGGTTATGCTCATTCGCACCGAACAGACGCCCAATCCGGCGACCCGCAAGTTCCTGCCCGGCCAAAATGTCATGGAATCGGGGACTCGCGACTTCCCCGATGCCGGCAGCGCCGAAGCCTCTCCGCTCGCCTCGGCCCTATTCGCCAGCGGCCAGGTCGAAGGCGTGTTCCTGGGCCGCGACTTCATTTCGGTGACCGCCGGCGACGGCATGTCGTGGGGCGACCTTGAGCCGGTAGTCCTCGAAACATTGCTCGACCATTTCCTCAGCGGAGCGCCGTTGTTCACGGCGGGAAGCGCAAGCGGCATCCACGTCGCACCCGAGGCTGCGATGGACGATGACCCCGCGGACTCGGAAATCATCGATCAGATCAAGGACCTCATCGAAACCCGGGTCCGCCCGGCGGTCGCCCAGGATGGCGGCGATATCGTCTATCGCGGCTACAAAGCGGGAACCTTGTACCTTGCGATGCAGGGCGCCTGCTCTGGCTGCCCGTCATCGGCGGTCACGCTCAAGCGCGGGATCGAAGGGCTCATCAAACATTATGTTCCCGAGGTTGAAAACGTCGAAGCGGTCTAGGCAGATGTGGGGGGTTGCGGCGCGTCGCCGCTTGTGACCACAATCGCTCCATGATCCTCGCGTTCGACACGTCGAGTTCAGCCTGCACCGCCGCTTTGTTCGACGGCGCTGGACTATGCCTGTCGAGCGTGGACGAAATCATCGACCGCGGGCATAGCGAACGGCTGGTCCCGATGCTCGAGCAATTGCTCGACGGACGGCGGCCGGAATCGATCATCGTCGGCATCGGACCGGGCAGTTTTACCGGCCTTCGAGTCGGTGTCGCGGCAGCTCATGGGCTAGCGATCGGCTGGGGCGCCCCAGTGACGGGCATGTCGTCGCTGGCCCTGATCGCCGCCGGCGGGATCTGCGACGGGCCGGTCGCGGCGGCGGTGCTTGGCGGCCATGGCGAGATTTTCGTCCAGGAGTTCGACGGCGCGACAGCCCAACCTTTGGGCGAGCTGATCAACCTCACCCCGGCCGCTGCAGCGCTGCAAATATCCGCGCTTATGGTGCTTGGATCCGGCGCCGCGGCGCTGGTCGCGGAGCGCGGGACCGGCCAAGCGCGCGAAGCGTGGCCGGCGGCGAAATTTGCGCTTCGCTTGCCGCCGGCGCTGCGCTCGCTCGAGCCGAAACCCTTTTACGCGCGAGCTCCCGACGCCCGAGCGGCGGCGTGATGGCCAGCCCAGCGCCCCGCCACATCTATCAGGTCGAGCGGGGCACCGCCGACGATCTCGACGCCGTCATGTCCGTGATGGATTCGTCGTTCGGAAACCAGTTCGGCGAAGCCTGGACCCGATCGCAATGTTCGGGGATCCTGCCGCTTGCGGGGATCAACCTGGTGCTGAGCCGGGCGGCGGATGACATTATCGGTTTCGCACTTGCCCGGACCGTTGCCGACGAAGCGGAATTGCTGCTGATCGCGGTTGCGCCCGATCATCACCGGCGCGGCATCGGATCGATGCTGCTCGACGATTTTATCCACCGTTCACAAGCGTCCGGCGTTGCCCGGGTCCATCTCGAAGTGCGCGACGGCAATCCGGCGATCGCCATGTACCGAAGGGCCGGCTTCACGCCGGTCGGCCGCCGCCGCGATTATTATCTCGGACAGGATGGGAATCGGTTCGACGCATTGACCTTTGCCCGGGACATTCCGCCCAAGGACTGATCGCGCCACTACGGCATAAGGTCGAGTTGCGCGGCCAATGCCCGAGGATTAAGGAAAGTGTTGCGTGCAGTTATTTGCACGGGTCTCTGCTCTAATTCGGGAACTTGCAAAATGGCCGATAATCACGGCGACGACGACACCTTGCTGACCCTGACCGCGGATATTGTCGCGGCGCATGTCAGCAACAATAGCGTTGCGGTCAATGACTTGCCGACATTGATCCAGAACGTTCACATGGCCTTGGCGGGCATCGCCGGTGCCGGCTCCGCGCCCGAGGTCAAGCTTGAACCCGCGGTTTCGGTCCGTGCATCGATCAAGCCCGACTATATTATCTGCCTTGAGGACGGCAAGAAGCTCAAGATGCTCAAGCGGCATCTGATGACCCATTACAACATGACCCCCGACGACTATCGCCGCAAATGGGGCCTCAACTCCGATTACCCGATGGTCGCGCCCAATTACGCGGAACAACGCCGCGTTCTGGCCAAATCAATCGGGCTCGGAACCAAGGGCGGGCGCCGCCGGACTCGAAAATAAACAGCGTTGCAAGCATTTGGGGAGGTGGCCGCGGGCCGCTTCCCCTTTTCTTTGGGCCTTGCACTCTCTAGTCTTGGGCCATGCACCGAACCATCGATATCGAGCAATTGTGCGCCGACAAGGGTCTGCGCATCACCGAGCAGCGCAAGACCATCGCCAAGGTTCTTGGCGACAGTGAAGATCATCCCGACGTCGAGACCCTGCATTCGCGGGCATCGGCGATCGATTCCAACATCTCGATCGCCACCGTCTATCGAACGGTCCGGCTGTTCGAGGAAGCCGGGATTCTCGAGCGCCACGAATTCGGCGACGGCCGCTCGCGCTACGAAGCGGTGTCCGAAAGCCACCACGATCATCTGATCGACGTCGAAACCGGCAAGGTCATCGAATTCATGGATGACGAACTCGAGCTCTTGCAAAAGCGCATCGCCGAGCGGCTCGGCTTCCGCCTCGTCGACCACCGGATGGAGCTGTACGGCGTCGCACTCGACCGCGAACGCTGATCGGTTGGACGCGCCGTCGCTGGCCCGGATGATTGCCCGAGTGGCCGCGCTTGCGCTGCTGTTCCTGGCCTGCGCACCGCTTCATCTGGCGACCAAGGCGGTCACCGGCACATCGCCGTGGCCGCGACGGTTCCTCGGTGCGGTCGCCTGGCTGGTGGGTGCGCGGGTGCGGGTCGAAGGCGCGCCGGTCGGCCCGCACAGCCTGCTCATCGCCAACCATGTCAGCTGGCTCGATATTCTGGCCGTCGCCGGAGCGACCGGCGCGGCATTCGTGTCCAAGGACAATCTCGGCCATGGCTTCATCCACTGGCTCGCCGACCAGAACCAGACGATCTATGTCCGCAGGGGCCATATCAAGGGCGCCAGGAACCAGGCGCTGGAGATCGCCCAAGCGATCGAGGGAAGCAAGCCGATCGCCTTGTTCCCCGAAGGAACGGTCGGCCCAGGAACGCATTTGCTGCCGTTCCGCTCGACCCTGCTCGAAGCCGCCAATTACGCGTCGAACGACGTCGCGATCCGGCCGGTGGCGCTGGATTACGGGCCGATCGCGCCCGACATCGCCTGGTTCGAGGAGCCGGCGAAGGAGAATGTCCTGCGCATCCTTGGCCGCAAGGGAACGATCCCGATCATCGTCAAGCTTTTGGTGCCGCTGGAACATGACGGAAACCGCAAATCGATCGCCGCCGATGCCCGCCGGGCGCTCGAGCAGGCGCTCGGCTTCAAGTCGCCCGAGCCATCGCCTATAGGCGGGCGGCAATGATCCCCAAGACCTTCAAGATCAAGAGCTTCGGCTGCCAGATGAACGTCTATGACGGCGAGCGCATGGCCGAATTGCTCGATTCGCGCGGAATGCGCGCTGCGGGCGAGGACGAAGAGCCGGACCTCGTCGTCCTCAACACCTGCCATATCCGCGAGAAAGCCGCGGAAAAGGCCTATTCGGATGTCGGCCGGCTCAAGCGCGAGGACGGATCCAGACCGCTGATCGCGCTTGCCGGCTGCGTCGCCCAGGCCGAAGGCGCGGAGGCGCAGCGACGCTCGCCGATGATCGATATCGTGGTTGGTCCGCAGGCCTATCACCGCCTCCCCGACCTGGTCGGCCAAGCAGCCTCGGGCAAGCCCGCCGTCGACACCGACATGCCGGCGATTTCGAAATTCGACGCGATGCCGGCGCGACGCCGGGCCGCTCCGAGCGCCTATCTCACCGTCCAGGAAGGCTGCGACAAATTCTGCACCTATTGCGTCGTTCCTTATACGCGCGGCGCCGAAATCGGCCGGCCGATGCGCGACATCCTGAGCGAAGCGCGGTCGCTGGTCGATTGCGGCGCGCGCGAAATTGTCCTGCTCGGGCAGAACGTGAATGCGTGGAGCGAGGCTGGCGACGGGCTTGCCGCACTCATCCGCCAGCTGGCGCGGATCCACGGCCTGGAACGCATTCGCTACACCACCAGCCATCCCAACGACATGGACGACGCGCTCATCGCCGCCCATGGCGAGGTCGAGCAATTAATGCCCTACCTCCATCTGCCGGTGCAATCGGGCAGCGACCGCGTGCTCAAAGCCATGAACCGCAGCCACAGCGCCGCCAGCTACCTACAAATTCTCGACAAGGTTCGGGCAGTACGGCCCGACATTGCGCTGTCGGGTGATTTCATCGTCGGCTTCCCGGGTGAAACCGAGGAGGAATTTCAACAGACTCTGAGCATCGTCGATGCCGTCGGCTATGCGTCGGCTTATTCGTTCAAATACAGCCCGCGCCCGGGCACTCCGGCGGCAGCGATGGACGACCAGATCAGCCGCGACGTGATGGACGATCGGCTGCAGCGGCTGCAGGAGCGGATCAACCACCACCAATTCGCCTTCAACCGATCGCACATCGGAACCGCGACCCAAGTCCTGATCGAACGCGCCGGGCGCAACCCGGGCCAGATGATCGGCAAGTCGCCGTGGCTGCAATCGGTCCATGTCGAGACCAGCGCCACGGCGGGCGACATCATCGACGTGACGTTGGTCGAGGCCGGTCCGCGATCGATGAGCGGCGCCGAGCGCGCACTGGCCGCCGCCTGATCGATCCGCAAACCATGCTTGCGCTGCACTATGGCGGCCCTATCCTGCGAATCGCACATCGGAGGTCCGGTGGCTGCGGCCGGATTGGCTGGTCGACATGAAAGGAGAGCATGGCCCGTAAATTCGCCCGCGCCCACGACGAGGCGCAGTTTCGTCCCGAGCCTTCCGCCAACGCGCGGCTCGAGCTGGAGTTCGAGCAACCCTATCTGATTGGCCCATTGTTCGGCGATTACGACCGCCACTTGATCGCGATCGAGACCGCGCTCGGGGTCCATATTTCCGCCCGCGGCAACCGCGTCCAGATCGAGGGCGACGCCGATTCGGCGGCCCGCGCGCGCGATGTCCTGACTGGCCTCTACAATCGTCTCGACCAGGGCCACGACGTCGATGCCGACGCGGTCGAGGCGGTGCTTGGGATGGCCCAGCAGCCGAGCCTCGACGGAATCATCGCCAATGAAGTGACCGACGCCCCCAAGGTCATGATCCGGACCCGCAAGAAAACCATCGTCCCGCGCTCGATCATCCAGGCCCAATATATGGAAGCGCTGGGCCGCGACGACATGATCTTCGCGCTTGGGCCGGCGGGCACCGGCAAGACCTATCTGGCGGTGGCGCAGGCGGTGGCGATGCTGATCACCGGAGCGGTCGACCGGCTGATCCTGTCGCGCCCGGCGGTCGAGGCGGGCGAACGCTTGGGCTTCCTCCCCGGCGACATGAAGGACAAGGTCGATCCCTATCTGCGCCCGCTCTACGACGCGCTTTACGACATGCTTCCGACCGAGCAGGTCGAGCGGCGGATTGCGTCGGGCGAGATCGAGATCGCGCCGATCGCCTTCATGCGCGGGCGCACGCTTGGTGATGCGTTCATCATCCTCGACGAGGCGCAGAACACGACCCCGCAGCAGATGAAGATGTTCCTCACCCGCTTCGGAATGCGCAGCCGGATGGTGATTTGCGGCGATCCCAACCAGACCGATCTCCCGCCCGGCGCGACCAGCGGTCTCAACGACGCGGTCGCCAAGCTCGAAGGCATTCCCAAATTGTCGATGATCCGCTTCTCCTCCGCCGACGTCGTCCGCCACCCCTTGGTCGGGCGCATCGTCCAGGCCTATGAAGGGCCCGGATCGTGATTGAGATCGAACTATCCAGCGACGAACTCGCGCTCCTCCGCAGATCGATCGTTGGAGGCGGCGGTTTCCAAGATCTGATGCGCTCGCTCAGGCAGAAGGCAGCGATCTCGCGCAAAATGAAGCTTAGCGACGATGATCTCGAAAAGATTCAACGCTACGCTTTCGACTATGGAGACGGCGGCTTTGAGGGCCGCCTTCGCGGCATCTTCGAGCGGCACTTGGGGCCAAGGCTGAACGGCTACCCTGACTAGGGCTTTGCGCCGAATTTTCGCTTGGCGCTTTCCAGCCGGAACGGCAGCAAACACGTGCCCACTTTTTGGTCATGAAAAAAATAACGATCGCCGGTTTCGCAAGCTTCGATCAGGTCCCGCAATTTTATCGAGCATTGCAAACGCCGCTGGGTCTTGCTGTCGATTTTTGGGTTGAGCACAATGGAGCTGGCGCGGCCGGCCAATCGCGCTTTCTCGCTCCGTGCCCAACTTCGTGCCTCCACGTGCTTTCCCACTGGGAAGCGCGAGAGACTCAGCCCAAAATGCAGCCGTTCAACTTCAGCAGCATCTAACTCTCCCCGGAGACGACTTAGAATTTCCGGGGTGATCAAAAACTCGTGCACCTGATCAAAGTGTTTCACGATTCCGTTTTGCCGGTAGTGACCGAAAAGTAGCCGGAACTCTTGATCAATTTTCCAAAAACGACGCGCGTCGGACAAGGCGACATGACTTCCCAGGCCGGATTTGATGCTGGTCGGAAGCCCGCGATCCCGATCAAACTTCGCTTCTACGTCAAACTCGGCGGTGTTCGAGCGGCCGCTATCCGACGATCCTGGAAACCGGCAGCCTTTCACCCAGTCTTCGAAGGACTTGCCGTGGAACTGACCGCCGATCATCCAAAGACTGACTGATAGGCTTGGATCAACTCGGCCTTGCCAATGCTGGGGTTACCGGCGGTCCTATACTTAATCGGCGTCCAATCGATCGATCGGAGTCGATCGTAAAGCGTCTTTTCACAAATATTCGCGCGGAGGTAATAATGAGATTGCGGCGACTTTCTCAGCCCTTCGCGCGACACCATCCCCGCCCTTGCGCCCACCCTTTGAAAGGCGAAATGCCCCATCGAAGACGCGACAAAGTCAAAATGTTGATGCGTTCTCCGCGCGCACACCAACGCTCGATCGAACGGTCGCTTTTCCCAAATCTGGAAGACAGTCGGCACAGCGTATGGCTCGCCTTCAAGCTCGAAGGACAATTCATCAAGCAAGTGCGAATGAATGAGGTGCATGCTCCGATTCAATCGATTTACGAACTGATCTTTCTCGAATGTCCGAGGCAGAATGAACGCAATGATGTCCGCGAATTGGGCGGCGTGATCGAAAAATCGCCGAGCTAAAGACGCGTTTTTCCCAAATGGCGGATTGCCCACCACGGCAATTCTTCGCTGAACGATGCCCGGTTGCCAATGCAGGAAGTCCGTTTCCTCGATGTCCGGTCTCCCGGGCGCGATATCGAGCGCAACTCGTGGGTAAGGTAGTTGATCTAGAAAAGCGCCACCGCCAGCGGAGGGTTCAATCCAAAGCCAATCGCCACCTTCGCTTTCAATCAACGGCTTGAGCGATTCGACACATAGTCGGGCAACGTCAGGGCGGGTGAAGAACTGATCGAGTGATCGAGCAAGTGGAAGTGGCTGCCAGAAGCTCATCTATTGACGGTCCTTGTTCGTGCTTCGTTCTATCTTTTACACTAGAACAGACTTAGTCAAGCCTATAAGCGCAGTGGCATGACCCTCGACATCATCCTCGACGCCGATCCGGAGTGGGACAGTAGCACCAAGTGGGACGATCTTGCTCGCACCGCTGCCGAAGCCGCCATCGCCGAAAGCGCCTTCCCCCAACTGGCCCAATCGGGACGAACGGTCGAACTGTCGGTCCGGCTGACCGATGACGAGGATGTGCGCGCGCTCAACGCCCAATGGCGCGGCCAGGACCGGCCGACCAATGTCCTGTCGTTTCCGCTCGCGGGTCAAAGCGAGCTTGCGCTTGACGCTTGCGGAGGACCGGAATTGCTGCTCGGCGATATCGTCCTCGCCTCGGGCATTTGCGCGGCCGAAGCGGCGGAAAAAGGCATCGACATGCGCGATCATGCAGCGCATCTGATCGTCCACGGAACGCTTCATTTGCTCGGCTATGATCATCTCAACGACGACCAGGCCGGCGACATGGAGGAGCGCGAGGTGCGCGCCCTCGCCCGGATCGGAATCGCCGATCCTTACCGCGGGGCGCGGTGATGGCCAGCGACCCCGAAGCGGACGGCGGATCGCGGCTGTGGCGCGGAATGCGGCACCTGATCTTCGGTGACGAATCCGAACCGACGCTGCGCAACCAGATCGAAGAAGCGATCGAGGAATCCGAGGATTCGCGCCCGGTCGCCGGCGACCTCAGCCCGACCGAGCGCCAGATGCTCAAGAACCTATTGCAGTTTGGCGACCAAACGGCGGGCGACATCTGCGTCACCCGCGGCGACATCATCGCGGTCCCCGACAGCATCAGCTTCGATGCTCTGGTGCAGGCCTTTTCCGATGCCGGGCACAGCCGGCTGCCGGTTTATGGCGACGGTCTCGATGACGTCGTCGGAATGTTTCACATCAAGGACGTCTTCATGGCCAATGTCGATCCCCGCCGGGACCGGTCATTGAGCGCGTTGATGCGCGATCCCTTGTTCGTGCCCGAATCGATGGGCGTGATCGAATTGCTGGCGCGGATGCGGACCGAACGAATCCACCTCGGCATCGTGGTCGACGAATTCGGCGGCACCGAAGGGCTGGTGACGATCGAGGATGTGGTCGAGGAAATCGTCGGCGACATCGAGGATGAGCATGACGAGGAGGCCGACGGTCTTCTGACCATGCTCGACGAGGGCATTTGGGAAGCCGATGCGCGGCTCGAGCTCGACGATTTGCGCGAAGCGGTCGACGCCCGGCTGATCGCCGAGGACGATGAGGTCGATACGGTTGGCGGAATGACGTTCGTTCTGGCCGGGAGGATCCTCCAGCCGGGCGAATCGGTCGTCCATTCGTCGGGCTGGCGGCTGGAATGCGTCGCCGCCAACGCGCGCAAGATCCAGCGCGTCCGGCTCCATGCCCCCGACCATCTCGGCGCCGGCGGCGAATCCGCCGACGGTTAGTCTGTAGCGAACAATTTGGCGGGGTCGGCCATCGCCTTGAATTCCAGCGCATTGCCCGACGGATCGAGGAAAAACATCGTCGCTTGTTCGCCCGCCTGGCCGGCGAAGCGGACCGTCGGCGCAATCACGAAATTGGTTCCAGCACGTTCCAGGCGATCGGCCAGCGAGCGCCATTCGTCCATCTCCAGGACCAGCCCGAAATGCGGCACTGGAACATCGTCGCCATCGACCTCATTGCTTGCACTGGGCCGCCGCGCCGCAGCGGGCGCAAGGTGGGCGACGATCTGGTGGCCATGAAAATCGAAGTCGATCCACTCGTCCGAACTCCGCCCTTCCGCGCAGCCCAGCAGGCCGCCGTAAAAGGCACGCGCGGCGCTCAGGTCATGGACCGCAAAGGCGAGATGGAACGGGCGCAGGCTCATGCGCCTATCTGCGCGCGGCACGTCATCATTGTCGAGGCTTTCGTTCCTGCCCAGTAACGGCTAGCCATGGCGCCATGCTGCTGGTTCTTTATGCCGCGCTGATTGGCGCCGCCACCGCCTTCGCCTTCGAGCCGACCGCTTGGTGGCCGCTCATTTTCATCGCCTTTGCAGCGATTCTCGAATTGCTGACCCGAACCACGCGCCTGTCGACCGCGATCGCGATCGGCTGGGCGTTCGGCTTCGGCCAGTTCGTGGTCGGATTGAACTGGATCGCGACCGCCTTCACCTTCCAGTCCGCAATGCCGCCGTCGCTGGGCTGGGGGGCGGTTGTTCTGCTGTCGGTCTATCTCGCCATCTATCCCGCGATCGCGACCGGCCTGGCGTGGCGGTTCTGGCGCGAGGACAAGGTCTCGCTGCTGCTGATCCTGGCCGGCGCCTGGGCGATCACCGAGTGGCTGCGGGGCACGTTGTTCACCGGCTTTCCGTGGAATCCGGTCGCGGCCGCACTGGTCCCGACCCCGCTCATCACGCTCAGCGCGCTGACCGGCACCTACGGCCTGAGCGCGATCGCCATCCTGCTCGGCGGCGCGGTGTGGCTCGAGGTCTATCGAAAATGGCTTCCGATGGTGGTGATTTTCGGGCTTACCACGCTCGGCTGGCTGTTGCCGTCATCGGCGGTTCCCGACGATCCCCTGGCGATCCTCAACATCCGCGTTGTCCAGCCCAATATCGGCCAGGAGGACAAATGGCGGCCGGGTGCCGAACAAGAAGCATCCGCACGTCTCGCCAGCCTGTCGGGAGCGCCGAGCCAGGAACCGCGCCTGCTGTTCTGGCCCGAAGCCGCGGTAACCATGCCGATGCAGGACAGTCGCCCGGCCGGCAGCGCCGCGGCAGCGGCCGAAGTCGCTCGCGCCGCCGCTCCGCTGGGACCCGACGATGTCCTTCTGACCGGCGGGCTGGCGGTCAATTCTGCCGACGGGACGCGCGTCGATTCCGCGACCAACAGCGTGTTTGCGATCGGCCCGGGCGGCAAGGTCATCGGCCGCTACGACAAAGCGCACCTCGTCCCCTACGGCGAATATCTGCCGATGCGGCCGGTGCTGTCGTCGATCGGCCTTGCCCGGCTCGCCCCCGGCGACATGGATTTCGCCGCTGGCCCAGGACCGCGAACGATCGATATCGGCGGCCATTGGGGCAAGATCGGATTCCAGCTGTGTTACGAGATGATCTTCTCGGGCCGGGTGGTCGACCAGGTTCACCGCCCGACCTTCATCTTCAACCCCTCGAACGACGCCTGGTTCGGCCGCTGGGGCCCGCCGCAGCATTTGGCCCAGGCGCGGCTCCGCGCGGCCGAGGAAGGTCTTCCGGTCATCCGCTCGACCCCGACCGGGATCAGCGCCGTCATCGACGCCCATGGAGCGGTGGTGAAGGAACTTCCGTGGCGCACCGCGGGGGTGATCGACGCCGTCCTTCCGCCGCACTCCAATGCCGGGACGATGTTCTCGCGGATCGGCAACTTGCTGCCGATCATCTTTGGCTTGCTGCTGATCGCGGGCGGCATTGTGCTTGCCCGCCGCCGCCGCTAGAGGCGCACGATATAAGCTTTTCCTTATATCGTTGAATCCAAGGATCGCCGCCGCTCATGCGCAGCTCTTATCTGTTCACGTCCGAATCCGTTTCCGAAGGCCATCCCGACAAGGTCGCCGACCAGATCAGCGACGCCATCGTCGATCTGTTCCTGGGCATCGACCCCGAAGCGCGAATCGCCTGCGAAACCCTGTGCACCACGCAGTTGGTGGTGCTTGCCGGCGAAATCCGCGGCAAGGGCATTTACGAGAATGATCAATGGGCGCCGGGCATCCCCGAGCGAGTCGAGCAAGCGGTTCGCGAGACCGTCCGCAAGATCGGTTATCAGCAAGCGGGCTTCCACTGGCAGACGCTGACCTTCGACAATAAATTGCACGGCCAGTCGGAGCACATCGCCCAGGGCGTCGATGCCGCCGGGAACAAGGACGAAGGCGCGGGCGACCAGGGGATCATGTTCGGTTACGCCACCGACGAGACCCCCGAACTGCTCCCGGCAACCTTATATTACAGCCACAAGATCCTCGAACGCATGGCCGCCGACCGGCACTCGGGCGCGGCGCCGTTCCTGGAACCTGACACCAAGAGCCAGGTCACGCTGCGCTACGAAGAGAGCAAGCCGGTCGCCGCGACCGCGATCGTCGTCTCGACCCAGCATGCCAAGGGCTATGACCAGGGTGATCGGGAAGCCGAGCTCCACGCTTATGTGAAGGCGGTCGTCGCCGACGTCCTTCCGGCGCATCTGCTCAGCGACGAAACCGTCTATCACATCAACCCGACCGGAAGCTTTGAGATTGGCGGCCCCGACGGCGACGCTGGCCTCACCGGACGCAAGATCATCGTCGACACTTATGGCGGTGCCGCACCGCACGGCGGCGGGGCGTTTTCGGGCAAGGACCCGACCAAGGTCGACCGCTCGGCCGCCTATATGGCGCGTTACCTGGCCAAGAATATCGTCGCCGCCGGCTTCGCCACGCGCTGCACGATCCAGCTCGCTTATGCGATCGGGGTGAGCGAGCCGCTGTCGCTCTACGTCGACACCCACCGCACCGGCACCGTCGATGACGATGCGCTTGAGAATGCGATCCACTCGATCACCAAGCTCGGCAAGCTGACCCCGCGCGGGATCCGCACCCACCTCGGCCTCAACAAGCCGATCTACGCCCCGACCGCCGCTTACGGCCACTTCGGCCGCACCCCCGATGGCGACTTCTTCCCGTGGGAGAAAACCGACCTGGTCGACGAGCTGAAGGCGGCGCTGGCCTAGCGCCCATGACCGCGCACAAACCCGGCGATCCGCTTACCCTCAACCGGCTGTACGGCCGGTCGAGCGGGCACAAGCTTCGCCAGGGGCAGGTCGAGCTGGTCGAGAAATTGCTGCCCCAGATCGCGGTTCCGGCGGCTGGAGACGTGACGGCGGAGCGGCTGTTCGGTGACGCCCGCCCGCTCCATTTCGAAATCGGTTTCGGCGGCGGCGAGCATCTTGCCTATCGCGCCGATCTGCTCCCCGACCACGGCTTCATCGGCTGCGAGCCGTTCCTCAATGGAGTCGCAACAGCGCTCGGCCATGTCCGCGATCAGCGCCTGGCCAATGTCCGGCTGTGGCGCGGCGATGCACTGGAGGTGCTCGACCGCGTGCCCGACGGAGCGCTCGATTTTCTTTATCTGCTCCACCCCGACCCCTGGCCCAAGGCGCGCCATTCCAAACGGCGGATGGTCAATGACGGGCCGGTCGACATGTTCGCGGCCAAGTTGAAGCCCGGCGGGGAGCTTCGAATCGCGACCGACGATCCGACCTATCTCGCCTGGGCACTGATGGTCATGAAGCGCCACGACGGCCAGTTCGAGTGGCTCGCCGAGGCCCCGAGCGATTTCCTCGAGCGACCCGGCGGCTGGCCGGCCACGCGTTACGAGGAAAAAGCGGTGCGCGAGGGCCGCCGCGCTTATGCCCTGCGCTATCGCCGGCGCTGACACCCTTGCCTTTCCGCCCGGCGCACCTAGCTAGGCGCAATGCAAATCTTTCCCGATGTCCTGGCAGCGATCGGCAACACCCCGCTGATCAGGCTTCGGCGAGCGTCGGAAGAAACCGGCTGCACGATCCTGGGCAAGGCCGAATTCATGAACCCCGGCGCCTCGGTCAAGGACCGCGCCGCGCTGGCAATCATCGAGGACGCGCTGGCCAAGGGGCAGATCGAACGCGGCGGGACGGTGGTCGATGGCACCGCCGGCAATACCGGGATCGGGCTGGCGATGGTCGCCGATGCGCTTGGCCTCAAGACCGTGATCGTCATCCCCGACACCCAAAGCCAGGAGAAAAAGGACACGTTGCGGCTGCTCGGCGCCGAGCTCGTCGAAGTGCCCGCGGTGCCCTACAAGAACCCCAATAATTATGTGAAGATCGCCGGCCGGCTGGCCGAGCGGCTGGCGCTCGAGCGGCCGCACGGCGCGGTCTTCGCCAACCAGTTCGACAATGTCGCCAACCGCGATGCCCATGTCCGCACCACCGGCCCCGAAATCTGGGCCCAGACCGGCGGCAAGGTCGACGGTTTCGTCAGCGCGGTCGGCACCGGCGGGACGCTCGCCGGGACGGCGATGGCGCTGCGTGAGCGCAATCCGGACATCGCGATTGCCATCGCCGATGTGCCCGGCGCGGCGCTATATTCTTATTATACGACGGGCGAATTAAAGGCCGAGGGAAGTTCGATCACCGAAGGCATCGGCCAGGGCCGGATCACCGCCAACCTCGACGGTTTCAAGCCCAGCCACAGCTATTTCATCCCCGACCGCGAAAGCGTTGAAATCACCTTTGCTTTGCTGGCCGAGGAAGGGCTCAATTTGGGCCAGTCTTCGGGGGTCAATGTCGCGGGAGCGATCCGTCTGGCGCGCGAACTTGGCCCCGGTCACACCATCGTCACCATGTTGTGCGACCCCGGAACGCGCTACCAATCGCGCCTGTTCAACCCCGAATTCCTGCGTTCGAAGGATTTGCCGGTCCCGGCGTGGCTCGAGCCCAGGCAAAACATCGATCCCGGCTTCGTGCCGGTCGAATAGCATTCACCCAGAGGAGACGATCATGACCCTTTCGATTGGCAGCATCGCGCCGGATTTCACCGCCGAGACGACGCAAGGAACGATCCGCTTTCACGACTGGATCGGCGACAGCTACGCGATCCTGTTTTCGCATCCCAAGGCGTTTACGCCGGTGTGCACCACCGAATTGGGCTATATGGCCGGACTGGCCGACGATTTCGCCAGCCGCAACACCAAGATCATCGGTCTGAGCGTCGATCCGACCGAGGAAAACAAGCGCTGGCTGCCCGATATCGAGGAGGTGTCGGGCAACAAGGTCGACTATCCGGTGATCGGCGACAGCGACCTCAACGTGGCCAAGCTCTATAACATGCTCCCGGCTGATTCGGGTGACAGCGCGGAGGGCCGGACCGCGGCCAATAACGCCACCGTCCGAACCGTCTATATCGTTGGCCCGGACAAGAAGATCCGCGCCATGCTGCTCTATCCGATGTCCAACGGCCGCAATTTCGACGAGGTTCTGCGCCTGCTCGATTCGATCCAGCTGAGCGACAAATATACCGTCGCGACTCCGGTCAACTGGCACCCCGGCGACGATGTCATCATCCCGCCATCGGTCAGCAATGACGATGCCAAAGCCAAATATCCGGGCGGCTGGGAAACGGTGAAGCCGTACCTCCGCCGGATCCCGCAGCCGCGCGGCTAGCTTCCTCCTTCTCCCCGGCGGGTGAAGGGTGGGATGAGGGGGCCAGGCCCCCGGATGGAATCTCGACGGTCTGACACCCTCACCCAACCCTCTTCCGCCCGGGAGAGGGCTTTGACTTGGGCGTGAGCCGGAGCAGGCGTCCGGCATCCTCGAGCAGATAGATCGCGCCGTCCGGTCCCTGGTCGGCGGCGCGGATCCGCGCGCCCATTGGCCACTGGCCGGCCTTGCGCGCCTTGTCGCCGTCGATGTCGACCCGGATCAGCGCCTCGCCCGACAGTGCGGGGATGATTGCATCGCCCTTCCAGCCCTTGAACAGATCGCCGGTGTAAATCAGCAATCCGCCGGGCGAGATCGATGGATTCCACCACGCCTTGGGCGCCTCGAAGCCGTCGCCTGGCTTGTGATCGGGAATGTCGGTGCCGTCGTAATTGCTGCCGTTGGACGCATTCGGCCAGCCGTAATTGCGGCCCGCGGTGATGAGGTTGAGTTCATCGCCGCCCTTCGGCCCCATTTCGGTTTCCCACAGCCGGCCGTCCGGAGCGAAGGCGAGGCCGAGCAAATTGCGGTGGCCATAGGTCCAGAATTGGGCCGCGATCCCGCCGCGTGAAGCCCATGGATTGCCCGGTGCGGGCTTGCCCTCCCGGGTCAGCCGAAGGATTTTGCCGAGATTGCCGCGCGAATCCTGCGCCGGTTCGAATTTCTGCCGCTCACCCGACGTCAGATAGAGGTAGCCTTCGGGCCCGAACGCGATCCGATGCGAGAAATGACCGTCGCCCTGGACCTTGGGCTGCTGCCGCCAAATGACTCTGAAGTCCTTGAGCGCCGGGTGCGCCGGGTCGGTAAGGTCGAGAGTCCCATAGCCCAGCGCCGCTCCGCTGGTGCCATTGGGACCCCGCTCGACGAAGCTCAAATAGATCCTGCGATTGACGACGAACTCGGGATCTACCGCGACGTCGCCAAGTCCGCCCTGCCCCGCGGCGTGCACTTTCGGAACGCCCGAAACCGCGGTCTTGGTGCCGGTTCGCGTATCGACGATCCACAGCCGACCTTCCTTTTCCGTCACCAGCGCGGCGTCGAGCAGCGGCTGGCCGCTGCCGGTCATGAATGCCATCGCCCACGGAGCGCTGAACGTTGCGACCTGAGTGACCTTGAACGGAGTGCTGGCCGCGGTTGCGCTTGGCCCCCCGCACGCCGCGAGGACGATCGGTGCCAATCCTTGTATTAGCCAGCGCTTCATCCACATTGCTCCCAACCTCGTAGCTTCTCGGGCAAAGTCGCCTTGGTCGCACCTGGTGGAAGGTCACCGATGCCCGTCAGTCATCTACTCTCGCTTGCCACGGCGGTTCCGCCTTTCGTCCTCAGGCAGGAAGAAGCAAAGGAAATCGGGCGCCGCGCATTCAAGCGTCCGGCCTTGTTCAAGCGGCTGTCGAGCGTATTCGACAATGCCGACATCGCCACCCGCCATCTGGTCGCTCCGCTCGACTGGTACGAGGGCGCGCATGGCTGGGCGGAACGCAACCGCGTCTACCTCGCCGCAGCCGAGCAATTGTTCGAGCAAGCGGCGGTTGCGGCAATCGCCAATGCGGGACTGAAGCCGAGCGAGATTGACGGGGTCGTGACCGTTTCGACGACGGGCGTCGCCACCCCCAGCCTTGAAGCCCGTGTTGGTCCCAAAATCGGGCTTCGCGACGATATCCGCCGCATTCCGGTGTTCGGACTGGGCTGCGCCGGCGGGGTCAGCGGCCTCGCCATCGCCAGCCGGATGGCCGCCGCCGAGCCCGGCACCAATTGGCTGTTCGTGACGGTTGAAACCTGCTCGATCTCGATCCGCCTCGACAGCGAGGATCCAGCCGCGATCGTCGCCACGGCCCTGTTCGGCGATGGCGCCGCGGCGGCTGTAGTGCGGTCGGGCGATGGCGGGATCGCGGCGATCCGCGGGTCGGCCGAGAAATTGTGGCCCGACACGCTCGGAATCATGGGCTGGCGGGTCGAGGATCCGGGGCTCGGCGTGGTATTCGACCGCGCCATCCCGCCGTTCATCGAAGGCCAGCTGGCTGAGGCGGTGGACGAGATGTGCGGCAAGCTCGGCATGGCCCGCGACGACATCGACCGCTTTTGCTGCCACCCCGGCGGGGTCAAGGTGATCGATGCCATCGAAACCGCTCTCAAGCTGCCGCAGGGCGAGCTCAACCTCGAGCGCGAAGTGCTTCGCGATTACGGCAATATGAGCGCTCCGACCGCTTTGTTCGTTCTCGACCGGCTGATCGAGCACGGCTTGCCGAAGCGGACCATGATGACCGCGTTCGGGCCCGGCTTCACTTGCTCGGGCCTACTGCTCGAAGCGGCGTGATGCTGAGCTATGTGATTCTCGGCCTGGTGACCCTGTCGCGCCTTGCCGAACTGCTAATCGCAAGCGCCAATAGCAAACGCCTGATCGCGGCCGGCGGGCATGAAGTCGCGGCTGGCCATTATCCGGCGATCGTCGCGCTCCACATCCTCTGGCTTGGCGCTTTGTGGTGGCTTGCACCGGGCCGGCCGATTTCCTTCCCGTTGCTGGCGGCGTTCGGCCTGGTCGAGGTGGCGCGCGTGTGGACGGTGCAGACGCTGGGCCGGCGCTGGACGACGCGGATCATTGTTGTCCCGGGCGAAACCCTGGTCCGGCGCGGGCCCTATCGCTTCGTCAACCACCCCAATTATCTGGTAGTGATCGCGGAAATCGCGCTTTTGCCATTGGTGTTCGGGCTGTGGCAGATCGCGCTTGCCTTCAGCATCCTCAACGCGATCGTGCTTGCAGTCCGCATTCGCGCCGAAAATCGCGCACTTGGACGCTGACGTCTTCGCGGTTGCGCTCGAACCGCACCAAGTCTATATCGGCCTTCTCTCGACATCGTGATTGATGCTGAGGCTGGTTCCCGCCGGGACCCGGTCCGCGAGAGGTTTTACCTGCTGAAGGACCGAATGACCGATATTGCCTTACTCCACCGACTGATCGAGCCCGAGGCCAATGCCCTTGGCTTCGAGCTGGTGCGCGTGGCGATGATCGGCGGCACGACCGACCCGACGTTGCAGGTGATGGCCGAGCGGCCCGAGACGCGCCAGCTCGGGATCGCCGACTGCGAAGCCTTGTCGCGGCGGCTGAGCGAGATTTTCGACGCCCTCGAAGCGGACGGCAAGGACTCGATCGACGGCAGTTATCGCCTCGAGGTGTCGTCGCCGGGCATCGACCGGCCGCTGACCCGGCTCAAGGACTTTTCCGACTGGCAGGGCCACGAAGCGCGGCTCAAGCTCGCCGAGGAGGTCGACGGCGCCCGCCAGGTCACCGGCGACATCGCCGGGGTCGAGGATTCCACGATCCGGATTACCGGTTCGAAAGGCGATCGCCACATTCCCTTTTCCGCAATTGCTTCGGCCAAGCTGGTCTTGACCGATCGACTGATCGCAGCCACCGCGCCGCTCGACACCGACGGCGCCGATTCCATCGACGAAACCCCAGAGGACTGAAGACCATGGCTAGTGAAGCCCCAACCACTGCTCCGCCAAGCGCCAACAAGGCCGAGCTGCTCGCCATCGCCGACGCCGTCGCGCGCGAGAAATTGATCGACAAGGCGATCGTCATCGAAGCGATGGAGGACGCCATTCAGCGCGCCGCCCGCGCCCGCTACGGCGCCGAGAACGACATTCGCGCCAAGCTCGACCAGGAAACCGGCGACCTGCGCTTGTGGCGAGTCCTCGAAGTGGTCGAGGAGCCCGAAGATCATTTCAAGCAGGTCGATCTGAAAGGCGCTCAGAAACTTCAGAACGGCGCCGCGGTCGGCGACTTCATCGTCGACCCTCTGCCGCCGATTGAATTCGGACGGATCGCCGCCCAGGCTGCCAAGCAGGTCATTTTCCAGAAAGTCCGCGACGCCGAGCGCGAGCGCCAGTTCGAGGAATTCAAGGACCGCGGCAACGAAGTCATCACCGGAGTCGTCAAGCGGGTCGAATTCGGCCACGTCGTGGTCGACCTTGGCCGGGCCGAGGGCGTCATCCGCCGCGACCAGCAGATCCCGCGCGAAATGGTCCGCGTCGGCGATCGTATCCGAAGCCTGATCCTGTCGGTCCGCCGCGAAGCCCGCGGCCCGCAGATCTTCCTCAGTCGCGCCCATCCCGACTTCATGAAAAAGCTGTTCGCTCAGGAAGTGCCGGAAATTTACGACGGAATCATCGAAATCAAGGCCGCCGCCCGCGACCCCGGCAGCCGCGCCAAGATCGGAGTCATCAGCCACGACAGCTCGATCGATCCGGTCGGCGCCTGCGTCGGAATGAAGGGCAGCCGGGTCCAGGCCGTGGTTCAGGAATTGCAGGGCGAAAAGATCGACATCATCCCGTGGAGCGAGGACACCGCGACCTTCGTCGTCAACGCGCTCCAGCCCGCGACGGTCAGCCGCGTCGTCATCGACGAGGAGGAAAGCCGCATCGAAGTCGTCGTTCCCGACGACCAGCTGAGCCTGGCCATCGGCCGCCGCGGGCAGAACGTCCGCCTGGCGAGCCAGCTGACCGCTTCGCAGATCGACATCCTGACCGAAGCCGACGCATCCGAAAAACGCCAGCGCGAATTCGCCGAACGGACCGAGATGTTCCAAAGCGAGCTCGACGTCGACGAAACCCTGTCGCAATTGCTCGTCGCCGAAGGCTTCACCAGCCTTGAGGAAGTGGCCTATGTCGGGGCCGACGAAATCGCCTCGATCGAGGGCCTCGACGAGGATATTGCGGCCGAGCTTCAAAGCCGCGCCACCGAAGCGCTCGAACGCCGCGAAGCGGCATCGCGCGAAGAACGGCGCAAGCTTGGAGTCGAGGACGCGCTGGCCGAACTTCCGCACCTCAATGAGGCGATGCTGGTGACCCTGGGCAAGGCGAATATCCGCACCCTCGACGAGCTTGCCGATCTGGCGACCGACGAGCTCATCCAGCGCAAGCGCCAGGAGCCGCGCCGCCGCGAGCCGAGCAACCGGTCCGAGGACAAGGGCGGAGTGCTGGCCGATTATGCGCTGAGCGAAGAGCAAGGCAATGAGATCATCATGGCCGCCCGGGCGCATTGGTTCGAGGATGAACCCGAGGCACCAGCCGCAACCGATGAGGCCGCCAATGCGGACTCTTCGCAATGAGCGCCTAGGCTCCGACAACGCTGGCGAAGGCGCGGGTTCGACACGGACCTGCGTCCTTACCCGTGCCAAGGGCGAGCGCGACGATTTGATCCGCTTGGCGCTCGGCCCCGACGGACAGATCGCGCCCGACGTCCGCGCCCGAGCGCCGGGTCGCGGCGCCTGGATCGCGGTCAATCGCGCCGCGCTCGACGAAGCCAATGCCAAAGGGAAGCTGAAAGGCGCGCTGCAACGCGCGTTCAAGACCCAGGCGCTCGACGTGCCCGCCGACCTGGGCGAGAAAATCCATGGCGCCTTGCGTCAGAACCTTCTCGATCGCCTGGGCATGGAAGCGCGCGCCGGCAACCTCGTCAATGGCAGCGAACGGATCGAAGCGGCGGCTCGCGCCGGCAAGGTTGCAATGCTGATCCATGCCGCCGATAGCGGAGACGACGGCCGCAAACGGCTCGACCAGGCTCTACGGGTCGGGGCTCGGGCCGGTGGCGGCGAACCCCGGGGGGTGAATTTTCCCGAGGGCAGGACTATCTTGTCATTGGCCTTGGGGCGGGAGAATGTGGTACATCTCGCCCTGACCGATCCCGCCGCGGCGGCGCGTGTTCGACATGCGCTTGCCCGATGGCGTGCTTTCAGTGACCCCGTTTGTGGTCCGGATGGCGGCAACACCGCCTCCGGTTCCGGCTCGACCAAAGAAGATGTGAAGGAATAGAATGGCAGATCAGCCCGAAAAACCGAAGCTTGGCACCCGGCCGTCGCTGGGCATCAAGCGCACGGTCGAGACCGGCAAGGTCAAGCAGAGCTTCAGCCACGGCCGTTCGAACACGGTCGTTGTCGAGGTCAAGAAGCGGCGCATCCTTGGCCGCCCGGGCGAGGCGCCGCCGCCAGCGCCCGAACCCACACCCGTGGCCGAGGCGCCCAAGCCCGCGCCAAAGCCGGCAGCGCCCGCCGCGCCGGTCCGCAAAAGCGCGCCCCAGGACGATATTGCAACGCGCAAGGAAACTCAGGAGCGCCTGCTTCGCGAAGCCGACGAAGCGCGCATGAATTCGCTCGAGGAAGCGCGCCGCCGCGAAGACCGCGAACAGAAGGAAATGAGCGCCGAGGAGCGCCGCCGCGCCGAGGATAATCGCAAGGCCGCCGACGCGCCGGTCGAACCTGCCGCTGACACTCCCGCCGAGGCAGCTGCAACGCCCGCTGAACCCGGCAAAGCCGCCGCCGAGGAGGAACGCAGCTTCCGCCGTCCGACCCATGCGCCCGCGCCCAAGCGGACCGAGCCGGCCCGCCCCGGCCGCGGCCGCGACGAACAGCGCCAGCGCGGCAAGCTGACCGTCTCCCGCGCTTTGTCCGACGAAGATGAAAACCGCGCCCGCAGCCTGGCCGCGCTCAAGCGCTCGCGCGAAAAGGAAAAGCGCCACCACATGGAATCGGGCCCGGCGCAAAAGCAGGTCCGCGAAGTCAATGTGCCCGAATCGATCACCGTCCAGGAACTCGCCAACCGCATGGCCGAGCGCGGCGCGGACCTCGTCAAAGCGCTGTTCAAGATGGGCATGCCGGTGACGATTACGCAGACCATCGACCAGGACACCGCCGAATTGCTGGTCACCGAATTCGGCCACAGCATCAACCGCGTCAGCGACAGCGACATCGACATCGATACGTCAGTCGACGTCGATGCTTCGGAAACGCTCAAGGCGCGGCCGCCGGTGGTCACCATCATGGGCCATGTCGATCACGGCAAGACCTCGCTCCTGGACACTATCCGCGGTGCCAATGTCGTCAGCGGCGAAGCCGGCGGCATCACCCAGCATATCGGTGCCTATCAGGTTGCGCTGCCCGACAAATCGAAGGTCACCTTCCTCGATACGCCGGGCCACGAAGCCTTTACCGAAATGCGCATGCGCGGCGCCAATGTCACCGACATCGTGATCCTGGTGGTCGCCGCCGATGACGGGTTGAAGCCGCAGACGATCGAGGCGATCAACCACAGCAAGGCCGCCGGAGTGCCGATGATCGTTGCGATCAACAAGATCGACAAGCCCGATGCCAAGCCGCAAAAAGTCCGCGAGGAACTGCTCCAGCACGAGATCATCGTCGAGGACATGGGCGGCGAGGTCCAGGACGTGGAAGTCTCAGCGCTCAAGAAGACCAATCTCGACAAATTGCTTGAAGCAATCCACCTCCAGGCCGAAATCCTCGAGCTGAAAGCCAATCCCGACCGCTCCGCCGAGGGCACGGTGATCGAGGCCCGGCTCGACAAGGGCCGCGGCCCGCTGGCCACCGTTCTGGTCCAGCGCGGAACGCTCAAGGTCGGCGACGTGATCGTCGTCGGTGCTGCCTCGGGCAAGGTCCGGGCGATGCTCAACGACAAGGGTGAACAGGTCAAGGAAGCCGGACCGTCGGTGCCGGTCGAAGTGCTCGGCCTTGGCGCGGTTCCTTCCGCCGGCGACCAATTGACCGTGGTCGAAAATGAAGCGCGCGCCCGCGAAGTCGGCGCCTATCGTCAAGGCGTTCTGGACAAAAAACGCACCACGACCGCGCCGCTCAGCGTCGAGAATATGTTCGCCAACCACGCCTCGACGATCAAGGAACTGGCATTGGTCATCAAAGCCGACGTCCAGGGTTCGGCCGAAGCGATCGTCAGCGCGCTCAACAAATTGTCGACCGACGAAATCCGCGTCCGGGTGCTCCATTCGGGTGTCGGAGCGATCACCGAAAGCGATGTCACTCTGGCCTCTTCGACCGGGGCGCCGATCATCGGCTTCAACGTTCGCCCCAACGCCAAGGCGCGTGAGGTCGCGACCCGCAACAAGGTCGAATTCCGCTATTACGACGTCATCTACCACCTCACCGACTGGGCCAAGCTGGCGATGGCCGGCGAGCTTGGACCCGAGATCATCGAAACGGTCGTCGGCCGCGCCGAGGTCAAGGAAGTCTTCCCCGCGGGCAAGAAGGACAAGGCCGCCGGCCTGCTGGTTCTCGAAGGGACCATCCGCAAGGGCCTCAACGCGCGCCTCACCCGCGACGACGTCATCGTGTCCAAGACCACCATCGCTTCGCTGCGGCGGTTCAAGGACGATGTCGCCGAGGTTCGCGCAGGGATGGAATGCGGCGCGATGCTGGAGGATACCAACGACATCAAGCCGGGCGATAACCTTGAACTGTTCGAGGTCGAGGAACGCGCGCGGACGCTTTAACAAGTCCCCCTCCCGCTCGCGGGAGGGGCCAGGGGTGGGCATGTCAGGACGTCGGATTGAACAATCCCTCCCCCGAGCCCTCCCGCAGGCGGGAGGGGAGTAATGCGCAAGGTCGAAACCCCTGAAGGCCGTTCGGTCCGCCTCCTGCGGGTCGGCGAGCAGGTGCGCCATGTGCTGAGCGAGTTGCTGATGCGCGGCGAGGTCCATGACGACACGCTTGCAAGCCATTTGGTCAGTGTCACCGAAGTGCGCATGTCGCCCGATTTGCGCCACGCGACGGTGTTCGTGAAGCCGCTTCTGGGCCAAGGTGAGGAAGCGGTTCTGAAAGCGCTTCGGACCAACACTGCGTTTTTTCAGCGCGAAGTCGCGCACCGCGTGCGCACCAAATATGCCGCGAAACTGAAGTTCCGGGCCGACGAAAGCTTCGATGAGGGCGGGCATATCGACAAGCTGTTGCGCAGCGACCATGTCGCCCGCGACCTGGGCGAGGAATGATCGAGCGCCTGGCGCCGCCGATGACCGGCGAGGGCTGCAGCGCCGAATTGTTCGAGGAACGCCACCGCTCCGCACTCAAGACCGCCTGCGCCGAAGACAAGGACATCTGGGCGATCTATTCGCTGAACTTCGGACCCGATGATTTCGATCGGACGATCGATGATTTCTCCGGTCGCCCGACGACTCGGACATTCGTGCTGTTCGACGGCAATGAACTCGCCGGCATGTCGAGCTTCCTCGGGATCGACGAAAGCCGCCAGACGCTCGAGATCGGCGCGACTTATTATCGCCCGCAATTGCGCGGCAGCGGCTTCAACCGCCGGGTCAAGGACATGATGCTGGCCCGCGCCTTCGACTGCGGCTTTCGGAGGGTCGAATTTCGAGTCGATGCCCGCAATCAGCGCAGCCAAAAGGCGATGAAAAAGATCGGCGCGGTGCGCGAAGGCGTGCTTCGCGCCGACCGCATTACGTGGAACGGGCATATCCGCGATACCGTGCTGTTCGCGATCCTGAGCGACGAATGGCCGGTCTGAATGCTCCACGGCTGGATCATCCTCGACAAGCCGTTGGGCATGGGCTCGACCCAAGCGGTGGGGGCGATCAAGCGGCTGTTGCGCGAGGCCGGCGAGCCCAAAACCAAGGTCGGCCATGGCGGGACGCTCGATCCGCTGGCAACGGGCGTTCTGCCGATCGCGCTGGGCGAGGCGACCAAGCTCGCCGGGCGAATGCTCGATTCGACCAAGATGTATGATTTCACCATCGCGTTTGGCGCCGAGACCGACACGCTCGACGGCGAAGGCCAAGTGATCGCGACCAGCGATGTTCGCCCGACGATGGCGGACGTGGCCGCGGTCCTGCCCCGCTTCACCGGTCCGATCAGCCAGATTCCGCCAGCTTTTTCGGCGATTAAGATCGACGGCCAGCGCGCCTATCACCGCGCGCGCGCCGGCGAACAGGTGGAAATGAAATCACGAAGCGTGACGGTGTTCGAGCTAGCCGTTCGTCATCCCCGCGAAAGCGGGGACCCAGCGAGCAAAGAAAATCTGGGTTCCCGCTTGCGCGGGAATGACGAGAGCGCGGCCGAAATCACGCTCTCCGCCACCGTGTCCAAGGGCACCTACATCCGAAGCCTCGCCCGCGACATCGCCCGGGCGCTCGGATCGGTCGGCCATGTGACGAGCCTGCGCCGGACCCGCGCCGGGCCGTTCACGCTCGAACAGGCAAAAACGCTGGACTTTTTGGACGACGCCGCTAAGGCGCGCTCACTGACGAGGGCGGTCATGCCGCTTCACGCGGCGCTGGACGACATCCCGGCCCTCCCCGTCACCCCCGACCAGGCCCGTCTGCTCCGTCATGGACAGATGCTGTTCGGGATCCCCGCATCGGGGCTTTGTCTGGCAATGGACGGCATGGTGCCGGTCGCGCTGGTCGAAGCTTCGGACGACGGCCTGAGGGTCGTGCGCGGGTTCAACCTTTGACAAGACAGGAGTGAACACGATGTCGATTACCGCTGACAAGAAGAAGAAAGTGATCAAGGACCATGGCCGCGGCGAAGGCGACACCGGTTCGCCCGAAGTCCAGGTCGCCATCCTGACCAGCCGAATTCAGACGCTGACCGACCATTTCAAGACCCACGCGAAGGACAATCACTCGCGCCGCGGCTTGCTGATGATGGTCAACAAGCGCCGCAGCCTGCTCGATTACCTCCGCCGCGAGGACGAGGATCGCTACACCGGCCTGATCGCGAAGCTCGGTCTTCGCAAGTAACCACAGAGATTTTCAGGAACGGCCCTTCACCGGGCCGTTTCGCATATTGAACCTTCCGCAATTCGGCGGGGGGTTTTGATGGGGCCAGACCAATGCCCCAGCCGCCGGTAGGCCGGACAGCCTGCCACAATGATGAACCCGGCCGCATCCGGCCGCCGGGCACAAGGAAATAAAATGTTTGATATCAAGACAGTAGAAATCGACATCGGCGGCAAGACGCTGAAGCTCGAAACCGGGCGCGTTGCCCGTCAGGCCAATGGCGCGGTCATCGCGACCATGGGCGAAACCGTGGTGCTGTGCGCGGTCACCGCCGCCAAGACCGTCAAGCCGGGCCAGGACTTCTTCCCGCTGACCGTCCATTATCAGGAAAAATTCTCCGCCGCCGGTCGTATCCCGGGCGGCTTCTTCAAGCGTGAGCGCGGAGCGACCGAAAAGGAAACGCTGACCAGCCGCCTGATCGACCGCCCGATCCGCCCGTTGTTCCCCGAAGGCTTTTACAATGAAGTCCTCGTCATCGCGCAGGTCCTTTCCTACGACGGCGAAAACGAGCCCGACGTCGTCGCTTTGTGCGCCGCTTCGGCCGCTCTGACCATTTCGGGTGTCCCCTTCATGGGCCCGATCGGCGGCGCCCGGGTCGGCTACAAGGACGGCGAATATATCCTCAACCCGACCAACACCGAAGTCGCCGAGGGCGATCTCGACCTGGTTGTCGCGGGCACCATGAACGCCGTGATGATGGTCGAATCCGAAGCCAATGAGCTGTCGGAAGACGTCATGCTCGGAGCGGTCATGTTCGCTCATGCAGCCTCGAAGAAGATCTGCGAAGGGATCATCAAGCTCGCCGAAAAGGCCGCCAAGGATCCGTGGGATCTGGCCACCAGCGACGCCAAGACCCAGGCCAAGGACAAGCTCAAGAAGATCGTCGGCAAGGACATTGAAGCCGCCTACAAGCTGACCGACAAGGGTCAGCGTTCGGCCGCACTCACTATCGTCCGCGACAAGGCCAAGGAAGCCTTCGCCGACACCGATGCGCAAGAGCAGATGAGCGCGTCGAAAGCGGTCAAGAGCCTTGAGGCCGACATCGTCCGCACCGCCATCCTCAAGGAAGGGCGCCGGATCGACGGCCGCGACACCAAGACCGTCCGTCCGATCGAAGCCTTGGTCGGTTTCCTCCCGCGGGCTCATGGCTCGGCCCTGTTCACGCGCGGCGAAACCCAGTCGATCGTCACCACGACGCTCGGCACCAAGGACAGCGAGCAGATGATCGATGGCCTCGAAGGCCTGAGCTATTCGCGCTTCATGCTGCACTATAACTTCCCGCCCTATTCGGTCGGTGAAGTCGGCCGCTTCGGAGCGCCGTCGCGGCGTGAGACCGGCCACGGCAAACTGGCGTGGCGCGCGCTTCGCCCGATGCTGCCCTCGAACGAGGAATTCCCGTACACCATCCGCGTTCTGTCCGACATCACGGAGAGCAATGGCTCGTCGTCGATGGCCACCGTCTGCGGCGGCTCGCTGGCGATGATGGATGCGGGCGTTCCGCTCAAGCGTCCGGTCGCCGGAATCGCCATGGGCCTGATCCTGGAAGGCAAGGATTTCGCAGTCATCAGCGACATCCTTGGCGACGAGGACCACCTCGGCGACATGGACTTCAAGGTCGCCGGGACCAGCGAGGGCATCACCAGCCTGCAGATGGACATCAAGGTCGCCGGGATCACCGAGGAGATCATGAAGGTCGCTCTGGCTCAGGCCAAGGAAGGCCGCGCCCACATCCTCGGCGAAATGGCCAAGGCGCTCGATCACACCCGTGAAGAGCTGTCGGCCCATGCGCCGCGGATCGAAACCATGTCGATTCCCAAGGACAAGATCCGCGAAGTCATCGGCACCGGCGGCAAGGTCATTCGCGAAATCGTCGCGACGACCGGCGCCAAGGTCGACATCGACGACGAAGGCGTGATCAAGATCAGCTCGTCCGACGTCGCCCAGATCGAGGCCGCGCGTCAGTGGATCGTCGGCATCGTCGCCGAGCCCGAGCCCGGCACCATCTATACCGGCAAGGTCGCGAGCATCGTCGATTTCGGCGCGTTCGTGACGTTCATGCCGGGCAAGGACGGCCTCGTCCACGTCTCGGAAATCAAGAACGAGCGGGTCGAGAATGTCCGCGACGTCTTGAGCGAAGGACAGGAGGTCAAGGTCAAGCTGGTCGAGGTCGATTCTCGCGGCAAGGTCCGTCTGTCGATGCGCCTGGTCGATCAGGAAACCGGCGAGGAAATCGCCGACACCCGCCCGCCGCGCGAAGCGCGTGAAGGCGGCGATCGCGGCCCGCGCGGCGATCGTGGCCCGCGCCGCGATGGCGGCGGTGGCCGTGGTGGCGACCGTGATCGTGGCCCCCGCCGTGAGGGCGGTGGACGCGATGGCGGCGGACGCGATCGTGGCCCCAGGACCGAAGGTCGCCGTGAAGGTGGCGGCGAAAGCCGCGGCGACCGCGGACCGCGCCGCGAAGGCGGCGGTGACGGCGGCAACAGCGAGGGCCCTGCCCCCGATTTCTCGCCCGCCTTTCTGACCGGCGACGAATAAGCCTCCAAAGCGTATTTCTACCAAAGCAGACGCCCTCCGGCCCCGGTAGCCGGGGGGCGTTTTGCTTTGGCACTTTGCGGCCCTTGCAGCGGGGGTTTGTCGCGGCACCGAAGCGCACTATCATGGCATCACGAATATTGGGGGATTGCGCGATGAAAGCGACGTTGAAGATCCTGTTCGGTTGCCTGCTTTTGGCGGGTTCCGCACCGCTTCTGGCGCAGGGTTCCGCCAAATCGGCCGAGCTCGCGCTGGCCAAGCAATCCGAAACCCTCAAGCCCGGCCAGTGGCTGCTCTATCCCGAGATCGCGCCCAAGGGACCAGTGCTGGTCTATGTCGATCTGGGGCGGCAGCGGGCGACCGTTTATCGCAACGGCGTGCGGATCGGGGTCAGCACCATATCCTCGGGCAAGGACGGGCATGAAACGCCGACCGGCGTGTTCACCATCCTGGAAAAGGACAAGGACCACCGAAGCAGCACCTATAATGATGCGCCAATGCCTTATCAGCAGCGCCTGACCTGGCTCGGGGTGGCGATGCACGCGGGCAATCTACCGGGCTATCCCGCAAGCCACGGCTGCGTTCGGCTACCCATGGAGTTTGCCAAAAAACTGTTCACGGTGACTCCGATGGGCGGAACGGTGGTTATCGCCGGCGGCCATGAGGATCCGGTCAAGCGCCCGGTTGCGGGCGTGCTTGCGCCGCAAATGCAGGGCGTGTCCGCGGCCCCCGCGATGCCGCTCGCACCCGACCAGAATTTCGTGTGGAATCCGGCGGCGGCACCCGAGGGGCCGGTGTCGATCATCATTTCAACCGGCGACCAGCAGGTTGTCGTGCTCCGTCACGGGATCGAGATCGGCCGCGCCAAGGCGGTCGTTGCCCAGCAGACCACCGAGGCCCAGGTGATGACCCTGACCGGCGGCAAGAACCCGCAATGGATTCAGGTCGGGGTCGGCGACCTGACCGGCGAGCCGGCCGAAGTCATCAGCACCGAGCGCGTCGAGCAGATGCGCCTGCCGGCCGAATTCGTGAAGAACATGCGATCGGTGATCACGACTGGAACCACGGTCCTGGTCACCCAGGCGGGGGTGACTTCGGACACCACCGGCCGCGAGCAAACGGTGATGGACGCGGGCGACGACACGCCGGGCGGTTAGCGGGCGGGCCGAGGAGCGCTGTGCGGCTTGAGTAAATTTCGCTTATTTTTCAACGACAAGTGCTGGTGGAGCTGAGGAGGATCGAACTCCTGACCTCTGCAGTGCGATTGCAGCGCTCTCCCATCTGAGCTACAGCCCCGTACCGTCGGTGAGGCGGCTCACTAGCCGCGATTTTTGTACCGCGCAACGCCTCTCGCGCATCACCAATCTCGAGCACGATCGATCCTCCCAAACGAATGCTTTTGCCGGTGAATCGAGGAACGCGGGTTTCAGCCGGCGCGTTTGAATGTTCTGGTCCGTCGCCTTGAGCGCATCAGTCGCCCGGCGGACCCGTTCGCATCCTTGCGGACGCGACAAAAGAAAAGCCCGGCTGCGCTTCCCCTTCGCAGTCGGGCCTTTTTCATTGGCGCAATCGCGCCTATCGACCCGCTCGACCAACCAACAGATTGATGGAGTGATTCTATGGCCCGCGCATGGCACCTCAAGTCCCGTCCCGAAGGCATTCCCACCGCCGACAATTTCGAGATGAAGGACATCGACCTGCCCCAGCCGAAGGATGGCGAATTGCGCGTTCGCAATCGCTGGCTGTCGGTCGATCCCTACATGCGCGGCCGAATGAACGATGTGAAATCCTATGTTCCGCCATTCGCCATTGGCGCTCCGCTCGATGGCGGCGCGATCGGCGAAGTGATCGAAAGCAAGGACAGGGGTTTCGCCAAGGGCGATCTGGTGCTGCACATGGGCGGCTGGCGCGACGAAGCTGTGATTGCGGCCAAGACCGCGCTCAAGCTGCCCGACCTGGGCGTTGATCCGCAGCAATTCCTCGGCGTTCTTGGAGTGACCGGGGCAACCGCCTATTTCGGCCTGCTCGATGCCGCCAGCGCGAAGAAGGGCGACACAGTGTTCGTATCCGCCGCCGCGGGCGCGGTCGGATCGGTCGTGGTTCAGATCGCCAAGGCCAAGGGCATGACCGTCATCGGTTCGGCCGGCGGCAAGGACAAATGCGATTTCGTCAAATCCCTCGGCGCCGACGCAGTCATCAATTACCGCGGCGGTCCGATCCTGCGCGGGCTGGCGGCAGCGGTGAAGGACCTCGGCAGTGACGGTATCGACGTCTATTTCGACAATGTCGGCGGCGATCATCTCGATGCCGCCTTCGCCCTTGCCAAGCAGAATGCGCGCTTTGCCATTTGCGGGATGATCGAGGGCTATAACAAAGCCGAGCCGTCCAAATTTCGCTTCATCATGCGCGTAATCGCCATGCGCATCCGCATGCAGGGTTTCATCGTGTTCGATTACCAGTCGCGGATGGATGAATTTTACAAGGCGATGGGGGCGATGCTGAAAAGCGGCCAGGTCAAAGCCGAGGAGACGGTTGTCGAGGGCCTCGATTCCACCCCGGAAGCGTTCCTCGGCCTGTTCAAGGGGACCAACACCGGCAAGATGCTGGTCAAGCTGTAGGAAACGCCGGCCAAAGCGCTTAGGCTCGCCGTGGCGAGGAGGGGCAGTCATGGTCAAGTTCGATCGGCGTTCGCTGTTGGGGGGCGCAGCGGCAAGCGCCGGCGGCCTATTGTGGCCGGCAGTGCTACGCGCGGCGAGCGATCCGCGCTCGGCCGATCTCGTCGTCCGCAACGCGCGCGTGGTTACCATGGACCAGGGGAGCCCGACGGCCCAGGCTTTCGCCGTTCGCGATGGCCGGTTCATCGCCGTTGGCTCGACAGAGGCGATCGACAGCCTGCGCGGCAAGTCAACAGAGGTCTATGATGCGCGCGGCATGACGATCGTGCCCGGCTTCATCGACTGTCACCTTCATCCCGAAGGCGAAACGCTCCTCTACGAAGTCATTGTCGGAAACCCGTTTGAGGTCGAGTTCGTGACGATCGATTCGATCGTCGCCAAGCTCAAGGAGCGCGCCGCCAAGACTCCGCCCGGGCAATGGGTTGTGGGCTATTTCTACGACGATACCAAGGTCAAGGACGGCCGCCCGCTCAACCGCAGCGACCTCGACAAAGCATCGACCGTGCATCCGGTCATGGTCGTGCATCGCGGCGGGCATACCGCCTTCATCAACGGCGAGTCGCTGAGGCTGGCCAAGGTCACCCGCGACACGCCCGACCCGTTCGGCGGGACTTTCGACCGTGACGAGTCCGGGGAACGCAACGGCCGGGTCACCGACAATGCACTCGATGTGCTGTCCAAGGCCGGGGTGTGGCCGACATACAGCGATGCCGAACAAGCAGCACGGGCCAAGGCTGGAACAGCATTCTTGTCGAAGCAGTTCGCCCAATACGGGATCACTAGCGCTCACCACGAGGGCAATTTCTCGGCACTGCTCCAGGTTCGCGAAGCCGGCGACCTGCACCATCGGGTCAGTTACGAGGCGGAAGAGGCAATGCTCAAGGCCATGCTCGCCAATGGCTGGCGCACCGGCTTTGGCGACGAATGGATCCGCCTGGGCGCGACTCGCGAACACCAGGTCGACGGGTCGTTTTCAGAACGGACCATGGGCATCCGCGCCGGCTATCCCAACCGCAAGCCGGCCTATCACGGCAACGTCACTGCCACGCAGGCCGATCTCGACGCCTGGGTCGAACAGGTGTGGCGCGCGGGGATTCAGCCCAATTGCCACGTCAACGGCGACATCGCCATCGGCATGTATTTAACGTCGATCGAGCGCGCGCAAAGGCTGTTCCCGCGCCGCGATGTGAGGCCGAAGTTCACCCACGCGACGCTCGCCTACCCCGATCTCATCGCGCGGATGAAGGCGGTCGACGCAGTTCCCGCCTGCTTCAGCAGCTACGCTTATTACAATTCCGACAAGTTCAAGTTCTACGGCGCAGCGATGATGGAGCACATCATGCCTTATCGCTCTTACCTCGATGCCGGGATCAAGGTCGCCGCCGGGAGCGATTTTGCGCCCGGCCCGTTTGCGCCGCTGATGAGTATCCAGGGGATGGTGACTCGAACCGGCTGGAACGGCGAGACCTGGGGACCGAGCCAGCGAATCGGCATCGACGAGGCGCTGCGCGTTTACACCATGAACGGCGCGTATAATTCGCACGAGGAGCAGCTCAAGGGCTCGATCGCCGCCGGCAAGCTTGCCGATTACGTCGTGCTCGGCGGAGACCTTTATACCGCCCCGATCAAGGACATTCCGATCGCCCGCACAGTTGTCGGCGGCCGAACGACCTATTCCGCCTGACGAACGCGCAACAGGACGGTGACCGCGATCACCCGTCCCGTCGGTCCTAGAACTTGCACACGGCAGGATCGCCCGACTTGAGCCCCCGCTGGAGCGCTTCCATGCGCTGCGCGGACGAGCCGTGGGTGAAGCTTTCGGGTACGACCTGGCCCTGGGTCTGCTTCTGCAATGTGTCGTCGCCGATCGCTTCGGCGGCGCGCATCCCTTCCTCGACGTCGCCGGGCTCGATCGCCGGGCGGCCGTCGGCGGTTTTGGCGTTGGCGGCCCACACCCCGGCGTAGCAATCGGCCTGAAGCTCGACCGCGACCTGAACGGCATTGCCCCCGACCGTGCCCGAACGCGCCTGGGCATTACGGGCTTCGTCGAGCGTGCCCATCAGGTCCTGGACGTGATGGCCGACTTCGTGAGCGACGACATAGGCCATGGCGAAATCGCCCGGCGCCTGGAAGCGGCGCGAAAGCTCGTCGAAAAACTGGGTGTCGAGATAGATCTTCTTGTCGGTCGGGCAGTAGAACGGACCCATCGCCGATTGCGCCGCGCCGCAGCCCGACTGGTCATATTCATTGTAGAAGACGAGCGTCGTCGGCTGATATTTGCCGCCCATTTGTTGATTCCACACCTGCTCGGTCGAGCCGAGCACCTGGAGGGTGAACTTCTTGGTTGCCGGGTCCAGTTTCGATTGACCCGCGGGAGCGCCCTGGGTCGTTGCCGGACCACCGCCGCCAAGCATTCCGCCGCCGCCCAATTGGGTAAGCGCGCAATAGCCGAGCAAAAGCACAAGTACTCCGACAATTCCAAACCGGCTGGCCACCAGCGGCAACAGGCAGCCGAGCATGTTGCCCCCGCCCCCGCCGCCGAACGAACGGCCGGTATCGTCCTGGAAATTACCGCTTTCGGGGCCATCGAGACGCATAGTGATCCTCCCTGTTGCACCATGAATGCTTTACCGGCGTAACGGTTGCAATGCTCGCCGGGCCAAGCGACAGGAGCAAGCAAAGGAGAATCAACCGTGTCGCTTGAAGGCAAGGTCGCGCTGGTTACGGGTTCGACCTCTGGAATTGGTCTCGCAATCGCCCGAGCGCTGGCCGCTGAAGGCGCCAAATTGATGATCAACGGCTTTGGTCAGGCGGATGAGATCGCGGCCATCGCCGAGGCACTTGGAGCGGTCCATGACGGCGCCGATTTGTCCGACCCGGCGGCGATCGAGGCGATGATGAGCCGCTGCGTCACCGAACTGGGTCCAATCGACATCCTGGTCAATAATGCCGGGATCCAGCATGTCGCTCCGATCGACCAGTTCCCGGTCGGCAAATGGGACATGATCATCGCCGTCAACCTGTCCGCCATTTTCCATACCAGCCGCCTCGCGGTCCCGGGAATGCGCAAGCGGAAATGGGGTCGGATCATCAACACCGCGAGCGCGCACAGCCTTGTCGCCTCGCCCAACAAGAGCGCCTATGTCGCGGCCAAGCATGGCGTCGCCGGCCTGACCAAGGCACTTGCACTTGAAACCGCGCGCGACGGGATCACCGCCAATTGCATTTCGCCGGGCTATGTTTGGACCCCGTTGGTCGAAGCGCAGATCCCCGACACCATGAAGGCGCGCGGCCTGACCCACGAACAAGTGGTCAACGATGTGCTTCTGACCGCCCAGCCGACCAAAAGGTTCGTGACCGCCGACGAAGTCGCAGCGCTGGCGCTGTTCTTGTGCCGCGAGGAGGCGAAGTCGATCACCGGCGCCAACCTAAGCATGGACGGCGGCTGGACCGCCGCTTAGGCTGAGCCGATGCGCATCGCTTTCATTCTGACAATCGCATCGCTGGTCACGGGCTGCGCGAGCTTGCGCCAGCCTGAAGCCATGATTCCGCAGCCGACCAACGACTGGCGGGCGGTCGCGACCGCCGACGACCGCGGGCGAGTGCGCGACTGGCGATCGACCTTCGTTGCCGCGGTCGCTGCAGCGCGGGCCGCCGGCCATGGTGCCGAAATCGCGCGTGAAGGCGTGCTTCTGGAGCCCGATGCCGCGCTTGGCGGCGGTTCGATTCCCGATGGCGATTTTCGCTGCCGGATCACGAAGGTCGGTGCCCAGAGCGAGGGCCTGCTCGATTATGTTGCCTACCCCGACTTCCTGTGTCGCGTCGATACCCGCCCGGGTTCCTTGGGGCAGCGCCGCAACTTCACCAAAGTGACCGGGTCCCAGCGCGCCATGGGGGTGATTTTCCCCGACGGCGCGATGCGCGACATCTTCCTCGGAACGATGGTTTTGGGCGATGAGCAGCGTGCGCTTCAATATGGAGTCGACGAAACTCGCGATGTCGCCGGATTGATCGAGCGTATCGGTCCTGCGCGCTGGCGCATGGTCTTGCCTGAGCCGCATTTTGAATCCCGGCTCGACGTGATCGATCTGGTTCCGGTCCGGTAAGGAGTTCGTGATGAAAGCATTTTGGTTGGCCGGTGCGGCCATGGTCGCTGCTGTTCCAGCTGCGGCGCAGGACATCGACCAGGCGGTCACGGCCGACATGCCCGGGTTGATGACCATCTATCGCGACTTCCACACCCACCCGGAATTGTCGATGCAGGAGGCGCGCAGCCCTGCGATCATGGCCGCCGAAGCGCGCAAGGCCGGCTTCACCGTCGCCGAGAAGGTCGGCAAGACCGGAATCGTCGCGGTGCTCAAGAACGGTCCCGGCCCGACCGTCCTCATCCGCGCCGACATGGATGCCCTTCCGGTCGCGGAGCAGACCGGTTTGCCATTCGCTTCGAAAGTGCGCGGAACCACGCTTGAAGGTAGCGAAAGCCCGGTCATGCATGCCTGCGGCCACGATACCCACATGACCACGTGGATCGCGACCGCGCGGCGGATGGCGGCACTCAAGGACTCTTGGTCCGGCACCCTGGTGATGATCGGCCAGCCGGGCGAGGAGGTCGGCGCCGGCGCCGACGCAATGCTGCATGACGGCCTCTATACGCGCTTTCCCAAGCCCAATTACGCGCTTGCCTTCCACGATAGCGCGAGCCAGCCAGCGGGCGCGATCGGGGTCACTCCGGGCTATGCTTTGGCCAATATCGATGCGGTCGACATCCTGGTGAAGGGCATTGGCTCGCACGGCGCGGCACCGAACCTGGGCAAGGATCCGGTGGTGCTTGCAAGCCAGATCGTGCTTGCGCTCCAGACCCTGGTCAGCCGCGAGGTCGATCCGCGTTCGCCCGCGGTGGTGACGGTCGGAAGCTTCCACGCCGGGACCAAGCGCAACATCATTTCGGACGAGGCCAAGCTCCAGCTGACGGTGCGCAATTACGACCCGGAAACGCGGCACAAGCTGCTCGAGGGGATCAAGCGTATTGCTCGCGGTCAGGCAATCGCGGCCGGCCTGCCCGAAGACAAGATGCCGGTAGTGACGATCATCGAGCGCGAACATGGCGACGCGACCTACAATGACGAAAGCCTGGCCAATCACGCCCTCGATGTCTTCAAGGGCAAGTTCGGACCGCGCGCGAGCCTGGTCAAACCGGCCATGGTCAGCGAAGACTTCGGCCGGCTCGCGACCAGGGACAGCGGGATCAAGGGCCTCATTTTCTGGGTCGGTGGAGTGCCCCAGGCCAAATGGGATGCGGCCGGCGGCGACCTCACCAAATTGCCCTCGCTTCACTCGGGCTTCTGGGCGCCCGATGCCGACGCGGTCATCGCCACCGCGACCGAGGCGATGACGACCCTGGCGCTCGACCTGATGAAGAAGAAATAGTCCGGGCGGTCCGTCGGCTGAGTCGGTCAGACGACCGCGAGTTCCTCGGCCTTTTCGATGATATTCAGCTGGCGGATCATCGCGTCGACGCTGCGCGTCAGTTCGTCGAGGAACGGGATCGGATGGCGCGCCCCGCGATAGGATTCGACCAGCAATATCGCATCGATCAGGATTGGAACGACGCTTGCCTCGGCATCATCCAGTTCGGTCAGCCGACGTAATTTGTCCATCACCTTGCGGCGCGCAGCCAAGGGGTCGTTCATCGCTTCGGTGCGGCCGATCATCCAGGTCATCTTGGTCCTTCCAACATCTCGACACGACTGTATCGAAGCCGCGGCATTGGAGAAGTTCGGACGGGCGCGCGCCAGCGTCGGGTCGGCGTTAATTGCTCGCTGCCGAGATCAGGTCGAGCTGTCCGGGCGTGAGGTCGAGGACCATTCCGGCGAGGAGTTCGGCCAATTGCGGTTCCGAGGTCGCGCTTGCGATCGGTGCGGTAACCCCCGCTTGCACCTTGGTCCAGGCGAGCGCGACACTGGCCATGGCCGTGCCCGTTTCGGACGCGACTTTGTCCAGCGCGGCAAGCACGGCCTGGCCCTTGTCGCTGCCGACATATTCGACGTTGCGAAGCCCGCGCACGCTCTTCGATAAATCGTCCGGGGAACGATATTTGCCGGTCAGAAAGCCGTTGGCGAGGCTGTAGAAAGAGAAGAAACTAAGCCCGCGGGCAGCGACGACGTCCTGAAGCGCGCCTTCATATTTTCCGCGCTCGACCAGATTGTACCAGCCCTGCACCGCGACCGCCGGCGCGATCCCTTCGCTGGCGGCAGTGGCGAGCGCTTGCTCGACTCGGGCGGGCTCGAAATTGCTCAGACCGGTGGCGCGAATCTTGCCCGCAGCGCGCAGGATTTCGAACGCCCCGAGGCTGTCGGCAAGCGGCACTTCGGGATTGTCGCGGTGCTGGTAGTAGAGATCGATGGTGTCGATCCCCATGCGCTTGAGCGATGCCTCGGCGCCGCGCGCGATGACCTTGGGGTCGAGCGAGGCAACATATTCGCCGCTGGTCACCTTGCCGTCATAGCTGGTCGCTTCGATCTTGCCGTCGAGGAAGCCGACCTTGCTTGCGATAACCACCCTGGAACGCTTGGCCGGGTCGCGCTTCAGCCAGGCGCCGATCACTCGTTCGCTCTCGCCGCCAACGTGCCCCGGCGCCCAGGCCGAATAGACGTCGGCAGTGTCGATCATCGTTCCGCCGGCATCGACGAAGGCATCGAGCAAGCGAAAGCTGGTCGCTTCATCCGCGGTCCAGCCGAAGACGTTACCGCCAAGCGCCAGCGGCGCGACGTTCATTCCGCTCGCTCCGACCGGTCGGCTTTCCACTGCGACTTTTCTCCCGTCATGCTGAACTCGATTCAGCATCCATTCCTGAGACCGCTAAGCCAGTCAACACGGCCCACCCCCGAAATCCCGCTGAGCGTCAACAATTGCTCCTGATGATCCTTCGTTCACCAGTTGTTTGTAAAGTTTAGCGACACTGGCAGCGTGATGCCGGAATATTTGACAATGGAGCGCCGGTGGACGCGCTGATCGCCTTTTGGGGCCACGCGCTGGCGGCGGTGCTGTTTGCGGCGCTGCTGGTGTGGCGCGTGATCGAACCGTCGCGCCAGCCTGGCCAGCGGGTGCTACTTGGCGCCTTCGCAATAACCTGCTGCTGGGCGTGGCTCAGCGCGATCGATCCCGGTGGCGGTCTTGCACTTTATGCCGAGACCGCGCGCAACCTGGTGTGGGTCGGCCTGCTCTATTCGATGAGCGCTGCAAGCGACGAGCGCCAGCATGGCGTCCGCTTGGTCTATGGCGCGGTCGCAGCAGTGATCGGTTTCCAGCTCGTCGCCACCGCTTTCGCGCTGCTCAGTCCGAGCGAAGCGATCTCCCAGACAATGCTATTGCTTCGGCTGACCACTGCCGCGGGGGCACTGGTTCTGGTCCATAATCTTTATGGCCAGGCGGCACCCGCGACCCGGCCGCACATTCGCTTTGCGATGCTCGGTTTGGCGGCGATGTGGATCTACGACCTCAATTATTACACCGTCGAATATCTTGGTGCGGCCAGCGCGGCCCGGCTGGGCGATTGGCGCGGCGTTGCGATGTCCCTGACCGCACCGTTGTTCGCGCTCGCCGCCCGCCAGGACGAGGGCTGGCGAATCCGCCTGTCGCGAGCAGCCAGCTTCCAGTCGATCTCGCTGCTCGCAATCTGCGGCTATTTCGCGCTGATGGCGATGGTTGCAACCGCGCTTCGTGGATCGCAGGTCGACTGGCCCGCTGGGGTGATGATCGGAATGCTCGCGGTGATGACCGTGGCGGCGATGGTCTTCCTGCCCAGCGCCCGGGCGCGCGGCTGGTTCAAGGTCAAGCTCGCCAAGCATCTGTTCGAGCATCGCTATGACTATCGCTCCGAATGGCTGCGCTTCGCGGACACCCTTGGCCGCTCCGGTAGCGAAGCGCCCGCACTGGGCAAAAGAATCGTCAAGGCCTTCGCCGATATCGTCGATGCCCCCGGCGGAATCCTCCTGGTCAGCGACGGCGGGTCGCCGCCAATGCTCGCTGCACAATGGAATTGGCCGGGCGAATTGCCTGGTCCGGACGCGCTTGCCGCAACCGGACCCTTGTGGACCGCGATCGAACACAACGGACGGATCGTCGAGCTCGACGCGCTTCGCGGCGGCTGGGCAAGCGCCGAGGATCGCAAGGTCCCATTGCCCGATTGGGCATTTGGCGACGAGCGCGCCTGGGCCGCGATCCCGCTTGCCCATCATGAGCGCCTGATCGGGCTCGTGCTGCTGGCAACACCCGATTACCGGCGACCACTCGACTGGGAGGATTTCGACCTGCTCCGGACCGCGGGGCGCCAGGCCGCGAGCGCCCTGGCCGAAGCGCGCGGGCAGGAAGCGCTCGCCAATGCTCAGCGCTTCGAGGAATTCAACCGCCGCTTCGCCTTCATCCTCCACGACATCAAAAATCTCGTCAGCCAGCTCAGCCTGGTTTCGCGCAACGCCGAGCGCCATGCCGATAATCCGGAATTCCGCGCCGACATGGTGGCGACGCTCAAGAATTCGGTCGGCAAGATGAATGATCTGCTGGCCCGCCTCGCGCCGCATTCGCAAGCCCAGGTCGAGCCCGGAGCGGCGCAGCCGTTGCGCCCGATCCTGGAGGCGGCGATTGCTTCCCACGGCAAAAACCAGGTGATCGAGCTGCTCGGCGACACCAGCCTGTGGGCGCAAGTCGACAGCAATGCTCTTGGCCAGGCCGTGGGCCACTTGCTTCAGAACGCCGTTGAAGCGAGCCCGTGGATCGAACCGGTGAGCATCACCGTCTCTTCCGCCGGATCGCACGTCGCGATCGCCGTCGCCGACAATGGCGGCGGAATGGACGGCGATTTCGTCCGCAACCGCCTGTTCCAGCCCTTTGCCTCGACCAAGCCCAATGGCTTCGGCATTGGCGCCTTCGAAGCGCGCTCGGTGATTGCCGCAATGGGCGGTCGGCTGGCGGTCGATAGCAGCCCCGGCAAGGGCAGCATTTTCACCATCTTTGTGCCGGCAGCAGCAGCAAACCACATCATCGAACGGAAACGCGCATGATCGACGACAAATCCGCCAATGTCCTGCTCGTGGTCGAGGACGACGAAGGCCTCCAGCGCCAGCTCAAATGGGCCTATGAAGGCTATCAGGTGCACTGCGCATCCGACCGCTCGAGCGCGATCGAGATGCTCCGCGCTTTTGAGCCCGCGGTGGTCACGCTCGACCTTGGACTGCCGCCCGACCCCGACGGCACCAGCGAAGGATTTGCAACGCTCGAGGAGATTCTTCGGCTCAAGCCCGACACCAAGGTGATCGTCGCAACCGGCCATGGCGCCCAGGAAAGCGCGCTCCGCGCAATCGCGCTCGGCGCTTATGATTTTTATAAAAAACCGGTCGATATCGACGCCCTTGGGCTGATCGTCAGCCGCGCCTTCCATCTGTCCGCGCTCGAAGCGGAAAACCGCCGGCTCGAATCGAGCTTCGACGAAAAGGTGCTCGGATCGATGATCAGCGCGGCTCCGGAAATGCTCAAGGTCGCCCGGACCATCGAGCGCGTCGCCAGCGCCGACGTCTCGGTCATGCTGCTCGGCGCCAGCGGAACCGGCAAGGAATTGCTCGCCCGGGCGGTCCACGACAAGAGCGGCCGCAAGGGCGGGTTCGTCGCCATCAACTGCGCCGCAATCCCCGAAAACCTGCTCGAGGCCGAATTGTTCGGCTACGAGCGCGGCGCCTTCACCGGCGCGGTCAAATCGAACATCGGCAAGATCGAGCTGGCCGAGGGCGGGACGTTGTTCCTCGACGAAGTCGGCGACATTCCCTTGCCGCTCCAGGTCAAATTGCTGCGCTTCATCCAGGAACGGGTGATCGAACGGATCGGCGGACGAAGCCCGATCGCGGTCGACACCCGGATCGTCTGCGCCACTCACCAGGACCTCGAGGCGATGATCGCCGCGGGCAGCTTCCGCGAGGACCTTTATTACCGGCTGGCCGAAATCGTCGTCGCCATCCCAAGCCTATCCGAGCGGCCTGGCGATGCCGTGCTCCTAGCGCGTCATTTCCTCAACCTCTTCGCTCGTGACCTCAACCCGGCGGTCAAGACCCTGTCGCCCGATGCGCTTGCAGCGATCGACGGCTACGCCTGGCCGGGCAATGTCCGCGAACTTGAAAATCGCCTCAAGCGCGCGGTCATCATGTCCGACGGCAAGAGCATCAGCGCAAGGGACCTCGATCTCGACGGCGGCCATGCCAATGCGGGCGCGCTGCCGATCAACCTTCGCGCGGCCCGGGAAATCGCCGACCGCCGAGCGATCCACCAGGCGCTGACCCGGACCGAGCACAACATTTCCGGCGCCGCCAAATTGCTCGGCATCAGCCGGCCGACGCTGTACGATCTGATCAAGCAATATTCGCTGGTCAGTTGACGGCCGCGCAGTGGCGTCAGCGCCAGCGCTCGCCCGGCGCCGTCACGTAATTGCGCCAGACATAGCCCCACGGGATGACGAGCGGCATCAGGATCACGCCGAGGGCGATATTGAACGCGTCTTCGGCGAAGGTCGGCGGCTGCTGACCCGAGAACCACTGGGGCAGGCAGAAGTCGAGCAGCCAGATGGTCTTCCAGGCAAATTCGAACAGCAGCAGCGGCAGCATCCGCAGGGGATATTTGAGGCCGAGGAAGGCGAGCAGCCAGACTCCGCACAACAAGCTCGGGATCACCCCGCGCGCTGCCGGCTCATGGCTGATGACGACGGGAACGATCATCGCGCCGAGACCGACCACGAGCAGCAAATAGGTAGCGCGCAACACGTAGAGCCGGATCAGCGATACCTCGTCGTTGGCCGTGCCGGGGGCGGTCGATGAGTGGGAAGCAGCAGCGGAAACCATGGTTTATCTCCCTTTCAAGCGGCGCGCGATTGGTCTTGCGCGTCGGTCGCGGGTTCAAATTCGAGCAGGTCTCCCGGCTGGCAGTCGAGCGCCGCGCAAATCGCCTCGAGGGTCGAAAAGCGGATCGCGCGCGCCTTGCCGGTCTTGAGGATCGACAGATTGGCGAGGGTCAGGTCGATCCGCTCGGCGAGCTCGGTCAGGGTCATCCGCCGGGCATGAAGCAAATCGTCGAGCTTGACGGCGATGGCCATGTCACACCGTCCCCTGGAGGTCTTCGCGCATCAACGTGCCTTCGGCGAACACCCGAGCCAGAACGAACACCAGGATCACCGCGAGCCAGCCGCTGTACGAAAAGCCGGCATTGAGGTGGAGCGGGAGCGCCGGGGTCGAAACCGCCTTGCCAATCGCCCACACCATCAAGCTGACCAGCTGCAGGGCGAACAGCACCCAGCCGATCGCGTTCAGGCGATAGGCATTGGCCGCCACAAATGGGTCCCCCGCCTGCGCCGTCTGGACGATCGCGACCAGCCGCTTGAGCATGGCGAGGTTGAGCGGGACGGTAAGGATCCCAAGCGCGGCGATGGCCCGCATGCCCATAACGAGCGGCTGCGATTGGGCCGAAACCGGAACACCCAAAGCAAGAAAGGTCCACTGTTCGTGGGTCAGCGACCAGCCCAAAATCGCTACCAGAAGGGCGGCGTAAACCCAGTTCAAGGCGATGAGGAGGCGCAAGACTACATAGGCGATGGGCAATGCGGTGGATGACGGACGGGGCATGAATGTGAACTCCTGCGAATCATATTATCGATAAACGATATAGTCTTTATCGATAATCGGCAAGAGTGTTCTTTCTTCACAGCCTTCTGCCCAGGTCAGCGCGCCATTTCCTCGGCCATCGCAGCGACCTCGAGCCAGCGTTGCTCGGCTGCTTCCTTTCGCCCGCGGAGGTCGTCGAGTTGGCGAGTCAGCGCCGCAAATCTGTCGGGCTGCTCCATGAACAAATCTGGATCGTGGAGCGCGTCCTCAGTCGCTGCGATTTCGCCCTCGATCCGCTCGATCTCGCCCGGCAGGCGGTCGAGGTCGCGCTGGTCCTTGTAGGAGAGTTTTCCTCCCCTCCCGCTTGGGGGAGGGGATACAGGGGTGGGCTTGTTCTTCGCGCCAACAGGCCCGCCCCCCGGCCCCCTCCCGCGTGCGGGAGGGGGAGCAGTCCGCCGTTTCGCCCAATCCTCATAACCGCCCGCAACCACGTCGACCTTGCCCGAGCCGTCGAGCCCCAATGTGATCGTCACCGTGCGGTCAAGGAAGTCGCGGTCGTGGCTGACGATCAGGACCGTCCCTTCGTAATCGGCGATGACTTCCTGGAGCAGGTCGAGGGTTTCGAGGTCGAGGTCGTTGGTCGGCTCGTCGAGTACCAGCAGATTGGCCTCGCGGGCGAATTCGCGGGCCAGCAACAGCCGCGAGCGCTCGCCCCCCGACAGCGATGCGATCGGCGCGTCCGACAGCGCGGGATCGAACAGGAATTCCTTCAAATATCCCTTGATGTGCTTTTTGGCGCCGCGGACCTCGATCCATTCGCCGCCATTGGCGAGCACGTCGCGGACGCGCTTGGCCGGGTCCATCAACTTGCGTTGCTGGTCGATGACGATCCCGCTCAACGTCTTGGCGCGCCGGATCCTTCCGCTGTCGGGGGCGATCTCGCCGGTCAGCAATTTGAGCAAGGTCGTCTTGCCCGCGCCGTTGGGGCCAACCACCCCGATGCGGTCGCCGCGCTGGATGCGCAAGGTGAAGTCCTTGATGATCGGCCTCATCCCCTCCCCGGTCGTCCCGAGCGGTGTTTGCGGAAAGGACTTGAAGACCCCCTCGGCATCGATCACCGTCTTGGTCTTCACATCGTCCTTGGCCAGCGCGAGCCGGGCGGTCCCGGCCTCGCCGATCATCGCCGCGCGCTGGGCGCGCATTTCGTGGAGCTTGGTCAGCCGCCCCTGGTTGCGCCGCCGCCGCGCCGTCACCCCGCGCTGAAGCCAGTGGAGCTCGAGCTTCAGCCTGGCGTCGAGCTTTTCGGCCGCTCGGGCCTCCTCGTCATAGACCCGCTCGGTCCAGGCATCGAAGCCACCGAAGCCGATTTCGGCCCGGCGCAAGGTGCCGCGGTCGAGCCAGATGCAGCTCTTGGTCAGCCGGGTGAGGAAGGTGCGGTCGTGACTGATGACGATGAACGCGCCCTTGAACCGGTTGAGCCAGTCCTCGAACCACTCGATCGCGCCCAGATCGAGATGGTTGGTCGGTTCGTCGAGCAGCAGGACGTCGGGGTCTTGGGCCAGCGCCCGGGTGATCGCCGCGCGCCGCCGCTCGCCGCCGCTCGCGGTCGCGGTCGGGCGATTAAGGTCGATGCCCAGTTGGTCGGCGATTGCGGCCGCGTCATGCTCGGCCGGAGCATCGGCACCGTCGAGCACCCACTCGCGCAGGGTCGAATGGCCGGTCATCACCGGGTCCTGTTCGAGCAGCACGACATGGCTTCCCGGAACCAGAGTCCGTTTGCCCTCGTCGGTGTCGACCAGGCCGGCGAGGCATTTGAGCAAGGTCGTCTTGCCCGCGCCGTTGCGGCCGATCAGCGCCAGCCGGTCGCGCGCGCCGATGTAGAGGTCGAGGCCGCGGAACAGCCAGCCTTCGCCCTGGATCAGCCCCAGGTCTTCATAGGAAAGGATCGGCGCTGCCATGACGGCCCCCTTAAAGCGGGTTTCGGGCGCGCGGGAGGCCCAAGCGCCGGCTTTTTGTCACGGATTTCGCGCCACTGAATAATTTCAGATACTTAACCGGGGCCGACCGACCATTCATAGCCTATTCAATGGCCTATGCTAGGAAGGGTCCGACATGAGTCGCGTGATGATCCTTAAACATATCTTTCTGGGCCTGGCGCTTGCCACCGGCCTGGCGGCGACGCCCGCGCTGGCTGATCCGCCGCGCGATACCGATCGTGCGTTCGAGGCGACCCGCGATGGCCGCTCGATGCCGCTGCCCCAGCTCGAACGCCGCATCATGCCGTTCATGGGCGGCGCCGACTATCTCGGACCTGAACTCAATGGTGCTATCTACCGCCTCAAGTTCATGCAGAACGGGCGCGTCATCTGGGTCGATGTCGATGCGCACACCGGGCGGATCATCCGCAGGTCGCGCCCGTAGCGGCGCTGATTGGACGGACGATTGATTTTTTGCGCGCCCTCCCCAGTTCGTTGCGGTAAGGCAACCAAGGACCGCCCCGATCATTGAGGCGGGGGCACCAACCGCACCAGGGAGCATGAATGCGCGTTCTGATCGTCGAAGACGAACCCAATCTCGGCCGGCAATTGCGCTCGACGCTGGAAGGCGCGGGCTATGCCGTCGATCTCGCCACCGATGGCGAGGACGGCCATTACCTCGGCTCGACCGAAAGTTATGACGCGATCATCCTCGACCTCGGCCTGCCCGAAGTCGATGGACTGACCGTGCTCGACCGCTGGCGCAAGGAAGGCCGCAAGATGCCGGTGCTGGTGCTGACCGCGCGCGACAGCTGGTCGGACAAGGTCGCCGGACTCGATGCCGGCGCCGACGATTATCTCGCCAAGCCGTTCCAGACCGAGGAATTGATTGCCCGCCTGCGCGCGCTCATTCGCCGCTCCTCGGGCAATGCGAGCTCTGAACTCAAGGCCGGCGACATCCGTCTCGACACCCGTTCGGGCAAGGTCACCAAGGCGGGCGAACCGGTCAAATTGACCGCTCAGGAATATAAGCTCCTCTCCTACCTCCTCCACCACAAAGGCAAGGTGGTCAGCCGGACCGAGCTGATCGAGCATATTTACGACCAGGATTTCGACCGCGATTCGAACACCATCGAAGTGTTCGTGACCCGCATCCGCAAGAAATTGGGCGCCGACGTCATCACCACCATCCGCGGCCTCGGCTATAGCCTTGAGGAGCCGGAGGACCGGCACCTTTGAACCAGCCGGCCGCCACCATCGCGGCGGCGTCTGACGAACGGGCCGCGGCCAAGCGCCCGGTGACGTCCCGAACCGGATCGCTGACCCGGCGGATGATCATCGTCGCGGCGGCGTGGATCGTCGCCTTGCTGGTGATCGGCGGCTTTGCCCTCGACCGGGTGCTGTCGCGCTCGATCGTCGCCAATTTCGACAATCAGCTAAGCCTCATCCTCAAGGGCATGATCGGAGCGTCGGAAATCGGCCCCGACGGCGAAGTGCGCTTCACCCGGCCGCCGGCCGATCAGCGGTTCATCGAGCCTTATTCGGGGCTGTATTTCCAGATCAGCGGAAACGGCGCGGACAGCTTCGCCTCGCGGTCATTGTGGGATCGGCGGCTGGCCGTCCGCGACAGCCATGACGATGTCGAGCCGCACCTTTACGACAGCAATGAATTTTCCACTGCCGGCAATCTCGAGACATTGCGGATTGTCGAGCGCGATGCGGTCCTGCCCGGTAGCAAGATCCGTTGGCGCTTCCAGGTCGCCCAGTCGCGCGAGACGATCGACGACCAGATCCGGCTGTTGCGCCGGACGCTGATCTGGAGCTTCACCTTGCTCGGTATCGGCCTCATTCTGCTGGCCGCGCTGCAAACAGTGTACGGCCTGTGGCCATTGCGCCGGGTCCAGCGCGAGGTGGCGGCGATCCGGTCGGGCAGAAAAACCCGCATCGGCAGCGACTTCCCGACCGAAATCCGGCCGTTGACCGAGGAAATCAACGAACTTCTGGCGCATAGCGAGGCGCAGGCCGAGGAAGCCCGGCGCCATGCCGGCAATCTTGCCCATGCGCTGAAGACTCCGCTGACGGTGATCACCAACGCCGCGACTGCCCATTCGCCGGACTTGGACGAGACCGTCATCCGCGAAGCGACCGTCATGCGGCGTCAGGTCGATCACCATCTGGCGCGGGCGCGGGCGATTGGGCGGCGCGCCTCGGCCCAGGCGCGGGCGCGGGTGTGGGACAGCCTGGAAGCGGTGCAACGCGCGGTCGATCGATTGTACCAAAAGGTCACGGTCGATATTGACGGCGACAGCAAGGCCGAAGTCCGCGTCGAACGTCAGGACCTCGATGAAATGCTCGGCAATCTGATCGAGAATGCGGCCAAATATGGCGGCGGCCGGGTGTTCGTGACGGTGCGCCGCAAGGGCCGCTGGGTCCATGTCGAGGTCGAGGATGACGGCCCCGGGATTCCCGCCGCCCAGCGCGCCGAATTATTCGTTCGCGGCAAGCGGCTCGACACTACGGGCAAGCCCGGCACCGGCCTCGGCCTCGCCATCGTCCGCGACGTCGCCGAAATCTACGGCGGCAAGATCACACTTGAGGAAAGCGAAGATCTGGGCGGACTTAACGTCCGGCTGAGCCTTCCGGCAGGTTAGGTAGCGGCGAGCTCGCGCACCATGCGCCGCAGGACATCCGGGTCGAACGGCTTCGCGATCACCGGCGTCCCCGGGGCAGCGATTTCCACCGCCTCACTGTCAAGATAGCCGGTGACGATTACGAACCGCTGGTCGGGACGTTTCTTGAGCCACTTCGCGATCAATTGGGCACCGTTCATTCCAGGCATCGCGAAATCGACCAGCGCCAGCGCATAATGATTGCGGGTGACAAGCTTCAACCCGTCTTCGCCGCTTGAGGCGCTGTCGACATCGTGGCCGTCCTCCTGGAGCACGGCGACGATCGCCGCCAGAACTTCCGCATCGTCATCGACCACCAGCAGTTTCAGCGGTCCTGAAGCCAGAGCCGGCGGCTCAACCGCGGCTTGTTCGGCATCAGCAGGCACTTCGCTCGAGGGGAGCAACAACGTCACTTGCGTGCCCTCGCCAGGCTCGCTGTCGATTTGGACATCGCCGTTCGACTGCTGGGCGAAAGCGAAGACCTGGGCCAGGCCGAGGCCGGTGCCCTGGCCCTGATCCTTGGTCGTGAAAAATGGCTCGAACGCCCGCGCCCGGACTTCCGGGGGCATTCCGACACCGTGGTCGCTGACGACTAGCGCCCATGCCTGACGATCCCGGATCCGGCCCTCCTGAACTGAAATTTCGATGATACCGCCATCGGCCGAGGCATCACGGGCGTTGATCACCAGGTTGAGCAAGGCCAGCTCGAGCTGGGTCGGGTCGGTGGTGACCCAGCATCGATCGTGGGCGAGCTTGAGGTGGAGGCGATTTCCGCCCGCGGATTGCTGCAAAAGCGGCTCGATGTCAGCCAGCATGGTGCACATGTCGAGCGGTTGAAGGCTCAGCTTTTGACGCCGCGAAAAAGCGAGCAATTGGCGGGTCAATTTGGCCGCCCGGTTGGCCGAGGCAAGCCCGCCCTTGGCCATTCGCCGCGCCCGGTCATCAAGGCCCTCGCGCTGGGAGAGAATGTCGAGAGCACCGACGATCGGAGTCAGCAGATTGTTGAAATCATGAGCGATGCCACCGGTCAGCTGACCAAGCGCTTCGAGCTTTTGGGCGTGCTGCATCCGCTCGGTCAGGCGCCGTGTTTCAGCGAGATAGCGGATCCCGAAGATCACGAGTACTGCCGCCAATGCCAGCGACAGCAGCGCTGCAATGGTTATCGAACCCAAAGCCTGGCGGGTCGGGGAATCGATGACTGTGCTTGCCAGGGCGACATGCGCCGACCAGCCACTCAGTTCGGAGCGCGCGAAAGCGCTGTAATTTTCGAACCCCTCAAGGGTCACGCCCGGGTAGAAACCATTGCCCGCCGAACTTGCGACCGCCGCTCGGACAAAGCGCGATGCCGGTCGGCCGACTCGCTCGCTATTGTTGACCGAGCGCGCAATGAAAATGCCTTTAGAATCGACCAGCGCGCTGACGCCGTAGCGGGTGTCCGCAGCGGGGAGCAACGCGACGAACGGTGTCGTCGAAATCAGCGCGGTCACGATATAGGGACCGCCCTTGCCGGATGCGCTCCGGCTCAAGGCAACGCACGGACAACCGGGGCCGGCGCGAACGACTGGCCCGAACTCCAGTCCGGTCGCATTCAACTTCCGCGCCCGTGACCCCGGCCCCGGCGGGCCAAGCGGTTTGCGCAGATCGAAAAGCTCGGCTCCATCGGCTTGGCGCGCCAGGACGACGCTCACCCAGTGCGGCTGAAGAGCGGCAACTTGCCGGACTCGATTATACGCTTCCGGAATGTCCCCCTGATGAAGTTCGCGAACGGTGCCGAGCGCGTCGATTGCGCCGATCGAACGCCCCAATAGCGCGTCGCTGGCACTGAGCGCGACCCGCGCCTGCGCAAGCGTCTGATCCTCGGCCTTTTGCCGCTGCTCACGCGCCGCGAACGCGCTTTGCAACAGGAAGAAGGTCACCAACGGAAGCACCGCGGCGGCAATGATCAGCGCAAGCGCCTTCCTAACCAAAATGCCCTTCTCCATCTGAGCGGAGGCAATGCCGCAACTTAAGCGCCGAAGTAGCTGAATATATTGAAATAGCAGCAACATTTTTGAGGCGGTCAAAAGACCGTGCCAAAACGGGCGGTGAAGCGGCAGAGAAGCGGCGCGACACAGGTCGGGTAAAACAGTCCCACGCCAATCGCCGGCCGCCAGCCGAAACGGTCGATGTCCGGTGACCCGCTAGGAAAAGCGCCACTTCCCCGCTAGTAGCTGCGCCGTGACCGCGACCGTTCACCCGCTTCATCCCACAGGCGAGCCCTCGCTCGACCCGTTGGTTGCGCTCGTCGCCGCCGACATGAACGGGGTCAACGCGGTCATCCTGGAGCGGATGCAATCCGAGGTTGCGCTCATCCCCGAGCTCGCCGGGCATCTGATCGCGGGCGGCGGCAAGCGCATGCGCCCGATGCTCACTCTGGCGAGCGCAGCCTTGCTCGGCTACCCCGGAACTCGTCACCACAAGCTCGCCGCGGCGGTCGAATTCATCCACACCGCGACCCTGCTCCACGACGATGTCGTCGACGGTTCAGGAATGCGCCGTGGAAAACGCACCGCGAACCTCATCTGGGGTAATCCCGCAAGCGTCCTGGTCGGCGATTTCCTGTTCAGCCGGGCGTTCGAATTGATGGTTGAGGATGGCAGCCTCAAGGTTCTCAAAATCCTCAGCCACGCCTCCGCGGTGATTGCCGAAGGCGAGGTCGATCAATTGACCGCCCAGCGCCAGATCGACACCGGCGAAGACCAGTATCTGGCGATTATCAGCGCCAAGACCGCGGCTTTGTTCGCCGCCGCATGCCGGGTTGCACCGGTGGTCGCGGAGGCCGACGATGGCGCCGAAACCGCGCTCGAATCCTATGGCCGCAACCTTGGTATCGCTTTCCAGCTGACCGACGACGTCATCGATTATGCGTCGGATTCCGAAACCATGGGCAAGGGGCTGGGCGACGATTTCCGCGACGGCAAGATGACTCTTCCGGTGATCCTTGCTTATGCCCGCGGATCCGCGGGCGACCGCGCCTTCTGGCGCTCCGCGATCAGTGGGGAGCGCGTGTCCGACGACGACCTCGCCGTCGCCGTCAAGCTGCTCACCAGCGCCGACGCACTGAGCGAGACCCTGCAGCGGGCAACCCATTATGGCCGCCGCGCAATCGACGCACTGGCGAATTTCCCCGCCGGACGGGCCAAATCAGCGATGGTCGAGGCGGTCGAGTTCGCCATCGCCCGCGCTTATTGACCCGTCGCAGGCACACGACCGAAGCTGGAGAACAGAATGAAGATCGCGATGATCGGCCTTGGCCGGATGGGCGGGAACATGGCGGAGCGGCTGGTCAAAGGCGGGCACAAGGTGGTGGCGTACGACCGCGATCCCAAAGCGGTCGACGACGCCAGGAAGCGCGGCGCCATCCCCGCCGCGAGCCTGAGCGACCTTGCTCCCAACCTCGAGCAGCCGGCGATTTACTGGCTGATGCTGCCGGCTGGCGAAATCACCGAGAAGGTGATGCACGAAATCGCCGACCAGGCGCAGCCCGGCGACATCATCATCGATGGCGGCAATAGTTTCTGGAAGCACGATATCGAACGCTGCCGCTATCTGACGGAGCGCAAGCTGCATTTCATCGATGTCGGCGTTTCGGGCGGCGTCTGGGGCCTCGAACGCGGCTATTGCATGATGATCGGCGGCCCCAAGGAGCAGGTCGATTTGCTCGATCCCATTTTTCAGACCCTGGCGCCCGGCATCGGATCGATTTCACGGACCCGCAACCTGCCCGATGCGCCGGGCTGGAAGGCCGAGCAGGGCTATGTTCATTGCGGACCGGCGGGGTCGGGACATTTCGTCAAGATGATCCACAACGGCATCGAATATGGCATGATGCAATCCTATGCCGAGGGCTTCGATGTTCTGCGCCAGCGGGCAAAGCCGGACCTTCCCGATGGCGCCCGGTTCGACCTCAATCTGTCCGACATCGCCGAAGTGTGGCGGCGCGGAAGCGTCATTTCGTCATGGCTGCTCGACCTGATCTCGATCGCGCTTGCCGAAGACCAGACATTGTCGAAATTCTCCGGACGAGTGGCGGATTCGGGCGAGGGCCGGTGGACGATCGACGCGGCGATGGAAGAATCGGTCCCCGTCGACGTCCTCGCCGCATCGCTGTTCGCCCGCTACCGCAGCCGGATCGAGGAAAGCTATGCCGACCAATTGCTGTCGGCCATGCGCTTTGGTTTCGGTGGCCATGTCGAAATGCCGCAATAAGCGGTCAGTGCGCGCTTGCCTTGTGGCGCGGGCTTTGCCACCCAGCATTTCATGACCATCGCCAGAATTATCGAATATGACCGCAAGACCACCCAATCGGGCCGCGCCCAGGCTGGCCGTTGGCAATTGGAATTCGAACGCGTCGAAGCGCTTCGTCCCGACCCGTTGACCGGCTGGAACGGATCGGGCGACACCAATCCGCAAGTGCGCTTGAGCTTTCCGACCAGCGCCGCGGCGGTCGCCTATTGCCGCCAACATGGCTTCCAATTCCACCTCGTTCCAGCCGCCCCGGTGAGGCTCAAGATCCAGGCCTATGCGGACAATTTTCGCTGAGTTTTCCGCGAACGCTTGAATTCGGTCCGTAATGGCTGCACCTATCCTCCGCCGAGTAAGGGGGAAGGCTGCGTTTCGCCGACATCTGGCTGGTCATTGGGACACGACCGGAAGCCATCAAATTAGCGCCCGTCGCCCGGGCCTTGCGGTCGGTCGGCCTCGATCCGCTGTTGCTGGTCACCGGCCAGCACCGCGATCTCGATATGGGCGGCTTTGGGCTGGGCGATTTTCGTTCGGTCGAGCTCGGCTGTCCGGGCGAGACCAACCCCTATAATCACGCCCGCCACGTCGAGGAGCGGGTCAGGAACCAATTTCGGCGCCATCCCGATTTGCTGATCGTCCAGGGCGATACATCGAGTGCGTTTGGCGCCGCCCAGGCCGCCTTTGCCGCAGGAGTGCCCGTGGCCCATGTCGAAGCCGGGCTACGCACCTACGACCCGCGATTGCCGTGGCCGGAAGAGGAATTCAGAAGCGCGATCGATTCGCGCGCCCAGTTGCTGTTCGCGCCAACCGCGCTCGCCGCGGCCAACCTCGCGTCCGAGCGGATTGACGGAGCGGTCCACATCACCGGCAATAGCGGCATCGACGCCCTCATTGAAACCGTCGCCCAGCTTCCGCCCGAACCATTGCGCGAGGGCGGGCATCAACGCGTCCTCGTGACCTGTCATCGGCGCGAATCCTGGGGCTCTGGGCTGGCCGAAATCGCCGATGCGATCGCCGCCATCGCCGAGGACGAAAACGTCAAAGTGGAGGTCGTTCTCCATCCCAATCCAGCGGTCGGCCAACCGCTCAGCGGGCGGCTCGGGCGGCTCAAGGGCGTCGAATTGCTCGCTCCGATGAGCCACGGCGACCTCATCGAGCGGATGCGCGGGTGCGACCTGTTGTTGAGCGATTCGGGCGGGATCCAGGAGGAAGCGCCGGCGCTTGGAGTGCCGTTGCTGGTGCTTCGCGACAAGACCGAGCGGCCCGAAGCGATCACCAGCGGCAACGCCCGGCTGGTCGGGGTCAAGGCCGAGCGGATCGTCGCCGAAGCCCGCGCCTTGCTCGCCAATCCGGTTGAGCGCGCCGCCATGGCGCGGCGCAATTTCCCCTTTGGCGACGGTCGCTCGGCACCGCGCATAGCGCGGATCATCGAACAATGGCTGGCCAATCGCACACGCGGATCGAGCGCACTCAGGACGCGCTGATCGCCGCCCAGCTCCGCCACAACATATACGCCGCAACGACAAAGATCAGGCCCGAGAAGACCTTGGTCAGCGCCCCGCCCGAATGAAGCTTCTTGGCGGTCCGGGCCCCCGCCATGCTGCCCAGGAAACCGCCGAGGATGAACAATCCGGCGAGCGGCCAGTCGACCAGTCCAGACCAGGCGTAATTGAGCGCGGTCGTAAGCCCGAACGCAGTCACCGCGACCAGACTCGTCCCGACCGCATAGATCATCGCCATGTCGGTCGCCGCAATCAGCCCGGGAACGATCAGGAAACCGCCGCCGATCCCGAAAAAGCCCGCGAACAGGCCGGTCAGGAAGCCGAAACCCGACAGTTGCGGGGCATTGCCGCGGCTCAGTACGACCTTCTCGCGCGACCCGCTTTCTCGGCGGCGAAGCATGACCACGCCGACCACCACCATGACCAGCGCGAACAGGAACAGCAGCTGATCGCCATCGACCGACTTGCCGGCACTCGACCCGGCAAAGGCCCCGGCCACTCCCGCGCCGGCGAACAACAGGCCGCAGCGCCATTGCACATGGTCGTGGCGGGCATGATTGACCATTCCAAGCGCGGCATTGGCGGCAACCGCGAGCGCGCTGGTGCCGATTGCGACATGGGGACTTTTGACCCCGACCAGATAGACCATCAGCGGGACCGCCAGGATCGACCCCCCGCCACCGACCAGCCCCAGCGAAAATCCGACCAGGCCGCCCGAAAGCACGTCGAGCGCGGCATGGAACAGGTCGATCGTCACGACTTAATCGCGCGGTTCGAGCGTGAATCGAAACACTGCCATTCCGGCGATCATCGCGGCGACGAATATGGCCGCTTGAAGCGGGCGGGTGGCGAGCGACGCAAGGGCTGGCCCGGGGCACAGGCCGGCAAGCCCCCAGCCGATCCCGAACAAGGCCGATCCGCCAAGCAGGCGGCGGTCGATGCCGCTGGTGTTGGGCAAATGGAAGCGGCTGTCGGCGAGTGGCCGGTCGAAGCGCCGCTGGACCAGCCAGGCGATCCCCATGACCAGGGTCGCGCCGCCCATCACGAATATCAAAGTCGGGTCCCAGCTGCCGAAGATATCGAGAAATCCGCGCACCTTGGCCGGGTCCATCATCCCCGAAACCGCAAGTCCGACGCCAAACACGATGCCGGCAATGGCGGCGATGATCGAGCGCGGTGTCACCAGCCCCACCCAAGATGATTGGAGAGTGCGACGGTCGCGATCCCGGACGCGATGAAGGTCGCGGTTGCTGCGAGCGAGCGCGGGGACAGCCGGCTCATCCCGCACACTCCATGGCCGCTGGTACAGCCGCTGCCGAGCCGGGTCCCAAAGCCGGTCACCAGCCCACCGGCGATCAGCAGCATTAACGATGGCGGAAAGCGGGCCTCGATCGGACTGATCGCGAACTCCACGAGCGCGGCTCCAGCTATAATTCCGCCAAGAAACAGAGCGGACATCGCTCGCGGCGGTCCCGAATCGCTCAGCCCAACGGCGCGCGCGGTAAGTCCGCTGACACCCGCGATCCGGCCAACGCCAAGCAGCATGATCGCACCGGCAAGGCCGATCAACAATCCGCCGACCAGCCCGTTCAAATAGTCAAACGGCATTGAGCGGGATCTTGATGTAGCTGACTCCATTATCCTCGGGCTCGGGCAGGCGCCCGCCGCGGATATTGACCTGGACCGACGGCATGATCAGCTCGGGCATTGCCAGGCTGTGGTCGCGCTTGGTGCGCATTTCGACGAATGCGTCTTCGTTGATCCCGTCGCGGACATGGACATTATGGTCGCGCTGCTGGCCGACCGTGGTCTCCCACGCATAGTCGGTTCGCCCCGGCGCCTTGTAATCGTGGCACAGGAACAGCCGGGTTTCGCGCGGCAGTTCGAGCAGCCGGCGGATCGAGCGGTACAGCTGGCGCGCGTCGCCGCCGGGGAAATCCGCCCGGGCGGTGCCGAAATCGGGCATGAACATGGTGTCGCCAATGAACGCGGCATCGCCGATGATGAACGCCATGTCGGCCGGCGTATGGCCGGGAACGTGAAGCGCGATCGCCTCAATCCCGCCGATCGCGAACGTGTCGCCATCGTTGAACAGGCGGTCGAATTGCGAGCCGTCGCGCTGGAATTCGGTCCCGGCGTTGAACAATTTGCCAAACACGTCCTGCACGCGGACGATGTCGGCGCCGATTGCCAGCTTCCCGCCGAGCTTGTCCTGGAGATAGGGCGCGGCGGAGATATGGTCGGCATGGGCGTGGGTTTCGATCAGCCAGTCGACGGACAGACTGTTCTTGGCGACATATTCGACGATCAGGTCGGCCGAACGGAAGGCGGTCCGCCCCGCGGCATTGTCATAATCGAGCACGCTGTCGATCACCGCAGCGCGGCCGCTGGCGGGGTCGTTGACGACATAGCTGATGGTGTTGGTGGCTTCGTCGAAAAAGCCGGCAATGGTCGGGCGCTTGGCTTCGCTGGCGCGCGCCACGGCGATGATCGTGCTCGCCTGATCGAGATGCGGATCGTTGTTCATTGCGCCTATATAGCAACTCAATGCGCGAAATGCAGTGGTGACCCCTACGGGAATCGAACCCGTGTTTTCGCCGTGAGAGGGCGACGTCCTAACCGCTAGACGAAGGGGCCGTGCGCATCGGCGCGAGCGGGCGCCATATGTGGGCTTGGCCGATGCGCGTCAACTCTTGCGCTACAAGCGGTTGTCGCTTCCGTTCGCACCGTCTTCGTTGACGACGATATGTTCGGGCGTGTTGGTGCCGGGCACGGGCATTCCGCTTGAAACGCTGGTCGAGGCGGGTGCGCCGGTTCCCGCCGGGGAATCCGATCCGGCGGCGTTAGTCACGTTCGCGGCGGCGTCATTTGCGCCCGGCGCGGTGGCCGGCGCGGTGTCGGCGGCAGCCTGATTGTTCGTCTCCGCCTGGCTACAGGCGGCAAGGGCGAAGGTGCCGAGCGCGGCAATCGCGGTTGATCGGGTGAGCTTCATCATTGTCTCCTGCTTTTCCATGGGTACGGGGTCTTCAGTTCTGCTCGAGGATCGCTTTCATGTGGGCGATCTCGGCCCATTCCACCCTTGTAAACCTTGACATCATGTCAAGGTCAAGCGCAGCGCCTTATTCGTCCTTTTCCCGCTCGGCAAGAAAGCGCATCAGCTCGGCCAGGGTCGATTCCATCTGATCCTGCATCTGGCCGACCAGCTCGTTTTCGCGCATCCCGCCGTGGTCGAGCGGCTTGGAATAGCTGTCCGAAAAGGCCTGCAGGTCGGCGCGGTCGAAAATGCCCTTGGCGACCAGCTTGGCCAGGATCACGAGCAAGCCGTTGGTGTTGGCGATCGTCCCAGCGACCAGCGCTTCGTCGACCATCGACAGGCTCTTGTCGCCCTCGTCGCCTTCGATTTCGATTTCGTCAGTCTCGTCCATCGCCCTATCATGCCGCGTCCACCGCTCCGCGCAAGGGGAGGCGAAGCTCAGTCGGCGCAATAATCGCGAACGAGGGCCCAGCGTTCGGCCTTGAGCGCGAATGGCGCGGTATGAGCGGCACTCGACGAGGGCAGGCCGATGATCGCGATTGCGGACGATCGATCGGTCAGGAGCCGGCGCCCGGTCGCCGCCGCGGTTGCGCCATTGAAGGCAATCGCGCGCAATTGGGGAAAGTCGGCGATGAGCCGGTCGAGCTTATTATGCTCGGCATCGCGGATTGCCTGGTCGAGACTGCCGCGCCGCCGAGCAGCGCCGATCACGTCCCACAAGCCAATTCGCCGGCGCGACAATGCGGCCAGCCGGGCGTCGTAATCGAGATGCTGCAGATCCTCGCCGATCGCTCCGCCGAGCAGGCGCCAGAACTGGTTGGTCGGGTGGGCGTAATAGCGGCTCGCGCTGAGCGAGGCGTCGCCGGGCAGGCTGCCGAGGATGAACAGCCGGGCATCGGCCGGGGCCACCATTGGCAACCCGATCTTGAGCGCTTCGCTTATGTCCTCGCCCATCGCATCCTTTGCCTTTGCCGAACGCGCGGTTAAGGCGCTTCACCGATGGAAACCACCGATCTTCGCATCGCCCTGTTCTCGGGCAATTACAATTACGTCCGCGACGGTGCCAACCAGGCGCTCAACCGGCTGGTCAACTATTTGCTACGCCAGGGCGCCAAAGTCAGGGTCTATGCGCCGATCGTCGATCAACCCGCCTTCCCGCCGACCGGTGATCTCGTCGGTTTGCGATCGGTCACCATTCCGCGGCGGCGCGAATATCGGATTCCCACCGGGCTTTCGGCCGAGGTCCGGCGCGACCTTGAGGCCTTCGCGCCCAATATCGTCCATATCTCGAGCCCCGACATTTCAGCGCACCGAGCGGTGACCTGGGCGCGGCGGCGCGGCATCGCCACCGTCGCTTCGGTCCACACCAGGTTCGAAACCTATCTCTCTTATTACCATCTGCAGTTGCTGGAGCCCGCGCTGCGCGCCGCCTTGCGCCGTCTCTATCGGCGCTGCGATGCCATATTGGCTCCAGCGGAATCGACGGCGGCCGTGCTCCGCGCCCAGCGCATGAGCCGCAACATCCACATCTGGACCCGAGGCGTCGATCGCGAACAGTTCAATCCCGGGCGGCGCGACGCCGACTGGCGGCGAAGCCTCGGCATTGCCGACCATGAGCTCGCCGTCACCTTCCTTGGCCGGCTGGTGCTCGAAAAGGGACTCGAGGAATTCGCCGCGGCGCTCGATCAGCTGACCGAGCGCGGCATTCCCCATCACGCGCTGATCATTGGCGATGGTCCGGCGCGCGGCTGGTTCCAGGAACGCATGCCCCAGGGGGTGTTCGTCGGCCACCAGGTCGGCGACGACCTCGCCCGGGCGCTGGCCAGCGGCGACGTGTTTCTCAACCCGTCGGTGACCGAGGCGTTCGGCAATGTCACGCTGGAGGCGATGGCCTGCGGCTTGCCGGTCGTCGCCGCACTCTCCACCGGAGCGACCAATCTGGTACAGGACGGGGTCACCGGGATCCTGTGCGATCCGACCGATGGCGACGCTTATGCCGACGCCCTCCAGGCCTATGCCAGCGACCCCGCGATGCGCGCTGCGCACGGCCAGGCCGGAACCGCTTACGCCTCGACCCGCGACTGGGACGAGATCAATTCGGTCGTGCTCGATGTCTACCGGCGGGTGATTGCCAAGCGCGAGCGGCTGGCCCGAATGGCCGCTCGCTAGCCCGACCCTATTTGACTCGTTCGATGCGCTGCGCCGCCTCATCGAGGATGGCTGCGATTTCGAGCAGCAATTCCTCGTCGAGCCCGTCGCGGCCGATGCGGTGGCTGAGCGCGGTCATCAAATTCTTGACCGCGCGGCCGATCGCGGGACCGGCCGACGAACTTTCCTTCGGCGCCAGATCGGACAGACGCTCGAACAGCTCCTCAACTTCGGCGACATTTTCGGCGAGATGGGCGCGACCATCGTCGGTCGCCGCGAAAATCTTCTTCGAATCCTTCGACTTCTTTTCGGCGATGAAGCCCATGTCCTCGAGCAGCGTGAGGGTCGGGTAAACGATCCCCGGGCTCGGGGCATATTCGCCGCCGGTCATGTCCTCGATCGCCTTGATCAATTCATAGCCATGGCGCGGCTGGTCGGCGATCAGCTTGAGCATCACCAGTCGCAATTCGCCGGATTCGAACATCCGGCGTCCACGCCGACCGCGATTGCCGCGCCGCCCAGATCCTTCCGAACCGTCGCCGAAGTCGAACGAGAATGGCCCCCAGTTCCCGCTCCAGCCGCGACCGCCGCGCATGGCCATCAGGGCTTGGGGAAGGTCGATCTTGAAATTGCCGCCTTTGCCGCAGTCATGGTGTCGTCCCATATCATTTCCTTTCTTTAGATCGGTCTGAGATATATCTTAGCTACATCGCTTTCAAGCATTTGCCGATGCTTTTTTTCGATTGCTCCTTATGATGTGCAGTGATGGGCACCTTGTTCAGCGACGATGAGATCAGCGCCGTTCGGCCGGATGAGACGCCGGCCAATGCGCCGTTGGCCGATCGCCTTCGGCCGGCAACGCTGAGCGATGTCGTTGGCCAGTCTCATCTGACCGGGCCGGACGGGGCCATCGGTCGGATGGTCGCCGCCGGTCGCCTGTCGTCGATGATCCTGTGGGGGCCACCGGGGACCGGCAAGACCAGCATCGCGCGCTTGCTGGCGGAGGCGGTAGGTTTGCGGTTCGTCGCCATCAGCGCGGTCTTTTCGGGCGTCGCCGACCTCAAGAAGGTGTTCGCCGAGGCCAAAAAGGCGGCCGGCGCCGGGCAGCAGACCTTGATGTTCGTTGATGAGATCCACCGCTTCAATCGCGCCCAGCAGGACGGCTTCCTGCCGTTCGTCGAAAATGGCACCGTGACGTTGGTTGGAGCGACCACCGAAAACCCCAGTTTCGAGCTCAATGCGGCCTTGCTGTCACGCTGTCAGGTGCTGATCCTCCACCGCCTCGATCATCAGGCCCTAGGCGAGTTGATCGACCGTGCCGAAGCCATCGCCGGGCGTCCCCTGCCGGTCACCGCCGATGCCCGCGATGCGCTGATTGCAAGCACCGATGGCGACGGCCGCTTCCTCCTCAACCAGGCCGAGACCTTGTTTGCGGTCGACATCCCCGAACCGCTCGATGCGGCGCAATTATCCGCTCTGCTCAACCGCCGGGTGCCGGTCTACGACAAGGACCGCGAGGGCCATTACAACCTCATCAGCGCGCTCCACAAAAGCCTCCGCGGGTCCGACCCCCAGGCCGCGCTTTACTACCTTGCGCGGATGCTGGTTGCGGGGGAGCAGCCGCTGTACCTCCTGCGCCGCCTCGTCCGCTTCGCCTCGGAAGATATCGGCCTCGCCGACCCCCAGGCGCTGGTTCAGTGCCTCGCGGCCAAGGACGCCTATGACTTCCTTGGTAGCCCCGAAGGCGAACTGGCGATCGTCCAGGCCTGCCTCTACCTCGCCACAGCGCCCAAATCGAACGCCGCTTATGCCGCCCACAAAGCCGCGTGGCGGAGCGCGCAGGAAACCGGCTCGCTCAGTCCCCCGGCGCATATCCTCAACGCCCCGACCAGGCTGATGAAGGACATCGGCTACGGCCAGGGCTACGCTTATGACCATGATGCCGAGGACGGCTTTTCGGGCGCGGATTACTGGCCCGAAGGGATGGAGCGGCAAACATTCTATGCCCCCACCGACCGCGGCTTCGAAGCCAAGGTCAAGGAGCGGCTGGCGTGGTGGGACGAGCGGCGGATAGTAAAATGATTGCCTGTCCTAAAAGCTGGACAGCGCTTTTTCTCTTGGGCAAATTACTCGATATTGCGGACAAAATTTTCCATGTTCGGCTGCAGTCTGTCGAGCTGCGACTGATTCACTATGACCTCCTTTTGCAAAAGTCGTTTTGCGCCCGACCGTAGACGAAGCATCGGAATTCCTAAGGCGCCGGAAACGACGGACGCAGTGTTTGCATCCTTTATTTCTGCCTGAAACATCCGACGAAACTCTGTCCGTGAACGCGGCGGTGGCGCTCCCGTGGGATGAATAGCAAACCGATTAGGATTGGCCTGCCACACTCGAAAAATTTCATTCCCAATCTCGGTCACAACATAACTAAATGCGTTCGCTGCACCTAAATTCTGCGTGAGGCGATTGCCCACATAGAGATAGAGATCTGGGATCGTCATCCGGTATTGATTGGAGTTCAAGAAGAAGTCCGACTGCGGTGCACCAGCCGTCCTCGTGATTCCGTAGATCAATGCCAAAAGTGCTCTCACTGCGCGTTTCGATGAGCCGTCTGCAGTGAATGGAACTATAAGGCGATCGGAGGCGGAAAGCGCGAGCTCTGTGTAAATCGTGAAACTAGGGTTGCAGTCGATAAAGACTGTCGATGGCCGATCCCAAGCTCCGGTGATATCGGCGACCAAGTCGCTAAACCACTGGTGAACTATTCTCCATGCATCAAGAGGACCGGGGTTCGTGGCGCCCGCAACTCGAGAGGCCTGAATCTCTAGCTGTTCATCCCCGGGAACCAGGTACACATTGGCTGGCACGCTTGCGTTGAAGGTTCGCACCTGGTGCACAAACGATGTGCCGGTGCGGGGACTCGAATACGGACTTCTAATGCGATCCTCAATGTACCCGCTTATCGTACGAAGAGGTGTCGTCGTTGAGATTTGATCGAGGTTCGCTTCACCAACCTCAATTCCCCCAAGGAGCATGATGGTTGAATTAGACTGGGGACATGCGTCCAAAACCAAGACGTTAACCTCAGGATGTTGACGCGCATATTCGCAGGCGATCTGAAAGGTCAGATAGCTTTTCCCGACCCCACCCTTATTATTCCAAAGTGCGTAAACTGACATCATATGCCTCCGATGTGCGCTCTTGGCATGAAGCGCGGTATTACAGTTAATCAATCTGTTCCGAAGACCGGGCTCATAACCAAAATCATGATTCGCTCATCCTCGATCCGTGCGATCACGCGATAGTCGCCGATCCGCCAGCGCCAGTAGCCGGCATGTTCGCCGACCAGCGCGCTGCCCAATGTGCGCGGGTCGTCGAGGGTAGCGATGCGCTGTTCGAGCGTGTGGACAATCCGCGCCGCGACGGCGCGGTCGAGTTTGCCCAGCTCTTTTGCCGCCGCCGGAAGGAACTCAATCGTCCAGGCCAAGCTCGGCCTTCAGCGCGCTGAGCGGGATCGCGTCACCGGCGCGAAAATCGCGCATCCGCTCTTCGGCGAGATAGAAATCCTCGAGATCGTCGAGATGCGCGACGATCGCGGCGCGCGCGTAAAATGTTTTGGTCCGGCCTGTGCGCTCAGCCAACCTTTGCAGCCTTCTCTCCGTATTTTCGTCCAGCCGAACAGCAAGCATGGCAACCTCCATTTGATATACATGTATAGCATAATGAATTGGCATTTGCCAGTTCGATCTGTCGCCGAGCGGCTCGAATTTTGGAATGAGCGGCGCAAAGCGCTACACAAGGAAGCGTGAGGAAATTCATTTCAGGGAGCGTGACATGTACCAGGTAGACCAGGGCGCCTATTGGCAGAGCCAGCTGATTTTCTGGGGCCCCAAAATCCTTATTGCGCTCGCCATCCTGGTCGCGACCTGGATCGTTGCAAGGGCCGCCAAATGGGTCCTCCAAAAGGCCATCGACAAGTCGCCGGCGCTGCGCCGGCACGTCACCGGGACGCCCGAAGAAACCGTCGGTCATCAGCTCGGGGTGATCGCCAAGCTGATCATCTGGCTGGTCGGCATCATGGCCGCCGTCAGCTTCCTCGGCTTCGGCCAGATCCTGGCACCAATCAACAAGATGGTGGTCGAAATTTTCGCCTTCCTGCCGCGGCTGATCGGGGCCGGGCTGATCTTCTTCATCGGCTATATCGTTGCCCGCATCGCCAGCCGGCTGACCGAAACCTCGCTGACCGCGATGAACGTCGAAGGTCTGCTCCATAAAATCGGCCTCGGTTCGGGCTTGTCCGCCGAACGCCCGGCGGCCGATCCGGCGCTGCCCGCCACCCGCAGCAGCATCGCTCGCGGAGTCGGGACACTGGTGTTCGCTTTGATCATCATCACGGTCGCAATTTCCGCTTTCCAGGTGCTTGGGGTGGAAGCGATTTCCGGGCCAGCGATCGCCATGCTCAACCAGATCCTCGCCGCCATTCCGCGCGTCTTCGCCGCTGCCTTGTGGATCGGCATCGCCTTCATCCTGGCGCGGTTCGTCAAGACGATCATCGAAGCGATCCTGCCGCCGACCGGCTTCGACCAGGCGTTGCAATCCACCGGCGCCTTACCGGTCAGTGCGGTGCCGTCCAAGATTGTCGCCAATATCGCGATGATCGCGATCATTCTTGGCGCGTCGATCGAGGCGGCCAAGCAATTGGGCGGCGGGACCATCGCCATTTTCCTGGCGCAGGTGACCGAGCTTGGCGGCAAGGTCATCTTCGGCTCGCTGATCATCGTCACCGGAATTTTCCTGGCACGGATCATTTCCGGTTTCGTCGCCAGCGGGACCGATGCAAGCAGCCCGGCGCAGACCATCGTCCGCTATGCGATCATCGCCTTGTTCACGGCGATCGGTCTGACCTTCATGGGCCTTGCCGACCAGATCGTGATGATGGCGTTCGGACTGATCCTGGGCTCGGCCGCGGTTGCGGCCGCACTCGCCTTCGGGCTCGGCGGGCGCGACGCCGCGGCGCGCAAGCTCGAGCGGATGGAACGCGGCGATTCCACACCGGCGGGCCCGGCCCCGCAGCGCCCGGCCAGCGATGACGGATATCGCCAGGGCCAGTCGCCGCTGGTGTGAGGTCGCGGTTCACTTCCTTCGTCGCGATCGACTGGTCGGGGGCGAAGGGCAGCAGGCACAAGGGCATCGCCATCGCCGAGGCGCGGTGCGAATCCGCGCCGCGGCTAATTCGTCCCGGCCACAGCTGGTCGCGGGAAGAGGTGGCCGAGTGGCTGATCGGCGAAGCCGCGCAACGACCGACCTTGTTCGGCTTCGATTTCAGCTTTGCACCGCCGTTGATCGAGCGTGGGGAATATTTACCGGGGGAGGCGGGCGTCCCAAGCAGCGCGCGCGAATTCTGGGCCTATGTCGAGCGCTTGTGCAACGATCCGGATTTCGGCGCCGCCAGCTTCCTCGAAGCCGCCCACCGCAGGCATTTCTATTTCGGCATCGCCGACGGAGTGAAAGCGGATTTCATGCATTTTCGCCAATGCGACGCACGGTTGAACGCGCAAGGCGGGCGCAAGACCGCCTCGGCCTATGACACAATCGGCGCCGCGCAGGTCGCCAAGGCGAGCTTTGCCGGCATGCGCATGCTTCACGCGATCGATGGCAAGGTCGCCATCTGGCCGATGGATCCGCTGCCCGACAGCGGCAGCGCGGTGGTCGAAATCTATACTCGAATCTACCTCCGCAATGCCGGCCTCAGCGGCGTCAAGGTCCGCTCGCGAAGCGAACTCAATCGTGCCTTGATCGCGCTTGGCAGTGCCCCTGCGCGACTCCGTGCCGAACCGAATGACCATCAAAGCGATGCGCTGATCACCGCCGCCGGCATGCGCCAATTCGCGCGAAGCGAGCCGCACGCCTTCGCGCCGGCCGGACTGACCCCAGCCATCGCGCGCGGCGAGGGCTGGACGTTCGGTGTGCTATAGAGCGAGCACGGCTCGCGGAGAAAAGCAGTGACCAAATCCAAATTTCATCCCGAGCGTCACCAGATGCAGAGGATCGGCTGGCTTCGAGCGGCGGTTCTGGGGGCTAATGACGGGATCGTCTCGACCGCCAGTCTGATCGTCGGAGTCGCGGCCGCAGCGGCAAGCCGCGGCGAGGTTCTGCTCGCGGGCAGCGCCGGGCTCGTCGCAGGCGCGATGTCGATGGCCGCTGGAGAATATGTTTCGGTCAGCTCGCAAGCGGACACCGAGGCCGCCGATCTCAAGCGCGAGAAAGCCGAGCTTCAGGCGGCGCCGGAGTTCGAACATGCGGAGCTTACGCAAATTTACGTCGGGCGCGGACTAGAACGGGCGACCGCAGCCGAAGTGGCCCGGCAATTGATGGCCCGGGACGCGCTTGGCGCCCATGCGCGTGATGAACTGGGGATCAGTCACATTACTACCGCTCGACCGGTTCAGGCGGCGATGGCCTCGGCGGCGTCGTTCACGCTCGGGGCCGCGCTGCCGTTGGCGGTCGCCTTGCTGTTACCCCTCGGCCGCGAGATGACGATCGCGGTGTCCGCCGCCTCGATGGTGTTCCTCGCGATGCTTGGTGCGATCGGCGCCCGCGCTGGCGGCGCGCCAGTGGCGAGGGCGACCATGCGAGTCGCATTTTGGGGCGCCGCCGCCATGGCCATCACTGCGGGGATCGGAAAAGTCGTCGGGACTGCGGTCTAGACGGGGGGCATGTCTTCAAGCAAAGACCGCCGTGGTGGCCGGATTAGCTCAGATGGTAGAGCAGCGGTTTTGTAAACCGAAGGTCGCGGGTTCGATTCCTGCATCCGGCACCAGCCTTGATCCCCAAAGCCATCCCGACCTTATCCACAGCTCGGCCCACGCAAAATATATTGGGCGATGCGGATTCTTCTGGAACTTATTCAGCGCCCGTGTATTTAGAGACTGTGTTCCAAATCCTTCGGGAAGAGGAACATGGAACCCCGGCAGCTTCGGTTGCCGGGGTTTACTTTTATCTGCCGCAGGCGATCGCCGCGCAGGCCCCCACCTTCAGTCCTTGAGATCGATCCAGATCGGCGCGTGGTCGCTGGTCTTCTCCTCCCCGCGCGGCGTCCGATCGACGCCCGCAGCGGTGAGTCGCGGCGCCAACGCCGGGCCGAGCAAGGCGTGATCGATGCGAATCCCCGAATCGCGTTCGAACGACTGCCGCCAATAGGGCCAGAAGGTATAGATTCGCTCGTTCGGGTGAAGCTGGCGGATCGCGTCGGTCCAGCCCTGACCAACCAGCGCCGCGAATTTTGCCTTGGCTTCCGGCGCGAACAAGGCGTCCTTCTTCCACCGCTCGGGCTTGTAGACGTCGGCATCGGTTGGAATGACATTGAAGTCGCCGATCAGCAGCGCCGGCACCTTGGCTTCGATGAAGCCGCGGGCGTGGTCGGCGAGCCGATCCATCCACTTGAGCTTATAGTCGAACTTTGGGCCCGGCGTGGGATTGCCGTTGGGCAGATAGAGATTGCCGATGAGTACGCCGGCGACCGCGGCCTCGAGGTAGCGGCTGTGATCGTCGTCGGGATCGCCGGCCAGCCCGCGGCGGGTTTCGACCGGGGCGCCAATCCGGCTCAAGATCGCCACTCCGTTCCAGCGCTGCTGGCCATGCCAGATCGCGGCGTATCCGATGTCGGCCAGGGCCGCCGCCGGGAATGCCTCGTCGGTGCATTTCAGTTCCTGGAGACAGACGACGTCCGGAGCGAATGATTGCAGCCAGCGCAGCAGGAGTTCGAGCCGGCTGTTGATGCCGTTGATATTGTAACTTGCGATTCGCATTGCGGAGCGTTTTGCCATGGCGAGCAAACTCCTGACTGCCGAAATCGCCGCAATTTGCCGAGTCGCGGGGTTTCACACAGGCTTATCCACCGATTCGCCAACATGAATCGCGCGGACCTCCAAAATATGACTCGCGAATCGCTGGAGAAGGTGTATTCAGACAATGTGTTCCAAATCCTTCGGGAAGAGGAACATGGAACCCCGGCAGCTTCGGTTGCCGGGGTTTACTCGTTTCTGGGCTCCGAAAATTTGAGCCCCCCTCCCAATTCGTAATCGCAAGGCGCTGACTGCGCCGATGGCGATCCACCTTGGCGCCGCCGACTTGGCCGCATGCCAATCAGAGGTTCGCCGGATCGGCCCCTGCAAGCTTTAGCGGTAACGAACGGTCCGCCAGCGGATATTTATTCCCATTCGCACAATTGAACAGCAGCGCCCGCTCGTCCCGCCCAACCAGTCCGCGCTCGAGCGCCAGCCGCCATGCAGCAAGCACCGCGCCACCTTCCGGGCAGAGCAGGAAGCCGTCGTCGCGCGCAACGTCGCCGACCGCCTCGACGATCGCCTCTTCGCTCACCGCCAGAGCTACTCCGCCGCTCTCGCGGACCGCGCGCAGGATGAGGAAATCGCCGACCGCTTTGGGCACCCGGATGCCGGTCGCGATCGTCGCCGCATCCTCCCACCGCTCGGCGAACTCCTCACCCGCGTCGAACGCCCGAACCATCGGCGCGCAGCCTTCGGCCTGGACCGCGATCATTCGCGGCCGCTCGGGCCCAATCAGGCCGACCGCCTCCATCTCCGCGAACGCCTTCCACATGCCGATCAGCCCGGTGCCGCCGCCGGTGGGATAGAAAATGACGTCGGGGACCGACCAGCCCAATTGCTCGACCAGCTCGAACCCCATGACCTTCTTGCCTTCAAGGCGGTAGGGTTCCTTGAGCGTGGAGAAATCAAACCACAGGCCTTGCGCCGCGCCCTTCCCGACCAAGGCCCCGCAATCGTCGATCTGGCCATCGGCGACATAGACCTTCGCCCCATAAGCCGCGGTCTCGGCAATGTTGATCGCCGGCGTTTCAGCGGGACAGATGACGATCGTATCGATCCCTGCAGCAGCGCCATAAGCAGCCAGCGCCGCTCCGGCATTGCCGTTGGTCGGCATTGCGATTCGCTTGATCCCGAACTGCCGCGCCATGGTCACCGCCATCGCCAGGCCGCGCGCCTTGAACGATCCGGTCGGGAGCCGCCCTTCGTCCTTGACCAGCACGGTCGCCGCACCGGCTCGGGCGGCGGTTCGTTCGAGCGGCACGATCGGGGTTTCGACTTCGCCCAGGCTGACCGGGTCGGTGCCAGCGGCCAGCGGCAACAGCTCGCTCCATTTCCACATGCCTGGGGGCCGCGCCTCAACCGACGCCCGGGTCAGCGTCCGCCGCGCCGCCTCAATATCGTAGCGCGCCAGAAGCGGCTTGCCCGCCGTGGACAGATTGTGGATTTCGCGAGCGTCGTATCGCTCCCCGGTGAGCGAGCATTCGAGGTAGGCCGCCGCCATCAGCAGTCCGCGTCGCGCTGGTTCTCGCGCTCGATCTGGATGGTCGAATGTTCGATCCCGAAACGGTCGTGAACCATCTCCCGGATCCGCCCCAGCAAGTCGTCGGTCGATTTGACCTTGGGCGCGACGACATGCGCCGTCAGCGCGGTTTCGGTGGTGCTGATCGGCCAGACATGAAGGTCGTGCACTTCGGCGACCCCGTCGATCCGCGCCAGCTCAAATTCGACCTCGTCGAGCGAAATCCCGCTTGGCACCCCGGCGAGCGACATCCACACCGATTTCTTGAGCAGGCCGAAGCTGCCCCACAGGATCACGCCGGCAACGATCAGGCTCATCACCGGGTCGATCCACAGCTGGCCGGTCAGCAACATCGCCAGGCCCGACACCACCACCGCCGCCGAGACCGCCGCATCGGCGCCCATGTGGAGGAAGGCGCCGCGGATGTTGATGTCATTGCTTTGCCCACGCGCGAACAGCAGCGCGGTGATCCCGTTCACGGCAATGCCGATCGCAGCGACAATCATCACGATATTCGCCTGTGTCGGTGCCGGTTCAGCGAGGCGGCGGACGGCTTCGGCAATGATCGCACCAACCGCGACCAGCAGGAAAAGGGCATTGATCAGCGCCGCCAGGATCGAGGCTTTCTTGAAGCCGTAGGTGAAACGCGCGCTCGACGATTTGCGCGCCATCGCCGCCCCGGCCCAGGCGACCACCGGGCCGAGCACGTCGGACAGATTGTGACCGGCGTCGGCGAACAGCGCCATGCTGTTGGCCCGAGTCGCATATAATGCCTCGATCGCGACAAAGCCGAGGTTGAGCGCAATGCCGATAGCGAAAGCCTTGCTGTAATCCTCGGTCGGATGATGCGAATGGCCGGTCGACATCAGCCGGACCTAATGCATTGGGTGCGAAATCCAAACCGCCGCCGATCGAAACGCACCGCCCGTTCGCCGCGTCGAACTTGTCACATTATATCATCCGCTCTATCAGCGCGGCCATGCTCCACCTTCGCCTTTCCGCGGCCGTATTCGCTGCCACGCTGCCCATTGTCGCCTCGCCGGCGGTCGCTCAAACGACGGAAGTGCCGGTTCCCGTCGCCCCGAACAGCGCGGGCGCCGCCGAGCAGGCGCATCCCGATCCCGACCAGTCGATCGTCATCACCGGCGTCCGCCGCTCCGCCGCCGATGTGCTTGGGGGAATTTCCATCCTCAGCAAGGAAGAGTTGCTCCACGACGCCCGGCCCAGCATCGGCGAAACGCTCCAGGATCTTCCCGGGGTAAGCGCCTCGAGCTTCGGCCCGACCGCCTCGCGGCCGATCCTGCGCGGCCTTCAGGGCGAGCGTGTGCGAGTCCTGGTCGATGGCATCGGCAGCCTCGATCTGTCGTCGTCTGACCCCGACCACGCGGTCCCGATCAACCCGCTCACCGCCGAGCGCATCGAAGTGCTTCGCGGCCCTTCGGCCCTGCTGTTCGGATCGTCGGCCATCGGCGGCGTAGTCAATGTCATCGACGCCCGGATCCCGCGCAAAATCCCCGATGGCCCGGTCGCGGTCGATGCAGTGCTCAGCTACGGCTCGGCGGCCACTGAACGTTCGGGCAATTTGTCCGTCGATGTCCCGCTCGGCGGCCATTTTGTCGCCCACGCGGACGGCGCATATTCGAAATTCGACGATTTGCGCGTCGGCGGATCTCTGCTGTCCAAGCCGCTTCGTGAGCAAGCGCTTGCAAGCCCCGATCCGGATATCCAGGCGCTTGCCCGCCTGAAGGACAAATTGCCCAATACCGCGGGCCGTCTGGGCGACGTCGCGAGCGGCCTCGCCTATGTCGACGGCGAACTCAACATCGGGGTTTCGGTCAGCCACCACACGTTCAAATATGGCGTTCCGATCCGCTTCTCGTTGGACCCGGCGGCGAAGGCGGAGGAGCCGACGCTCAATGGTCGTCAGACTCGCGCCGACACCCGCGCCAACGTGCCAATCGGCGGCTTCTTCAAAATATTCGAATTTCGCGGCGGGATTGGCAAATATCACCATGACGAGCTGGAGCCCGACGGAGCCATCGTCTCTAGCTTCTACACCAAGGCGGGCGAAATGCGCGCCGATCTGGTCCAGAATGGCCACGGCGGCTGGGGTGGAACGAGTGGTGTCCAATATGCCGAGCAGCGCGTACGCCTCACTGGGGAGGAAAAATACCTCCCTGACGCGACCAACAAGCAGACTGGGCTGTTCACCCTTCAGTCGCTGGTTCGCGGCAAAATCCGGTTCGAAGCCGGCGCCCGGATTGAGTTCGCCCGCCTCCATGCCGACGAGGACGAATTGATCGCCGAAAACGGCGGGATTATCGGCACCGTTCCTTTCTCCAACAGCTATACACCGCTGTCGGGGTCGCTCGGCGCCAATTATGAATTTACCTCGGGTTGGCGCGCGGGATTGTCGCTGTCCCACAGCGAGCGCGCGCCCTCCATCGACGAATTATTTTCCAACGGCCCGCACGGCGGCAGCCAGTCGTTCCTGGTCGGCGATCCCACGCTGAAGATCGAGAAGAGCAATTCGCTGGAGTTTAGCGTCCACCGCTCGACCGGCCCGCTGCATTTCCAGGGCAGCCTCTATTACAGCCGCTTCGCCAATTTCATCTATCTCGCCCCGACCGACGAAGTCGAGGACGGTCTCCCGGTCTATGACTATCGCCAGGGCAAGGCGACTTATTATGGCTTCGAACTCGGGACCGACGCCAAATTCGGCACCGCGATGGGCATCAATTGGAGCGGCGAATTGGTCGCCGACGCGGTCCGCGCCAGAATTACCGGTTTCGGCCCCGCACCGCAGATTCCGCCCTTTCGGGTGCTCGGCGCGCTGACCGGCGCACGCGGCCAGGTCGATGGCCGGCTTGAGGTCGAACGGGTCGCCGCCCAGCACCGCACCGCGCCTAACGAGACCTCGACCCCGGGCTTCACCATGGTCAATGCCTCGCTCGACTGGCATCCGCTTGCGGCCAAGCCGGAACTGACCTTGTCGCTCCAGGGCAATAATCTGTTCGACGTCAATGCGCGCCGGGCAACCAGCTTCGTCAAGGATTATGCCCCGCTGGCCGGGCGCGACATCCGCCTGACCGCGCGCTTCAGCTTCTAATCGTCGAACAACCGTGCGGCCACCAGCGCCGCTGCGGCAGCGCCCAGCAATTGGGCGATGATGAATGCCGGAACGTCATTCGGGGCAATTCCGGCAAAACTGTCGGTCAGGCTGCGCGCGATGGTGATCGCGGGATTGGCGAAGCTGGTCGATGACGTGAACCAATAAGCCGCGACGATATAGAGCGCGACCGCCGACGCGACCCAGTCGCGGCGAAAGCGGACGCTGCCGAGGATCCCGAACGCAGACCATTGCATTTGAAGTATCGTGGCGGCCCGGAGAGCTACGCTTGACCGGAGATCGGCACCCCCGACCGTTCGTACCAGCTGCGCGTGCGTTTCACGATGCTGACGACTGACAACATCACCGGCACCTCGACGAGGACGCCAACAACCGTCGCGAGCGCGGCGCCGGAGTTGATGCCGAACAGCGAAATGGCGGCGGCAACTGCAAGCTCGAAGAAGTTGGATGCACCAATCAAGGCTGCGGGTGCGGCCACGCACCAGGCGACGCCGAAGCGCCGGCTCAGCCAATAGGCCAGACCGGCGTTGAAGTAGACCTGGATAAGGATCGGCACCGCGAGCAGCGCGATGACGAGCGGCCGCGCGATGATCTGCTCGCCCTGGAAACCGAAGAGCAGGACCAGGGTCGTCAGCAGCGCAGCAAGCGAGACTGGTCCCAGCCTCTTCAGCAGGCCATCCAAGGCCCGGCGGCCACCGTGGGCGAGCGTCGCGCGGCGAAGAAGCTGGGCGACGATCACGGGAATGACGATGTAGAGCACCACCGACAGGAGAAGTGTTTCCCACGGCACGGTTATCGACGTCACGCCGAGAAGCAGGCCGACGATCGGTGCGAACGCGAACACCATGATAAGGTCGTTCAATGCGACCTGGCTGAGGGTGTAATTGGGCTCGCCGTCGCACAGGTTCGACCAAACAAAAACCATCGCAGTGCAGGGCGCGGCGGCAAGAATGATGAGTCCCGCGATGTAGGACGGAATTTCGGCCGCGGGCAGCAGCGGCGCGAAGAGCCAGCCGATGAAGAAAGTGCCGAGCGCGGCCATGGAGAACGGTTTCACCGCCCAGTTGATGAAGAGGGTGACGCCGACGCCTCTCCAGTGCTGTTTGACCGATCCGAGCGATCCGAAATCGATTTTGAGGAGCATCGGGATAATCATCAGCCAGATGAGCACCGCGACCGGTATGTTCACGCGCGCCAGCTCAGCCGAGGCGACGAGCGCGAAGAATCCGGGGAACAAGTGACCCAATGCCACCCCCACGACGATGCAGAGCGCCACCCACACACTGAGATAGCGTTCAAAGAAACTGATCGCCGGCCTGACCGGCGCTTCCGCTGCCAAAGTGCTCATTTCTCGATTCCTGTTAGACCCGCTCGCCGCGAGCGCCGATGACTTGCTCACCATCTTCTTTCGCAAACGGGCCCTTGTGCGGACCCGGAATGAGGTCGAGCACGACCTCCGAAGGCCGGCAAAGCTTCGCGCCGAGCGGCGACACGACCAAGGGCCGATTGATCAAGATCGGGTGCTCCATCATTGCGTCAATGAGCTGGTCGTCGCTGAGATCAGGATTTCCGAGGTCCAGCTCGTGAAATGGCGTTCCCTTCTCGCGCAGCAAGTCGCGTGGCTTCAAGCCAGCGCGCTCTATCAGCTGAACCAGCAGCGTACGGCTCGGCGGAGTTTTCAAATACTCGATGACATGCGGCTCGATGCCCGCATTGCGGATCATCGCGAGCGTGTTGCGTGCCGTTCCGCACTCCGGGTTGTAATAGATGATGATGTCGACCGGCTCAGGTGCGGGCACGTTCGCTGGCTCCTTCGGTTCTCCCAATGGCCTTGAGCTTGGCTTCAAGCGTCATCTCGTCGATGGCCTCGATCGGAAGTGCCATGAACAAGGAAATGCGCGTCTTGACGTAGGCCATGGCGGTCAGGAATGCCTGCTTCTGACGGGAGCCTTCGACCTTCGCTGGGTCTTCGATGCCCCAATGCGCCGTCATCGGATGTCCCGGCCAGACCGGGCAAGTCTCGCCCGCCGCTGAGTCACAAACCGTGAAAATGAAGTCCATTTCGGGCGACCCTGGAGCGGCAAATTCATCCCAGCTTTTTGAGCGGAGTCCCGCGGTCGGGAAACGGAGCTCGCGCAGAACCTCCAATGTCATTGGGTGCACTTCCCCCTTTGGGAAGCTGCCTGCCGAGAACGCCCGGAAGCGCCCCTTGCCCGCCTGATTCATCAGGACCTCGGCGAGGATCGAGCGCGCCGAATTTCCGGTGCACAGGAACAGGACGTTGTAAGGCCGGTCGGTCATGCCGCTTGCGCTCCGTCTTGCGCCGCGGATGAGCAATCGTCGCCGCTGCAGCAGTTTTCGGTCAGGAATGCGATCAGCCCGTTCATCGCGGAATAATCGGCGCGATAGATCAGCGAGCGCTGGCGACGTTGCTGCGCGATCAAGCCGGCGCGGTGAAGTTGGGCAAGGTGGAAGGACAGCGAGCTGTTGGGCATGCCCAGAGCCTCGGCGATGGCGCCGGCGGCCATTCCTTCGACGCCCGATTGAACGAGCAATCGGAAGACTGCCAGACGATGTTCCTGAGCCAGCGCCCCCAAGGCCTCAACCGCCGCTGCGGGAAGTATGGGAACGTCCACCATTTCTATATTATTGGAAATATCGAATTAGCTGTCAAGACTGGCGGACGATCACTGCTTTGAAGCTCATGAGGCAAAACCAAAGAGGCGATCCGGGAAGGGTGTCCGGACCGCCTCTGGCTCAGGCGCTTGTGCGGGGGAGCGGCGAGCGCCTGGGTCGGTTGTGCGGGTTCTAGATGTCGATCCCGGCAGCGATCGCTTCGAGTTTTCGGACCCGCTCGCGAAGGTCGGCGATTTCGATCCGGCCGGTGGCTGGGGGCAGGACCCGGTCGCCGCACTGCTGGGTCAGTTCGAGCCGCTTGAAGTCGAGCCAGCCATTCCACGCCTTGAGCCCGGCCCAGCCAGCGCCGCCGATACCGCTGATGACGCTTGCAACCAGGATAGAGATCGATAGCGGTTCCATCACTTGTCCTCCCTCAGCGCCTCGATTTCGCGCGCCAGTTCGTCATTGGGGGTGCTAAGATGATGATCGATGGCCATCAGCCGGCGATCGTTGACGTCGAGGTCTTCACGCATCGCCTTGACCGTCGGCTTGCGCGCCGAAACGTCGGCCATGCGCTCGAAATCGCTCTTGCGTGGCTCGCCGATCGCGGCCTTCTTTTTCTGGATTGCGAAATAGATTCCGACCGCGGCGTAGATCACCAGCGACAGTTTGAAGCTGATGAAAATCGCCGCTGCGACGAACCCGATTCGGACGAACGTCGGATCGACCCCAACGACCCGGCCCAAGGTCGAGCAAACCCCGGCTAGCTTGGCGTCCTCGGACTTGAGTGAATATGGATAGATTTTGCGAGTCATTGTCCCCTGTTCCTTTCTCAACCCGCCCGAGCAGCGAGCGCCGCCTTCATGGCCTGGAGTTCTGCATCGACCTGCTCGGTCGCTTTCAATTCGGCGATTTCTTCCTCGAGGCTCTTGGGCCCGGTGAGCGCAAGCGCATCGGCGCGGCCTTCGGCGAAGTCGGCTCGCCGCTCGAGAATTTCGAACTTGGCGAAGGCATCTTCGGTGCGGCTGCCGTGCATGACTTCGCTTGTACGGGCGCGGGTCAGGGCGCTTTCGAACCGTGCAGCGATCGCATTCTGGCGGGCCCGCGCTTCGCGCAATTTGGCCTGGAGCTTGGCGATGTCGGCCTCATAGCCCTTGAGGACGGCTTCGATCTGATCGACTTCGGCGGTCATCGAAGCGGCCATTTCCGCGGCCTTCTGGCGTTCCAGCAGCGCCTGCTTGGCGAGGTCCTCGCGGTCCTTCGACAGCGCCAGCTGGGCCTTGTCGGTCCAATTGGCCTGGAGGTCGTCGAGGCGGCTGAGCGCCCGGCGCATTTCCTTGATATCGGCGATCGAGCGAGCGGCGCAGGAGCGGACTTCGACCAACGTCTCTTCCATCTCCAGGATGATCATCCGGATCATTCGCGACGGGTCTTCGGCACGATCGAGAAGCTCGGTCATATTGGCCGCGAAAATATCGCGAGCGCGGCTGAAGACCGGGCCGCTGAGCCAGTTCGCCACCGGCGCAAGGGAAATTCCTGCGCTGGCATTGGCGGGTTCGCGAACCATCACCGGCGTCAGCCGAGGAATGCGGTTCGGGACCTTGGCTTCGAGAACTTCGAGTTCAGGCATTGAGGCTGACCTGTGCGGGGTTGGCAATGGCCTGGGCCGGGCCAATTGCGGCGCCGACGGTGACCGAGCTCATGGCGAGCGCGGCGACGATTGCAAAGACGGTGCGCGAGACTTGCGATTGCGCGGACATGTTCATTCTCCCTTTGATGATCCGCCCAGGGGTCCGGACGGGTTCATGCCAATCACTATTCAAGCATCGTGCCAATTGCGGAAATCCGCCGAAAAGACAGGCGGGGGTCGATGATCGCGGGATTTCCCACCCAATATCTGGCGGAATTCACCAACATCGGTTGGGAACCTGTTCCGCGCCCGAGCGTCGATGGCGAAGGTTTCGATCAACACGGAGTAGCGAACATGTTCGGGAAGATTGCCGGTGCCTGGCTGGGCAGTAAGGCCGCGGGCCGCAACGATGGCGCCAAGGGTGCGCTGCTCGGCTTCGGCGCGGCCGCTCTGGCGCGGCGCAGCGTTCCAGCTTTGGCGGCCTTGACCGCGCTCGGCTGGGGCTATCGCAAATATCGCGAACGGCGGGCGCGGCGCGCCACTTATCCTTCGGAGGCGACGCCCTCGTCGTCCTGAGCGGGCCGTTCGAAATAGGGCTCGACCTTGCCCTTGAGCTTGATCGTCATCGGCTGGCCATAGCGATCGAGGCTGCGCCCGGCCGCGACCCGGATCCAGCCTTCGGAGATGCTATATTCGATGACGTTGGTTTTTTCCGAGTCATTGAACTTGATACCAACTCCGCGTTCGAGCAGCGCTTCGTCGAAGTGCGGGCTTCGCGGATCGAGGCTGAGCCGGTCGGGCGGGGTGTCTTTGGGGGTCTTGTCGGCCATCGCCGCGCCCTATCCGCGCCGGGCCATTCAGGTCAACGCCCATCGACCAGCAGGGCGTATGTAAAGGACGCTTGTCTTTGATGCTTGCCGCTGACGCTGCTTGTGATTAAGCGCTCCTTCCACATGAGTGACAAGGATCCCGAAGCGACCCGCGCCAACCGGCCAGTGCTCGAGCTGCACGTGCCCGAACCGCGCTACCGTCCCGGCGACACTCCGGACTTTTCGAATATCGTCATTCCCGCCGCGGGAAGCGCTTCGCGTCCCGACCCGAGCGTGACCGCGGCACAGACGCATCCTTTGGCGACCGATCTCGTGCGCGTGCTCGGCGATGACGACCAGGCCCACGGCCCGTGGGACCCGAAGATCGATCCCGACACTTTGCGCAAGATGCTCAAGGATATGGTCACGGTGCGTGTGTTCGACGACCGCATGTACCGCGCCCAGCGGCAGGGGAAGACCAGTTTCTATATGAAGTGCACCGGCGAGGAAGCGGTCGCGATCGCCGCCGCCGCCGCGCTTGACCGCGACGACATGCACTTCCCGTCCTATCGCCAGCAGGGGCTGTTGATCGCCCGCGGCTATCCGCTGACGACGATGATGTGCCAGATTTATTCAAACGCCGGGGACCCGCTCAAGGGCCGCCAGCTGCCGATCATGTATTCGGACAAGGCTCATGGCTTCTTCTCGATCTCGGGCAATCTCGGCACCCAGTTCCCGCAGGCGGTGGGCTGGGCGATGGCCGCGGCGATCAAGGGCGATCACCGCATCGCCATGGGCTGGATCGGCGATGGCGCGACCGCGGAAGGCGACTTCCATTCGGCCATGACCTTCGCCGCGGTCTATAATGTCCCGGTCATCCTCGCGGTGGTCAACAATCAGTGGGCGATCTCCAGCTTTTCAGGGATCGCCGGCGCCGAACGCGCGACCTTTGCCCAGCGCGCGGTCGGTTATGGCATCGCTTCGCTCCGCGTCGACGGCAATGATGCGCTCGCGGTTTATGGGGCGATCAAATGGGCGTCGGAGCGCGCCCGCGCCAATAACGGCCCGACCATGATCGAATTTTTCACTTACCGCGCCGAGGGGCATTCGACCTCCGACGATCCGACCGGTTACCGGCCGGCGAGCGAAGCCAAGGCTTGGCCGTTGGGCGATCCGGTCGAGCGATTGAAAGCGCATTTGATCGCGCTTGGTGAATGGGATGACGAGCGCCACTCCGCGCTCGCGGCGCAATGCGACGTCGAGGTCCGCGCCGCTCAGAAGGAGGCCGAAAAGCTCGGCATCCTGCCGCAGCAGGGCAAGGACAATATCGAATCGATGTTCGAGGACGTCTATGCCGAGGTGCCGTGGCATCTGGCCGAGCAGCGCGCCGCCGCCCTAGCCGAAGCCAAGGACAAGTAGGGCCATGGCGACGATGAACATGATCCAGGCATTGAACGATGCTCATAAGGTCGCGATGCGCGCTGACGAGGATATCGTCGTGTTCGGCGAAGACGCGGGCTATTTCGGCGGCGTGTTCCGAGTGACCGAGGGATTGCAAAAGGAATTCGGCAAGACCCGCGCCTTCGACGCTCCGATTTCGGAAGGCGGGATCATCGCCGCGGCGGTCGGCATGGCGGCTTACGGCCTCAAACCCCTGATCGAGATCCAGTTCGCCGATTACATCTATCCCGGCTACGACCAGATCGTCAGCGAAGTCGCCAAAATGCGCTATCGCACCGGCGGCGAATGGACCATGCCGATGGTCATCCGCACCCCCTATGGCGGCGGCATTTTCGGCGGCCAGACCCACAGCCAATCACCCGAAAGCCTGTTCACCCATATCGCCGGCTTGAAGGTGGTCATCCCCTCGACCCCGCACGACGCCAAGGGCCTGCTCCTGGCCGCGATCGCCGACCCCGACCCGGTCATCTTCTTCGAGCCCAAGCGTATTTATAACGGTCCGTTCGACGGCCATCACGATCGCCCGGTCACGCCATGGGCCAAGCATCCGGCGAGCGATGTCCCCGACGGCCATTATACGATCCCCTTGGGCACCGCCAAGGTTGTGCGCGAAGGCGAAGCGCTGACCCTTCTGACCTATGGCACGATGGTCCATGTCTCGCTCGCCGCGGTTGAGGAGAATGGCGTCGATGCCGAAGTCATCGATCTGCGCAGCCTGGTCCCGCTCGACCTCGAAACGATCGAAGAATCGGTCAGGAAGACCGGCCGCTGCCTCGTGGTTCACGAAGCGCCGCGCACCAGCGGCTTTGGCGCCGAGCTCGTCGCGCTGGTGCAGGAACGCTGTTTCTACCACCTGGAAAGCCCGGTCGAGCGCGTTACCGGTTGGGACACCCCCTACCCCCACGCCTATGAATGGGCCTATTTCCCCGGCCCCAAGCGGATGAAGAAAGCTTTGGAAAAGGTCATGGCAGACTGATGGCTAGATATGAATTCAAGCTCCCCGACATCGGCGAAGGCATTGCCGAGGCCGAGATCGTCGCCTGGCACGTCAAGGTCGGCGACATGGTCGAGGAAGACGCCGCGCTGGCCGATATGATGACCGACAAGGCGACGGTGGAAATGGAAACCCCGGTTGCCGGCAAGGTCGTCGAACTGGCCGGCGAAGTCGGCGACCAGGTGCCGATCGGATCGGTGCTCGCGGTGATCGAGACCGACGGCGCCGACCGTTCGCTCCAGACCGCGGCCGACAGCGAGGACGAGCGTCCGCTGGCGGATGGAGCGGTCGAAGCGACTCCGGCGATGGCGGAAGAAATTCCGGTTGCGAGCAGTGATGACCTGCAAAAGGACGCTCGTCCTGAGCGCAGGCCGAAGGCCGAAGTCGAAGGGCGATTGCTAGAGCAGCAAGCGCGCCCTTCGACTTCGCTCAGGACGAACGAGGGTGAGCACAAAACATTAGCTTCCCCCGCCGTGCGCGCCCGCGCCCGCGACCTGGGTATCGATCTGGCGCAGGTGAAAAGCGCCGCCGACCGAGTTCGTCACAGCGATCTCGACGCCTATCTGCTCTACAATGGTGGCGGGGTCAGCGCGCGCGGCGCCGCCCCGCGCGCCGACGAGACGATCAAGGTCGTCGGCCTCAGGCGCAAGATCGCCGAGAATATGCAGGAAGCCAAACGGCGAATCCCGCATTTCACTCTGGTCGAGGAATATGACGTCACCGATCTTGAGGAAACGCGGGCGATGATGAACCGCGACCGCGGCGGCCAGCCCAAGCTGACCGTGCTTCCGTTCCTGATCACTGCAATGGCGCGCGCGCTGCCCGATTATCCGATGCTCAATGCGACCTATGATGACGACGCCAATGTCATCACTCGCGTCGGAGCGCTCAATCTCGGAATGGCGACTCAGACGCCGGGTGGATTGATGGTCCCGGTCATCCGCAATGCGCAAAACCTGAGCGTGTGGCAGCTCGCGAGCGAAATCCTCCGCCTCGCCGAGGCGGCGCGCTCGGGCAAAGCAAGCCGCGAGGAATTGAGCGGATCGTCGATCACCTTGTCGAGCCTCGGGCCGATGGGCGGAATTACCTCGACCCCGGTGATCAACCGCCCCGAAGTCGCGATCATCGCGGTCAACAAGGTCGAGGAAAAGGTCGTCGTGGTCGACGGCGAGATCGAGATCAGAAAGCGCATGAACCTGTCGCTCAGCTGCGATCACCGCGTCGTCGATGGCTGGGACGCCGCCAATTTCATGCAGGCGCTCAAGGGCTATATCGAAAACCCCATCCGGCTGCTTTCAGCCTGATTGTTCATCCGCTGAATTGCTAAGCAATATCAACGCGCGGGCGCTGAAAGTGCTGGCCATGCGCGCATGCGGCTCGGCAACCCGCGGGTCGATCGAGCGCACCGCCGCGATTGATTCCTGCTCGGCACGCCGAAGCAGATAATCGAGTTGCTCGGGCGTGGCGGCGGCGGTCGGTTCAGCTGCGGTCATATGTCTCTCCCACTGCTGCTTTTGGCCCGCGAAGATGACTGCCACATGTCTGGCGGCGGACGAGCGGGTGAACCGGCGTGCTTGCGGGACGAAGCGAGTCTCATGCGGCCAGCCGCACCGTCTCCCCAAGCGCCTGACGGACCGACGCATCGCGCTGCTCAGGGCTGATCGCGAGGCCGTCGGCGGCGACGAATTCCGGCGCGATGCCGATGAAGCCGAACACCCCGCGCAAATAGGTTTCGAGATGTTCGAGGGCGGCGGCGGGCGAGCCGGCGTCGTAGATTCCGCCGCGCGCGAGGCCGACGATGACGCGCTTGTCGCCGGCCAGGCCCTCGGGGCCATTGGCGGTATAGCGGAAGGTCTGGCCGGCCACGAGGATGCGGTCGAGCCACGCCTTCAATTGCGTCGGCAGCGTGAAATTATACATTGGCGCGCCGATGACGATGGTGTCGGCGGCGAGGAATTCGTCGAGCACTGTGGTGTCGGCGAAGGCGTCGAGCGTGAGATGCGGCAGCGGGTCGGCGACGAGGTCGCGGGTGATGACTTTGGCGGCGGGATCGGCCTTGGTCAGGCGGTCGAGGATCGAGCGGCTGATCGCCCGGCTGGCGCTACTGTCGCCGCTGATGCTGCTGTCGATGTGCAAGATGGTCACTATTGCCTCCTTAGTATTGAATGGATACTGAAGGCACCTTAGGTAACTACATGCGAACGCGCCGCAAGAACGCACATTTGTGTGGCGGACGAACAAATTTGTGCCCGGCCACATGGCTGTGCCCTGGAGATCGAGATGAAAGACCCAAGCAATCCCGTATGCCGCACGATCAGCACCTTGCTGCAGCGCATCGGCGACAAATGGACCGTGCTGGTCGTGGCCACGCTTGGCGAACGCCCGCGCCGCTTCAACGAGTTGCGCCGCGAAATCCCGAGCGTGTCGCAGCGCATGCTGACGCTGACCCTGCGCAACCTCGAGCGCGACGGGCTGGTCAGCCGCGCTGTCACGCCATCGATCCCGCCCAGGGTTGATTATGCGCTGACCGATCTGGGTCATTCCTTGCTGTCGCCGGTCAGCGCGCTGACCCAATGGGCGCTCGACAATGTCGCCTCGATCCACGCCGCCCAGGCCCGGTTCGACGCCGATCATGACAAGGCCGAAGCTGCATGAGCAGCGCGACTGGGCCGGACAGCCTCGGGGCGTTGCTCGATCGAGGCGACGAACTGGCGGCAGGGGGCGATGCCCGCGGCGCGGTGACATTCTTCCAGTCGGCACTCGCCGCAGCCGACGGCCAGCAGGAGGCCGACGAAGCGACCTTCGAACGATTGCGCGCCGCATATGCATTCGTTCAATCGCACATGTTACGGTTCACGAGCGCGCTGGACGATCGTTTCAAGGCAGCGGTCACTTCCGATCCGCTGGAGCAACTGCGGCTCCACCATGCCCGCGATATCCTCAACGGCGAGCGCGAAATCCATGCCCAGCAGCCGTCGGCTTTTTATTATCCCTATCTTGCCCAGCGCCAGTTTTTCGAGCGCGCGGAATTCGACTGGGTCGATGCGCTCGAGGCGCGAACGCCGGCGATCCGCGAGGAGCTCGTGCACCTGCTCGACTCCAACGCCGACTTCCAACCCTATGTCGAGGATGAGCCCAACCGCCCGAGGCGCGACTTTCACGCGCTCAACAACGACCCCAGGTGGAGCGCGCTTTATCTATGGCGCGACGGGAAACGGGTCGCGGTCAATGCCGATCGCTGCCCCGAAACCATGGCTGCGCTCGACCGGGTCCCGCTGACCCATATCGGGCGGCGAACGCCGGCGGCGCTGTTTTCACGGCTTGAGCCCGGCGCTCACATCCCGCCCCATCACGGAATGCTCAACTGCCGGCTGATCTGCCACCTGCCGCTGATCGTCCCCGACGGTTGCTGGCTCCGGGTCGGCAATGAAACGCGGCTGTGGGAGGAGAGCAAATTGCTGATCTTCGACGACAGCATCGTTCATGAAGCGATGAACCCGAGCGCCGAGATGCGGATCATCCTGCTGTTCGACATATGGCGGCCTGAACTGGGACCCGCGGAACAGGCTTCGATCTCCGCGATTTTCGAGGCGATCGACGATCTTCGCGGAGTTGACGACCTCTGAGCTGAACTTGCTGATGGCGACGCCGACCATCGTCATGGCCTGCGCGGCGTAGACTTGAGCCGTGACGAGCTGTCGCTCGCGCCGAGAACGCCGAATGCGATGCAGCTTTGGAACGAGGTGGCCTATACCCCCATTAGCCAGCGTGCCGTTTCATGCCACCAAGGCGTGTCGAAAGGCAGGTGGACGAGGACGCAGGCCGGGACATAGACTGCCAGGAACAGCCAATAGGCCTCATGCACGCGGCGGTTGCGAATGACGTCCCACAAAAACAGCGGCGCAAGGGCCAGCAACGGATAAAGGTCGGTTGACAGCGGATTTGCCGGGAAGGTCTGCGGAAGCCAGCTGATTCGGTCGAATGCCGCGGGCAGCGCCATTGCCGGAGCGATCATCATCATCCTCTTGTGAAATCCGGAATCGCGATTGCGGGCGCGCAGTCCGAGGAACAGGAACAGCGGGAACAACACACCAACCCTCAGCTGCAGCAGCAGAATATTGTCCAACCGCAGATTGAGTTCGCGAAGCGGGCCTTGAGCCGCGGGTGGCGCAGTTTGAAGGCCGTCCCAGACTTGACGATACATCGTTGGCGCCAGAGCGAATCCAACAACCACCAAAGTGATTGCAAGCAGCCCGCCGATCGGACCAATCCGTCGGTGAAGCGCGACCCGGCCAGTCGCTACCAGCCATGTCTGTGCAAGCAGGAACAGGAGGAAGCTGCCCATCAAAAGCGCGTGCAGATGGAGAATGAGCGGGAATGGCGGCCGCTGCCCAGCCTTGACCATTGCAATCTTCATCATCGAATCCGGAATGAAACCGGTAAGCGTAATGAGGATGAAGAACATCGCGGTGACGACATAAATCCACCGATCGAGCGCATGTGCGCGTGGTGTCCCACTCAACAGGTCTGGACGTGTGTCCGGCCTTGGTGTGCCCTTTGCAGTCGCCATGGCAGTCCCCTCCCAAACTCACCGTCTGGTGGCCGACATAGCATGTTGCGGGCGGTTGAGAACGTCGACTCTCTTTCACCTCATCTGCGGGAGCGCTAGACCGACGCAATGCTGAAAAAGGTTGCAAACGACATACAGGGGTTGAAGGCGATCGAGGAGCGGCTGCGCTTCCTGTCGGCGTGGACCATCCATCACGCCAATCACGTTCGCGACAGCGACGACGGGCTGAAGGTCGGCGGGCACCAGGCGAGCTGCGCATCGATGACCGCGATCATGGCCGCGCTATATTTTCATGCACTCGGCCCCAATGACCGGGTTGCGGTCAAGCCGCACGCCGGACCGGTGCTCCACGCCATCCATTATCTGCTCGGTTCGCAGTCTCGCGAGCAGTTGGAGAATTTCCGCGGGTTCGGCGGCGCACAAAGCTATCCCAGCCGGACCAAGGACCAAATCCCGGTCGATTTCTCGACCGGTTCGGTCGGGCTTGGCGTTGCAATCACCTTGTTCGCGAGCATCGTCCAGGACTGGCTGAGCGGCCGCGGCTGGATGGACGATCGGGACCGCGGCCGCTTCGTCGCTCTGGTCGGCGACGCCGAACTCGACGAAGGCAATATTTACGAAGCGCTGATCGAGGGTGCCAAGCACGACGTCCGCAATTTGTGGTGGATCCTCGATTACAATCGCCAAAGCCTCGACGCGGTCAGCGCCGACAATATGTTCGAACGCTTCGACGAGATTTTCCGCGCCTGCGGCTGGCGCGTGGTCGAGCTCAAATATGGCAAAAAGCTGGGCGCTGCGCTGGCGCTGGAACCGGCGCTCAAGGCGTGGTTCGATACCCTTCCCAATGCAGTCTTGTCGGCGCTGCATTATCAGGGCGGGGCGGATATTCGGAAGCGCATCGAAAGCGACCTCGGCAAGACATCCGCGGCGTTCCTCAAGTCCCATGACGATGCCGCGCTCGCGAGCCTGTTCAGCGATCTTGGGGGTCACTGCGTGGAATCGCTCATCGAGGCGTTCAACGCCGCCAACGACGACATCCCGACCTTGTTCATTGCCTGGACGATCAAGGGCCACGGACTGCCCTTCGCCGGCCACAAGGACAATCACGCGGGGTTGATGAACCCGACGCAAATGGCCGCGCTGCGCGATTCGATGCGGGTACGCGACGGCCATGAATGGGAGCCGCTCGAGGGTGTCGGCGACAATGCTCGAACGGGCGTCGAGACCCTGATCGAACGCAGCCGCATCATGCGTGACAAGCGCGACCGGTCGTTCGGAGCGATCCCCATCCCGCATATCCCCGCCCCGACCGGCGACGAGCAATCGACCCAGGCCGCGTTCGGGCGAATCCTCAACGACCTCAGCCGCGCCAAGGCCGAGATCGCCGACCGCATTCTCACCACCTCGCCCGACGTCACCGTTTCGACCAACCTCGGAGCGTTCGTCAATCAGCGCGGACTGTTCCGCCGCGACGGACAAAGCGACGTTTTCGCGGAAGCAAAGATTGCCTCAACGCAAAAGTGGTCTTCAAGCAATAAGGGCCAGCATGTCGAACTCGGGATCGCCGAGAACAACCTGTTCCTGATGCTCGCAGCGGCGGGCCTGTCCGGCGATCTGTTCGGCCAGCGGCTGTTCCCGATCGGGACGCTCTACGACCCGTTTATCGCGCGCGGATTGGATGCCCTCAACTACGCTTGCTACCAGGATTCGCGCTTTCTGCTCGTCGCCACTCCGAGCGGGATTACCTTGGGGCCTGAAGGCGGCGCCCACCAGTCGATCAACCCGCCGCTGATCGCGCTCGGCCAGCCCGGACTGCGCCATTACGAGCCGGCGTTCGCCGATGAGCTTGCGGCGATGATGGAAGAAGCGTTCCGGCTGATCGACGATCCAGACGGCGAAAGCACCTATTTGCGGCTTTCGACCCGCTCGATCGCCCAGGTCGCCCGCGACAATGACGAATGGAAGTCGGGCGCGATCGCCGGCGGCTATTGGCTGCGCGAACCCGCGGCGGGCAGCGAGGCCGCGATCGTCGCCATGGGTGCGGTGATGCCCGAAGCCTTGGCCGCGTGGGAGGAGTTGTCGAGCGACCTCCCCGGCCTGGGCCTGCTCAGCATCACTTCACCCGACCTTCTCCACCGCGGCTGGACCAAGGCGCAAGCGGCCCGCTGGAGCGGAAAACGGGCGCCGAGCCACATCGAGGCCCTGCTTGGCCGGCTTGGCCAGGGCGCCGGCCTCGTCACCATCGCCGATGCCGCACCGGCATCCTTGTCGTGGCTCGGCGGGGTGCTCGGCCAGCGGGTCGCGCCTTTGGGCGTCGATCGGTTCGGCCAGACCGGCAATCTCGCCGATCTCTATGCCGCATATCGTCTCGACGGTGCGGCAATCACCGAATCGATCGCCGAGCTGCTGCTCGCCTGACGTTGGCGGCAATCGTTCCTTAACCTCATTTGGCTAATAATCGTTGTGTTTTGGCGGTTTGGGGCCCGGTTTGGACAAGAGATATTATTTCGGAGCGCCGGACCATTTGCGCCAGGCGCAAGTCCGTTGCGACACGATTCAGGCTGAATTCCGGGCTGAACAATCGTCGGCAGGCGCGCGCCCATCGATTCGCCGCGACGCACCGCCGCTCGACCCGGCGCTGGTCCAAACCGACGATGTGCTGCGCCAGCGTCTGGCCGAGGAGCTGGACTATGCGCGGCGCCTGCTCGACAATATGGGGGACGATCTGACCTCGGATAATCATGTCGTGATGCGCCATTCGGTCGCGCTCCAGTCGATCGACATCATCGGTCAGATGCTCGGCCATATCGCCGCTGTTACCCGCTCGTCGGCACCCGAACGCGCCGCCGATCGCATCGGCATGTCCGAATTGCGCGCCCGGCTGACCCGCAACCAGCTCTGACGGGCTGACAAGCGCCCGCTCCTCGCCTAGGACGCGCTGATGGCCGGGCGATATTTCGACGAATGGCGGGTTGGTGACCGGGTCGAGCACCAGGTCACGCGAACCGTGACCGAAACCGACAATGTCCTGATTTCCACGCTGACTCACAATCCCCAACCGCTCCACCTTGACCATGAGGCGGCCGCTGCGAGCGAATTCGGCCAGCCGCTCGTCAACAGCGTCTTCACCTTCGGGCTGATGGTCGGGGTCAGTGTCAGCGATACCACGCTTGGAACGCTTGTCGCCAACCTCGGCTATGACAAATTGATCTTCCCCAATCCGGTGTTCATCGGCGATACCCTGCGCAGCCAGACCGAATGCACCGCGGTCCGGCCCAGCAAATCGCGACCCAATGCCGGGATCGTCACCTGGGTCCACCGCAGCTTCAACCAGCGCGGCGATCTGGTGTGCCAGTGCGAACGCACGGCGCTGCTGCTCAAGAAGCCGCAATGATCGAACCGAGGAGCTGGCTGTTCGTCCCCGCCGATAGCGAGCGCAAGATTGCAAAGGCGCTGGGCAGCGCCGCCGACGCGGTGATTTTCGACCTTGAAGACAGCGTCGTTCCTGCGCAAAAGGCCGCGGCTCGCGAGCTTTTGCGTAACCTCCAGCCGATCGATGATGGGCCAATCTGGTGGGTGCGGGTCAATCCCCTCGCCAGCGACTATCTCAAGGACGATCTCGAAGTGCTCGCCAATGGCGGCATCCACGGCATCGTCCTGCCCAAAACCGACAGCGGCGAAGATGTCGTCGAACTCGCTCACCGGACCGGCAATATCCCGATTCACGCGATCGTCACGGAAACCGCCGCCAGCCTGTTCGGCTTGATGAGCTACGCCCGGCCCGAAGCGCCGCTCGCGGCGATGAGCTGGGGCGCCGAGGACCTGTCCGCCGCCCTTGGCGCATCGACCAAATATGACTCCGATGGCGGCTTGGGCTTCACCTACCGAATGGCGCGTTCCTTATGCCTGGCCGGAGCGGTCGCCGCCGCGGTTCAGCCGGTCGATGGGGTGTTCGCCGATTTCAAGGATTCCGACGGCCTTCGCGCCGAAGCCGAAGCCGCGGCGCGCGAAGGCTTCACCGGCAAGCTTGCGATCCATCCCGCTCAGGTCGAAATCATCAACGCCGCCTTTTCACCCGCCGCAGAAGACCTCGCTCATGCCGCGACGATTGTCGCTGCGTTCGAGGCCGAGCCCAATGCCGGCGTTCTTTCGGTTGGCGGAAAAATGGTCGATCGCCCGCATCTCCTCCAGGCGCTGCGCGTTCTGGAACGGGCTGCCAACGCAAAGGATGAATGATGCCGACACAAGCCACGGGCTGGGGCACCGATGCCGCCGACCAGCCGCTCCGGGCGATGGATTTCGAGCGCCGCGACCTGCGCCCCGACGATGTCGCAATCAAGATCAGCCACGCCGGCATCTGCCATTCCGATTTGCACACCGCGCGCAACGATTGGCACGGCAGCCAATATCCGGTGATCCCGGGTCACGAGATCGTTGGCACCGTCACCGCGATCGGGGATGAGGTCACCCGCCACCGGGTCGGCGATATTGTTGCCGTCGGCTGCATGGTCGACAGCTGCATGACCTGCGACCAGTGCCTGGAAGGCTGGGAGGTCTTCTGCCGCGAAAGCTGCACCCAGACCTACAACAGCCCCGACCGCCACAGCGGCGAAATCAGCAAGGGCGGCTATACCGACCATATCGTCGTCCGCGACCATTTCGTGCTCAAGGTGCCAAGCGGGATGGACGCCGCCCGAGTCGCGCCGTTGCTGTGCGCCGGGATCACGACCTATTCGCCGCTCCGCCAGTATCAGGTCGGTCCCGGCACCAAGGTGGCCGTAGTCGGGCTCGGCGGCCTGGGCCACATGGGGGTCAAGCTGGCAGCGGCGCTGGGCGCCCATGTGACGATGATCACCACCACCCCATCCAAGGGCGAAGACGCTCGGGCGCTGGGTGCGCATGACGTCATTATCTCGACCGATCCCGAGCAGATGGATGCCGCGGCGACGCGGTTCGACTTCATCCTCAACACCATCCCCGTCAGCCACGAAATCGACGGCTATCTGGCGCTTCTTGGCCGCTCGGGACGAATGGTGATTGTCGGCGCGCTGAATGAAATGCCGGGCTTTCGCGGCGCCAGCCTGATCTGGTGGAATCGCGCGGTCGGCGGATCGGCGATCGGCGGCATTCCCGAGACCCAGGAGATGCTCGATTTCTGCGCCGCCCAAGACATTTACCCGGAATGCGAATTCATCGCCATGAACGAGGTCAATGACGCTTATGAGCGCTTGCTCAGAAACGACGTCCGCTATCGCTTCGTGATCGACATGAGCCGCGGCCTTTGAATCCATCCGTGCATCCCGTCCCGGACGATTTCGACGCCCGCATCGGCCCGCTCGAACTGGCCGAGCTACACGACCTTGAACGCTCCGATCCGGACCGCTTCTGGCTCGACCAGGCGCGCCGGCTGACGTGGAACATCTTTCCCAAAAAAGCCGGCGATTGTTCGTTTGCCAAGGCCGATTTCCGGATCAAATGGTACGAGGATGGTGAGCTCAATTTGTCGGTCAATTGCCTCGACCGCCACATCGCCGACCATGGCGACAAGACCGCGCTGATTTTCGAACCCGATGAACCCGGCACCGGCCGCCACATCAGCTATCGCGAATTGCTCGACGAGACCTGCCGCTTCGCCAACCTCCTGCTCGAGCGCGGGGTCGGGCGCGGCGACCGGGTGATGATCTATATGCCGATGATCCCCGAGGCCGCGGCAGCAATGCTCGCCTGCGCCCGCATCGGCGCCATTCATTCCGTGGTGTTCGGTGGCTTTTCGCCCGAGAGCCTCGCCGGCCGCATCGCCGATTGCGGCGCGGTCGCGGTGATCACCGCCGACGAAGGGCTGCGCGGCGGCAAGCACATCCCGCTTAAACGCAACGTCGATTCAGCACTCGACCACCATGGCGACATCCCGAGCGTGATCGTTGTCACCCGAAGCGGCGCCGAAGTGCCGATGAAGGCTGGCCGCGACATCGCTTTCTCGGCCGAGCGAGAACGGCTTTCGACCGAGTGCGAGCCGGCGATCATGAAGGCCGAGGACCCGCTCTTCATCCTTTACACCTCGGGTTCGACCGGAAGCCCCAAGGGCGTCGTCCACACTATCGGCGGCTATGCGGTGTGGGCGGCAACCACCTTCGAGTGGATTTTCGGCGCCCGCGACGACGATATCTTCTGGTGCACCGCCGATGTCGGCTGGATCACCGGCCACAGCTATGTCGTTTACGGGCCGCTGGCGATGGGCGCGACCAGTGTGATGTTCGACGGCATTCCCACCTATCCGGCGGTCGACCGATTCTGGGAAACGATCGATCGCCTCGGGGTGACGATCTTTTACACCGCGCCGACCGCCATAAGGGCGCTTGAGCGCGAGGGCGACCATTGGGTCACGCGCCACCGCCGGTCTTCACTGCGCCTGCTCGGAACGGTCGGCGAGCCGATCAACCCCGATGCCTGGGAATGGTATTGGCGAGTGGTCGGCGGCGGGCGGGTGCCGGTGGTCGACACCTGGTGGCAGACCGAGACCGGGGGAATCCTCATCTCGCCTTTCCCCGGTGCGACTGAAATGAAGCCGGGAAGCGCGACCAAGCCGCTGCCGGGAGTGCATCCGGTGCTGCTCGATCCCGAACATCGGGTGCTGGACGGAGTGGCCAGCGGCAATCTCTGCCTCGCGCGCAGCTGGCCGGGCCAGGCGCGGACCTTGTGGGGCGCCCACGACCGCTTCATCGAGACCTATTTCACCGCTTATCCGGGACTCTATTTCACCGGCGACGGGTGCCATCGCGACGGTGACGGCTATTATTGGATCACCGGCCGCGTCGACGATGTCATCAACGTGTCGGGCCACCGCATTGGCAGCGCCGAGGTGGAAAGCGCTTTGGTCAGCCATCCAACGGTCGCCGAGGCTGCGGTCGTCCCGATCCCGCACGACATCAAGGGCCAGGCGATCTACGCCTTCGTGACCCTCAACGTCGGTCAATCGGGCGACGACGCGCTGCGCCGCGCGTTAGTCCAGATCGTGCGCACCGAAATCGGGGCCCTTGCGACGCCCGAAAAGATCCAGTTCGCGCCGGCTTTGCCCAAGACCCGAAGCGGCAAGATCATGCGCCGCATCCTGCGCAAGATCGCGGAGGGCGCCAAGGACGGCTTCGGCGATGTCTCGACACTCGCCGACCCCGCGGTTGTCGACAGCCTGGTCGAAGGCCGCACATCATGATCGGACGCGCAATCCTGTTTGGAGCGGCCGCGCTGTCACTGTCGGTGCCAGCCGAGGCGGCCTTCAACCCAATCGATTTCTTCCGCGGTCGAACCCATGGCGACGGCCAGCTGAAGATCATTTTCCAGGCGCCCAAGACGATCAAGGTCGATAGTGTCGGCCGCTCCGATCCCGACGGCACATTGATGCTCGAGCAGGTCATTAACGAACCCGGCAAGCCGCCGCGTACGCGCTACTGGCGGTTGCGCGAAACCGGGCCCGGCCGCTTCGCTGGCACCCTCACCGATGCCGCCGGACCGGTCAGGATCGACCTTCTGGGGGATCGGCTTCGCATTCGCTACAAGGGCAAGGATCACCTCAATTTCGAACAATGGCTGACCCCGACCGGCCCGCGCACATTGAGCAACCGGATGAAAGTCAGGCGCTTTGGAATCGTCGTCGCCCATCTCGACGAGGTCATCCGCAAGCTGGACTGACGCCACTGCTTTGCTAAGCCTCGCAGCGGAGACAGGGGGCACAATGGGGGGCCAGCACCAAAAACCATGGCCGATGGCGCGGGTGATTGCCGCATCGTCCGCCGGAACCACGTTCGAATGGTATGATTTCTTCATTTTCGGAAGCCTTGCGCCGATCATCTCCAAGGTTTTTTTCGCCGGGCTCGACCCGACCCCGGCGCTGGTCGCCGCACTGGCCTTGTTCGCGGTCGGCTTCGCCTTCCGGCCGTTGGGCGCTTTGATCTTCGGCGCGGTCGGCGACCGCATGGGCCGCAAGGGCGCGTTCCTGGTCACCGTCACCCTGATGGGCGCCTCGACCTTCCTGATTGGCCTGCTTCCGACCTATGCCAGCGCTGGCGCACTAGCACCGATCCTGCTGATCCTGCTGCGTATCTGCCAGGGCATTGCGTTGGGCGGCGAATATGGCGGGGCTGCGATTTACGTCGCCGAACATGCGCCCAACGACAAGCGCGGCCAGTCGACCGGCTGGATCCAGGCATCGGCCAGTTTCGGCCTGCTTGCCGCGCTGCTCGTCATTCTCGTCACGCGCCAGTCGGTCGGCGAGGAGGGGTTCGCCGCCTGGGGTTGGCGGATCCCGTTCCTCGCCTCCGCCATTCTCCTCGGCATTTCGGTGTGGATGCGCGCCAAACTGGCCGAAAGTCCGCATTTCGCGAAATTGAAGGCGGACGATAAATTGAGTCGCGCCCCGCTGCGCGAATCCTTTACCACCGCGGCCAATGTAAAGCGCGTCCTGATCGCCTTTTTCGGGATTATGTGCGCTCAGGGAGCGGTCTGGTATTACACCTTTTTCTACATGCAGGTGTTCCTCGAAAAGTCGCTCGGAATGCCGGCGTCGACGAAAGACCTGCTGCTGGTCGCAATGACGCTCGTCAGCGCACCTTTATACGTCTTCTTCGGCTGGCTCAGCGATCGCGTTGGCCGCAAGCCGGTCATGGTCGGCGGGATGGTGCTTGCGCTGGCGCTCTATTTCCCGGCGTCTCACTGGATCGCCCAGGCCGCCAATCCGGCATTGGTCGCGGCCCAGCGCTCAACCCCGGTCGCCGTCGAGACCGACGCCGCGACCTGCTCGGCGCAGTTCGACCCGACCGGTACGACCAGTTTCACCAGCGCCTGCGATATCGCCAAGGGCGCCTTGATCACCAAGGGAATTTCCTACGCAACGCGGCCGTCCGCCAATGGCACCACGCGGGTTGTCGCTGGGGCGGCGAATGTCGCGATCAGCAGCGGCGACGGGCTCCCGGGCGCGGACCTCAAGGCGCTCAAGACCAGGACGGGTGAGGAGGTCGGCAGCGCGCTAAAGGCGGCGGGCTATCCTTCCGCGGCGGAACCGGCACAAACCAATTTCCCGCTGCTGGTGGCAATCCTGATGCTGTTCGTGATCGCCGCGACCGCGGTCTATGGGCCGCAGGCGGCGGCGCTGGTCGAGATGTTTCCAACCCGCGTCCGCTATACCGCGATGAGCCTGCCCTATCATGTTGGCACGGGATGGGTCGGCGGCTTCCTTCCGGTGACCAGCTTCGCGTTGGTCGCGCTGAGCGGCAATATCTACAGCGGGCTATGGTATGCGGTGGGCTTCACCGCAATTTCGCTGGTGGTCAGCCTGCTGTTTCTCAAGGAAACCCGGGGCAAGCCGCTCGAGGACATCTAGCGCGCCCTCCCGGTCTTCGTCAGGCGCACCAGTGAATGTCGATCGGCTGCTCGGCTTCGGCCAGCACCAGGCCGATCGGCAGCTTGGAGCTGCGCCCGTCGGCGATCGCACCTTCGAGGAGATCGCGCTTGTCCTGTCCGGTCACGGTGATGAGCAAAGTTCGCGCGGACAGAAGCGCCGAGCGCGTCAACGTCACCCGCGCGACTGGCGCCTCGGCGGGCAAGGGATCGGGCATCACGCCGATCGCATTGCGACCCTTGGGCGCGTTCAAGGCCGCATCGAGGTCGGGGCCGGGAAAGATCGAGGCCGTGTGGCCATCCTTGCCGACACCGAGCCAGGCGAGATCGAGCGGGAATTTGAGTTCGGACAGCTTGGCGTTGGCCGAGTTTCCGGCGAGCGCGTAATCGGCGATGTCGCCGGTAATCGGGAACACCCGCGCGCCGGCGGGGAGAAAGGTTCGCGCAATGGCGCGGACATTCGACAATTCGTCGGTCATCGGCACCAGCCGGTCGTCGGTCGGAATGATCGTCACCCGTTTCCAGTCGAGCTTGACCGCGGCGAGCTTGGCGTAGATCGGCAGCGGAGTCTTGCCCCCGGGCAATGCGATCAGCGCTTCGCCGCGTGCGTCGAGCGCGCTGTCGATGATGAAGCCGACATCGCCAGCAACCGCTTCGGCCAGTTCCTCCGGCGAATCATAATCCCACCATTCGACTTCGATCATCTCTCTTCACTCCGCCTGTCGATATGCATTTTGCGACACCACCGGCTGTCCGCGCCGGTCGAACGCAGGCCGATACACGAATCTTGCCGTGACCAAAGCACAAGTGATGTCGTCAAGGCGCCGATCGCCACTCGATTGATAGATTCGGCAGTTCGCGACCCGGCCATTGGGCAGGACCGTGAAGATGACGAACGGCGACCGTCCCTGCGCCAGGAGTCCGCGCAATTCGCCGGGGAAGTCGCGCGATCGGAGGCTCGGGGTGAGAAGTCGCGCCCGCGACACGACACCCCCATCGCCGCCGCCGCCCGGTCCGTTGCCGCCAAGTCCGCTGCCCGTTCCACTGCCGACCCCGCCCGAGCCAGTTCCCGGACCGCGCACGTCCGACGCGCCCTGGGTGGGATCGGCGCCCTGGCGAGGGACTTCGGCGACCACCACCGGATTGGGCTTCTGCGGCTGGACCTTGGGCTTTGGAGCGACCACCCGGGTCGCCTTGCTTGTCACGTTCTTGGGCGCTGACCCGCCCTCCTTCTCCTTGGCCTTCGCCTTGGCCGATTGCGGGGCCGGAGGCGGGACCGGCGGCGGCGGCTGGGTCACGTCGAAGGTGCGCAACACGCTTTGCGGATCGGGAACCACAATCCGGCCCGACAAATGCAGCAGCATGAACAGCAAGACGAGGTGGATCGCCACCACCGCGCTCAGCGCTCCGCCTCTGTCCTTCGCATCAAGATTGGATCGGTACATGGCTGGTCTAACGCAAAGGATGTGGCGACGGTTGCGGAGGTGAAATCAAACCTGGTCAGCGGCCGTCCTTGCGTCAACCGCGCGGTCCGGGCTCGGCTTGTCCCGAATATTCACGAAGACACGGCGCGCAGAAAAATGTAAAAAATGTTAATTAGAACTTGTTTTCATTTCATAAGCTGCTCTAAACGCATCGAAATTCTGCAAAAACGATTCGGAAAAGGCCGCTACTGGACGGGGGGTCCTCTTGGCATGACGTCGTCAGAATTACGACTGGGTGCGCGGCAACGCGGCTATGTGGCTGTGCTGATGGCCTCCGCATGGCTCGCTTTTCCGTCCGCCGCATGGGCCCAATCCGCGGCCGACGTCCTTCCCCCGACCCGCGAGGAGATCACGCGCGAGCGCACTCCTCCGCCGACAGTCCAGGCGCCAAGAGTCGAGGTCGAAGGCGCCATCGAGCGCTCGCCATGTGCACTTGAGGCGCCCGAATTCGCGGCCATCCGGCTGACCCTGCAACGGGTCGAGTTCGACGGCCTCAAGGGCATGACCGCGGCCGAGCTGGCGTCGTCGTATCAATCCTTCGTTGGCACCGACCAGCCGATTTCGGTGGTGTGCGAAATCCGCGATCGCGCAGCGACGATCCTTCGCAACGCCGGTTATGTCGCCGCGGTTCAGGTCCCCGAGCAGCGGATTGCCGACGGAGTCGTCCACTTCAACGTCCTGATGGCCCATCTGGCCTCGATCCGGGTTCGCGGCGATACCGGTGGCGGTGAAAAGATCATCGCCGGCTATATGGACCAGCTGACCAAGGAGCCGGTGTTCAACAAGTTCCAGGCCGAGCGCTATCTGTTGCTCGCCGCCGACATCCCCGGGTTCAACGTCCGGATGACCTTGCGGCCGGCCGGAACCACGCCTGGCGAGGTCATCGGCGACGTCACCGTGCAACGCATGCCGGTTTACGTCGATGCCAATATTCAGAATGGCGGATCGAAATCGCTCGGCCCGTGGGGCGGCCTGGTTCGCGGCCAGTTTTACGGTTTGACCGGCCTTGGCGACCGGACCACCATTTCAGGCTTCACGACGTCCGACCTGAAGGAACAGCAGACCCTTCAGCTCGGCCATGATTTCCGTCTTGGAACCGAAGGCCTGAGCATTTCCGATTTGTTCACTTACGCCTGGGCCCGCCCGACCATTCCCGGCGTCAAGGTTCGCGCCAATACCCTGCTCAATACGTTTGAGATCGGCTATCCCTTTCTGCGCAAGCTGACCACGACGGTGCGCGGATCGGCCGGGTTCGATTACGTCAACCAGGACGTGACTCTCGACGGGATCGATTTGACCCGCGACCGGCTCCGGGTCGCGTTCACCCGCCTCAGCGCTGACCTGCTGAGCGGCGATCTGTCGCGCAAATGGACGTCGCTCAGCGAGCCCTTCTGGCGCGTCGCGGCGCTGGTCGAGTTGCGCCAGGGACTGTCGATTTTCGGCGCCAGCGACTATTGCGGGCCGACCGGCTCCCGGTGCCTTGGAGCGGGCAATGTCCCGCCGAGCCGGCTCGAAGGACGAGCGACCGCGCTGGTCCTTCGAACCAATGCTCTTGCCGAGATTCGACCCCTTCGCAATCTGACCTTCGGCCTCATCGTGCGCGCTCAAACCGCGTGGAAGCCGTTGCTCAGCTTCGAGGAATTTTCGGCCGGCAATTACACCGTCGGTCGCGGCTATGACCCGGGAACATTGATCGGCGACCGCGGCTTCGGAACGCAGTCGGAAATCCGCTTCGGGAGCCGGTTCCAGCACAATGCGAAGAAGCCCGCTCTCGAGGCTTATGCCTTCTGGGATCACGCCCGGGTCAGCAATCTCGACCGGCTGACCGTGCTCGATCAATCGAACAAGCTCAACAGCGTCGGCGGCGGCGCCCGGGTCGGCTTTGGCCGTTTCGCACTCGACGCCGCAATCGCCTTCCCGCTGACCCGCGTCGGACTGCTCAATGAAAAGCCCAATCCGCGCTTCCTGATTTCGCTCACCAGTCGCCTTTGGCCTTGGAGTATAAGATGACCACCCGTGTAACCGACGCGTATCGCCTCGCTCGCAAAACTGGTGTGAGCCGCCCCATCCTGCTGATGACCTGCGCCACGCTGGCGCTGGCAAGCAATGTGGCCGTGCCGCGCGACGCTTATGCCCAGGCGTTCAACGGGACGATGTCTTCGCCAGATGCTTCTCAGACAAGCCTCGGGTCGGGTACAGAAACTATTACCGTCACCGCGCCAACTGCCACAATCGACTGGACTGCAAGCAGCAACGATTTCCTGCCTTTGAACAACACTGCGACCTTCACCAGCTCGTCGGGCATAACCGATTATACAGTGCTCAACCGGGTCACGCCGGCGGATGCGTCGAACCCGATACAGCTCAATGGCAACGTGATCTCCACGCTGCAGGGATCGTCGACCATTGGCGGGAATATCTGGTTTTACAGCCCCAGCGGGATCATTGTCGGAGCAAAGGCGACGTTCGACGTTGGCGGCTTGTTGCTGACGTCACTCACGACAACTCTGACGACCAATGGCCCGAACGGGTTCAGCGCGTCGTTTTCAAAAGAGACGGGTGACGGCGGGCCGATTCGGATTTTGGGCGGCAGCACCGGCTACATCAACGCACTGCAAGCCGGCAGCTATGTGGCGCTTGTCGGACCGTCGATCGAGCAGGCCGGCGATGTCCGGGTCAATGGCTCGGTCGCTTATGTCGCTGGCGAAAGCGTGTCCATGATCATGGATAATGGCCTATTCGATATCAAGATCAATGTCGGCACCGACGATCCCAACGGCATCATTCACACCGGCAGCACAACCGGTCCGGCCAACGTAACGAACGGCAAGATGTATCTGCTTGCGGTACCGAAGAATACGGCGATCCAGATGCTGATCGGCGGCACTCTCGGCTATGACGCGACCACTGCGGGCTTGGTCAATGGAGCGGTCATCCTCGGGTCGGGCATAACCGAGTATGATGATATCGCTGATCCTTATACCGGCATTACGATCAATAACACCGACTCCAACATTCTGATCGACGACGCTCATTTCCTGTCGGACGTTCAGGCCTATGCGATGAATCAGGGTTCTGTCCTCGCTTCAGCGGGCGATGTGACCTTTGACGGCAATTTTTACATGAGTTCCTTTTACGGCGACCTGTCGATGATTGCCGACGGCAAGACGATCACCGTGTTGGGCTTCACCAACCTCTACACTTCTCCAGTCGATTTCCCACCGTATCTTGGGCCGACAATCGACAGCGAGACGCGCACCGCCGGCGACATCACCGTCCAAGCGAAAAACGGCGGGACCATAACCACCAGCAACATGAACCTTAACGCGAGCGCGAAGGGTCAGGACAACACCGGCAACGGTAACGGCAATGGCGGGGATGGCTATGGTGGCAACATCTACATCTCCGCCACTTCTGGTGGCACGCTGACGACCGGATCGCTTACCGCCGATGCCAGCGGCTCCGGGGGTAATGTTCAAGGCAGTTCCGGTACCGCGGGCAGCGGATATGGCGGAATCGTCAACCTGAGCCAGAGCAGCGGCACAGTAACGATCAATGGATCGCTTGACCTTATCGCCAACGGAATTGGCGGAAGCCGCCGGTTTGACAGCACGTCATCGGATTCGCTGATCGGCGGCAATGGTTATGGCGGCTTTTCCACCATCAGCTCCACCGGACCCGGCTCGATTACCGTTGGCGGAACAACGGATGTCGTCGCCAATGGCTATGGCGGCGACGCCCAGACCGGCGGCGACGGCTATGGCGGCACCGCCACCATTTACGCTATCGACGGTACGATCGATCTTGGGTCGTGGATCTATGTCGCCGCGAGAGGTGAGGGCGGATCGGCGGCGTTTGGCTTCGGCGGCAATGGCGGTTATGGACAGGGCGGTCGTGCCTCGATCGAGGCACGGGCCAATCCAATCGCCGAAACGCTCTTTCCGCCCGCCGGCACAATCACCGGCGGCGACGCGATCGTTGATGCAACCGGCAAAGGCGGCGATGGCGGCGCCGGCAATTCTGACAATGCCGCAGGCGCGGGCGGAGATGGCCAGGGCGGTTACGACAATGGCGAAGTCACCGATGGCGCTTATGTCACAGCGCAGGTCGATGGCGCGACGCTCAACCTTAATAGCGTGGGCGTCCTGTCAGAGGGCATTGGGGGTGCCGGCGGCAACGGCGGCACCAGTCAAAGCGGCGGCACCGGTGGCGTTGGATATGGCGGCACTTCGCTGGTCGGGTTTGTCGACCCGTTTGGCACCAACGCCATGACCGGCAGCATGACCTTCACCGACCTCGAAATCCGCTCGAGAGGCCTCGGCGGTAACGGCGGCAACGGAACCACCGTTGGAGTCGGCGGCGAGGGTGATGGCGGCGAAGCTGAGCTCCTGATCGACGGCGGCGCGCTCACCGCGAGCGGCGACCTCGCCGTTCTCGCAACAGGTGTGGGCGGCAACGGATCGGTTGGCGGCGACGGCTACGGCGGCACGGTCAGCGGGGAAATCACCAGCAATGGCGGCGCTCTTGTCGTCGGCGGCGACTTGAATATCGAGGCCGTCGGCCAGGGCGGCGACGGAATCAACAACCCTGACGGCAGCGGCGGAACCGCTGGCGACGGCTATGGCGGATTTGCCGATCTGACCATTCCCGACTCCCTGGCCCTTGGGGCTTCGGTGTCGCTTGATTTCGGCAACGCCTACGTCCGGGCCAATGGGCTTGGCGGCGATGGCGGCAACGGCGTGACCGGCGGCGACGGCGGCGACGGCTTCGGCGGAACCGCCAGCATTTACCTAGGATCCGGAAGCGCGACCTCGGGCGAATTCCTCGTTTCGACCAGCTCGGTCGGCGGCGTGGGCGGTATTGGTTCAGGTGGCGCCGGCGGTGCGGGCGGCGATGGCTATGGCGGACTGACGACGTTCGCCATCGGCGGCGATCTGACCGCGACAACGATTTATTCGCTGTCGCGTGGAATCGCCGGCGACGGCGGGTCGGGCACGGTCGATGGCGATGGCGGCTATGGTGAAGGCGCAAACGCCTCAATCGACGTGCTCGCTGGCGCCCAGCTCGATGCAAACATCGAACTCGCGGTCAATGCGATTGGCGGCAACGGCGGCAACGGCGGCAACGCGGTCGCCGGCGGCGGAACGCTCATCGTCGAAGGTACGCTGACCGGCGGCGACATATATATAAATGGCCTTGGTCTCGGCGGCGATGCCTCGAGCGGCGCAGGCGGCGATGCGACCGGCGGGAACATCCTCGCCACCGTCAGCAATGGCGGGACGCTCATTGTCAACGGCGGGCTAAGTCTGGACGCCAGCGCAACCGGCGGCGCTGGTCTTAATGGCGGCGCCGCTTATGGCGGTTCAATTGCCGTCAGCGTCCGAGCAGGCAGCTACGCCGACCTCGGTATAGCAAGCCTAACCGCACTGGGATCGGGCGCTTCGATCGGCATCGACGTCGGCTCAAGCGATAGCGGCGGCGCCTACAGCCTGATTGTCGCCGATAGTCTGACGATGACGTCGGACGGGTCGATCGACATCAACACCTTTAGAGGCGATGTCATGGTCGCCGGCGATATCGACGCGACCGCGGGCGGCGACATCTCGATCGATGGCTCTAGCCCTTATTCCGTCTCCGCCGACAATGCCGTGTTTAACGCCGGCGGAAGCGCCTATGTTTACAATCTCGACGCGCTCACCTCGGTCGACCTGACCGCCGGCGGAACCGCCAACTTCTATGGCACCGTCAGTGCGCCGACGATCACAATCACCTCCAACGACATTTATGTCGCGCTTGGCGCGTACCTAGGAGTCTTCGGAGTGACCGATCTCCTGACGCTCAATTCAACCAACACCAATGGCATGTTCATCGGCGACCAACTTGGTGAGTTCAGCGGCTATTCTCTTAACGAAGACGGAGATATCCAGGCCAATTCAATTGTCCTCAATTCGGTTTCGGACACCTATGTCGGAACGGTCCAGATCGACGGCACGGATTTGTCGCCGACTGACGGCGTCCATTCGGTCACCGTGAACGCCGTCGATTCGATCTACGTCAATGGCGTAGTCGAATATCGTGGCGCCGCTGCCGACGACACGCTGACCCTCAACGCCGGTCAGAATATCGAGGTCAACACCGACACTGGCGCGATTTACGTTTACACATTTGGTCCCAGCGAAAGCACAGTCGCATCGGGCCTGTTGACGCTCAATGCCGACAATATCTGGGTCGCTTCCGGAGCGCTTCTCAGCCAGCTCGAGGCAGATCCGAATTTCAGCGGACGCAATGCCGCGCTGGCAGTGAACAGCGGAACCTCGAACCCGATAGGATTCGTCGCCGCGGGCGGCGTGACCGCTGAAATCGGCAGCACATTCTATGTTCAGAACAGCGGCGTTCAGACCGACATGGGCGGGATCACCGTTGGTGACAACGGCCTCACGCTGACGACTACCGGTCCCGATGCCGCGGACGTTTATGCCTATGGCCGCCAGGTGAAGTCGGATGGGACCGAGGTGACCAATCAGGCGTTCGCGGAAACCGTCGTGACCGCAACCGCGGGGAGCACGTTCACCCCTGAATCGGCGGTCAACGAATGCTTGATCTCGACGTGTGTAGCACCGCCTCCGCCGCCGCCGCCGCCGCCACCGCCTCCGCCGCCGCCGCCGCCACCGCCGCCGCCGCCTCCGCCGCCGCCTCCACCGCCGCCGCCGCCTCCGCCGCCGCC
>JAZJYM010000005.1:0-34479 GCA_040390365.1 Pseudomonadota bacterium | reverse complement strand
TGGTGGAGAGGGCTGGATTCGAACCAGCGTACGCTTGCGCGGGCAGATTTACAGTCTGCTGCCTTTAACCACTCGGCCACCTCTCCACGAGGCTTGCCACGCGCAGCCAGTCCCGGGGGCTAGCGAGCATGGCGAGGCAGGCGCGCTCCTTTAAGGGAGAGGCATGCGCTGTCAACCGCACGCCGCAGCCGGGTGCGCTTCAGAACAGGACTTGCCGGCTGTCGCCCGTCGCTGCGCTGCGGCGCTCCAATTCGTCAACAGTCCCCGACTGTTGGGATTGGAGCGGGTGAAGGGAATCGAACCCTCGTCGTAAGCTTGGAAGGCTTCTGCTCTACCATTGAGCTACACCCGCTCATCCCGAGCGTCAGCGCCAATGCCATTGCCGGCGCGGCCACGTCAACCGCGCGGGTTGACCGAATTCGCACTGGTCCCTAGCAGTTTGCACCGTGAAGCAATCTAGCAACATCGCCGCGACCGCCATTGCCCGCCTGTGGTGGTGGAGCATTTCCGCATCCGCGGCGCGATGGCGCGACTGATCGACTGACTCTTCGATCTTCGTCTGCCCGCCCGCTCAAGGCGGGTTTTTTATTGCCCGAAATCCAGGAAATTTCCGATGCTTCAGAACGTTCGCCACGCCATCATTGCGCCCGCCTTGCCATTGTTGCCGGAGGAATCGCCACCGGTTCCCAACCCGCTTCCCCGCTTGCTCGCGGGGGAGGATTTGCCGGCCGAGGACAGCGAACATCTGTTCGAGAGGCTGGTGCTGGGTAAGCTCGAGCCGGCCGAAATTGCGGGCATGCTGATCGCCCTTCGGATGAAGGGCGAAACCGCCGAGGAAATGATCGGCGCGGCCCGCGCCTTGTCTGCAGCCGCAACTCCGTTCGAGCGGCCCGATTATCTGTTCGCCGATTGCTGCGGCACCGGCGGCGATGGTTCGGGAATGATCAACGTTTCGACCGCAAGCGCGTTCGTCGCAGCGGCCGCTGGACTGCCAATCGCCAAGCATGGCAACCGAAGCGTCAGCTCGCAATGCGGTTCGGCCGACGTGCTCGAAGCTTTGGGTGCCCGGCTCGACCTCGAACCGATGCAGTCCCGGCGATTGCTCGACGATCTGGGCTTCTGTTTCCTGTTCGCACCCGCTTATCATCCGGGGATGAAGCATGCGGCTCTGGTCCGCCGCCAGCTCTCGGTCCGGACGGTGATGAATCTGCTGGGCCCTTGTCTCAACCCCGCGCGGCCGCCGGTGCAGCTGCTCGGAGTCGCCGATCCAACCAAGCTTCATCCGATCGCTCGAACGCTCGCTTCGATGGGCGTTCGCGAAGCGCTAGTGGTCCATGGCGGCGGGGTCGATGAAGTCGCACTTCATGCCGCTACCCGAGCGCTCAAGCTGACCGATGGCGAAGTCTTGGAGATCGAGATCACGCCCGAAGATGCGGGGCTGGAGCGGGCACCGCTCAGCATTGTCACCGGCGGCGATGCGCAGGAGAATGGCGCCCGCTTGAAGGCGCTGCTCCACGGCGCCGGCGCGCAGGCCGAACGCGACATCGTCGCCTTCAACGCCGGCGCGCTGTTGATGACGGCGGGGACGGCAGCAAACCTCAAGGACGGCGTTGCAATGGCGATGCACACGCTTCGCTCCGGCGCTGCTGGAGTCGTGCTCGACCGTTTCGTCGAGGCGAGCAATGACTGAGCCGGCCGGCTTCCTCGCCGAAATCGCTTCGTCCAAGCGCTCGGAAATTGCGCGCCGTTTCGACGGGGTGGCGATCGATTCGCTGAGATCGCGTGCGGCGCGCACCGCGCTCAGCCTCAAGGATGCGCTGTCTCGGCCAAAGGTGCGGTTCATCTTCGAAATCAAGAAAGCCTCGCCATCCGCTGGAGTGATTCGCGGCGGCGCCGATGTCGCTTCGATCGCGCGCGGCTATGAGGGTGTTGCCGATGCTCTGAGTGTCCTCATCGACACGCCGCGTTTCGACGGCTCGCTGGCCGACCTGAAAGCGGCGCGGACCGCCTTTGCCGGCCCCATTCTGGCCAAGGACTTCATCCTCGATCCGCGCCAGGTGGTCGAGGCTCGGCTGCACGGCGCCGATGCAGTGCTGGCAATGCTTTCGCTCCTCGATGACCAGGCCGCCCGGGCGATCATGGCCGAGGCGCAGAGGTTCGGAATGGATGTTTTGGTCGAGGTCCATGACGAGGCTGAAATGGGCCGCGCGCTTGCGCTCGGAGCGACCCTGATCGGGATCAACAACCGCGATTTTCGCGACCTTTCGATCGATCTTGCGACAACCGAGCGGCTGGCGCCTCTGGCTCGAAGCCGGACGTTGGTGTGCGAGTCCGGGATCAGCCACCGCGGCGATGTCGAGCGGCTTTCGGGCCTGGTCGATGGCTTCCTCGTCGGAAGCGCGTTGATGCGCGCTCCCGATCCCGCCGCCGCGGCGCGGGCGATCGCCTTCGGGCGCATAAAATTGTGCGGCCTCAACCGGCTGGCCGACCTCGAAGCTGGCCGTGCGGCGGCCTTTGCCGGGCTGGTGTTCGTTCCTGAAAGCCCGCGCTCAGTGACAATCACCCAAGCCGAACACCTGGCCGAGCGAGCGCGCGTCATCGGTGTCATGCCGGTGGGCGTATTTCGCAATTCGCAGCCGTCCGCAGTCGCCGACATCGCGCATGTGCTTTCACTCGGCGCGGTTCAGCTTCACGGACAGGAAAGCGCGGCCGATATCGCGATGCTTCGCGCGCGCCTGCCCGAACAATGCGAAATCTGGACCGCGATCGACGCCAGCTGCTCGATCGATCCTCGCGGCGGCGATCGGACCCTGTTCGACCAGGGGGCGGGCGGGAGCGGCCGGCCATTCGACTGGGCCCGAATCGCCGGCCATCGCGCGCTTGCATGCGGCATCGTCGCCGGCGGCATCGGGCCCGCCAATGTCACCGCCGCGGCCGCGCTCGGTGCTTATGCGGTGGATGTCGGATCAGCGGTCGATGCGGCACCCGGGCGCAAGGACCCGGCGAAAATCGCGGCCCTGTTCGACGCCTTGCGCGCGCCATCGAAAGAGGAGCTTGAAACATGCGCTTGAACGGACGCTTCGGCCGGTTTGGCGGGGCCTATGTCCCGGAAATCCTGATGCCGGCGATCGAGCAGCTCGAGGCAGCCTTTCTCGACAGCGAGGAAGACCCGGCGTTCCGCGCGGAGCTTGACGAATTGCTCGCCAATTATGCCGGGCGGCCGACTCCGCTGACCCGCTGCCGCAACCTTCCCGGGCGCATCTATTTAAAGCGCGAGGATTTGCTTCACGGCGGCGCCCACAAGACCAATCAGGTGCTCGGCCAGGCGCTGCTCGCCAAGCGCATGGGCAAGACCCGCCTGATCGCCGAGACCGGCGCCGGCCAGCATGGTGTCGCAACCGCAATCGTCGGCGCCTTGTTCGGCTTCGACACCGTGATTTACATGGGCGCGGAGGATGTCGAGCGGCAGAAACTGAACGTTTTCCGGATGCAGCTGATGGGCGCGACCGTGATCCCGGTGACCGGCGGGGCGCAGGGTCTCAAGGATGCGATCAACGAGGCATTGCGGGACTGGTCGGCAAGCTTCGCGACGACCCATTATCTGCTCGGCACAGCCGCGGGCCCGCACCCGTTCCCGCTGATGGTCCGGCAATTCCAGCGCGTCATCGGCAAGGAAGCGCGCGCCCAAATCCTCGAGCGCGAAGCACGCCTGCCCGATGCGGTCATCGCCTGTGTCGGCGGCGGCTCCAACGCCATCGGCTTGTTCGCCGACTTCGTCACCGACGAAAAGGTCGCGCTGGTGGGCGTCGAGGCCGCGGGCAAGGGTCTCGACGGCAATGAGCATGGCGCGACCCTGTTGCGCGGCCGGCCAGGCATCCTCCACGGCGCCGAAACCTATGTCCTCCACGACGAGGACGGGCAGATCAGCGACAGCTGGTCGGTGTCGGCGGGGCTCGATTATCCTGCGGTCGGCCCGGAACACGCCCACCTCAAGGACAGCGGCCGCGCTCAATATGTCGGGGCGACCGACGCCGAGGCGCTCGCCGCATTCCGGCTGCTGGCGGAGAAGGAGGGCATTTTGTGCGCCTTCGAATCCGCTCACGCGCTCGCTCATGCGGTCAAGCGCGCCGAGGACAATCCCGATGAACTGATCGTAATTGGCTTGTCGGGCCGCGGCGACAAGGACGTCGCCCAGGCGCAAGCCCTGCTGGAGCGATCAGCATGAGCCGCTATGCCGCAATGTTCGACCGCCTCGCTGCCACGAGCGAGGGCGCGTTCGGCGCCTTCCTCATGCTCGGCGATCCCGACCTCGACACCAGCCTGGGCTTGCTCGACGCGGTCATGGCCGCTGGAGCCGACATGATCGAGGTCGGAATCCCCTTTTCCGACCCGGTCGCCGACGGGCCGGTGATCCAAGCTGCGGGCCAGCGCGCGCTTGCTTCCGGGGTTCGCACCGCCGATTGCTTCGCGCTCATTGCCAAGGCGCGCCAACGCCATCGCGAAGTGCCGATCGGCATTCTCACTTATGCCAATTTGGTCGTTGCGCGCGGCCCAGAGCGGTTCTTCGCCGAGGCTTCTGCGGCTGGTGCCGACAGCCTGCTGGTCGCCGATTTGCCAGCGTTCGAGGCTGAGCCTTGGGCGAAAGCGATGCGCAATACCGGAATCGCGCCGGTCCTCATCGCCGCGTCGAACACGCCGCCCGAAACCCTGCGGCGGGTCGCTCGGCTGTCGAGCGGCTACACCTATTGCGTCACCCGCTCCGGGATTACCGGCACCCATGGCGAGGCGAGCTTCGATTCAGCGCTGATCGGCGCGCTCAAGGAAGCGGGCGCTCCGCCGCCGGTGTTCGGCTTTGGAATTTCGAACCCCGGCCATGTCCGCGCCGCGCTCGCGGCCGGTGCCGCCGGTGTGATTTGTGGCTCGGCGATCGTCGAATGCGCCGCCCGCGGCGGTGACATCGGCGCATTTGTTCGCGAATTGAAGCAGGCGACAGGGAACGACTTCGCGCGGCGATAATTGAATCGGTTCCGAACCAATTGCGGGAGTTGAGCGAATGGCGGCGCGGCCAAGTTGGCGTGGGATCATCAAGCTGGCACTGGTCAGCATCCCTGTTGAAATCTATCCGGCGACCAAGGCCGGCAAATCGATCGCCTTTCATCAGGTCCACGAGCCGTCGGGCCAACGCGTCCGCTATGAGAAAGTCGTCCCCGGGATCGGCCCGGTCGACCGCGATGACATCTTGAAGGGCTATGAGGTCGACAAGGGCGAATATGTCCTCCTCGACGCGGAGGAGATCGAGAAGGTCAAGCTTGAGAGCCGCAAGACGCTGGACCTCACCCAGTTCGTCGATCTCCACGACATCGATCCGATTTATTACGACAAGCCCTATTTCGTTGTTCCCGCCGACGACCTGGCGGAAGAGGCGTTCGTGGTGCTCCGCGACGCACTCAAGAAAACCAGGAAAGTCGGGATCGGCCAGCTGGCGATGCGCGGCCAGGAATATGTCGTTAGCCTCAAGCCGTGCGGCCGCGGGATGGTGATCGAGACGCTGCGCTACGCCGATGAGGTCAACAAGGCGGCGAGCTATTTCCGCGACATCGGCGATTCCAAGCCCGAACCCGATCTGCTCGAAATGGCCGAGGCTCTGATCGCGAAAAAGTCGGGCGACTTCGACGCGTCGGAATTCCAGAATCGCTATATCGACGCGCTGCGCGGGCTGATCGACGAGAAGATCAAGAAGAAGGGCAAGCGCGTGATCCAGGACCGAACATCCGATGCCATGCCCAAGGGCTCGAATGTCGTCGACCTGATGGCGGCGCTCAAAAAGAGTATCGAAAGCGGGGCCAAGGACGGGCCAAAAACCAAGAAGTCAGCAGCGAAAAAGGCACCGGCGAAAAAAGCCGCTCCGGCAAAAAAACGGGCCTGAGCAATGGTCCGCGCACCAAGGCTCGACATCGAAACCTATAATTCCAAACGCGATTTCACCAAGACCGCCGAACCCAAAGGGCGCACGGTGAAGAAAGGTGGCTTCAGCTTCGTCGTCCAGAAGCATGACGCGAGCCGGCTCCATTGGGATTTCCGGCTCGAACTCGACGGGGTGCTCAAAAGCTGGTCGGTGCCAAAAGGCCCAAGCCTCGACCCGGCCGACAAGCGGCTCGCGGTCCGGACCGAAGACCATCCGCTCGCTTACGGCACGTTCGAAGGGACCATCCCGGCGAGGGAATATGGCGGCGGAACGGTGATGCTGTGGGATCGCGGGACGTGGCTTCCGCACCCGGGCAAAGACCCCAGCAAGACGATCGAGGAGGGCCACCTCCATTTCACCCTCGAAGGCGAGCGGATGAAGGGCGAATGGGTGATGTTTCGGCTCAAGGGGAAGGCCGGCGAGCGGCAGGAACCGTGGATGCTCAAGAAGGTCGATGACGAATTTGCCGGTCCCGGCGAGGCATTGGTCGAGCGCTTCGTCACAAGCGTGGATAGCGACCGGTCAATGGCCGAAATTGCGGCTGGAAAGGGTTCGAAGCACAAAAAGATTGTCAAAGCGAAAGTATCCGCATCGGGCCTCAAACCCCCCGCCTTCCAGGCTCCGCAGCTCGCAACTCTGGTCGATTCGGTGCCAACCGGAAACGACTGGATCCACGAATATAAATATGACGGCTACCGGCTGTTGCTCGCGGTCGGCGGCGGCCAGGCGATGGCGTGGACCCGCAATGGCAATGACTGGTCGCATCGTTTCGCAGGATTGGTTGAAGCCGCCGCGGCCCAGCTGCCGCCCGGCACCCTGATCGATGGCGAAGCGGTCGCGCTCGACGATCAGGGCAAGCCCAATTTCGGTCTGCTCCAGCGCGCGCTCAAGGACGACGGGTCGGCCAGGCTCGACTTCTTTGCCTTCGACCTGTTGCGCCTCGGCGGCGAGGATCTGGCGAAGCTGCCCAATATCGAGCGCAAGGCGCGGCTCGCGGCGCTGTTCGAAACCGCAGCGCCGCCGCTTCATTATGCCGACCACATCGTCGCCAAGGGCGATGAACTGTTCAGCGCGATCTGCGCCGAGGGCGGAGAGGGCATTATCAGCAAGCAGGCGACGGCGCCTTATTCGGGCAAGCGCGGGCGCAACTGGCTCAAGATCAAATGCACCAATCGTCAGGAATTCGTCATCGTCGGCTGGGCCGATAGCGACAAGAGCCGGCACTTCCGCTCGCTCCTTCTGGCGACCCGCGACGGCAAGGAACTCGTTTACGCCGGCAAGGTCGGAACCGGCTTCTCGATGGACATGATCGCCGACATCGCGGCCAGATTGAAAGCGATTGAAGCCAAGGACGCGCCGCTCGCGGTGCCCCGGGCCGAGGCGCGCGGCGCCCATTGGGTCGCGCCGAAACTGGTCGCGGAAATCGCCTTCACCGAATTTACCTCAAAGGGGACTTTGCGCCACCCCAGCTTCCTCGGGCTGCGCGAGGACAAGGCGGCCAAAGCGGTCAGGCGCGAGACCGCGGCCAAGCTGACGAAAGAGGAAAAAAGCGCCGCCGGTTTCGGAGTCAGGATCAGCAACCCCGACCGGGTGATTTATCCCGAGGCCGGGATCACCAAGGGCGATCTGGCCGATTATTATGCGCGGATCGAGGCATTGTTCCTGCGCGACGGAGCGCGCCGGCCGATGACCCTGGTGCGCTGTCCGCAGGGGCGCGGCAAGCAATGCTTTTTCCAGAAACACGACACCGGCGGACTTGGCGAATTCGTCAAGCCGGTCGCGATCAAGGAGAAGGACGGGTCGACCGAGGACTATCTGTGGTTCGACGATCCGCGCGGGCTGCTCGCCTGCGTCCAGATGGGGACGATCGAATTTCACGGCTGGGGAAGCCGCATCAAGCCGCTCGAAAAACCCGACCGGTTGGTGTTCGATCTCGATCCCGACGAAGGGCTCGGCTGGGACCTGGTCAAAAAGGCCGCGCGCCGGCTCGAGGCCTTGCTCGCCGACCTTGGTCTGGTCAGCTTCGCCTTGCTGTCCGGCGGCAAGGGCATCCACGTCGTCGCTCCACTCGACCAGACCGCCGATTGGGCCAAGGTGAAGAGCTTCGCCGAGCGCTTCAGCCGCGCCATTGCCGAGGCCGAACCGGAATATTTCACGGCCAATATCCGCAAGGCTCAGCGCAAGGGGCGGATCTTCCTCGACTGGCTGCGCAACCAGCGCGGAGCGACCGCAGTTCTGCCCTATTCCGCCCGCGCTCGCGAAGGCGCGCCGGTGGCGGCGCCGATCGACTGGGCCGAGCTCGACGATTTCACCGGCGCCAATGCCTTTACGATCCGCGATGCCGACCGGCTGCTGGAACGCGCGGCATCGAAAGCGCTTGCCGGATGGGGCCGGGCCAAGCAATCATTGCCGGATGCATAGAACCGCCACGTTCCTCGCCCCCGCACTGTTATTCCTCGCCGCCGCCGCTTCGCCGCCAACCGATTTGGCGCGGTCGAAGGCGACGGCCCAGCGGGTGACGATCACGCGCGACGACGGGGGCATCGCCCACGTTCACGGCCGCACCGACGCCGACGCCGTGTTCGGCATGATCTACGCCCAGGCCGAGGACGACTTCCCGCGTATCGAAGCCAATTATCTGACCGCGCTCGGCCGCACCGCGGAAGCCGAGGGCGAGGACAAAATCTGGCAGGATTTGCGCGCGCGGCTGTACGTCAGCGACAGCGAATTGAAGGCCGATTATTGGAAGAGTCCGCAGTCGCTGCGGCGGCTGATGGACGCCTGGGCGGACGGACTCAATTACTTCCTCGCGACGCACCCTGAAGTGCGCCCGCGCGTGCTGACGCGGTTCGAGCCGTGGATGGCTTTGAGCTTCACCGAGGGCAGCATCGGCGGCGACATCGAAACGATCGATTTGAAGGCGCTCGAGCAATTTTATTCGGGCAAGCAGACCGTCGCTTATGCGGCGCCGGATACGGAGCCGCGCGGTTCCAACGGCATCGCCATCGCGCCGGCGTTGACGAGCGACGGCAAGGCGCTCCTGCTGATCAACCCGCACACCAGTTTCTTCTTCCGCTCCGAGCAGCAGGTGACCAGCGACGACGGGCTCGACGCCTATGGTGCCGCGACCTGGGGGCAGTTCTTCATCTATCAGGGGTTCAACGCCCACGCCGGCTGGATGCACACCTCGAGCGGGGTCGATAATGTCGACGAATTCTCCGAGCGGATCGAGCGGCGCGGCAAAGGGCGCTGCTACGCGTACGGCAAGGCGTGCCGGGCGCTCGGGGTTCGCCCGGTCACCATTCGCTACCGGACAAAAGACGGCGCGATAAAGCTGCGCAGCTTCATCACCTACCGCACGCACCACGGACCGATCGTGCGCCGCGAAGGCGCCCGCTGGATCGCCTTCGCGATGATGAACCGGCCGGTCGAGGCGCTGCAGCAAAGTTTTCTGCGCACCAAGACGACCGACCTCGCGAGCTTCATGCGCGTAGCGGCGCTCAGGGCGAACAGCTCGAACAGCACGGTGTTCGCCGATAATAAGGGCGAGATCGCGGTGCTTGCGCCGCAGTTCATGCCGCGGCGCAGCGCTGCGTTCGATTTTACCCGGCCGGTCGACGGCAGCGATCCGCGCACCGACTGGGGAGCGCTGCATGCGGTCGGCGAATTGCCCAACACGATCTCGCCCGCCAACGGTTGGGTGTTCAACTCCAACGACTGGCTTTACTCGGCGGCCGGTCCGAATTCGCCCAAGCGCAGCGCGTTCCCGGCCTATTTCGACAGCGCGGGTGAAAATTATCGAACGATCCACGCCACGCGCTTACTGTCACAACCTGGCCCGTGGAGCCTCGATCGCCTTCAAGCTACCGCTTACGACAGCGCGCAGCCGGCGTTCGAAGTGCTGGTGCCGATGCTTCACTCGGCATGGCAATCGCTGCCGTCCAGGGACCCGCGCAAGGCCCGTCTTGCCGAGGCGGTCGCGCTCCTGGCGCAATGGGACAAGCGTTGGTCAGTGGACTCGGTGCCCAACACGCTCGCGAACTTCTGGGGCGAGGCGTTGGCGGCTGCGGTCGCAGCGCGACAGTGGAACGATCATGACAATGACTTCCGCCACATCGAACGGCTCGGCCCCGACGAAAAACTCGACGCCCTGGTGCTGGTGCTCGACCGCCTGCAGCGCGATTTCGGCGGCTGGCGCGTACCGTGGGGGGAGGTCAATCGCTTTCAGCGCATCTCGGCCGCGATCGACTCGCCGTTCGATGATCGGGCGCCGAGCATCCCGGTCGGTTTCACGTCAAACCGCTGGGGCTCGCTGGCGTCGTTCGGGGCGGCGCCCAAGGGCGGCACCAAACGCTGGTACGGGACTAACGGCAACAGTTTCGTCGCGGTCGTCGAGTTCGGGCCGCGGGTCCGCGCGCGGGCGGTGAGCGTGGGCGGCGAAAGCGGGCACCCCGGCTCGCCACACTTCAACGATCAGGCGTCGCGCTACGCGGCGGGCGCGCTGCGCGATGTCTATTTCTACCCTGACGATGTGCAGCGGCACAGCAAGCGGACCTACCGCCCGGGCGACTAACCCTTGATCGGAAAGCGCAGGACCGCGGTCAGTCCGTCAGGCCGCCAGTCGCGGTCGATCGTTCCACCGAGGTCCGACTTGACGCTCATTGCGATCATCCGCTGGCCAAAGCCGGTGCCGTCGAACTCGGGCGTGCAGGGGACCCCCGTTTCCGCCCAGGTGAGCTCAACTTCGCCCTCGTCGATGTCCCAGTCGAGCGCCAGACGTCCTTCGTCTCTGCACAAAGCGCCATATTTGACGGCGTTGGTGTAAAGTTCATGGAGGATCATCGACAGGCCCAGCACCTGGCCTGCCTTGAGCAGGATTTCGGGACCGCCGAACCGCGCCCGGCCGGTCGCGACCTCGCTTCCAAGCACGCGTTCGACCAAGGCCGTGAGCGCGACATCCTGCCACACTTTGCCGATCAGCAATTGATGGGCCCGGGCAAGCGATTCCAGGCGCCCGTTGAAGGTGTCGATGAAGCTGTCGATCGATACCGCGCCGCGCGCCGTCTGCTGGGCGATCGCAGCGACCACGGTCAGCATGTTCTTGACGCGGTGCTCGGATTCCTGGAGCACGCGCTGCTGGCGCTCGGCGACCGCGCGTTGTTCACTGATGTCGCGCAGAAATCCGACGAACAGCCGGTCGCCGAATTGCTCGCTCGCGGTAATCGACAGCTCGACCGAAAATTCGCGCCCGTCGCGATGCAGCGCCTCGATCTCGATGCGGTTGTCGATCACCGGGCCTTCGCCGGTCGCAAGATAATGTTTCATGCCGTTTTCATGGGCATCGCGAAACCGCTCGGGAATGATCAGCTCGCTAAGGCGCCGGCCAATCGCTTCATCGCCGGAAAATCCGAAGGTGCGTTCGCTGATTCCGTTCCAGCCGATGACCCGCCCGTCCTCGCCAATGACGATTACCGCGTCGAGCGCAGTATCAAGGACCGTCTGCAGTCCTGCGTGAAAGGTTCCCCAGCCGGCGTTCATTACGGGGTCAGTAAGTGTTTTTCAGAACGAAAACAAACACTTCTTTGTGTTTGAAAAGTCGCCTTGCCGACTGTTTGTTCAGTCCGCGAACTTGTCCGTGGCGCGTACCAGTCCGTCGGTGGTTCCCGGCTCGCTGAACAAGTGACCGGCATCGGGGACGATGTTCAATTCAACTTCGGGCCAGGCCTGCTTAAGCTTCCACGCCGCGACCGGCGGGGTGCAGGTGTCGTGGCGGCCCTGAACGATTACGCCCTTGATGCCTTTCAGCCTGTCGGCGTCGCGGAGGAGCTGGCCTTCTTCGAACCAGCCGCGATTGGCCATGTAGTGATTTTCGATCCGCGCCACCGCGACCGCGACCTGGGGATCGGTGAAATGCTCGATGGTGTCGGGGCTCGGAAGCAAGGTGACGATATCGCCCTCCCATTTGCTCCACGCTTGCGCCGCGGCCAGCCGGAGCTTGGAGTCGTTGCTGGTCAGGCGCTTGCGATAGGCCTCGATCATGTCGCCGCGCTCGGCCTCCGGGATCGGCGCCAGAAACTCCTCGAACTTGTCGGGATAGACCGCCGACGCTCCGCCCTCCTTATACATCCAGTCGAGTTCATATTGGTCGAACAGGAAAATCCCGCGAAGGACCAGCTCGGTCACCCGCTCGGGATATTTTTGGGCGTAGGCAAGCGCCAGGGTCGAGCCCCAGCTACCGCCGAAGACCTGCCACTGGTCGACCTTGGCGACTTGAGTGCGGAGCTTCTCGAGATCATCCACCAGGTCCCAGGTCGTGTTGGAATCAAGGCTGGCATAAGGCGTCGAACGGCCACAGCCGCGCTGGTCGAACACCAGGATCTTATATTTGTCGGGGTTGAACTGGCGGCGATGGTCGGGGCTCGATCCGCCGCCCGGACCGCCGTGGAGGAACACGACCGGCTTGCCCTCGGAATTGCCGCACAGCTCCCAGTGCAATCGGTGGCCGTCGCCGACGTCGAGCATCCCGCTCTCATAAGGTTCGATCGCTGGGTAAAGCGTGCGCCGGGCGGCGGTGTGACTGTCCATCAGAAACTATATTCCTCGTAAATGTGGCTAAGATCGCCGTTCCATTCGCCATGATATTTGGCGAGCAGCCTGTCGGCTGGAGACATGCCGCTGGCGACGGTTTCCTGCAAGGGATCAAGGAAGCCGACTTCATTGTCGCCGGCGCTGTTGAGCCGGGCGCGAGCGGTCAGTCCGGCGGCGGATAATTGGATTACGCGCGCCGCCAGATCGCGCATCGTCCCGCCGTCCGGGGTCGGCGTCTCAAGCGCGAGCCGCGGGACCTCGCCGCGCAGCTTCTCGCGCTCCCCGATCGTCCAATGCTTGACCATATCCCAGGCGGCGTCGAGCGTCGGCCCGTCGTAGAGCAACCCGACCCACAAGGCCGGGAGCGCGCAAATCTTGCCCCAGCGGCCGCCGTCGGCACCGCGCATCTCAAGGAAGCTTTTCAATCGCACTTCGGGAAAGGCGGTCGAAAGATGGTCGATCCAGTCGCTGATCATCGGCTTTTCGCCCGGCAGAACGTCCAGGCGGCCGTCGAGGAAATTGCGGAAGCTCTTGCCCGCGGCGTCGATGTAGCGGCCGTCGCGGAACACGAAATACATCGGCACGTCGAGAGCATAATCGAGGTAACGTTCGTAGCCGAAGCCGTCTTCGAACACGAACGGCAGCATTCCGGTGCGATCGGGGTCGGTGTCTTCCCAGATGTGGCTGCGGAAGCTCTTATAGCCGTTGGGTTTGCCTTCGGTGAACGGCGAATTGGCGAACAGCGCCGTCGCCACCGGCTGAAGCGCGAGCGCGACCCGGAATTTCTTCACCATGTCGGCCTCGCTCGAATAATCGAGGTTGGTCTGGATGGTGCAGGTGCGAAGCATCATGTCGAGCCCGAGCCCGCCGACCCTGGGCATGTAATCGAGCATGATCCGGTAGCGACCCTTGGGCATGATCGGCAGCTCGGCGCGGCTCTTGTCGGGCCACATGCCGAGGCCGAGGAAGCCGAGCCTGAGCTTGTCGCCGACCGCTTTCACCTGCTTGAGGTGGCGGCCGCTTTCGGCGCAGCTTTCGTGGAGGTTCTCGAGCGCTGCGCCGGACAGCTCGAGCTGGCCCGCGGGTTCGAGGCTGATGGTCCCGTCGGCGCCGCTCAAGGCAATGACGTTCCCGTTCTCGATCACCGGCCGCCAGCCATATTCGGTCATCGCGCCGAGCAGGTCGCGAATCCCGCCGGGCTCATCATAGGACGGCGCCCGATGGTCGCTCAATCGATAGACGAATTTCTCATGTTCGGTGCCGATGCGCCAATCGGCCTCGGGTTTCTCGCCATCCGAAAAGGTCGCGAGCAAATCGTCGCGGCTCTCGATGAGCGGGCTTTCGCTGTCGTCGGTTCGCGTTGTCATTCGAAACGCGCTTAGCGCCAGTCTCCAGCCAGCGCCATATAGGCGGTTACCGCTGCCAGCGCGGCGGTTTCAGCGCGAAGGATTCGCGGACCGAGCGAAATCGCGACTGCACCCGGGGCGGCGCGAACCGCCACGCGCTCGTCGTCGGTCCAGCCGCCTTCGGGGCCGACCAGGATCGCAGCCGGTCCGGTCTGAAACGCGGTCGCGGCCGGATCGCCGCCATTCTCGTCGGCGAAATAGAGCGAGCGCTCGCCGCACGTCTGGAGGAACTGGTCGAGACTGATCGGCTCGGCGATCGTCGGCAGGATCGTCCGCCCGCATTGCTCGGCGGCCTCGATCGCGATTGAGCGCAGCCGCTCGAGCTTGACCCGCTCGGCCACCGTCCGCCGGGTCATCACCGGCTGCAGCCCAGCGACCCCCAATTCGGTCGCTTTTTCCACCAGCCAGTCGGTCTGCGCGCGCTTGACCGGAGCGAATGCAAGCACGAGGTCGGGCAGGATTTCGGCAGCGCGGGTCTGCCGCTCGACCGCCAACATCATGCGCTTTTTGCCCACCTCGACGATCCGCGCCAGCCATTCACCCGACACGCCGTCGAACAGCAGGACATCGTCGCCGACCGACTTGCGCATCACATTGCCGAGGTAATTCGCTTGGGCCGGTTCGAGCGCGAGCGCCGCACCCTCCGCCAGCGAATCGCGCACGTAGAGGCGCGGCAGGCTTCTCGGCGGCCAGGCGGGGGTTGCGGGCATATCCGTCTCCTATCCGTTCGTCCCGAGCGAAGTCGAGGGGCGCTTCTCGACTTCGCTCGAAGCCATCGGCAAAGAGATGAACATGGCACCCACCGACATTGGCCCCGACATCGTCCCCGACAGCGAGCGCCGAGGCCTGATCGGGGCCTTGCCGCCGCGCCTGCGGCGTTTCGCCTCGCTGATGCGATTGGACCGGCCGATCGGGACCTGGCTGCTCTATTGGCCGTGCGCGTGGAGCGTCGCTCTGGCCGGGGTGGACGGGCGCTGGCCGCTGTTCGCATGGCTTGGCCTCGGCGCCTTTGCGATGCGCAGCGCGGGCTGTGTCTATAACGACATCGTCGATCGCGACCTCGACCGGCAGGTGGAACGGACCCGGCTGCGTCCGCTCGCCAGCGGCCGGGTGTCGCAGCGCGCGGCGTGGATCCTGGTCGGCTTTCTGTGTCTGATCGGCCTCCTTGTCCTGGCCCAGCTCAATCGCCTCGCCGCGAGCATATCGCTGGGCAGCGTCCTCCTCGTCGCCTTTTACCCCTATATGAAGCGGATCACCTGGTGGCCGCAGGCGTGGCTCGGTCTGGTGTTCAGCTGGGGCGCGCTGGTCGGCTGGCCGGCGGTGACCGGCAGCTTCGGCTGGACCCCGCTATTGCTGTGGCTCGGCTCGGTGGCGTGGGTGGTGGGCTATGACACGCTCTATGCGATCCAGGACAAGGAGGATGATGCGCTGGTCGGGGTCAAGTCGACCGCCCGGCGCCTGGGCGCTCGGGCGCCCGCCGCGATCGGCCTGTTCTACGCCGTCGCGCTCACCCTGTGGGGCGCCGCGATCTGGAGCGTCCGGCCCGAGTGGCTGGCGCTGGTCGCAATAGTGCCGACCGCCGCTCACCTCGCCGGTCAGGCCCTTCGCTCCGACCCCGATGACGGCGCTCTCGCTCTGGCCCTGTTCCGCTCCAACCGGACCACCGGGCTGCTCGTCTTCCTCGCCATGCTGGTCGTGGGCCTTTCGACGCGCTAGGCGCGCTCCCTCATGCTCGAACCTGACACCGCCAAACAGCTCGCCCAATCATTGATCGACCGCTCCATCACAGCGGGCGCGACCGCCGCTGACGCTATCTATATCGGTGACCGCTCGACCGCGGTCGAAGTCCGCATGGGCGAACTTGAAAATGTCAGTTCGGCCGAGGGCGAAAGCATCGGCTTGCGCCTGTTCCTCGGCCAGCGCTCGGCCAGCGTCGCTTCCTCGGACCTGTCGCTCGAAAGCATGGTCATTGTCGTCGATCGCTGTCTCGCAATGGCCCGCGAAGCGCCCGAAGACCCGTTTGCAAGCCTTGCTCCGTCCGACTTGCTCGAACTTGGCAAGCCGCCCGCCATCGACAGCTTCGACACCGCCAGTCCCGATCCCGCCGAGCTTCGCGCTCGGGCGCTCGAGGCCGAGGGCGCGGCGCTTGGCGTGGCCGGGGTCACCAACTCCAGCGGGGTCGGCGCAAGTGCGTCTTCGGTGACCGTCGCGCTGGCGACCTCGGACGGGTTCGCTGGCGCCTATCGCACCAGCCGCCACGGCTGCAGCGCCTCGGTCATCGCCGGCGAAGGCGCAACCATGCAGCGCGATTATGCCTGGCACGGCACGCGCTTCCTCGCTGACCTCGATTCGCCGACCATCATCGGGCAGCGCGCCGGGCACCGCGCCGTCGCCCGGCTCAATCCGGGCCGCCCCAAGCCGGGCCGCTATCCGGTGCTGTTCGATCCGCGTGTTTCCCCGAGCCTGCTCGGTCACTTTGCAGGCGCGATCACCGGATCGGGCGTTGCCCGCGGCACAAGTTTCCTCAAGGACCGGCTCGGCGATCAGGTCTTCGCGCGCGGCGTCACCATGATCGACGACCCGCTTCGGCCGCGCGGCCTGCGCTCGCATCCGTTCGACGGCGAGGGGGTCAGGGTCGCCCGGCGCGAGTTGGTCAGCGACGGCCGGGTCAACCAGTGGATCGCGGACAGCGCGTCGGCGCGGCAGCTCGGGATTGCGCCCACCGGCCATGCCGTTCGCGGGGCCAGCGGATCGCCCTCGGCAAGCCCGAGCAATTTGTGGATCGAGCCGGGGAAACGCAGCCGCGCCGAACTGCTTGGCGCTTATCCCGAGGCGGTTCTGGTGATCGAATTGATCGGCCACGGGGTCAATGGAGTGACCGGCGATTACAGCCTTGGAGCGGTCGGGTTCATGGTTCGCAATGGCGAGATCGCCGAGCCGGTGAGCGAAATCACCATCGCCTCGAACCTCATCGACATGTTCGCCACCTTGGAGCCGGGGAGCGACCTTGAGCTGCGCCGCGGCATTGACGCACCGACCATCCTCATTCCCGCGATGACCGTGGCTTCGGCCTGAATCGTCATTGCGAGGAGCGTAGCGACGCGGCAATCCAGCCGCGCCAGAGCTGGATTGCTTCGCTGCGCTCGCAATGACGCTCAGTCTTGTCCGATCGGGGAAATTCCTAGCCGCCTGAGCTCGATCTTGATGCAATGGTCCATGACCACCCGAAGCCCGGCCGCTTCGGCCCGCGCTGCCGCCTCCTCGTCGATCACCCCCAATTGCAGCCACACCGCCTTGGCGCCGGCAAGGATCGCCTGGTCGACCGCTTCGCCCGCCGCATCGGAACGGCGGAATATGTCGACGATGTCGATCGGCACCCCGATCTGGCTGAGGTCGCGCCACACGAATTCGCCGTTGAGATGCTCGCCGGTGATATTGGGGTTGACCGGCAGAACGCGATAGCCGTGCTCCTGGAGCGCGCGCATCACGCCGTAAGACGGGCGGTCGGGCCGGTCGGACGCTCCGATCATTGCGATCGTTCGTGCCGATTTCAGCAATTCGGCAATATTTTCGTCGCTGGTCAGCGGCATAGTGAATTCCTTCCTGCCCTGCACAATGATTCAGGAGCGAACTTTCTCCAGCGCTTCGACCACCCGCCTGGCGATGGCGGCGAAGGCGGCGCCGTCCGCATCATCGCCCAGCGCCGGCGGCTGGCCGGCGTCGGACGCGGTTCGAATCGCCAGCGACAGCGGCAATCGGCCGAGGAACGGGATGTGCATCCGTTCCGCGCCCGCTTCTCCTCCGCCCGATCCGAACGGGTCGCTTTCCTCGCCGCAAAGGGGGCAGATATAGCCCGCCATATTCTCGATCAGGCCAAGCACCGGGACCTGCATCCGGTTGAACAGGTCGACCGCGCGGGTCGCGTCGATCAGCGACAGGTCCTGGGAGGTCGAGACGATCACCGCTCCGTCGGGGCGCGATTTCTGGATCAGCGAGATCTGCACGTCGCCGGTGCCCGGCGGAAGGTCGACGACGAGGATTTCGCAATCGCCCCAATCCGCGTCGAGCAATCGCGCCAGCGCGCCGGTCGCCATCGGCCCGCGCCACGCCAGCGCCTGACCGGGCGAAACGATGTGGCCGAGCGACAGGAACCTCAGGCCATGGGCTTCGACCGGGATCAGCTGGTCGTTGGCCGCGGTCGGCTTGGTCATATTGCCCATCAAAGTGGGCTGCGACGGGCCATAAACGTCGGCATCGATCAGCCCGACCTTCTTGCCCGCTCGGGCCAGTGCGATCGCGATATTGGCCGAGACCGTGGATTTGCCGACGCCGCCCTTGCCGCTGCCGATTGCGATCACGGTCCGCTTGGGGTTGCTCGCGGTGAGCGCGATCCGCGCTTCCTCGACCCCGGGCTGGGCCAGTGCAGCGGCGCGCAATTCATTTTCAAGCGCGGTGCGCTCATCCGCCCCAAGTCCGGTCGCGTCGGCGATGATGGTCGCAACGCTCCCGACCAGCTTGCGCGAGCGGATCCGCTCGGCGTGGGGCAGTGCATCGAGGGGGCTGCTATTGTCGGTCATGGCCGCGACATAAGATGGGTTGCGGCGCTTGCCACTGTTTTTCGCTCGCCAGGCTTCCTATACAGGACAAGATGACAAGTTTTTCAGCTTTCGGTCAGCGGTTCCGCGGCCTCTTCGCAGTTTCCAAGGGCCCATGGGGGTCCAACGACCAGGGCGGCGATCCCCCTGAACCGCCGGCCGATGGCGGCACTGGCAGCGGTCCGTGGGGCGAACCCGGGCGCAAGCCGCGGCGCGGCACGATCATTGCTCCGGGGGGTGCTTCGGTGTTCGAGGAAATGCTTCGCCGCGGGCGCGGCCGGTTCGGCGGTGGCGAGGGCTCCGGCGGTCCCGACCGCTCGCTCATATTGTGGGGAGTTGCCGGTTTCTTCCTGTTGTGGCTGGTGTTTACTTCGGTCCACTCGATTGCGCCGGGGCAGCGCGGCGTGGTCAGCCGCTTTGGCCGTTACAGCTACACGCTCGGGCCGGGCGTCGGCTTGACGCTGCCGTCACCAGTCGACCGGGTGAAGAAGATCGACGTCGAAAATATCCGTTCGGTCGACATCGGTGCGGGGGATTCGAGCGACCTCATGCTGACCGGCGATCAGAATTTGCTCGACCTCGCTTATTCGGTGCGCTGGAACATCCGCACGCCCGAGCTTTATCTCTACCAGCTCGCCGAACCCGACGAGACTATCCGCGAAGTCGCCGAAAGCGCGATGCGGGCGGTGATCAGCCAGGTGTCGCTGAATGACGCGATGGGCGATCGGCGGGCTGAAATCGAAACCCAGGTAACGCAACGGATGCAGGCGATCCTCGATGCCTATCGTTCGGGCATCCAGATCCAGGGCATCGCCATCAAGCAGGCCGATCCGCCCGACGCCGTCAATGACGCGTTCAAGCAGGTTACCGCCGCCCAGCAGGACGCCCAGACCTACATCAACAACGCCAATGCCTATGCCCTCCAGCTCGGCCAGAAGGCGCAGGGCGATGCCACCGCGTTCGACAAGGTCTACGAACAATATCGGCTGGCGCCCGAAGTTACCCGCCGCCGGATGTATTATGAGACCATGGAGCAGGTGCTCTCGAAGGTCGACAAGACGATCATCGAAACACCTGGGGTCACGCCGTATCTGCCGCTGCCGCAGATCCAGAAGTCGCAGGTTCAAGCGCAGAACGGAGAGGGCCAGTGATCGATTTCATTCGCCGCCGGCCGTTCATCGCGGGCATCCTCGCTTTCGTCATCCTGTTCCTGGTCACCAGCAGTTTTCCGATCGTGCCGGAAACCAAACAGGCGGTCATCGTCCGCTTCGGCAAGCCGGTTCGAATCCTCAATCGCTACGAAGCCGGCAAGCCGATCGGCGCCCCGGGGGCGGGAATCAGCTGGCGGCTTCCCTTCGCCGACGAAGTGGTGTGGATCGACAAGCGCGTGCTCAACGTCGACATGCAGCGTCAGCAGGTGATTTCGACCGACCAGCGGCGGCTCGAGGTCGATGCCTTCGCTCGCTACCGGATTGTCGATCCATTGTTGATGTTCATCCGCGCCCGCTCCGAGCAACAGCTCCAGGAACAGCTCAAGCCGATTCTCGGCTCGGAAGTCCGCAACGAATTGGGCAAGGTCACCTTCGCTGCGCTGCTCTCCGCTGAGCGCCAGGGGGTGATGGATAATGTGAAGAACTCGCTCAACGAGATTGCCCGCGGATATGGCGTCCAGATCATCGACGTCCGGATCAAGCGCACCGACCTGCCCGACGGTGCACCCTTGAGCTCGGCCTTCGACCGGATGCGCACCGCGCGCGAGCAGGAGGCCCGCTCGATTCGCGCCCAGGGCGGCAAGCAGGCGCAGATCATTCGCGCCGAAGCCGACGCCAATGCCGCCCGGACCTATGCCGCGAGCTTTGGCAAGGATGCCCAATTCTATGATTTCTACCGGGCCATGCAGGCCTATCGAGCGACCTTCGTCGGCGACAAGCAGAATCCGGTCACCCCGACCACGATCATCCTCTCGCCGAACAACGATTTCCTGAAGCAATTCAGTGGTCGCCCGTAGCGGGGCCTCAGGCGTTCAAATATCGTTCATCGACGCGGGTCACTAACGCCTTGCATCATTCAAGTTTAGGTGGAGTATCAATGCCAAAGGAGTCCGGAAAAGTGCGCTACGCCTATGGGGTCGCAATGGCTCTGCTTCTCGGGGGGACCGCTTTCTCCCTCGCTACCGGCCAGGCTGGCGCCCAAGTGGCGCAAAATGCGCCCGCGACCTTGGCGCCGCGCGCCGGAGCGCCGCTGTCGTTCGCCGATCTGACCGCCCGGTTGCAGCCGGCCGTGGTCAATATTTCGACCAAGCAGCGGGTGCCGGTGAAAACCCAGGCCGATCCGTTCGAGGATTTTTTCCGCCGCTTCGACCCCAATAGCCAGCAGGGCGGTGGCGGTGCCAATGGCAGCGGCGGTGCCAATAGCGGGGGCGGCGGGCAACCGCGCACCCGGGAAGCCGGCTCGCTCGGTTCGGGCTTCATCATCTCGCCCGATGGCTATGTCGTTACCAACAACCATTTGATCCAGGGCGCCAGTGGCAATGGCACCGTCGACAGCGTCACCGTCATCACCTCGGACCGCAAGGAATATCCGGCGCGGATCGTCGGCCGCGACGAAACCTCCGACCTCGCCTTGCTCAAGATCGACGGCCGCGACCTGCCCTATGTCCAATGGGGCGACAGCACCAAATCGCGGGTCGGCGACTGGATTCTCGCCATCGGCAATCCCTATGGGCTCGGCGGCACCGTCACCGCGGGGATCATTTCCGCGCTTCATCGCGGGATCACCGGAGTCGGCGCCTACGACCGCTACATCCAGACCGACGCCAGCATCAACATGGGCAATTCGGGCGGCCCGATGTTCGACCTCAACGGCAATGTCATCGGCATCAATTCGGCGCTGATTTCGCCGACCGGCGCAAGCGTCGGGATCGGCCTTGCAATCCCCGCCGAGCTGGCCAAGCCGGTGATCGATTCGCTGCGCCGCGGCCAGCGTCCGCAGCGCGGCTATCTCGGCGTCGGCCTCCAGCCGCTCGACGAGAATATCGCGCCCTCGCTCGGCTTGCCCAAGGACATGGGTGAAATCGTCCGGTCGGTCGTTGCCGGCGGACCGGCGGCCCGGGCCGGGCTCCAGCAGGGCGACGTGATCCTCCGCGTCAACGGCCAGAATGTGACTCCCGAAGAAACCGTGTCCTATCTGATCGCCAATACCCAGGTCGGTTCGCGCGCGACTCTCGACGTCATCCGCGGCGGCAAGCGTCAGAACCTTTCGGTCGTCGTCGGCGAACGCCCGACCGAGGAACAATTGGCCAAGCTGACCGGGAGTGGTCAGGCCGCGCCCGACAGCGGCGGCGCAGTAATCGCGACACCGCAACGAGTCCTCGGACTGTCATTGACCCCGCTGACCGCCGACATCGCTCGGGCCGCCAACCTGCCTGCGGGTACCCGCGGCGTATTGATTACGGCGGTCGATCCCAGCAGCGCCGCCAGCGAAGAGGGCCTTCAGCGCGGCGACGTCATCGTCTCGATCAACCAGTTGCCGGTGACGACCCCGGCGCAAGTCCTCGCCGCGGTCGATGCGGCCCGCCGCGCCGGACGCTCGAGCATTCTGCTCCTGATCAAGCGCGGAACGGCGCCCGAAACCTTCGTCGGGATCGACATCACCGCGCGCTAATTGCGTATAATCCGGGGGCGGGCCTGGCCCGCTTCCCGGCTAACGCGAATTGTGGACTTTATCCTGCCGCCGGGCTGGCGGCTTTGTCCGGTTCAGCGGCCGCGAACCCGCACTGCTTTTGCTCCATCGGGATCTGCTTGGTGATCCGGGTGGCGTTTTCGGCATAAGCCTGCGTGACCGAGCCCTGATTGACGATCTTGCCGCGCATCGGGCTGACCGCCTGGCAGATGTGGAAGACATGCGGCGTCGTCGCCCTCTTGGCCCCTTTTTCCGGAGCGATCCAATAGACCACATCCTGACCGGCCGGGTGGGCGGCGTCCTTGGTCGCTTCAGCGACAATTGCCGAATCCTTGGCGATTTCCTGGGCCTGGGCAGCAACTTCGGGGGAACAGGCGGTGGTCGGCTGATTGGCTTTGATCTGGGACGCGCAGGCATTCATGTCCTGCGTATATTGCTCGACCGAGGGCGGGTTCCAGCTAACCCCGATCAGAGTCGCTGCAACCGCCAGAACGGCGCCGATGCCGCCGGCGATCTTCTTGTTTTTGGGATCCATGTCCTTGTCCATGAAGATCAGGACAATCAGCGGCAGGAAGGCGATCAGCGTGATGATCGCTCCGAGCTGGTTCTGGAAGAAGAACTTCGTCTTGTCGGAGGCGCGGGCCGGATCGTGCTTGTTCGCCGCTTTCCACAACAGGCTGCCGGCGATCGCGAACACCGCGATCCCGACCAGCAGGCCGATCAGAAGCGGCAAATTGCCATGGTCGAATTTGTGCTGGCGGAGCATGACGATGCCGGCGATCTCACCGCCGATGGCGATAATCCACGACAGCGCGGCGAAAATGCGGAGGCGCTTGGCGGCGGATTCCTGGCCGTGCGTTGCACGCCATTCCTTGGTGACGTCGGGCTCTTCGGTCGGTTTATTGTCGGTCATGATCGGATCCCTCATATCGACATTTCTGCGCTCAGATGGGAAGCCTAACCTAGCTTGCGGGAGTCGCAAGCGTTATTCTGACCAGCTGGAGGGGACATTGGGGCATTGCTTTCACCGACCGGTTGAGAGGGTTTGCGGCACCCGGTCCAGAGGCTGCTGATGGTCGGCATTGCGCTCATTCTGCTTGCTCCCGCCGCTTCCGCCGAGCCGCCTCCGGCGAGCGGTTTCTACCAGGCTCATCAGATGGAAATGGGAGCCGCGATCGAGCTCTCGCCCGACGGCCGCTTCCGCTACCAGCTGGATTATGGAGCAGTCTCCGAAAGCGGTGAAGGCGATTGGTCGAGCACTGGCACGGCGATCATCCTGACCAGCAATCCAATGCCCGCGCCGCCCATGTTCGAGCTGGTTCGCGATGACCCGGCGCCGCTCGGCCAAATCTTTGTCACGCTCGAAAATCCACAAGGGTTCGGAACGCCGCTTTATGTGGTCGCCACCGTCATTGGCTCGGATATCGGGAACCGCCTGTCGACCGACAGCGACGGACGACTCGAAGCCGCGGACGGGGCCACGATTACCGCAATCGCGCCGCTCATCCCGGGTATCGGGCTGACTGCAAGCACGTTCGAATTGGCCAGGGACCGCGGGCACCGGCTGCTGCTGCGCTTCCACGCCAATGACTTCGATCAGGCGCGGTTCGACCATGAATCATTGCCAATCGACGGTGGCGACTTGCTGCTCAATCGTTATGATACGACAATCCGCTTCCAACGGGCTAAGCCCTAGGCTGCGGACGATAGGGGTCAGGCGTTTGGCAAGCGGCACGAGCGAAATCATCGAGGCGCTGGAAGGCGAATGGAGCGCGGCCTTGTGCAGCAAGGACGTCGATCGGCTACGTGCCTTGGTCCATCCCGATTTCGTGCTGATCGGAATGCGCTCGACCGGCCCGTTCATGATGCACCGCGACGAGTGGCTGGAGGCGATCCAGAAGCGCGACGTCGCCGGAATCGAACTTGAAGTGAAGGACGCCAAGTCGTTCGATAATGTGATGGTCGGGACGATTTACGCCAAATGGCGGCTGAAATATCTCGGCCGCGAAATTCACGATTGCGTGGTGCTGACCGATGTCTGGGTCCGCCAGGACGACCGTTGGCAGGCCATCCGCCGCCACTCGACGCCGTCGCCGACCGGTGGCTGCGCCCAAGCTTAATCACGAAGGGAACATTCATGGCTAGCGATGTGGCACGGCGCGCGGGCGATTCGATCAAGGAACTGACGCTTCGCGGGATCATCCTCGGTGCACTGATCACCGTCGTGTTCACCGCCGCCAATGTCTACTTGGGGCTGAAGATCGGGATTACCTTCGCGACCTCGATTCCAGCCGCGGTCATATCGATGGCGGTGCTCAAATTCTTCCGCGACGCAACCATCCAGGAAAACAACATCGTCCAGACCATCGCCTCGGCGGCGGGAACCCTGTCGGCGATTATCTTCGTCTTGCCCGGCCTGATCATGGTCGGGTGGTGGACCGGTTTCCCCTACTGGCTGTCGGTCGCGGTGATCGGCATCGGGGGTATTCTCGGCGTGATGTACTCGGTGCCGTTGCGGCGCGCGCTCGTTACCGGCACGGACCTGCCCTATCCCGAAGGCGTCGCCGCCGCCGAAGTGCTCAAGGTCGGCGCCGGTGTCGGCGGGGCGGAGGAGAACAAGCGCGGCCTGGCGCTGATCGGCGGTTCGACCATCGTCTCGGCGGCTTACTTCATCCTCGCCAAGACGAGGCTGATTACCGACACGGCCGGCCGTGTCTTTCGCGTCGGCACGGGAGGATCGGCAATTTCGGCAAGCCTGTCGATGGCGCTCATTGGAGTCGGTCATCTCGTCGGCGTTGCGGTGGGTTTCGCGATGATTGTGGGGATGGTCATTACCTGGGCTTTCATCGTTCCGCATTGGACCCAGGACGCCGGATTCGTTGCGCAGATCGGCGGCGACCTCGAGACTTTGGTTAGTGCTGCGTTCAAGCAAAAGGCCCGAATGGTCGGTGCCGGCACCATCGGTGTCGCTGCCATCTGGACCCTGCTGCGGATCATCGGCCCGATCGTCGCGGGGATTCGCTCGGCTCTCGCCGCAAATCGCGAGCGCAAGGCCGGCCGGGGTGGCGACCTGCCATTGACCGAGCGCGACATCCCGATCGGCATCGTTACCGGCACGATCCTGCTGTCGATGATCCCGATCGGCCTTTTGCTTTATGCCTTCGCCAGCACCAACCCGATCGCCGCTAACCCGGCGACGACCTTGGTTCTGAGCATATTCTATATCCTCATCGCGGGCGTCGTTATCGCCGCGGTTTGCGGCTACATGGCTGGACTGATCGGCGCTTCGAACAGCCCGATATCGGGTGTCGGCATTCTTTCAGTTGTCGGAATTTCGCTGATCCTCGTGGCGATCTTCCCGGGAGCTCGGGCCGATGAAGCAATGACCAAGTCTCTGGTCGCCTTCGCTTTGTTCGTGACCGCGATCATCTTCGGCGTGGCGACCATATCGAATAACAACCTCCAGGATCTGAAGACCGGCCAGCTCGTGGAAGCTACGCCGTGGCGGCAGCAGGTCGCCTTGGTGCTCGGCGTGGTGTTCGGCGCACTCGTCATTCCGCCGATACTCGACCTGCTCAACACGGCCTTCACGTTCGAAGGCGCGCCGGGGGCCAAGGCCACCGCCCTCGCAGCGCCGCAGGCGGCGATCATTTCCACGATCGCGCAAGGCGTGCTTGGCGGCAATCTCGACTGGAGTCTGATCCGCCTGGGAGCCTATATCGGTGTGGCCGGGGTCGTCGTCGACGAGGCGTTGAAGCGCACGTCGGGCAAGCGGCTTCACTTGCCGCCGTTGGCGATCGGCATGGGCATCTATTTGCCGCTGGAAGCAGATCTGCTGATTCCCTTCGGCGCGGCTCTCGGCTGGTTCTACAATCGCTGGGCAATAAGCGCGAAAAATCCTGCCTTCGCCGAGCGGATGGGCGTCCTGATGGCGACTGGCCTGATCGTCGGCGAGAGCCTGATGGGGGTGGTTTACGCCGGTGCTGTCGCTGGTGCGGAGAAAGCCGGCGCGGCCGATAGCGCCAACGTGCTGGCACTGATCGAACCCTATTCGGCGGTGATGTTCGTCAGCTTGCTGGTCTTCGCCACTGCCGTCGGAGCGCTGTATCTCTGGACCAAGTCCCGGGCGTCGGACGCGCCTGCTCCCGATGACGATTCAATGCCTGTCGAGGCCGCGATCCGCTGATGGAGACGACCCACCTCGGCAAGTCGACCGCGCTTCCCTCCTCGCCGGATGAGGCGGTGCTCGATTATCCGCGCAACCCGCGGCCGGATACGCTTTACTTGGTGCGCTTCGCGGCGCCCGAGTTCACGTCCTTGTGCCCGGTCACCGGCCAGCCCGATTTCGCCCACCTCGTCATCGATTATGCGCCGGGCGATACGATCGTCGAATCCAAAAGCCTCAAGTTCTACCTCGGCTCGTTCCGCAATCATTGCGGCTTTCACGAAGACGTCACCGTCGGCATCGGTCAGCGGCTGGTCGCGGAAATGAAGCCCAAATGGCTGCGCATCGGGGGCTATTGGTATCCGCGCGGGGGAATGCCGATCGACGTTTTATGGCACAGCGGCCCGCCGCCCGAAGGTCTGTGGTTGCCCGATCAGGGGGTTGCTCCCTATCGCGGCCGGGGATGATCGACGGCGATTTCGTTTCGACCGAATGGCTCGCCTCCAATCTCGGTGCCGACGACTTGGCGATCGTTGACGCGAGCATGTTCATGCCCGCCGACCGGCGCGATCCCACCGCCGAGTTTGAACAAGCGCACATCCCCGGAGCACGCTTTCTGGACATCAACGCGGTGTCGGACACCGGGCATTGCGCGCCGCACATGCTGCCGGGAGTGGCCGAATTCGGCTCGGCGATGGAGGCGCTCGGCGTGGGCCGCGATGATCGCATCATCGTCTATGACAATTCGCCGCTGCGCAGCGCCGCGCGCGGCTGGTTCATGCTCCGTCACTTTGGCGCGGAGCGGGTCGCGATCCTCGACGGCGGCCTCCAGAAATGGAGCGCCGAGGGCCGGCCGGTCGAAGCCGGTGCCGCCCGGCCGCGCACCGCGCGCTTCGACGCCATCGAGCGCGGCGATGAAGTGGTGACCAAGCAGATGCTGCTGCAGGGTGCTGGCATGGCAATCCTCGACGCGCGCAGTCGCCCGCGTTTCGAAGGCAGCGAAGCGGATCCGCGGGCCGGCGTCGGTGCCGGCCATATCCCGGGCGCGCGCAACCTGCCGTTTGCGGCGCTCTATCGGGAGGACGGCACGTTTCGCGACGCCGCCGAGTTGCGCGCCTTATTCGACGAAGCGGGCATCGACCCGCTGCAGCCGTTCATCGCCACCTGCGGATCGGGGGTGACCGCCAACAGCCTGATCCTCGCCGCGCGCAGGCTCGGCGGCAAAGGCGGCATGCTCTACGATGGCAGCTGGTCGGAATGGGGCGCCGATCCGGCCACCCCCAAGGCCATTGGAGCGCCCTGAGCCTCAGCGCAGGACGATGCGCGAGACTTCCGCCAGCTCGCGGCGGATTTCCTCGACCATGGTCCGGCTCGCTTCTTGGTGCGGTGTGCGGCCCTGGCGATGTTCGGCCATCAATGCCTCAAGCCCCGCTGCTGTGGCGCTGACCGCTGCCGATGATCGGCGGTCGAACAGGCTGCGGCGGACATTGCCCGCTTCGTCCCAGGCCGCTGCGACTTGGTCGTCGCCGGCGGGGTCCGATGCCGGCCCGCCGCCGAAATCATCGACCAGGCGAAGGGCGTGGCGGATGCTGGCGAGGCGCGCCACCGCTTCGGCATAGGGCTTGGGCTCATTGTCGAGCTGAGGAGTCGGTTGGAGGTGCAACATCGCACCTGCGTAGGTCCGGCGTGACTAAGAAAAGATGAATCGCGGGCGCGAAAAATTATGCCCCGCTGGCGGCGTCCACGTCGCGCAGGATCCAGCCCCGCTGGGGAATCGTCTCGACGAATTCGGCGCCGTTCGACGCATTGCGCAATTTCTTGCGCAGCTTGGAGATGAAGACGTCGATGATCTTGGGCTGCGGCTGGTCGTCGGCCCGGCGATAGAGATGCTTGAGCAGCATCTGGCGGGTCACGACATTGTTGCGGGCATAGGCCAAAAGCTCGAGCACCCGATATTCCATTTCGGTGATCCCGATCGGATGGCCGTCGATCCGGATCAGGCGCTGCATCTGATCGACCGAAAGCCGTCCGCCGCACATCGTCGCCGGCATTTCGCCGCCGCTCGCCTTGAGCGAATCGAGCAGCTTGGAGGCGGCTTCCTCGCTATCTTCGGCAGAGATGGTGAGCGGGCTTCCGAGCAGGTCCTGCTGGACCTCGCCGAGCAAATGATGGGCCTCCTCGACCAGCTTCGATCCTTCTTCGAACCGCCGCCGCGAACGGTCGAGCATCGATTCGATTTCGACCAATCGCGCGGAGAAATTCTGTTCGGACATCGCGTTTACGTCTTCCCTGGTCGCTTACTGGCCAGCCTGGGCGGAAGCGATGCTGCTGTCGGCGGCCGGTGCATTGATGATCTCGAGCGTTGCGCTGCCCTTGTCGACGATTCGCGTGCCGGGATCGCGAACGGTCGAGCGGATGCCTATTTGCGCGCTGTTTCGGCCGGCGATGTCGAGCAGGCTGGTTTCGGCCGCGCTGCGCGGCGCTGGCCCGCCGAACAAAGCGTCGATCGCTTGTTGCTGGGCGTCACCCGCGGACAGTCCGGCGGTTCCGGCGACCGGCGGCGTCAGATGGAAATCGGGCGGAACGATCAGCGGCGCATTGCGCGACACCGCGAATTCGTCCGGGGTCGACGGGCCAGTGCGAAGCACGGCGCAGCCGCTGGTCGCGGCCGCGGCGGTGATGAGCAGGATGAAGGGAAGGGCCTTACGCATGGTCGATTGTCTCCTTGGGGCCATCCTTACGGGTCAGGAACGCGCGCAGCAACAGGATCACGACAGCGATGCTTATCGCCGCGTCGCCGACATTGAATACCAGAAATGGACGGAACGTGCCGAAATGAAGGTCGGCGAAGTCGACGACATAGCCGAGCCGCGCCCGGTCGGCGATGTTGCCGAGCGCTCCGCCGAGCACCATTCCAAGCGCGGCCTGGTCGATCCGGTTGCGCTCGCGCCCGATCCAGAAGGCAACGCCGACGGCGATGGCACCTGTCATTGCCACCAGCAGCCACCGCGCACCATCGGTCGAAGCGGTCAGCAGGCCGAGCGAAATCCCCTGATTTTCGGTATATGTCAGGTTGAAGATCGGCAGCAGGACGATCTGGTCGCCGATCTGGCGCAGCGCCAGCGGGCCGGTGACGATCCACTTGGTCAGCTGGTCGAGCGCGAACACCAGGGCCGCGAACATGAATCCGAAGCGCCGATCAGCCATTCACCACCTGTTCGCAGCGGTCGCACAGCCCACCATCGCTCTTCACCTCCGGCAAATACCGCCAGCACCGCCCACATTTATGGTTTTCAGCTTTCTGAATTACGAGTTCTAACGTGGCCCCATCCCCTGTCCTAACATGATTTCCGGAAAGTCTGGCCGGACCTAATTTGACCTCCGACACAATCAAGAGCTCTGGAAGATTCATTGTCTGGAAAAGCTCGCGTTCGTACTCCGGCTCAACATCGTATGCGATGACAGCAGCTTCCAAGCTCGACCCAATGATTTTTTCGCGACGTAGCGGTTCAATGCTTTCGTTTATACTGTCCCGAAGATTGCGTAGTTGAACCCAACGCAGCATGAACACTTCATTGGCATCGATTTGCGGCACCACCGGCCACTCAAGCAAATGCACCGAACCGCCGTTCGGGAAGCGCGTGCCCCACACTTCCTCGGTGGTGAACACCAGCACCGGGGACAGCCAGCGCACGAGCGCGTGGAACAAGGTGTCGAGCACGGTGCGATAGGCCCGGCGCTTGGGGTCGCCCGCTGCGTCGCAATAAAGGCAGTCCTTGCGGATATCGAAATAGAAAGCGCTCAAATCCTCGTTGCAGAAATCGGTCAGCGCGCGGACGTAGGTGTTGAAGTCGAAATCATCGACCGCGTTGCGCAAGGTCTGGTCGAGCTTCGCCAATAGCGACAGCATGTAGCGCTCGAGCTCGGGAAATGCCGCGACATCGTCGAGCCGCTCGTCCTCGCCAAACCCGTCGAGCGCTCCGAGCAAATAACGGAAGGTGTTGCGCAGCTTGCGATATTGGTCGGAAACGCCCTTCAAAATCTCATCGCCGATGCGGTGATCCTCGGTGAAATCGACCGACAGCGCCCACAGCCGGATGATGTCCGCGCCATAGGTTTCCATGACCTTCAATGGGTCGACCGTATTGCCCAGGCTCTTGGACATTTTCATGCCCTTGCTATCCATGGTGAAGCCGTGGGTCAGGAGGGTGTTGAACGGCGCCCGCCCGCGCGTCCCGCAGCTTTCGAGCAGGCTCGACTGGAACCAGCCGCGATGCTGGTCGGATCCTTCGACGTAAATATCCGCCGGCCAGCTGAGTTCGGGCCATTCGCCGCTTTCCAGGACGAAGGCGTGGGTCGAGCCCGAATCGAACCACACGTCGAGGATGTCGGGCACCATCTCGTAATCGGCCGGGTCGCGGCCCTGACCGAGATAGTCGCCGGCGCGCGCTTCGTCCCAGGCATCGACGCCCTCGGCGGTGATCGCAGCGACGATCCGCGCATTAACGTCGCGGTCGACCAGCAATTCGCCGCTCTTGCGCTCGACGAACAAGGCGATCGGCACTCCCCAGGCACGCTGGCGGCTGATCACCCAGTCGGGCCGCCCCTCGACCATCGAGCCCAAGCGGTTGCGGCCCTTTTCCGGAACGAACCGCGTGTCGGCGATGGCGTTGAGCGCGGTGGAGCGGAGAGTCGAACCCTCTCCCTGGAGGGAGAGGACAGGGTGAGGGTGTTCGGCGGTAGTGGTTTCACTCGGTCCGCGATCCCCCTCATCCCAACCTTCTCCCCCCGGGGGAGAAGGAGAATCGGTCGCACCGCCCTCATTTTCCCAGCGCGCAACGGCGCGGGGTAGGGAATCGAGGCCCGCGATCGGCCGATCCATGGCGATGAACCATTGCGGCGTGCAGCGGTAGATGACCTTGGCCTTCGAGCGCCACGAATGGGGGTAACTGTGCTTGAAATCGCTCGCCGACAGCAATTGTCCGGTTGCGGCGAGGTCGGTCAGGATCGGCCCTTCGGGGCTGTTGAACTTGGCGTTGATGACGCTGCCCTGCCCGCCGAGCCATTCCCAGTCGGCGCGATATTTGCCGTCACCCTCGACCGCGAACACCGGCCCGATGCCATGGTCGCGGCACAGCTCGAAATCGTCCTCGCCATGGTCGGGCGACATGTGGACCAGGCCCGTGCCCTGGTCGGTGGTAACGAAATCGCCAGCGAGGAACGGTCGCGGCTTGGCGAAAAAGCCGGACTTATCCCCTCCCCCTCGTGGGGAGGGGTTGGGGAGGGGGCCAGCCGCGTCCGCGGCTGAAAGACTCTCTTGCGACGCAGACGCGTCGCGCCCCCCACCTTGATCCTCCCCCACGAGGGGGGAGGAGGAAGAGAGGCGGCCAGCCATTGGATGCTTAGCCATCGCGCCGACGAGCGCCGAGCCTTTGCCTTGCCAGATTATTTCCTGACCTTTGGTTGTTTGCTTACCGCGGCTAAAGGTGGCGTCGGCTAGTTCCTTAGCGACGAGGATTGTTTTCCCAGACCAAGGCGAGAGGGCGGGGCCCTCATGGAAGGAGTGGGCCATCCGAATAGCTACATATTCGGTGTCCAAATTATACGCGATTCCCTGGTTGACCGGGATGGTCCACGGCGTCGTCGTCCACACCACCGCATGAGCGCCGACCAGCTCCGGGATCGGGCTCTCGACGATCTCGAACGCAAGGTCGATCTGCGTGGAAACGATATCCTCATATTCGATCTCGGCCTCGGCCAAAGCGGTCTTTTCGACCGGCGACCACATCACCGGCTTGGCGCCGCGATAGAGCTGGCCCGACTCCGCGAACTTCATCAGCTCGGCGACGATCGTCCCTTCGGCCTTGGCGTTCATGGTCAGATACGGCTTGTCCCACCGCGCGCCGACCCCGAGCCGCTTCAATTGCTCGCGCTGGACGTCGACCCAATGCTGGGCATAAGCGCGGCATTCGGCGCGGAACTCCTTGATCGGGACCTCGTCCTTGTTGAGCTTTTTCTTGCGATATTGCTCCTCGACCTTCCATTCGATCGGCAGGCCGTGGCAGTCCCAGCCGGGCACGTACGGAGCGTCCTTGCCGAGCAAAGTCTGGGTCCGAACGACCATGTCCTTGATCGCATGGTTGAGCGCGTGGCCGACGTGGATATTGCCATTGGCGTAGGGCGGGCCGTCATGAAAAATGAACTTGTCGCGTCCGGCGCGCGCCGCCCGGGTCTGGGCGTAAAGATCGCCTTCTTCCCACCGCGCAAGGATCGCCGGCTCCTTCTGCGGCAGTCCGGCCTTCATCGGAAAGTCGGTCTTGGGCAGGAAGACGGTCGAGCGGTAGTCGGGCTTGGAGCCGGGGGATTCAGGGGCGTCGGACATTGGGGCGGCGTCTAACGGACGGGCGCGGGAATGCAACGGATGTCCGCCGCCTGACCGTCATTGCGAGCGTCGCGAAGCAATCCAGTGCCTTCGCTACCCGTCGTTCAAGGCCCTGGAATGCCGCGGAACCCGTGGCTCCTCGCACTGTCGGTTCAGACGCTTAGCAGCCGACGCGCCTCGGCCTCGTCCTTGCGCATCTGGCCGGTGAGCTCGGCGAGGCTGTCGAACTTCATCTCGTCGCGCAGGAATGCGACCAGATCGACGTCGATGGTCCGGCCATAAAGGTCGCCGTCGAAATCGAAGAGATGCGCCTCGAGCCATTCCCGTGGCGGATCGAACATCGGGCGAATCCCAAGGCTCGCGACACCATCATGCTGGCTGCCGTCTTCGAGCCGGACCCGAACCGCGTAAATGCCGTAGCGCGGACGCTGGTAATCGCCGAGCGCGAGGTTGGCGGTCGGATAGCCGAGCTCGCGGCCGCGCTTGTCGCCGGGCTCGACGATCCCGCGAACCGCGAACGGGCGGGTCAGGAGCCGGGTCGCTGTGGCCATGTCGCCGGCGATCAGCGCCTCGCGGATTCGGCCCGACGATACGCGCTCGTCGCCGGCGCAAATCGGGTGGACCGCTTCGGCGATGACGCCGTGGGCCGCGGCCAGCTCGGCCAGCCGCGCGACATCGCCGGCGCGGCCACGGCCGAAGGTGAAGTCGTCGCCGGTGACGATTCCGCTCGCTCCGATCGTCCCGACCATCAATTGCGCGACGAAATCCTCGGCGCTGGTGGCGGCGAGGACGCGGTCGAATTCGAACACCAGCATGGCGTCCGCTCCGGCGTTGGCGAACAGTGCTTCGCGCTGGTCGAGGCTGGTCAGCCGGAACGGCGGCGTGTCGGGCTTGAACAGGCGCACCGGATGGGGGTCGAAGGTCGCGACGATCACTGGCCGGCGCTCGTGGAAGCCGCGCTGGACGGCGCGCCCGACCACCGCTTGATGGCCGCGGTGGAAACCGTCGAAATTGCCGAGCGCGACGATGCTTCCCTTGAAGCTTGCGGGAATTCCGCCGGCGAGGGAGAGGCGCTGCATCGGGTGGCTGTATCGGCGGTTGAGCGGGTCTGGCAATGTCGGATCGTGAATGGCACCGGCTCGACGCGCGTGCCATCTCGTTCGCGTCACTGCGAATATTGGGAACATTGCCGGCGGCCGCGCTCTTGACTCGCCTTGGTCCGGGTTCTATTTCGATCGCATCCCGTTTCTCCGGTTTCCGGCGGCGCATTCGTGCGCGCGTCGGTTTTTCGTTTGGAGCGGGGCACTAGCGAAGAGATGGGCATTTCGCCCGTGGAGCTACAGAAGGATAGAGAATGGCACGTATCGCGGGGGTCAACATCCCCACCAACAAGCGCGTTGAAATCGCGCTCACCTACATCCACGGAATCGGCCGCACCACCGCCAAGCAAATCACCGACAAGCTCGGCATTGCGACGGACAAAAGGGTCCAGGACCTGACCGACCAGGAAGTCCTCCACATCCGCGAGGAAATCGACCGCGACCACAGCGTCGAAGGCGATCTGCGCCGCGAAACCGCGATGAACATCAAGCGGCTGATGGACCTCGCCTGCTATCGCGGCCTGCGCCACCGCAAGGGCCTTCCGGTCCGCGGCCAGCGCACGCACACCAATGCGCGCACCCGCAAGGGCAAGGCCA
>JAZJYM010000004.1:0-229754 GCA_040390365.1 Pseudomonadota bacterium | reverse complement strand
CGCCTCCGCCGCCGCCGCCGGCTCCGGTCGAGCGTGGTGAACGCGGACAATAAGCGGATTAGCCAATCCGCCATTCGCAACGGGCCCGGTGGAGCAATCCGCCGGGTCCTTTTTCATTCGCCGAGAAATCGGGGATCCCGATCCGTCGCTGGAAACAATCGGCGCCGAAACGGACGGATCATTAAGAGCCCGGAACCGCGGTCGGTTCAGGTTCGGCGCATGGCAAGCCTTGCCCCGAACCAACCAGAACGCCCCCGCGAATGGCGCCGGCGAGTGTCGATTGCCGCGCGCGTCAAGACCGGCACCGATTGGGCAGATGGCCACATCCTCAACATCTCGTCGCGCGGAATGCTGCTTCAGCACAGCCGGCCGATCGCCATCGGCAGTTATATAGAGGTCCGCAACGACGGTCGGGCGGTGAGCGCGACGGTGGTGTGGCGCGAAGGCTCTCGCGCGGGACTGACCTGCGCGCAGCGCATCGACCTGGGCGATTGGATTGCGGCATGGGAGGAACAAAGCGGAGCCAGGTGCGGCTCCGGTTCGGTCGCGGCGACGGTCGATCGCCGGGCGTTTCCGCGCACCCACGACCAATCGCGCGGGCTTGCGCGCAAGCTGGAATTCATCGCGATCGCCGCTATTGCAGTGCTGATAGCAGTGTCGGTGGCGTCGCTTGCGGCATCGGTCCTGTTCCGGCCGTTCGCTGCAATCAGCACGGTGCTCGGCAACTAGCCGGTCCGGCGGGTTTCAGCGGTTCACGCAAATTCCCTTCCATCGCCGGGTAGCGCCGCTATTGCGGTCGTGAGCGACGAAAGGGCCGGACGTGAATCCGCTTTACGAACAAATGGCGACCAGCGTGTTCGAGCGCATGTCGTTGCTCGCGGTCGAGCATGATGCGATCAACCTGGGGCAGGGCTTCCCCGATTTCGGCTGGGCTGACGAGGTGCTTGAAGCCGCCGCCAAGGCGGTTGTCGAAGGATCGAACCAATATGCACCGTCGCGCGGGCTGCCGGCGCTTCGCCAGGCCGTAGCCAACCATTATCGCCGCCATTACGGACTGAACGACACGGCCGATTTGGTGTGCGTCACCAGCGGCGCTACCGAAGCCCTTGGTGCGGCCATATTGGCCACGGTCAGCCCGGGCGACGAGGTCATCATCTTCACCCCCGCCTATGACAGCTATGCGCCGATGATCCGCCGCGCCGGCGGGGTGGTTCGCGAAGTCGCGCTCAAGCCGCCGCGCTGGCATATCGGGGAGGGGGCATTGCGCGCCGCGGTCGGTCCCAAGACGCGGGCGATCATCTTCAACAATCCGCAAAATCCGACCGGCCGGCTGTTCGACCGGACCGAGCTTGAGACGATCGCCAAGGTCGCGCGCGACCATGACCTGGTCGTCATCAGCGATGAGGTGTGGGAGCATGTCATCCTCGACGACGATGCCTTCACTCCGCTGGCCAGCCTGCCGGGCATGGCTGAACGGGTGATCAAGATCGGGTCGGCGGGGAAAATCTTCTCGCTCACCGGGTGGAAGGTCGGATGGATGGTCGCACCGCAAGCGCTGGCCGGGACAATCGCCCGGGCCCATCAGTTCCTGACCTTCTGCACCGCGCCCAACCTCCAGGCCGCGGTCGCCTTTGGCCTCAATGAGGGCGATAAGTGGATCGAGCCGATGCGCGAGCGTTTCGCCCGCGCCCGCGACCGAATGACGGAGGGGCTGCGCGGTGCCGGCTTTGCAGTGCTCGAAGCGCAATCGACCTATTTCCTGTGCGTCGACCTCGCCGCTTCGGGGATCGCCTTCGACGATGAAGCCTTTGCTGCGGTGGCGGTCGAGCAGGCGGGGGTGGCGGTGGTGCCGTTGTCGCCGTTTGCGGAACGCGACAAGCCGACGCACCTCATCCGCTTGTGCTTCGGCAAGAAGGACGAGACGATCGATCGCGGGGTTGCGGCAATGGTCCGCGCCAAGGCGCTGACGTGCTGACCCCGGCGGAGGAAGCGCAGCGGCTGCTGGCCAAGCTGGGAGTGACGTCGGGCGGCGATCTGATCAGCATGTCGCCGATCGACGGCTTGGCAATTGGCCGCGTTGCGACTGGCGATCCCGCCACTGCCGCGGCGGCAGCGGCGAGCGCCTTCTTGCACTGGCGCAGCGTACCGGCGCCGCGCCGCGGGGAACTGGTCCGGCTGCTCGGCGAGGAACTGCGCGCGGCCAAGGAAGCGCTCGCCCGGCTGGTCACGCTCGAAGCTGGAAAGATCGTCTCCGAAGGGCTGGGCGAGGTCCAGGAAATGATCGACATCTGCGATTATGCGGTGGGCCTCTCCCGCCAGCTCTACGGTCTGACCATCGCCAGCGAACGGCCCGAGCACCGGATGATGGAGCAATGGCATCCGCTCGGTCCGGTGCTGGTCATCAGCGCGTTCAATTTCCCGGTCGCGGTGTGGGCATGGAATGCGGCTTTGGCGCTGGTCTGCGGCGACCCGGTGATCTGGAAGCCGAGCGAGAAGACGCCGCTTACCGCAGCTGCGGTGATGGCGCTTGCGAAGCGCGCGCTCGATCGCTTCGGCGATGCTCCTGAAGGACTTTTGCAGCTGGTCCAGGGCGGGCGCGACATTGGCCAGCAGCTGGTCGAGGATGAGCGCATTGCTCTGGTCTCCGCGACCGGTTCGACCGCAATGGGCCGCCTGGTCGGCCCGGCGGTCGCCAAGCGCTTCGGACGCTCATTGCTCGAGCTGGGGGGCAATAATGCAATGATCGTCGCGCCGAGCGCCGACCTTGAACTGGCGGCGCGCGCGATCCTGTTTTCCGCCGCCGGAACCGCCGGACAGCGCTGCACGACATTGCGCCGGCTGATTGTCCACGCCAGCATCGCCGACACGCTGGCCGAACGGCTGCGGACCTTGATCGCGGGAATCACGGTCGGGGATCCGCGCGATCCGGCGACTCTGGTCGGGCCGCTGATCGACGGGGATGCGTTGGATGGGATGCGCGCGGTCATCGGCGACCAGCTCCAAATCGTCGTTTCGGTCGCCGGCGGCCATTATGTCCGCCCGGCGCTGATCGAGGTTGGAGCGCAGGAGGGGCGGGTGCTGAAAGAGACCTTTGCGCCGATACTCTATTTGCTGCGCTACGAGGATTTCGATCAGGCCATCGCGCTCAACAATGATGTTCCCCAGGGCCTGTCGTCGGCGATTTTCACCAATGATCTGCGCGAGGCCGAGCGCTTTTTGTCCGCCACGGGCTCGGATTGCGGCATCGCCAACGTCAATATCGGAACATCGGGCGCGGAAATCGGCGGCGCGTTCGGGGGTGAAAAAGAAACCGGCGGCGGGCGCGAAAGCGGATCGGACGCGTGGCGCGCATATATGCGCCGCCAGACCAACACCGTGAATTACGGGACCGCTTTACCCTTGGCTCAGGGCGTTCGTTTCGATCTCGGCAGCGGGTGACGGCGGGCCGCTGGCGAGTGCCGGCCAGCGGTGTTCGAATTCCTCGATCCACCCCGCCAGCGTGTCGGGCGCGAGGGGAGCGGCGATCAGATAACCCTGGGCGAGGTCACAGCCCATGGCGCGCACCGTGGTCAGCTGGGCGGCGTTCTCGACTCCCTCGGCGGTGGCGCTGAGGCCTAGTCCCTGGGCAAGGTCGATGATCGTCTTGACGATGAGCGCGCTATCCTTCGACCGCTCGACATCGCCGACGAATGCGCGATCGATCTTGACCTCGGTGAAGGGCAGCCGGCGAAGCTGGAGCAGCGACGAATAGCCGGTCCCGAAATCGTCGATGGCAAGGCCGATGCCCTTGATCCGGAACCGGGTCAAAGTGTCCATCAGCTTGATCAATGGCTGGGTCGCGCCTTCGGTCAGCTCAAGCGTGATCCGGTCGGTGGGGACTCCGAGCGACCGGCACAGCCGCTCGACGAGGTCGGGAAAGTCGAGCCGCTGGAGGCTGATTGCGGAAATATTGAAGGCGATATGGGTGTCGATTCCCGACTCGTGCCATAAGCGCCATTGCTCGAGGATGGTGCCAAGCCCCCAGATGGTCAGTTCGTCGATCCAGCCATTTTCCTCGGCCAGCGCGACAAACCGCGACGGTTCGACCTTGCCCAGTTTGGGATCGTCCCAGCGGACGAGTGCCTCGACCCGCGACAGCGATCCATCGGCAAGCGCGATCGTGGGCTGATAAGCCATGTGCAGCTGATCGCGAGCAAGGGCCCGCTCGAACGCGCGCAGCAGATCATCGTCGATCGACGGCTTCATGCCGCGAGGCTGGTCCTGATCAGCGACAGGGTTTCTTCCAGGATGTCGGCGCGCATCGGCTTTTCGATCGGACCGGCCATGGTCAAGCCCAGCGCCTGGCCGAGCCGGAAGGCGGAATCGAGCACCCGGCGATCGAAGCCGCTGACAATCAGCACCGGCGATCGAAAATCCTGCTCGGCGAGGAAGCGCAACAATTCGACCCCGTCCATGCCCGGCATTCCAAGGTCAAGCGCCACCAAAGCGGGGCGATCGGCCTCGAACCGGGCTCGGAATTCGGCGTCATTGGACGTAACTTCAGTCGCAAATCCACTCTCGCGCGCAATCGTCGCGAGGAATTCGCCGAGCTTGGGCTCGTCATCGATCACCAGCAACCGCGGTTGCGGCATTCGTCACACTCCCCGGGTTGAACGGCCCGTCGCATACCGTTCGTTAATCAAAAGAAACGCTCTTTTAACCGGAATGTCCAACAATGTCCCTTGTTGGCGCGTTTGGCGCCTGAAGGACGATTCGGATGTTCGAAGCTTTGATCCGCAGGAAGAAGCCGGATTTCCGTGCCAGCGGGCCGGACTCGGCGTTTGAAACGACCACCGTGTCCTTGTCGACGGCGGTGCCGCGACCGCTCGAGCGCCGCGACGACGAGCGCGTTTCACCCCATTTGCGCAACGGCAAGATCATCGATTCCCAAGGTGCCGAGCAACCGATCAAGGTCCGCAACATGTCGGCCGGCGGCCTGATGGCGATGGTCGGCCGCTTGTATGAGGTCGGAACCCAAGTCGAAATCGAGCTGTCGTCGCAGAAAATTCCGGCGACCGTGGTGTGGACGCGCGACGAGACGATTGGACTGAAATTCGACCAGGATGTCGACCTCGGCGAGCTTTTGGCCGGCCGCAAGCCACGCCATGGTTTTCGCGCCCGGCCGCCGCGGCTGGATATCCCGTGCAAGGCGTCGGTACGGATCGGAAAAACCTATTACGGGGTCGACGTCCATGACATTTCCCTCGCCGGGATGAAGGTCGAGCCGATCGAGGAATATTGCGTCGGCAAGAAGGTCATCGTGGTGGTCGAAAGCCTCCGCCCGGTGAAGGGCGAGGTGCGCTGGTACTCCGACCGCCGCGCCGGAATCGTGTTCGACAAGCCGCTCGAGTTCGAACAATTGTCCGAATGGGTCGGCAAACGCCTCGAACTGGCCAGTTTGAAGGCCAGCTACGTCAACAACTGAACCACGTCGTCCTGTCGAAGGTCAGGACCCATGAACGCGGCATTCGGCATAAAAGCTTAAGCGGGCTTGCCCGGCAATCCAGTCCGCGGATGCGGCGGCAATGCGTCGAATCCAAGCGCAACCGCTTTGTCCATTTCGCAACGCTGCGGGTTCATGGATGCTGAATCAAGTTCAGCATGACGGGTGGTGGTAATCCGACGCATAGCCCCTATTTCAGATCGGACCGAAGGAGAGTGAGCCAATGGCCGAGGAAGTCGCGATTGTTGCGGGCGGGTGTTTCTGGTGCACCGAAGCGGTGTTCCTCGACGTCATCGGCGTTACCAGGGTCGAAAGCGGGTACATTGGCGGAGCGATCGACAACCCGACCTACAAGCAAGTTTGCGGCGGTGCCACCGGCCATGCCGAGGCGATCCGGATCACCTTCGACCCCGACCAGCTGACATATGGCGACCTGCTCGACATCTTTTTCGCCACCCATGATCCGACCCAGCTCAACCGCCAGGGCAATGACGTCGGCACCCAGTATCGCTCGGCGATTTTTCCGCTCGACGAGGCCCAGGCCAGTGAGACTCGAGCGGCGATCGAGCGCGCCAATGGCGACAATGATGGGCGGGTGGTGACGACCATTGAGCCGGCCGCGACCTGGTGGCCGGCGGAGGATTATCACCAGGATTACTGGGCCAGCGAAGGCCAGCGCAATCCTTATTGCATGGCGGTCATTCCGCCCAAGCTCCAGAAATTGCGCAAGAGCTTCCAGGCTCGGGCGAAGGGCGCTTCGGCGACCGCTTAATGTCCCGCGGCGGCGCGGTTGAGCCGATCGTTGATCGCAATGCCGAGGCCCTCATTGGGGATCGGAGCGACCGCGATTCGCGCCTTGTCCGAACGGTCAGCCAGGTGAAGCAGGTCGAACAAACGCGCCGCCGCTTCGACAATATTGCCCGACTCGCTGAGATTGGAATCGCCGGCAACGGCTCCAAACCCAATGAGATATTCGCCAGCTTCGGCGGTTGTGGCGTTGAGCCGCAGTGGCTTTGCCGGCGCATAATGGCTGGCGAGCATTCCCGGCGCTTCGATCGCGCCTCCGGTTACGGCTTCGGCATCGATGGCGATCGGGCCTGGCCGAAGCAGGCGCAACGCCCCGCCGGTGGCGGCGATGATGGTCGATTCAAGCCCGCGTTCGCTCGGCCCGCCGTCGATGATCAGCGGGATCCTGCCGTCGAGGCTGCGCTGGACATGGTCGGCGCGGGTCGGGCTGATCGACCCGCTGGCATTGGCGGACGGAGCGGCGAGTGGCCGGCGACATGCCCGCAGCAGCGCCTGCATTGCCGGATGAGCGGGGACTCGAAGGCCGATCGTGCCGAGCCCGGCGGTGACCAGCGCAGCAATCGGCGTTCCCTCGCGCAGCGGCAGGACAAGCGTCAGCGGGCCCGGCCAATGGGCCTTGGCAAGCGCGCGCGCCTCCGCCGAAAACACGGCCAAGGTCTCGGCCTCGGCAAGGTCGCGAACGTGGACGATGAGCGGGTTGAAGCTGGGCCGGCCCTTGGCGGCGTAGATTTTGGCGACCGCGTCCGCATTGGTGGCGTCGGCGGCGAGGCCGTAAACCGTCTCGGTCGGCATTGCGACGATCTCGCCCGCCATAATCAGGCGCGCGGCTGCGGCGATTGCACTATCGCCGAACAGGAGGATTTGGGTGGTCGCTGGCGCCATTGGCGCGGCGCTAGCTGATCAATCGCGCGCCGGAAAGTTCAGGCGCGGATTTCAAGGCGCGGATTTCAGGCCCGGCGCTCAGGCCCGCTCGGTTTGACTAAGAACCGACGGGTCGATGCCCAGGCGGCGCATACGGGCACGAATCTGGGGCAATTCCTGGGTCATGAAGCGATCACGCTCGCCGTCGCGCAACCGGGCGCGGGCACCGGGAGCGACGAACATTCCGACCCCGCGCTTGACGACCACCAGCCCTTCGTCCTGAAAGCCTTGGTAGGCTTTGGCTACGGTCAGCGGGTTGGCCTGCTGTTCGGCGGCCAAAGCGCGAACCGACGGCAATGGATCGCCATCCGCATATTCGCCCGCCAGAATGGCGTCGGCAATGACCTCGCGCAGGCGAACGTAAACAGGTTTTTCGTGGCCGGTCTTTAGCGTCATGCTGTCATAATACAGCTAATCGCAATAATTTCAAACTCAATCTTACATTTCCGGGACTTGCCACGGCTTCAATAGCGTCGCCAGCGGTGCGCGCGGCCGTTCCTCAAGCTCGCGTCCGGGCGATCCGATGAAGATGAATCCGGCGATTCGCTCGCCCGGACCGCAGAACGCAGAGCGGACGCGTTCGGCATAGGCTTGCCACCCCGTCAGCCAGCCCGCGACAAAGCCCAAAGCGTGGGCCGCGATAAGGATGTTCATGCCCGCGGCGCCGGTCGATAATTCCTGCTCCCACAGCGGGATCTTGTGATCGGGTACGGGCGCGGAAATGAGCACGATCAAGGCTTCGCCGTGGTGCGCGAACTCCGCGGCCTTGTCGTGCTTGGCCACTGGCGCACCGGGCTCAACCTCGGCCAGAGCAAGGCGGAACAATTGCGCGAGTGAATCCCGCTGGTCGGCGGCGACCGTCACAAACCGCCACGGGAACAGCTTGCCATGATCGGGGGTGCGGGCACCGATGGTGAGAATTTCCTCGAGCTGGGCCGGGGTCGGGCCGGGCGCGATCATCTCGCGCGGGCGGCCGGAACGGCGCGTCCGCAGGAGCGAAAGTAAGGAATTGCGGTCGTTGAGCATCGCTCAGCTCAATAGCGGCGGTTGAGCAACTTTACACCGCTCGCGTTGGCGTTAGTGTTCGCCGCGTAGGAGAGGGGGCCGCAGCGATCGCTCGCGGCCGGGCCAAGGAGAATTTGAATATGGTCGACACACCGACCGCGGACAATCCGCGCGAGCCGGATATCAGTCACGAAAATCCCGCCCGGAAAGATGAGTGGTTCGGCCATCCGCGGCAGCTTGCAAGGCTGTTCACGACCGAGGCCATGGAACGCTTCGGTTATTACGGCATGCGGGCGCTGCTCACGCTCTACCTTGCGCAGCATTTCCTGTTTTCGGACCAGACGACGACCGGCCTCTATGGCGGATTTACCGCTTTGGTCTACCTCACGCCGCTGATCGGCGGCCTGCTCGCCGATCGGTTCCTGGGGTCGAAGCGGTCGGTCAAGTTCGGCGCGATCATGATGAGCCTCGGTTATCTAACTTTGTGCTTCGGCGGCCAGCCGGCGAAGCCGTACGCGATGATCGACGGCCAGCGCTATGAAGTTGTCCAGCAAGGCGCGGGCGAGAATTTGAAGCAGTTCGTCGTCGACAACGGCGCGCAGCTCCAGATCAAAGGCAATGAAGACAAGAGCGTCTCGCTGCTCGGCCCGAACGGCGCCGAGGCGCGCAAGATCGCTCCCGGGGGCTTCGTAGCCCAGGGCGAGCGTTCGCCATTCTACACCTTTCTGTTGCTGATCGGGCTCGCGCTGGTGGTGATCGGCAACGGCTTCTTCAAACCGAATATCTCGACCATGGTCGGCTCGCTCTATGCCGACGGCGATCGGCGGCGCGATGCCGGTTTCACGATCTTCTACATGGGGATCAACCTCGGCTCGCTGTTTTCGCAAATCCTCTGTCCGCTGCTGGCGGTCGGAATGGGCAGCTGGGGTGGCCTTGGCTGGTGGGCGGGATTCGGCTTGGCCGCCGCCGGCATGCTGGTATCGTGGACGTTGATCCAGTTCGATGGGGGCAAGCTCAACGGAGTGGGCGATCGCCCGCCCGGCGCGCCGGCCAACCGCGACTATATCATCTACGCCGGAGCGCTGCTGGCCATCCCGGTGGCATGGTTCCTGTTCAGCAATTTGATGAATTCCGTGAAGCCGCCCGAAGGGACCGGCATCATCGGCTACATCGCGACCCTGCCGATCATGGGCAAGATCATGTTCGGGACATTCCTGGTTTCGGTTCCGGGAACCCTGATCTGGTCGTATATCAAGGGCAGCAAGGCCGAATTCCAGATGATGATCGCGGCGATGGTGCTGATCACCTTCAACGTCGTCTTCTGGACCTTGTTCGAGCAGGCGGGATCGTCGCTGACGTTGTTCGCGGATCGCAACACCGATTTGGGCGTGTTCGGCCTGTTCAGCATCTCGGCCGGGCAGACCCAATTCTTCAATGCCGCGTTCATCGTGCTGCTTGCGCCATTGTTCTCGATGCTTTGGAATGCGCTTGCGCGGAAGGGCCTTGAACCGCCGATCCCGATCAAGTTCGGGCTTGCACTGATGGGCGTTGGGGCGGGTTTCCTGTTCCTGGTGTGGGGCTCCCAGTTTGCCGGTCCCGATTTCAAGGTCGGGCTGTGGTGGCTTGCCGGGCTCTATCTGATCCATTCGGTAGCGGAATTGTGCATCTCGCCGGTCGGGCTCAGCATGATTACCAAGCTATCGATCGCGCGGATCGTGGGCATGATGATGGGCGTCTGGTTCCTGTCGATCGCGGTCGCGCAATATGTTGCCGGTCTGGTCGCGCAGGTCGCCTCGGTCGAAACCGTCGGCGGTCAGGTGACCAACCTTCAGGTCAGCCTTCAGACTTATGTCGGAGTGTTCACCAAGATTGGCTGGATTTCGGTCGGCATCGGACTGGTGCTGCTGGTCCTTGCCAGGCCGCTCAAGAGGTTGATGCATGGCGTCAAATAATCGGCTGATCCTACTGGCGACCGCCGCCGCGCTGCTCCCTGGCTGCGCGGCGCTGGCGCCCAAGCCCAAGCCGGCGGCGGCGGTTCGGGTCAATGAAAACCCATACCCCTCGACCTACGAGCGCTACCCGGGAGCGTTGACGGTGATCCGCCACGGAACCGTGTTCGACGGCGATGGCCAGCGGATCGACAATGGGACAATCGTGTTCGGCGACGGCGTGATCCAGGCCATTGGCGGCCCGGACCTGGCGTCGCCGGCGGGCGCGATCGAGGTTGACGGCACCGGCAGATGGGTCACTCCGGGGATTATCGACATCCACAGCCACCTTGGCGATTATCCGTCGCCAGGCGTGGAATCCTTGTCCGACGGCAATGAAGCGACCTCGCCGGCGCGGCCCGAAGTGTGGGCCGAACATAGCGTGTGGCCGCACGACCCGGGCTTTTCGCGCGCGCTGATCAACGGCGGAATCACCACCCTTCAGGTCCTTCCGGGATCGGCCAATTTGTTCGGCGGGCGCTCGGTGGTGCTCAAGAATGTGCCGGCGCGGACCACCCAGGGGATGAAGTTTCCCGGTGCGCCTTACGGGCTCAAGATGGCGTGCGGCGAGAACCCCAAACGGGTCTATGGCTCGAAGGGCAATATGCCGCAGACCCGGATGGGCAATATCGCTTATGCCCGCGGCGTCTGGATCAAGGCCCAGGCCTACAAGCGCAAGTGGGACAAATATTATCGCACCGGGGGCGAAATGCCCGAACGCGACCTCGCCAATGAAACATTGATGGGCGTTCTCAATGGCCAGATCCTGGTCCACAACCATTGCTATCGCGCCGACGAAATGGCGCAGATGATCGATATGGCGAAGGAGTTTGGCTACAAGATCTCGACCTTCCACCACGCGGTCGAATCGTACAAGATCGCCGACATCCTCGCCCGCGAAGGAATTTGCTCGGCGATGTGGGCCGATTGGTACGGCTTCAAGATGGAAAGCTATGACGCGGTGAAGGAGAATATCCCGCTGGTCCACAATGCCGGGGCCTGCGCGATCGTCCATAGCGACGACCCCAATGGTATTCAGCGTCTCAACCAGGAAGCCGCCAAGGCGCTCGCCGACGGCCGCCGCGCGGGCATCAATGTGGCCGACGAAGTGGCGTGGGAATGGCTCAGCCGCAATCCCGCCAAGGCGCTTGGAATCCTCGCCAAGACCGGGACTCTGGCCAAGGGCAAGATGGCCGATGTGGTGATGTGGAACGGCAATCCGTTCAGCGATTATACGCGGCCCGAACGGGTGTGGATCGACGGCGCTGAAATGTTCGACGCCAACAACCCGCGCAAGCGGCCGGTGAGCGATTTCGAGCTCGGCCAGCCGGGCGAAGGGGATGTGAAGTGAACCGCTCCCCGCTCCCCAAATCCGTTCGTGCTGAGCTTGTCGAAGCACTGTTTTTTCTGGGCCGCAAAACAAGGGCAGCCCTTCGACAAGCTCAGGGCGAACGGCGGTTGGGTGTGGCCCTGCTGCTTTTCGCATCAGCCGCCACCCCAGCCGCAGCCCAGACCTTTGCCATCTCTGGCGGCACGGTCGCGCTTGGCGACGGTTCGGCGCCGATCCGCGACGGAATGGTCATCGTCCGCGACGGCCGAATCGTCGCAGCCGGCGATATCCGGATGAAATTGCCGGCCGGGACGCCGGTCATCGACGCCACCGGCAAATGGGTCACTCCGGGCATCGTCGCGGGCTTCTCGCGGCTTGGCCTGGCGGAAGTCGATTTATCGGCCGAGGGTAGCGACGACACCAGCGCCAACGGTCCGTTCAGCGCCGCGATCGACGTCGTTCCGTCGGTCAATCCGCTGACCACCGCGATCGCCGTCAACCGCGCCGATGGAGTCACCCGGGCGCTGGTCGCGCCATCGGCCGCGCGCAGCATTTTCGCCGGCCAGGGCGCGGTGATCGACACTGGCGCCGACATGGATCCGATCACCGCGGCGCGCAAATTCCAGTTCGTCGAGCTTGGCGAAACCGGCGCCGACAAGGCCGGCGGCTCGCGCTCCTCGGCCCATGCCTTGTTCCGCAACGCGCTGCGCGAAGCCGCCGAGCTGAGCCGCTATTCGCCATCGATATCGTCGTCGCGCGCCAGCCCGCCAGTCGAGCGACCCGGCAACCCTAATGAATCGCGACTGATGGGCCGCAATGCGCAGCGCAGCGACGATGTCCTTCTGACCCGGTTCGATGCCGCGGCGCTCGTCCCGGTGCTGCAGGGGCGGCAATATCTGCTCGTCCATGTCGAGCGCGCCAGCGATATCCTCGCCGTGCTCGACCTCAAGCGCGATTTCCCGGCGCTCAAGCTGGTGCTGGTCGGCGCGACCGAGGGCTGGACCGTGGCCGAGCGGATCGCCCGCTCGGGCGTCCCGGTCATCGCCTCGGCGGTCAACGACCTGCCGGCAAGCTTCGAGCAACTCGCCGCGACCCAGTCGAATGTCGGGCGGATGGTCAATTCCGGGGTCAAGGTGGCGATCGGAATGATCGACGATACCGACACCCGCAACCAGTTCGTCGAACGCCAATATGCCGGCAATCTGGTCGGCCTGTCGCGGCTGCCCGGGAACACCGGGGTCAGCTGGGGCGAAGCTTTGGCGATGATCACTTCGCGCCCCGCCGAAGCGATCGGCATGGGCGGCGAAATCGGCAGCCTCGCCAAGGGCCGCCGCGCCGACATCGTCATCTGGTCGGACGATCCGCTCGAGGCATCGAGCGCCGCCGAACAAGTGTTCATCGACGGCGTCCGCCAGCCGCTCGACAACCACCAGACGAAGTTGCGCGATCGCTACCGCTATCTCCCCCGCCGCGACCTGCCCGAGGCTTACCGGCACTAAGCGGAGCGGGCAGCAGCGCGACTCGCGGCGACAGCGAACCCAAACGCTTCCACTCCGCGAATGCGCTTACGTTCGCAATTGTCACGCGGTTTGGCGCATTTCGTGCGAACTTAAGCGGTTCGGCTGGCAGGAGAATGAGCCAAGGCCGAACGCGCGTCACGGACCCAGCCTGACAGATGAAATCCTACATTGCGAGGGCTTTTCTCGAAGGCTCGTGCCCAGCCCGCGGGTTCAGCGACTAATGTCTGCAATGGGTGGAAAGCGGACGTTGCACTTCAGTGGCGTTGAGAGCACGTCTGGCGGATGAAAAGCATTATTGCAGCCTGCCTATCGCTCGCCGGATGCGGACAAGGGCCGCTGGGTGGCTCTTGTGCTCCCCCGCTTGATGGCTGGGCAACACCAGAGACCGGCAAGCCTGTCCACATAATTGCGAATACCATTCGACTGGATGGCGAGCAGATCTTCTGGAACGGGGTCCGCATCGACGAGCAGAAGTTGGTAGTCTACGTGCGCCAGTCAGCACAGACTAGTCCACTGCCTTTCCTAATGCTGGATATTGAGAAAGCGCCCGACTGCGCTTTCGCCGCCCGCATCCGGGATTTAGTCGACGACGCTTATCCGTGCGGGGAAGGAGCCTGTGGTCAGGGCCCTAAAGCTGCGTTCGAACGAGCGCCCTTCAAGAACTCGGACGCAGTGACCGGCTAATGTCTGCAATGGGTGGAAAGCGGCCATTAGAAGCTTATTCGAGTTTGCGGCATCGTCCCCATCGAACTGCCAAATTCTCGTCCTCGCCGCCGGGATATTCGAAGCCCGAGTGATAGAAGGCGATATCGCCGTCGCTATGGCCCGGCCGAGTTCGATAAAGCGTCATGAATGCTGGGCGGTCGGCAGCGTAGAAATCGGTGCCATTGCCAAAGTAGGCGCTGTGGAGGACGCTGTTTTTGTCCTCCCACTCGGCCCGGTCCCTATCAGGACCTTCATAGGCGATCTCGATCATCCGAAATCGCCTAGCGCGATTGCCATTCGGCGAAATCCGCATCTTGAATTTTGTCGGGACTCCATCAGCCGCAAATGCCCTTGGTGGGCCGCTTCCCTCAATGTGGATGCCGTCAATGCCGGCCCTCGTGAAGACGGTGCAAAGATAGACTCCAGCGGCAATAACTTTCTGGGCTGCTGTCGCCGGCTCCGATTGCGGGGGTTGCGAGGAGAAGCCCACACTAACGCCGTTCTGGCTTGCCCATTTGACCATACATTTGAGCGATCTCGCAGACGGTGAGGGCAACTCTCCATCAAGGCCTAACTGCCGCTTGCCCGTAGTGTCCACCACCCAAACTAGATGGCTGGACGCCAGGCCGCATCGCATTGCTTGTTGTCGAATGGCATCATCGGAGGGCGTGGGAGTCGGAGCAAGGAGTGCGAACAGGAGCATCCGCACATTCTGACCGGCTAGGCTAATGTCCGCAATGGGTCGAAAGCAGACCCTCGTCTACTGAAGCCGCGGTGGCGGAATATGCAAAGGCGCTGGCCGCGACGGATGCGAAGAATGCCGCGGCGTCTGCACAGGCCAAGGCCGCGCAGGAAGAATATGACCGCCAGCGCGCCGCTTACGAGGCCGACGTTGCCCGCCACGCGCAAGAGCAGGCCGAGTATGAGGCTAAGCTCGCCGCCATGCCCAAATGATCATCGGCCACTTTGCCCATTCGATCTGAGCGAATGACCGCTTTCCACGCATAGCATTCTTTTCGCTCGCAATGACGGCTATGCAACGGTCATGACACGCAAGTTTTTCGGCACCGACGGGATTCGCGGGACGACCAATATCGAGCCGCTGACGGCCGCGACCGCGCTTCGCGTCGGGATGGCCGCGGGGACGCATTTCCTGCGCGGCGACCATCGCCACCGGGTCGTGATCGGCAAGGATACGCGCCTCTCCGGCTATATGATGGAATCGGCGATGGTCGCGGGCTTCACCAGCGTCGGCATGGATGTCGTGATGCTCGGGCCGATGCCGACCCCGGCGGTGGCGATGCTGACCAAATCGATGCGCGCGGACTTGGGCGTGATGATCTCCGCCAGCCACAACCAGTTTTTCGACAATGGCATCAAATTATTCGGCCCCGACGGGTTCAAGCTCAGCGACGAAGACGAGCAGTCGATCGAAGCCCTGCTCGACGCGACTCCAAAGCTTGCTCGGCCGGAATTGATCGGCCGCGCCCGGCGCATCGACGACGCCCGCGGCCGCTACGTCCATTATGCCAAAGCCACATTCCCCGATCACCTTCGGCTCGACGGGCTGAAAATCGCGGTCGATTGCGCCAATGGCGCGGCCTATCACGTCGCGCCCGATGCCTTGTGGGAATTGGGGGCCGAAGTGGTCGCGCTCGGGGTCGAGCCCAATGGCACCAACATCAATGCCCAATGCGGATCGACCCATCCCCAAGCGCTTCAGGAAGCGGTGGTCGCGAGCGGCGCCGACATCGGGCTTGCACTCGACGGCGATGCCGACCGCTTGATCGTATGCGACGAGCACGGCCAGCTGGTCGATGGCGATCAATTGATGGCACTGATCGCGCTTGGCCTTGACCGGCGCGGGGAATTGAAGGGCGGAGCGGTGATCGCGACCGTGATGTCCAACCTCGGCCTGGAACGCAAACTGGCGGACAGCGGCATTGCCCTGAAGCGAACCAAGGTCGGCGACCGCCACGTGCTTGCGGAAATGCGCGACAGCGGCTGCAACGTCGGCGGCGAACAATCGGGGCACATCATCCTGTCCGACCATTCGACCACCGGCGACGGACTGGTGGCGGGGCTTCAAATCCTTGCCGCATTGGTCGAGGAGCAACGCCCGGCGAGTGCATTGCTGCGCCAGTTCGAACCCGTCCCGCAATTGCTCAAGAACGTCCGCTTCAACGGCGGAGCGCCGCTCAGCGACGCAAACGTCCTGTCGCGCATCGCCGCCGCCGAGGCCGAGCTTGAAGGGCGCGGCCGGCTGGTGATCCGCAAATCGGGCACCGAGCCCTTGATCCGGGTCATGGCCGAGGGCGACGATGCGGCGCAGGTCGAGCGGCTGGTCGACGATATTTGCGCGGCGGTGCAGTCGGCGGCGTGAACACTTTGTTCGCATTTGTCTGTCAAACGACGATGCTGTGCACATGGAGAATTTCGCCCGTGAAGGCGCGTCGAAGGCGGGCAAAGTGACGCCGACGGCGCGGATCCTGATTATCGCCGGCTCGGATTCGGGCGGTGGCGCTGGTGTGCAGGCGGATATCAAGACCGTCACCATGCTCGGTGGCCACGCCTTGACCGCGATCACCGCGATCACCGCGCAGAACACGCTTGGAGTCACCGCGGTCCACCCGGTGCCCGCCGAAATCATCCTCGCCCAGATCGACGCGGTCGTTTCCGATATCGGCGTCGACGCGGTCAAGATCGGGATGATCGGAAGCGCCTTTGCCGCCGAGCAGGTCGCCGCGCGGCTGGAGACGTTGCGCGCCGAGCGGCCCGGTTTGCCGATCGTGTTCGATCCGGTGATGGTCGCGACCAGCGGCGCCGCGCTGGCCGACGACGCCACCGTCGCGGCATTCGGCCGGCTGATGAGCGTCGCGACCATTGCAACGCCCAATCTGCCCGAACTCCAGCGCCTGACCTCGGAAGAAGATCCGGTGTCCGCGGCGCTTCATCTGGTCGGGCAATATGGCTGCGCGGTGCTGATCAAGGGCGGGCATGACGAGGGCGACGCGCTGGCCGACGCGCTCATCGAAACCGACAATATGACCAGCTGGCAGGGGCAGCGCATCGTCACCGACGACACCCACGGCACCGGCTGCACGCTGGCCAGTGCGATCGCCCTTTTTCTGGCCCAGGGTAATGGACCGGCGCAGGCCGTCGCCCGGGCCCGCGAATTCGTCCGCATCGCGCTTCACGACCGGCCCGGACTGGGGCAGGGGGCGGGACCGATCGGCCAGGCCAATGTCCGGCTCGACGTCGGCGCCGGACCGCGCCTCAACCAGGTCACCATCACCGGCAGCGATTATGCCCGCTCGGTCGATTTCTACCGCCGCCTTGGCCTTAAACAGATCGTCGATAGCCCCGACAATGGCTATGCCCGGTTCGAATGCGCCGGCGGAGCGACCTTCTCGATCCAGATCGATCCCGAGGAGAAAATCCTGGCGACGACCGCGATTTATTTCGAATGCGATGACCTCGACGAGCGGGTCGAGCGGCTGGCGCGGAGCGGAATCGCGTTCGAACATGGTCCCCGCAACCAGCCGTGGATGTGGCGCGAAGCGCGGCTGCGTGACCCCGATGGGAATATCATCTTCTTCTACCACGCCGGCGAAGCGCGACGCTTTCCGCCGTGGCGGATCGACCGCTGATCGTCATCCCCGCGCAAGCGGGGACCCAGCGAAAATAAAACGAATCTGGGTTCCCGCTTGCGCGGGAATGACGAATAAGGGCGGCCATGCCGCGCCCCTGTTTCAAGCTTGAAATCGGTTTCCCCCAGCCGCTCGCCGGGGTCGATGAAGCGGGCTGCGCGCCGCTTGCCGGGCCGGTGGTCGCGGCGGCGGTGATCCTCAACCGCTCGAGCTTCCCGCGCGGCATTGATGACAGCAAGAACCTGCCCCTGGCAAAACGCGAATCGCTCTATCGCCGGATCGTGAAGTGCGCTTCGTGGGGGGTCGGGTCGGCCAGCGTCGAGGAAATCGACACCATCAACATCTATTGGGCGCGGATGCTGGCGATGACCCGTGCGGTCGAGGCGCTTGGGCTCGATCCCGCCTGGGTGCTGGTCGATGGCAATGCCTGTCCGCGCTGGCAGCGGCCGTCGAAGGCGATCGTCGCGGGCGATTCAAAATGCCGCTCGATCGCTGCTGCGTCGATCATCGCCAAGGTCACCCGCGACCGGTTGATGGCCGATCTGGCGCGCGACTTTCCCGGCTATGGCTGGGAGACCAACCGCGGCTATCCGACCGCTCATCATCGTCGCGCTTTGGGCGCGCTCGGGCTGACTCCGCACCATCGCCGGAGCTTCGGGCCGGTGCGCGCGATTGTGGTGCGATTGGCGCAAAACGAACCTGCGCTCGGCGAAAGTGAGCGAGGCGAGTCCTCCGCGCCACACCACCACCGATTGAGTCCGCTCACCGCATTGTGACTCAACATCTTGTGGTTGGGCCGATCCGGACTCCTATTGTTCCAGGCGCTTGGAAAGCGCCGTTAACCCTTTGAATGTTGACCGCGAGTCCGCCCTGACTCACCCTCTCTGGCCAAGTTCAGGGGGGCTGAGCCAAGAATGAATGTCGTTGCCCGAATAGCGGAGACCAGGGCGCCCGTGCGCCCGCGTAGCCGAAGCGCGGCGAGCCCGCTCGCGCTGGACACGATCATCCTTGGCGATTGCATCGCCGAAATGGCGCGACTGCCCGACAAATGCGTCGACCTGATCTTCGCCGACCCGCCCTACAACCTGCAATTGGGCGGCGACCTGTTCCGGCCCGAAGGCGGCAAGGTCGATGCCTGCGACGATGATTGGGACAAGTTCGACAGCCTCGCGGTGTACGACGAGTTCACCCGCGACTGGCTGAGCGAGGCGCGGCGGATCCTCAAGGACGATGGCACGATCTGGGTCATCGGCAGCTATCACAATATCTACCGCGTCGGCTCGCTGCTTCAGGACGAGGGCTTCTGGATCCTCAACGACATCATCTGGCGCAAGACCAACCCGATGCCCAATTTCCGCGGCACGCGCTTCACCAATGCCCATGAAACCCTGCTGTGGTGTGCCAAGGATGAGAAAGCGCGATACACATTTAATTACCGCGCGATGAAGGCTTTGAACGACGATCTTCAGATGCGGTCTGACTGGTTGCTGCCGATTTGCAGCGGTTCCGAGCGGGCCAAGGACGACGACGGTGCAAAGGCCCATCCAACCCAGAAACCCGAATCCTTGCTGTACCGGATCCTGCTCGCCTGCACCAAGCCCGGCGACATCGTGCTCGACCCGTTTTTCGGGACCGGGACGACCGGCGCGGTGGCGCGGCGGCTGGGCCGGCGCTGGATCGGGATCGAGCGCGAGCGCGATTATGTGAAGGTCGCGCGCCGGCGCATCGATTCGACTTTGCCGCTGGATGAAAGCGCGATGCAGACCGTGGCCGATATGCGCAGCCAGCCGCGGGTCGCTTTCGGCTTGCTGGTCGAAAGTGGCGCACTGTCGCCCGGCGCGATCCTGACCGACGCAAAGCGCCGCTGGAAAGCACAGGTGCGCGCCGACGGGTCGCTGGCCTGCGACGGCCATATGGGGTCGATCCACAAGGTCGGCGCCGCGCTTCAGGGCGCGCCGTCCTGCAACGGCTGGACATTCTGGCACGTCGAGCAAGGCGGCACGCTGGTCGTGATCGACGCGCTTCGGCAATCGCACCTGCAATCGCTTACTTAAGCGCTCGTCCTGAGTGTAGTCGAAGGGCGTCTTCGAACTGCCGCCTTGCCAGCGCCCTTCGACTTCGCTCAGGACGAACGGAAATATCACATGGCAACCCGTAAACTCCTTCGCCCGACCGCGTTCGTCGACGCTCCGTTCGGATATGACGGCCAGGTCGCTCGCCTCGCCGGCGGGATGGGCTGGTTCAGCGCGGTCGAAATCCTGACATTGGATGGCCATCGCCGGAGCGCTTCGGAGCTGGTGGGGGTCGCCGATATCGCGGACCGCCTCGACGACGACATGGCGCGGCAATGGACCGCGTTGACCGAGCCGCGCGCTCCGCTCCAGCTTGGCCAGCGCACCATCCGCCTCGACCAGCCGCAGGTCATGGCCATCCTCAACGTCACTCCGGACAGCTTCTCCGACGGCGGGCGGTTCGGCGATTCCGGCGCCGCAGCCGGCGCGGGCGCGGACATGGCCGGACAAGGCGCAGCGATCGTCGATGTCGGCGGAGAATCGACCCGCCCGGGCGCCGCAATGGTGTGGGAAGGCGATGAGATCGAGCGCATCCTCCCGGTCATCCAGTTATTGTCCGCCGGCGGCACCGCGGTCTCGGTCGATACGCGCAAGGCCGACGTCATGTCGGCAGCGCTCGGGGCCGGAGCGCAACTCATCAACGATGTGTCGGCGCTGACCTATGACGAGCGATCGCTTGCGGTTGCCGCGGCAGCCGCTGTTCCGGTCGTCCTGATGCACCATCGCGGCGAGCCGCAGTCGATGCAGGACGATCCGCGCTATGACGATGTGTTGGTCGAAATCTATTTGTGGCTGGAGGAGCGGATAGCGGCGGCGACCGCGGCCGGGATCGAGCGCACCAACCTGCTCGTCGACCCCGGCTTTGGTTTCGGCAAGACGGTCGCGCACAATCTCGAGCTGATGAACGGACTTGCGCTATTCCATTCGCTCGGCTGCCCGCTGGTGGTGGGCGCCAGCCGCAAGCGCACGATCGGCGCGCTGTCGAACGAAGCCCCGCCCGGTCAACGCCTGGGCGGAAGCCTCGCCTTTGCGCTCAAGGCGGCGGAGCAGGGCGCCCAGATCCTTCGCGTTCACGATGTGCCCGACACCGTCCAGGCGCTGCGTATCTGGCGCGGCCTGCGCGACCAGGCGCTGACGCCGCGGATTTAGCGGAGCGCGACGACGATTGGTCCCAGATCGGTGAAATCGTCCATCCGGCCATTGGCTGGGTCCCACAGGGAGCTGACCGAGCCGTCGAAATAGAGTGCGTCGCGAACATGGAGCTGGTCGCGGAAAAACCGCGCCATCTTGCCGAACGAAACCGGGTCTTCGGTGATCACGAACAGCGGCTTGCCGCCGCGACCGATGCCGACCGCATTGCGCATATTGTGGCTGTCGCCGTCGGCGTCGAATTTGGGGTGAATCTGGCCGCCAAGGACCAGCATCGGTCCGGATTGCGTCGCCAGCACAATATCGCCGGACGCGCTGAAGCGGCTGCTTTCGACGATTTCGGCGCGTCCGTTGTGGCGCACCAGGAACACGCCATTCGGCTTCAAATGGAAATTGCCGCGGCCATCGCGCAAGTTGATGGCGTGGACCCGCTTGCGATCGACAATCGCGAGCCCGATCGGCCGTCCGTCGAGCCCGAACATCCCCGCGTTCATGGCGAAGGCGACGGCCGAATCGAGCAGGCTTAGATCCTTGAAGTGGCGCTTCGCCGGTTGTTCGCGGCCCGCTGCGATCAGCTTCAGCGTGGCGCCCGCGGGCGGCGTACAGACGATGAATCCGGCATTTTCGAAGCGCTGGTGAGCGCACGGCGAAACCGGCGGCTGCTGGCTTTCGCCGCGCGCGCAGGCAGCGAGCAGGAACGCAAGCATCAGGCTGGGGCGGAACACGGACCTCACGCTCAGTGGCTAGCGCCAGCGAGGCCAGGCTGTCGATGCCTAGTCGGCGCCGTGCCGGGCGAGGAAATCCATCACCTCATTGCGTTCGTCCGGGGGAATGTCCGCCTTGGTCGGTTGCGGGCCGGGTGAGACCGTCGGCAGCTTGGCCGGCGACCAGTCGATTCGCCCGTCGAGATAAAGCTCTTCGAGTCGTTCCTTGAGCTGCGAGCAGTCCCAGCTGTCGTCGAAGCCGAAGCGGCGGCTGCTGAAATCGTCCGCTGCAAAGCGCTGGCCGAGCGCATCGACCATTTGCGCGGCGCGCTGGAATTGCGGGTCTTGAGGCGTTTCTTCATCGCCCCAGGGAAAGAAATCGTCGGTCGCCCCGGTCAGCCAGAAAATCCCGGTGGCGACCCCGATATCGATATCGGGCTGGGCGACGAGGAACTGGAGAACGCGCAAATCATGTTCCCAATTCCAGTTCTGGGCGACAAAATTGCGGGCTTCGGGCGACTTGGTCGACAACCAGCCGACGGCTTCTTCCCAGTCCATCGGCGGTTCCACCGGGCTGGCGGGATCATCCTCATCGCCCTCCAGTCGATCGCGCAGATCGTCCGCTTCATGCGCCAGTCGCTGGGCGCGAGTCTGGGTTGCGGCTTCGGCCGCCGCGGCCTCCGCTGCTTCCTGAAGCGCGCGTTCTTCGGCGGCTCGGGCGAGTTCCTCGTCGCGGAATTGGGCCGCGGAAAAGGATCTGCGGCGGACGTTTTCCACCGCTCCAGTGTCGAATTCTTCCTCGGGGGCAGAGCGAAAGCGGGCCAGGAAATTCATCACTTACTCCATGTTCAATCGGGTCAGGCCGCAGTGTCGATGCCAAGATCGCCGAGCTTGCGGTAAAGGGTCGAACGGCCGATCCCGAGCCGCCGGGCGACTTCGGTCATGCGACCGCGATAATGGCCGATGGCAAGGCGGATGATATCGCCTTCAATCTCCTCTAGCGGGCGGAGGTGACCATCGGAGGTGTAGAGCGTCACGTCGGACACGCCGGCAATCGCCTGAGCCTGTCCGGAAGCGCTGATGCTGGGCGCGAAATCGGTGCGCCGGCTGGTGAATCGCGACTGGACCGCGATGTGCGGAAAATCCTCGGCGCCGAGCGACCCGCCACTGCTTTGGAGTGCTGCGCGGAACAGGACACCCGCAAGCTGGCGGACGTTGCCCGGCCAGCCGTAGCGCATCAGCACCGCAAGGGCGTCGTCGTTCATGCTGAGGTTGCCGATCACGCCCTGGACCGACATCCGCCCAAGCAAATGGCGGGCCAAAGCAGGGATGTCGCCGCTGCGGTCGCGCAATGGAGGCAGCGAGACCAAGGTGGAGCCGAATTTCTCGGCCAGGCCGGGATCAAAGCTGTCGGGTAATGCGCGACTGGATGTGGCGATCACCCTGATATCGACCGAATGGCTGCCGTTGAGTCCGACCGGCCGGACTTCGCCGGTGGAAAGCGCGCGGTCGAGCAGTGCCTGGGTCTGCTGCGGCAGATCGCCGACCTCGTCGAGGAGGAGGGTTCCGCCATTGGCCTGGACGATCTTGCCGGTCTTCGCGGCAAAGGCCCCTGGAAAGGCGCCCTTTTCGTGACCGAACAGCTCGCTGTCGACGATATTGGCTGGAATCGCCTTGCAATCGAGGTCGATCAACGGTCCTTTGGAGCGCAGGCTGGCGGCGTGGATCCCGCGCGCCACGGTTTCCTTGCCGGTCCCGGGTTCGCCGACAATCAGGATCGGCAGGCGGTTGCGCGCGGCCTTTGCAGCGACCGCCAGCGCGGCGCGAAATTCGGGGGTCGATCCGACCAGTTGTTCCAGTTCGAGACTTTGCGCCAGCTTTTCCGAAATGGGTGCGAGCTCGCCCGCCCCGCGGCGACGATCGGCATTTGCGGCAAGGGTGTCGAGCAGGCGTTCGGCGGCGACCGGCCGGACCAGGAAGTCGGAAACGCCGCTGCGCATCGCAGCGACCGCAACCGACACGGTATCGCCGTGCGACAGGACGATGATCGGCAGATCCGATCGAATCTTGCGCAGTGCAGCGACCAGGCGCGGCCCGTCCTTTTCATCCCACGCGCCGAGCAAGACCGACTGGACGTCGCGGCCATGCGGGCCTTGCAGCAGACCCAAAGCGGTTTCCTCGTCCGCGGCTCCGATCGCGCTCCAACCGGCGCGCGCGGCGACCGCCGAAATGAGGCGTCGCTCATCGGGATTGGCATCCACCAGCAGCACTGATCGGGTTGGTTCCTGTCGCATATCGCCCTTCGCGTGCCAGATTAGGACGAATGTCTAAAAGCGGCGTTAATCGCATGTGCGTGCAACGAGGGCTTGGGCAGCGCGCCATCGCTTGTTATGGACAGGCTTCTTCCGATGCCATGACAGGGGCAGACAATGGCCGAACAATCCTCAATTCCAAACAGTCCGACACAGCATGAGATGACCGAGCATGTGCGCGACTACGGGCGTTTCACGACGATATTCAAATGGAGCGCGATCATTGGCGCGATTATCGGCCTGGCCGTTATTTTGATCATCAGCTGATCGCCAGGATGAAAATTGCCGTTCTCATGGAAGCCGCGGACGAGCCGCGGTGCGCAGCGATTCCCGAAACGGTGAAGAAATTCATCGCCCTTGGCGCAAGCGTCGCGGTTGAACGCGGGGCCGGTTCAAGCGCGTCCATCGCCGACCAGGATTTCGCCGACGCGGGCGCTACGCTCGCCGCGCGCAAGGACGCGCTCAAGGGCGCGGACATCATCCTTGCCATCAACGCGCCCGCCCCGGCGTCGCTGGCCGGGGCGAAGCCGGGTGCGATTCTGGTCGGTGCGCTCAATCCGTTGCAGGGCCAGACATCGATCAAGGCCTTTGCCAAGGCGGGGCTCGAGGCGCTGGCGATGGAATGGATGCCGCGCATCACCCGCGCCCAGTCGATGGATATCCTGTCGTCGCAGTCCAACCTTTCCGGCTACAAGGCAGTTGTCGATGCCGCCGCCGTTTACGGCCGCGCTTTCCCGATGATGATGACCGCGGCGGGCACCATCAGCCCGGCCAAATTGTTCGTTATGGGGGTCGGGGTTGCCGGGCTTCAGGCGATCGCCACGGGACGGAGACTGGGCGCTCAAGTCAGCGCCACCGACGTTCGCTCGGCAACCCGGGAACAGATTTTGTCGCTTGGCGCCAAGCCGATCTTCGTCGAGCAGGTCGCCGGGATCGAAGGCGAGGGTGCCGGCGGCTATGCCACCGAAATGAGCAAGGAATATCAGGCGGCTCAGGCCGAACTGGTGTCGGGGCATATCGCCAAGCAGGATATTGTCATCACCACCGCGCTCATCCCCGGACGCCCGGCGCCGCGGCTGATCACCGACCAGCAGCTGGCGAGCATGCGCGCCGGCAGCGTGATCGTCGATCTGGCCGCCGAGGCTGGCGGCAATGTCGAAGGAACGGTCAGCGGCAAGACGGTCGTGAAGCACGGCGTCAGCATCATCGGCGCGACTCAATTGTCGCGCACGCTTGCCGCCGATTCCTCGGCCCTGTTCGCGCGCAATCTGTACAATTTCCTGGCCGCCTTCTGGGATCAGGACAAAAGCGGCGTGGTGCTTCCCGACGATGACGAGATTGTCGCCGCGATCCGGCTGACGAAAGACGGCAAGCTGGTCAGCGACCGCCTCGCCGCCGCCTGAGGCGGTGCCCCGGACGAGCGACATCATCATCGTCGGTGGCGGAGTCGCCGGGCTGTCGGCCGCGGCGGCCCTTGCTCCGCACGCGCGGGTGGTGCTGCTCGAAGCGGAGGAGCAGACCGGCGTCCATAGCTCGGGCCGAAGCGCGACCATGTTCCATTATGCGCTCGGCAACCGTCCGGTCCGGGCCCTGACCAAAGCCAGCAGGGAGATGTTCGACAACCCGCCGGCAGCGTTTGAGGCGCCGCCGGCCCACCCGGTTCCGATCCTGGTTCACGCCCGCGGCGACGAGATCGAGGCCCTCGACCGGACGCAAGCCGAGATGGCGCCGTTCACGACCTTGGAGCGGCTCGACGAACAAGCGATGGCGATATTGTGCCCGATCCTGAAGGTCGGTGACGGCGGCGCGGTGAGCGGTCTTGCCGATCTGACCGCGCTGAGGATCGACCAGCATGCGCTGATGCAGGGCTATAGCCGCCAGTTGCGCGCTTGCGGCGGGCTGATCGTGAGCGGGCAGCGCGCCGTCGCCATCGCGGGGAAGCGCGGGACATGGACCGTCACCACCGGCGCCGGTGAGACCTTCAGCGCTCCGATCCTGGTCAATGCGGCCGGAGCCTGGGCGGACGAGGTGGCGCTCCTCGCGGGTGTGGCGCCAGTCGGGATCAGGCCGCTGCGGCGGACGATCATCACCTTCGACGCGCCCGCCGGCATCGATCCGGCGCGCTTGCCGTTCGTCAAGACTGTCGGCGACGAGCTCTATTTCTCGGGCGAAAGCGGGCGCTTGTTCGCTTCGCCCATGGACGAAGGCGAAAGCGCGCCCTGCGACAGCCAGCCGGACGAGATCGATATCGCGACCGCCGCGTGGCGGATGACACAGCGCACGACTGTGGAGGTTCGCGAAATCCGCGCCAAATGGTCGGGCTTGAGGAGCTTTGCCCCCGATCGCGTCCCGGTGCTCGGCTTCGCACCGGATGCCGACGGCTTTTTGTGGTGCGCGGGGCAGGGCGGCTCGGGGCTCCAGACATCGCCGGCCGCGGCCGCGGTCGTGGCCGCGCTGATCACCGGCGGCGCTTGGCCAGTCGCCGGCCTCGACCCCGTGGAGCTAAGCCCCAGGCGCTTCCTCCCGCAACCGGCATAAGTCGACCCAGCGTTTCCCGACGAGCTCGAACAACCGCTGCGGTGATATTTCGACCGACGAACGAAGCGTGCCGCCGGCCGGATAAACCAGGTCGAAGCCTTCCAGCGAACGGTCGAGATAGACCGGAAGCGGGGTTTCCAGCGCGAACGGGCAGACTCCGCCGACCGGATGCCCGGTCAGCGCGAGCGTTTCCTCCGGCCCGAGCATGCGCGGACGGGCCCCGAGCTCGTGCTTGCATTTTTGATTGTCGAGCCGGGCATCGCCGCGCGCAACAAGCAGAAAGGTAAGGTCGCCGGCGCGGATGGCGAGGCTCTTGGCGATCCGGCCCGGCTCCACCCCGAGCGCGGCCGCGGCTTCGGCCACCGTTGCGGTGCTTTGCTCGACTTCGATCAGTTTCAGATCGGGGGCATTGGCGGCCAACCAGGCGCGTACGCGCGGCGATCCCATAGCAGTCAGAAGGTCGAAAGGCGCCGAATCGCACCATTTCCGATCCGCGTGCGAACCGATTCGCAGGTGGATGATCTGGGGCTCATCGAACGATGCTGGGGACGGCCACGGACCGCTTGCAGAAGGTTCTGAGCGAACCGGAGGCTGGCTCAAAACAAAAGCACCCGCCTTGCGGCGAGCGCTCGTAACGCATTGAATTTACGAGCCTAAACCACGGCCCGCAAGATCCGATCAGCCGTTGCTGCCACTTGAGGTCCAACCTGAACCCATGAGCCAGCTCCAGAAGCCGCGGCCGGTGTTTGCCTTTTTCATAGTCGCGTCCCTCGTTCGAAAATTGATTCGGCAGATGGAGGGATATTAACCTTAATGGATATGGTTAGCAACGCATTTACCATGTTTGCGTCCGGGCCAAGCGGCGCGGCTCGACGGATTCAACGATGGCAGTGGGTCAGGCGGCGTTGCGTTTGCGGTCGGTGGCGATGCGCTTGGTCAGGCTTTCCATGCTCATCGGCCGGCCGATGGCATAGCCCTGGGCGACGTCGCAGCCCATTTCGACCAGCAAATCGACGATCTCGCGCAGTTCGGCGCCTTCGGCGACCACCCTGCGGCCGAGCGAATGGGCAAGCTCGATGGTCGACTGGACCATCAACCGGTCGCTGCGGTTGTCGACGATGCCCTTAACGAAGCTCTGGTCGATCTTGATCTCGCTCGCCGGCACCCGCTTGAGATAGTCGAGGGTCGACAGGCCGGTGCCGTAATCGTCGATCGAGATATTGACCCCGAGGTCGCGCAGACGGTTGATCATCTCGAGACCCTCGCCGGTGCTCGCCAGCGCCGCCGTCTCGGTCAGCTCGAGGGTCAGCCGGTTCGGTGCCAGCCCGTGACGGGCGAGCAACGCCGACAGGCGCAAGATGAAGCCCTTGTCGGTCATCAGGGAGGCCGACATGTTGACCGCGATTTCAAAGTCGCCGTTGCGGCGGTTGAGCTCAGCGGCGTTGACCACCGCCTGTTCGAGGACGAAATCGGTCAGCTTGCCGATCCGATTATGCTGTTCGGCGGCAGCCACGAATTCCGACGCCGCGATCGGACCTTTTTCGGGGTGGGTCCAACGCGCGAGGGCCTCGGCGCCAATAATGCGCTTGGTCGCAAGATCGAGCTTGGGTTGATAGGCGACCCACACTTCGCCCTTGTCGATGGCCTCGTCGAGCTGGCTCAGCATCGACAGCCGCCACGACGCATTGTGCAGCGTTTCCGGATCATGATGGCGCCATTTCAGCCCGTCGCGCGCGGCTTCATCGGCGGCGACCAGTGCGCTCGCCAAGCGGCTCGACAGCGACCGCCCGCTGCCCACTTCGACCCCGAACGTGAGCGACAGATCGACCGACAGCTGGCCGATCCGCGCGGGATTGCGGAACAAGGCGTGGAGCGCCTCGAGATGGTTGCCGAACGGCTCGCGCGGCTCGGCGAACCAGGCGAAAATTCCGCCGTCTCCCTGGTAGATCACGCGGTTCGTCGTGCCGACCGTCAGGCGCGAGACAATCTGCTGGGCCAGCAGGCGTTCGCTATGGGGCGGCAAAGTGGCGAGCGCCTCCTCATAATTGAGCATCCGCGCCGCGACGATCGCTCTCTTGCGCCCCGGCCGATGTGTCTGGAGCGCATTGAGATTGGGAAGGTTCGAAACCGCATTGACCAGTCCGCCCGCGCGCAGCCGCCGCCACACCGAAACGCCGATCAGGGACAGCAGGACAAACAGCCCCGGCGTGATCTCGACGAAGATCAGCCGCGCATCGAGGAACGTCGGGACGACCAGCAGAACACTGCTTGCGCCACCCAATATGGCGTAGCGCCAGAACAGGCGTTCGCGGGACATTGCGAAGGCCGCGACAGTAGTCATCAGCAGGAACGGAATCCACCACGGAAGATCGGTCGGCCGGCCCTGCTTCAGCGTTTCGGCGCCAAGCACCTGGACCTGACCGCCGAAACCGCGGCCATAGCCGGGGATGAAAAAGGTATCGTTGAGGATTTCCGAGGCTGTTCCGAAGATGACGCTTTTGCCGGCCAGCTTCGACCGCGGGATCCGGCCGTTGAGGACATCCACCGCCGAATAAAAGGGGATGGTCGCGAGATCGGTGGAATAATCGACCGTGAAATCTTGGTCGGCCCGGCCATCGGAATCGGCCAGCTCGGTCGCGAAGGACGGGATTTTGCGGCCGTTGACGATCGTCGCGTAGGGCAGTCGCCAAACCGCATTCTGATAGTTGTACTGGACGCTGGCGAGCGCCAGCCTGGCGTGCGCGGCGAACATCGGCAGCGGCCGGTCTTGGATCAGCTCGACGTTCCCGGCGGGACCGGTTTTGGTGCGCGTGAACAGCACCACGCGGCCGGACCGCTGAATCGACTGGGCAAGGATCTGGTCGTCTTCGCCGTGGGAGCGATAGGCCAAATTGAGGTCGACTAGGACCTTTTTCGCGCCGGCGTCCGCCAGGCGGTCGATCAGCTGCGCGTCCTTCCGCCGGGGCCACGGCCAATTGCCGACTTCGCGGAGCGACTTATCGTCGATCCCGACGATTACGATGTCGCCGCTTGCGTCATGTTTGTGAAAGCCGTTGCGGGCGACGCGCAGCCAGTCCTCGGCAATCTCACCAAAACCGATGAGACCGAAGATGAGGCCCGCTACCGCCGTCCACAGAAGCAATTTCCACGGCGACGGTTCGGCGGCAGATACGGCGCGCTTGTGCACGAGTGCGCGGTTCCTTCCCAAACGTCTCCACCGCATTGGCAGGGAAAGGTTATCAAACCGGAAACTTTGATCGGTTGAGCGGAACGTCAATGGCCCTCTCGACAGGGCGCGGCTTCGGCGGCACAACGGCGCCGCTGTTGCGGGGCCAATGCGCGGAGAACCCATGGACTTCATCTCGATATTGTCGATTTTCGTGCTCGCCTGCTTCGTCGGCTATTTCGTCGTGTGGTCGGTGACCCCGGCGCTTCACACCCCGCTGATGAGCGTTACCAACGCGATTTCCTCGGTGATCGTGGTGGGTGCGCTGATCGCCGCCGCGGCGGCGGGAAGCCCGACGTCGAAATGGCTCGGCCTGACCGCCGTCGCGCTTGCCAGCGTCAACATTTTCGGCGGCTTCGCGGTGACCGCGCGGATGCTGGCGATGTACAGGAAGAAGGAGCGTAAACCGTGACCGTCATTGCGAGGAGCGACGCGACGCGGCAATCCACTGGCGCGAAGCGGGATTGCTTCGCTCCGCTCGCAATGACGACCGGGGGTAGTGACAATGGTTGAGGCGGCGCCTGCGCAGCCCGCCTGGGTGCTGATCGCCTATCTGATCGCCGGAATCTGCTTCATCCTTGCGTTGCGCGGCCTGTCGAGCCCTGAAAGCAGCCGCCGCGGCAACCGCCTTGGAATGGCCGGAATGGCGATTGCGGTGGCGACGACCTTGTTCGTTCACCAGGTGGCGTCGCTGGTCGAAATCATCGGTGCGATGGCGATTGGCGGCGGTATCGGACTGATCACTGCGCGCCGCATCCAGATGACCGCGATGCCGCAGCTCGTCGCAGCATTTCACAGCCTGGTCGGAATGGCCGCGGTGCTGGTCGGTGCGGCCGCGTTTCTGAATCCGCAAGCGTTCGGAATTGTCGGGCCGGGCGGGATCCTGCCGGTCAGCCGGGTCGAAATGGGGCTCGGCGTGGCGATCGGCGCGATCACTTTCTCCGGCTCGGTAATCGCCTTCCTCAAGTTGAACGGCAATATGTCGGGCGCGCCGATTTTGCTGCCCGGCCGCCACATCCTCAACCTGGGCGTGCTCGCCGCGATCCTCGGGTTGATCGCTTATTTCACCACCGACCAGTCGCCGTGGGTGTTCTTCACCGTCACGGGGCTCAGCTTCGCGATCGGTTTCCTGCTGATCATCCCGATCGGCGGGGCCGACATGCCGGTCGTGATCTCGATGCTTAACTCTTACTCGGGCTGGGCGGCGGCGGCGATGGGCTTCACGCTCCACAATAGCGCGATGATCATCACCGGCGCGTTGGTTGGCTCGTCCGGCGCGATCCTCAGCTACATCATGTGCCGGGCGATGAACCGCAGCTTCATCAGCGTCATCGCCGGTGGCTTCGGCGTGGTCGCGTCGTCGGGTGAGGCGGCGGCGATCGACCGCCCGTTCAAACGCGGCTCGGCCGAGGATGCGGCGTTCCTGATGGCGCAGGCCGATCAGGTCGTGATCGTGCCCGGCTACGGCATGGCCGTCAGCCAGGCGCAGCACGCGCTGCGCGAGATGGGCGATCAGCTGAAAGCCAAGGGCGTGCGGGTCAAATATGCCATCCACCCGGTCGCCGGCCGCATGCCGGGCCACATGAACGTCCTCCTTGCCGAGGCCAATGTGCCGTATGATGAAGTGTTCGAACTCGAGGACATCAACAGCGAGTTCGCGCAGACCGATGTCGCCTTCGTCATCGGCGCCAACGATGTCACCAATCCCGCCGCCAAGACCGACAAGACCTCGCCGATTTACGGCATGCCCGTGCTCGACGTCGAAAAAGCGCGCACCGTCTTGTTCGTCAAACGCAGCATGGGCGGGGTCGGCTATGCCGGCGTCGATAACGAGCTGTTCTACCGCGACAACACCATGATGCTCCTCGCCGACGCCAAGAAGATGGTTGAGGAGATCGTCAAGGCGCTCGGTTAGGCCCAGTCGTCATTGCGAGCGCAGCGAAGCAATCCAGCGGCGCAACTGGATTGCTTCGTCGCTATGCTCCTCGCAATGACGGTTCCGCTGGGCCGATCCGCGGCAGCGCCCGCGGCAGCAGCCCCCGCCGCCGCAGTGCCCGCAGCGGCAGGCCTCGGCCAGGACTTCATGCTCGGCAAGTGGAGCGCGATGGGGGATTGCGATCAAACCATCGAGTTTCTGAAAGGCGGCAAGGTCATGACCCCGATGGGCGAAGGCCAATGGTCGCTGACCGGCGATCAATTGGTAATCAATGGCGGTCTCGGGTCCGATTCCGCCCCCAACACAGTGGTCAAGGTCGACGACAAAACGATCCGATTGACCCGCGCCGGACATCAGCCCGAAATTCAAAAGCGCTGCTAGCCGTTCGCACCGCCGGAGCGGGGCAAATGAATGTCGGCGATCATGCAGCGGACGCTTCCGCCGCCGACGCGCTCGATGGTCGGAATATCGACCGTCACCAGGCGACCGCCAAGCCGGCTCAGAGCGGCGCGCTGATCCGGGCTCATCACCTCGAGCGCGCTTGTCGATAACGCGATCAGCGGTGACCCGTCGGCCGAGCGAAGCTCGATCAGGTTGCAGGCGAAGCGCTCCATCTGGCTGAAATCGACCTCGATCAGTTCGCGTCCGCTGGCCCTGATCGACTCCAGCAGCTTATGCCTGTCGCCGGTCGCGATGGCCTCGGAACACAGAATCGCGAACCGCGACCCGAGCATGAGCATGACGTTGGTGTGATAGATCTGCCGGCCTTCGCGGTCGGCCGCGTCGAACAGCAACACGTCCCAGCCGGTCGCCTCGGTGAAGGCCGCGACCGCCGCGTCGCTCGTCCGCGGGCTCCGGCAGGCGAAAGCGCGAGCGTTGGCGCGGTCGAAGATCAGGCTTCCGCTTCCCTCGAGGAATGCGCCCTCCTGCTCAAGCGGACTGAGATCGATCGTGTCGTTCACTCGGAAACCGCCAGCGAGGAGCAATTCCATAAGGTCGGGAAGCCGCCGTTCCAGGCGGCGCAGGACATTTGTCATGGGATAAGTGATGATCGATCCATCACCATGAAAACTAATCCAATTATTTGGAAATACCGCATCCGGCCGGACAACTTCGTCATCATCTTCAAGGACCAGGCAGCGCACGCCAGCCTCCTCGAGCGCGCCCCGCAACGCCTCGAATTCGACGATTGCGGTGGCGCGCACGTCACCGTCATCGCCGGCGCTGCTGAAGAGGTTGGAGCGAGCCGCTTCGGCATGGAAACCGAAACTGGCCGGCCGCACCAGCAGCACCGTGTCGCTCGTTTGCCGATCGTCGCGCATCCCGGCCTCAATGCGGCCCTCAGCAACGGCCTGGCAAGCCCTTTGAACGCTTCGCCGCAGCGCTGTTCAATCTCGGGTAATTGAACCGTTACCGCCTTGCCGCTTCGCGGCCTGGGCGCTTAGGCTTGGCGTCATGACGGCGGGCATCGGGCCCGCAAGTGGGGGCAGGCGTGCGTAAACTTGGAATAATCGGCGGGGCGAGCTGGAATTCGACCGCATTATATTATGATCACATCAACCGCGGCGTCGCGCGCGCTCTGGGCGGTCTCAACAGCGCTCGGCTGGTGATTGAAAGCTTCAACTTCGACGATTATGCCGTATTTCATCGCAGCGGCGACCTGGCGGGCGGCAATGCGCTGGTGATCGAGGCCGCGAAGCGGCTCAAGGCCGCCGGCGCCGAAGGCCTTTTATTGGCGTCGAACACCATGCACCGGGCCGCGCCCGAGGTGGCCGAAGCGACCAGGCTCCCGATCATCGATATCCGCAGTGCGACGGCCGAGCGCCTGGTGAGCGACAAGCGCAACCATATCGCTTTGCTCGGAACGCGCTTCACCATGACCGAGCCGTTTGCCCGCGCGCCTTATGAGGAATGCGGGATCCGGGTCCACGATCTGTCTCCCGAATGGCGCTCCGAGGTCGACCGCATCATCTATGACGAACTCGCGACCGGCCGCGTCGTCCGCGACAGCCAGCGCAAGTTGAAGACGCTGATCACCGAGCTCGGCAAGGCCAAGGTCCAGGCGATCGTGCTCGGCTGTACCGAGCTAGTGCTCGCAGTCGACGTCCGCGCCAATGTCCTGCCGGTCTACGACACCACCGCGATCCACTCGGCCGCCGCGGTCGAGTGGATGCTCGGCGACCGGGAGACGGCGAGAGCAGCGGCCTAGGCTATCGTCTCCGCAGAGTCCTCGGTTATATGCTGATAGTGTACGTTCGCGATTGCGGGGACTGGTACGCCATCGTTCTGAAGCGTTCGAATAATTACCTTCGCGCACAGCGTGATCGTGTCCATGGCCAGCTGGTTTAGCTCAGGTTCGTCCAATCGCTTCGTTCCGTGCACAACGCCGCTTCGAAGAGCGTACAGGCGATCCCACTCTTTTTTCAGTGTGCTGAGGCCGAGCTGACCAAGCAGTCGAACGACTCCTTGCCTGAGGCCCAGCCGATGCAAGCTCCTCCTAAGGGCTTCTGCCACCTCTAAGCTTTCTTGGTCATCTGTGCCCGCAGTATTGGCGGCGACCTCTGTAGCTAGGTCATCAAGCAACTTTCGCTGGCCGGCTGTCCAATCTTCCTTCTGACCCATCGCTTCCACGGCGGAAAATGCCAAGACGAGCTGCGCGAGCGGTTGATTCGTCATCAGCGCTGCGTTCAGAAGCTGCAGGCCTTGCGAAGTCTGTTCGCTCAAACTGCTTGGAAATCCTGACAACTCCCGAATTGCGCCCAGCAAGTGATCAGGACTGCTAGTTACCTTTGCTTCGGCGTTAATGAGAGGGATTCTGGTTAGGTCGTCGTCCGGGAGAAGCATCAGACCATGGATATTCGGTCGGACTCGCTCGTGTGGTTGGACTAGGCCCATCGCCTTAGCGAACTCTTCGTCAACGAATGCAGTTGGCCTATCTTGGCCGGCATCAACCCCGAGCCTGGAGCAAAAGGAAGCGATTTCCACGGCCAAACGCAGGCGTTCCCCGAAAGCGCTCGCCTCCGTTTCCGATATGAACCCTCGAGCCCCGAAGACGACCCAGGTGGAATTCTTAAGTGTCAACTCAGGATCCTGCGATTTCAAAGTCACGGGACAACCATCAAAGTCGAAACGTAAATCCTTTGATTCACTAGTGATGGGCTTCGCAAGCCGGACGCGAAGGCGAACTTTGAGGCTGGGATCATTTGTCATCCAGTCAAGGTGGTGGCGCCAAGTCTGTCGTTCAAGCGAAGCACTTAGTCTGGCGTGTGACAGGCGCGACCACTAAGTCTTCGACTGTGAGCAAGGCCGACCGTCCCGACCAGCCCAACGCCGCCTCGCGCTTCAACGAAGACGCGGCCACTTATGCCGTGCGCGGGGACGGCAAGCCCGACCTCGATGCGGGCGTCCGCGCGATCCGCAACGTGTTGAAAACATTGCCGTCGCGGCCCGGTGTCTATCGGATGCAGGATGCCCGCGGCGACGTCCTCTACGTTGGCAAGGCGCGGGTGCTGCGCAATCGTGTGACCAGCTACACCCAGGTTGCCAAACTGCCCAAAAGGCTGCTGCGGATGGTCAGCCAGACGCGCGGGATGACCATCGTCACGACCCAGACCGAGGCCGAAGCGCTGCTGCTCGAAGCGCAGCTGATCAAGCGCTTTCGCCCGCCGTACAACGTGCTTCTGCGCGACGACAAAAGCTTTCCGTTCATTTTGCTGCGCGAGGATCACCCCTTTCCGCAGGTCCGCAAGCATCGCGGTGCGCGCCGCTCCAAGGGCCAATATTACGGCCCCTTCGCAAGCGCCGGTTCGGTCACGTCGACGCTTAATGCATTGCAGAAGCTGTTCCTTCTAAGAAGTTGTTCGGACAGCTTTTTCGCGCGCCGGACCCGGCCTTGCTTGCTCTACCAGATCGGCCGCTGCTCGGCGCCTTGCGTCGATCGCATCAGCAAGGAGGATTATGCCGAGCTGGTGGCCGACGCCAAATTGTTCCTGGCGGGCAAATCGACCGGAGTGCAGGCGCGGCTGGGCCAGCAAATGGCCGAGGCGGCGGAGAAAAAGGATTTCGAGCTGGCCGCGGTCTATCGCGACCGGCTCCGCGCCTTGACCTATGTGCAGGGCTCGCAGACCGTTCACTCGGAAGGGCTCGGTGATGGCGACATTTTCGCCTTGGCCTGCAAGGGCGGTCATATCTGCATCCAGGCGTTTTTCATTCGCGGCGGGCAGAATTGGGGCCACCGCAGTTTCTTTCCCGCCCATGTCGCCGATGTCCCCGAAGACGAGGTGCTGGGCGACTTCCTGATGCAATTTTACGAAGACGTGCCGCCGCCGCGGCGGATCCTGGTCGACCGCGCTTTGCCCGAGGCGGAACTGATCGCCGAAGCTTTGTCGGCGCGCTCGGAGCGCAAGGTCGAGATCGACCGGCCCCAACGCGGCAGCCGGCGCAAGCTCATCGACCAGGCCAGCCGCAACGCCGAGGAAGCGCTTGACCGGCGCATGGCGGAGAGCGCGACCCAGGGAAAATTGTTGCGCGAACTGGCCGAGCTGTTCGAGCTCGACGGGCCGCCGAACCGGATCGAAGTCTATGATAACAGCCACATCATGGGCACCAATGCGACCGGCGCGATGGTCGTCGCCGGACCCGAAGGCTTCGCCAAGAACGGCTATCGCAAGTTCAACATCAAGAGCGCGATCACCCCGGGCGACGATTTCGGGATGATGCGCGAAGTGCTGAGCCGGCGCTTCGCCCGCCTCGAAAAGGACGACCCCGATCGAGCGCAGGGCGAATGGCCCGATCTGATCCTGATCGACGGCGGCAAGGGCCAATTGTCGGCGGTGCTCGATATCATGGAAGAGCAGGGGGTCAGCGATATCCCAGTGGTCGGAGTCGCCAAGGGTCCCCACCACGGCCGCGACGGGCGCGAAGTGTTCCATCTGCCGGGCGGCCGCGAAATCACGCTCCCGCACAATTCGGCCTTGCTGTTCTACCTCCAGCGGTTGCGTGACGAGGCCCATCGCTTCGCCATCGGAACGCACCGCGCCAAGCGCGCCAAGAGCCTCACCACTTCGACCCTGGACGAGGTTCCGGGCATCGGCCCCAACCGCAAGCGCGCCTTGCTGATGCATTTCGGGACGGCTCGGGCGGTCAAGAGCGCGGCGCTCGAGGACCTTGAAAAGGCGCCGGGCATCAGCAGCGCCATGGCCCGCCAGCTGTACGATTATTTTCATCCCCGCGGCTGAGCGATGAGGTTCGAAGCCACCGCCATCTTTTGTGCGCTTCGAAGCCATGGCGAACATGGCGCGGTGGTCCGGCTTCTGACCCGCGACCGCGGGCTTCTGGCGGCCTATGTGCGCGGTGCCCGGGGCCGGCGAATGCGTCCGGTGCTGATGGCCGGCAATCTGGTCGAGGCGCACTTCAGTTCCCGAAGCGAATCCCAATTGCCCCAGGCGGTGATCGAACTGGTCCACAGCCGCGGCCCATTATTGTCGGAACCGCTCCCGGCCGCGGCGATCGACTGGGCAACGGTGTTGACTGCGACCTTGCTGCCCGAGGCACAGGCTTATCCGATGCTCTACGACGCGCTCGGCGGGCTGCTCGACGCGGTCGAGGCGGCACCGGCGGCGTCGGGCTGGGGAGCGGCGCTGGTGCGCTATGAATTGCTGTTGCTTGCGGAGCTTGGCTTCGGGCTCGATCTCGACCGCTGCGCGATCAGCGGGAGCGACGAGCGGCTGATCGCGGTCAGCCCCAATTCGGGTCGTGCGGTGAGCGCGTCGGAGGCCGAGCCATATGCGGATCGACTGCTGGGTCTGCCGCCATTTCTGCGCGACGGCGGGCAAGCCAGCTGGGCCGACATCGGCGAGGGCCTCCGGCTGACCGGTCATTTCCTCGACCGCGACCTGCTGACGGGCCGGGCCGAGATCATCCGTCCCTCGCGCCAGCGGCTGGTCGATCGATTGCGCCGCGCGGGCGGCCTTTGACGATTGTCTGACCGCCGCTCCTCGCCTAGGGTGAGCAGGTGAGCGTCGATACCCTTGCAATGCTGTTTCCAAACGTCGCGATAACCCGGGATATCGCGGTGCGCGTTGCGGTGAGTTATCTCGCCGAGCAGTCCGACCCGGCGTCGGATCGCTGGTTCTGGTCGTATCACATCCGGATTGAAAACGGATCGGACAAAGCGGTGCAATTGCTGTCGCGGTGCTGGACGATCACCGATGGCCGGGGCCATGTCCACGAGGTGATCGGCGAAGGCGTAGTCGGGGAAATGCCGTTGATCGCCCCCGGCGCGAGCTTCGACTATGTCTCGGGCTGCCCGCTCGATACGCCCAGCGGACGGATGAGCGGAAGCTACCGGATGGTCGACGAAAACGGCACCGCGTTCGACATCGCCATCCCCCGTTTCCAGCTGACGAGCGGCTGATGCCGCTGATCGCGGTTGCTGCGAACAATGCCTGGAATATCGTCAATTACCGGTCGGGGTTGATCCAGGCGCTGAAAGGCGCGGGCTGCGATGTTGCGGTGATTGCGCCCGACGGGCCCTATGCTCAGGCTGTCCGGTCGCTGGGAGCGAGTTTTCATTCACTGCCGATGCAGCCGCGCGGACGCTCGCCGGTCGCGGATTTGGTCCTGCTCGTTCGCTATCGGCGGCTTCTTCGGCATTTGCGGCCCGACGCTTTTCTGGGCTTCACTGCAAAGCCGAATATCTGGGGATCGCTGGCGGCGCGCTCGCTGGGGATAAGGGTGTTCGCCAATATCAGCGGTCTTGGCGCCGGCTTTGCGCGGCGGGGACCGCTGATGCGCCTGGTTGCGGCATTGTACCGGCGGGCCTTGAAGGCGCCGGCAATCGTGCTGTTTCAGAACCCCGACGACCGCGCTTTGTTCATCGATCGCAAGATCGTCGTTGCGGCGCAGTCGCGGCTGCTTCCCGGCTCGGGGGTCGATCTGGCCCATTTTGCACCGCGAGCGGCGAAAAGTCCGGGCAGCAAGCGCTTCACTTTCCTGTTTGCCGGGCGGCTACTGTGGGCCAAGGGCGTCGCCGAATTTGTCGAGGCGGGACAATTGCTCAAGGCGCAGGGACTGGACGTGTCGCTGCAAATCCTCGGCCTTGTCGAGCCGCATGGCCCAGCGGCGGTGCCGCGTTCGGCGCTCGACCAGTGGCAGCATGACGGGCTTGCCACATTTCTCGGCTCGACCGACGATGTCCGGCCGCCAGTGGCGCAGTCGGACTGCGTGGTCCTGCCGAGCTATTATGGCGAGGGCGTCCCCCATATCCTGCTCGAAGCCGCGGCCATGGCCCGGCCGCTCATCACCACCGACACCGCCGGTTGCCGGCTAGCGGTCGATGACGGCGCAAGCGGGTACCTGTGCCAGGCGGGCTCGATTGAATCGCTGGCCGAGGCGATGACGCGCATGGCGCTGCTCAAACCGGCCGCGCGCCAAGCAATGGGTGCGCTGGGCCGGGCGAAAATGGAGCGAGAATTCGACCAGGAATTCGTCCACGCTTCCTATCTTGACGCTCTGGGCGTATCAGGCATCCTGTAAGCGCCGGAAAATGTTCAGGAAATCTCCCTCCCCCAAGCGCCTCGCTGAAGGTGCGAAAAATTATCGCGCTTATGTCGTGGGCGATGTCCACGGCCGCCTCGACCTGCTCGATGAGCTGCTCGACAAAATTCATCACGATCTCGACCGAATGCCGGTCAAGAATGCAGTCCTGGTTTTCGTCGGCGACCTGATCGATCGCGGGCCACAGTCGGCCGGAGTGATCGAGCGGCTTCGAACGTACCGCCGGCCGGGGGTCAAACCGATTTTCCTCTTGGGCAATCACGAGGAGGTCATGCTTCGGATCCTCGATGGAGATGGGTCGCATATCGCCCAGTGGCTCAAGTTCGGCGGGGCCCAGTGCCTGGCCAGTTACGGCCTCGACCCGGTCAGCCCGGCGAGAAGCAGCGAAGCCGAAGCGCTGGCCGCGATCCGCCACTCGATCCCAGCCGAACATTCGCGCTTCCTGCATGGTTTCGCGGACAGTTTCCGGTTCGGCGACTATCTGATCGTCCATGCCGGAATTCGTCCCGGGATCGGGCTGGAGCAACAATTGCAGTCCGACATGCGCTGGATCCGTCAGCCGTTCCTGACCGACGATCGCGATCACGGCTTCGTCGTCGTCCACGGTCACACCATCACCGATGACATTGACGAACGGCCGAACCGGATCGGTATCGACACTGGCGCTTATGCCAGCGGCGTGCTTACGGCACTGGTGATCGAAGGGGCCGACCGGTGGGTGATCGACACCCGCATACCGGCCAGTTCGTCCTTAACCGGGACAATGCCGTAGTTTGGGCTTGCAAATTGCCGGTCCAGCCTGAACCATGCGATGAGGTTTCGAGCGGAAAGTTTGAGGGTGCAAGTGATTGAATTACCTCGATTGAAGCTGGTTTTTCTGGGCTTTTGTCTGGCGCTTGTGGCGGGCTGCACCGATTCCCGTGGCGGCCCGATCGCTTATGACAAGACGCTATCCGCGCCCGACGCTCCAACGCTTGCGACGCTCGAAACCGATTACAAGATCGCGCCAATGGACAAGCTCGCGATCAAGGTATTCAAGGCCGAGGATCTTAGCGGCGACTATGAAGTCGACCTGGTCGGGCATATTTCGCTGCCGCTGATCGGCGAAGTCGAGGCGGCCAATATGACCACCGCTCAACTCGACCAGCGGCTGACCGAGAAATTGGGCGAGAAATATCTTCAAAACCCCGATGTCAGCGTCGCGATCAAAGCCTCGTCCGGCCGGGTAGTGACGGTCGATGGAGCGGTCCGCGAGCCGGGGTCCTATCCGGTTCTGCGCCCGATCACCTTGCTTCAGGCAATGGCGCTGGCCAAGGGCGCGACCGAAGACGCGAATATCCGCCGCGTCGCGGTCTTCCGGACAATCGCCGGCACCCGCCAGGCAGCGGCCTTCGACCTCCAGGCCGTTCGCCGCGGCGAGGCGCCCGATCCGGCCATTTATCCGGGCGATATCGTTGTGGTCGACGGATCGGCGATCAAGGCGTTGCAAAAGCAAATCCTCCAGAACCTCTCGGTTCTCTCCGTTTTCCGACCGTTCTGACGGCCGGCAACCTGCTTTCAGGCGATTGATCAGTGAACAATAATCTTCCAGTTTCGGGACAAGGGCCGTGGCCCGTCGATGAGTATCGGCAGCTGCCCTCGGCGACCGTCCGGCCGGGGCAACGCAATTATTCCTCGACCAACATCCTCGATCTTCAGTCGGTCCTGCAAATACTCCAGCATTGGCGCTGGCTTGTTCTTGGCGCGATTGCCGCCGGGCTTGCGCTGGCGGTGCTCAAAACGCTACTGACCACCCCAATCTATCGCTCCTGGGTCACGCTTGAGGCCAATCCGCCGGTTGTCGCCGTCAGTGACGAGCAATCGCAAGAGCGCCAGGCAGCGGTAAATTCCTTTGATTTCGTCGCGACCCAGGTCGGCTTGCTGCAAAGCCGAGCGGTCGCCGAACGGACAGCGCAAGATCTTAATCTGGCAAATAATCCGGACTTCGCCTCGCCCGATGCCGATTCGTCGAGCAGGCTCCGCGGGGCGACCGCAATCGTCGCCGGCGGACTGAAGGTAATTCCCCCCGAAGAGGGCAGTCTGATCAAATTCAGCTTCGATTCGAGTTCACCCGAACTGTCCGCATCGATCGCCAACGGCATCGCCGACAGCTTCATCAACACCGCGCTTCAGCGCCGTTATGAGGCATCGGCCTACGCCCGCAATTTCCTTGAGCGGCAGATTGGCAAAACCCGCAGCGACCTTGAAACCTCCGAGCGGGCGATGGTCGCTTACGCCCAGAAGGAAGGGATCATCAACACCGCCGGCAGCAGCGACGATGGCAAGTCGGGGGGCGATACCAATTCGCTGCAGGGGGAATCTCTGATTGCGCTCAACCAGGCGCTGGCCACAGCGACCGCTCGCCGGGTCGCTTCGGAAGGAGCCTATCGCCAGTCGCTGACCGTCGGGCAGACCGCGGATGTCGCTTCGAGCACCCAGGGCCTGCGCCAGCAGAAAGCGACGCTCGAGGCCGAATATCAGCAAAAACGCACGTTCATGAAGCCGGACCATCCCGACATGCTCAGCCTGCGCTCGCAGATCGATGAACTGTCGCGGCAAATCTCCCGCGAAAGCGCGCAAATGGCGTCGGGCCGCAACAACAGCCTGCTCGCCGATTATCGCGGCGCGCTGGCGGCCGAACAGGCGCTTCAGGGGCGCGTGTCCGGCCTCAAGGGGCAAGTCCTCAACCTGCGGGGGCGGAGCATCCGCTACACCATCCTGCAGCGCGAGGTCGACACCAACCGCAGCCTCTATGATGCCCTGCTCCAGCGCTACAAGGAAATCGGTGTTGCCGGCGGGATCGGGATGGCGCCCGTGTCGATCGTCGACCGCGCGGCGACTCCAAGCCTGCCATACAAGCCCAACCTCCTGATCAACATCCTGGTCGGCTTGTTCGGTGGCCTGCTCGCCGGAGTCGTCGGAGCGATCGGCCTTGAGATGTGGAGCGACACGATCAAGACCCGGGAGGATGTTCGCAAGAAACTGTTCCTTGCCTGCCTTGGAGTCATTCCGAAATCGCCGGGCAAATCGGGCTTCGTCGATGAGCTGCAAAATCTCAAATCTTTGGTCGCCGAAGCTTATTCAGCGGTCGTCGCCGCGCTTAGATTCAGCTCCGACAAGGGCACTCCGAAGGTTATCTTCGTCACCAGCACCCGGCCCGGCGAGGGTAAATCGTCGAGCGCATTGGCGCTCGCGCAAAACTTCGCCCGGCGCGGCAAGACCGTCCTTCTGATCGACAGCGATATGCGCAAGCCGGCGTTCAAGGCGTCGAACGAGGCGATCGGCTTGAGCAAGTTGCTGACCACCGCCGAACCGGCGGCGACGCATATCCTGAAGACCCAATATGACAGCCTGTCATTGCTATCGAGCGGCCCGGTACCGCCCAATCCCGCCGATTTGTTGTCGACTCCGCGGATGGCCAAGATTCTGGAAGAAGTGTCCCGCGATTACGACCTGGTGATCATCGATGGGCCGCCAACCGTGGGGCTCGCCGACCCGCCGTTGCTGGCGGCGGTCGCCGGAAGCGTCGTATTCGTCGTCGAATCCGGCAAAACCCGCACCCGGATGGCAATCGAGGCGCTCAACCGCCTCGAGGCGACCGGGACTCACATCCTCGGTGTGCTCCTGACCAAATCGGTCGAGCGGAGCGGTGGGTACGGCTATGGATACGGTTATGGCTATGGCTACGGCTACGGCGCCGTAACCGATGCCAACCGCACCGAAATCCTCATGATTCCCCATGGAGCGGACGATTCCGGGGAAGGATGATGGCCTGGCGGAATATCCGGTTCCGGCCATGATCCGGCGCCTGCTCGTCATCGCTGCGGTGGCGGTCGCGGCCATCGCCGTGGTCCGCAATGGCGCGGTCCTGGCCCTGACATCGAGCAGGCCGGCAGTGGCGGAGCGCTTGTGGAGCGGCCATCCGACGGTCCAACGAGCCGCGGCCATGGCGCAAGTGGGCGAAGCCGCGCGGTCGGGCCAGCCGGCCGGTCCGGCGGCCATCAGCGGGCTCGAATCCGTCGCGGTCAGAGAGCCGCTGGCGATCGAGCCCTTGCTGGTCAAAGCGGTCATCGCTCAGGATGCAGGCGATCGCGCCCGCGCTGAACGGCTGTACGCGCTCGCCGAGGAGCGCCAGGGACGGGCACTGCCGCCGCATTATTTTCTCGCCGAACTCTATCTCCGCTCGGGCCGGGTGGTCGATGGTCTGCGCGAACTGGCCAATCTTGCCCGGCTGTCGCCCGGTGGCATCGGCAGCAGCGCACCGTTCGTTGCCCAATATGCGCGCGATCCCGGGAATTGGCCGCGGATACGCGCCATTTTCCGCACCCAGCCCGAGCTTTCCAATCCGGTCCTGGTGGCGCTTGCCCAAGACCCTGCCAATGCCCGTGCGATCCTTGCTCTGGCCGGTCCAGCGCAGCGCAATTCGGCTGCTCCCTGGTTGCCGCCGTTGCTCGGAAGCATGATCGCCGCGGGCCGATATGCCGAAGCACGGTCTTTATGGTTCACCGCCGGTGCAACGGCGGCGACGCCTGCAGCGCTGGTCCATGATCCGGACTTCGCCGACAATCGCCTGCCGCCGCCGTTCAACTGGGAACTTGCCCAATCGCCGGTCGGCCTTGCCGAGCGCGGCCGAGGGTCCGGCCTGCACGTGATTTTTTACGGGTCGCAGGGCGGCTTGCTGGCGCGCCAATTACTGGTCCTTGCGCCCGGTCAATATGTGATTTCACTGCGCGTCGCCGGGCAAGTGGCCGATCCGCAGGCTATGGCGTGGTCGGTGCGCTGCGACAAATCGCCGCTCCCGCTCGCGGCGTTCCCGATCCGCGGGCCGGGTGCGTTCAGCTGGGCATTCAGCGTGCCCGCCGGCTGCCCCGCGCAATGGCTTCAGCTCGACGGGCGGGCGCAGGATATCAACGGCCCAAGCGACCTTTCCATCGCCCGTATCGATCTGCGCACAAGGGGCCGCAATGGCTGACAGATTGCGCCAGTTCGTCGCCCCGGCATATTTGTTGCTGTGCCTGATCGCGGGCGGCAGTGCACAGGGCATCTGGGCCAATATGGGACTTCAGCTGGTCGGCCTCGGGCTGATTGCCTGGGCGGCGCTGGAACGACCGGCCAATAAGCCGCTCCGGCCCGCGCGTCAGTTGATGTGGATCGTCGGGCTGGCTTTGGGCTGGGTGGCGCTGCAGCTGGTGCCGTTGCCGCCATCCGTCTGGTCCACGCTTGGCCCGCGGGCCAAATTTCTAGAGGCCTACGACCTGCTTGGAATCGCGGCTCCGGCATTGCCGCTGTCGGTCGCGCCATACGCGACCTTGGCGGCGGTCCTGACCATGATCCCGCCAATTGCATTATATGTCGCGATCGAGCGGCTCCATGCCTATCGCGCTTCGTTCCTGGTCGCGGCATTGATCGGCGGAACGATCGCTGGAATCGCGCTCGGCGCGCTCCAGGTTGCGAGCCCGGACCCAAATGGTTCGCCATATTACCTCTATCGTGACGTGAATTTCGGTGTCGGCACGGGCTTTTTCGCCAACGCCAATCATATGGCGACGCTGCTGCTGTGCGCGCTGCCATTCCTTGCGGCAGTGGCGGCGAGCGCCCGCGCTTCCGGCCGGCAGCAATCGGCGGCGGTGGCGATTGCAGCAATGGCGCTGGCGCTCCTGGTGGCGGTTGGAATCGCGATCAATGGCTCGCTCGCCGCCTATGTTCTGTTGCTTCCGGTCACGGCGGCTTCGGCATTGATCGTGGTCAAGGTCGGAGCGGCGGTCCGGCGCGGTGCGATCGTTGCTGCGCTATTGCTTCTGGTTGGCGGCGTGGTGGTGCTCAACTCCACGGCCATCGGCGGCAACAGCATCGGCGCTGAGGCTGCCGGATCGGTTCAGTCGCGCCAGGAAATCCTCGCTACGACCACCAAGGCGATGCGCGCCTACATGCCGCTGGGGTCGGGTCTTGGCACCTTCCGCCCGGTCTTCGACAGTTTCGAAGATCCGGATCGGGTGACTCCGACCTATTCGAGCCATGCGCATAATGATTATGCCGAACTTGCGCTCGAGCTGGGATTGCCGGGGGTGTTCCTGCTGCTGGTGTTTTTCTACTGGTGGGGCAAAGCGGCGATGGATTCTTGGCGCTCCCCCGAATCCCAGCCCTATGTGCGGGCGGCGGTCATCGCGTCGGGCGCGATCCTGGCCCACAGCATGGTCGATTATCCGTTGCGTACCGCGGCCATAGCGTCGCTGTTTGCAATGAGCCTGGCGTTCCTTGCCGACCGGGTGAAAAGCGACCGGCTCGAGCCCTCGGACCTGCGCCCGACCCGGCACGTTTCGCTAGATTAGAGAGCGGACGAAGCAAATGCACGACATCTGGGCCGCGATCCTCTCGGCGATGGGCCAATGGCACCAGGGCAAGCTGTTCCTCGAACATAGCGTGGCGGTCGAACATGATGCGCTCCACGTCATCGTGGGCCTGCTGGCGTGGCTTGGGATTGCCGGGATCAGCCGGCGGCCCTTGTCGTCGTGGACGCCCTTCCTGTGGCTGGTGGCCTTGATCCTGTGGAACGAAGCGGTCGACCTGTGGGTCGAACAATGGCCCGACGCCGGTCAGCAATATGGCGAAGGCTTCAAGGACTTCGCTCTGACCATCCTCATGCCCGCGCTTCTGATGGTGCTTGTCCGCCGCCGGCCGGGGCTGTTCGCGACGAGCGTTCGGCGGAAGCGTTAGAGTAGAAAATGCTGGTGAGCCCTGCTGGGTTCGAACCAGCGACCTACTGATTAAAAGTCAGTTGCTCTACCGACTGAGCTAAGGGCCCACACAGCGTCGCCGCCCTAGCCGCGCGCCCTGCAAAAGCCAAGTTCGGCGAAAGCCGTTCGCGCGGGTGGCGGGTTTGGTTTACTGACGAGGCCAGCCAAGGAGGCTCACTTATGGCCGGGACTGGATCGATCCTCGCGCTCGCACTGGCCGCTCAAGCCGCGCCATTGGTCCCGCCGGCTTCCTCATCGATCGTGCCGCTGGTGCCACAGGCCGAGGCGCCCGCGGCCGCAACCGCGCCCGCGGCCGCCGACGAACTCGCTTTCACCACCGATCGCTATGACCGGATGACGGTCGAGGTGCGGGTCGCGGGGCAGGGTCCGTATCGCTTTCTCGTCGACACCGGGGCCGATCGTTCGGCGGTATCGCGGGCGCTGGCCGATCAATTGTCGCTGGAACGGCGCAGCGGGGTCACGCTCCACAGCGCCGCGGGGATCAGCCAGGTCGCCGTGGTCCGGGTACCACGCCTCGAATTCGAGACCCGCGCGGTCCACACACTCGATGCGCCGATCCTCGAGGCTGCCGACATGGGCGCCGACGGAATCCTTGGCGTCGACACCTTGCGCTCGCAGCGGATCGTGATCGATTTCAAGAACGACCGGCTCTATCTGACTCCGACGTCGCGGCGCGAACGGCGGCTAGACGCGGGTGAAATCATCGTCACCGGGCGGCTCAAGCGCGGCCATCTGATCCTCACCAATGCCGAGATCGACGGCAAGAATGTGACCATCGTCATCGATACCGGGGCGCAGATGTCGATCGGCAATAATGCCTTGCTCAAGGTCCTCCAGCGCAACCGCCGGCTCAGCGTTCCAGTGCCGCTCGAACAGGTCGCGGTGACCGGCGAGCTGCTGACCGGCGAGCTGTACATCGCCGAGCAGCTCCAGTTCGATGGAGTAACGATGCGCAACCTCGGGATCATGTTCGCCGACGCCGAGACGTTCCGCGCGATCGGCCGAACGAATTCCCCGACCTTGCTGCTTGGGATGAACGCGTTGCGCGGTTTCGACCAGGTCGAAATCGACCTCGCATCGAAGAAGCTGCGGCTCAGGATCCCGCGCGTCTCGTTGATTCGCGAACCGGTGATCGCCGGGCAAGACGCTGCGCCAAGTGTCGGGCATTGAGATTTCCCTCGACCACCCAATAAGGCGCGATTGCCGCCAGCGGTTGAATGACGAAGGCGCGGCTGGCCGCTCGCGGATGGGGCACGGTCAGCCCAAGCGAGCGCCATTTGCCGCCGCTCCAGGCGATGATGTCGAGATCGAGCACCCGGGGCCCCCAGCGCCTGCCCGGTCGGCGGCCGAATTCGCGCTCGATGAATTTAAGCGCGCCAAGCATGGCGCTCGGGTCGATGCCGCTTTCGATTAGCACAACGGCATTGGCGAAATCGCGTCCGGCGCCGCCATGCGCTGGGTTGAGGATGATCGGCGACGCGTCGAACAGGCCAAAGTCGGCATCGAGGCGAGCGATTGCTGCCTCGACCACCTGGGCTGGCCGGCCAAAGCGGCCGTGGCGGCGGTTCGACCCGAGTGCGATGGCGTAAAGGTGGATCAAGCGCTCGTCCCATTCCCCGCGCTCACCCTGAGCCTGTCGAAGGGTCAAACCCGCCGTGCCCGAGCGCTCGCGCTTCGACAAGCTCAGCGTGAGCGCTAAGGGAGAAAGGTGAGCATGATCCAGCCCGCCGATTTGTCGCCGCTGCCCAAGGCCGAAGCGCCGCGCGATTGCCCGCTGTGCCCGCGGCTGGTGGCGTTGCGGCGCGAGTGCCGCGCCGAGCATCCCGGCTGGTGGAACGCGCCGGTGCCGGCGTTCGGCGATCCGGATGCGTGGTTGGCGGTGGTCGGCCTGGCGCCGGGCAAGCAGGGCGCCAACCGCACCGGGCGGCCGTTCACCGGCGATTATGCCGGGGAATTGCTCTACGCGACGTTGCTCAAGTTCGGGCTTGCGACAGGCGCGTATCGCGCCGACCCCGGCGATGGGTTGCAGCTTGACGGCGCGATCATCCTCAACGCGGTCAAATGCCTTCCGCCGCAGAACAAGACGCTGCCGGTCGAGGAGGCCAATTGCCGCCCCTTCCTGATGGAAGCGATCGCGCAATTGCCGCGCCTGACGACCTTCATCGCGCTGGGCAAGGTCGCGCACGACAGCTTGTGCCGCGCGTTCGAGCTGCCGCTGGCCCGCGCCAAATTCGCCCACGGCGCCGAGCACGCGCTGCCCGGCGGCAAGCGCCTGATCGATAGCTATCATTGCAGCCGTTACAACCAGAACACCCGCCGCCTCGACGCGGCGATGTTCGAGGCGGTGTTCGATGCCGCGCTCAGCCAGTAGGCGAATCGGCGTTCGAGTCGCCGACCAGTTTCCAGCTGCCGTCCGCTTGCTTGCGCCACACGCTGAGGTTTGAGCCCTTGACGGTGATTGGCTTTTTCGTCGCCGGATCGGTGTAGGATTCGGTGTAGGTCGCGGTCGAATAAGCCAGGGTGCCGTCGTCGCTGAACATCTTCGCGCCCGACGTGTAATCGATCTTGACGTTCGGGTCGGTCAGGAAGCCCTTAAAGAAGGTGGCGATCGCGTCCTTCCCGTTCGTCAGTCCGGAATTGGTGATGAACGCCGCGTTGTCGCCATAGACCGCGGTGGCGCCGGCAGGATCCCTGCTGTTGATGGCCGCGATTTGCGCGGACTCAAGTTTGCCGATGGCGTCGGTCGCAGCCGCCGTGTCGACTTTGGCCGGTGCAGCGGCTTGCTGCTGACAGGCGGCAAGCACCAGCGACGCCGCCAGGATGAGTATTTTACGCATGATTTTCCCCTCCGTTGGATAGTCATCAAACACCCCGGATGATCCGCGGTCAAATCCTGCTCAAAGGTCCTGCGTGAGCCTTCCGTAAAGCTCGGGCCTGCGGTCCCTGAAGAAGCCGAAGGCGGCGCGGTGCTTTTTCGCGGCGACAAGGTCTAAGGTCGCGACCAGCACACCGGTCTCCTTCGCCCCGAACTCCGCCACTATGTCGCCGCGCTCGTCGCAGATGAAGCTGTGGCCGTAGAAGCGCTGGTCGCCTTCCATTCCGATGCGGTTGGCGGCGACGACGGGGACGACGTTGCTAACCGCGTGGCCGATCATCGCCCGGCGCCACAGCCGCGAGGTGTCGAGCTCAGGGTCGTGCGGCTCGGTGCCGATGGCGGTCGGGTAGAATAATATGTCGGCGCCCATCAGCATCATCGATCGCGCGACTTCGGGGTACCACTGGTCCCAGCAGATGCCGATTCCGAGGGTGGCGCGGTCAGGGCCCGGCCAGACCTTGAACCCGCTATTGCCCGGGCGGAAATAGAATTTCTCCTGATAGCCGGGGCCGTCGGGGATGTGGCTCTTGCGATAGACCCCCGCGATTTTGCCGTCGGGGCCGACCATGGCGAGGCTGTTGTAATGGTGCGGGCCGTCAGCCTCGAAGAAGCTGGTCGGAATCCACAGGTTCAGTTCGTCGGCGAGCTGTTGCATCGCCAAAACGCTGGGATGTTCCGCGGTCGGACGCGCGGTGGCGAACAGGCTCTCGTCCTCGACCCGGCAGAAATAGGGGCCTTCGAACAGTTCGGGCGGGAGCACGACCCGGGCACCCTTGCCCGCGGCCTCGCGCACCAGCTCGCTGACGGCGCCTATGTTGGCGGCCGTGTCTTCGGTGAAGGCGAGCTGGAGTGCTGCGACGGTGATCTTGGTCAATGCACGTCCTCGTCATTCCCGCGCAAGCGGGAACCTAGCAAAACAAAGAATTTGGGTCCCCGCTTTCGCGGGGATGACGATATTAGGCAAGTCACGCCGGCACCTGCTGGCTGATGCAGTGGAAGCTTCCACCGCCGGTCAGGATGTGGTCGGCGCGAAGCCCGATTGCAACGCGATCGGGGAACAGGGCCTCGATCACGGCCATGGCTGCACGGTCATTGGCAGCGCCATATTGCGGTACCACCACGGCGGCATTGCCGATGGTGAAATTCATATAGCTCGCGGGCACGATTGCACCGTCGCGAACCATCTTTCCGGGCGAGGGGATGTTGACGAGGTCGAGTCCGGCTGCCCGCAGCCGCAGCGCCGCGTCGCGATAGACCGCAGCATTGGGGTCGTCGGCGGTCGGGGTCGGGATCGCCACCCGCCCGGGCGCGACAAAGCGCGCGAGATTGTCGACATGGCCGTCGGTGTGGTCGTTGGCCAGGCCGTCGCCGAGCCACACCACGCGCTCAAGGCCGAGGTCGTCGCGAAGCCGGTGCTCGACCTGGTCGCGACTGAGGTCGTTGCGATTGGGGTTGAGCAGGCATTGCTCGGTAGTCAGGACGCAGCCCGAACCGTCACCGTCGATCGCCCCGCCTTCAAGGATCCAATTGGCTTTGGTGAAGGGCAGGCCGGCCGCTGAGGCGAGGCGGGCGTTGATGTCCTCGTCGCCGTCAAGCTCATATTTGCCGCCCCAGCCGTTGAAGCCGAAACCCCGCGCTCGCCGAGCGCTTCCGCTGCCGACCACGATTGGGCCGGTGTCGCGCAGCCAGATGTCGCCAAACGGCTCGACGATGATCGTTGCGAAAGGAGCGAGCGCGACCGCTTGGCTTGCCGCTTCCTCAGTTGCAGCGACCAGGCGCACCTCCTCGCCAGCGCCGTCGGCGTGAACCGAGGCGGCGAATGCGGCGACCTCGGCCTGCGCCGGTGCAAGGTCGTCGAGCCACAGCTTCGGATCGCTCGGGAAACCGATCCACATCGCCTCATGCGGCGCCCATTCGGGACGGGGAGGTGCGTTCATTCGGGCCCGCTACCAGCAGCAAGCGCGAAGGCCAAATCCGATGGCGCTTTTCCGCCGCGCCGGCTTTGGCTATCGATGCGGGTCAAAGGCGAACATTCGATGCGTATCGTTCATTTCGTTCTGTGCTGGATACTTGTGCTGGGGGCTCAGCCGGCGGTCGCCCAATCGAGCGCCAAGCAGCCCGAGGAAAAAATCACGATCGTTGGTCAGCGGCTCAAGGATTTTCTTGGCAGCTACGTCGCCTCGGTGACCCAGATCGGGCCGACCGACCAGCTGGCCCATTGGGATCGGCAAATCTGCCCAAAGATCATCGGCATTGATAAAAGCCAGGCCGATTATGTCGCCAAGCGCATGGCCCTGATCGCGCGCGAGGTGAAGCTCAGGACCGGCCAGCAAAGCTGCCCGACCATGCTGACGATCGTTGTCACCAAGGATGCTCCGATGCTCGCCCAGGTGATCGCCGAAGACTTTCCCTCGGACAATTGGCAAATTCGCTCGGCCATGCGCAAGTTCATGAACGCCCGCGGGCCGGTTCGTTGGATCAGCCTGGTCGACGAATGCGGCGGCGGGTGCGAATTGCGCAACACGCGGCTGTCCAAGGCCACTCAGCCGCGCCTCCAGGCGATGATCATCCTGGTCGATTCCACGCGCATCGGCGGAGTTTCGATCGGGCAGCTGGCCGATTATCTCTCGCTGGTCGCGCTGACCAATCCGCCAGTCGATGCGCCAACCGATCGCCGCTCGATCCTCGGGCTGTTCGGCGGAACGGAGGAGGTCCCGGCCCAAACCGAATTGACCAACGTCGATCTCAGCCTTCTGATGTCGCTCTACAATATCCGCGAAGAGTTTGGCGCCAGCCAGCAACGCGAATCGATGGTGTCCCAAATGGCCAGGGAATTGCGCCGTAATGGGGAGCCGCCAGCCATTCCCAAATCCCACAACTAGCGCGCACTCTCTTGTAATCGCTTGCGATTCTGCAACAAGCTTGGCGTGTCGAGTCAGTTGAGTTGGGGAATTTCAAAGTGCAAAATCGATTGTTGAGCGCCACCGCCATGGCGGCGCTGCTTGCCGCCGCGCCCGCCAGCGCGCAAAAAACCCATAGTCTGGCCGAAGATGCCGCAGCATTCGGCGCTCGCCAGGCGGTCAGCGGACCCGGACTCTCGCCCGACGGAGCGAGTGTTCTGTACCTGACGCCGGGACCGGGACCGAAAACCTTCGCGGTCATCTCGAACCTTCAGACGGGCAAGACCAACGTCATGGTCTCGACCGACGGCAATCCCGAATCCTTGTTCGATTGCACTTATTCGGCGGCCGACCGGGCGGTGTGCGGGATTTACGCGATCGTCGATACGATCGGCTACAAGATCACCATGACCCGGCGGATCGCGATGAACCTCGACGGTTCCAGCCCCAAGCTGCTTGGCCAGCCGCAGCGCGATACCGATGCCTACCTTCGCCAGTTCGATGCGAGCGTGCTCGACTGGCGCGGAGCGCGCGACGGCAAGATCCTGATGCAGCGCCAGTATGTGCCCGAAGCCGGCAAGATCGGCTCCAGCATTGTCGACAATAAGGAAGGCCTTGGGGTCGATCTGGTCGACACCCGAACCTTGCGCGCAACCACGGTCGAGCCCGTCAACCGGCAGTCGTCGGGCTATATGACCGACCGCCGCGGCAACGTTCGGCTGATGGCGGTCAACGAAGAAGAACGCGGCGGCAAGGCGACCGGGCGAACCAAATATTTCTACCGCACGCCGGGTTCGCGCGACTGGAAATCGCTGGTCGGGTTCCAGGAGGAAAAGTTCGAGCCCGAGGCCATCGATGCCGACCTCAACGCCCTTTACACCCTCAAGAAAAAAGACGGGCGAATGGCGCTTTACCGGATCAAGCTCGACGGCTCGATGGCCGAGACCCTGGTCGCTGAGAATCCGAAATATGACATCGCCGGCGTATTCCGCAGCGGCGATGGCCAGCGGGTTATCGGTTACACGGTCTATGGTGAAAAGCGGGAGCGGATTTACTTCGATCCCGAATTCAAGGCGCTTGCGGAATCCTTGCGCAAGGCCTTGCCCAAGCTTCCGATCATCAGTTTCGTCGACGCCACCAACGATGGCAATAAGATCCTGATCTTTGCCGGCAGCGATCAGGACCCGGGCCGTTTCTATGTGTTCGACCGCCAGACCAAGTCGCTCAACGAAGCGATGCTCGCGCGCCCGGAACTCGAAGGCTATACACTGGCGACGATGAAGCCGGTCACGATTCCCGGCGCGGACGGGGTCGATATCCCGGCCTATCTCACGCTTCCGCCGGGCAAGGACCCGAAGAACCTGCCGGCGGTGATCATGCCGCACGGCGGGCCGGGGTCGCGCGATTATTGGGGCTTCGACTGGCTGTCGCAATTCTTCGCTGCGCGCGGTTATGCCGTGATCCAGCCGCAGTTCCGCGGCTCGACCGGTTATGGCGATGCGTGGAAGAACGAAAATGCGCTGAAGAACTGGCGCGCGGCGATGACCGATGTCGCCGCCTCGGCCAAATGGCTATCCGCGCAGGGCATTGCCAATCCGGACCGCATGGCGATTTTCGGCTGGTCCTACGGCGGCTATGCGGCGTTGATGTCGGCCGAAACCAATCCCGAACTGTACAAAGCGGTGATCGCTGTGGCGCCGGTCACAGATTTCGCCATGCTGAAGGAAGACGTGCGCGATTACAGCAGCTCGAAGATCGTCGAGAAGATGATCGGCAATGGCATCGAGGTGGTTCGCGGCTCGCCGCTCAAGAATGCCGCGAAAATTCGTGTCCCGGTCTTGCTTGTCCACGGCGACAAGGACGTCAACGTCGACTTCCGCCATTCGCAGAAAATGAATGACGAGCTCAAATCGCTCGGCAAGCCGGTCGAGTTCCTCAGTTACAAGGGGCTCGATCACCAATTGCCGGATGCGTCAGCGCGGGCGGAAATGCTGCGGAAGGCCGCCGAACTGCTCGACAAGACCATCGGTCACTAGAGCCAAAAAAGGGCGGCACGGGTTCGACCCGGCCGCCCATTTGTTTCCGCCGGTCCGAAGATTAGCGCGAGTAGAATTCGATCACGAGATTGGGCTCCATCCGCACCGGATAGGGCACTTCGTCGAGCTTGGGAACGCGGGTGAAGGTGACCTTGGTGTTGCCGTCCGGAACGACGTAATCGGGGACGTCGCGTTCGGCCAGGCCCTGCGCTTCGATGACCAGCGCCATTTCCTGCGCCTTGGGGCCAAGCTCGATCACATCGTTAAGGTTGATCCGGCGCGAGGCGATGTTGCACTTCACGCCATTGACCCGGATGTGGCCGTGGCTGACCAACTGGCGAGCGGCCCAGATCGTCGGCGCGAACTTGGCGCGATAGACGACCATGTCGAGACGACGCTCGAGCAGGCCGATGAGGTTCTGGCTGGCGTCGCCCTTCATCGCGTCGGCTTCGGTATAGGTGCGCTTGAACTGCTTTTCGGTGATGTCGCCGTAATAGCCCTTCAGCTTCTGCTTGGCGCGCAGCTGGATGCCGTAATCGCTGAGCTTGCCCTTGCGGCGCTGGCCGTGCTGGCCGGGGCCATATTCGCGGCGGTTGAATGGGCTTTTGGGACGACCGAAGACGTTCTCGCCCATGCGGCGGTCGAGTTTATACTTGGCGCTGGTGCGCTTCGACATAGTGTTGCTCCAATTTGCTTCTCAATATGTCCGGAATCGCACCGACCAGCCAAAGCGGGTTCCCATCGAAGTTATGTTTTGATGGGGCCCATGCTGGACGCGATCACCGTTTCACCGGACGTACGGGATCAATTGCGAAGCGCGGCCCCTAGTGGAGACTGCGCCGGGGGTCAAGACGAGCCGTCAGTTCCCATGCGCTCGAACGAAGCGGTCAGGATCGCATTGTTGCGCTTCCATATTGCGTTTCGCCTTGAGCGCTTGATCGACGGCTTCCTGCGTCCGGCAATCCGGAATCTTGGGCGGGAGCAGAAACAGATCGGTGACCGGTGTCGGCCCGCCCGCCCGGTCGCGCATCAGATCGCGGTTTGCAGCACCGTTTCCCGGGTCCTGAAGTGAAGCCGCGAAAAACATCAATATTGCCAGGTTCGTCATCGCCAAAAGTCCTCCTCATACTCATGAGTCGACGGTCCGATTATGCGCTTTTGCGGGGTTTCCAGCAAATCAGCGCTTGCGCACCGGACCCAATAGCGAACGGACGATGCCGCGCACCGCCTTGACCTCGCGCGACGACCAGCCGGTCTTGGTGAAAATCGTGCGGATGGTGTTGCGCGTGACCTGGGCCCGTTCGGGGGGGTGGAAATAGCCCTTGGCGGCAAGGGCCTCGTTGATCTGGCCGATCATCCCGTCGACTTCGGAATGCAGCGCCAATGGCTCTTCGTCCTTGGCCGGCGGCTGGGCCAGAGCGACATGTTTCGACCATTCATAGGCCAGCAGGATCACCGCCTGGGCCAGATTGAGGCTTCCGAATTTGGGGTTGATGGGCACGGTTACGATCGCCTGGGCAAGGGCGACGTCTTCCGTTTCCAGGCCTGAACGCTCGGGCCCGAACAGGATTGCCGAGCGCCCTGGCGCGGATGTGATTGTGCTTGCCATGTCTTCCGGCCCGACGACCGGCATGACGAGGTCGCGGCGGCGAACGGTCGAGGCATAGATCAAGGAACAATCGGCGATTGCTTCCTCGACCGTATCGAACACGGTCGCGCGCTCCAGGACGATGTCCGCGCCGCTCGCGGACGGGCCTGCGTCGGGGTTGGGCCAGCCGTCGCGCGGAGCGACCAGCCGCAGGTCGGTCAGCCCGAAATTGAGCATTGCCCGGGCCGCCTTGCCGATATTCTGTCCCAGCTGCGGGCGGACCAGGACGATGATGGGCGGGCTAGCTGCCATCCCCGACCGCGCCGGCGATCTCGGCAAAATCGCCCGGCTCGCTGAAATCCTTATAGACCGAAGCGAAGCGGATGTAGGCGACATGGTCGATCGCCTTCAGCGCATCCATCACCGCCTCGCCGATGGCGGTTGCGGAAACATCGTCGCCGCGGGTTTCTAGCTGGCGCTGGATCGAGCTTACCAGCCGGTCGATACGGTCGCTGTCGACGCCCCGCTTACGGCAGGCAATACTTATCGAACGCGAAAGTTTGTCACGATCGAAGGGTTCGCGCTCACCGCTCTTCTTGACCACCACGAGGTCGCGCAAATGCACGCGCTCGAACGTCGTGAAGCGCGCGCCGCAGGCTTCGCATTGGCGGCGGCGGCGGATCGCAGCGCCATCCTCGCTGGGGCGCGAATCCTTTACCTGGCTGTCTTCATGGGCGCAGAACGGACAGCGCATTCCTTATCCCTGATAGATCGGGAAGCGGGCGCACAAGGCGCGGACCCGCTCGTTCACGCGGCTTTCGACCTTGCCATTGCCGTCGAGCCCGTTGCTGATCAGGCCATCGAGCACGTCGGCGACCATGTCGGCAATGTCGCTGAATTCGGCCGTGCCGAAACCGCGCGTGGTGCCGGCGGGGGATCCGACGCGGATTCCGCTGGTCTGCATTGGCGGCAGCGGATCGAACGGAACGCCATTCTTGTTGCAGGTGATCCCGGTGCGCTCGAGGCTTTCGTCGGCGTCCTTGCCGGTCAGCCCGAGCGGGCGCAGATCGACCAAGGCGAGATGCGTGTCGGTCCCGCCCGCGACGAGATCGGCACCGCGTTCCTTGAGCCTGGTGGCAAGGGTTTGCGCATTGGCGACGACCGCTTTGGCATAAGTCTTGAACTCCGGCTGGAGCGCTTCGCCGAACGCCACCGCTTTGGCGGCGATGACGTGCATCAGCGGGCCACCCTGGAGGCCTGGGAAGACCGCCGAATTGATCTTTTTGGCGATGGCCTCGTCATCGGTCAGGACCATTCCGCCGCGCGGTCCGCGCAAGGTCTTGTGGGTGGTGGTGGTGACGACATCGGCCAGTCCGAACGGGGTCGGATGTTCGCCCGCCGCAACCAGCCCGGCGAAATGCGCCATGTCGACGAACAACAATGCTCCGACTTCGTCGCAGATCGCTCGGAAGCGTTGGAAATCGAGGTGCCGCGGATAGGCCGATCCGCCGGCGATGATCATCTTTGGCCGATTCTCCTTGGCTGATGCCAGGACCTCATCGAAATCGACCAGATGGTCGTCCTTGCGCACGCCGTACTGGACCGCGTTGAACCATTTGCCCGACTGGGCGGGCGGCGCGCCGTGGGTGAGGTGCCCGCCCGCGGCAAGGCTCATGCCCATGATCGTGTCGCCGGGCTTGAGCAGCGCCATCATCACCGCGCCATTGGCCTGAGCGCCCGAGTGCGGCTGGACGTTGGCAAAGCCGCAGCCGAACAATTGTTTGGCCCGTTCGATCGCCAGCGTTTCGACCATGTCCGACGGTCCGCAGCCCTGATAATAGCGGCGTCCCGGATAGCCCTCGGCATATTTGTTGGTGAGCACCGAGCCTTGCGCCTCGAGCACCGCTCGGCTGACGATATTTTCCGACGCAATCAGTTCGATCTGGGTTTGCTCGCGATGGAGTTCGGCCTCGACTCCGGCCGCGACGGCTTTGTCCTGTTCGGCCAGGCTGCCCGAGAAGAAGCTCTTGGGGACGGCATAATCATGGTCGCGGTCGATCGTGGCGGCGCTGGCCATCAGGCGTTTTCCTGTTCGATGTGAGTGAGCTGGTCGACCCGGCGCTGGTGCCGGCCACCCAGAAAGTCGGTGGTGAGGAAGGCCGTCACACAGGCCTTGGCCATTTCGATTCCGATCAGCCGGGCGCCAAGCGCGATCGCATTGGCGTCATTATGCGCCCGGGCGAGCGTTGCCGACAGCGGCTCGTTGACCTGGGCGCAGCGGCACGCCGGATTGCGGTTGGCGGCGATGGCCACGCCAATCCCTGACCCGCAAACGGTGATTCCTCGCTCGGCCCGCCCGTCCGCCAAGGCCTCGGCAAGCATCACGCCATAGCGCGGGTAATCGACGCTTTGATGACCATGGGTCCCAAGGTCGAGGACATCGTGGCCAAGCTCCGTGAGCCACGGCACCAGAGCGTCCTTGAGATCGACTCCGGCATGATCGGCGGAAAGGGCAATGCGCATGTCCAGCCTCTAGGACAAGCGGCCGCGATTCGCCACCCCGGCGAGCTGCCGGAATGAGCGCCTAGAGCTTGTCGATAGTGACGTCCGCGGGGCGTGCCGCGTCGAAAATATAATAAGTGAAATAATGGTCCGACCGGCCGACGTTGAGCGGGGCCGAGCTGCGCGCCTTGGCGCCATCGACGAAGGCTGGCGGGATGACGATCGCGACATTGCTGGTCGAATCGGAAGCGGGATCGATGACCCGGCTGAGCGAAAATTGGGTGAGTCGGCCCTGAACGTCGTGCGCCACTTCGAACAGCACCGCATAATGTTTGCCCGGAATGGCCGGGACCGGCTTGGCTGGAGCGGATTGTGCAAGAGCTGGTGCGGCAAGGACCAAAGCGAGCGCCGCGACCAGGCGCTTCATGCGGCTTGCGACTGTTTGATTTCCAGCCGGCCGAAGACTTCGGCGAGCGCATTGACCAGCTCGTCCATCATCGTCTCGCTGTGGTGCGGTCCCGGGGTGAAGCGCAGCCGCTCGGTCCCGCGCGGGACGGTCGGAAAGTTGATCGGCTGGACGTACAATCCGTATTCGGCGAGCAGGATGTCGCTGATGCGCTTGGCGCGGACCGGGCAGCCGACCATCAACGGAACGATATGGGTCTCGCTTTCCATCCGCGGCAGGCCCGCCTCGTCGAAGCGCGATTTGAGCATCGCGGCTGCGGCCTGCTGGGCCTCGCGCTCGACCGCTGATTGTTTGAGGTGGCGGACGCTGGCCAAGGCGCCGGCGACCAGAACCGGCGACAGCGAGGTGGTGAAGATGAATCCCGGGGCATAGCTGCGGATGCAGTCGATGATATTGCTGTCGGCAGCGATATAGCCGCCCATCACGCCGAACGCCTTGCCCAACGTGCCTTCGATGATCGTCACCCGCCCGGCGACGTCGTCGCGGTCGGAAATGCCGCCGCCGCGCGGACCGTACATGCCGACCGCGTGAACCTCGTCGAGGTAGGTCAAGGCTTTATATCTGTCGGCCAGGTCGCAAATCGCAGCGATCGGGGCGATGTCGCCGTCCATGGAATAGACGCTTTCGAAGGCGATCAGCTTGGGCGTGTCGGCCGGGACTTCGAGCAACAACTGTTCGAGATGGTCGAGGTCGTTGTGCCTGAACACGCGCTTTTCGCAGCCCGAACTCTTGATGCCCGCGATCATCGACGCGTGATTGAGCTCGTCCGAAAAAATCACGCAGCCCGGAAGCAATTTGCCCAATGTCGACAGCGCCGCCTCGTTCGAGACATAGCCCGACGTGAACAGCAGCGCACCGTCCTTGCCGTGAAGATCGGCGAGCTCGGCCTCGAGCTCGACATGGAGGTGGGTGTTGCCGCCGATGTTGCGGGTGCCGCCCGAACCGGCGCCGACTTCGTGCAGCGCGGCTTCCATCGCTTCGACGACCGCCGGATGCTGGCCCATGGCGAGATAGTCGTTCGAGCACCACACGGTGATCGGCTTGGGCCCATTGCCGCCGAAACAGCGGGCATTGGGATAGCTGCCCTTGGTCCGCAGAATATCGATGAACACGCGATAGCGGCCCTCGTCATGAAGCCGGTCGATCGCGGAATTGAAGATGGCGTCGTAATTCAAGTCGGAAACCTCGCTCGTCGGCCCTTTAACGCCAGCAGAGATTCAAGGCCATTGAGAACGACTCGCAATAGGTCAGACAATCAGCAGCTGATCGAGACCAAAGCCGGCCAGCGCCGTGGCGGTCGGGAGCCGGCGGGGCGACCGAGTGAATATGGCAATGCCCGGCGGAGCAACGGCCGGCCATTGCTGGCCCTGGGTGAGATGGACGATGCGCCGCGCGATCCCGGCAGCGCCGTCGATTTGAGCGATCGTTGGAAAGGCGGCGGCGATTTCGTCGGCGAGCAGTGGAAAATGGGTGCAGGCAAGAACCATCACATCCATTTCCGGACCGGCATCGACCATCGGCTGGATCGCGGCCCGCACCTCGTCGACGCTCACTGCGTCCCCGGCCAATTTGGCCTCGGCCAGAGCCACCAGCTCGGTCGAGCCATGGCGGACGATGGTGCAATCGCCAGCAAAGCGCCGGGCGAGGTCGTCGACATAGGGTTGCCGCACCGTCGCCTCTGTCCCGAGCACGCCGATGACCCGGCTGATCGACTGTTCCGCAGCCGGCTTGATCGCGGGCACCGTGCCGACGATCGGAACGTCGATCGCGGCGCGCGCATGATCGAGTGCGATGGTCGAGGCGGTGTTGCACGCGATGACGATCAGTCGCGGCCGGACTCGTTCGGCGAGTTTCACCAGCAGCGCCGGGACCCGCTCGGCGAGCTCGGCCTCGCTCCTGGTGCCATAAGGGAATCCGGCGCTGTCGGCGGCGTAGATGATCGGCGCTTGGGGCAAGTGCGCCCGGGTCGGACCAAGGACGGTCAGGCCGCCAACACCGGAATCGAAGAACAGGATCGGGGCGTTGGCGTTCATGATCGCGATTCATGGCGCGGGCGGGGGCGCTGGGCAAGTTGCGCGCGCTTGGGCATTTGCTACCACTTGTGCCGATGACCCGGGAAATTCTCTACGCCATTGCCCTTGGCTATCTGTTCGGGTCGATCCCGTTCGGCCTGCTGCTGGCGCGGTTCGGCGGCAAGGGCGACATTCGCTCGATCGGATCGGGCAATATCGGCGCGACCAATGTCCTGCGCACCGGGAGCAAAAAGCTGGCCGCGCTGACCCTGGTGCTCGATTGCCTCAAGGCGACCGCGGCGATCCTTTTGGCTCAGCGCCTGTGGGGATTCGAAATCGGTCCCTTCGTTGCTGCCGGGGCGATGATCGGTCACCTCTACCCGGTGTGGCTTGGCTTCAAGGGCGGGAAAGGTGTCGCGACCCTGCTTGGAGTGCTCATCGCCCTTCTGCCCGTCGCCGCCGCAATCTATGCGGCACTTTGGATTTTCCTGCTGCTGACGGTCCGAATCTCGTCGGTTGCGGGAATTGCTGCCGCGGTCAGTGCGCCGATCTCCGCCGCTATCCTCGGCCACGGCCTGTATTTCCCGATGCTGCTCGGTTTCGCTTTGCTGGTGCTGTGGAAGCACCGCGAGAATATTCGCCGCCTTCGGGCCGGCACCGAGCCACGCATCGGGAAGGGCAGGGATTGACCGACGACCTCATCGACCGGCTTCGGCTGGTCCGCACTTCGGGCATTGGGCCAATCACGTTCCGCCAGCTGGTCCAGCGCTTCGGAAGCGCTGGAGCGGCACTCGACGCGCTTCCCGATCTGGCCCGGCGCGGCGGTGGCAAATCCCCGCGCATCGCCAGCACCGACGATGCACGGCGTGAAATGGCTTCGGTCGAGAAACTCGGTGCGCGCTATCTGACCATCGACCAGGGTCTCTATCCGCGCCTGCTCGCGGCGATGGAAGATGCGCCGCCACTGATCATGGTCAAGGGCGATGTGGCGCTGCTAGACCGGCCGGCGGTGGCGATGGTCGGCGCGCGCAACGCTTCGGCGGCGGCATGCCGCTTCGCGCGCGGACTTGCACATGACCTTGGCGGCGAAGGAATGGTGGTGGTGTCGGGCCTCGCTCGGGGGATCGACAGCGCGGCCCATGACGGCTCGCTCGACAGTGGGACGATCGCGGTCATCGCTGGAGGAATCGATGTTGCCTACCCGCCCGAAAACAACGAGCGCCAGAACGCGATCGCGACCCGTGGATTGCTGATCGCCGAAATGCCGCCGGGGACCGAACCGCGGGCCCGCCATTTCCCCTATCGCAACCGGATCATCGCTGGTCTCGCTGCCGGGACGGTGGTGGTCGAAGCCGCTCCGCGCTCGGGCTCACTGATCACCGCCCGGCTCGCGGCGGAAGCAGGGCGCGAGGTCATGGCGGTGCCGGGCTCACCGCTCGATCCGCGCGCCCAGGGCTGCAACCAGCTGATCCGCGACGGCGCGACCCTGGTGCAAAATGCCGCGGACGTGGTCGAAGTGCTGCGGCCGTCGGTTATCGCCCGCGTCGCCGAGCCGCCCGAACCCTTCGTTCCGCTCTCCACCGATGAATTGGTGGAGGAACATCGCTCGACGATCGAAGGCTTGCTCGGGCCGGTCGCGGTCGCTGTCGACGAACTGGTCCGGCTGTCCGGCGCATCTCCGGCGGAAGTCCAGCTGGTGCTGCTCGAACTCGATCTCGCCGGCCGCCTCGACCGCCATGCCGGCGGACGGGTCAGCCTGTCATGAACGAGACCATGCGCGGCCAATGCCTGTGCAGCGCTATCACGGTCACGCTACCGGATCGGAGCAATGAGGTCGGTGTGTGCCACTGCTCAATGTGCCGGACCTAGGGTAGCGGACCGTGGCTCGCGCTTACAGCCCCGCTTGGTACTCGGATCGAAGGTGAGACACTCATCGTGTACCGTTCTTCGTGGGCGGCCGAACGCGGGTTTTGCGCTACGTGCGGAAGCCACATCTTCCACCGCCCGCAGGACGGACTCGAGATGGCGGTGTCCGCCGGGCTGTTCGACGATCGGGATTTTTCGATCACGCGCGAAATCTGTCATGATTCCAAGCCGCCTTATTATCGGTTCGATGCGGTCAGTGAACGGAGGGGCAGTGCACGTCTGGCGGCGACATGGCTGCCGCGACTGGTCGTCCGCCGCATCCGCCGATGGCTCGGAAATATCAGCGGGTCTGCTTGAGCAACACGCCGCGGAGATAATCCTCGCCCCATTTGAGATCCGCGGCCGACGGAGCCCGCCGCCACGCGACCTGCACGACGTGGAGGTCGGATGAACCCATGATCGCCAGAGCGAATGTTCGTTGCGCTTGACGAGCGGATTCGGCCCCGACCACCATACGCGTACATACGTGAGGGAATTCATCGCTTGAAACTCGTAGTCGTCGAATCGCCGGCCAAGGCGAAAACCATCGAAAAGTATCTGGGGCCGGGACACCGGGTGCTGGCGTCCTTCGGTCATGTCCGCGACCTGCCGCCGAAGGATGGCTCGGTCGATCCCGATGATGATTTCAACATGCTGTGGCAGGTCTCGCCCGATCGCGCCAAGCAGATGAAGGCGATCGCCGACGAGGCCAAGACCGCCGATACGCTGATCCTCGCCACCGACCCTGACCGCGAAGGGGAAGCGATCAGCTGGCATGTGCAGGAGGTGTTGCGCCAGAAAAAGGCGCTTCCGGCCAAGGTCCAGCGGGTGACCTTCAACGCCATCACCAACAGCGCCGTGACCGAGGCGATGAAAAAGCCGCGCGAACTGGATGTAAATCTGATCGACGCCTACCGCGCTCGCCGGGCGCTCGATTATCTCGTCGGGTTCACGCTGTCGCCGATCCTGTGGCGCAAGCTGCCCGGTGCGAAGTCGGCGGGCCGGGTGCAATCGGTCGCTCTGCGCCTGATTGTCGACCGCGAGCGCGAGATCGAGCTGTTCCGGGGGCAGGAATATTGGCAGGTCGCGGCAACGTTTGAAGCCGATGGCCAGCCTTTCACTGCGCGGCTGGTGCAGTTCGACGGCAAGAAGATCGACCGCCTGACGATTGGCACCAAGGCCGAGGCCGATACTGCCAAAGCCGCGGTCGAAGCCGGCCATTTCACCGTCGCATCGGTCGAAACCAAGCCATTTTCCAAAAACCCGCCGCCGCCCTTCACCACTTCGACCCTGCAGCAGGAGGCCGCGCGCAAGCTCGGCTTTTCGGCCAGCCATACGATGCGTGTCGCTCAGGGCCTCTACGAGAGCGGGGCGATCACCTACATGCGGACCGACGGCGTCGATATGGCCGGCGAAGCGATCAGCGCTGCCCGGCGGGCGATCGCGAACCGTTATGATGCCGGCTACGTCCCCGACCGCCCTCGCCAATATACCAGCAAGATCAAGAACGCGCAGGAAGCCCACGAAGCGATCCGGCCGACCGATTTCGACCGCCAGAAGGCGGGCAGCGACGATAGCGCACGGCTTTACGAACTGGTCTATAATCGCGCTCTGGCCAGCCAAATGGCGTCCGCGCGGCTTGAACGGACCACGGTCGAACTGAGCGATGGGGCGGGACGGGCAATGTTGCGCGCAACCGGCCAGATTGTGCTCTTTCCCGGCTTCATGGCGCTGTACGACGAAGGCCGCGACGATGCGGCCGACGAGGACGGCGGCCGCATGCCGCCGCTGCGCCAGGGCGATGCGCCGGCCAAGACCGGGGTCGAGGCAAGCCAGCATTTCACCCAGCCGCCGCCGCGCTTTTCGGAAGCGTCACTGGTCAAACGCATGGAAGAATTGGGGATCGGCCGGCCATCGACCTACGCCTCGATCCTGCAGACTCTGAAAGACCGCGAATATGTCCGCACCGACAAGAACCGCTTCATTCCCGAAGAAAGCGGGCGGCTGGTCACTGCGTTCCTCGAGCGCTTCTTCGAACGCTATGTGAATTTCGATTATACCGCAGAGCTGGAGGAAGAACTCGACGACGTCTCGGGCGGGCGGCTCGACTGGCAGAAATTGCTCGAGGCCTTCTGGCGCGATTTCAAGCCCAAGGCGGGCGAGGTCACCGAACAGCAGCCGTCGGCGATCACCGCGGAGCTCGACGAATTCCTGGCCCCGTGGCTGTTCCCGGACAAGGATGACGGCAGCGATCCGCGGCTTTGTCCGAGCTGCGGCACCGGGCGGCTGGCGCTGCGTGGAGGCAAGTTCGGCGCGTTCATCGCCTGCTCCAATTATCCCGAATGCAAATTTACCCGCCAGTTCGGCCAGTCGGGCGGCGTCAATGGCGCCGCCGCGGCGCCGGCCGAGCTGGGCAATAATATCGAACTTAAGGTCGGGCGCTTCGGTCCCTATCTCGAGCGTGACGGAAAGCGCGCGTCGATCCCCAAGGACGTTCCGCAGGACAGCATGACCACCGCCATTGCCGAGCAATTGCTGAGCCTTCCGCGGACCATCGGCGCTCACCCCGAAAGCGGCCTTCCGATCACCGCCTCGATCGGGCGCTACGGACCCTATCTCGCCCATGACGGCAAATATGCGCGGCTCAAATCGACCGCCGAGGTGTTCGAAACCGGAATGAACGCGGCGGTGGTCAAGCTGGCCGAGGCCGCGGCCAGCGCCGGCGCTCGCAACGGCGGCGCGCGCGAGCCCCTCGCGGTGCTTGGCGCTCACCCGGCAAGCGGCGGCGAAATCAAGGTCATGGCCGGGCGTTACGGCCCCTATGTCACCGACGGCATCACCAACGCCACCCTGCCCAAGGGGATGGAGCCTGGCGATGTCGGCCTCGACGAGGCGATCCGGCTGATCGACGAGCGCGCCGCCAAGGGCCCGCCAGCCAAGAAGAAAGGCGGGCGCAAGGCTCCGGCAAAAAGGGCTCCGGCGAAAAAGAAAGCGGCGAAGGCGTGATCGAGATTCAGATCCAGCGACTGCCCCATGGAGCGGGCTTGCCGCTTCCGGCTTATGCCACCGCCGGCGCGGCCGGAATGGACGTCGTCGCGGCCGAAGACCTGGTCCTTGCGCCCGGTCGGCGCCACGCGGTCGCGACCGGCTTCGCAATCGCCATTCCGCCGGGTTTCGAGGTTCAGATCCGCCCGCGTTCGGGCCTCGCGCTCAAGCACGGCATCACCTGCCTCAACACGCCCGGAACCATCGACGAGGATTATCGCGGCGAGGTCAAAGTGATCCTCGCCAATCTTGGCGACGAGCCGTTCGCGATCGTTCGCGGTGAACGCATCGCCCAACTCGTCCCGGCGGCGGTGCAAAAGGCGCAATTCGCCGAGGTTTCGAGCCTGAGCGAATCCATTCGCGGCGCCGGGGGCTTCGGAAGTACAGGACGATAAGTGATCCTCACCGACGACGAACTTGACCGTTATGCGCGGCACATCGTCCTGCCGCAGGTCGGCGGGGTGGGCCAGAACAAGCTCAAGGCGGCAAAGGTCGCGGTCATTGGCGCCGGCGGGATCGGCTGTGCGGTAATTCCGGCGCTTGCGGGAGCGGGGATCGGCCGGCTGTCGATCATCGACGATGATGATGTCGACCTTTCGAACCTCCACCGCCAATCCTTGTTTCGGACCGCCGATGTCGGGCACCCAAAAGCCCCGCTCGCAGCTTCGTTCGTGGCCGCGCAAAACGCGTTTGTGGATGTTCGCGCGGTCACCGAGCGGATCGACCTGGCCAATGCCGCCGAGCTGCTCGAAGGCCACGACCTTATCATCGACGGGAGCGACAATTTCGCCACCCGACTGGCAGTCAGCGACACCTGTGTTGCACTCGGAATCCCGCTCGTCTCAGCCGCTGCGATCCAGTTCCAGGGCCAAGTCGGGCTGTTCCGGGCGCGGCCCTGCTATCGCTGTTTCGTCGGCGATGCGTTCGATACCGAGGATTGCGATACCTGCGCGGAGGCAGGAGTGCTCGGTGCGCTGACCGCAACGGTCGGTGGTTTTGCCGCTTTGCTCGCGATCAACTTCATCGTCGGTATCGGCGAGGATCAGTCCGGAAGGCTGCACTTGTTCGATGGCGAGCGCCTGACGTGGCGGGCAATCGTCATTCCGCCCGACACCTTTTGCCGGACCTGCGGCTCAGCCTAAAATCGCGGCGATCCGCTCGACCAGGCGCAGCGCTACCTCATCCTTGCTCAGTTCGGGCCAGTCCTCGACCCCATCCGCGCTGACCAGTGCAACGCGGTTGCGGTCGCCGCCCATGACGCTTTTTCCCTGTGGGCCGCTGACATCGTTGGCGACGATCCAGTCGCAGCCCTTGGCGGCGCGCTTGGCGACGGCATTGTCCAGGACATTGTCGGTTTCGGCGGCAAAACCGATCAGCAGCCGCGGTCGCCGCGAGCTGGCCGAAAGACCGGCGAGAATGTCGGGATTGGGCACAAACCGAAGGTCGGGGGGGCCGTCAGCTTTTTTGAGCTTGGCCGGGGCAGGGACAACCCGCCAGTCGGCGACCGCGGCAACCAGGATTGCGCAATCGGCGGGCAAAGCGGATTGCACCGCGGCGTCCATTTGCACGGCGGTTTCGACATCGAAGCGGGTCACGCCCGGCGGGGTGTCGAGGCACACCGGACCCGCGATCAGAGTCACGCGAGCACCGGCCCTGGCGGCTGCTCCAGCGATCGCGAAGCCCTGTTTGCCGCTGCTTCGATTGGCAATGACCCGCACCGGGTCGATCGGCTCGTGGGTCGGGCCCGCAGTGACGATGACGTGTTTGCCGGCGAGCGTCACTTGGCGGTGAGATATCCATTGTCGCCGAGCCACGCCACGATGTCCGCGGGCTCGGGCAATCGTCCCGGACCATGTTCGCCGCACGCCATGTCGCCCTCGGCAGGCTCGATGACCTTGACCCCGTCATCGCCCAACATCTGGACATTGCGGCCGGTCGCCGGGTGAAGCCACATGCGCATGTTCATCGCCGGTGCAACGACGACCGGCTTGTCGGTGGCGAGGAGGAGGGTGGTTGCGAGATCGTCGCAAATGCCGGCCGCCATTTTCGCCAGCAAATCGGCTGTCGCCGGGCAGACGAGGATGAAATCCGAGCTGCGCGACAGCTGGATATGGCCGATCTCGACCTCATCCTTCAAATCCCAAAGCGAGCTGTGAACCGCGCTTTCGGCCAGCGTTCCAAGGCTCATCGCGGTGACGAAATGCTCGCCGCCTCTGGTCAGGACCGGCGTGACCGAGTGCCCCGCTTTCTTGAGCAGTCGGACGAGCTCGAGGCTTTTGTAGGCTGCGATCCCGCCGCCGACGATGAGGAGAATTCGGGCCATGGGGCCAGATTAGCCGCGCTTGCGGGTCGAAGTCGAGCGCAGCCTAATTCGCCGGTTCGAGAAATTCGTCGGCGATGATCGCCGGCGGGACGATTCCCGATGCCCAGATCGCGGCGAAGGTGTCGCGCGACGAATAGGGCTTCTGCCGGACTTCCGCCCGGTGGCTGGCAAGCGCGAGCAGGTGATCGAATTCCAGTTTGCCGATGATGTAGCTGGGTCCGTAGCCGGGCTGGCGAAGATACAGCAATTGTTCGAACCCGACCAAACGGCTGTTGGCGTCGGACCAGCCGCGCGGAGTCCAGCCGGCGTGAAACTGGCCGGCCTCGGCGAGTCCGATCTCATTGTTCTGGACGCGGAGCGAGGCCAGGCCGCGGGCGGCGCGATTGGCTAGCATCGCCCACACCAGTTCGCGGCCGTGCGGCTCGTCATCGTACAAGCCCGCCTGCATCAGAATTTCTTCCATCGCCGTGGCCAGGCCTTCGGATCGATCTTCGTAAATGTTGAACAACGGCGGGGTGTCGCGGATCGCGTTTGGGTGCGGCTCGTGCTGAAGGCGCGCAAGCTCGATCCAGTGGAACTGGTGGCTCGACAAAGGAAGCGGATCGAGCGCCGTCACATGCGAGAAAAAATTGCGATCCGCGGGTGCGATATAATCGTTCAACTGTCCGAACAGGGCCGAGCGATAATAGGGCCTGTCCGTGATAAACCCGGCATCGACTAGCAATGCATAGAGCCGCGCCTCACGCACCTCGGAAAATTTCCGATAGGCGGCGGGATCGCTCAGCTCGGCGATCGGGGGAAGCGCTCGATTGCGCACTTCCTCGAGCCGCAAACTGGCCAGGGATCGATCGAGTTCACGCTGGAGCAAAACCGTCTGCTGGTCGAAATCGTAGCGGCTCAAAAGGACGTTCTTGAGGTACCAATTGTAATTGTCCTTGCCGACACCCGACGGGCCGGTGCGGCGCGGAGCCTCGGCCTTCACCCAAGTGGCGAAGTCGGCGGTTGCAAGCCGCGCCTGTTCGACCGCCGCCTTGAGCGCGGGACTGGCACCGGCCAGCGACACCTTGCGCCGCCCATTGAGGTCGTTGAGGCTGAGGTCGCCCTTTTGCAGCGCGGCGAGCGCGTCCGCCTGTTCGTTGAAGGCGCGGTCGCCATAAGCCCACAGGTCATGCGCCTGGCTATCGGCGAGGTTGAGCTTGGCCTGGGCAAGGGTCGCGGGCACTGCTCGGAGCGCGGCGGCGAGCGTTCGGTCATCGCTGGCGGACAATGGCCAGCGATATTTCCACAGATCGACATTGGGCTCGGCCGACGGCCCTTCATGTGCGGGAACATCGCTCATTTCCGCGAACACGCTCTGGTAGAAACCGGGATCGCGCGCCCATGGCTTGAGCACTCGAAGGAAGAAGTCGAGGCCGTTCATCTCGGCCTGGACGAGGCGATAGTCGCCGCGTTGCGATGCAGTCCATCCACCCTGGTCGATTCCCGCCAGACGCTGTTTGAACGTCGCCAGCCCGGCGGCCTTCGCGGCCATTGCCGGGGCACTGTAATCGGGCACTCCATTGGTCATCGCCGGAAGGTTGAACGCGCGCCATTCGGCGAACAGCGCGGTCAGCTGGCCGTGGCTTGCGGCCGCTTGCGCGATTGGCGGTGGAGGCGCTGCCGAAGCGGCGGCTGGGATCAGGCTGGCAAGGGAGGCGAAGGTCAGTGCAACGGCGAAGGGGCGCATATGAATCTCCTCGTCCGGGTGATGGCGCAGTCGGGCGCCCTAACGCAACATCAAAGCGGCGGTCAGCGCCGCTCCGGTCGCCGCCGCCAACACTGCAAGAGCGGCATAGCGCCAGAAACCGCCGCCTTCGATCACGTCGACATTGGTTAGCGGCGGTGGCGGGGGTGCGGCGCCGGGCTCGGGATAGCTGGCGTCGATCTTGTCGATCAGGTGCGGCAGCTTTTTCAGCGCTCGAACGACGTCGATGATGCGGTCGGCATAATAAGCTTCGGGGCCAAGCTCGCCGCGGATCCATTCCTTGAGGAACGGCTCGGCGGTTTCCCACATGTTGATGTCGGGATTGAGCGCGGTTGCAATGCCCTCGTTCATGACCATGCTCTTTTGCAGAAGAAGCAAATGCGGCTGCACCGGCATGTCGAAATCGCGGGTGATGGAAAACAGGCTGTCGAGCATCCGTCCGACCGAAATGTCCTTGACCGGCAATCCGCGGATGGGCTCCCCGGCGGCGCGGAGGGCAGTCGCGAACTCGGCGACATTGTGGTGCGCCGGCACATATTGCGCCTCGAAATGGATTTCGGCGACGCGCAGGTAATTGCCGGTGATCAGGCCATAGAGGATTTCCGCCAGCCACAGCCGGGCGCGGCGGTCGATCCGGCCCATGATCCCGAAATCGATGGCCGCGATCCGGCCGTCGGGCAAAGCGAACAAATTGCCGTGATGAAGATCGGCATGAAAGAATCCGTCGACCACGGCCTGGCGCAGGAAAGCGCGGACGAGGACCGCGGCGAGCGCCCGCGTATCCTGGCCATCGGCGATCAGCGCGTCATGATCGTTGAGCTTGATCCCATCGAGCCACTCGAGGGTCAGAACCCGCCGTGCCGTGCGCCGCCAGTCGATGTCGGGAATGTAATAGCCGGGTTCGGCGACCATATTCTCCTTGAGTTCGCTGGCCGAGGCGGCCTCTCGCTGGAGGTCGAGCTCACGCGCGGTCCATTGCTTGAAATGGGCGACAACCAGCCGTGGCCGCAGGCGCTCGGCCTCGCCGCCATACACCTCGACATGGGCAGCGGCCCATTCATAGGTCTCGATCGCCCGGGCGAATTCCTCCTCGATCCCGGGGCGCAGAACCTTGACCGCGACATCGCGCCCCTCGGTCGTCCTGGCGCGGTGGACCTGGGCGATCGAGGCCGCGCCGACCGGAACTTCGTCGAATTCGGAATAGAGGCTCTCGAGCGGCAGTCCGAACGCCGCTTCGATCGTCTGGCGAATCAGCGGAAAAGATGCCGCCGGAAGATTGTCCTGCAGCTGGGACAGGTTCGCCGCGGCTTCGTCGCCGACCAGATCGGGCCGGGTCGACAGGCTTTGGCCGAGCTTGATCGCCGCTGGGCCGATCGCGGTCAGTGCAGCGGCATAATCGGGAACCGCGGGCACGCGCGCGCCGAAACGGGCGATTCGCGCCAGTCGGCGGACCGGCGGCGGCGTCGCGGGATCGTTCTCAATGCCCTGCAGCGCCCCGTGACGGGCCAGCGTCCGGCCCCATTTGAGGAGCCGCCAGAGATGGGTTGTGCTTCGGGTCAAATCTTCCAGCCGCTGAAAATGCTCACGAGACCGCCCAGCATGGGTTCGGCGTTGGGGCGAACGAACCCGGCGTCGGCGATCATCTGGGCAAACGCCTGGGGACGCGGAAAGCGCCGGATGCTTTCGACCAGATATTGATAGCTGGCTCCGTCGTCGGTGATGGCCTTGCCGAGCTTGGGAATCACCTTGGACGACCAGGTTTCGTAAAGCTGCGCGAAGCCGGGCCAGTCGCTGGTGGAAAATTCCATGCAATAGAATCGCCCGCCGCGCTTCAACACCCGGTGCGCTTCGTTCAAGGCGGCCGGGATGTCGGTCACGTTCCGGATCCCGAACACGATGGTATAGGCATCGAAGGTGGAATCAGCGAACCCCAGGCGTTCGGCATTCTGGACCGACCAAATGAGTCCCTCGATCTGCTTCCTGGCGGCGCGCTCCTGGCCCACTCCAAGCATGTCGGCATTGATATCCGACACGGTCACCAGGGCTCCGCGTTTGGCCATCCGGAAGGCGATGTCGCCAGTGCCGCCGGCCATATCCAGAATGTGCTCGCCGGGGCGCGGTTTGACCCGGGCGACGAAGCGGTCCTTCCACAGCCGGTGCAGGCCGCCCGACATCAGGTCGTTCATCAGGTCGTAGCGGCGCGCGACCGAGCTGAAGACTTCGCCGACGCGGCGGGTCTTTTCCTCGGGGCTGACGATTTCGTCGCCGAAATTCACCTTCTCATTCATTGCCTCGCGCCTCTAGCCTCCTAATTTCGTCATTGCGAGCGGCGAAGCCGCGCGGCAATCCAGATCTGACGTCGGCGTCGCTGGATTGCTTCGCTTTGCTCGCAATGACGGAGTTGCCAGATGCCCGAGCTTCCCGAAGTTGAAACCACCGTCCGCGGGCTGGAGCGCGTGCTCAAGGGCCGCCGCATCGCCCGGATCGAGGCGCGCCGCGCCGATTTGCGCCGGGCGCTGCCGGACGATCTTGGCCAAAGGCTGACCGGCGCGACCGTGACCGCGCTCGGCCGCCGCGCCAAATATGGTCGCATCGATACCGATCGCGGCGACAGCCTGATCTTTCACCTCGGAATGTCGGGGCGGTGGCGGATCGACCCCGCGGAAATCGACAAGCACGACCATTTTCTGATCGAAACCGATGATGGCCATGTTCTCGCGCTCAATGATCCGCGCCGCTTTGGCTCGCTCGACCTGGTTGTGACGGCCGTGATCGATTCCTGGCCGGCCTTTGCCGCGCTTGGGCCCGAGCTGTTCGACATCGACCGGGCCGAGCTCAAGCGCCGGTTGAAGGGCCGTAAGGCGGCGATCAAATTGCTCCTGCTCGATCAGCGAATCATCGCCGGCCTGGGCAATATCTACGTTTGCGAGGCATTGTTCAGGGCCAGGATCAATCCCCGGCGCGCCGGCGGGTCGGTATCGCTCGCCCGGCTAGGGCGCCTGGTTCCGGCGATCCACGCCGTGCTCGCCGAAGCCATTGCCGCTGGCGGATCGAGCTTGCGCGATTTCGCCTCGCCCGATGGCGAACTCGGCTATTTCTCCAAAAGCTTCGACGTTTATGACCGTGAAGGACAGCTGTGCCGGGGGAAATGCGGCGGAACCGTCCGGCGGTTCGTCCAGGGCGGGCGATCGACCTTCTACTGTCCCACATGCCAGCGCTAGCAGACGGTTGACCTTGGCGGCCCTGCGGCGTAGTGGGAGCGCGCTTCGGCGCGGCCTTAAATGGCACTGCGCCGTTTTTCTTTGCAGACACAGACGAGACGAGGTTCATCCGATGGCGAATACGCCGCAAGCCAAGAAGCGCATCCGCCGCAATGCCAATCGCGCGGTGGTCAACAACGCGCGGGTCAGCCGCATCCGCACCTTCATCAAGGCCGTCGAATCGGCGATCGCGTCGGGCAAGAAGGCCGATGCCGCCGATGCGCTCAAGAAAGTCCAGCCGGAGATGGCCCGGGGAGTCGCCCGCGGGGTCATCCACAAGAATACGGCGTCGCGGAAATTCTCGCGCCTGACGAAGCGAGTCGCATCGCTCGGGTAAAAATCGAGTCCTGAATATGGACTTATTTGCGGGCTGCCGGGAAACGGGCGGCCCGTTGCTTTTTGCTACTGAGAAAAAATGTAGCAATTCCCGCGATTCGCTTTGCCGTTAATTTTTCTTTTATCGCGGAAACGCCGGATTTCAGCGAGAATTACCAGTGCGCCTCACATTTGCATGTCAAGTCCCATTATTTCGCTTTTATGAAAATTTGGTTCTTGAATCCTGATCAATAGGATTTCAGAAGCAAACTTCCGGGTGCGAATCCGCAGCTGGGACAAGAGGGAAAAACAAAGCAGCGCGCGCGACTCGGTTCGCTCGCAGCGCCAGCTTTTTGCCTGTTGTCTGGGGGCAAGCAGAGGGAAGGGGCGGCAAGTGCAGGGCAGTGAAGTCAAGTCGTCTGCATCGCCTGCTGCGCCCGAGTCGAATACCGCTCCGATCGACGCCGCCTGGGCCTCGATCCGCTCGGGACTGCGCCGCGATCTTGGCGCTCGCACGTTCGACGGCTGGCTCCGTCCCGCCGAGCTTGGCCAGTTCGATCCGTCTTGCGGAACCCTCGATATCGTCATGCCGAGCCAGTTCATGGCCGATTGGGTGACCTCCCATTTTGGCGACCGGCTCACGCTGGCATGGAAGACGATGCTCCCGATCGTCTCCACCATCCGGGTAATCGCAGCGGCCGATGCGCCGCGCCCGTCGCCGTTCCTCATTCTCGACGAAAGCCCGCCACCGGTCGAGCGCGATCCCAATGCTCCGAATTTCGATTCGCGTTATCGCTTCGAGACCTTTGTGGTGGGCAAGGCCAATGAAGTCGCGGCGACCGCCGCCCAGACCCTCGCGACGTCGCAAACCCTGGGCTTCAATCCGTTGTTCCTTCACGGCGGCACGGGGCGCGGCAAGACCCATTTGCTCCACGCCATCGGTCACAGCTTCCTGGCCCATCACCGCGGCGCCAAGGTGGTGTCGATGTCGGCCGAAAAGTTCATGGTCGAATTCATCCGAGCGCTGAAGGAAAACGATACGATCGGCTTCAAGCAGCGGCTGCGCAGCGCCGATCTGCTGTTGATCGACGACGTCCAGTTCATCGCCGGCAAGGATTCGACCCAGGAAGAATTCTTCCACACCATGAACGAGATCATCACCGCCGGGCGGCGGCTGGTGATCACATCCGACCGCGCGCCGCAGGATCTGGACGGAATCGCGCCGCGCATATTGTCGCGCCTGTCGTGGGGCCTGGTCGCCGACATCAACCCGGCCGATTACGAGCTTCGCTTCAACATCATCATGTCCAAGCTCGAAGCGCTCCCGGGCGTCGAAATGCCGCGCAACGTGGTCGATTTTCTCGCTCGCCGGGTGACCTCGTCGGTGCGCGAGCTTGAAGGTGCGCTCAACCGCATCGGCGCTTATGCGATGATGACCGGCCGGACGATCGACGTCGCCTTTGTCGAGGAGGTGCTGGCCAATGTGCTGCGCGCCAACCAGCGGCGCATTTCGATCGACGAAATCCAGACCCAGGTCGCCGAGCACTACCGGATCCGCAAGGCGGAGATGACCTCGGCCCGGCGCGCGCGCGAAGTCGCCCGCCCGCGCCAGGTGGCGATGTATCTGTCGAAACAGCTCACGCCCAAGTCGCTGCCCGACATCGGCCGCCGCTTCGGCGGGCGCGATCACACGACGGTGATTCACGCGGTCAAGCAGATCGAGAAACTGCGCGCCGCCGACGCCGAACTCGACGCCGACATCCGGCTGCTCACCCGCCAGCTCGAAGGCTGACGGGCTCAAGCGGTTTGCGGCCTAGCTTTTGGGCCGCGGCGGAACGGTGATCCGGACGGTCTCGCCGCTGCGCCCGGGAAAACCGGTGAACATCGCTTCGATCAAATTGGGGACCAGAGCATTCAACTCATCGGTCGAGGAGCGCGCCTTGGCGTGACCTTCGAACAAAGGCGCTCCGGACGCGCGCTGGCTGATGCTCATGTCGAGGTGCGACCGGTAGACCGTATAGCTGTCATAGCCGCGGCCGTAAGGGCCGTAAGCGCCATAGCCGAACCCGCCCGAGTAAAAGGGGTCGTTCCAGCCGTAATAATAAGGGAAACTGGAATAGCGCGACCGGTAGGAACGGCCGTAATAGCCGCTGTAGAAGGGGTCGTAGAACGGATCGTTCCAGCCATAAGCATAACCCGAACCGAAGCCGCCCCGGTAAAAGGGATCGTCGCGCTCTTCGGCCCGCCCTTGATCAACCCCGTAATCGAGCCGGACCAGCATGTCGGCGAGCTGCGGCGCACCGGCGGGCCGATAGCCGCGCGCTTCGAGCTGCTGCGAGAGAATCGTCGCATAATGATAGAATTGGGCATCGCCGCTGCCCTGCGCGGGTATGACATAAAAACTTTGCCCGGCGGGTATTTCGGCGGCTTGAAAGCGGGTGACCTTGGTCGGCAATCCGGTCGCGCAGCCGGTCAGTCCAAGCGCCGCGAGGCCAAGCGCGGAAGCGGCAAAAATCTGGCGAATACGCATGACAATATCCCCATCGACTCAGGAAAGTCCTGAAATAACAGCGTCCTTCTTATCGCAAAAGCGCTGAACCGTCGATGAAGCGAGCAGTTTAGCGGGTCAGGCCGACCGCTTCATAGGCCCCGGCAAGAGTCGGCGCTGCAAGCGCAGCCGCCTTGGCTGCACCCGCGGCGAGGATCCGGTCGAGCTCGGCAGGATCGCCGCGCAAATGCTCGAGCCGGCCGCGCAACGGCTCGAGCAGCGCCACCAGCGCTTCGGCCAGGGCCGGCTTGAACGTTCCAAAGCCCTGGCCGGCGAAGCGGGCGAGGACCTGTTCGATGCTTTCGCCGGTGATCGCGGCATAGATTCCGACGAGGTTCCTCGCTTCGGCGCGCCCGTCGAGCTCGGCGGGATCGGCGGGCAAGGGTTCGGCGTCGGTCCGCGCCTTGCGGATTTTCTGGGCGACGTCGTCATTGCTGTCGGTGAGGTCGATCCGGCTCATCTCCGACGGGTCGGACTTGCTCATCTTGGCATTGCCGTCGCGCAGGCTCATGACCCGCGCCGCGCCGCCGCCGCCGATGAACGGCTCGGGGGGAACGAACAGCTCGACGTCAAAGTCATTGTTGAACTTCAGCGCGATGTCGCGGGCCAGCTCGATATGCTGCTTCTGGTCCTCGCCGACCGGAACGTGGGTCGCGCGATAGATCAGCACATCGGCCGCCTGAAGCACGGGATAGGTAAACAGCCCGACGCTCGACCGCTCCTTGTTCTTGCCGCCCTTTTCCTTGAACTGGGTCATCCGCTCGAGCCAGCCCATGCGCGCGGTGCATTGCAGGATCCACGCCAGTTCGGAATGGGCCGGGACCGCGCTTTGCGCGAACAGGATCGATTTTGCCGGATCGATCCCGCTGGCGAGCAAAGCGGCGGCCATTTCGCGGCGGTTGTCGCGCAGCTGGGCCGGGTCGACATCGACGGTCAGGGCGTGGAGATCGGCGAGGAAGAACAGGCACTCGGCCTCATCCTGCATCCGCACCCAGCGCAGGATCGCGCCAAGGAGGTTGCCGAGATGGAGGCCGCCGGTTGGCTGGATTCCCGATACAACCCGCATGCCGCTCACTTGTTTTTCTCCAGCTGGGCTTTGCGCGCCCGTTTCGAAACCAAAGCGCGGAGCTCGTCCTTGTCGGTCCCGCCGAGCAGCCACACGAGCGGGAAATAGACCGCCATTCCGCCGCCGACCAGCGCCGCCACACCGGCCAGGCGATGCCCGAACGATCCGTCGAACCACGGCGCGAGAAACAATTTGATCGCGAACAGTGCGGCGGCCATCGCGGATGCCGCGATGATTTGGCGAACGATCCGGCTGGCAAGCCACCCCTGGACCCGGAAATGGCCGCGGCGGTGGAGAATGACATAGAGGATGATGCAGTTGAGCCAGCTGCAGATCGCGATCGCGGCCGCCAGCCCGCCGATCCCGAACGGGGGAATGAGCACGAAGTTGAGGACGATATTGGCGACCAGGACGAAAATCGCGGTCTTGACCGGAGTCGCGGTGTCCTGACGCGAATAGAAGCCCGGGGTCAGCACCTTGACCAGTACGTAAGCGGGCAGTCCAAGGACGATGATCGACAAGGTGAGGGCCGACAGCCGCGCGTCCTCGGGCGTGAATTCGCCGCCCTGGAACAAGGCCGAGATCAACGGTCCCGCACTGATCGCGAGCGCGACCGCCGCGGGCAGGCACAGCAGCATCGCAAGCTCCGCCGCCTGGCCCTGGACGTGGGCCGCCTTGCCCGGCTCGCCGGCGCCGACATGGCGGCTGACCTGGGGCAGGATCGCGGTCCCGAGCGCCGCTCCGATCACGCCCAAGGGCAGCTGATTGAGGCGATCGGCATAATTGAAATAGCTCATCGCACCGGTCCCGATACGGGTCAGGAAGAAGGTGTCGATGAAGGCGCTGATCTGGTAAACGCCGGCACCCAAAGTGGCCGGAATGACCACCCGGACGAACTGGCGCACCCCTGGCGTCATCCGCGGCCGCCGCCATTTGAGGACGATCCCGGCCCGTGCGCAGGCGAGCATCAACAGGCCGAGCTGGAGCACTCCGCCAAGCGTGACCGCGATCGCCAGCGCGGTCGCGGTGATGTGCCCGCCTTCGGGGACGAAGATGAGCGCCGAGAGCATCGCCAGGTTGAGCAGCGCCGGAGCGAACGCCGCCGCAGTGAACCGCGACAGGCTGTTGAGGATTCCGCTGAACAACGACACCAGGCTGATCAGGATCAGATAGGGGAAGGTGATGCTGGTCAGAAATGTGGCGAGCTGGAGCTTGTCCCCGTCATAGCCCGACAGCAAGGCGACGAACGGACCCATGATGATTTCGAACAGGATTGTGAACAGCACCAGGGTCGGAGCGAATACCGCCAGCACTTCTTCAGAAAAGTCCTTGGCCTTGGCCTCGCCATCGGCGCCCGAATGGAGCCGCTGCGCGTAAAGCGGGACGAAGCCCGCCGAAAAGGCGCCTTCGCCGAACAGCCGGCGAAAGGTGTTGGGCAGCCGGAAGGCGACGAAGAAGGCGTCGGCCTGCCAGCTTGCGCCCATCACCCGGCTCATCAGCATTTCGCGGGCAAAGCCGGCGATCCGGCTGACCATGGTCAGCCCGCCAATGGTGCCGGTGGCCTTGTGCAGGTTCATCGGCTGACTTGCCGTTCGAACTTATGAGTCGGTGGGTTCGTCGGCTTGGGGCGGATTGCCCGCGCCCGCTTCGCCGGCGGCCTCCTGCGCCGCCTGAAGCTGCGCCATATAGGCCGCTCCAAAGTCGATCGGATCGAGCAGCAGGGGTGGGAAGCCGGCGCTGGAAACTGCATCGGCGACGACTTGGCGGGCAAATGGGAACAGCAGCCGCGGGGCTTCGATCAGCATGAACGGGCCCAGCGCTTCGTCGGGCACATTGCGCAAACCGAATAGTCCGCCGTAGCTTAGATCGACCACGAAATGGACGCCCTGGGACGACCGCGCCGATACGTCGATCTTGAGCACGACTTCGTGGACCCCTTCGGCGAAGTTTTCGACCTGGATGTTGAACTGGACGTCGAGCGCGGCCTGTTCTTCCCACTGGAAGACCGACGGAGCGCTGGGATTCTCGACCGACAGGTCCTTCACATATTGGGCCAGTACCGAAACTTGCGGATCGCCATTATCGCTGGCCGCACCGTCATTGCCCGATCCGTTGATGACCGGGTTGGTTTCCTGCTCCGCCATTATTCTGCTGTCCTTGCAATCGATTGGATGGTTTTTCAGAAGGCCGCGGCCGGCGCGGCATATCGCGGCTGGCGACTAGCAGTCGCATAAATGGGGCGCAATGGCGGCTTGTGCGTTGTCTACTGTTGGAATCTTGGGCCGTCGCGCATTATGTTAGGCCTCAGATCGTAACACAGGATCATCCCTTTGGCCGTTATCGTCATCCTCGCCTTGGTCGCAATTTTCGTCGGGCTTCGCTTGTACAGCGTGCTCGGCGAGCGCACCGGCCATGAGCAGCAGCCCGCCATTCCCACAGCCGCCGATTCCGAAACCCGGACCGCGCCGCGCGTCGCTCAGCCCGGATCGGGCGTGATCGCCGATGTCGATTCGGGCGACCTTGCGTTCGTCCCGACCGCCGGTCCCGGAATCCGGGCCTTGCTGTCGGCCGATTCCAGCTTCGACGTCGCCCGTTTCCTGGAAGGCGCCAAAGCGGCGTACCGGCTGATCCTCGAATCCTTCTGGAAAGGCGATCTCGCCACCATCCGAAGCCACGTCGACGATAATGTTTACGACACGTTCGCTGCCGCGGTCGCCCAGCGCGACAAGGAGGGGCTCAAGCTCGACAACCGGCTGGTCGCGATCGATCAGGCGGTAATCTCCGAAGCATCGCTCGAGAAAAGCGTCGCGATCGTCACCGTCCGCCTCGAGGCGGACATTGCGGCGGTCACTCGCGACAAGGAGGGAGCGGTCGTTGCCGGTTCGCTCAGCGACGCGGTCCAGACCCGCGACGTATGGACCTTCCGCCGCGATGTCGCGCAGCGCGATCCCAATTGGCTGCTCATCGAAACCGACGAGGACGAGTGAGCCTCGCCTTTCGCGCGGCGGCGCTGTGCGCTTTCGCTTTGCTGTCCGCCTGTGCCTCCCAACCCGCACCGCAGCCTTTGCCGCCAGCGCCGGCTCCGGTGCCCGTGCCAGTGCCGCCATCGCCCCCTGCGCCAGGGTTGCCGCCGCCGGTCCCCGCCGGTCCCGATGCGCTGGCCACCGGAGTTACGCTCGAGCTGCCGCGGGTCATGACCGCGCTGGAGGCGACCCGGGCGCTGGGCGCGTTCAAGGCCAGCTGCCCGGTGCTGGTGCGGCGCGAAGATTCGTCGCGCCTCACAGTCGGGTCCGACTGGAGCGCTTTGTGCGACGAGGCTTCGACCCTCGACCCGCAATTCGCGCCGGGTTTTTTCTTTTACCGCTTCGACTGGGTCAGGATCGGGGACGGGCGCGCCTTTGCGACCGGCTATTACGAGCCTGAAGTTGCCGGTTCACGAGTGCCGCTGCCGGGTTATGCGCCGCTCCACGCCACGCCGTCCGATTTGGTTCGGTGCACGCGCCCGGATGGCACGTCCGGCCGCGGCCGAATCGATCCAGCGACCGGGCAATGCACAAATTATTTCACCCGCGGCGAGATTGAGGACGGGGCCCTCGACGGCCGGCGGCTCGAACTGGCCTGGGTCGCCGATCCGGTTGAATTGTTTTTTCTGGAAATCCAGGGGTCGGGGCGGGTGCGTTTCCCCGACGGAAGCGTGATGCGGGTTGGTTATGACAGCCAGAACGGCCGCGATTATGTCGCGATCGGTAAATTGCTTCGCGATCGCGGGCTGTTGCCGCCCGGCGGCGCCAATATGCAGTCGATCAAGGACTGGATCTGGAGCCATCCCGATGAGGGCAAGGCGCTGATGCGCGAGAATCTCTCTTACATTTTTTTCAAGGAATTGACGGGTGCCGGGCCGCTTGGTGCGCTGGGCATTGCGGTCACTCCCAACGGCACGGTCGCCGCCGATCCCAAATATGTGCCGTTGGGCGCGCCGGTGTTCCTCAAGCTCGACCGGCCGCAAGCCAGCGGACTGTGGGTCGCCCAGGATACCGGTGGAGCGATCAAGGGCCCCAATCGCTTCGACACCTTCTGGGGCACCGGGGCCGAGGCCGAGGGTTATGCCGGCGGCATGTCGGCATCGGGCAAGGCGTTGCTGCTCCTGCCCAAAGGCACTGGCCGTGGTGCGCAAACTCGGCCCTGACGAATCCGCCGTTTGGAAGCAGGTGGCGCGCACGATCCGCCCGCTCAAGGCGGCCGATGCAGCGCATGGCAGCCCCGAGCGCGACCAACCCCCGCCATTATTGCTCGACCCGATCCCGCAGTTGCGGCCCGCTTCGACCCGGGCACTCGAGCTTGGCGACGGCCTCGACGGCGCTTGGGAACGGCGCTTGCGTGGCGGGACGGTCGAACCCGATTGCACGCTCGACCTCCACGGAATGACGCTCGACTCCGCCTGGGCAGCGGTCGACCGGCTGCTCGACCGGGCGTGGACCCGGCGCGAGCGGGTCGTTCTGCTCGTCACCGGCCGCGAGCGAAGCCATAATGACGGATCGGGGAGGGGGCGCATTCGCGCGGCGGTCCGCGATTGGCTGGCGGCATCGCGCCATGCCCAGCATATCGCGGCGGTGCGCGGTGCCCATCGCCGGCACGGCGGTGCGGGCAGTCTCTACATAATCCTGCGCCGCCACTGACTTTTTCTTAACCGTTACTGGTTATCGCGGGTGCTCAGGCGGGTTAACCGTCACCGAGGCACTTTTTGACGCGATGAAATCGGAAACCGCCCAGAAATTCAGCAATGCGATCCTGTCGTGTGCGGCTGGCTTTGCCTCGTTCATTTTTTCCTTGAGCGCGCTGCTCTATCTGACCGAGTTCGACGAGAAGATCCTTGCCGCGCTGGTGGCTGGCGTATTTTGCCTGATGATCAGCTACATGGCGTCCGAGCGCCCCAATAGCGAAAGCGCCAAGGCGCTCAGCGCGCTGGGCGATCGCTTGCTGGCGGTCGAGGATGGCGATCTCGTCTCGCCCGCGCCGCCCGAGGTGCGCAAGACCATGCCCAAGCTCGCGGCCGCGGTCGACACCTTGTTCGCGGAGGTTCGCGCCTCGATCGAAAATGCTCACGCTTTGGGGATGTACGATCCCGTTACCTCGCTTCCCAACCGGCTCCATTTCCGGTCGGAAGCCGACAAGATGCTTGGCGATTCCGAAGACAGTTCGATGTCGGCCATGCTGTTCGTCGACCTCGACCGCTTCAAGACCGTCAACGACAGCCTCGGCCACGCCCGCGGCGATCAATTGCTGATCATGGTCGCCAATCGGCTGCGGGTTGTCGTCAACGCCGAATTCAACGGCAATAGCAGCGCCCGCCCGTTGCTCGCGCGGCTCGCTGGGGACGAATTCACCATGTTCCTGCCGGCAGTTTCGTCGGTCGAAGAAGTCGAGCGTGTCGCCCGCCGCGTCGCCTTGGCGATTTCCGAACCGTTCGAACTGTGTTCGCACAGCGTCGATATCGGCGCCTCGATCGGGGTCGCCATCGCGCCGGAGCATGGAACGACGGTCGAATCGCTGATGCGCGCCGCGGACATTGCGATGTATTGCGCCAAATCGCAGGGCGGCGGGCAGCATTGCCTGTTCAACGCCGCGCTTGCCGCCGAGCATCAGGAAAACCTCGATACCGAGCGCGCACTTACCGATGCGGTTCAGCGCGGTGATTTCCTGCTCGCCTTCCAGCCTCAGATGAGCCTGGTGACCGGCGAAATGGTCGGCGCCGAGGCGCTTTTGCGATGGAATCACCCGCGCGACGGACTGCGCCCGCCCAACAGCTTCATTCCGGTTGCCGAGCGAACCGGAATCATCGCCGAAATCGGCGACTGGGTGATCGGTGAAGTCGCCGCATTGCTGAGCCAGTGGCAGCGCGACGGCTTTGCCGGACGAATGTCGTTCAACATCAGCCCGCGTCAGGTCGAGCGCCCCGATTTCTTCGTCAAACTGCGCCAGGCGTTTGGCGATGCCGGGGTTCCGCTGACCATGGTCGAGCTCGAGTTCACCGAGACCGCGGCGATGGACGCGAGCGAGGCGATCATCGCGGAAATCGCTTTGCTTCGCGACAGCGGGGCCCGCATTTCGATCGACGATTTTGGTACCGGCTATTCGAATTTGGCGCGCCTCCAGACCTTGCCGCTCGACCGGGTCAAGGTCGACCAGTCACTGATCGCGGGCATCGAAACCTCGGAAAAAGCGCGGGTCATCGTCCAGGCGGTCATCCACCTGATCAAGGGCATCGGCTGCGAAGTGGTCGCCGAAGCGGTCGAAACCGTCAGCCAGGCCGATATTCTGCGCGCCATGGGCTGCGATACCGTCCAGGGATTTGTCTATTCGCCGCCGATGATGGAGCGCGAGTTCCTGAGCTGGACCAGCCGCGCCGATGGCGCCGCCAAATCGGTCGCCTAGCCCAACGCCTTGACCAGAATCCGTTCGTAAATCCTCGACAGTGCATTGATATCCTCGACCGAAGCGCTTTCGTCGAGCTTGTGCATTGTCGCATTGGGAAGACCGAAATCGACCACCGGGCAGAGCTGGATCAGAAACCGTCCGTCGGATGTGCCGCCGCTGGTCGAAAGCTCGGGCTCGACCCCGGTTTCCTCGCGGATTGAATCGACGATGATGTCATAGAGCTTGCCCGGCGGAGTCAAAAAGGCTTCGCCGGAAATGCGCGAGCGGACCGTCGAGCCCGGAGCCTCGCGCTCGGCAATCTCTTCCACCATGGCGACGAGATCGACGCCGCGCTGGAGGTTGTTGAAGCGGATATTGAGCTGCGCCGTGGCTTCGCCGGGGATGACGTTGCTTGCGGTCGTCGGCGTGGTCACCGCGGTGAACTCAAGGTTTGAGGGCGGAAATTCGTCCGTTCCATCGTCGAGATGGACCTGGTCGAGCGCCGCAATCACTTGCGCCAGCGGAGCGATCGGATTGTCGGCCCGGTGCGGGTAAGCGACATGACCCTGGATGCCGGGAACGTCGATCCACATGTTGACCGAGCCGCGGCGGCCGATCTTGATCGTGTCGCCCAGGCGATCGACCGAAGTCGGCTCGCCGATCAGGATCATGTCGGGCCGGATCGAGCGCTCGTTGAGCCAATCGATGATTCGCGGCGTTCCGTAGGTGGCATAGCCTTCCTCGTCGCCGGTGATGAGCAGCGACAGCGTTCCCGTCGTCTGGTCGATCCGCGCAACCGCCGCGACGAAGGCGGCGATGGCGCTCTTCATGTCATTGGCGCCGCGCCCGACCAGCCGGCCATCGACGATCTTTGCTTCATACGGCCCGACGCTCCAGCCCTCGCCGGGCGGGACGACGTCGAGGTGACCGGCGAAACCGAAGTGCGGCGCGCCTTGCCCGCGGATCGCGACCATGTTCTCGGTCGGGCCGTCGGGCGCTTCGCCCATCACCCAGCGGTGAACTGCAAAACCCAGTGCCGCCAGTTCCTGGTCGAGCAGGTCGAACACCGCGCCGCTGGCGGGGGTGACACTTGGACAGTTGATCAGTGCGGCTGCAAGCGCGATGGGATCGGTCGACATAGACGATGCCTAGCAAAGGACATGGCAATGCCCAAGATCGACCTTTCGCAAATCGAACAGACCTGCACCACGGGCTATCCGCCGCCGTTCAACCAGGATGTCGCCGGACGCCATTACCGCCGCCTTGGCCCGGCGCTCGGGCTGAAAGATTTCAAGGTCAGCGAAGTCATGCTCGAACCCGGCGCCTGGTCGTCGCAGCGCCATTGGCACGACGGCGAGGACGAGTTTCTCGTCATGCTCGAAGGTGAAGCGGTGCTGGTCGAGGACCAGGGCCGGTCGGTGATGCGCGCGGGCGACATGGTCGCCTGGGCCAAGGGCGTGCGCAACGGCCATCATCTGATCAATGAGAGCGCGGCGCCGTGCCGCTTCGTCTGTTTCAGCGGCGGCGAGGTCACGTGGGGCGAATATTCCGACATCGACATGCAATTTCACGCCGACGGCCGCTATCGCCACAAGGACGGGACGCTCTACTGAGCGCCGCCCTCTTCATAGGCTTCGATCACCCACGGCTCGTCCTGGGCCTTGTCGATCCATTCGGCGACATCGGCGTGGGACAGGACCGCCTTCATGTAGATCGCCGCAAAGCTCGGCACCGGGACTCCATAGGTGAGGAAACGAGTCACCACCGGGGCAAACATGATGTCCGCCGCCGACCAGTTGCCGAACAGGAAATCGCCAGTCCCGCCAAAGCGCGCTCGCGCCTGGGCCCAGATTTGCATGATCCGGTCGACGTCGTTGCGGACATCCTCGCTCAGCTCCTGCGGGGCATAACTGCGGCGAACGTTCATCGGCAGTTCGCGGCGCAGGCTGGCGAAGCCCGAATGCATTTCCGCGGCCATTGATCGGGCCATTGCCCGAGCATCGACCGGTTCGGGCCAGTAGCGCTCACGGCCCACTCGCTCGGCCAGAAATTCGATGATCGCAAGGCTGTCCCAGACGACGCATTCGCCGTCCCACAGGATCGGGACCTTGCCGCCGCCGGGTGCGAATTCATCGCCCTCGCGGCGCTCTTCCCATTCGGCGTCGAACATCGGCACGACCAGTTCCTCGAACTCCTCGCCCGATTGCTTGACGGCGAGCCAGCCGCGGAACGACCAGCTGGAATAAGCGCGATTGCCGATGACGAGCTTGAGCAAGGCTGATGTTTCCTAAGCGAAGGCGGCGGCGAGGATGGCGGTTCGAAGTTCGGCGATGCCATCGCCGGTCTCGCTCGAGGTGATCAGGATGTCCGGATGCGCCGCGGGGTGCTTGCGCGCGTCGGCCGCGACCTGCTCCAGGGTGGCCGCGAGGGCGGTTGGCTTGACCTTGTCGACCTTGGTCATGACCAGCTGATAATTGACCGCGGCCTTGTCGAGCATGTCCATGATGTCATGATCGACCGGCTTCAAACCGTGGCGGCTATCGACCAGCACCAGCGCCCGCTTGAGCACCTGGCGGCCGCGCAGGAAATCATTGATCAGGAAGCGCCAGCGCTTGACCATGTCCTTGGGCGCTTCGGCGAAGCCATAGCCCGGCATATCGACCAGCCGCAGCCGCAGCGGCTGGCCGACGTCGAAGAAGTTCAGCTCCTGGGTCCGCCCCGGGGTGTTCGACGTCCGCGCCAGCTTGTTGCGGTTGGTGAGCGCATTGAGAAGCGAGCTCTTGCCCACGTTCGACCGGCCCGCGAAGGCGATTTCGGGGACGTCCGGATTGGGCAGGAATTTCAGCTCGGGCGCCGATTTCAGGAAGGTGATCGGCCCGGCGAACAGCTTGCGCGCCTGCTCCGCCAGCTGGGGATCGTCGGTCACGGTCATGATTCGATCGGGTGGGTGTCGCTGAAATGCAGTCCGAAGCGCCGGTACAGCCACCATTGTTGGAGCAGGGTCAGGACGTTGTTGGTCATCCAGTACAGCTGAAGCCCCGCCGCGAACGGCGCCATGATGAACACCAGCAGCCACGGCATGATCGAGAAGATCTGCTGCTGGGTCGGGTCCATCGGCTGCGGGTTGAGCTTCATCGTCAGCCACTGGGTCGCTCCGACCAGGATCGGAAGCACGCCAATGGCCAGGAAAGCCGGCGGCGAGAAGTGGAGCAGGCCGAACAGATTGACCGGAGTGAGCGGGTCGGGCGCGCTCAAATCCTTGATCCACAGGATGAACGGCTGGTGGCGCATTTCGACCGACACCATCAGCACCTTGTAGAGGGCGTAAAAGACCGGGATCTGGATCAGGATCGGAAGGCAGCCGCTGGCCGGATTGATCTTCTCGACCTGGTAGAGCTTGAGGATTTCCTGCTGCTGGCGCTGCTTGTCGTCCTTGAAGCGCTCCTGGATCGCCTTCATCTTGGGCTGGACCTTGCGCATCGCGGCCATCGATTTGAACTGGCGCTGGGCGATCGGGAACATGATCAGCCGGACGATGAACGTCAGCCCGATGATCGCGACCCCGAAATTGCCGGTCAGGTGGAAGAGCACGAGGAGGAGGCCGAAGATCGGCCGCATGAACCATTCGAACCAGCCCCAGTCGATCGCTTTGGAGAGCTTGGTAATGCCTTCATTCTCATAGCGGTCGAGCCACACTTTCTCTTTGGCTCCAGCGAACAGGCGGGTGTTGCTGCTTAGCGTCTTGCCAGGCTCGATGATCGACGGCGCAAGGGCGTAATCGGCCTGATAGCCGCCGCTTGGCGAGCGGCGGAAATCGGTCGCCATGCGCGGCTTGCCGACGGGCGCGAGCGCGGTCAGCCAATATTTCTCGGTAAAGCCGAGCCAGCCATCGACATTATTGGCTGATTCTCCGGTCGGGCCGGCTTGGTCGAGCGTTTTCCAATTGATGTCGTAATCGGCCGTTCCGTCGAAGACGCTGATCGGTCCGACATGGTTGGTCCAGCTGGACGCGTCGATTGACTTGTCGGCGCGGCTGACCAGCCCGGTCGGACGCAGCGCGACCGACTTGCCCGAGCCGTTGGCGACGCTTTGATCGACCGTGAACAAATAACCGCGGTCGACCGCGATTTTCATCGCGAAGGTGAGCCCATCGGCGCTTGTGCTGGTCAGAGTCACCGGGCGGCCGGGTGCAAGCACATTGCCGTCCGCGGTCCACATCGTGTCGAGTCCCGGAGCGCTTTGGCCGGCCCAGCCGAATTGGGCGATGTAGGCACCCTTGGCACCAAGCGGCGAGAGCAGGCGCACGGGCGGCGAATCCTTGGCAATCCCAGTGCGCTGGGTGAGCAATACGAGGTCGTCGAACTGCGCGCCCTTGAGGTTGATCGAGCCTTTGAGCGACGGCGTATCGATGACCACGCGCGGGCTTGCCCCAAGAACCGCCGAGCGGTTTTGCAGAACCTTTGCGGCAGCCGCTGGAGCCTGGGCCACTGGCGCTGATGGCGCACCGGCCTGGTCAGTGGCGACGGTCGCCGCTGGCGGGGTCTTCGCGGTCGGGAAATAACGCTCGGCGGCCCAGCTCCAGCCGAACAGGACCAAGGCGCTGAGCGCGATCGCGATGATGAAATTCTTGCTGTCAGTCACTGATTGGCCTCATCATGGAACCGGGTCGGGGCCGTGGCCGCCCCAGGGATTGCAACGCAGGATACGCTTGATCGCCATCCACCCGCCGTGCGCAGCGCCATAGCGCTGGATTGCGGTAATCGCATAGGCCGAACAGCTCGGCTGGTAGCGGCAGCTTGGCGGAAGGACCTTCGACGGGCCTTTTTGCCACGCCTTGGCGACCAGAATCAGGGCTTTGCCGATCACGAATCGCGCAATCGGTCGAGCGCGCTTGCGAGGTCGCCGCGCAATAACTGATAGTCGCGTTCGACCCCACCGGAGCGGCCAATCATTACATGATCGGCGCCAGCGATGCCGGTGGTCGGAACGAGGTCGCGGGCGAGCGCCCGGAAGCGGCGCTTCATGCGGTTGCGGATGACTGCGCCGCCGATCTTCTTGGTCACGGTGAAGCCGACGCGCATCGCCGGGTCCTGGTCGTCGCGATCGCGGACCAGCAGGATGAAGCCGGGGGTCGTGGTTCGCTTGCCTTTATTGGCGGCAAGAAAATCCGCGCGCTTGCGGATCTGCGTTAGGCGCTCAGCTTGGCCCGGCCGCGGGCGCGGCGCGCATTCAGCACCTTGCGGCCGCCCGGGGTCGCCATGCGGTGCCGGAACCCGTGCCGGCGTGCGCGGACGAGATTGCTTGGCTGGAAGGTGCGCTTCATCGCTCATTGCCTCAAAGTCTAAAGAAAAAGGGCCGCCATCGAGGCAGCCGCTGTCGAGCGCGCCGATAGTCGAGCATGTCGCCCAAGTCAATTCCCGCTGCTGCTTTCAACCGCCGCCGTGGCGGCATTTTTCTCCGCCTTGCGCAGCGCTTCGCGCCGGGCCGCGCTCTTCCTGCGCAAACTCCAGTCCATCCACCGCCCGGCCCGCGGTTGCCAGCGCTTGACCCGGACATAGCGGCGCTTGGCCCAAACGCTGCTTCGAAGCACCAGTGCAAGGCCCGGGGCGATCAGGAATATCCCGCCTGGCCCGGGCACAGGAGCAAGCATCAGGCCGCCCGCGATCAGCAGGATGCCGAGCGCGAACAGGCTCCACTCGACCTTGGGCAAGCCGAAAAACTTCTTCTTGGGTTCGGGGGTCACCATGACGGCAATGTGGTTGCGCGGCGCGCTCGACGCAAGACTTGCTTCGGGTCGTTCGCCCGCGCTACCGTCGGCCGGCCGATCAAGGGGGGATCCTGACCACAACTGGTTGTCCGGGGCACGGGGCCTGATGGCCGCGACCGTTGCCACCGTCGCCTATCTCGGGCTCGAGGCGCGCGCCGTCGAGGTCCAGGTGCAATTGTCCGCGGGCTTGCCGGCTTTCATCATCGTCGGCCTGCCGGACAAGGCCGTCGCCGAAAGCCGTGAGCGGGTCCGAGCGGCGCTGTCATCGATCGGCCTTGCGCTTCCGCCCAAGCGGATCACGGTCAATCTGTCGCCCGCCGATTTGCCCAAGGAGGGTTCGCATTACGATCTGCCGATCGCGCTCGGCCTGCTGGCCGCGATCGGGGCCTGCGATGTCGAGACTCTGGCCGATTTCGTCGTGGTTGGTGAATTGAGCCTCGACGGCCGCATCGCTTCGTCGCCCGGGGTGCTGCTTGCGGCGCTTCACGCCTCCGGCCTCGACAAGGGGCTGATTTGCCCCGCCGCACAGGGCAGCGAAGCCGCCTGGGCGGGCGAGCTCGACGTCGTCGCGGCGCCCGACCTGCTCGCATTGCTCGCCCATCTGAAGGGCACCGCGCTGGTCGCTCGGCCGGCGGCGGTGGAAGCGGAACCGGTCGTCGGCGGTCCCGATCTGGCCCAGGTGAAGGGCCAGGAAGTGGCCAAGCGCGCCCTCGAAATCGCTGCCGCTGGCGGGCATAATCTGCTGATGAGCGGCCCGCCGGGGTCGGGCAAGTCGCTGCTCGCCGCATGTTTGCCGGGGATCCTGCCGCCGCTGGAGCCGTCCGAAGCCCTCGAAGTGTCGATGGTCGCGTCGGTCGCGGGCGAGCTGACTGACGGCCGGATCCGCCGCCGCCGCCCGTTTCGAGCGCCCCATCACAGCGCTTCGATGCCGGCGCTGGTCGGCGGCGGACTCAAGGTCAGGCCGGGCGAGATCAGCCTTGCTCATCTCGGGGTCCTATTCCTCGACGAGCTTCCCGAATTCCAGCGCCAGGTGCTCGATTCCCTCCGTCAGCCGCTCGAAACCGGAAGCGTCAGCGTCGCCCGGGCGAGCAGTCACGTGACCTTCCCTGCCCGAGTCCAGCTGGTCGCGGCGATGAACCCGTGCCGCTGCGGTCACCTTGGCGATCCGGCGCTTGCCTGCAGCCGTGCACCGCGTTGTGCCGCCGATTATCAGGCGCGGGTATCGGGACCGTTGCTCGACCGGATCGACCTTCATGTCGAGGTCGCAGGCGTCAGCGCTGCCGACCTCACCTTGCCGCCGCCGGCCGAGGGCAGTGTCGCGGTTGCGGAGCGGGTCGCGGCCGCCCGAACGCTCCAGTCCGGTCGCTATTATGGCTCGGGCGTCCGGACCAATGCGGAGGCCGACGGCGAGCTTCTCGATCGCGTCGCGACGCCCGACGAGCCGGGCCGCAAATTGCTTGCCGATGCGGCGTCGGCGATGCGCTTGTCGGCGCGCGGATTTCACCGGGTGTTGCGGGTCGCCCGGACCGTCGCCGACCTTGCGGGAGCGGAGACGGTGGGCCGAATTCACATCGCCGAGGCCTTGAGCTATCGTCGCCATGCGCCGCGCAATTAAGGGCGGAGTCGGCACGCGCCGGCTTCAGTGGTGCCAAACAGGGGGCAGAATGATGAACGACAATCTCTCGCCGATCGATTGGGCCAAAAGGCCGCTCCAGAAATATGCCGATTTCAGCGGCCGCGCGCCGCGGTCGGAATATTGGTGGTTCGTCTTGCTGCAGTTGGTCGTGATGATCTTTGCGATGCTGGTCGATTCAATGCTTGGCACCGATGTTGCCGGCACTGGCTATGGCTACGTCTACATGTTGACCGCATTGGCGTTGCTAGTCCCGTGCATCGCCGTCGGAGTCCGCCGGCTGCACGATACCGACCGGTCGGGCTGGTGGATGCTGATTGCATTGGTTCCGCTGATCGGAGCGATCGTCCTGCTGGTATTTTTCGTCGGCGAAGGCACCAAGGGCGACAACCAATACGGGCCTGATCCATTCGGGAAATAACGCGAACACCCCGCCGATCGGGGAAGTAAGCTAGATGTCAGGTAACGGAATCTGGTTCCTGCTAGGGCTGATTTTCGTGTTCGGCGTCGTTCCAGCGTTGTTCTTCGGAGGCCTTCAATTTGGTCTTCGTCGACTTACTGCCGGCCGCTTCGATCGCCTGCCGGTAATATTGCAGGCGGTGGTCGTGCTGATGGCTGCGTTCCTCGTTCTTCGAACCTGCAGCGTGCTGCATGAGGCGAGTTCGTCGGGCGGAGGTGTTGCGAGCCGTGCGAGGCTCCGCTAGCTGAGCCGTTCGCTCAGGGCCCCTGTGGCGGAATGGTAGACGCGCTCGACTCAAAAGCATATTTATATCAGTCACTTACGATATAAATCTAGCAAAATCAGTCGGTTAGTGGCAAAATGTAAAGATGGACGCCTAGCGCACATCTAGCACAATTTTGCTCACGAGGTGTCAGCCATGAAGGATACAGCCCGCCACAAGTTTCTTGACGGAAAAGTTCAGCTCTACATGCGGACCAACAGTCCGCACTGGCAATGCTCCTGCTCAATCGCAGGGAAGCAGATGCGCACATCGACCAAGGAAGAAAGCCTAGCCCGAGCCAAGGACGTTGCACGCGATTGGTATCTCGGTCTTATGGGCAAATACCGAGCTGGCGAGATCAAGGACGGAACACCGTTCAAGAAAGCCGCACAGCACTTCCTTCAGGAATACACCATCATCACCGAAGGCGAACGCAACGCCAAATACGTCGAAGGCCACGGCATCCGCCTCCGTGTCCATCTACTGCCATTCTTTGGGGACAAGATGGTGGAGGAGATCACTCCCGGCCTTGTGCAGGAGTATCGCGTCCACCGCATGACCTCGCGCCTCGACAAAGAGGGCAAGCCCAAGCGCCCATCACGCTCAACCATCCATTCTGAAATCATCACCCTTCGGCATGTCCTGAAAACAGCGCAGCGCCACGGCTGGCTGTCCTATCTGCCAGACATTTCCGCTCCCTATAAGACCTCGGGCAAGATCGCGCACCGTGCGTGGTTTTCGCCAGAGGAATATAAGCAACTCTATAAGGCCACCGGCGAACGGGCGAAGCACCCGAAAAAAGAGCGGTGGCGGTCGGCCTGCGAAGATCTCCACGACTATGTGCTGTTCATGGTGAACAGCGGCCTACGTCCTGACGAGGCCAAGCGCATCGAGCTCCGCGACGTGGAGATTGTCGCAGATGGGCCGAAGGACGAGAAAATCCTCCATATTGCCGTGCGTGGCAAGCGCGGCGTCGGCTATTGCAAAACCATGCCAGGGGCGGTTCTGCCGTTCCAGCGCATGAAGAAGCGTCATAATCTCGGTCCAACGGACCTCATTTTCCCGAAGATTCAGCGTGAGCTGTTCAATACCATCTTGGACGAACTAGGGATGAAGTCAGATCGCGAGGGCAACCCGCGCACGGCCTACAGCCTGCGCCATACCTATATCTCATTTCGCCTGATCGAGGGCGCAGACATCTACCAAGTCGCCAAGAACTGTCGCACCAGCGTCGAAATGATTGAGAAATTCTATGCTTCCCATATCAAGGATATGATTGACGCATCGGCGATCAATACACGACGACCAAAACGGTAACTTTGCGATATTGACGGAATCACCTATTTGGTATCAAATCACGTTCTTATCGGTTGACGCAGCCTTTGCCACACAGCATATGCGCAACCGCTGGCCGGTGTGGTGAAATTGGTAGACGCGCTGGATTCAAAATCCTGTTCCGCAAGGAGTGTCGGTTCGAGTCCGACCACCGGCACCATCTTTTGAGAAGCAGCACCGAACGGTGCGCGAGGGGCAGATCAGCCGTTACCGGCGTCTGCCCTTTTTCGCGAAGGCCCAGCCTGTACAGGCAGGGCCGGTGGCCTCTTAGCTCCCGAACGGGAGCGGCCATCGCTCTTACTCATCTTCGTCGTCTTTCTTGATATACCGCGAACCCCGTGAACTCCCGTTCACGACCGATTGACGCGCTGACTCATCATCCCAGAGCAATCGCTGCGGTTTGCCTCGCAGGATCGTCTTTTCCCCGCGACGCAGAACCTCACCGTGTTTCAACAGGGTGATTGACCTTCCGGCACATTCGTCCTTGGTGATGGTGCTGGCACGAACCAGCAATTTGACCCAGCCATCCTTGCCGCGCTCGATGACCTCGGCGGCAATCAGTCGCTCGCCGATGCGCAGCGCCTTGCCGCGCTTGCGACGATCATAGATGCCTTCCGTCCAACGGATTACATCAGCAGCTATAAAGTCTGTAGCGGGAACCCACTGATCCATCCGCGCTCCATCTGGCGTTCGCTTTCAACGCCCGAACTTTTGCGCAATAGCGGCCTTTAATCGCTTGAACGCCGATGGCGGTCCAGCGCGCTCAAGCGCGTCAACATGTGCGTGACCTGTGAATATGCCCTTTCCCTTCGGCAGCATAAGGCCGCGAACGCGCTGGCCGACCATCAAGCTGTTATCCCAGTTGCTGATCGACGTGCGAACATGCTCACCGTTGTCTAGGCGCAGGGTGCAGAAATGGAACTGCCGATCCATGTGCGTTTCCGGCCACAAGCAGACCTCAGTCAGGACAGCCTCGACCGGTTTTCTGTCGCTTACGTAAGCCTTGTCCCCAAAAGAGCCACGCAGCATCCATCCTCATATTTTTCGTGAGAGGTTTCCTTGCCTTTATTCTCTCATGGAGGCCGGATTCGCCTCAAACTCGCCGGAAATGATGCAATGGGATCAGGAGCTTGAGCGTCCTTGCCAAGCAGATGCGGCGATTAACTGGATTATTCACCGCATCTTGTGCGGCGAATATCCTTGCGCTGTGCGGTGAATACGGGCTATAATCGCCGCAGAAGGTGCGGTGATTATGACCTATATCCATGAACGAGCCGATTGGCCAAATCTGCGTTGGAGCGACGAGCAGCTTGCCCAGCCGCTTGCCGCCGTGCGCCATCGCCAAGGGCGATTGATCGGGCACATGGAAGCCCTTGGGTTTCCGCTCCGCGAAGAAGCCGTGCTGCAAGCCCTCACCGAAGATGTCATCAAATCGAGCGAGATCGAAGGCGAAGTGCTGGACCGCGATCAAGTTCGCTCGTCCATCGCCCGACGCCTTGGCATGGATATTGGAGGTCTGGTGCCAGCGGATCGCAACGTCGAAGGCGTTGTCGAAATGATGCTCGACGCTACGCAGAACTATGCCGCGCCGCTGACCACCGAGCGGCTGCATGACTGGCACGCTGCCCTGTTTCCAACAGGGCGCAGCGGCATGAGCAAAATCACAGTGGGCGCTTGGCGCACAGGTGCGGACGGCCCGATGCAGGTTGTATCAGGGCCGATTGGCCGTGAGCGCGTTCACTATGAAGCACCAGAAGCCGAGCGGCTTGATACTGAAATGGGGAAGTTCCTCACATGGTTTGAAACTGCCCAGCCCGACCCCGTCCTGAAAGCCGGTATTGCGCACCTGTGGTTTGTTACCATCCACCCATTTGACGATGGCAATGGCCGTATTGCCCGCGCCATTGCCGACCTTGCGCTTGCGCGCGCGGAAGGCACAGCGCAGCGGTTCTACAGCATGTCCGCGCAGATCAGGACCGAGCGCAACGCCTATTACGACATGCTGGAATCTACGCAGAAGGGCGACGTGGACATCACGCCCTGGCTAATCTGGTTCATCGGCTGTCTCGACCGCGCTTTCGACGGTGCCGAAATCATCCTCGCCAGCGTCATGCGCAAGGCGCGGTTCTGGGATGCAGTCGCCGACCAGCCCTTGAACGACCGCCAGCGCAAAATCCTCAACCGCTTGCTCGATGGCTTCGACGGCAAACTGACCAATGCCAAATGGGCGACTATCGCTAAAACATCGCCCGATACTGCGCTGCGCGACATTACCGATCTCGTCCAGCGCGGCATCTTGGTCAAAGAGCCGGGCGGCGGGCGCAGCACCAGCTACGCCCTCGCATCCGAAACCTCGACATAAGCAGCCCAAACCCTGACATGCCGATGTGATGCTGCCCGCCACCGATGGCGGGCGGTGGTTTCTTATACCGTCACCACCCGGAACTTGCAGCACCAACACGATGAATTCTGCCGGTCGCCTTTGACTCCTTGAGAGCAAGGGAAGGCACGTTTCAGTCCATTACGGCCTCTCATTGGGTCGCTTCTGGCACAGCCCCGCCTGTCGTCAATCGCCTGCGCTTCCGCGCCTCTCGCTTCGCTTTGGCTTGTGCAGCTTGCACCTTCGGGCGGGCTTCGCCCGGCGTTGACCACCGGCTTGATGGGCCGCGCCGACTTCTCCCCATGAGGCCGCAGATGGTCTGCGCGCCTCCAATCTCAAGGAGAATGACAATGGCGAACGTCGATCAAAATTCACCCGCTTTCATGCTCTGGTGCGTGGAAGGTGACGGCAAGGATGCCCGCTGGACCCGCATCGGGGCCGCGTGGCTTCATCAGGACGGCAAGGGCTTCAACATGCGCTGCAACGCGATCCCGTTGCAGGGCCGCTTGGTCGCTCGTGCCTTCGTTCCCAAGGCTGACCGCGAAGCGGCGCAAGGAGGTCTGGTATGAACGCGCCCCTCCAAACCGCATCGCGCATCCGCGAGCTGAACGACCTGTTCCGCACTTGCTTTATCGGCGGACGCGTCCTGATCACCGAGGGCATCACCGCCCTTGGTGACACTTTCACCAGCGGCTGCGTGGAAGCGGTGCAACGCTTCACCGATTTCAGCGCCGATAACGATCCATACGGCGAACACGACTTCGGCTGTGTCACCGTCGATAATCGTAAGGTCTTTTGGAAGATCGACTATTACGACCGGGAGTGCCGTTACGGCTCCGAGTGTCCGGCCGATCCCGCCCAGACAACCCGAGTCCTCACCATCATGCTGGCCAGCGAATACTAGGCCAGCGCGCGCGCCGCCGGCGATGTCGGCGGCGCGTCGCTTTGCACTTCCGTCAGAAGCGCGGACCCTGCGGGGGACGAGGGCGTTGCGCGAGGCGGGCCAAAGCCTGCTCGACGTGGCGCAGCGAAACGTGAACGTCGGAGGTCAAGAAGCGAGACTGCGGGTTACGGCGCAGATCGCTCAGAAGGCGACCGTAGAGAGCGCGGAGTTCCTGTTCGTTCATGCCAACGAGTTCAGCGGGGGTGATAAACAGCGACATGATTTTTCTCCCAGTCTGTAGCCGCGACCATCGCGGGCCTTCATGGCAGACAGGGAGCAGGGCGTTTGCCTTGGCCGCACTTGGCGGAGCGCAGCGGAGAAGCCGCGAAGTGGCTTGCGGCCCAAAAGGCAAATCCCCTGCAAGGATGCCCATGAAGAAGGCCCGTGTGGCGTCGGTACAGGGAGAAAATGTGCCGCACCTTGGCACCCGCATCAGAAAGTCTTGAACAAACACAAAAATGACGCTGAAAAGAGAGCCTGAATCTTGTGCGTTAGGAACTGCTTGAATCGCATCGTTCGTCTTTGGCTTTTCATTGCTTTCTGCGTTGCCTGGCCTGTCGCCAGCCACGCCCAAGACCGTGCCCAGATCACCCGTGGGATCGCCTCTGCGCTGACCGACATTGCATTGATCGAGCGTGAACGCGCCCGTGCCGACGTGCCTGACGATTTTGCCGCCGACATGTTTACCCTCAATCGTCAGCGGCTTTCAGAGAACTACGCGCAAGCAGACCGGACAGGGCAAGGCCGCGCCATCCGGCAGGAGGCAGAGCGCCGAGCCAACCGCACCATCGGCGCGCAGCCACGCACCGATTATTTGCGCAGCTTTCCCGACCCGCAGCGTGTGCGCGCCGATCTTGCCACCGCATCGAACGGCGTCGGCGACGTTGAGCTTGCGGGAAGGCAAGCGGGCCGTATGGCGATGCTCGCCAACGCCCTTGAGGGATTACAGGGGCCAACGGGAGCCACTGACAAAAATCGCTGGCCTGCCGACGTGGCGCAACTTCACGCTCGCTACTGGCTGCACTTCTACGACCTGCGTGACCGGATGCAGGCGACCTTCACGGACACCTGCGCGCGCTGGCAGTTCTGGTGCACAACGCGGGCAGAGACGTTTAACCGCACGCGCGTTCACTACGAGCACGATCTTGAACGCGCGCAGGACACAGCAACGCTTTATTTCCCGGAGGGCTTCCGCGAGCGTTTTGTTGACACCACCGGAGTCGGCGGGAGCCGCGCCGAGCACAAGCAGTATCAGACGCAACTCCGCGAGCAGCGCGAAGCCGCTGAACGCGCGCGGGAGATCGAAAAAGATGGCGTGAGCTATCGAACGCTGGTGCCGATCATCGGCGCAATTCTGCTCGTGCTGATCCTCATCAGCATGATGTTTACCCGAAACAATCAGGGCGGTAGCCGCCCTCCACTGACCGACAATCACGGCTCCGCCACATGGGGCGCGATGAACATGAATGTTCATCCGCTCGAACCGTTGTTCGGCGTGTTCCTTGGCAAATATGCGTGGCCGCATCATGCCGATGGGCAGGTCAAAACCGCGCCCGTGTTCACGAAGCCCGAGGCGCATACCCTCATTATGGCCCCGACACGAACCGGCAAGGGCACCAACATCATCGTGCCGACGCTGCTGCGCTATGATGGCTCAATGCTGGTGATCGACCCCAAGGGCGAGAACGCTGCCATCGCGGGAAGGCAGCGCGCAGCACTCCCCGGTCACAAGGTCCATGTCCTCAACCCGTGGGGGGTGCTGGACGATGAACTGGCAAAGCGCGGTTTGCCAACGTCGCGCTATAATCCGCTCGACGCGATCCAGCGCGGCGATCCCGATGCCGTCAGCATCGCGCACACAATGGCCGAGAGCATCTGTGTGCGAAGCGAAGGCAAGGACAGCAGCTATTGGGAGGGCAATGCCACAGCGATCCTGACCGCCGTGCTTCTCTGGCTGGCCGACAACGACAGCGACCGCGAACGAAAAACGCTGGCGCGGGTGCGCCAGATCGTCACGCTGCCGCTCGACCGGCTGCAACAGGAATACTTCGTCCCGATGGCGGCCAGCACCGCCTATGGCGGCGCGATCGCCGAGAACATCGGCCCGTTCCTGTCTGGCGGGGATTCCCGCGACCTGCCCGCGATCCAGCGGACGCTGGCCGAGGCCACGCGCTTCATCAGCGACGAGCGCCTAAAAGAAGCAACATCCGCAACCTCCGACTTCGATTTGCGCACGTTCCCGCACAGGTCGGAGACCGTGTTTCTGGTCATACCGCCCGACCGCATGAAGGCGCAGGCGACATGGCTGCGTCTCATGCTCGCGGCTTTCGCCCATGCCTTCCGCACGGCCAAGCCGCGCGGGCAGATACGCGGCATGATGCTGATTGACGAGCTACCGGCGCTCGGGAGGATTCCCGACCTGCCGACCGACCTTGCCACCATGAGCGGCTATGGCCTCGATTACACCCTGATTGTGCAGGACCTTGGGCAGCTCAAAGCGACCTACGGCGAGCAGTCGCGCACGATCCTTGCCAACTGTGGCTGGAAATGGCTGTGCAACGTGCGCGACTACGACACGGCCAAGTATGTCTCCGACACCCTTGGCCAGCGCACCGTCGGCACTGCAACGGTGAACGAAGGGCAGACTGGACAGGGCGAACCCACCAGCGGCAAGGCATATGGCGAGATGGGCCGCGCCTTGCTCACCCCTGACGAGGTGATGCAGCTCGGGCGGGAGAAGGCCATTGTGTTGCCGCCCGCTGGACGTCCGTTTCAGGTATGGGGTGTGGGCTATTGGGCAATCCGAGATGAGTTCCTGCCGTATCGGGAAGGGGCGATGCAGCTCTATTATTCGCACCCCTTGGTGATCGACCCCAACCCCTACAGGCAGGGTGCGGACGGGCAGGAACAGGACGCGAAGTAGCAACGTGCCGCATCACAAGACGCAAGGAAATTTCCGGGCGAATCTGCTTTAATGATGCTGTCCGCCGCTGGCTGGCGGTGGGCACCCAAAGCGCAGAATTGGCGACACCGTAAGATCAGACGCATACAAGCGTATGCGCCGAAGCATTAAACCACTACGCTAACTGCACCCCGTATCCCCCTAACAATTCACAGTTGCACAAACTCATGTTATGCTAATAACAGGAGATGCAAGCCATGCGCGGTATTACCGCGCGCCTTGGCAAGGGGTTCTTCGACCCCGTTGCATCCCCGACCAAGGAGAGCCTTCGTGCCCTCCTGTGGAACCTCCAGAGCAGGGGATTTCCCTCCCCATGCACCCTGGACCGGGATGATGAACATATGCGCCCCCCGCATTTGTTCGTCATCCCTCCAAAGGAGCTTTCGCGCTCCCTTGGAACCCACCGACCGCTGATTGCAGCGGCCACAACCAAAGGGCTTTCATGCCCCTTGGAACCCAGACCGGGGATTGCGAACCCCGGCCCCCCGGCAGGCATTTCGCGCCTGCAACCGACCAAGGCGGTGCCTTGGAACCCTTCATAACAGGAGGGCGGGTGGCGACAGGAAGTGACAAACGGCAACGGAAGCGCCTCATTACGTTCCGTGTGACCGACGAAGAATACGCCCGGTATCAGGAACGGGCTTCGCGTGCTGGCCTCGCAGTCGGAGCGTTTGCCCGTGCTGCTGGCCTCAACGAAGCTGGCCCCCGTGCGCGTCGCCGTCGCCCCATTGAACATGCCGCCCTTGCGCAGCTTATGGCTGCCATGAACCGCGTCGGAAACAACCTCAACCAGATCGCCCGCAACACCAATCTCGGCATCGACATTGATGTGCCCGTGCTGCGCGATGCCCTGCACGAATACCACGCTGTGGTCGGCGCGATCTATGAAGCCCTCGGCATGGAGAACGCCGGTGATCATCAAGGGAAAAAGCCGGGCGGGCGCTAGCCAGCTCGCCCAACACCTTGGCCGCGCCGATACCAACGAGCGCATCGAAATCCTGCAACTGGACTCCGCAGGAACGCCCGCCGAAGCATTCCGCGACTGGCAGACCTACACCCTCGCCACCAAAGGCAAACTCGGCCTCTACCATGCCAACATCGACCCCGACGCCAAATATGAAATGACCCCGCAGCAGTGGATGCGGGCGGTCGAAATATTGGAGGAGGAGCTGGGCCTACAGGGCCAGCCCCGCGCCGTCGTGATGCACGAGAAAAACGGGCGCGAACACATACACGTCGTCTGGGCACGCGCCGACATGGACACCATGACCTTGCGCTCCGACAGCATGAATTATCAGGCCCATGAACGCGCGTCCTTGCGCATGGAACAGGAGTTCGGGCACGAGCATGTTCCCGGCAAACACGCCAAGCGTGACCGCGACGCCCAGCCCGAATTTCCCACCGCCGAGGTCAGCCACGACGAATGGCAACAGCGTGAACGCGGCGGTATCGACCACCGCGAACGCAAGGCGCAGGTCACGGCGCTTTACGAGGCGAGCGATAGCGGCCCCGCATTCAAGGCCGCACTTGAGGACGCGGGCTATGTGCTGGCGCGCGGCGACCGCCGCGACTTCGTGATCCTCGATGACGATGCCAAAGCCCATAGCCTTGGCCGCCAGCTTCCGGGTGTGAAGGCCAAAGACTTGCGCGCCTTCATGGCCGACATCGACCCTGAATTGCTGCCCAGCGTGAAGGAGGCCCGCGCCGCCATCCGCGAAGCCACTCGTGCGCAGCCAACGCCAGAACAGGACAAGCCTGAACCATCCACGCCCGAGCGCGACAATACCGCGCCGCAAGAATCTGAGGCTGACCGCGAGCGGGTCGCATCGCTGCGCCGCGCAATCATCGAACGTCACGGCGCCGAGCTGAAAGAGCAGGAATTGCGACACGCCCGCGAGGTCGAAACCTTGCAGGAAAACCAGCAAGCCGCCGCCGACAAAGCCATCCTGGCATTCGCGCAGGAACAAGCGCAGCGCACGATCAAAGAACGCCCGCAGGATCCAGGCGGGATTACCCGCTTGATCCGAACCATCCGCGAAACCGTGGACGAAGAAGCGCGCCGCCAACGTCTCGCCGACGAGGCCGAGCGCGCCCGCGATGCCGAGGATCGCCGCAATGATGAGGTGCGCATCATGGTGTCCGGCCTCAACGCTGCCCAGCGTGCAGAGATCGACACGCTTGTTGATCGGCAGGGACGCGAGCGCGCTGACCTGTTGGATGAGCAGTCCCGCGACCTCAAACGCCGCGTCGAGGATGAGCAGCGCGCCATCGCGCTTGAGCGCGAATATGAGCAGCGACGCAGGGATGCGTTGGCCAAGGACCGCGAAGGGCCGGAGCGTGACCCCCGCGCACGCTGACGGGCTCGCGCTTCTTGCAATCGGAACCGGGCCTGCTGATCCAGCAGATTGCCAGCCTCGTGCCCCAAGCCGCGAACTCGGCATCACGCTTCTTGCGCCATGCTCTTGCCGCGATCCCGTCATTAGTATCGCGATTCATGGCCGTGGCGGCCCGCCCAACGAAAAAGGGCAAGGGCGGGGCGAGCAGCGCCAGCCACACCGAAATCACCTCTGCGTTCTTCTCGACATCGCGCACAGGCGCTGATGGCGCCGATGATGGCGCGGACTTCGGGTCAATGTTCCTTGCCCCGCCACTAGCGCCCAGCCCCAAACCCGCGAAGGTTTCACGCCGCCGGTTGCGCGCGCGGTTCAAAGCGCGGAATTTCCTAAGGCCCCCGTGGATGCGCTAGCCGCGACATTGAAAGAAAATTACTTTTCGCTTGTGGCATGATAACCACCCAGCCATGAATCAGTGCTAGCCAACGGCTTGACATAGTTTGTGTTGATCGTCGGCTTTCCCGCAAATTGAGGCAATATCGCTCTCAATCATTATAGAAATACTTGGAAGCGCCGAATAATGAGCACAGTGAAGATTGAGAAAGCCAGCTCTTCGGTCATGTTTGAGCGCGCGCGGGGTGGGTATTGAATGCAGCTTTTACGTAACAGTGGGAACGAGCGGGTCATTGATCGCCTGCAAGATTGGCTCCAACCGGGATCGGGTCTCGATCTCATGTCGCCAGCTTTTTCCCTTTACGCTTTCGCCGAAACGCACGAGCGCCTTAAAAAGGCGGGGCAATGCCGCATCTTACTCGGTAAGGATACGGCTATCGCCGAAGCGCTTTTTGGGGGCGAAGGTGACATTGCCGCGCGCGGCAAGCTGCAAGGGCGTTGGCTGGCTCGACTAGCGAGCGATTGGATCGCCAAACATGCCGAAGTCCGGCACGCACCGACCGTGCCGCCCCAGTCCATGATCATCGTTTCCAACGACGATAAAAAGGACGTGCTGACTGGCACCTGTTCTTTCACAACCGAAGGTTTGGGCATCACTCCGGGCAGCCAGCTTGGGCTTGTCCAGGCATCGGATACCGATGCCGAGGCCGCTGCCTTCGCGGATTGGTTCCAAACCAGTTGGAGCGGCTTGAAAGCATCCGCCAGCCCGCTTGCTGCCCATCTTGACGATGCAGCAGCCCATCGCCCTGCGTCGCTGTTGTATTTCAAGATTCTCTATGAGCTGTTTAAGGACATCGGCGATGAGCTGGACGAGGAGCGGGTTATTAAGTCCGCGACCGGCATCCGCACCACCACCGTTTGGCAAAAGCTGTTCAAGTTCCAGCGCGACGGCGTCGTCGGCGCTATCGACAAGCTGGAGCGCATTGGCGGCTGCATAATCGCCGACAGCGTCGGCCTTGGCAAAACCTTCGAGGCGCTGGCCGTCATCAAGTATTACGAACTGCGAAACGACCGCGTGCTGGTACTGTGCCCCAAGCGGCTCCGCGACAACTGGACGCTCTACAAGGCCAATGACCGCCGCAATATCCTTGCTGGCGACCGCTTCAATTACGACGTGCTCAATCACACCGACCTATCGCGCGACGGCGGCCTTTCGGGCGACATCGATCTTAGCCATGTCAATTGGGGCAATTACGACCTCGTGGTGATCGACGAGTCCCACAACTTTCGCAACAAGGCGACCCACAAGGATCGCGATACCCGCTACGACCATTTGATGAAGCGCATCATCAAGGCAGGCGTGAAAACCAAGGTGTTGATGCTCTCCGCAACGCCGGTCAATAACCGCCTTGCCGACCTCAAAAATCAGATCGCCTTCATGACCGAGGGCAACGATATTGCCTTCATCGACCACGGCATCCCGAGCATCGAGGCGACGATCCGCAAGGCGCAGGGCCAGTTCAATCGCTGGCTCGACCTGCCCGAGGACGAGCGCCGCTCTTCGCGCCTCATGGACATGCTCGGTTTCGATTATTTCAAGCTGCTCGACATGCTGACCATTGCGCGGTCGCGAAAACACGTTCAGCGCTATTACGGCACCGCCGAAACCGGCCAGTTCCCCGAACGCCTGCGGCCCGAGAACATCAAGGCCGACGTTGACCTTGCGGGTGAATTCCGCCCGATCCGCGAGATCAACAATGAAATCCGCCGCCTGACGCTCGGCGCTTACGCGCCCTTGCGTTACGTGCTCCCGCACAAGCAGGCCGCCTATGACGAAAAATACAGCACCAAAATCCGGGGCGGCCAGAGCTTCTTCCGTCAGGTGGACCGTGAAGAAAGCCTGATCCACCTGCTGCGCGTCAATATCCTCAAGCGCATGGAAAGTTCGGTGGCGTCCTTCGCGCTCACCATCAAACGCCAGCTTGCCGACGTGAACGCGCTGATCGCCAAACTCGACGCGCACGAAGAGGAGTTCGATGAGTTGACCATCGACGATGTCGATATCGACGATCCATCATTCGAGGCGTTGCTTGTGGGGCGCAAGGTCAAGGTGCTGTTGCACGACGTTGACCGCGTGCGCTGGCGGCAGGATTTGATCGAGGATCGCAACCGGCTCGACACGCTGCTTTCGGCGGCCCACGCCGTGACCGCCGTGCGTGACGCCAAGCTATCCGCGCTCAAGGATCTCATCGCCAAGAAAGTCCACACGCCGATCAATGGCGACAACCGCAAGCTGCTATTGTTTACCGCCTTCGCCGATACCGCCGATTATCTTTATCGTGAGCTTGCTGCCTGGGCGAAAACCACCCTCGGCATCAACGCCGCAGTTGTCACGGGCACGGGCGCGAACAAGACAACCTTGCAGGGTCTGCGCTCAGATATGACTTCTATCCTGAGCGCCTTTTCACCGCGCTCGAAGGAGCGCCCCGAGGAAATGGCGGGAGAAGGCGAGATCGACCTTCTCATCGCCACCGATTGCATCTCCGAAGGCCAGAACCTTCAGGACTGCGACTTCCTCATCAATTACGACATCCACTGGAACCCCGTGCGCATCATCCAGCGCTTCGGGCGCATCGACCGCATCGGCTCGCCGAACGATCGCATCCAGCTTGTCAACTTCTGGCCGAACATGGAGCTGGACGAATATCTCGACCTCGAATCCCGCGTGAGCGGTCGCATGGTGTTGCTCGATGTGTCCGCGACCGGCGAGGAGAACGTCATCGAGTTTCAGGCCGGAAACCAGATGAACGACCTCGAATATCGCCGCGCCCAATTGCAGAAATTGCAGGACGCGGTGATCGACCTTGAGGATTTGTCGAGCGGCGTCTCCATCGCCGACCTCACCCTCAATGACTTCCGTGTCGATCTATCGGGCTATCTGCGCGATCATCGTGAGCGGCTGGAAACCCTGCCGCTTGGCACATACTCAATCGTTTCCGCCCCTGAAACGGCTACGCCCGACGACCTTGCTCCCGGTGCAATCTTTTGCCTTCGCGCCGTTGGCGAGGTGGCAGAACGCGCCGCAGAGCCGGGCTATCCGCTCAGCCCGAATTTCGTCGTGCATGTCAGTGACGCGGGCGAGGTGCTTTTGCCTTATACGCAAGCCAAGCAGGTGCTCGACCGCCTCAAAAAAGCAGCCATTGGGCGCGACCTTCCCGACGCGCGCGCCTGCGAGCGTTTCGACAAGGAAACCCGCTTTGGACGCGATATGGAGGACTATCAAAAGCTGTTGTCCCGCGCCGTTGCCTCGATTGCAGGCAAGAGCGAGGAGCGCGCCGTCGCCAGCCTGTTCAGCCCCGGCGGCACCCACGCCCTGAAAGGCGAATTTGCCGGGATTAACGATTTTGAGGTCGTGGCGTTTCTGGTTGTCCTGCCATCGGCCCAAGTTGCTCATGCGGAGACTGCATGACGGCAGACCAGAACATCCGCACCGTCGTCGATGCTTTTGCGCTGCCAGCCAGTGCGCGGGTCGATGCGCGCGTGCCCAAAAAGCTATTGGTCGAGCAGGGAGCGCCGACCGCCGCCGACAAGCGTGTCATTCAGGACGGGATTGACGAGCTGCAATGGTTTGCCGCCTGCAAACCCGCGACCATCGGCGTGCCGACCTTCGCGGATGACGCCCGCGAATATCTTGAGATTGCCGTCATTGGTTGCGCCTTCCGAGCTGGTGCCAAGTCCGCGCGGCTGATCGAATTGATCCACCGCGCCATTCCCTACCCGGTCATGCTTGTCACCGCCGATGATGCCGGTGTTACCCTTTCAGCGGCACATAAGCGGTACGCGCAGAACGAAGCGGGCCGCATTGTGATCGACAACGTAGTCGCCGCACCTGGTCTGGGTCCGGCGATGGCGAATGGTGCCGAAGCCGCATTACTGAAAAGTCTGGCGCTGGCGCAGCAGGCGCGATCGGATCTTTTCGCGCTCTATTCCGGCTGGATTGCGCGGATTGAGGCTTTCAACGCGGCGCGCCTGACCGGCGCGTTTGCCGCAACCGACGATCAGGAAGCGATTGATCGTCGTAGAGAAGCGCTGGACGCACACGCTGCGCTCACTAAAGAAATTGAAGGTTTGCGTGCGAAGGCGAAACGCGAAAAGCAGTTGAGCCGCCGCGTAGACCTCAACCTCGAAATTCAAAGCCGCGAGGCTGACCTCGCTGCGTACATCAAACAATTGTGACACCGGGGGAATCCATCTCAATGCCTGAAATCAAAAAACTCGTTCTGGACGATCCCGCCACCCAAAGCGCCGACATCGCTGCCGAGAATGTTCAGGCGCTGGAGGCCCTGTTCCCCGAAGCGTTTAAGGAAGGTGGGATCGACTTTGACGTGCTCAAGCAATTGCTGGGCGCTGCCGTCAACGACAAGGAAGAGAAATACGGCCTCAATTGGCATGGCAAGCGCAAGGCACGGCAGATCGCACTGACGCCCTCGACCGGCACGCTGCTGCCATGCCCAGATGAAAGCGTCGATTGGGACACGACACAGAACCTGATGATCGAGGGCGACAACCTTGAGGTTTTAAAAATTTTGCGGAAGAGCTACGCAAACAAGATCAAACTTATCTATATTGATCCGCCATACAACACGGGAAATGACTTCGTATATCCAGACGACTTTCACGACAGTCTCAAAAATTACCTCCGCATCACTGGGCAGGCGGATGGCAATGGCTACAAGCGAACTTCTAACCCCGAAAGCTCAGGGCGTTTCCATACCGAATGGCTGAATATGATGCTGCCAAGGCTCAAGCTCGCGCACAGCCTTCTTCACCGGAATGGCGTTATAATTATCAGCATAGACGATCAAGAAATAAGCAACCTTCGGATTTTGTGTGATGAGATTTTCGGTTCCGAAAATTTCGTAGCGAACATAATTTGGGAAAAGGGTCGCAAGAACGATGCGAAGCTCGTTTCGAACGGGCACGACTACATGCTCGTCTACGCAAAAAACAAGCCAGCCTTAACAGAGAACGGTGTGAAATGGCGTGAAGCTAAACCTGGCGCGGCAGAGATTCAAGTAGAATACCTACGCCTTAAGGCCGTTTATGACAGTGACAACGATGCAATTCAGGACGGAATTCGAGAATTCTACAGAGGGCTTCCCAAAGACCATCCTTCCAAAAAGCTCTCACGGTACGGAAACGTCGATGAACGCGGCATCTGGCGCGATGATAACATGTCTTGGCCCGGCGGCGGTGGCCCAACTTATGACGTTATCCACCCCATAAGCGGAAAACCCTGTAAGGTTCCCGAAGGAGGCTGGCGATACTCCACGCCCGAAAAGATGCAGCAAATGATTGAAGCGGGTCGCGTCATGTTCCGCGCCGATGAGTCGGAGTCGCCTATTCGCAAAACCTACCTCGTCAGGGGCGATGAAGAACTCGATGACGAAGAGTCAGATGACCAAAGCGATTCCGAAGATGTGGGTATTCAGGTGGCTGGGTCATATTTCTACCGGAGCGCCTTGCAAGCGTCCAGCCTGATGCTCAGCATGTTTGGTGCAAAGATTTTCAACAATCCAAAAGATCACGAGGTTCTGGCTCGCTGGATTGGCTATGCGACCAATGGCGACAAGAACGCTGTTGTCATGGACTTTTTTGCTGGGTCAGGAACAACCGGCCACTCAGTAATGGCCCTGAATGCTAAGGATCAAGGCCGCAGGCGCTACATACTCGTACAGTTGCCCGAACCTCTGAGCGAAGATGACAAGGATCAGAAAGTCGCTGCCAAATTCTGTGAGAAAATTGGCAAAGCCGCGAACATCGCAGAGTTGACGAAAGAGCGCCTTCGCCGGTCATCCGCAAAGGTGCGTGAAGCGGCACCGTCGATGGAAATTGACGGCGGTTTTCGCGTCTACAGACTGGCGTCCTCTAACATTGCAGCGTGGGAGCCAGAGCCAACCGACCTTGAAGGCACATTACTCGCCAACGCCGAGCACCTTGTGCCGGGGCGCACCGAGCAGGACGTGCTCTATGAGCTGTTGCTCAAGCTGGGTCTCGACCTGTGCGTTCCCATCGAGAAGAAGGACATTGCCGGTAAATCCGTCCACTCCATCGGTGGTGGCGCGCTGATCGTTTGCCTTGCCGATGGCCTGACCAAGGACACGGTCGAAACCCTCGCCAATGGCATCGTCGCTTGGTGGAAAGAGCTTGCCCCCGCCGTCGATACCCGTGTCGTGTTCAAGGATTCTGGCTTCGCCGACGATGTGGCCAAAGCCAACATGGCCGCGATCCTGAATCAGAACGGCATCCTCGACGTGAGGAGCCTCTAATGAGCGGTGATAGTTTCGTGACCTTCGCTTACGGCTCCAACATGCCCGCCGCGCGTCTGCGCGAGCGGTGCCCATCCACGCGCGCAATCGGCATTGCCGAACTGCCCGGCCACGAACTGCGCTGGCACAAGCGGAGCAGGGATGGCTCCGGTAAATGCGACATTGTCGTCGTTGATACACCCAATGTCTCCGTCTTTGGTGTTCTTTACGAGATCGCAGCGGACGAGAAGCCAGCCCTCGACCGCGCCGAGGGCTTGAACAAAGGTTACGACGAAGTCGAAGTGGAGGTGCTTTGCAATGGCCGTCAGGTGACAGCCAAAACTTACAGAGCGACCGACACCGATCCTTCCCGTCGTCCCTTCACGTGGTATCGGGCCTTGGTCATCGCGGGCGCGAAAGAACACGGGCTACCCGCAGCATATATCGCGGGGTTGGAGTCCGTGCTTGCCGATGAGGATGCCGACCGAACGCGCCACGACAAGCGCATGGCGCTGATCGGGGAGGTGCTGGCATGAAGTTACATTTTGAATCCGACCTCGACTATCAGCATGTCGCCATCGAAGCCGTCTGCGACCTGTTTCGCGGGCAGGAAATCAACCGCACGGAATTTACCGTCACGCGCCGCCCGCGCGCACTGCCGGACGCCACAGGGCAAGCCGCCCTTGACCTTGGTGCATTTACCGGCGTTCAGGGCGAGCTTGGCTTGGTCGAAAACGAGCTCGGCATCGGTAACCGCCTGACCCTGCTCGACGATGAGATCATCGGCAACCTCAAGGACATTCAGCTTCGCAACGGCTTACCGCCGTCGGGAAGCCTCGCCTCTGGCGACTTCACCGTTGAAATGGAGACGGGCACCGGCAAAACCTATGTCTACCTGCGCACGATATTCGAGCTGAACAAGCGGTTTGGGTTCACCAAATTCGTCATCGTCGTGCCGTCCGTTGCGATCAAGGAAGGCGTCTACAAGACGCTCCAGATCACCGAAGATCATTTCAAGAGCCTCTATTCTGGCCAGCCCTACGATTATTTCCTCTACGACAGCGCCAAGCTCGGTCAGGTGCGCAATTTTGCAACCAGCCCGACCATTCAGATCATGGTCGTGACCGTGGGCGCGATCAACAAGAAGGACGTGAACAACCTCTACAAGGACAGTGAGAAAACCGGTGGAGAAGCGCCCATCGACCTGATCCGTGCAACGCACCCCGTCATTATCGTCGATGAACCGCAGAGCGTTGACGGAGGTTTGCAGGGCAGCGGCAAGCAGGCGTTGCAAGCGATGCACCCGCTCTGCACCCTTCGTTATTCGGCGACCCATGCGGACAAGCACCACATGGTCTACCGGCTGGACGCGGTGGACGCCTACGAGCGCAAGCTGGTCAAGCAAATCGAAGTGGCCTCGCTCGAAGTCGAGGGTGGGCACAACAAAGCCTATCTCCGTTTCCTCTCCGCCAGTAACAAGGGCGGAACCGTCACCGCCCGCGTCGAGATCGACGCGCAGCAGGGCGGTCAAGTCCGCCGCAAGGAAATCACCGTGCAGGACGGCGACGACCTTGAGGATTTGACGGGACGCGCGCTCTATAAGGATTGCCGTATCGGTGAAATCCGAGTGGGTGGCGATGGCTCGCTGTTAGAGGTCAAAGCAGCAGGGTCGGAATCCTTCCTCGCCGTTGGCGAAGCCATTGGCGATGTGGACGCCGACGCCATCAAGCGGCTGATGATCCGCCGCACGATTCAGGAGCATCTTAAGAAAGAAAAGCGCCTCGCGCCGCTTGGCATCAAAGTGCTCAGTCTGTTCTTTATCGACGCCGTTGATCACTACCGATCCTATGACGAGCACGGGAACACGGTGAAGGGCAAATATGCGACGATGTTCGAGGAAGAATATCGCCGCGCCGCCAAGCTCCCCGAGTTTGTGAGCCTGTTCAAAGAAGTGGACCTCACCTCGGAAGCCGAGGAGGTGCATGACGGCTATTTTTCCATCGACAAGAACAAGCGCTGGACAGATACCGCCGAAAACAATCAGACCAACCGCGATAGCGCCGAGCGTGCCTATAACCTCATCATGAAGGACAAGGAGAAGTTGCTCAGCTTCGATACGAAGCTGAAATTCATCTTCTCTCACTCCGCGCTTAAAGAGGGCTGGGACAATCCCAACGTGTTTCAAATTTGCGCGTTGCGTGAAATGGGCACCGAGCGCGAGCGCCGCCAGACTATTGGGCGCGGTCTGCGACTGTGCGTCAATCAGCAGGGCGAACGGTTGCGCGGCTTTGAGATCAACACGCTCACGGTGATCGCTACCGAGAGCTACGAAGCCTTTGCCGATAATCTCCAAAAGGAGATCGAGGCCGATACCGGTATCCGTTTCGGCATAGTCGAGCCGCACCAGTTCGCTGCCATTCCCTTCCAACAGGAAGATGGCACGCCCGCCATGCTCGGCTTTGACCACTCGACCTCGATCCATGATTATTTGAAGAGCGAAGGCTTTATCGACGCCAAGGGCAAGGTGCAGGACAAGCTACGCACGGCGCTGAAAGAGGGGACGCTGACGCTTCCCGCCGAACACGCCGCGCATCTGCCGCAGGTGAAGGAAGTCTTGCGCAAGATTGCCGGACGCCTCGACATAAAGAACGCCGACGAGCGCGTGACGGTTAAAACCCGTCAAGCCGTGTTGCACAGCGCCGAGTTTCAGGCGCTATGGGACCGCATCAAGCATAAGACGACCTACCGCGTTCACTTTGACAACGCCAAGCTGATCGAAGATTGCGCCAAGGCCATTGCCAGCGGTCCGCCGATTGCCAAGGCGCGCGTTACCATCCGTACCGCCGACCTCGCCATCGGCCAGGGCGGGGTGCTCGCCACAGAAACGTCCACCTCCGCGCCAATGGCGATTGAGGAAGGCGATATTGCCCTCCCCGATGTGCTGACCGAGCTGCAAGACCGCACCCAGCTAACGCGCAAGAGCCTTGTCACTGTCCTGACCGAATGCGGGCGGCTTGCCGATTTCAAGCGCAATCCCCAAGCCTTCATCGAGCTGGCGGGTGAAATCATCAATCGCACCAAGCGGCTCGCCCTTGTGGACGGCATCAAATATCAACGCGTCGGCAGCGAGCATTTCTTCGCGCAGGAATTGTTCGAGCAGGAAGAACTGACCGGCTATCTCAAGAATATGCTCAAAGACACGCAGAAATCCGTGTTTGAGCATGTTGTGTATGATTCCGGCGGCGTTGAGCGCACTTTCGCCGAGCAGCTCGAAAAGAACGAGGCGGTGAAGGTCTACGCCAAACTCCCCGGCTGGTTCAAAGTCCCCACACCGCTTGGCACCTACAATCCCGATTGGGCGGTGCTAGTTCAGGTAGACGGCGAAGACCGCTTGTATTTTGTCGTGGAAACTAAGGGTGATTTGTTCAACGACGCCCTGCGCGGCAATGAAGCCGCGAAGATCGCCTGTGGCGAAGCCCACTTCAAGGCGCTCGCGGTGGAGGCGAATCCGGCCCGCTACGTTAAGGCAACCAAGATCGACGACCTGATGGAGCATTGCTGATGGGCAAGGTTCCCGCCGACATCCTAGCCGCGATCAAGGAATCCGCGAAGGAGGAGTGGCCCGACATCATCGAATGGCAGAATGACTACATTGAAACAGAGAAGGCTGGGTATCTAACCATCCAGCAGACCGATTTCGGCGCGGCGTCTCCTTTCAAGGATCTAATCATCGAATGGTCTGGTGAGTTCAACCAGTCATGGGAGGATCGAGCGAGCTTCGTCGCTGACGAAGTGGAGGCCTATACCGAGCTGCAAGAGCAGCCCGAGGACGTTCCCACCGAGATATTCGCAGAGCTGAAGCGCAAGGCCGCAGCCGCACACGACTGGTATTCCTTGCAGCGCGACGAGGTGCAGGGCGGAATCGCGCGCTTCCGTTATGTGCGCGACACTCGCACTAAGATCGGCCCGATCCGCGACTTGCTGGTGCGCATGGAAGCCATCATTGGTGACGAATGTTATAACGACAACATTCAGAATTACGGCTCGTGGGGTGTCTGGGAAGGCGAAGGACGATCTTTCCGCTACCCCGTTACGGTTTTGCGCAACGGCGAGCCAGAGAAGCGCAGATCGCGTTTTGACGATTTGCAGCCCGAAGAGCTTGTTACGGGCCATTATAAGTTTGGAGCAAACGAACTCAGCATCTTCCGCGCTCTCGTCAAGGTTATCGACATGCTTGAGGCCGAATATGGGCTGATAGTGCCTCGGTAAGCGGTATTCGCTGTTAGCGGCGACCGCTTGGACGTGTGCTTTTTCTAAGAATCCAATCTCCTTTGACGTCCCCTTCGGGCCGCGCTCTATCGCTATCGCGACAGAACCCGCGCTGCGGCGGTTTCCGCCCATTCGGGTAACGATCCCTGACGCATAAGGCTGGGGCGCTGCCCCTCGCGCGCTGCGAAGTCCCTTCCGCCCAGCTTCCTCCGCTTACGCTCCGTGCAGCCGGTTCCCCGCGAAGGGACTTACTCCGCTTGCCCCCCGCTGTTCGCCACGAGGCAGGGTTTCAGAAACGCATCTGAAACCCGCTGCCAAAGGAGGGCAGAACCATGAAAAACCATCACCCCCAAACCGAACAACCGCGCATCTATGTGGCCTGTCTTGCGGCCTACAATAACGGCATCCTGCATGGCGCATGGATTGAGGCAACCGAGGCGTGGAGCATGTGGGAGGCAACCCGCGACATGCTGGCGAAGTCACCAATCCCCGACGCCGAGGAATGGGCTATCCATGATTATCAGGGCTTCGCCTCTATCCGTATCAACGAATATGACAGCTTCGAGCGCGTGGCCGAACTGGCCGCGTTCATCGCAGAACATGGCGCGCTTGGCGCGGAATTGATCGACCACTTTTGCGGCGATTTGGACGAGGCGCGCAGCGCGCTCGATGATCGCCACCTCGGGCAGTATCAAAGCCTTGCCGACTACTTGCAGGACATCACCGATGAAACCACCGCGATTCCGCAGAACCTGCGTTACTATATCGACTGGCACGCAATGGCGCGGGATTGCGAACTCAATGGCGACCTGTTCACCATACAAACCGCACATGATGCTGTTCATGTGTTCGCGGGGTGCTGACCATGCACCCATCGCAGACCTACCGCTTCCGATGGGAAGGCATTGAGATAGAGGCAACCTATGTTCCCCGCAGTTGGGGAGGCGTGATCGCGCATCTTGAGATCGAGAGCATCCAGCCGCCGCGCGCTCCGCTGCCAATCACCGAGACAGGCTACAAATCCCACTACCACCCCTGCGGCACCGTTGAGGCAAATGGCGGCGACGTGGTTGTGCAGATCATCGCATGGCTGGACGAGGAGGCGGCAAAGCCCGAATGGCGCGCATACGTCGCTAGAAGCCGCCAAGGCGAATTATTTTAGGGAGGGAAGCCGCGCCCACGGCGCGGATTTCCCTTTCCGCCCCAAGCCCCGGAACCCCTCCCGACATGATTGAAGGCAACAGAGAAGGGCGCGCGGCAAAGCCACGCTGGACAGTCGTTTCCTATGCGGCTAGCACCAAGGCAGCAAACAGGCCAAAACGTCGTGTGTTTAGCACAGAGTTTAGCACACTAGCGCAAAATCACTTGAAAAACGTATAAAATCCAGTATCTTGGGTTAGCCGCTATCGGACTCAAAATCGAGTTCTGCAAGGAGTGTCCGTTCGAGTCGGACCAGGGGCACCAGCCGCCGATTTCACCCGCGAAGAATGTCGCTGGCGGCGCGCGGAGCTGGTCGATATGGTCGGCTCATGACCAGCAAGAAACCGCCTCCGGCAGACCTTGATGAACCAAGCGAGGAAGTCCGTGCGATCGCTGAAGGTATAACCGTCAAGCGCGACCGCTTGCTGGCGTCGCTGGTGTTGATCGCGGGGATTGCGACCCTGGTCGGATTGCCGTTCGCATTCCGCGCCGGAGCCGAGTTTTTCCTGCCCGTCACCGCAGCGTTGGTGGTGGCGATCGCACTGGTGCCGATGCTGCAGTTTTTCGAGCGGCGCGGGGTTCCGTCAAAGCTTGCCGCGGGCCTGTGCGTGATCATCTTCATGGTGGCGATGATCTTCGTCATCGGCTCGATCGTCATTCCGGCGACGGATTGGGTGGCGCTGGTCCCGCAGCGGATCGAGAAGGTTCGAACCGCGCTCCAGCCAATCCTCGATCTCTACGCCAACCTCGACAGTTTCATGACCAAGATCGCGAACCAGATTCAGATCAGTTCGCAAACCACCCGAGCGGTGCGGATCGAAACGCCCAATTCGGTCGTCGGATTGCTTGCAACCTCGGCGCCGCGCCTCCTGATTCAGATGTTCTTCGCCTTGCTGGTCATTTTCTTCTTCCTCTCTGGCTGGACCAGGATGCGCAAGCACACGATCGTCAATCGCGGCAGCTACGAAGGCGCGCTGACGACTGCTCGGGTGATCCAGGAAGTGGTCGATGCGACGTCGACCTACATTGGCACGATTACCATGATCAACCTCGGTCTGGGCGCTCTGACCGCGTTGATCCTGTGGTTCCTGGGCATGGAATCGCCGATCATGTGGGGCGGCATTGTCGCGGTCGCCAATTACATCCCGTACCTTGGTCCAATCGTCAGCGCCTTGCTGTTGTTTTTCGGCGGATTGATGACCTTTCCGGACGCCTGGAGCGCCTTGCTTCCGCCCGCGGTGTTCATCTCGCTTCACCTCGTCGAAGCCAATTTCTTCACTCCCATGGTGGTTGGCGAGAAGCTCGAGGTCAGTCCGCTCGCGATCCTCATCGCATTGTCGTTCTGGTCGTGGGTGTGGGGGACGACCGGCGCACTGCTGGCGGTGCCGCTGCTGATCATCTTCAAGACCGTGTTTTCCGCTGCTGGAACCCCGGATATCGCCGGCTTCCTGTTCGAACATGGCACCTTGACTCACGTCGGCGAGCCCGATGAGGAAGAAATCGACGAAAGGCGCCAAATCGGCCCCGCCATGGTTGACACCAAAAAGCCCGCCACCTAGGTGCCCGCCCACGCTTAGGAGCGGGTGTAGCTCAGTTGGTTAGAGCGCCGGCCTGTCACGCCGGAGGTCGCGGGTTCGAGCCCCGTCACTCGCGCCACTTTTCACGCATGGAGCAAGTGGTTAGACCCTCAGCGCATGGGGGGCGATCAATCCGCTTATGCCGTTCTTGGCCTTGAGCCGGGAGCTGACGCAGACGCTGTCGAGCGTTCCTACAAGCGATTGATCAAGGAACATCACCCCGACCGCGCCGGCGGCAATTCGGAACGGGCAGCGGACATCAATCGCGCCTATCGCGAACTTCGCGCGTCGCTTCGGCTCAAGGACGATTTGTCGCTTCACCCCTTGTTTCCGCAACGATCCGTCGGGTGGTCGAGGTCGATCTGGGCCGCGGTCCTGCTGGTCGTCCTGGGGATCGCCGCATTGCTCCTGTCACTGCTGTCGCCAAGCGACGTGCGCAGCCTGGCCGGAATCGAGCGCAAGCATCCCCCGGCTGCCGCGGGCACGGCGGACGTGATGGATTCCGCGCTCAGCCAGCCGGCTATCGACGGGGCGGTCAAGCAAGCGGTTCAACTGGCGCGCGACAGCGACGAAATGGCCTTGTCGAGCGTGAGCCGCTCATGCCACCGCGACCTGCGCCGCAGGCCCAGCATTGCCCAATTCGATCGCTGCGCAGCGTTCGACGAGGCCGTCACCCACCTCCAGGACCGCGACCCGTTGCGCGACAAGGGCAATTTCAGCCAGATCGCGGTGACCGGGCGGCTGTGGAGTTCGGCTGCGGCTTTGTCCGGCGACTATATGGCGACCGACAGCAGGCTGCAGCGGATCAGGGTGCAGGTGGAATTGCTGCTCGTTCCAGCGCCAGGAAGCAATCAGCGCTGAAGCGAACTTCCCGCCGAACCGCTGACCGCCGCGGGCGCCGCCTTGCCGAACGGTTTTTCCGACGCGCTCGCATTGTCGCTCGACAGCGCCCAGCGCAACGTATCCGACGCTTTCACGCTTTCCGAATAATCCTTGTGAGTGGCGTCGTCGGCGGCCTTGCGAGCGGTCAGGTTGAAGCGCAGCGCAACGCGCTTGTCGCCGCGCATCGACGGAGCGAGCTTGATCGCCTCGACGCCCGGAACCTGCGCGATTCCCGCTTCGGCCGAACTCGTCCCGGATTGTCCGGCGGTCGCCGCTTCGACCGCGAGAGCGGCGCTGCGCAAACCCTCGGCGCTGGCTTCATGTCCGGAATAACGCTGAGCGAACGCACCAGGCAGGCCCCAGCTGCCGCTCCAGTGATAGAAAAGATGCGCCCCGACGACCGCGTTCTTGGCCAGGGTCGCGGCCCAGTAGGGAACGACATAATCGGCGTGATAATGGGTCGCCCAGCCGACCGGCGCATAGACCTGGCCGGCCAGTGACGCCGCGGCCACGGCGCTTGCCCGGCGCCACCCGGCGGCGTCGGGCCGGCGATAGAGCGAGCCGTCGCAGGTGAAGGTGAACTGGCAGCCGGTGATCCGGTTCGAGCCCTGGTAAACGACCCCGCACACGCTGGCCGGAAAGGCCGGGTGGCGGACCCGGTTGAGAATGACCTGAGCGACCGCGCGTTCGCCGTCGACGCTCTGGCTTCCGGCTTCGTAATAGACCGCGCTCGACAGGCATTCGAGGGCTTGGGCGCGGGCCGCCGCGCTGCCCTTGAAGACAAAGGCCGATGCCGCCGGATTGGGTCCGGTGACGAGTGGGATCTCCTGATTGACCAGGGCCGCCTGTTGCGGCGCCAGCGCCCGCACCGCCATCGAAGGCGTGGTCGGGGGAGCAACATGCGGCGCAACCGCGCCATTGGACATTCCGACCCCGGCGCCAAACACGGCGCCGAACAGAATCGCCGCGGCCAGCGCGGTCCCGACCGTGTCGCGGGTCAGCGCGATTCGCGGCAGTCGAAGCTTCAGCCCGGCAGAAGGGCGGCGTGGAAGGGTCATTGCGTTCATATTAGTGCGTTATTTGTATAATACACCAAGAGCTCGAATTCAACCGAGGCCTCTGGTGGGTGGTCCTCGCGGCCAAGCTTATTCGTCCGATTGTGCCCAGCGGATCAGCGGTTTGAGCGGGAAGATCCAGACTATTCCCATGATCAGATAGAATGGCGCCTGAACGAGAACAGGCCATTGCCCGACGAATCGAGACAGGCTTGCGACCAACACCGCCCACAACACGATAAACGACAGAATCGCGGCGATTCCGGCCAATTTGCGGGTTGATGGAGGGATACGGAACATGGCCAAGTTTGCGCAAGTTTCATGCCGAATGTCCATGTTGCGGAGCGATTCCAGGCCCGATTGCCGCGTCGCTGCGCTCCTCGCAATGACCCGCGTGAGAGGAGCGCGTCCTAAAGTCGCTAATGTCACGCGCTTTGGCGCATTCCGTGTGAACTTAAGCGGCGCGGCCGGCAGAAGATGAGCCAAGGCCGAACGCGCGTCACGCAACCAGCCTGGCAGATGAAATCCTACATTGCGAGGGCTTTTTCTGGGGTCACGTCCAGTCCGCGGGTTCAGCGGCTAATGTCCGCTTTCGACCTATTGCGGACATTAGCCAGCCGGTCAGTTCGCGGCCTCACAGGCGCGGAGAGCTTTAGCTGCCAATTCATCCATGAAGACCTCGTCTGAAGGACTGGCGAAGGCACGAAGGTAATCAACCAACGACGCATCAGCGACAATCGCGGCGGCTTCAAACAACGGCAAAGCGACAAGGTCGCCGCCTAGCTCACGTTGCAGTAGCGGTAGGGCGACAGCCTTGTCGCGCTGTGCAAGGCCAAGGATTGCCTCTGCCCTGACATACTCGTTCTCGTCCTCGGCAGCGGCGAGAAGAGCTTGATGAATATCCGACCTGTCCGCCTCCTGCTGAGCCAGTATCAGTGTGGCCCAGTCTCGGTTCGCGGGATGCTCGTCCTTGGTCAGCTCAATCACGCGACCAATGTTCTTATCGGCATCAGCACCCAGCAATGGTGCGTCGTCTTCGATGAGCGACTGGAGAAATTCAGATGGAGGTAAGTATGGCTCGGTCATCACCGGATGGTGACACAGCTGACCTTATGGCCGCAATCCACCCATTCCGGACATGTCCGCTTTCGACCCAAAGCTGACCTTAGCGGCGTAGCTTAATCGACGACTTGGATCACGGAGTTTGCGCCATTGCCGCTTTGACCGCCACGCGATCGAAGGCCTGATCTGCAAAAGGACCATTTGCGTCGACCCAGTGGAGGAAAAGGTGCGCGGACCATCGGTTGGGATTGGGTTCAATTCTGCCGTGGCGATGATTGACGCCTCGGTACATCACCGCATCCCCGGCGCGCATCGGCAGTTCCGCGAAAGCCTCATCCGATCGGAAGTTCTGATCCGCGCTAGGGGCATGAGCTTCGACATGATCCTTCGCGATACATAATGCCCACGCCTTATCGTCGGCGAGTTCGAGCATAAGCGACATACTGTGCTCGCAGGCAGAGCGATCGGGATGAACCAGGCAGACGTCATCTTGCTGATAGACGCGAAAATAGGCGTAAGTCGGGATTAGCTCGCACCCAGCAATTGCTGCGGCAGTCGGGGTTAGGCCCCAATGAAATGTCGCCATCGGCGCATATTGACGGCTGTAAACATGGAGCGCCGGTTTCGTCAGCAGGGGCGTATGAGTGAGGAATTTCGGATCGTCTTTAAGATTGAGGTCGTTCTGAAGCTTGCCATGGAATATGGCGAGCACGAGCGGCGGAAACAATTGCTCGAGCAGCACGTAGCCGTTGGCCTGATAGGCCTTTGGTTCCAGTCCATTCGATTGCACTCCGGCCATCCTCCTAGTTGTGGCGCAACGCCAACGGCTCAACGTCCGCATTCAAGCCATCGCGCGCTCGAATAGATAGACGTATACGGTGCAGCAAGCACTCAATATTTAGGCAAACTGGAAGGCATCCTGCAATGGAAGCAGTGTTTTATTCGCTGGCCTTCGGGGGCTCGCAAGTCGCGCCCGTCCAACTCGCTCGAAGCCTCCAGTCACTCCGCGCTTTAGATCGAGACTTGCCCGTCTTCGTATACCTGTTTGGCGAACCGCCTCCTGATTTTCTCGAGATGCTCGGCCGGCTCAAGGCCGAGGTACGACCGTTGGGCGATCATCGCGCTTATCTTGCCCGGACGGAGCCCGAGCGCGCCGAGCTCTTCGCGCTCGATCCCAAGCTTCATCGTTGGCTGATTCTCGAGGAGCCCGATCTCAAGGCTTGTTCGCGCCTGCTCTACATCGATTCCGATACATTCTTTTTCGCACCGCCGAGGAAGCTTTTTGAGCGGTATAGAGATGCTGATCTCTATGCCCGCGAGGAGCCGCTCTGTCGCAGGAGCATCTACGGCTACAATCGTTCGTATCTTGACGAGGAGGCCCTCACCGAACTGGGCGCGGGCGAGGGCATCGTGCCGGTGCCGCCCTTCAACACCGGGGTTTGCCTATTCACCCGCGAGATGGCTGATGCGATCACTACGATCGTACCGCGCTACTTGGATTATCTTTTCCGATTTTTGTCGTGGTTCAACGTTCACCCGGTTGCAGGCCAGTCGAACGTGAACAGCGTCGAACAAGCCGTATTTGATCGCTTGCTCAGTCCCGATGCTGCACTGGCTTACCCGTCGAAGAATCGCTGGATCGCCGACCAGGTAGCGCTCTGGTTGTCTCTAGGGCAGTTCCCGAGCCTTCGCTTCGCCGACTTCGCGCCCTCGGACGTTTGGCAAGGCCCTGAATATGAGCGAATGTCGCCGGGGAGACCACTTCCTCTGCTCTGTCATTATTACGGCCCAAATACCGCCCCGTTTTTCGATCGTCTTCAACGATTGTCTGCACGTGGCGCTAAAACCCAAAGCTAGTCCCAGGTGCCGGCCACCGATGGTTGCTTCTCTTTTCTTGGGCGGCGGCTTCCCCGATCACGTCGGGGATGACGACACTTCGGTGCAGTGACGGTAATCACAGTGGAGCGAAGCCAAAATCTTGCGCCAGATCTCGCCAATCGGGGTTGGCGGCCTCAATCAGCTCCGGTTTCCTTGGTTTAGCTGGGTTCCCGCTGTCGCGGGAATGACGAAATCTTGCGCGCGCTCTTAGGCATATGCCCGGCATCGATTCGAGTCAGCGGGCTTCTGCTCGGGCGCTCTTGCGGAACCACTCGAGCTTGTCGGGTGAGGCGAAACCGTCGAGGGGCACGTCCCAGTCGTCGGCGGGGATGGTGTCGGCCAGCCGCTGGACCGACCAGCCTATTCCGACCAGCCTGGCGCCGCCGCGCCGCAGCCGCCCGAGCGTCCGGTCGTAATGACCCTTGCCGCGGCCGAGCCGGGTGCCGCGTCCATCGACCGCGATCAGGGGCACGAGGATGAGATCGGGCTCGACCACGGGAGCGCTCTTGTCGGGCTGGAGAATGCCAAACGGGCCGCCGGTGACCGGATCGCCGGCGCGAAACACGAACGGCTTGGCCGGATCGTCGAAGGCTGGAAAGGCGACGATCGCTCCGACCGCGCGCGCTTCTTCCATCGCCATCTGGACGCTGATTTCGCTGCCCATGGACGAATAACCGCCGACCACGACCGCATCCGCGCACAAAGCGGTCAGTCGCCGCGCCAGCCGGGCCTCAAGGGTCGCGCGCTGGGCGTCGCTGAGCAGTGCGACATAGGCCTTGCGCGCCGCCAAGGCGGCGTTGCGCAGGCTGTCCTTGGACAGTTCGGGCGCCGGCGTCGGTGCGCCGGGCGGGAAGGGGGGTGACGGGACCACCATGGCCGTTTGCCGGAAATCCTCTGACGCCACAAACGTCAGGTGGGCGCCGTATGTGCCAGACCAGGGTCTAACCAGGGACAGCTCCCTAGGATATTTAATCGCCTCAGGGATTTTCGTGGCTTCGTACCGGGCAGTACCCGTCGACCCCTATCTAGGCGCTGATTGCTTCAGCCTCAAGCTTGGCCGCAAGCGATTCGAGGCTTAGCGCCAACGCTTCGGCGCGTTCGACCAGGCGATTGTCGGGCTCGACCGGGGCCGGCGGAGCAGCGGCGGGATTCTTTTCGATCAGCTGGTCGGCCAGAAGCAGCGCCGCGAACATGAACTGGCGCGACTCGGACAAGGTGCCAAGTCCGGCGATCGCCTCGCGGCATTTGGAATCGACCAGCCGCGCCGCCGCCTGGAGATTTTCCTCTTCGCCTTCGCGGCACGCCACGGGATAGACCCGGCCGGCGATGTTGAGATCGATCAGCGCGGCCATCAGACCGCCGCCTCGCGGATCAGCTGATCGAGTTCGGCGACGGCGTCGCGAACTTTCGAGCGCAGTTCTTCGTCGCGGCCGCCTGCCGGCGAGCGCTGGCCAAGCGAGCGTTCAATCCGTTTCACTGCAAATTCGGCGCGTTCGAGCGCGCGTTCCAGACTGTCTTCGCTCATTGTTGCAAACGCCTACGCACAAAGGCTGGTCCGGGCAAGATGAGCATGGTGTTGACGCTTCATCCCGTAACCATCAAAGGGGGCGCCGAACGGTCCGGCTGTCCCGGATCGACCCCAATTCGCACCGGGAGCTTATGCAGCCGACACAACGCCGTCTCGCCAACGCCATCCGCGCCCTGGCGATGGATGCCGTCGAAGCCGCAAACAGCGGCCATCCCGGTTTGCCGATGGGCATGGCCGATGCCGCCACCGCCTTGTTCACCCGCCATCTCAAGTTCGATCCGTCCGATCCGCACTGGCCCGACCGCGACCGGTTCGTGCTGTCCGCGGGGCACGGCTCGATGCTGCTTTACGCCTTGCTCTACCTGACCGGTTACGAACAACCTACGATCACGGATATCGAAAATTTCCGCCAGCTCGGAAGCGTCTGCGCCGGCCACCCGGAAAATTTCGCAATGCCGGGCGTCGAGGCGACCACCGGGCCGTTGGGGCAGGGCCTGGCGATGGCGGTCGGAATGGCGATCGCCGAGCGCCATCTCAATGCCCGCTACGGCAATGATTTGGTCGATCACCGGACGTTCGTCGTCGCTAGCGACGGCTGTCTGATGGAGGGCATCAATCACGAAGCGGTCGGGCTTGCCGGCCACCTCAAGCTCGGCCGGCTGATCGTGCTGTGGGACGACAATCGAATTACCATCGACGGGTCGACCGAATTGTCGCGCAACGAAGATGTCATGGCGCGTTTTGAAGGGTCGGGCTGGCACACCATCGAATGCGACGGGCTCGATGCCGATGCCGTCAGCCGGGCGATCGAGGAATCGAGCGGACGCGCGCGGCCGTCGCTGATCCGCTGCAAGACGATCATCGGCTATGGCGCACCCGACAAGCAGGGCACCGCCGCAGCGCACGGCTCGCCGCTCGGCGCGGAAGAGATCGTCAAGGCGCGAACGACCCTGGGCTGGGACTATCCGCCGTTCACAATTCCCGACGACATTCGGTCGGCCTGGCGCAAGGCCGGCGAGCGCGGCCGGGTCGCCCGCGCCGAATGGCACCGCCGCCTCGAAGCCAGCGACTCAAAGGATGAGTTTCTCAGCCAGATCGACGGTAAAGCGAGCGACAAATGGCTCAAGCCGCTGGTCGCCGAGCTGGCGTCGGCCAAGCCCAAGGTCGCGACTCGCAAGGCGTCGGAAATGGCGCTCGAGAAGATCAATGCCGCAATCCCGTCGACGATCGGCGGCTCGGCCGATCTCACGCCCTCGAACAACACCCTGACCAAGGGCATGGAATCGCTTACCGCCGAAAATTACGGCGGGCGCTACATCCACTACGGAATCCGCGAGTTCGGAATGGCCGCGGCGATGAACGGCATGGCCCTCCACGGCGGGGTGATCCCTTATGGCGGCACGTTCCTGGTGTTCACCGATTATGCCCGCCCCGCGATCCGTCTGTCGGCACTTCAGCGGGTGCGGGTGATCTATGTGATGACCCACGATTCGATCGGGCTCGGCGAGGATGGACCGACGCACCAGCCGATCGAGCATCTGCAGAGCCTGAGGGCGATGCCCGGGCTGCTGACGTTCCGGCCCGCCGATGCGGTCGAGACCGCCGAATGCTGGGCGCTTGCGCTTGGCGCGAACAAACCGAGCGTGCTCGCGCTCAGCCGGCAGAATCTCTCCGCGCTCCGGACCAAGGCTGAAAAGGATAATCTGTGCGCCCGTGGCGCCTATCGGATCAAGGCCGCGGGCAAGGCGCGCAAGGTGATCATCATCGCCACCGGGTCCGAAGTCGAAATCGCGGTCGCTGCCGCAGAGAAGCTCGAAGGGCAGGGGGTCGGGGTCGATGTGGTGTCGATGCCGTGCACCGAATTGTTCGATGCCCAGGATGCATCCTATCGCGACGACATCCTGCCCGATGTTTCCAACCGCGAAATATTGCGCGTGTCGGTCGAGGCCGGAGCGACGATCGGCTGGGAACGCTATACCGGGCTTCACGGACTGCGCATCGGCATCGATCGCTTCGGAGTCTCTTCGCCGGCGGCCGATGCCTATGAATTTTTCGGCCTCACCCCCGACACGATCGCCGAGCGGGTGGCCGAGCAGTTGAAACAGAGGAAGATCGCATGACGAAGGTTGCAATCAACGGCTTTGGACGAATCGGCCGCCTGGTCGCCCGGGCGATCCTCAGCCGTGACGACCATGGCCTGGAGCTGGTTGCGATCAACGACCTCGCCGACGCCAAGTCCAATGCCATGCTGTTCAAACGCGACAGCGTCCATGGCGCGTGGCCGGGGGAAGTCAGTGCCGATGGCGACGTGATGATCGTCGACGGCAAGCGCATCAAGGTCACCGCCGAACGCGATCCCGCCAAACTCCCGCACCGCGCCATGGGCGTCGACATCGCGCTCGAATGCACCGGCTTTTTCACCGACAAGGAAGGCGGCCAGAAGCACCTCGACGCGGGTGCGCAGCGAGTCCTCATCTCGGCCCCGGCCAAAGGCGCGGACCTGACGGTGGTCTATGGCGTCAATCACGACAAGCTGACCGCCGCGCATCGGATCGTCAGCAACGCCAGCTGCACCACCAATTGTCTCGCGCCCGTGGCCAAGGTGCTCAACGACGCGATCGGCATCGAGCGCGGGCTGATGACCACCATCCATGCCTACACCAACGATCAGAAAATCCTCGACCAGATCCACGGCGACATGCGCCGCGCCCGCGGTGCCGCGATGAATATCATCCCGACCACCACCGGCGCCGCCCGCGCCGTTGGCGAAGTGCTGCCCGAATTGAAGGGCAAGCTCGATGGCTCGGCGATCCGGGTGCCAACGCCCAACGTCAGCCTGATCGACCTCACCTTCACGCCCGGCCGCGACACCAGCGTCGAGGAGGTCAATAATTTGCTCAAGGCGGCGTCGGAAAAGGGCCCGCTCAAGGGCGTCCTTGCCTTTACCGACGAGCCATTGGTGTCGATCGACTTCAACGGCAGCCCGGCAAGCTCGACCGTCGACAGCCTCGAAACCGCGGTGCTCGAAGGCAAATTGGTTCGCGTCCTCAGCTGGTACGACAATGAATGGGGCTTTTCGAACCGGATGGTCGATACCGCCGAGGCGATGAGCAAATTGGGATAAGTGGACGCGAAATCTCCGTTCGTCCTGAGCTTGTCGAAGGGCGTTTTTGGAGACCATTGCGCAAGCGCCCTTCGACTTCGCTCAGGACGAACGAAAGTGGGAAAGTTTGGCTAGGTTCAAAACGCTCGACGATCTGCCCGATGACCTCACCGGCAAAAGGGTGCTTGTGCGCGTCGATTTGAACGTGCCGATGGTCGATGGAGCAATCAGCGACGACACCCGGCTGCGCGCCGCGGTTCCGACCATATCCGAGCTCGCCGACAAAGGCGCGATCGTGCTCCTGCTGTCCCATTTCGGCCGGCCCAAGGGGCGCGTCCGTCCGGATATGTCGACCGCCTTGCTGGTCAAACCGCTGACCGAGCTTAGCGGGCGCTCGGTGCGCTTCATCGAAGATTGTCAGGGGCCGGAAGCGGCGCGGGCGGTTGCGACCATGACCGCGGGTTCGATCGGAATCCTCGAGAATACGCGCTTTCACCTGGGCGAGGAGCTCAACGACCCGCAACTGGCCAAGGATATGGCGGCGCTCGGCGATCTTTACGTCAACGACGCTTTTTCCGCCGCTCACCGCGCCCATGCCTCGACCGAAGGTATCGCGCATCTGCTCCCGAGCTTTGCCGGGCGGGCGATGGCGGCCGAGCTGATCGCGTTGGAGCGAGCGCTTGGGCATCCCGAGCGGCCGGTGGCGGCCGTGGTGGGCGGTGCGAAAGTGTCGTCGAAGCTGGCCGTGCTCGGTCATCTCGTGACCAAGGTCGATCATCTGATCATCGGTGGCGGAATGGCCAATACGTTCCTCGCGGCGCGCGGAATCAACGTCGGGAAATCGTTGTACGAGAAAGACTTGCTAGGCGAGGCTGAGAGTATTTTCGAGCGTGCCGAGGCGGCGCATTGCATCATCCATCTGCCCTATGACGTGGTCGTGGCCAAGGAATTCGCGCCCAATCCGCCGAGCCTGCGCACGTGCAACGTTCATGAAGTCGCGGCCGACGAGATGATCCTCGATATCGGCCCGGCGGCGGTCGAGGCGCTCGCCGACGTGCTCAAGAATTGCTGCACCCTGGTGTGGAACGGGCCGCTTGGAGCGTTCGAGACGAAACCCTTCGATGAGGCCACCGTGGCCCTGGCCAAGACCGCCGCAGCGCTGACCAGGCAGGGGTCGCTGGTTTCGGTCGCGGGCGGCGGCGATACGGTTGCGGCGCTCAATCACGCCGGAGTCGCCGCGGAATTCACCTTCGTCTCGACCGCGGGCGGGGCTTTTCTGGAATGGATGGAAGGGCGGACGCTGCCCGGGGTCGCCGCGCTCGAACGCGCCGACTGACGCCGTACATCCCCCAATATTGGCGTTATTGCTCGCGTTACTACTGGGCGGGCGCCGGTTCCTGCATCAGGGGCACGAGGATGCGGTTGGCGTCGTCAAGGTCGAGCGCGCCCGACTTGGCGTAGCGCAATATGCCGGACCGATCGATGATGTAGTTCGTCGGAAGCGCATCATAATTGTCGAATCCGCCACCGCTGATGCGGCGCGCGGAGGGGATCGCCATCGCCGCGAACAGCGGCTTGAGCTTGTTGAGTGGCAGGCTGTCTTCGGTGGCCACGGCATAGATTTGCAGCGGCCAGCCGTGTTTTTGTGCGGCCCGGTAATAATTGTCGAGGAACGGCAATTCGGTCCGGCATGGACCGCACCACGTTGCCCAGAAATTCAACACGACCACCTGACCGCGCAAGTCCTTCGGATGCACCCGCGTACCATCCAGCATCACCAATTCGAAATCCGGAACCGGCTGGCCGACCTTGAAGGTCTTGCCGGTGGCCGGAACAGCCAGTGCGATCAACGCGATCGCCGAGAAAAAACGTAACCAGGTCCGCAAGTTAGTGCCCTCCGCAAGCGCGAATGGTGGTCACTGGCAAGGTGTTCGTCAAGCCATTGTTCTATCGGCCCGGCGTCATTATGGGCTGCGGCGCCGGCTATAAGCAGAGGCAAGACACAAAGGTGCATTGATGCGTAATCAGGAAATGCTGGCCAAGGTTCGCCAGGGCCAGGGCTTTATTGCCGCGCTCGACCAGTCGGGCGGGTCGACCCCCGGCGCGCTCAAGGCCTTCGGCTATAAGGGCGATGAATGGGCCAATGATGACGAGATGTTCGAACTGGTCCACCAGATGCGCGTGCGGATCATTACATCGCCCGCCTTCACCGGCGCCAAGGTGCTCGGCGCGATCCTGTTCGAAATGACCATGGATGGCGCTGCCGACGGTAAGCCGGTGCCCGAAGCCTTGTGGTCGCGCGGCGTGGTGCCGTTCCTCAAGGTCGACAAGGGCCTCGAGGACGAAGCCGACGGGGTCAAGCTGATGAAGCCCAATCCGGGCCTCGACGGCTTGCTCGAGCGGGCGGTCGCCAAGGGCATGTTCGGGACCAAGATGCGCTCGGTCATCGAGCGCGCCGACCCGGCCGGAATCGCCGCGATCGTCGATCAGCAATTCGCGGTCGCCAACCAGATCATCGATGCCGGGCTGATGCCGATCGTCGAGCCCGAAGTGTCGATCAAGAGCGCCGACCGCGCTCAGTCGGACGAAATCCTGCTCGCGCAATTGCTTCGGGCGCTGGATGCGCTTCCCGCGGATCGCCAGGTGATGCTCAAGCTATCGCTGCCGGTTAAGCCGAACCTGTTCAAGCCCCTGGTCGATCATCCACGCGTGCTCAAGGTCGTTGCGCTGTCGGGCGGGTTCAGCCGCGACGAAGCGTGCATCGAGCTGGCCAAGAATGACGGCGTCATCGCCAGCTTCAGCCGCGCTTTGCTCGAAGGCTTGCGCCACGACATGAGCGATTCCGAATTCGACGCCACTTTGGGTCGCTCGATCGACCGGATTTACGAAGCCTCGGTCGACAAAGCCGACGCCTGAGCCTGACTTAGCGACCGCGCCATTCGAAAGTGAAGCTGCTCGGCGCCGGGCCGCCACTCGCGATCCTGGGCGGCATGGCTGCGACCAAAGTGAGAGTTCCGCCGGGCAGCGGCAGGGGTTGGCCAAGGGTCAGCTGACGAACACTGTCGGGCTGGCCGGGGGTTCCGATCCGTGCCTCGAGGACCAGTCGGCCCGCCCAGACGCATTGCACACTGGCGGGGCAGCGGCTGTCCTCGATCACGCGCTGCGGAACGATCCTTATGCCGTTGATTGCGGCGCGTCCGCCAATGCCGATGGTCGCCACCGCAGTGGCGTTCATCACTGGCATCCCCATGATCAGCGGTGGCGGCGGTGGTGGCGGCGGCGGACCGTAAGGAACGGTTGCGCAACCGCTCAGCAGCCCGATCCATGCGAGAGATAGCAGTGCTTTCATTGCACCACTCAGCCATCCGGCTAATGAGCGGGCCATGAACGACGACGAATTCCTCGATCCCGCAGTCTTCCCGCCGCGCCGGGCCGAGCGTTGCGACCTCTATTTGATTAGCCCGCAGGAGGTTGGCGGCGAATTTCCCGACCGACTGCGCGCTGCACTGGAACCCGGGGTGGCGACCGCGTTCCAGCTGAGGGTCAAGGATGTCGCCGACCATGACCTCGCCCGGCTCGCCGAACCGCTGCATCGGATCTGCGCCGACCATGACGTCTCCTTCATCGTCAACGACAGCATGGCGCTGGCCAAGCGGCTTGGCGCCGATGGACTGCACCTCGGCCAGTCCGATGGCGACATTCGCGAAGCGCGCGCTCTCCTGGGTCCCGATGTCCAGATTGGGCGGACCTGCCACGACAGCCGCCACCTGGCGATGGAAGCGGGCGAAGAGGGGGCCGATTACGTCGCCTTTGGCGCATTCTATCCAACCACGACCAAACCATCGCATTACCGGCCGGCGCCGGTGATCCTCAGCTGGTGGTCGTCGGTGTTCGAATTGCCGTGCGTCGCGATCGGCGGGATCACTCCGGCCAATGCCGCGCCACTGGTTGGCGCCGGGGCCGATTTTCTTGCGGTATGCCAGGCGGTGTGGGGCGCCGACGACACCGCTCAGGCGGTCGCGGCCTTCGCCGGGGTCTTGGCAAACAGCGATTGATCGTGGCAGCCTTGGCAATGATCAATTCCCGACTCGCCGTGATCGCCGCTGCGCTGTTCGCTTGTGCAAGCCCGGCCTTGGCCGCGGATGATCCCGATTGCGCATCGCTGACCGCACTGGTCCGCCAGGCGCGGACCGATTTCCAGTCCTTGCAGACGCGCAAGTTCGACGCCGGGGCGTGCGCTTTGCGCAAGCAGGAATTCCGCTGCGCCTGGGCCTTCCCCAGCGACGCCTTCGCTATCGCCGAGGCGCAGAGCGCCCGGGCGGAGCATTGCGCGCTTGCGATTCCCGGAGTCGAGGCGGTCGCCGGAAAGAAGGGCGAAACCGGCTTCACGATCGACGACGACCTCGCCATGTATGTCTCGAAACCCGAATTGGACATGGGCGAGTGGAAGGTCCGGATTCGCCTGGTCGACAATTTGCCGCCCGAATAAGCGGCTGTCGGGGAAACGTTTCGGTTCTCCATCGTTCCCCCCTCGAACATTTCCAAGTTGAGGGAGAATCACGTTGCGTAAATTCCTGCGCCTGACCAGCGCTCTGGTCCTCATTGCCGCCACCGCCGCGGTCGCCCAAAGTCCGGCGAAAAGCCCACCGACGACAGCTGGCGGTACGACTTCCGCCAAGTCGGCCACCGCCAATCCTTCCACTGCCAATCCGTCCAGTGGCAAGAGCTGGGCCGCGCCGGGGACCAAGGGATCGCCGATCGACGGCACCGCCTTTCACGCGCAGGTCCTGCTCGACGCCGCCGGTTTTTCGCCCGGCGTGATCGATGGCAAGAAGGGCATGAGCCTCGACAATGCGGTCAAGGGTTTCCAGCAGTCGCGGGACATGCCCGCGACCGGCAAGCTGGACAATGCGACCAAGGTCGCGCTGCTCCAGCAGAACCGGCCGTCGACGATCATGGTCAAACTGACCCCGGACCAGGTCGCGGGCCCGTTCGTCTATCCCTTCCCCAAGAAGCCCGAAGCCCAGGCCAAACTGAAATTCATGGGCTATCGCAACATGCTCGAGAAACTGGCCGAGGAATTTCACACCACCCCGGCGACGATCGTCGCGCTCAATGGTCGGGACGCGCTGATCGGCGCTGGCCAGACCTTGCGGCTGCCCAATGTAGTTCCGAACTCGGCCAGCTATGACGCCCGGGGCAAGGATGACGCCGCCAAATGGATGGCGTTGCTCAACGTTTCGGCGGGCGACATCAAGGGCGATCACATCATGGTCAGCAAGCGCGAAGGGCTGCTCAAGGTGCTCGACTCGGACGAGCGGCTGGTCGCGCAATTCCCGGTCACCACGGGCTCGGCCCATGATCCCTTGCCGCTTGGCGATTGGAAAGTGCCGGTGTTCAGCTTTCTGCCGCCGTTCAATTACCAGCCCGACCTGTTCTGGGACGTCGCCGACGACAAGGCCGAACAGAAGCTCGCGCCTGGACCCAATGGCCCGGTCGGCCTCGCCTGGCTCGACCTGACCAAGGAACATTATGGAATCCACGGCACCGGCGAGCCCCAGACGATTGCCAGAACCCAGAGCCACGGCTGCCTTCGGCTGACCAATTGGGATGTGCTTCGATTGTCGCAAATCATGAAACCCGGTTTCAAAGCCAAATTTGTCGCCTAAACCGGTGCCATGCGATCCTTATTGACCTTCGCCATCGGCGCGATCCTCGCCAGCCTGTTCTGGATCTGGTTCTACGGCGCTGTCCCCGGCCCAACGGCCAACGGCCGGGTGACGTCGTCCGGCGATATTGCGACGGTCGATCGGGCGGGCTCGGGGCCGGTGGCGATCGCCGAGGGGGTTGAGGTTGGGCCGGCGGGCCTCGCCATCCCCGTCGCCGGGATCAAGCCGAGCCAGCTGGTCGATACCTTCACCGCGGCGCGCGCCGGGGGCGCCCGGAGCCACGATGCGATCGACATCATGGCGCCCGATGGAACGCCGGTGTTCGCCGCCGCCGACGGCACGGTCGAGAAACTGTTCGACAGCGCTCGCGGCGGGATCACGCTCTACGAGCGTTCGTCCGACCAACGCTGGGTCTATTATTACGCGCATCTTTCGGCCTATGCGCCGGGCCTTGCAGAGGGCCAGACGGTCAAGCGCGGGCAGATGATCGGCCGCGTCGGCCATAGCGGCGACGCAAGTCCCGACGGGCCTCACCTCCATTTCGCAATCAACCAGATGGCGGCGGGGGAGAAATGGTGGCGCGGGACGCCGATCAATCCCTATCCCTTGCTTGCCGGAAAGTCGGTCAGGGGCTAGACGGCCGGCGCCATAATCGCAGTTACGTCCGTTCGCCCTGAGCTTGTCGAAGGGCTGCCCTTCCTCAAACTCAGGACAGGGCTTCGACAGGCTCAGCCCGAACGGATTCTTTGAAGGTTCGTAAGCATGAAAATCTCCGGCGTGGACATTCGTCCCGGCAACATCATCGAATATGAAGGCGGCATCTGGCGCGCGGTGAAAATCCAGCACACCCAGCCGGGCAAGGGCGGGGCCTATATGCAGGTCGAGATGAAGAACCTCATCGATGGCCGCAAGACCAACGTCCGCTTCCGCTCCGCCGAGACCGTCGAACGAGTCCGTCTCGACACCACGGATTTCCAGTTCCTGTTCGCGGATGGCGACATGCTGACCTTCATGGACAAGCAAACCTACGAACAGATCAGCCTGCCCAAGGACCTGCTCGGCGACGCCGCGGCGTTCCTCCAGGACGGCATGGACGTGGTGATGGAGCTTTATGACGAGCGTCCGATTTCGGTTCAGCTGCCCGACACGATCGAAGCGATGATCGTCGAAGCCGATGCGGTGGTCAAAGGTCAGACCGCATCGTCGAGCTACAAGCCGGCGATCCTCGACAATGGCATACGAGTCATGGTCCCGCCGCATATCGGCGCGGGGACGCGGATCGTCGTCGATGTTTACGAGCAGACCTACGTCCGGCGGGCGGACTAATGGGAACGCGCTCAATCATTGGCGTGCTTGGCGTGTTGCGCAAACTTAAGCGAACCGAAGGCTTAAACCTTGCTCATTCAACGCTGCAGTATTTGCAAAATTGGTCTGAGGACAGCTCGCCTTCTGTTGTCTTGCGAATGTCTATAGCGATCATCGAGCAAATTGAAGATGCACGTAATATTTTAGCAGCAAGCGATCTCACTGACGAAGCTAAGGAGGGTTTGCTTGCAACGCTAGATGGTTTGTCCGCTGCATTTTCTCTGGGCGGAATGAACACGCAACTCCAGAACTATCTCCCAGCTCTCGATTCCGCGATCACCAATTTTGCAATTGTATCTAGCTTAGCTGGTTCTGAGTTTCCAGAGGAAGCCAATCGGGAAATCGATGCACTCGTTGTGGAGATCAAAGCATTAAGAGACTCCGCCGAAGTTGCGAATCTAGGTCGGCCTCTTGCAGACACAGTCACTAGGCTACTGAACGCTCTTTTGGCGCTATTGCACAACGCCGCGGCGGTAGGAGTTGACGCTGCCTTGGCTGCATACTTGGACTTAGTTGTTCAATTGCGCCGAACGCAGCCTCCAAAAAAAGCAGGCGATGACGCTAAGAGCGGGATTTGGGCCACAATCACAAGTTGGAGTGACAGGCTCGTTAAGATTTCGAATTTGGTTGATGCGGGTTCGAAGTTGGCGCCGATACTTGAGCGAGCCCCCGAAATCTTGAAGCTGTTAGGCTAGCCGATGGTTTCCCACTCCGGCCTCATTACCGTCATTCAGCGCGCCGCGCGCAAGGCGGCGCCGCGCCTTCGCCGCGACTTCGGCGAGGTCGAGCAGTTGCAGGTGTCCAAGAAGGGTCCCGCCGATTTCGTCTCGATGGCCGACAAGCGCTCCGAACGGACGATCGTCGACGAGCTTCGCAATGCCCGTCCCGACTGGGGCATGGTGCTCGAGGAAGGCGGGACGATCGAGGGCAATCCCGACAAGCCAAGGTGGATCGTCGACCCGCTCGATGGAACGACCAACTTCCTCCACGGCGTGCCCCATTTCGCAATTTCCATCGCGGTCGAGGAAAAACGTCCCGACGGACGCCCCGAAATCACCCACGCTTTGGTTCACCAGCCGCTGACCGACGACAGCTATTGGGCCGAAAAGGGACGCGGCGCATGGCTCCAGGATGCGCGGCTGCGCGTATCGGCCCGGCGCGACATGAACGAGACCCTGATCGGGACCGGGATTCCCCATCTCGGCCGCAGCGACAGTGAGCGCTGGACCAAAATCTATGCCGCGGTCGCGCCCGAAGTTTCGGGCCTTCGCCGCTTCGGTGCCGCGAGCCTCGATCTGGCGTGGGTCGCGGCCGGACGAATGGACGGTTTCTGGGAGGATGATCTCGACATCTGGGATACCGCCGCGGGCGTCCTCCTGGTGCGCGAGGCGGGCGGATTCGTGACCGATTACCGCGGTTCGGACAAGTCGTTCGAACGGCGCGAATATATCGCCGGTTCGTCATATATTCACAGCAAGTTGCAAAAGCTGGTCGCCGGGGCCTTGCGCTAGGCCACGCCGCTGTTGCGGGGCGCACTCCCCTGTCCTAAAGCGCGGCCAAGTTTCGAGCCCCGGAGTACCCACTTGGCAAGCGTCGCCGCAGCTTATCTGCCGATCCTCTTGTTTTTGATCATCGCGCTCGGCCTGTCGGCGGGCTTCGTCGTGCTGCCGATGATCGTGTCGCGGCTGACCGGCGTGCACAAGCCCGATCCGGCCAAGCTCAGCGAATATGAATGCGGCTTTCCCGCCTTCGACGATGCCCGCGCCGAGTTCGACGTTCGCTTCTATCTGGTCGCGATCCTGTTCATCGTGTTCGACCTCGAAGCGGCGTTCCTGTTTCCGTGGGCGGTCAGCCTCAGCTTCACCAAATGGACCGGCTGGGTGGCGATGATGATCTTCCTCGCCGAACTCGGACTCGGGCTTGCTTATGCGTGGAAGAAGGGCGCGCTCGAATGGGAGTGATCCTCGATCCCCGTCACGACCCCATGCCGACCGAGGACGAGCTCGCGCGGATCGCCGGACTGGTTCCGGGCGAGGTCGATCAGGCCAAGCTCGCCGAGCTCCAGCAGTCGCTCAACGACAAGGGCTTCATGGTCACCACCGCCGAGGATCTGTTCACCTGGGCGCGGACCGGCAGCCTGTGGTGGATGACCTTTGGCCTCGCGTGCTGCGCGGTCGAGATGATCCATGTGAACATGCCGCGCTACGACCTTGAAAGATTTGGAGTCGCGCCGCGCGCCAGCCCGCGCCAGTCGGACGTGATGATCGTCGCCGGAACCCTGTGCAACAAAATGGCCCCGGCGCTGCGCCGCGTTTACGACCAGATGAGCGAACCGCGCTACGTCATCTCGATGGGCAGCTGCGCCAATGGCGGCGGCTATTATCACTACAGCTATTCGGTAGTGCGCGGCTGCGACCGCATCGTTCCGGTCGATATCTACGTCCCCGGCTGCCCGCCGACCGCAGAAGCATTGCTCTACGGGATCCTCCAATTGCAGCGGAAAATCCGCCGTGAAGGGACGCTGGAGCGGTGAGCAACCACCGCTTCCCAAAAGCGCTCACATTGAGCTTGTCGAAATGCGAGCGCTCGCCCTTCGACAGGCTCAGGGTGAGCGCGGAGGGGGCTCGATGGTAACGTCCGCCCCCCGTTACGCCGACGCGCCCGCCGCGCTCGATGGCCTTGCTTATGCCACGGCGCGGCCCGGGATCGAGACCGCATTCGATGTCGATCGCAAGCGGTTGGTGGAGGTGCTGAGGACGCTGCGCGATACGCACGGCTATCAGCAGCTGATGGAGATCGCCGGGGTCGATTATCCCGAGCGGCCCGAGCGCTTTGAAATCGTCTATTGCCTGCTCAGCCTGACCCACAATCACCGTGTTCGCATTCACGTTGCGACCGATGAAACGACGCCTGTGCCGAGCATCACGTCGCTGTGGCCGGTCGCCGGCTGGCTCGAGCGTGAAGTGTTCGACATGTACGGGGTCGGGTTCGCCGGCAATCCGGATTTGCGCCGGATCCTGACCGATTATAATTTCGAAGGTCATCCCCAGCGCAAGGACTTCCCGCTCACCGGCCATATCGAGCTGCGCTATTCGGAAAGCGAGAAGCGCGTCGTTTACGAGCCGGTGTCGCTGCCGCAGGATTTCCGCACCTTCGATTTCCTGATGCCGTGGGAAGGGCCGGAATATCATCTGCCCGGCGACGAGAAAGCGGTCGCCGAGGCCGCTGGAGCGCCGTCACCGGCGCCGGCCCCCAATGCGCCGCCAGCGGCAGGCGCCGAACCGGTCGTCGCCACGCCCAAGACCACCGATGGTCCGGCCGAGACGGGTGGCGGCAAGCCCGCCGACGCGGTTGCCAAGGCCGAAGCGCGCAAACCAGCAAAGGCCAAAGCCGAGCAGAGCGCGACCAAGCGGAAGCCCAAGGCATGAGTGCGCTCTATTTCTGTTACCCTGCGCAGGCAGGGATTCAGTCCGCCGCGCAAGTGGCGTCTGTTCGAGCCGCGTCTGGGCTCCTGCCTTCGCAGGAGCACGCGCAATGACCGACACCCGCACAGTCGAAATGAATGTCGGCGTGCCGCAAGCGCAAGAGCGCGGTCATCCCGACACGCCCGGCGACGACACGATTTCGAATTACACGATCAACTTCGGGCCGCAGCATCCGGCGGCGCATGGCGTCCTCCGGCTGATCATGGAACTCGACGGCGAAGTGGTCGAGCGCGTCGACCCGCATATCGGCCTGCTTCACCGCGGCACCGAGAAACTGATCGAATACAAGACCTACGCCCAGGCTTTGCCCTATTTCGACCGGCTCGATTACTGCTCGCCGATGTGCATGGAGCACAGCTTCGTCCTGGCGATCGAGAAATTGATGGGGCTCGAGGTGCCGATCCGCGCCCAGTACATCCGCGTTCTGATGGCGGAGCTGACGCGCATCAAGAACCACATGCTCAATCTTGGCGCGCACATCATGGATGTCGGGGCGATGACCCCCAACCTGTGGCTGTTCGAGCTGCGCGAAGATTTGATGCAGATTTACGAAAATGTGTCGGGCGCGCGGATGCACGCCAATTACTTCCGCGCCGGCGGGGTTCACCAGGATATTCCGCCGGCCGTGCTGGCGAAGATCGGCGACTTTCTCGACAATCGCGTACGCCTGTTCGAGGACGCGATCAGCCTGGTCGCCGACAACCGCATCTTCAAGCAGCGCAACGTCGATATCGGCACGGTCAGCCGCGACGACGCCATCGCCTGGGGCTTTTCGGGGCCGATGATCCGCGCCGCGGGCGTGCCGTGGGATATTCGCCGAAGCCAGCCCTACGAAGTCTATGGCCGGATGGAGTTCGACATTCCGGTCGGCACCCGCGGCGATTGCTACGACCGTTTCATGGTCCGGGTCGAGGAAGTGCGGCAGTCGTGGCGGATCGCTCGCCAGTGCCTCGCCGAAATGCCGCAAGGACCGGTCGGAACGCTCGATCGCAAGGTGTTCCCGCCGCCGCGCGCCGAGATGAAGACCTCGATGGAAGCGCTGATCCACCACTTCAAGCTCTACACCGAGGGTTATCACGTGCCCGCGGGCGAGGTTTACGTTGCGACCGAAAGCCCCAAGGGCGAGTTCGGCGTCTATCTCGTCGCCGACGGCACCAACAAGCCCTACCGCTGCAAGATCCGACCGACCGCGTTCAGCCATTTGCAGGCGATGGACTTCATGATGAAGGGCCACATGCTCGCCGACACCACCGCGGTCCTCAGCGCGATCGACGTCGTCTTCGGGGAGTGCGATCGGTGAGCAATGACCCAATTACGGCAGTGCTTGCCGCGTTCAACGCGCACGATGCCAATGCATTCGCGGCAGCGTTCGCTGAGGATGGTGAGATGATCGATTATCCGGATAAAGTTGCTGGGAAAGGCCGGGCAGAAATTGGCGCATACATGGGCCGAATGTTCGCTGCCTATCCCCAGACAAGTGTGGAGCTCATTGGGCAGATTGATTTAGGCTTACGACAAATCACGCACGAACGGTTTGATTTGGGTGACGGCTCGCCGCGCTACGATGCGGCGCTGGTATATATCTTGCGCCATGCCGAGATCGTCCGAATGGATTTTGTGCGGGAGCAGGCGGAAGTGACGTGTCATGGCTGAACGCGCTTTCGCCCCCGACACGCCGGGCCTCCGCGCCGAGTGGGGCGATTTTGCTTGGACCGAGCATCATGCGCGGACCGCGAAGGATATCCTGACCCGTTACCCCGCCGGACGGCAGATGTCGGCGTCGATCCCGTTTCTCGACCTTGCCCAGCGCCAGGTCGGCGAGATGACCGGGACGCAGGGCTGGCTGCCGATCCCGGTGATCGAGTTCGTCGCGCGCGAGCTCGAGATGGCGCCGATCCGCGCCCAGGAAGTCGCCAGTTTCTACACCATGTTCAACCTCGCGCCCGTCGGCAAATATCATGTCCAGGTGTGCGGGACGACGCCGTGCCTGCTGCGCGGATCGGACGATGTCTTCGCGGCCTGCGCCAAGCGCGGGCTCAAGAAGGGTCACACCACCCCAGACGGCCTGTTCACTTTGACCGAGGTCGAGTGCCTCGGCGCCTGCGCCAACGCACCGATGGTCCAGATCAACGACGACAATTATGAGGACCTGACGGCGAAAAGCATGGGCGCAATCCTCGATGCGCTGGCGGCGGGCAAGGAGCCCCAACCCGGCCCGCAAATCGATCGCCAGACCAGCGCGCCGGCGAGCGGTCCGACCACGCTCAAGAAAATGGCCGAGCGCAATTACGATTATCGGGGGCAATGGTGATGAGCGGTTCGCTTATCGTCATTGCGAGTGCAGCGAAGCAATCCAGCGGCGCCTGGATTGCCGCGTCGCTGACGCTCCTCGCAATGACGAACCGTGGAGAAGCGATATGATAGGAATTATTCTCGCCGTGATCATCGGCATCATCGTGATCGGGATTGTGTTCAAACTGGTGAAGATCGCGATCATCGTGGCGATTGCGGCGGGCATCTTCCTCGTCGCCCGCAACCATTTCGCAAACAAGCGCCTCAAATGAGCATGTTCGCCCATCTTCCTCTCCCCGGCGGGGAGAGGATCGAGGTGAGGGGGCTCGGCGTTCGCGTCCAAATTCGGCCGCCGTACCCCCTCACCCCGCTCAGCTTCGCTGAGTCGCCCTCTCCCCGTCGGGGAGAGGTGGAGGTGCGCGCGTGAGCATCGTCGCGATCCTGGTGGCGGTGGTTCTCGCCTTCCTCGCCTTCCGCTTCATCGCGGGGGTGGTGAAGTTTGGCGTGCTCGCGCTGATCGTGGTCGCGGTGCTCTATTTCCTGTCGCGCGGGGGGTTCGGCTGATGGCGATCATCGTCATCGCGAGTCCGGCCTTGAGCTGGGCGAAGCGATCCAGCCTCGTGCCGCTGGATTGCCGCGTCGCTGCGCTCCTCGCAATGACGGGGAGGGCGGCGCATGGGTAAGGTGACGCCGCTTGCGGACAAGGACCGGATTTTCACCAATCTCTACGGATATCAGTCGCCGTTTCTGAAGGCGGCGCAGTCGCGCGGCGATTGGGACGATACGAAAAAGCTGATGGCCATCGGCCAGGACGCGATCATCGACGTGATCAAGGCCTCGGGCCTGCGCGGGCGCGGCGGGGCGGGCTTCCCGACGGGGATGAAGTGGAGCTTCATGCCCAAGGCGCCGACTCCGGGCCGCCCGAACTTCCTGGTCATCAACGCCGACGAGTCCGAGCCGGGGAGCTGTAAGGACCGCGAGATCATCCGCCATGATCCGCACAAATTGATCGAGGGCGCGCTGATCGCCGGTTTCGCGATGCGCGCGCGGGCCGGTTACATCTACATCCGCGGCGAATTCATCCGCGAATGCGAAGCGCTCGAGCGGGCGGTCGCCGAGGCCTATGCCGCGGGCTTGCTGGGCAAGAACGCCGCCGGCTCCAAATATGACTTCGACCTGTTCGTCCACCGCGGCGCGGGCGCTTACATCTGCGGCGAGGAAACCGCGATGCTCGAAAGCCTCGAGGGCAAGCAGGGCAAGCCGCGCCTGAAGCCGCCGTTCCCAGCGGGCGCGGGCCTCTATGGCTGCCCGACCACGGTCAACAATGTCGAGAGCATCGCGGTGGTGCCGACCATCTTGCGGCGCGGCGCGGCGTGGTTCACCGGCTTCGGGCGTGAGAACAACAGCGGCACCAAGCTGTTCCAGCTATCGGGCCATATCAACACGCCGTGCGTGGTCGAGGAGACGATGTCGCTCAGCTGCCGCGAGCTGATCGAAAAGCATGGCGGCGGCGTCCGTGGCGGCTGGGACAATTTGCTCGCCATCATTCCGGGTGGTTCGTCGGTGCCGCTGGTCCCGGCGGCGCAATGCCTGGACATGCCGATGGATTTCGACGGCTGCAAGGAAGCGGGCTCCGGGCTCGGCACGGCGGCCATCATCGTGATGGACAAATCGACCGATATCGTCCGCGCGATCAGCCGCATCAGCTATTTCTACAAGCATGAAAGCTGCGGCCAGTGCACCCCGTGCCGCGAAGGCACCGGCTGGATGTGGCGGATGATGGAACGGCTGCGCACCGGCGATGCCGAAGTCGGCGAGATCGACAAATTATGGGATGTCACCAAGCAGGTCGAGGGTCACACCATCTGCGCTCTTGGCGACGCCGCCGCGTGGCCGATCCAGGGCCTCATTCGCCATTTTCGTCCCGAACTCGAGCGGCGGATTGCCGAGCATGCCGGACGAGCGATGCTGGAGGCGGCGGAATGACGATCGAACCTGTCATTGCGAGCGTAGCGAAGCAATCCAGCCTTGTTCTGGATTGCCGCGTCGCCGCGCTCCTCGCAAAGACGAAGGATGGCGACGATGCCTAAGGTCACCGTCGACGGCGTTGAGATCGAGGTTCCGCAGGGGGCGACCGTGCTCCAGGCGTGCGAGCTGGCGGGGAAGGAAATCCCGCGCTTCTGCTATCACGAGCGGCTGTCGATCGCGGGCAATTGCCGGATGTGCCTGGTTGAGGTCGCGCCGGGTCCGCCCAAGCCGCAGGCGAGCTGCGCCTTGCCCGCCGCCGACGGGCAAATGATCCGCACCGACACCCCGCTGGTCAAAAAGGCGCGCGAGGGGGTGATGGAGTTCCTGCTCATCAACCACCCGCTCGATTGCCCGATTTGCGACCAGGGCGGCGAATGCGACTTGCAGGACCAGGCTATGGCCTATGGCCGCGGCTTCACCCGCTACGAGGAGAACAAGCGGGCGATCGACGACAAATATATGGGTCCGGTGATCAAGACATCGATGACCCGCTGCATCCAGTGCACGCGCTGCATCCGCTTTTCGTCCGAAGTCGCGGGGGTCGACGAGATCGGCATGCTCTACCGCGGCGAGGACAGCCAGATCACCTCCTACCTCGAGCGCGCGGTGACCGGCGAATTGTCGGGCAACCTCGCCGATGTCTGCCCGGTTGGCGCGTTGCTTCAGAAACCGCAGAGCTTCGAGAGCCGGCCGTGGGAATTGAAGCAAGTGCCGAGCATCGATGTCATGGACGGAGTCGGCTCCAATATCCGCCTCGACGTCCGCCAGCGCCAGGTGCTGCGCGTGCTGCCGCGCATCAACGAGGACGTCAACGAGGAGTGGATCCACGACAAGACCCGCCATCATGTCGATGCGTTGGTGCGGGGACGGCTCGATCGGCCGTGGGTCCGCGACGGCGGCACGTTGCGCGAGATCGGCTGGGGCGAAGCGCTGCAAGTGTTCGCCGACAAGCTCAAGGCCGCGGGCTCGAAAGTCGCCGCGGTGGCCGGCGACCTGCTCGATGCCGAAACCATGTATGCGGCGAAGAAATTGCTCGACGGGCAGGGGTCGCGACTATTGGAAGGGCGTCAGACCGGGCTCGATTATGACACCAGCAACCTCGCTTCGGTGGCGTTCAATTCGACCATCGCGGGGATCGAGAGCGCCGACGTCGTTCTGCTCGTCGGCTCGAACATCCGTTGGGAAGCGCCGCTGATCGCCACCCGAGTGCGCAAGGTCGCCAACAAGGGCGGACGGGTGTTCGCCATCGGTCCGCAGACCGAACTCGATATGAAGGTCGAATGGCTCGGCGAGGATTTGAAGCTGCTCGGCAAATTGCCAAAGGCCGCGGCCGATGCATTCGCCAAGGCCGAACGCCCGGCGGTGATCGTCGGGCCGGGCGCGCTCGGGGCGGGGGCGCTTGGCGCTGCGCTCAAGCTCGCCGACAGTTTGAACCTGGTGCGCGAGGGCTGGAACGGTTTCAACGTCGTCCACACTTCGGCGTCGCGGATGGCCGGGCTGGTGCTTGGATACGCGCAAAAGGGTGGGCTTGCCGACCTTCAAGCCGCGAAGCCGGCACTGGTGCTCCTGCTCGGGGCGGACGAGATCGCCTCCGATAGCTTCCCCGGCGCGTTCAAAATCTACATCGGTCACCACGGCGACAATGGCGCGCGCCAGGCCGACCTCGTTCTTCCCGGCGCAGCCTATGCCGAAAAGCACGGGACTTACGTCAACACCGAGGGCCGGGTGCAGCACGCCGAGCGAGCGACCTTCCCGCCGGGCGCGGCGCGCGAGGATTGGTCGATCTTCCGCGCGGTCTCACAATTGATCGGCAAGACGTTGAAATTCGATGATTTCGCGCTGCTCCGCGCAGCAATGAGCAGCGACTTCCCGGCGCTTCATCGCGAGGGCTTGATCGACCTGCCGTGGGCGCCGCCGAGCCTCGATTCCAACGTCAAGGGGCCGCTCAGCTACCCGGTCCACGACTTCTTCCTCACCAACGCCATCTGCCGCAACAGCCCGACCATGAAGCGCTGTTCGGACGAGCTGGTGCGTGGCACCCGATTCCAAGAGGCGGCGGAATGATTGGGCGCTCCGATTGGGCTCCTCCCCCCTCGCGGGGGAGGATAGCGCAGCTTGGCAGCTTGCTGCCTAGCGCAGCTTGGAGAGGGGGGCGCTCCGCAGGAGCGCGCGCTCGCTATGCGAGCGCACCCCTCTCCCCGCTCAGCTCCGCTGAGTCGCCCTCTCCCGCAAGGGGAGAGGGTCTATGACCGCTTATTTCGTCGCCCACGGCATGGTCTTCGGCTGGGCATGGTTCCTTGCCAATTTGATCGGCATCCTCGCCATTGCTCTGCCGCTGATGCTGGCGGTGGCGATGGTGATTTATGCCGAGCGCAAGATCTGGGCGGCGATGGCGCTGCGGCGCGGTCCCAATGTCGTCGGGCCGTGGGGGCTGCTGCAAAGCTTCGCCGACGGATTGAAGGTGTTTCTCAAGGAAACCATCGTCCCGACCAACGCCAATAAGGGGCTGTTCCTGATCGCCCCGATCACCACCTTCACCGTCGCTCTGATCGTGTGGGCGGTAATCCCGTTCCAGCCCGGCGTGGTCGTCGCCGACATCAATGTCGGGCTGCTCTACGTCCTCGCCGCGAGCTCGCTCGGGGTTTACGGGGTGATCGTCGCCGGCTGGGCAAGCAATTCGAAATATCCGTTCTTCTCGGCGCTCCGCGCGGCGGCGCAGATGGTCAGCTACGAAGTCTCGATCGGCTTCGTCCTCATCTGCGTCGTGCTTTACGCCAACAGCTTCAACCTGAGCGAGATCGTCGCCGCGCAGACCGGCAATGTGCTGGGCATTTTCAACGGCTTTGGCTTCAATCCCTTGCTGTTCCCGATGTGGGTGGTGTTCCTCATTTCCTCGATGGCCGAGACCTTCCGCACCCCGTTCGACCTGGTCGAGGCGGAAAGCGAACTCGTCGCGGGTCATCAAACCGAATATTCGTCGATGAGCTTCGCTTTGTTCTGGCTCGGCGAATATGCCAATGTCCTGCTGATGTGCGCGCTCAATGCCATCCTGTTCTGGGGCGGGTGGCTGCCGCCGGTGAACTGGGTGCCGCTCTACTGGATCCCCGGAATCCTCTGGCTGTTCGCCAAGATGGGCGTGTTCTTCTTCATCTTTGGCTGGGTCAAGGCGACCGTGCCGAGGTACCGCTACGACCAGCTGATGCGCCTCGGGTGGAAGATTTTTCTGCCGCTGAGCCTGCTGTTCGTGGTCCTCATTTCGACCTGGCTGATGATCAGCCGCTATGGCGGTGCGTCATGATTGCCGCCGCGATCCTGCTGATTGCCGCAGCGCCGGCCGCGGCTCCAGCGGCTGCGCCGACTTCCTTGTTCCTCAAATGCGCGGTTCAGGGCGCGTCCGCGGGCAATGCTCATCAGCTCGACATGGTGTTCTTCGATCCGCCGCCGACCTGGGCCAAGGGGTTCAATTTCTTCGATCCGGACAAGATCCTTCCTGCCGCGGTCACTCCTGACGTCACCAACAATTGGCCGGCGCTGCTCCAGATCGAGCTCGATTCGCGGATTGGCGGCAACAGCGCGCTGATCCAGCTGGCGAAGGATGGCCCGCTGGCATCGACCGCGCGGCTCAACGTCGTGGTGATCAATGCCGCCGGAAAGCCGCAACCGTCGTATCGCGGTACCTGCACCGTGACCGAAGGGACCGCGGCAGAGGTCGAATTCAAGGGGTTGATGAAGCAATGATCGGTCGCACCATCAAAGCCTTTACGTTGTGGGAATTCGTGCGCGCCCACGCGCTGACGCTGAAGTATTTCTTCAAGCCCAAGGCGACGATTAATTATCCGTATGAGAAGGTGCCGACCTCGGCGCGGTTCCGCGGCGAGCACGCGCTGCGCCGTTATCCCAATGGCGAGGAACGCTGCATCGCGTGCAAATTGTGCGAGGCAATCTGCCCGGCGCTGGCAATCACGATCGAATCCGAACCGCGCGAAGACGGCAGCCGTCGCACCACCCGCTACGACATCGACATGGTCAAATGCATCTATTGCGGGCTGTGCGCCGAAGCCTGCCCGGTCGACGCCATCGTCGAGGGGCCGAACCTGGAATTCGCCACCGAAAGCCGCGAGGAATTGCTCTACGACAAGGCCAAATTGCTCGCCAATGGCGACAAATGGGAACAGGCGATCGCGGCCAATCTTGCCGCCGATGCGCCGTATCGTTAGGCGGCGGCAGCTCAAGTGAAACAGGGATTTTCCGTGAACCTAATCCGTCATTCCCGCGCAAGCGGGAATCCCGCTTCTTTTGGCCAATTGAAGCTTAGCGGGACCCCCGCTTTCGCGGGGGTGACGATGTGGCTAGGTGCGCCGATACCGTGATCGCACTCCTCGCTTTTTATCTATTCGCGACGCTGACCATTGCTTCGGCGGTGGCGGTGATCTTCGCCCGCAACCCGGTGCACAGTGTGCTGTGGCTGATCCTGGCGTTCTTCAACGCCGCCGGCCTGTTCCTGCTGCTCGGGGCCGAGTTCGTCGCGATGTTGCTGGTCATCGTCTACGTCGGCGCGGTCGCCGTGCTGTTCCTGTTCGTGGTGATGATGCTCGACATCGATTTTTCGCAATTGCGCTCGGGTTTCAACCGCAACCTGCCGTTCGGACTGATCGTTGCGCTGGTCCTGATGACCGAGATCATTGTCGCGATCAGCGCGTGGCGGGCGGGGCCGGCGCTGAGCGGAAGCCATGTACCGCAAGCCGTCCAGCCCAATATCGTTGCCCTTGGGCAGCTGCTGTACAGCCGCTATTTGTTTCCCTTCGAGATCGCCGGGCTGATCCTGCTGGTGGCGATGATCGGAGCGATCGTCCTGACCCAGCGCAAGCGCCGCGACACCCGCGGCCAGAATGTTTCGCGCCAGGTGCGCCGCAATCCCAAGCGCGCAACCCGCAACACGCAACCCGGGATCGGGCAGGGGGTCGAACTGTGATCACTTTGGCCCATTATCTGACCGTCGCGGCGATCCTGTTCACCATCGGCGTGCTCGGCATTTTCCTGAACCGCAGAAACATCATCCTGATGCTCATGGCGATCGAGCTGATCCTCCTCGCGGTGAATATCAATCTGATCGCGTTCAGCGCCTATCTCGGCGACCTCACTGGTCAGGTGATGGCGATGTTCGTGCTCACCGTGGCCGCCGCCGAAGCCGCGATCGGGCTTGCGATCCTGGTCATCTTCTTCCGCCGCCGCGGCTCGATTGCGGTCGATGCTGCCGATCGGATGCGCGGCTGATGGCGATGGCTTATCCGTCATTGCGAGCGAAGCGCAGCAATCCAGCCTCGCGCCGCTGGATTGCTTCGTCGCCTCCGGCTCCTCGCAATGACGAGGGTGGGGAGCGCACATGCATCCGCTGACCCTAATCGTTTTCCTGCCGCTGATCGCGGCGATCGTCGCTGGGCTCGGCGGGCGCTGGATCGGTAACACCGCCGCGAAGATCCTGACTACCGGCGCCTTGTTCATTGGCGCGCTGCTCAGCTGGCCGATCTTCTTCCAGTTCATCGCCGGCGATGCGCAACCAATTGTGGTTCCGGTCGCCGAATGGATCCGCTCAGGCTCGCTCAACGTCGGTTGGGCCCTGCGGCTGGATGCGCTGACCGCGGTCATGCTGGTGGTGGTCACCAGCGTTTCCAGCCTCGTCCACCTCTACAGCTGGGGTTATATGGCGGAGGATCCCGGTCAGCCGCGCTTCTTCGCCTATCTGTCGCTGTTCAGCTTCGCCATGCTGATGCTGGTCACCGCCGACAACCTGGTGCAGATGTTCTTCGGCTGGGAAGGGGTCGGCCTCGCTTCCTATCTGCTGATTGGCTTCTGGTATCACAAGCCGAGCGCCAATGCCGCGGCCTTGAAGGCGTTCCTCGTCAACCGGGTCGGGGATTTCGGCTTCTCGCTCGGCATATTCGGGACCTTCCTGGTGTTCGGCACGGTCAGCATCCCGGCGATCCTTGCGGCCGTGCCAGGGATGGCCGGATCGACCATCGGCTTTGCCGGCATGCGCGTCGACACGATGACCCTGCTGACCCTGCTGCTGTTCGTCGGCGCGATGGGCAAGTCGGCGCAACTCGGGCTGCACACCTGGCTGCCGGACGCAATGGAAGGCCCGACGCCGGTCAGCGCGCTGATCCACGCCGCGACCATGGTCACGGCGGGCGTGTTCATGGTCTGCCGCCTGTCGCCAATGTTCGAGGCGAGCGCCACCACGAGCGCGGTCGTTACCTATGTCGGCGCCGCGACTGCCGTGTTCGCCGGGAGCGTTGCGACCGCTCAGACCGACATCAAGCGGGTGATCGCCTATTCGACTTGCTCGCACCTCGGCTTCATGTTCTTCGCCGCCGGCGTTGGCGCTTACGGTGCGGCGATGTTCCATCTGTTCACCCACGCCTTCTTCAAGGCCTTGCTGTTCCTCGGCGCCGGCTCGGTCATTCACGCAATGCGCCACGAACAGGACATGCGTTTCTACGGCAATCTGAGAAAGAGCATCCCGATCACTTTCTGGGTGATGGTCATCGGCACGCTGGCAATCACCGGTGTCGGGCTTGGGCCGATCGGCTTTGCTGGTTACTGGTCGAAAGACGCAATCCTCGAAGCCGCCTGGGCTAGCGGGTCGGTGTCGGGCGGGATCGCCTTCTTCCTCGGGCTTACCGCCGCGCTGCTGACCAGCTTCTATAGCTGGCGGCTGATTTTCCTGACTTTCTTCGGCGAAGCCCGTTGGGCGGCGAGCGAGCATGTCCAGCACGCGCTTCACGGCGATCACCACGATCATCCGGACGAAGAGCATGGCGACAGCAGCCACGAACATGCGGTCGCGGCCACCGGTGGCGGCGGATACCGCCCGCACGAAAGCCCGCTAACGATGCTGGTGCCGTTGGGCCTGCTCGCGGTTGGCGCGATGTTTTCCGGGCAGTTCTTTCACGGCGTGTTCGTCGACGCCGGCACTGCGCCGGGGTTCTGGAACGGCAGCCTGTCGTTCAGCGACCACCTCGCCCATGCCGCGCACGAGGCCCCGATGTGGGTCAAGCTCGCGCCCTTGGCCGTGATGCTGATCGGGCTTGCGATCGCCTATAACAATTACATGCGCCGGCCCGGCGCCGCCGGCGAATTTGTTCGCATGTTTCCCGTGGTCCACCGCTTTCTGCTCAACAAATGGTATTTCGACGAGCTTTACGACTTCCTGTTCGTGCGCCCGGCGTTGTGGCTCGGGCGTCAGCTATGGCATCGCGGTGACGAGGGGACGATCGATCGCTTCGGCCCGCACGGCGCTGCCGTGGCGGTCGCGGCCGGCAACCGCATCGCGGCGCGGGTTCAGTCGGGCTATGTCTATTCCTACGCCCTGGTCATGCTGCTCGGCCTGATCGGTGCTGCCAGCTGGGCGATCTGGTGGGCCCGATGAGTAGTGACGTGACCGGTCTGCCGTTGCTCAGCATCCTCATCTGGCTGCCGCTGATTGCGGCGCTCGTCTGTCTGTTCGTCAGCGCCAATGCGGCGCGCTGGATCGCGCTCGGCGCGACCCTCGTCGACCTCGCGCTCGGCGCCGCTTTGTGGGCGTTGTTCGATCCCGCCGGGGCGCAGTGGCAGTTCGTCGAGTACGTCGCGATGGGCGGGATCAACTGGGCGCTCGGGATCGACGGCATCGCGCTGGTCCTGATCATGCTCAGCACCTTCCTGATGCCGATTTGCATCGGCGCCAGCTGGCGGGCGATCACCCGGCGGGTGCCCGAATATATGGCGGCGTTCCTGCTGATGGAGGCGCTGATGATCGGCGTCTTCGCGGCTCAGGACCTGTTCCTGTTCTACATCTTCTTCGAAGGCGGCCTGATCCCGATGTTCCTGATCATCGGCATCTGGGGCGGGGCCGAGCGGATCAAGGCGAGCTACAAATTCTTCCTCTATACCCTGCTCGGGTCGGTGCTGATGCTGATCGCCATCCTCTATATGGTGACGAGCGCGCACACGACCTCGATCCCGGTGCTGATGGCCACCAACTTCCCGGTCGGTGTCCAGAAATGGCTGTGGCTCGCCTTCTTCGCCAGCTTCGCGGTCAAGATGCCGATGTGGCCGGTCCACACCTGGCTACCCGACGCCCACGTCCAGGCACCGACCGCGGGCTCGGTGATCCTCGCCGGGGTGCTGCTCAAGATGGGCGGCTATGGATTCATCCGCTTCTCGCTGCCGATGTTCCCCGCGGGCTCGGCCGAGTTCGTGCCTTTGGTGTTCATCCTCAGCGGTATCGCGGTGGTCTACACCAGCCTGGTTGCACTGGTGCAGCGCGACATGAAGAAACTGATCGCTTATTCCTCGGTCGCGCACATGGCGTTCGTGACCTTTGGACTGTTCGCGATGAACCGCCAGGGCCTTGAAGGCGCGATGATCGTCATGCTCAGCCACGGGCTCGTGTCGGGTGCATTGTTCCTTGTCGTCGGCGTTATCTACGACCGCCTCCACACCCGCGAGATCGACCGCTACGGCGGCCTTGCCAACAATATGCCGGGTTACGCCTTGCTGTTCATGCTGTTCACCATGGCCAGCGTCGGGCTGCCCGGGACAAGCGGCTTCGTCGGCGAATTCCTCGCGCTTCTGGGCACCTATCAGGCATCGAGCTGGGCGGCGGTCGTCGCAACGACCGGGATCGTGCTTGGAGCGGCCTATATGTTGTGGCTCTACTGGCGCATCTGCTTCGGGATTAGCCGCAACGCCGACGCCGCGGCAATGCCCGATCTGTCGGTGCGCGAATGGTGGCTGCTCGCCCCAATCGCGGTCGCCGTGTTGTGGATGGGCATCTACCCAGAGCCGTTCATCAAGCCGTTCCGTGCTGATATCGGCCGCCTGGTTGAGCGCCTGCATGAGGTTGCCCCGCACGCCGATGCGCCGCTTGTGTTGGGCGAGGGCGCGATGACCCATCCCGTCCGCGACGGGGCGCACTGATGACCAAGATACTCGCGCCGATCCTGCCCGAAGTGATCCTGTCCATCGCTGCGATCCTGCTGATGCTTGGTGCGGCTTTCGGCGGCCGCAAGAGCGCCGGCGTCATCGCCTGGTTGTCGGTCGCCGCCTTGGCTGGGGCGACGGTTGCGCTGATCGGCCTGCCGACCCACGGCGGGCCCCAGTTTACAGGTCTCATCACCGCCGACTTGTTCGGCGCGTTCGGCAAGGCGCTGATCTTCCCGGCAGCGGCAATCGCGATCATCGCCGCGCAGGGCTGGTTCGAACGCGACACCGAACATGGCGCTGAATATGCGGTGCTGATCCTGTTCAGTGCGATCGGAATGAGCGTGATGGTTTCGGCGACCAGCCTGATCTCGCTCTACGTCGGGCTCGAGCTGCAAAGCCTGTCGGCCTACGTCCTTGCATCCTACCGCCATAGCGACGAGCGATCGGCTGAGGCCGGCCTCAAATATTTCGTTCTTGGAGCGCTTGCCAGCGGCATTTTGCTGTACGGCATTTCGCTGCTCTACGGCTTCACCGGAACGATGAACTTCACCGGGCTTGCCGCCGCTTTCGGGCGCGGCGATTTGCCGCTCGGACTGTTGTTCGGCCTCGTTTTTCTGCTCGCGGGTTTGGCGTTCAAGGCGAGCGTGGTGCCGTTCCACATGTGGACTCCCGACGTCTATGAAGGCGCTCCGACCCCGGTGACCGCCTTCTTCGCGTCCGCGCCGAAGGTCGCGGCGATCCTGCTTGCAACCCGTGTGTGCCTGGTCGCGATGGGCCCGGCGACCGACGCGTGGCGGCAGATCATGATCGTCGCTGCTTTGGCCTCGATCTTCCTTGGCGCAATCGGCGCTTATGGCCAGACCAATATCAAGCGCCTGCTGGCCTATTCGTCGATCAACAATGTCGGCTTTGCGCTGGTCGGACTTGCCGCGGGCGGCGTTCAAGGGGCCTCGTCGGTCCTGTTCTACATGACGGTTTATGTCGTGATGACGCTCGGCGTGTTCCTGTGCGTGCTGTGGATGCGCGATTCCGACGGTCGCCCGGTGGAAAGCATCGCCAGCCTTGCGGGACTGTCGCAGACCCGGCCGGCGCTTGCCGCGGCCATCGCCATCTTCATGTTCAGCCTGGCCGGGATCCCGCCCTTGTTCGGCTTCTGGCCCAAGTTGCTGGTATTCACCGCGGCGGTGCAAAGCGGTTATGTCGCGCTCGCCGTCGCCGCCATAATCGGCACGGTGATCGGCGCTTATTATTACATCAAGATCGTCAAGATCATGTATTTCGACGATCCGGCAACGCCATTTGCGCGGGTCGACCAGCCGATCCAGCGCGTGCTGATCCTGATTGCCGCAATAGCGGTTTCGCCGCTCGGCTATTTGCTCATCGGACCGCTCGGGCGGATGACCAACAGCGCCGCGGGATCGCTGTTCTGACCCAAATCCGGATCGTCGAGCAGATCGGCTCGACCAACCAGGGGCTGATCGGCGATTGCCAAGCGGTCGAGGGAGACTGGCTGGTCGCTCTCCGCCAGCTCGCGGGCAAGGGCCGCCAAGGGCGTAGCTGGATCGATGAGGCGGGCAATTTCACTGGCAGCACTTTGGTCGAACTGCGTGACGGCGACCCGCCGCCGCAAACGCTGTCGCTGGTTGCCAGCCTGGCGCTGGCCGAAGCCATTGATGTCGCGGTGCCCGGCCAGCCCTTGCTGCTCAAATGGCCCAATGACCTCTTGCTCAACGGCGCCAAGCTGGCCGGAATCCTGCTCGAGCGGCGGGACGGCAAAGTCGTGATCGGGATCGGGGTCAATCTCGCCCGCGCGCCACGGATCGACGATCGCCGCACGGCCGATCTCCAGGGCAAGGTCACAGTCGAGGATTTCGCCCCGATTCTGGCTGCGAAGATGGCGCGGATGCTGGATCTGTGGCGCTCTTCGACGCCGATGCTGTTTGCCCAGGCGTGGCTCGCCCGAGCGCATCCGATCGGAAGCGCGGTCAAGGTCCACGGCGAGGATCATTCCGTCGTCACCGGCGCGTTCGACGGAATCGACAACGACGGTAGCCTTCGGCTGCGCCTGCCGAGCGGGGAGCTGCGCACCATTTACGCCGGCGACGTGTCGCTTGGCTGAGCGCGCCCGGATGCTCGCCATTCGCGCGCGCTTCGCCTAAGGCGCCCCGATGCTACTCGCGATCGACGCCGGGAACACCAATCTCGTTTTCGCTTTGGTCGAGGGCGGGGAGATTCGCACCCGCTGGCGGATTGCGTCCGACCCGCGGCGGACGGCCGATCAATATGCGGTCTGGCTCCACCAGTTGCTCGAGCTCGAAGGCTTTTCCAAAAGCGATGTCAGTGCGGTCATCATTGGCACCGTCGTCCCGCGCGCGCTTCACAATCTCGAAGTGCTGGCGAGCAAATATTTCTCGGTCGAACCGCTGATCGCCGGGCAGGGGTCGGCAGCGTGGCCGATCCGCCTCGACGTCGACGAGCCGCACAATGTCGGCGCCGACCGGGCGCTCAACGCCATCGCCGCGCATGCCAAGCACAAGGGCCAGCTGATCGTCATCGACTTCGGCACCGCCACTACCTTCGACTGGGTCGGCGATGACGGCGCCTATCGCGGCGGGATCATCGCCCCGGGGATCAACCTGTCGCTCGACGCTCTGGTCAATGCCGCGGCCAAATTGCCGCGCATCGCGATCGAGGCGCCGGCGGATTCGAACGTCATCGGCCGGACCACCGAAAGCCAGATGCTGAGCGGGATTTACTGGGGCTATGTGGCGATGATCGAGGGACTGGTCGAGCGCATGAAGCGCGAGATCGGGGGCTCAGCCACGGTGGTCGCAACGGGCGGGCTTGCGACCCTGTTCGACCAGCACACAAAGGCGTTCGACGCGATCGAGCCCGATCTCACCATCCAGGGGCTGGCGCGCCTTTACACAACCGCGATCGCTCGCTGATGATGCGCTCATGATCCCGGGCGAAGAATTGCTGTTCTGCGCGCTCGGCGGCTCGGGCGAAATTGGCATGAATGTCAACCTCTACGGTTGCCGCGGGCAATGGCTGATGGTCGATCTTGGGCTCAATTTCGCCGGGCCGGATCATCCCGGAATCGACCTCATCCTGCCCGATCTGGACTTTATCGAACAGCAGCAGGAGCGCCTGCTCGGGGTCGTCCTCACCCACGGCCACGAGGATCATATCGGTGCGCTCCCCTATCTCGCCGAGGAACTCAAGGCGCCGCTCTACGCGACTCCGTTCACCGCTGGCCTGATCGCCGGCAAGCTCGAGGAGGAGGGGCTGACCGGGATCGTCGATCTCAACATCGTCGAGCGCGGCGGATCGATCGAATTGGGGCCGTTCAAGATCACCTATGTCGCGCTGTCGCATTCGATTCCCGAGGGCAATGGAGTGCTGATCGAAACTCCGTTCGGCAATATCTTCCACACCGGGGACTGGAAGATCGATGACACGCCGGTGATCGGCGAGCCGCCGAGCCCGGAGACGCTCAAAGCGATTGGCGACCGGGGAATCCTCGCATTGGTGTGCGATTCGACCAATGTCTTCCAGGACCAGGCGTCGGGCTCGGAAGCGGGGGTCCATGCCGGCCTGCTCGATCAGGTCAAGAAGTCCACGGGCCGGGTGCTGGTGACGACTTTCGCCTCGAACGCCGCGCGGCTCCAGACGCTTGGGCGGGTGGCGACCGAAAGCGGGCGCAAATTATGCGTCGCGGGCCGTTCGCTGGACCGGATCAAGCGCGTTGCCCAGGCCACCGGCTATCTGCTCGATTTCCCCGACACGGTCGATTTCACCGAGGCCATGCGCCTGCCGCGCCGCGAAGTGATGATCATCGCCACCGGCGGGCAGGGCGAGACGCGCGCGGCGCTCGGCCGGGTCGCTGCCGGTAATCACGAGCTCAAGCTGGGCGAGGGCGATACGGTTTTGTTCTCGTCGCGGATCATTCCCGGCAATGAGATTGCGATCGGCCGGATCATGAACCAGCTCGCCGACCTCGGGGTTAATATCGTCACCGAAAAGCAGGCTCATGTGCACGTTTCCGGCCACCCCGGACGGCCCGAGCTTATCCAGATGTACGAATGGGTACGGCCGCAGATCGTAATCCCCGTTCATGGCGAGAACCGCCATATGCGCGCTCAGGCCCGGCTCGCGCTCGAGCATGGGGTTCCGCAATCGATCTTCCAGACCAATGGCGACGTCATTCACCTCGCTCCGGGAGCAATGCGCAAAGTCGATGAGGTCCGCGCCGGTCGGCTGGTGCTCGACGGCGATGTCATCCTTCCAGCCGACGGGGCGACGGTCAACGAGCGGCGCAAGATCGGCTTTGGCGGGTTGATTGCGGTCACGGTTCCGGTGGGTGGCGACGGACGTCTCGCGGGATCGCCGCTGGTGCGGCCGTTCGGGGTGCCGGTCGAGGTCGATCGCGACGATTTCATCGCCGATGCGACCGACGCCGCTGCACGCGCTTTCGATGCCGCTTCGGTGCCTGAGAAGCGGAGCGAGGCGGTGCGGCTCGCGGTTCGCCGCTGCGCCACATTATGGACCGGCAAGAAACCGCTGGTCGACGTCAGTGAATTGACGGTCGATCGGTGAAAGTTAGTTCAATTATAGCGATTTACGCCTTGTTCTTCGCATTCAGTACGTTCATTCTTCTGTCGTTCGGAGTGCGCACCGATGAGGAGGTGGGGACGCCCAAGGTCCCGGGTCAGGCAGACAGCGCTCCGCACCGCTTCGATCTCAAGCGTCACCTGTTCAAGGCGGCGATCGTGGGCGCGATCCTGACCGCGCTCTACATTGCCAATTGGACCTACGGCTGGATCACGCCCGACGAGCTCGATTTCTACCACCGCGGCTGACCACGGCGGCGGTCAGCGCCGTTTGTCGACCGCCTGGCCAAGCGCCGCGTAAAGCTTGCCCATGTCGGAGGACATCAAGGTCACCGCGATCATGCCGCCGTCGCGCTCGGCCAAAACGCGCCGCAGCATGGCTTCGAAATCGTGGACGTAGCGATTGACCGAATGCTGGAATTCCAGGTCGCTCTCGTAATGGGCGCGGATGGCACGCGTTTCGCCGCCGCTCATCAGGCGCACCGCGCGGCGGGTGAATACTCCGCGATTGCCCTTGAGATAGGAATCCCACGCTTTGTCGTCGACTTCGTCGCTGAGGATCTTGCCGACATCGATCGCTGCCGAATTCATCGAGTCCATCAACAAGGCAACGCGGCGGGCGAAGGCTTCGCTGTCCTTCTCGCGCTGGTCCTTGCCGGTCTGCTCGATATGCGCCTCGAGCGCCGAGGCGGTTTGACCAAGGCTGATCATCTGCTGGGTCAAGCGGTCCGAAGCGCCGCGCGCTGTGTCGACCGCTCTCGCAGCAACGCCTTCGACCGCGCGCAGCTGATCGACCACGCTCTCACGAATGACGCGCTCCAGCTCCTCGCGGGTTTTGGCCGAAAGCTTGCTCGCGCTGTCGGGGATGATCGCTTCGATCGCCTCGCGCGCACGGTCAGCGGCATGGGCGGCCGCTTCCTTGACCTGGAGCAGCGCGGCAATCAGCGACGGCCCGGTTTCGGCGGTCAGGCTCGCGGCTTCGGCCTGGGTCTGGGCAATAGTGGCGCTTAGCGCGACCAGCTTGGATTGCGCATCGCCAACGCCGCCGTCGAGGGTCGAGAGGAGGGTAGCGAGCCGCTCCTGCTGGTCGGCGAGCAATCCGCCCGATGCGCCGATCTTCTCGCTCGCTTCGACCGCGGCATCGCGGACCCAGGCGATTTCCGGGCGAAGCGTCTGCGCAACTTCGGCCAGTTGATCGATGTGGGTTCGAACGGTCTCGGTCTGCTCGGCAAGGCGGCCGATGACATCGTCCTGGGCACCGGCCTGGTCAGCGATACCGTCAAGCGCGCTTCGGGCGCGGGTCAGCGAATCGAGGAAATGGGCGGCGCGCTGGTCGCCATTGGCGGCAAGTTCGGAGAATTTCTGGTCGATCAGGCCCAGCCCCTGGTCGATGTCGGCGAGCATGCGCTTCGAATTGCTTTCCTGCGCCGCAACCTTTTCGCCAAGGCCGCCGAGAATGGCGTCAGCGCGGCCGACATGGCCGGCCATGGCCTCGGCCGCATCGGCGCCGGCGCTCGAAATGCCGGCGGCGGATTGCTCGACCAGGGCCGATACTGCCGCCGACTGTACGTCGATTCCGCCGCGAATGCCCTCGAGAGTCCGCGACGTCCGCTCGAGCAGGGTGTCGAGCGCGCCCGAAAAGCTCGCTTCGGCCGAATTGACGCTGTCTGCTGCAGCCGATCCCGCGCTTTGGATTTCCGCGAGCCGCTCGGCCATGCGCTGGTTCGACAGGTCCAGGCTCTCGTCGGCTTCGCGGGCGCGTGCCGCAAGCTGGCTGATCTGCTCGCCGAACTGAAAGGTCTTTTCGGCCGAATTGCTGCCGATTGCACGAAGTTGTTCGGCGAGCAGCCGGGCGGTTTCCTCGGCGCGGGGCAAATCGGTCAGGATTATGCCAAGATCGGTACGAGCCGAATCCGCCGCTCGATCGAGCGTCTCGCCGTGGCGTGCCAGCCGTTCGCTGCTGACATCGAAGTCGCGGCTGATGCCGTCGAACTTGCCGGTCGCGAGATCGCCAAGCCCCATCAGTTGTTCGGCCATGGTCTTGAGCGAGCCATGACTGTCGGTCAGGCGCTGCGACAACACTTCGAGAAGCGCCTCCAGCGATTGGGCTTCGGCGCGCATCGATACCACCGAACGGGTAAAGCGTTCGGCTTCCATGCGGCGGGTGCGGCCGAACATCAGCCAGATGAGGCCGAACAGAGCGAGCGGGCCAGCGGCGAGCGCGACCCATTGTGCGATTTCGGGCGAGGTCAGCGGCTGGCCGCTTAACGTCCGCCCCGCCGACCAAGCCGCATAGCCGAGCCACAGCCCGGCGAGAATCGAAAGGAACCAACCAAGCACCGCGCGCCCGCCCGATCCCGAATGTTCAGCCTGCGACTCCGCCCACGAATGATGGTCGAAGGTCGGATTGCCATCAACCGCCAGATCGGGCGTGAGCTCGAGCGGCTCGGTCGATGCGTCGGCGGGCTGCGGCAGTGAAGCCGCGCGGTTCGGGCGTGATGTCATGGCGATGCAGTTTACCATCTTTGACGCGCCACGAAAGCGGTTAGAAGGCTTTCGGGCCGGGGAGGAGCATTTCATGGCGGTTGGCGCGCTTATCAGCGCCTATCAGGAGGACGATTCGGGCCAGCTTCGGGCGTTGCTTCCGCTCGCCGGGCGTAACTTGCTCGATTATCAGGTTCGCTGCGTCGCGGCTGCTGGAGCGGCCCCGATCGTGGTCGTGGTCGAGCGCGTCCCCCAGACCTTGCAGGACATTTTCGAACGTTTGCGGCTGGACGGCATCGCCGTTTTTCCGGTCAGCGATGTCGAAGACGCAATCACCCGATTCGAAGCCGGCTCGATGATCCTGCTGATCGGCGACGGAGTCGTTGCACCCGCCGAAATGGTCGCCAGACTGGCCGACGAGTCGGAACCGGCGATCGCCGTCGTCCCCGACGATGAAGCCCATTCGGCGTTCGAGCGAATCGACGCCGAGTCGCGATGGGCCGGAGTCGCGGTGATCGACTCGCATCTACTCAGTTCCACTGCCGTCATCCTTGGCGACTGGGACCTCCAATCGACCTTGTTGAGGCGGGCGATCCAGGATGGCGTCCGCCGAGTCCGGGTTGAGGATGGCGATGGACAGACGATCCTGGTCGAAAACGCCGATCAATTGGGCGATTTCCAGCGCAGCTTGCTCACCGCTTCGCGCTCGACCCGGATCGACTGGCCGAGCCGGTTCATCATCGCCCCGGTGGAAGAAATGGCGACCGCGCGTCTAATGGAAACGCAGGTCAGGCCGGTGTGGCTGGTGTGGAGCGCTCTGGCCCTGACGCTGGCGGCCTCGCTGTTCTTCCTGCGCGGCTGGCTGGTGACGGGCCTTGCGCTGCTGGTGCTGGCGACCCCGCTCGACCTCATCGCCGCGCGCCTCGCCAATTTGCGCATGCGACCGCTGGCGGCGCGAATGCCGAGCCGGCGCGCCTTGTGGCCAGCGGCTGGACTCGCCGCGCTGGGGCTGGGCTGGTGGGAAGCCCATCATGGCCACGGCTGGGCACCGATGATCGCGGCGATTTCGGCCTGCGCTTTCGCCGAGGCGGCGCGGGTCGAAAGGTCCGCCTTCCCAGCGGGCGCGGATTTGTGGCTCGCATCGCGGCGGGGAGCGATCTTTTCCGCGATCCCGTTCGCAATCTTCGATGCCTGGACCGCTTTTCTGGTCGTGCTGTGGCTGTATGCGGCGATCAGCTTCTTCATCGTGCAGCAAGTCCGCCATTTCGGTAAGGAGTTGACCCGAAGTTAACCCAATTCGGATAAACGCAGGCGAATGATGCCCGAAGAATGGCCCGTTGCTGCATCGCCAGCCGACCGCGCGGAACCCGCTCGGCGGGCCGGTCGGGATCGGCTGCGCACCGTTCGCCGGGACTTCCTGCTCGACGATTCCGAACGCCTGACCGAGCAGGAGCGGGCGTTGATGACCGCGATGCTCCATTGCCTGGTGGCGGATGTCGCCGATGATCTTCGCGCCGCGCTTCCATCGGGGTGGGCCGCGGCCAATGACGGCGACAATCATCACTTGATCGAGCGCCTGTCGGCGGGCGGCCTGCTCGACGACGAGACGCTAATTGCACTGCTGTTGCGCCGGGCCGAGGAGGAGCGGGTGACGGTCGCCGCGCAATCGCGCGCCAGCCGCCGCGAATCGCGCTCGGTCCAGTCTCTGGTCAGTCATGACAATGGTCCCGCGGCAGCCGCGGCAATGGCCCTGGTCCTGGCGCGCGGACGGCGTCGCGACCGGCTTGGCCAATGTTTGCTGACGATCGACGACGTACCGGGTGACGCTGCAGATCGGCTGGCCCAGCGAATCGCCGCTGCACTTCGGCCTGCTCTGGTCGCTGCCCACGGCCCGGCAGCAACCGACGATGCGCTGGCCAAGGCGGCGCAGTCCGTCAGCGCCCGGCACGACCCCCAACGAAGTCTCGACGCATTGACCCGCGAACTGGTCGCCTTGCTCGATTCGGCGGGCCGGCTTGAGGACGGTTTGTTGCTGGCGGCGGCGGCGGAGGGTGAAATCGCCTTCCTTTCCCATGCTCTGGCACGTCGCGCCGGGGTCGATGCGGCAGCAGCGGCGGAAGAACTGATGTCGGGCGATCAGGCCCGGACCATGGCGCTGTTGCGGATGGGCGGTGCAAGCCGCGAATTTGCCGCCGGCCTGCTCGCCGGCTCGGGTGACTTTCTTGGGCTCGACCGTGAAGGGCAGGCGATGGACTCGTTCGACAGCATGACCGCCGCAGACGTCGATGTCGCGCGTGCCTGGCTGCTTTCGAATGCGGAATATCGCGCTGCTATCGACCGTCTGGAGGGTCGCAGTGGCTAGCGCGCCGGGCGAACCGCGGGCGGTTCTTGGCCGGGTCGACCGCGCCTGCCGGCTGATCGCGGCCGATGACCAACTCGCTGCGCTTCAGCGTGATGCCGGTGCCGACATCGGCGACACGCTCGCGCTGCCCCAAATTGCCGCCGTTGCGCGGCTTGCGATAAGGCTCAACATCGCGGTCGAACGACCGGCGCTGGCCGCTTCGCTAAACCAGGACTTCGAATTGTGGGTGCGCGCGACACCCGACGGAGACGAAGTCGCGCTGTCGCTGGAAGGATGGCAGGAGCGCCCAGCGGCAGGATCCCGTCTGGCCTCGCTCAACCTTGTCACCCAAAGCGCTGGACCCGACTCGCAGGCGCGGCTTGAATGGACCGCCGACGCAGAGCTTCGCATTACCGAATTGTCGCCGGAACTGGCGCAATTGCTCGGTGTCGAGAGCGGACAGGTCGATGGCCTTGCGCTGACTCGACTGGTCCAGCTGATGGAAGACGACAAGGGCGACATGCCGCTGATCAGCGCGCTTGCCGCGCGCCGGAATTTTTTCGCCCAGCCAGCGCGTAGCCGGAGCGATCCGACGCGCCGGTTGAGCCTCGATGGGGCGGTCGTTCTTGCCGAGGACGGAAGCTTCCGCGGATTCACTGGCCAGGCGCGCATGGCCGATGCTCAGGCGGCAAGCCAAGCACCCGATTCAACGATGGGCTCGATCGATCAGGCACTCGACGGGGTGCTGCGGTCTCCGCTCGACCGGATCATCGCCGAGGCCGAACAAATCGTCGGGCGCAGCGACGGGCCGTTGCGCAGCGATTACGCCAGTTATGGCAACGACATCGCGGCTGCTGCGCGCCATTTGCTCGACGTGATCAGCACCATGGGCGAGAACTCCGAATTCGGCCATCGCGCGCTCGACCTCGGGGCGCTCGCGGCCGAAGCCGCAATGCTGGTCGAAGCCGCCGCCGAAGAGCGCGGTGTTACGCTTGAGCTTGACGCTCGTACCCACCTGCCGGCGGTTGGCGAAGAACGCGCGATCATCCAGATTTTCGTCAATCTGCTCGGCAACGCCATCCGCCATTCTCCTCCGGGAGAGGCGGTCAGGCTCCAATTTCACCAAAGTACCGATACCGTGTCGGTTACTATCGCCGATCAGGGGAGCGGGATTGCACCGGCGGATCGCCAACGCATTTTCGAAAAATTCGAACGCGCCGACGAAGCGCCCGGCGGGACCGGGCTCGGCTTGCCCATCGCCCGACGGCTTGCGCGGTCGATGGGCGGCGACGTGACTCTGGACAGTTCGAGCGGCCCGGGCGCTCGCTTCACGCTTACCTTGCCGAAGGAATAAACGCCGATTAGCGCTTGGAAACAGGCACGTAATCGCGCTGAACATGTCCGGTGTACAGCTGTCGCGGGCGGCCGATCTTCTGCTCGGGATCCGAGATCATCTCGTTCCATTGCGCCACCCAGCCAACCGTCCGCGCGAGCGCGAACAAGGCGGTGAACATGTCGGTCGGAAAGCCGATCGCGTTGAGGATCACGCCCGAATAGAAATCGACGTTGGGATAGAGCTTCTTGTCGATGAAATAGGCGTCGTTGAGCGCGATATGCTCGAGTTCCTTGGCGACATCGAGCACCGGATCGGTGATGTTGAGTTCCTTGAGCACCTCGTCGGCAGTCGCCTTCATGACCTTCGCCCGGGGGTCGAAATTCTTGTAGACGCGATGACCAAAGCCCATCAGCCGGAAGGGATCGTCCTTGTCCTTGGCGCGGGCGATATATTCGGGGATGCGCTTGGTCGTACCGATCTCGCGCAGCATGTTGAGCGCCGCTTCATTGGCGCCGCCATGGGCCGGGCCCCACAGGCAGGCAATCCCAGCGGCGATGCACGCGAACGGGTTGGCGCCCGATGATCCCGCTAGCCGAACGGTCGAGGTCGAAGCATTCTGCTCATGGTCGGCGTGGAGGATGAAGATCCGCCGCATCGCCCGCTCGATGATCGGGTTGACCTCATAGGGCTCGGCCGGGACGCCAAAGGTCATGCGCAGGAAGTTCCCGGTGTAGCTGAGGCTGTTGTCGGGGTACATGAACGGTTGCCCGATCGAATATTTGTGCGCGCTGGCGGCGATCGTCGGCATCTTCGCGATCAACCGGTGCGAAGCGATCATGCGTTGTTCGGGATCGGTGATGTCGGTGCTGTCGTGATAGAAAGCGGACAAGGCCCCGACCACGCCGCACATGATCGCCATTGGGTGGGCATCGCGGCGGAATCCGCGGTAAAAGGTCGCCAATTGCTCATGGAGCATGGTGTGGCGGCTGATGGTGTAGGTGAAGTCGTGGAGGTCCTTGGCCGACGGCAATTCGCCGTGGAGCAGCAGATAAGAAACCTCCATGAAGGTCGAATGTTCGGCGAGCTGATCGATCGGATAGCCACGGTGAAGCAGAATGCCCTCTTCACCGTCGATATAGGTAATCGCGCTCTGGCATGATGCGGTCGAGGTGAAGCCGGGATCAAAGGTGAACATTCCGGTCGTTCCGTAGAGATTGCGGATATCGACCACTTCGGGGCCGACCGACCCATCGATGACCGGGAAATCGAATGTTCCCGAGGGCATCGCCATGTTCACGCTCTTATCGGTCATTCACTGGGCTCCACCATCTGATCAGCGATCCGCGCCAGGCTTTCGTCGCGGCCGAGCAACACAAGAACATCGAAGATCCCGGGCGACGTCGTCCTGCCCGTCAAAGCGGCGCGGAGCGGTTGGGCGAGCTTGCCCAGTTTGACCCCGGCGCTTTCCGCGATCTCGCGAATGGCTCCCTCTACCGACGCTTCGTCCCACTTCGCAAGTGCAGCAAGAACCGGATGTGCGGACGCAAGCAATTGCCGGGCGTCCGCACCAAGCAAGGCGCTGGCAGCTTCGTCTATCTCCAGCGGCCGAGTGGCGAAGAGAAAGCGCGCTCCGTCGGCCAGCTGATGGAGGTCGTGGGCGCGGGCCTTGAGCTCGGGCATGGCCTCGACCAGCAAGGCCTTTTGCGCCGCATTTACCGCCAATGCCGGAGCGATGAGCTCGGCGAGGCGGACGTCGTCGGCTTCACGGATATAGTGGCCGTTGAGATTCTCGAGTTTCTTCAAGTCAAAGCGCGACGGCGACTTGCCGACATGATCGAGGTCGAACCATTCGATCGCCTGTTCGCGGCTGATGATTTCATCGTCGCCATGGCCCCAGCCGAGGCGCAGGAGATAATTGGCCACGGCTTCGGGCAGCATCCCAAGGTCGTCGCGATAGGAATCGACCCCGAGCGCGCCGTGACGCTTGCTCAGCTTGGCCCCGTCCGCGCCGTGGATCAGCGGGACGTGGGCATAAGTCGGCTCGGGCCAGCCCATCGCACGAACGATCCCGATCTGGCGGAAAGCGTTGTTGAGGTGGTCGTCGCCGCGGATAACGTGGGTTACGCCCATGTCGTGATCGTCAACGACCACGGCCAGCATATAAGTCGGCGAACCGTCCGAGCGCAGCAGGATGAAATCGTCGAGCTCGCCATTCCGGACCGTCACCCGGCCCTGGACCTTGTCGTCGATCAATGTTTCGCCAGTACGCGCGGACTTGAGGCGGATGACGTGCGGCGTGTCGGCCGGACCGTCGTCGCGGTCGCGCCACTGGCTGTCGATCCGAAATGGCCGGCGCTGGGCCTGCGCCGTCTCGCGCTGGGCAGCGAGCTCTTCCTGCGTCATGTAGCAGCGATAGGCGTGGCCGCGATCGAGCAACTGGTGCGCGACCTCGGCATGCCGGGCCCAGAATTGCGACTGATAATATTCGTGCCCGTCCCAATCGAGCCCGAGCCACTTCATTCCGTCGAGGATGGCGTCGATCGCTGGGCCGGTCGAGCGCGCCTTGTCGGTATCCTCGATGCGCAACACGAACTTGCCGCCGTGATGGCGGGCGAATAGCCAGTTGAACAGCGCCGTGCGCGCGCCCCCGATATGGAGGAAGCCGGTCGGGGATGGCGCGAACCGTGTCACCACGCTCGGAATTTTGGCGCTTTCCTTGCTCATTCATTCTCGCTTGCGCCGGCGCGCACTTTGCTCTTCTTTGCATGTCGCAATGCAATGGATGAGCGCCCCTAACATAGCGGGTGCGCCTCTTCCACAGCGGGCTCGGGGCTTTTGGAAGGCGCGGCTGCGCGCGGCGTTCGATGCTGTCGAACGCAGCCTGGAGGCGGAGCGCGCCCAGCTTCCGCCGTGGATAATCGTCGGACTCGGCAGCGGGATCGCGTCATGGTTCGCGCTTCCGGACTCCCAGATATGGTCGGCATTCATCGTCATCGCGATCGCACTGGCTTTACTCGGCTTCGGGTTGCTTGCCGGGCGCGGGGGAAGGGCCCTGGGGTGGTTCGCGCTTGCCGCGGCGATTGGCTGCGGACTGATATGGACGCGATCCATCATGATCGCCGCACCGGTCCTCGACTGGCCCAAGGTGATGGCGGTTACCGGGCGGGTGGAGCAGGTCGATATCCTCACCGCCAAAGGACAATTGCGCCTGACCATCGCGCCCGACGGAACCCAATTGCCGCCGCGAATCCGGGTCTCATTCGACCACGAAGGCACCATATCCGGTCTTGCCCCCGGAGCGCTGGTGTCGCTTCGCGCCCGGCTTGCGCCGCCGCCGCCAATGGCCCTGCCCGGAACCTATGATTTTGCGCGCGACGCCTGGTTCAAGCGCATCGGCGCGGTTGGCAAGGCACTGGGCCCGGTCGTCGTCACCCAGGCGGCGCAACCGCGCGGCTTCACCTGGGCTCGCGACGGGCTCCGTCAGCATATCGAACGGGTCATGCCCGACGACACCGAAGGAATCGCGATCGCGCTGGTGACCGGTGACCAGAATGCGGTGAGCAAGGAAGACGCCGAGGCAATGCGGCGTAGCGGGCTGACCCACTTGCTGTCGGTCAGCGGATTGCACATCGCCGCGGTGGTCGCGGCGGCGATGCTGCTGGCGCTCAAGCTGCTCGCACTGAGCCGGACCCTGGCGCTGCGTTTCAATCTGGTGATGGTCGCCGCAGCGGTCGCTGCAGGCGCGGGCATCGGCTACACCTTGCTGACCGGCGCGCAGGTACCGACCGTACGCAGCTGCGTCGCGGCGGTCCTGATCCTCGCCGGGATTGCGCTGGGGCGCGATTCGCTCAGCATGCGGCTGGTCGCAACCGGCGCCTTGCTGGTACTCATGTTCCGTCCAGAAGCGCTGGCCGGCGCAAGCTTCCAGATGAGCTTCGCAGCGGTGACCGCGATTGTCGCGCTCCATTCGACCCAGTGGGCGCGGCGAATGCTCGGTCCGCGCGAAGAGGGTCGGGCGGCGCGGCTGTTGCGGTCGCTCGCGGGAATGTTCGCAACCGGTCTGGCGGTTGAATTCGCGCTGGTCCCGCTGGCCCTGTTCCACTTTCACCGAGCCGGGCTTTACGGGGTCGCCGCGAACATCATCGCCATTCCGCTGACCACGTTCGTCATCATGCCGCTTGAAGGCGCGGCGTTGCTGTTCGACCTGGTCGGACTGGGCGCGCCCTTGTGGACCTTATGCTCGTGGACGATCGCCGCGCTCCTCGGATTGGCGCGGTCGGTAGCCTCGGCCAAGGGAGCAGTTGCGCTGCTCGCGGGGATGCCGGCGGGCGCCTTTGCGATGATGGTCGTGGGTGGATTGTGGCTGAGCTTGTGGGTGACGCCGATTCGGCGCCTGGGGTTTATTCCGGTGGCGATTGGGGCCGCGATCGCCTTTGCAGCGCCGCGCCCCGATGTCCTCGTCACCGGCGACGGCCGGAACGTCGCGATCGTCGAGCGCGACGGAACGCCGCGGCTGCTGCGCGACCGAAGCGGCGATTACGTCCGCTCGTTGCTGTCCGAGGCGTCGGGGTTCGACGGGGACGGGGGATCGATCGCAAGCGCTCCTTACGCTTCATGCTCGCGCGATGCCTGTATCGCCGACATCGAGCGTGACGGGCGGAGCTGGCGGCTGCTGGCGATGAGATCCAAGGACATCATCGAATGGAAGCAGCTCGTCGCGAGCTGCGCGGAGGCCGACATCGTCGTCGCCGACCGCCGCCTGCCCGATGGGTGCAAGCCACGCTGGCTCAAACTCGACCGGACGATGTTGCGGCGAACGGGCGGCCTGGCCATCACGCTGCGCCGGCGACCGACCATCAACAGCGTCGAACAATGGGTCGGCGCACACCCGTGGGGAACGTTCGCCGAGGCGGCGGAAGATCAGTAGCGGCGGATGATTCCGGCCAGCCGTCCCTGGATCTCGACCTGGTCGGGGCGGTAGCGCTGTGGCTCATATTGGCGATTGGCGGGATCGAGCCGGATCATGCTGCCTTCGCGGCGGAACGTCTTGAGGGTCGCTTCCTCGTGATCGATCAGAGCGACCACGATTTCGCCATCGCGCGCCGTCTCGGTCTTTCGGATGAGCGCGAAATCGCCATCGAGAATGCCTTCCTCGACCATCGAATCGCCCGACACCTCGAGCGCATAATGTTCGCCCGGCCCGAGCAATGCGGCGGGGACGGCGAAACTTTCGGTGCCCTGGAGCGCCTCGATCGGCGTACCAGCGGCGATCCGGCCGTAAAGCGGGATTTCCATCATGTCGTTGGCGGCAGCGGGCAGCGCCGCAGGGGCACGAATCGGAGTGACGCTTGCAACCGGCATGTCGGGCAGTTTGACGACTTCGAGCGCCCGCGCGCGATTGGGCAGCCGGCGGATGAAGCCGCGCTCCTCGAGGGCCGAGATCAGCCGGTGGACTCCCGACTTGGATTTGAGTTCGAGCGCTTCGCGCATTTCATCGAAGCTCGGCGAAATTCCGCCTTGCTTGAGCCGGCCATCGATGAACAGCAGCAATTCACGCTGTTTGGCGGTAAGCATGAGCAATGCACTCCTTGTTCGGAACGAACAGAGAACGCATAGGCAACAAATGGATTCAGGTCAAGCGCTTCGAATCCGCCCGCCCGGCAGTCCTATTGATTGCTGCCCTGGCGCAACCGGGCCTGAAGCCCGGCGAGCGCCTTTTCATTGCGTTCGACCTTCATTTCCTTGCGCAATGCGGCAAGGAACTGACGCGCATAATCTTCGGACAGCCCGTCCTGGAGTTCGGACTGCATTTTGCTGATCAGCGCCGGCTGGAGCAGGGCGTTGCCGGGGATGACCTTGTCGACCTTGACGACGTAAAAGCCGCGTCCGTCATTGTCGGCAACCATCCGGCTATTCCCTTCAGCGAGCGAGAACAGCATTTGCATCGGTGCCGGAACCACGCCGCTGGCGGTTGCGATCTGCAAGCGGCGGGCGGCGATCGGGCGCGGCGCGGGCAGCGCAACGCCGGCCTGCTTGACCGCGTCGGCCAGGCTCATTCCCTTGGCGACCTTGGCCGCGATGGCGACCGCAGCGGCCTTGGCGCGGACGGCCGCTTCCTTGTTCACCCAATCCTTCGCCACTTGACCGCGGATCGCGGCGAGCGGTGCCGGGGCCGCGGAGATCACGGTCGCCGGAGCGACCACGGCATAGCCCGCCCCGCCGGGCAGACTGACGATTTCCGGCGGGTCGCTGGCCGCGATTTCAAATCCCGCCTGGAGTGCCGGTGCAAGGCTTTGCGGCAGGCGCTGGCTGGCATTGGTGAACGACGCCCCATTGGCCATGACCAGCGGAGTCGTCGTCACCGCCAATTTCGCGGATGCCGCAGCTTCCGTCAGATTGGCGCCATCGTCGATTGCGGCCTGGACCTTGTCGACCAGAGCTTCGAGCGCTTCCTTGCGCTTTTCGTCGTTGAGTTTCGAAGCGATTTCGGAGCGGGCCTGGTCAAGCGTCCTGCCACTGCTTGCGGCAACCGAATTCACCTTGACCACGACCCAGCCGAAATCCGACTGCAGCGGACCCACGATCGCACCGGCGGGCGCTGCAAACACCGCTGCGGCGACCTTGTCTCCGGCAGCCGAGGAATAATCGGCGAGCTTCTGGGCAGGTAGTTTGGCGACCGCGGCATTGCTTCCGGCGGGTGCGGACGCTGCAGCCAGGGTTGCTCCGGCTTTGGCCCGGGCAGCGATCTGCGCCGCTGTCTTCTGGTCGGGCACGACAACCTGGTCGAGGTCGCGGCTGGACGCGCCGCCGTAGCTCGCCTGATTGGCCTTGTAATAAGCGGCGATTTCCTGGTCGCTCGCTGCAACCGAAGCGACCGTTGCGGCGCCGATCGTGGCGATTCGCAGGCTGCGCTGCTCGGGCACCGTATAGCGCGCGCGATTGGCGGCATAAAATTGCTGGAGCTGCGAGTCGCTCGGCTTGAGGCCGGCGGCAAATGCCTCGACCGGGATCGCAGCGCCGATGCCCTCGCGCGATTCGAGCAGCATCGAGGCGAACGGGGTCGCCATTCCAACCGGCACTCGGGCATTGGCTGCAACCGGGGTCAGCAGCAGACGCTGAAGCAAGCTTCCCGAAATAATCTGCCGGACCTGCGTGTCGGTCATCCGGCGGCGGGCCAGGAACGCCTGATAGACGTCATCACCGAATTTGCCGTTGAGCCCCTTGGCCTCGGGAATCTGCGCGATTTCGGCATCGATCAGCCGCTTGGACAGATGAAAGCCGAATTTGTCGGCAAAAGCGATCAAGGTGCGCTGGTCGATAATCGCCGCCAGCAACTCGGGGAACTGGCCGGCGATCGCGCTATATTCGGCGTCCGGCTTCTGCTGTCTGAACTCCTGCAGCTGCCGCTGGACGGCCTCGTTCATTTCACGCTCGGTGACTTTCTGGTCGCCGACTTTCACCAGCGTGTCGCTGGCCATCCCTAACCCGATGTCGCCCGAACCGAAATTGCGGACGTCGCTCATGGCGAAGCCGGCGAGGATTCCGAACAGCACGAACGCCATGACGGCGGTGCCGATCTTCGATTTCGACAAACGGCGGAAAGATGAAAGCATCGGGCGGTCCGGACAATGAAGGGGAAGGAGGGAAGGCTGGGCCCGCTTTAGGGGGCGAGTTGCGCTGCTTCAAGCGCGCCGCTTCCGCAATTCGGTACGCGCCGCTAGGGAGCGTTGGACAAAGATCAGGGAACCATGATGAGCCTCCGGAAATTCGTCGCCGGCAATTGGAAAATGAACGGCACCGGCGAAAATCTCGCGGACGTCCAGGCGATTGCCGAAGGCGCCGCGGGATATTCGTCGGTCGATTGCGCCTTGTGCCTGCCCGCGACCCTGATCGAACGCGCGGTGCGCGCCGCGCCGGGGTTCGCGATCGGCGGCCAGGACGTGCATCAGTCGGCCAGCGGAGCGCATACCGGCTGCATCTCCGCTGCGATGCTGGTCGATTGCGGCGCCACGCTGACCATTGCCGGCCATAGCGAGCGGCGCGAAGACCACCAGGAGAGCGACGCGCAGGTTCGGGGCAAGGCCGAAACCGCAATCGCCGCCGGACTTCTGGCCATCGTCTGCGTCGGCGAGAGCGATTCGGTGCGCGAGGCGGGACAGGCGGTCGCAACCGTCACCGCCCAGCTCGATTCGTCGCTTCCGCAATCCGGCGGTGCCGCGGCTCTACTGGCGGTCGCTTACGAACCCATCTGGGCGATCGGGACCGGCAAGGTGCCATCGATCGGCGACATCGGCGAAATGCACGCCGCGCTTCGTCAGCGTCTGATTGCGGCTTATGGCGAGGCCGGCAAAGCGGTGCGGATTCTTTACGGCGGGTCGGTCAAGGCAGCGAATGCCGCCGAAATCTTCGCCGTGGCCGATGTCGATGGTGCGCTGGTCGGCGGAGCGAGCCTCAAGGCGGCCGATTTCCTGCCGATCGTCGCAGCCGCAAATTCGGCGGATGGTTGAAGGGGCGGGGGCAATCGCCTAGATCGCCTCCGATCCTCATCTCCGCGATTCCCGATATTCAAGAAAGCGCGTCATGTTCAAATTCCTGCTCATCGTCCAAGCTCTGGTCTCGATCTCACTGGTCCTGGTCATTCTCATGCAGCGCTCGGAAGGCGGCGGATTGGGCGTCGGCGGAAGTTCGTCGGGCTTCATGACCGCGCGCGGAGCGGCCGATTTCCTGACTCGGTCGACTTCGGTCTTGGGCGGCGCGTTCATCGTTCTGTCGATCATCATGGCCGCGGTTGCCGGGGTCACCAGGGAAACGCCCAAGATCGATACGTCGCTGGCCAATGTCGCGACGCCGATCAGCAATCCCAACAAGCCGGCAACCGACCCGGCTGCCGCGCCGGCCACTGCGCCGGCGACTGCTCCGGCGGGGGGTCAGCGCAAGCCGGCGGTGCCGCTCGTTCCCTAGGCGCGGCCAATCCTCCACAACTTTTTTCGACATTGCAGCTTGCCTGACCGGCGCTTCGGCCCGTAAGGCCCAACTCCCATGGCTCGGTTCATTTTCGTCACCGGCGGCGTGGTCTCATCGCTTGGTAAAGGTTTGCTCTCCGCATCGCTCGGGGCGCTCCTCCAGGCGCGCGGGTTCAAAGTCCGGATCCGCAAGTTCGATCCCTATCTGAACGTCGATCCGGGGACGATGAGTCCCTATCAGCACGGCGAAGTCTATGTCACCGACGACGGTGCCGAGACCGACCTCGATCTGGGCCATTACGAACGCTTCACCGGCGTGTCGGCGCGCCAGTCGGACAATGTTACCACCGGCCGAATCTACAGCGACATCATCGCCAAGGAACGGCGCGGCGATTACCTCGGCGCCACCGTCCAGGTCGTCCCCCACGTCACCAATGCGCTCAAGGAATTCGCGCTCAACGATATCGACGATGTCGATTTCGTCATCTGCGAGATCGGCGGGACGGTGGGCGACATCGAAAGCCTGCCGTTCATCGAGGCCATCCGCCAGCTGCGCAACGATCTTGGCCGCGACCAGACGGTCAGCGTCCACACCACCTTGGTGCCGTGGATCGCGGCCGCGGGCGAACTCAAGACCAAGCCGACTCAGCACAGCGTTCGCGAAATCGCCAGCCTCGGGGTCCAGCCCGATGTCCTGTTGTGCCGCAGCGAAAAGCCCTTGCCCGATGCCGAACGCGCCAAGATCGCGCAATTTTGCAATGTCGCTTTCTCGGCGGTGATCCCGGCGCTCGACGCCCGCAACATCTACGATGTCCCGCTGCAATATCATCGCGACGGGCTCGACGACGAGGTGCTTCGCGCCTTCCGGATCGACGACGCCCCGCCGCCCGACATGGCCAGCTGGGTCTCGATCATGGACGCGATCGACCATTATGACAGCGAGGTCACGATCGGCGTCGTCGGCAAATATGTTGGCCTTCCCGATGCCTACAAAAGCCTGCGCGAGGCGCTGGTCCACGGCGGCATCGCCAACCGCACCAAGGTCAATATCGAATGGCTCGACGCCGAATTGTTCGAGCATGAAGATGCCGACGTCATCGCCAATCTCGAGCCGCTCCACGGCATCCTCGTCCCCGGCGGCTTTGGCGAGCGCGGCAGCGAGGGCAAGATCGCCTCGGTCAAATTCGCGCGCGAACGCGACATCCCGTTCTTCGGCATTTGCCTTGGCATGCAGATGGCGTGCATCGAGGCGGCTCGGAACCAGGCTGGGATCGCGGCCGCTTCGACCACCGAATTTGGCGAAACGGCCGAGCCGGTGGTCGGCCTCATCACCGAATGGATGAGTCCCGAAGGGCTTCAGAAGCGCAATGCCGATACCGATCTTGGCGGGACCATGCGGCTCGGTGCCTATGAGGCGAAATTGTCGCACAACAGCAAGGTCGCCCAGCAATATGGGACGACCGACATTTCCGAGCGTCATCGCCATCGCTATGAGGTCAATGTCCATTACCGCGACGCGCTGGAGAAGCAGGGCCTGATCTTTTCCGGCATGTCGCCCGACGGCGAATTGCCCGAAATCGTCGAGCGCCCCGACCATCCGTGGTTCATCGGCGTCCAGTTCCACCCCGAACTCAAGAGCCGGCCGTTCGCGCCGCATCCGTTGTTCGCCGGCTTCATTGCGGCCGCGCTCAACAAGTCGCGGCTGGTTTAGGCGCCGATTTCAGACTTCGGGCGGCTGCTCCCACAGCTCGATGGCAGTGCCTTCGGGGTCGTGAATGCGGGCGAAGCGGCCCAATGTCGGGTCGTTCCATTCGGGCTTGGTGATGACCGCGATTCCGGCCGCCCGGAGCTTGTCGAGCAAGCCGTCGAGATCGGCCACCCGGAGGTTGAGCATGAACGCCTTGTCGGCCGCGAAATAGTCGCTATCGGCTTTGAACGGCTGGAACACCACAGGCCCGCCGCGGACCATCCACACCCATTCATTGGGTTCCGAATCGACGCCCTCGGCAACGCAATTGCCGCCGACTCCAAGGTGCTCGCGGTACCACGCTGTCAGCGCCTCGGGATCGTTCGCTCTGAAGAACAAACCGCCAATGCCCAATACGCCCATGATCTCCTCCTCACCCCTCGTCTGACCGCGAAACACTTACCGCGATTGTCGGGATGAGTCTCGGACGGCGCGTCAGGCGCGGCTCACCCTCATTATCAGGCGCAACCGATACTTAGCGGGCGGCGGCGCGGACCATTGCGGGGCGCTTCCGCGCGCCTTAGATGGCGTCGAATGACGAACAGCATTTCGACCCGCCTTGCAGTCCTTGGTTCCGGTCCGGCGGGCTATACCGCCGCCATTTACGCCGCCCGCGCGGGGATGAGTCCGATCGTCATCCAGGGCATCCAGCCCGGCGGGCAGCTGACCACCACGACCGATGTCGAAAACTACCCCGGCTTTCGTGATGTCATCCAGGGTCCGTGGCTGATGGAAGAAATGCAGGCCCAGGCCGAACATGTCGGGACCAAGGTCGTGTGGGACCATGTCAGCGCCGTGGACCTGTCGCGGCGGCCGTTCCGGCTGACTGGCGACAGCGGCACGATCTATGTCGCCGATGCGCTCGTGATCGCGACCGGTGCCCAGGCCAAATGGCTGGGCCTGCCGTCCGAAGAACATATGAAGGGCAAGGGCGCCTCAGCCTGCGCCACCTGCGACGGCTTTTTCTATCGCGGCAAGAAGGTCGCGGTGATCGGCGGCGGCAATACCGCGGTCGAAGAAGCCTTGTACCTGACCAATCACAGCCATGACGTCACCCTGATCCACCGCCGCGATAGCTTGCGCGCCGAAAAGATCCTCCAGGACCGGCTGTTTGCCCACGCCAATATCAAGGTCGTGTGGGACAGCGAAGTCGCCGAATTCGTCAGCGGCGGCGAGCCCGAAGCGCTGGTCGGGCTCGATATCCGCAACAAGCGCACCGGCGAACTTAGCCGGATCGACGTCGACGGGGCGTTTGTCGCCATCGGCCACAAGCCCGCGACCGAATTGTTCGCCGATCAGCTCACGCTCGATTCCGAAGGCTATATCGAGGTCGAAGCCGGGACTACTCGGACCAACATTCCGGGCGTGTTCGCTTGCGGTGACGTCATGGATAAGATCTATCGCCAGGCAGTGACGGCCGCTGGAACGGGGTGCATGGCGGCGCTCGATGCCGAAAAATTCCTCGCTGCCCAGGAATATGAAGCGATCGCCGCCGAATGAGCTGGGCAAGGGTCTGAAACAGGGGAAAGTGAATGAAGCCGACTGGTCCATTGCCACCCTATTTCAGCGCCGCAAGCGACGGCCAGCTGGTGATCGGCGGAATGCCAGTAAACGAGCTGATCGCCGAAGCAGGCGGGACGCCGCTGTTCGTCTATGACAACAACATCGTCGGGAGTCAGATCACTCGTTTCCGGGCTGCGATGCCCTCAGGCATAAACCTATATTATTCTGTCAGCGCAAACCCTTGCCAGGAGTTGCTCCAGTTCATTGGCAGATATGTTGAGGGATTTCGGGTCGTTTCGGCGGGCGAAATCGAGCGACTTCAACGCGCCGAGCTGGCCGGCATCCCGATGACCTTCGCCGGCCCCGGAAAGGGCGATAACGAGCTCGAGGCGGCGATCCATGCGGGAGCAACGATCAGCCTGGAAAGCGAAGGCGAGGCGGAGCGCGCCATCGCGGTCGCCTCACGCCTTGGGGTCAAGCCCAAGTTGGCGGTGCGCGTGGATCCGCCGTTTTCGATCGGCGACGATGGTTCCGAATGCACCGTCGCGCCCAATCCCTTCGGCTTCGACGTCCACGAGGCTCCGGCGGTGATCAACGGCCTGATCGAAGCCGACGTCGATTTTCGCGGAATGCACATTTTCACCGGCTCCCAATGGCTCGACGCCGATGCGCTGATCAAGGTTCACCATCAGACCATCAACCTGGCGGGACAGATCGCCGACGCCGCCGGTATTCGGCTGCCCGAGCTTAACCTCGGCGGCGGCTTCGGGACGCCGTGCCTGCAGGGCGAATGGCCGCTCGATATCGACCGTGTCGCGAAGGCGCTTTGCGACAGCTTGCGCGACGCTTCCGACATGCTCGCGACGACCACTTTATCGATCGAGCTGGGCCGCTGGATCGTGGCGGAATCCGGGGTCTATATTACGCGCGTGGTCGAAAAGAAGGTCAGCGCCGGACGCACGTTCCTGGTCACCGACGGCGGCGGCCATCATCTGATGGGCGCGACCGGGCCGTTCGGTGAGCCGCCGCGGCGCAATCACCCGATCGCGATCGCCAATAAATTCGGTGCTCCGGTCGAGGAGGCGGTGACGGTTACGGGCTGCTTGTGCACCCCGTTCGACGTTCTTGGCGACGATGTTGGCTTGCCCGCGGCCGAGCCGGGCGACCTGGTCGCGATCTTCTGCGCCGGGGCTTACGGCCTCACCGCCAGTCCGCAGGCCTGGGAAAGCCGGCCGCTGGCGCGAGAGCTGGTGGTCTAGGGGTAAGTGGCGCCGACGAAATAGAGTCCGGCCGGCGGAGCGTTGAAGCCAAGCGCCGAGCGATCGCGCGCCGCAAGCGCTGCCGCCATGTCATCCGGGCTCCATTGCCCGCGGCCAACCATCGCCAGGCACCCGGTCATCGAGCGCACCTGATGGTGGAGAAAGCTGCGCGATTCGGCCAGCACATGGATTTCCCCGTCAGCCGCCGGCTCGACATCGAGCCGGTCGAGCGTTTTCACCGGACTGGCCGACTGGCAGTGAACCGATCGGAAGGTTGTGAAGTCATGACGTCCCACAAGATGCTGTGCGGCCTGCCGCATCGCTTCGACATCGAGCGGGGCGGCAATGTGCCACACCCGGTTCCGATCGAGCGCTGGCGGGGCATGGCGATTGAGCATCCGGTAGCGATAGCGCCGCCCGGTGCACGAAAAGCGAGCGTGCCAGTCATCGGCGACAATCATCGCCTCGATCACCGACACCGGATGCGGCCGGACCAGCGCATTCAATCCTTCTCGAAGGCGGTGGGGAGTGATGTCGCGAGCGATATCGACATGGACCGGCATCGCCAATGCATGAACCCCGGCATCGGTGCGCCCGGCTGCGGTGAAGACGGACCGGTGGCCGCTCATCCGCTCGAGCGCTTCCTCCAAAACCTGCTGCACGGTCGGGCCCTGGTCCTGCCGCTGCCAGCCGACGAAGGGCGTGCCGTCATATTCGACCGTCAGCCGCCAGCGGGTCACTTGAGAATGGTCCCGCGCGCGACCGGAAAGCCGCGCAGCAATTCACTCGGGCTCATCACGCCGCGTCCGGCGCGCTGAACCCGAACCGGGCGGATCGAGCCCGCACCGCACGCGATTTCGAGGCTGTCGTCGAACACTTCGCCAGGCGTCCCCGAAATATCGTCAATTGCGATCGCTTCGAGCAATTTGATTCGTTCGCCGGCGAATTCGAACCATGCGCCGGGGGCCGGGGCGAAGGCGCGGATCTGGCGCTCGACGTCGGTAGCTGGCAGCGACCAGTCGATCCGGGTCTCGACCTTTGCAACCTTAGCGGCATAAGTCGCGCCATGCTCGGGCTGGGCCTTGGCGGATGTCGGATGGTCGAGCCATTCGATCAGCGTACTCGCTCCGAGTTTCGCCAATTCGTCAGTGATTTGACCGGCATTCATGCCGTCGATCGCAAGCTCGCGCCTGAGCAGCATCGGGCCGGTATCGAGCCCTTCGTCCATGCGCATGATGGTCACTCCGGTGACCTCGTCGCCGGCCAGGATCGCGCGCTGGATCGGCGCTGCCCCGCGCCACTTGGGCAACAGCGAGGCGTGAACGTTGATGCAGCCGCCCCTCGGCGCTTCCAGAATCTCCGGCGGCAGGATCAGCCCGTAAGCAGCGACCGCCGCCAGGTCCGAATCGAGCGCTGCAAATTCCGCCTGGGCCTCGACGGTGCGCAGCGAGCGCGGGGTCCGCACCGGGATTCCCAAGGCGTCGGCGGCCCAATGGACCGCGGTCTTGCGTTCCGCCTTGCCGCGGCCGGCCGGGCGTGGCGGCTGGCAATAGGCCGCGACGACGTCGTGACCGGCGGCCACCAGCGCCTTAAGGCTAGGCACTGCAAAGTCCGGCGATCCCATGAAGATGATCCGCATGCGCCGCCCTATGGCCGGACTTGCCCGACGCGCCAAGCGCCCTAAGTGTTGCCCCGCAATGGCAAGTCACGAAATCGAAGCGCTGGCGCAAGCTCTGGCCCGACTGCCGGGGCTCGGGCCGCGCTCGGCGAGGCGCGCCGTCCTGCATCTGATGAAACGCCGCGAAAGCGCTCTGGACCCACTCCTTGCCGCGTTGAAGTCGGTATCGACCAGGCTTTCGACCTGCTCGGCCTGCGGCAATGTCGATACGGTCGATCCGTGCACCATCTGCCGCGACTCGCGCCGCGATGACAAGATGCTGTGCGTGGTCGAGGAAGTGGCGGATTTGTGGGCGCTGGACCGCTCGCGGCTGTTTCCCGGCCGCTATCACGTGCTCGGCGGCCGGCTGAGCGCACTCGACGGGATTCGGCCGGAGGACCTCGGCATCGACTTGCTGGTCCAGCGAATCGCCGCGGGCGGCTTTGACGAGGTCGTGCTGGCGATGAATGCGACGCTGGAAGGCCAGACCACCGCCCATTATCTGGCCGAGCGGCTGGAAAAATTTCCACTGCGCATCAGCCAGCTTGCCCATGGCCTTCCGGTTGGTGGAGAGCTCGACTATCTCGACGAAGGAACGCTTGCCCAGGCCTTGCGGGCGCGGCGTCCAATCAGCTGACCCGCACTGCCGGTGTAGCGGACGATCGCTTGAACCCCCTCAACTGAAAGACTAAATCGCCGTCATGGCAATCCGTCGAATTTACGAAACCCCCGATCCTATGCTCCGCCAGACGTCGCGTCCGGTGGACACGTTCGACGCCGCGCTCAAGACTCTCGTCGCCGACATGTTCGAGACGATGTACGCGGCGCCGGGAATTGGCCTTGCAGCAGTCCAGGTGGGGGAGCCGATCCGCTTGCTGGTGATCGATCTTCAGGAACCCGAGAGCGAGGCCAAGGACGCGCCGATCGTCCGCGACCCGCGGGTGTTCGTGAATCCCGAGATCATCTCGACCTCCGATCAGGAAATTCCCTACACCGAGGGCTGCCTGTCGGTGCCCGAGCAATATGCCGAGGTCATGCGCCCGGACCGGATCCGCGCCAAATGGCAGGATGTCGACGGCAAGGGGCATGAAGAGGACATCGACGGCTTGCTCGCGGTGTGCCTGCAGCATGAGATGGATCATTTGAACGGAATTTTGTTCATCGACCATCTGTCGCGACTCAAACGCGACATGGTGCTCAAGAAATTGGCCAAATGGCGCAAGGAGAACGGCCTGGTCGCTGCCTGAGGCCTAGCCGATGCTTTCGGCGGCCTTGCGGCAATCCTCGGCGCATTCGCGGCACATTTGTGCGCACAGCCGGCAATGTTCCATGTCGTGTTTTTCGCATTCGGCGGCGCATTCGTCGCACACCCGGGCGCAGAAGCGCAGCATTTCCGCGAGAATGCTTTCGTTGCCGCCGGTGCGCCGAAGCCCAAGCCTGGTCGTTGCCTCGCACACGTCGGAACAATCGCTGCACAGGCGGATACATTGCGCCATGTCCATGTCTTCCGCGGCGCAGGCATCGGCGCAGCTCAGGCACATCTTCGCGCAATACATGGCGTGATGGACGGCATCGCCCAGCGCCTGGTTGACGTGACCCGATTTCACGACGTCGGGGTGGAGCGCGATCATCTTTCGAATGGACATGAATTCTCCCTGGATAGTCCTGGTCAACCAGCGCTCGGCGGCAAATGAAGTTCCCGTCGAAAGGCCGCGCTTGACCGACGTTACGATCCGGCATTGGATGGCGCCAGCCACAAAGGGGAGATGTTGAGATGCGCAGGTCCGTCAGTATCGCAATTGCCATTACAGTGGGGATGGCCGGGGGCTGCGCGACAGCAACCCATAAAGCAGCGCCGCTCAAAAACGTATCGACACTTCCGGGCGGGCAGGCCGATGTCGTTGGGCCGATTGCATTTCGCTGCGAAAGCATTGACGCGCCCGTCAATGCGACCTTCTTCAACGGGCCGGCGGGGTCGGTCCGGCTGGTCTGGCCGGGCCACGATATCACTCTGCCGCAAGGGCTGAGCGCCGATGGCGGCCGCTATGCCGGGACGGCTGAAGGCGGTCAGTGGGAGTTTTGGAACAAGGGGCAGGGGGCGATGTTCACCCGGCCCGGCGCGGCCATGATCAACTGCAGCGAAGTGCCCGGGCAATGACGTCAATGCGGGCTTGAGGGCGTCTTCCGCACGCCGTATGTTCGTATTTCGTTCCCATTTGCCGGAGTCGCCGACGTGGATAGCCTGACGATCATTCTGATGCTTGTGGCGGTTGCCGCCGGCGGCCTGATCGGCTGGCTGTTCGGCTCGCGCGGCGGCGAGCAGGGCAAAGCGACCGCCGAATCACTCCGCTTGCAACTCGACGAAGTGGTCAAGGAACGCGATTCCAACCGCGGCGCGGCGCAGGAGTTGGTGGCGCTGAAAGCGGCCGGAGAGGAGCGCGAAAAAGCCTTTGATCAACGCCTCGCCGAACTCAAAGACGCCAAGGATGCGTTGACCGCGCAATTCGCCGAGGTCGGCGGACAATTGCTCGAGCAGGCGCAGAAGCAGTTCCTGGAGCGCGCGGACCAGCGCTTCCAGCAATCGGAGGAGAAGAGCGGAAGCAATCTCAAGGCTTTGCTCCAACCGGTTCACGATCGCTTGCAGAAATATGAGGAAGCCGTGACCAAGGTCGAGAACGAGCGCAAGGACGCGTTCGGGCTTCTCACCGGGCATATCGAAGCGATGAAATCCGGAACCGAGCGAGTGTCCGCAGAAGCCGCCAAGCTGGTCAATGCGCTGCGCAATGCCCCCAAGGCGCGGGGACGGTGGGGCGAACAGCAATTGCGCAACGTTCTGGAAAGCTGCGGGCTGAGCGAACATGCCGACTTCCAGACCGAGGTCAGCCAGTCGGACAGCGAGGGTGGGCGAATGCGGCCTGACGTCATTTTGCGCGTCCCTGGCGGTCAGAATCTGGTGATCGACGCCAAGGTCAGCCTCAATGCCTATCAGGATGCATTCGGAGCAGTCGATGAGGACGAGCGGGCCGGGCACCTTGCGACTCACGCGGCAGCGATCAAGAATCACGTCAATTCGCTCGGCAACAAGGCCTATTGGGCGCAATTCGACAATGCCCCGGATTATGTCGTGATGTTCATTCCGGGCGAGCATTTTCTCTCGGCCGCGCTCGAACAGGACAGTGGTCTGTGGGATTATGCGTTCGAGCGGCGGGTGCTGCTGGCGACCCCGACCAACCTCATCGCCATTGCCCGGACGGTGGCCGCGGTGTGGCGGCAGGAAAGCCTGACCCGCGAGGCGCGGCAAATCGGCGAACTCGGCAAGGAACTCTACGACCGCCTCGCCAAGGCCGCTCAGGATCTCAAGCGTGTTGGCGGCGGGCTGACCACTGCGGTCAATAATTACAACAGCTTCGTCTCGTCATTCGAGAGCCGCTCGCTGGTCACCGCGCGCAAGCTGCGCGACCTCAATATCGAACCTGGAGCGCGCGAAATCGATCATGTCGCGCCGGTCGAGGCGCTGGCGCGGTACGGCGACAAGGTTCTGCCGCCGCCGCTACCGTCAAACGAGGATGACGCCGCCGCCTGACGACCAGCGCCTGACGACCAACGTCTGAAGACCAGCGCTTAAAGCCCGCCGCAGCCTTTGAACTGGCGGCCATCGACGGTCACATCGACGGTGTCCGGATAGGACCGGTCGCTCATTCCGTCGCTGCACCGGGCATGGACGATGTTAACGCTGATGCGCTGTGTCTGATAACTTTCGCCGGCGACGCCGATGATCGAATTGGGAGTCCGCTGCAGGATCGGCTGGGCATCGGGCTGGGTGAAGGTCAGATTGATGGGGTCGATCAGCAAGTTCCAGAACGGCTCCGTGCCGACCGCATGATAAGGTGCTGGCGGCGGCGATGGAGCGGTCACGCAGCCGCCAGCAAGCGCAACGAGCGGAAGTGCGACGAGAAGCTTGTTCATGGTTCGATAACCCCGCGGTTCGGATGGTGGTTCCACTAGCGCCAGCTGGCGCGAATGTGGAACGCCATGACCGCGGCGGCAACCGCGGCGTTGAGACTGTCGGCGCGCCCGGCCATTGGAATTTTGACCAGCAAGTCGCATTCCCGCTCGTAATCGGCGGGGAGCCCCTGCTGTTCGTTGCCGATCAGAAGGAAGCACGGGCGGTCATAGTCGGCACCGAGATAATCATGGGTTGCGGTCAGGCTGGTGCCAATGAGCTGGCCCGGGCCGCGGCGCAGCCACGGGAGGAATTCCGCCCACGGTGCGGTGGCGATTTTTTGCGTGAAGATCGCCCCCATCGAGGCGCGCACCCCTTCGACCGAAAAGGGATCGGCGCAATGGTCGATCAGGATCAGTCCGCCCGCGCCGACCGCGTCGCCGGTGCGCAATATGGTGCCGATATTGCCCGGATCGCGCAATTGCTGGGCGACGATCCACAAGTCGGATGACGAACGGTCGATGAGCTCGAGGCCGGTGTCCGGCTGGCGATAGGCCGCGATCACCATTTGCGGATTATCCTTGCCCGACATTTTCGACAGGATGTCCGGATCGGTCTCGATCGCATCGCCGCCCGCGGCTTCGGTCGCGGCGATAATCTCGGCGGCAAGCGGGTGGCGGCCCCCCTCGGCCGAAAAAGCGATGATTTGCGGGAGCAGCCCGCTGTCCCGCGCCTCGGCGATGCTGCGCAGACCTTCGGCCAGGAACAGGCCCTCCGACCGGCGGGCCTTCTTGTCACGCAGCGATCGCAGGAGCTTGACGGTGGAGTTCGAAAAAGCGCTGACCTGGCGGGGCATCATTCCTCCCCGAAGCGGTCCTCGACCAGCTTGACCAATTGCGCCAGCGCGCCCTCGGCATCGTCGCCGGAAACATGGATGATGATTGCATCGCCCTTGGCGGCGCCGAGCATCATCAGGCCCATGATCGACGTTCCGGTAACCTTGTGGCCGTCCTTTTCGACCCAGATTTCCTTGCCGATGTCGGCCGCCAGATTGACGAATTTGGCGCTTGCCCGGGCGTGAAGCCCGCGCTGATTGTCGATTTGGACCTCGCAGCTGGCTTCGCCGGGGGGTGCGGGGGTCAAGCCGCGGCTTCCCCGAGGATTTCGGAAGCGACCGAAATATATTTACGTCCAGCTTCGCGCGCCGCGGCGACCGCGGCATGAACCGGCATCACCTTGCGCGCGCCTTCGAGGCGGATGAGCATCGGCAGGTTCACACCAGCGATGACTTCGATGTCCTCGGTCTTCATCAGGCTGATGGCGAGGTTCGACGGGGTTCCGCCGAACAAATCGGTAAGAATGATCACGCCCTGGCCAAGATCGACCTTGCCGATCGCCTTGGCGATATCCTTGCGCCGTGCCTCCATATCGTCGTCGGGGCCGATGCAGATCGACTCGATCGCATCCTGCGGCCCGACCACATGTTCCATCGCCGTGACGAATTCGGCCGCCAGACGGCCATGGGTCACAAGCACCAGTCCAATCATCGACACTCTCGCCTCTACTCGTTCAGCCGCGCTTCCGCCGAATGAAGCCCAATCGCGTCGTTCGGCGGCAAGGCCAGGTCGCGATGTCTGACATTCGGGGAAAATCCAGATTGCCGTAACCGCTCGGCGATCTCCACTGCCGCAGCGACCGAACGGTGCCGCCCACCAGTGCATCCAAATGCGACGGTTACATAATTTTTGCCGGCGGCCCAGTAACGCGGAATCCAGTCGATGAGAAGCGAAACCGTACGCTCGACCATCGCGCTCCAGGCGGGGTCGCGGGCAAGGAAGTCGCGCACCCGCTGGTCGTTGCCGGTCAGCGGGCGAAGCTGCTCGTCCCAATGGGGGTTGGGCAGGAAGCGCACGTCGAACATCAAGTCGGCGGTGCGCGAAACCCCGCGCGCGAATCCGAACGAGGTGATGGTCAGCACCGGCTGGTCACTCGGCTCGCCGAACCGGCGGATCAGTTCTTCGCGCATGTCGGCCGGGCTGAGCTCGGTGGTGTCGATCAGATTGTCCGCGGCCTTGCGCAGCGACCCGGTAAGGTTTCGTTCGCGCGCGATTCCATCCTCGGCGGGCCGGTCGGGCGCAAGCGGGTGGCGGCGGCGGGTTTCGTCGTAGCGACGCAACAGCTCGTTATCGGAACAGTCGATGTAGAGAATTTGCGCATCGACCCCGGCGATCGATTGAATCGCATCGGCCAGAATGTTGGGATCGAAGCCGCGGCTGCGCACGTCCATCGCCACCGCGGCCGGGGCGATGCGGCACTCCGTTCCACCGTTGACGAAACCTTCGAGCAGATCGGCGGGGAGGTTGTCGACGATGTCCCAGCCCATATCCTCGAGCGCGTCGAGAACGGTCGACTTGCCCGCTCCGGACATGCCGGTAACGAGCAGCAGACGCGGCTTGGGCCGCGCGTCCGCCATCAGAATTTGAGCCCCATCCGGTCGAGCGCGACAGCGACCTTGGACGGCGCCGAAGCGGCCATTGCGTCGATACTGATCAGCGGCAGCGACAGGCCGAGCAGCGGGCGCTCGCGGGCAGTGTCGGGCAGACGCTGGATATCGCTCGTCAGCTCCACCAGCAACGCCACCGGAAGGTCGCTGACATGCTCCATTTCGACGATCCCGATGCCGCGGATTTCAAGCTTTCCGGCGATGGTCGGCGGCGGCGTTGCAAGCAGTCGCTGGCCGTCCCGGCGAACGATGGTCTGGTCGTCGCTGATCAACGAAAATCCGCGATCGAGAAGGCGCAGGGCGAGGTCCGACTTGCCCGATCCCGAAGGCCCGGTGATGAGCACCGCACGGCCATCGATCGCGACCGTGGTGGCGTGGATCGTTTCCGATGACAGGCGCGGCGGGGCAGGGCCGGCGGAACTGCTCACGCCCGGTCCGCCGCGGGCAGGATGATGGTGAAGCGGGCGCCCGACGGCGCATCGTCACGGTCGGCCACGTCAATCTCCCCGTCATGTCCCTCGACAATCGCGCGCGCGATCGCAAGGCCAAGACCCGAATGGCGGCCGAAGTCGTCGCCGTCGGGGCGGATGCTATGGAAGCGGTTGAAGATCTTCTCACGCGAATCGTGCGGGACGCCCGGTCCTTCGTCGTCGATCCGGATTCGGACCGTGTCGCCAACCCGCGACGCGGCGATTTCGATCAGCCCGCCGGAGGGCGAGAAGCTGATCGCATTATCGATGACATTGTTGATCGCGCGGGCCAGGCGGTCGGGCTTGCCCATCACTGCCGCAGTATCCTTGCGCGGCCGGGCGAAAGCGAGCCGGGCATCGCCCTTTTCGCGCCGCCCGTCCCAGCTGGCGACCAGTTGCTCGATCAGCGAGCCGAGATCGACGCGTTCGAACTGGGCCCGGGCAAGTTCGGCGTCGGTCCGGGCCGCTTCGCCGATATCGTTGATCAACCGGTCGAGCCGGATGACATCGTCGCGCGCGACTTCGAGCAGTTGCGCGCGCAATTTGGCATCCTTGACCGAGCCCATGCCTTCGATCGCCGAACGCAAGGAGGCGAGTGGATTTTTCAGTTCATGGGTGACGTCCGCGGCGAAGGCTTCGATATTGTCGATCCGATGGCGCAGCGACTGGCTCATGTCGCTGACCGCTCGCGCAAGCAGTCCGATTTCGTCGCTTCGGGAGGGCAGGCGAGGAACGCGCACCTCGCGCGATCGGCCGAGCCGGACCCGTTGTGCCGCCAGCGCCAGTCGCCGCAGCGGCCTGACGATGGTCCGGGCGAGGAACATCGACAGCAGCATCGAGACGATGACGATGAAGGTCATCGCCCCGGCGACCACCGCGCGCTGGCTGCGCACCGTCTTGGTGAAGGCACGGTCATTGTCGGTGGCGAGAAGGACATTGCCCCCGACCGGCACCGCCGCGGAAATCACTGGCGTCAGGTCGGGCGCGTTGCGGACTTCGGTTTCGGCCTTGCCGCTGCGCCTGGCCTCGATCCCTTCGGGCCAGGACTGGAGCCGGTCGCGCGCCGGTTCGGCAAAATCCTCAAGCGCGTTCGCACCGACCAGAAAGTTGAAGCCGCGATCGAGCGAACGGGCGACGTCCTTGGTCCAGTTCTGGGTCGAAGGATCGAGCAAAGCATAGGTCGGGCCGGTCGTCCGCCAGCTGTCGAGCAGCAGATTGCCGTCCGGGCCATACAGCCGAAGCCGGCTGCCGGTCGAATTCGATATCGATGCCAGCAGCGCCGGCCACTCCGATTGGGGGACATGGACCATCGCCTGGGCCGTGGTGCTGGTCTCGATCCGGGTCTGGCGAACGCGCTCCTTGCTCAACCGGTTGCGGAACACGTCGAGGTATAAAGTGCTCAGCGCGACCAGCAGGATGGTGAGAATGTTGACCGCCAAGATTCGGTGCGCCAGCGACCAGCGCCCCGACCAGCTCAACGCCAGATCGGAATCCTCGTCAGACGTCGAATCGGTATCCGACGCCATAAAGGGTCTCGATTGCATCGAAGTCGGAATCGGCGACTCGGAACTTGCGCCGGATCCGCTTGATGTGGCTGTCGATGGTGCGGTCGTCGACATAAACGTCGTCACTATAGGCTGTATCGAGTAATTGATTGCGGTTTTTTACCACTCCGGGGCGTTGGGCAAGCGCTTCGAGGATGAGGAATTCGGTAACCGTCAGACTGACGTCCTTGTCCGCCCACGACACCTTGTGCCGCGCCGGGTCCATCAATAGCCGTCCGCGTTCAAGCAGCGGCAAATCGGGTTCGCCAGCGCCTGCCGAGGCCTCGCTTTTGGCCAGCTCCTGCCGCCTCAGCAACGCCTTGATCCGGGCGATCAGAAGCCGCTGCGAAAACGGCTTGGCGATATAATCATCGGCCCCCATCGCCAGCCCCAAAGCTTCGTCGAGTTCATCATCGCGGGAGGTCAGGAAGATCACCGGTATGGTGCTGGTTTCGCGCAACCTGCGGAGCAATTCCATCCCGTCCATGCCGGGCATCTTGATGTCGAACACACCCAGATCCGGCGGGTTGTCGGCAAATGCTTTGAGCGCTGCGTCCCCATCCGAATAGACGCGGGTCACGAACCCTTCCTGCTGGAGGGCGATCGATACCGACGTCAGGATATTGCGGTCGTCATCGACGAGCGCGATCACTTGGCTCATGCGCGGCTCACTGCCTGCCCTGATGGTTGACTCAAGGCGCGGCTTAGACAGCGTGCCTCCAGCGCACAAGGCATGCCGGCGGCTCAAAAACTACGCGTGAACCTTCTCCGCGGCTTTGACCCTATATCGTTCAATCGCTATAGGCGGCCTCGGGAAAATTGCGGCGGCAGGTCAGAAGGCCGCCGCCGCTTCCGCAATAGGCGAAAGGATCAATCACAGTGACCGACCGGGTGCCGCACAGCGGACTTGACGCGCAGGGCATCGAGACGAATGCAGAGATTCTGTGGAATCTGACCACTGCGCCCTTGGTCGAGCATGCGGTCCGTCGCGGCGAGGGGCTGCTCGCCAAGGATGGTCCCTTGGTGGTCAAGACCGGCCAGCACACCGGGCGCAGCGCTCAGGACAAGTTCACCGTCCGCGACGCGATCACCGAAAGCACTGTGTGGTGGGGCAAGTCGAACAAGCCGATGGAGCCTGCCGCTTTCGCCGCGCTCAAGGCCGATTTCTTCGCCGCGCTGCGCGACAAGAAGACATTGTTCGTTCAGGACCTGTTCGGCGGATCGCAGCCCGAACATCGGGTGCGCGTCCGCGTCGTCAACGAATATGCCTGGCACAGCCTGTTTATTCGCACCATGCTGGTCCGTCCCGATGCCAGCGAGCTGCCCGGCTTCGCCGCCGAATTCACGATCATCGATCTGCCCAGCTTCCGCGCCGACCCCGAGCGCCATGGTTGCCGCAGCGAAACCGTGATCGCGGTTAATCTGACCGAGAAAATGATCCTCATCGGCGGCACCGAATATGGCGGCGAAATGAAGAAGTCGGTGTTCGGCTTGCTCAATTTCCTGCTTCCGCCGCAGCAGATCATGCCGATGCATTGCTCGGCCAATATCGGGCCCAAGGGCGACACCGCGATTTTCTTCGGCCTGTCGGGCACCGGCAAGACGACCCTGTCGGCGGACAAGAACCGGACCCTGATCGGCGACGACGAGCATGGCTGGTCGGACACCGCGGTGTTCAATTTCGAAGGCGGTTGCTACGCCAAGATGATCCGCCTCTCGGCCGACAGCGAGCCCGAGATTTACGCCACCACCAAGCGCTTCGGGACAGTGCTCGAGAATGTCGTGATGGACCCGGAAACCCGCGCGCTCGACCTCGATGATGCGACACTCGCCGAGAACAGCCGAGGCGTTTACCCGATCGATTTCATCCCCAATTCTTCCGAGAAGAACATGGGGCCGGTGCCCAAGAATGTGGTGATGCTCACCGCCGATGCCTTTGGCGTTTTGCCGCCGATCGCGCGCTTGACCCCGGACCAGGCGATGTATCATTTTCTGTCGGGCTACACCGCCAAGGTCGCCGGCACCGAAATCGGCGTGACCGAGCCTGAAGCGACCTTCTCGACCTGTTTCGGAGCGCCGTTCATGCCGCGCCATCCGTCGGTCTACGGCAATTTGCTCAAGGAGCGAATCGCCAAGGGCGGGGTCGATTGCTGGCTGGTCAACACCGGCTGGACCGGTGGCAAGTACGGCACCGGCAAGCGCATGCCGATCAAGGAAACCAGGGCGCTGCTCAATGCCGCGCTCGACGGCAGCCTCAACCATGCCGAATTCCGCAAGGACCCCAATTTCGGCTTCGACGTGCCGGTCGCTGTGCCCGGGGTCGACAATTCGATCCTCGACCCGCGGTCGACCTGGGCCGACAAGGCGGATTACGACCGCACCGCCGCCAAACTGGTCGATTTGTTCGTCGCCAATTTCGCCGAATTCGCGCCCCATGTCGATGAAGGCGTGCGCCAATCGGGACCGCAGATTGGACAGCAACAAGCCCAACCGACTCCCGCCTAATCCCGTCATTGCGAGCAAAGCGAAGCAATCCAGTGGCGGGGGGCTGGATTGCCGCGTCGCTTCGCTCCTCGCAATGACGAGTCTGTGGATGACCGATTACGCACCCCGCCTGTTCCACTCCGACGCCGAGATCGAGCATCTCGGTGAAGGGCTGCTCGCTCTGACCCTCGCCAAGCCCGAATGGACCCATGAAGCGCACCTCGGCGCGACGATTTATCTGATTTTGAAGCGCCCCGACATCGACCTCGATCGTCAGCTGCCGGGCTTCATCCGCGCGTTCAACGAAAGCGTTGGCGGAGTGAACAGCGACAGCGAAGGCTATCACGACACGATCACCCGCGCTTATCTGCGCGGCATCCGTCTGTTCCTCGAGGAAGCCGACGTGAAGCGCCCACTCCACGAGCTGGTCAACGAGCTGCTGCTGTCGCCGATGGGCCGCCGTGACTGGCCGTTGCGTTTCTGGTCGAAGGAGCGCTTGATGAGCGTCGCGGCGCGGCGCGGGTTCGTGCCGCCCGATCTTGCCGCGCTGCCCTGAGTGGAACGTTCGCTGCTCGCGGATCATTGCACTCGCACCCAATCAGGAGACGGTCGATGGACATGATGAGCGCACTTGACGAAGAAGGCGGAGTCGAAGCGATTTCGCGCGAGCTTGGAGTCGATCAGCAGACCGCCCAATCCGGGGTCGGCGCATTGCTCCCAGCGATCCTCGACGGTCTGCGCGGTCAAACCGGCGCAATCGGCGGGCAGGAAAGCGGCGGGCTTGGCAACCTTAGCGGCCTTGGAGCGATCCTCGGCTCGCTCGGTGGCGGGTCATTGCTGTCCAACGTGCTTGCTCCCGCTCCGACCGACGTGTCGCGCGGCAACGAGGTTCTCGGGACGATTTTCGGAGACAAGGACACCAGCCGGGCCGTGGCCGCCGACGCCGCCCAGAAAAGCGGAATCCCGGCCGATCTGCTCAAGAAGATGCTGCCGTTGGTGGCGATGCTCGCCGCGGGTTACCTCGCCAAACGCATGGGCCAGTCGCACGCCCCGGCCGGCAACGGCCAGGCGCAGCCCAAACCGGGTGGCGGGCTGCTCGGCTCGCTGCTCGGCGGCGGCGGCGGCGTGCTCGGCTCGATCCTCAGCGGGATGACCCGCCGCTAGGCCGGCTTGGTCCGCGCCGTGAACAATTGGAGAGTGAACCGCGGTTCGGGCGCATCCATCATCACCGGGGTGGTTGAATGGCTGACTTTGCCGAGATTTTTCAGTCCGGAGTTGAAGACTGGAGAATAGCCGCGAATCTCGCCTTGTTGCTCGTGGTAGAGGAATAAGCCACCCCAGTCGGGCTCCCAGGTTTCGTTGAGGTAAATGGTGATTGCCTCCTCCCACCGAGAATCATCGTGCCACGGGATATGACTGAGGCGGGTCCAGGCATAATTCATCACGCAATAGTCGCGATGGCTGATCATTGTTCGCTTTTCGAGCGCGTCGAGGATCAAGCTGCCGACCACCGCTCCAATGTCGCGAACCAGAACCACTGCGCTGGACTGGCGAATCCTTGCGTCCCACTGGAAATTTGAGCGCGTGAATTCATGTCCTTCGGTCAATGCTTTGCGTGAGTTTGCGAGTAGAAAGCGGCAGAAGCCCTTCTCGAAAACTTCATCATAAAAGTGAACGCCGCTCATTCGTTCGGCCTCATGCGGACCTCGTCCGGCCGATGTAATCCTCGACGTTGAGCGCAAGGACGTCGAGCGGGACGTTGCCGCCAAGCACGACGGCGTCGTCGAACGCCCGCAAATCGAAGCGCGGGCCGAGATCGGCGATCGCCTTGTCGCGCAGGCGGTTGATCTGGTTTTGCCCGACCTTGTAGCCGCACGCCTGGCCCGGCCAGGCGCAATAGCGGTCGACCTCGCTCGCCACCTCGAGCGGATTGGAGCCATTGACCCTGACGAAATAATCGACGCCCTGTTCGCGGGTCCAGCGCTTGGCGTGGAGCCCGGTGTCGACGACCAGCCGGCAGGCGCGGAACGCGATCGATTGTAGATATCCAAGCCGCCCGACCGGGAAATCGTCATAGACCCCCATTTCGTCGACCAATTGCTCGGCATAAAGCGCCCAGCCTTCGGAATAGGCGTTAAACGCGAGCAAAGTGCGGATCAGCGGCAGCCTATTGGCATATTCGCCCTGCCAGACATGGCCGGGAATAGCTTCGTGCGCGGCCAGATCGGGCAGGCTGTATTTGCTGTGCAGGTCGGTGGTGCGCAGGTTGATCCAGAATTTTCCCGGAATCTTGCCGTCGATCGACCCCGCGCCGCCATAAGCGCCCGGTGCCCCCGGCTCCTGCTCGGGCGACATCCGCCGCACTTCGAGATGTCCCGGGACCATCGTGTTGAAGGTGCGCGGAATGACCTTGTCGCGGATGATCTGCAGCCGCTGGTTGATGTAGGCGATGATTTCGGCGCGGCCCTTGTCGCCGTCGCTGAACTTGAACCGCGGGTCCTTGGCCAGGCCCTGCATCCGCGCGCCGACCGTGCCTTGAGTATAGCCGAGGCTTTTCAATATCGGGTCCATCCGGCCCTGGAGCTCGGCGACCTGCTGCAGTCCGATGCGGTGGATTTCGTCCGGCGGAGTGTCGGTCGTGGTCGAGGCCTTCAGCGCATATCGATAATAATCCTCGCCGCGCGGCCGGGAGGATATGCCGGCGATGTCGGTGGCGATCGCGCGCTCGGCTTGGAGTTCTGCGATCTGGCGCTGAAGCGCCGGGACGATGGCCCCGATGACGATTTTTGCAGCTCTTGCTTCCCAATCGCCGGAAATGGCCTTGGCCTTGGTCTTCTGGGCCAGGCTCGAAGCCATCGAGCCACCGCCCTTCGCGGCATTGCTGGCCGAAATCGTCAGCTGGGCGATGGTTTTGTCGGCGAGGAAGGTGGGCGGGACCAGCCCAAGCGCGCGCGCCGCCTGGAGGCGCTCAAGCTCGCCATCGAGAACCGCGGCCAATTGTTCGAGGCGGGTGAGATAGGCCTCCGCGTCGCTGGCATTGTCGACCGGCATGTCGGCGTCGAGGAAATTGGGCGCGTCGAGATAGGCCCCGACGTTCTGGATCACGACATAGGGTGAGTTGCGATAGCCGCCGACCGCGACATCCCCATAAGGAAATGCAAAACCCTGGAGCGCGGTCCGATAGGCGCTTTTGACCGTCTCGACGCTGGTTCGGGTGGAGAAACTGAGCGTCGACGTGTCAACCGCTTCGGCGCGGGCGAGATCGGCGGCGACGACGTCAGCGACTTTTTTCTGCCCGGCCACGCTGCGGTCCGTCAGCCGGGTCCGCATCCACGCCCGCTGGCCGACGTCGAGGCCGAGCGAAGTCGCGCTTTCGGGTGACAAAGCGAGCAGATTGTCGCCAATGCTCTCGAGCAGCGCATTGGCCGCTGCCTCGGTCATCGGCGCCGGGTCTGGCGCTGGCGCTGGCGCTGGCGGATTGGGCAGGATCGGCATTCCTGCCCGCATTTGGCCCGCGCCCACCTGGCGAGCGCAACCTGAAAGGAGCGGCATTGCGGCGGTGGCGGCGAGGCCGGCAAGCGTTTGGCGGCGGCTGAATGTCATGAGGGCTGCACTCCGGGATAAGGTGCTGGTCACGTTTTCACGCTCCGAGCGCCCGGTCAATTGCTCGGCGCTTCACTTTGCCGTCCGGTTCGGGGCATGATGGTGTGATGAACGCGGAAAAATCGGAACTGGACGCGGAGGCGGTGCTGTTCGACCGGCGGTCGCTGCTGTTCCTTCCAGCATCGAACCCGCGCGCGATCGCCAAAGCGCGCGACTCCGCCGCAGATATGGTCATCCTCGACCTCGAGGATGCGGTCAAAGCGGAAGACAAGAAATCGGCGCGCGACGCTGCGATCGATGCTGTCGCTTCAGCCTGGCCGATGCCGGTCGCGATCCGCGTCAACGGCGTCGGCAGTGAATGGCATAGTCTCGATCTCGATGCGGTAGCCCGCTCCAACGCCGATTACGTCGTCGTCCCGCGCGCGATCTCGGCGCATCTGGTGAAAGGCGTGGCCGATGCCGTTGGCAAGCCGGTGCTGGCGATGATCGAGACCGCCGCCGGAGTGCTCGCTGCAGCCAAGATCGCTCCAGCGACCGCCGGGCTGATTGCTGGAACCAACGATCTTGCCGCCGACTTGCGCCTTCCGCCGGATGCCGGCCGAGCTTCGCTCCAGACCGCGCTACAGCTCATCCTGCTCGCCGCCCGGGCCGCCGGGGTCGCGGCGTTCGACGGGGTCTTTAATAAGCTCGACGATGAGGCTGGGTTTGTAGCGCAAGCCGAAGAGGGCCGGCGTCTGGGCTTTGACGGCAAAAGCCTGATCCACCCCAATCAGATCGCGCCTTGCCACCGCGCCTTCGCCCCCAGCGAAGCCGAACTCGACCGCGCCCGTCGCCTGATCGCCGCCTTCGACGGCGGCGCCGAACGGTTCGAGGATGCGATGGTCGAGCGAATGCACGTCGAGGCTGCGAAACATTTGCTTTCCCGAGGTCAGACCTAGCTCCCCCTTGGCGAATCGCTCTCGCTCTGCCAAAGGCGCGCATGGCCGACCACGATTTTGCAAATGACATCCCGCTTGGACTGACGTTCGATGACGTCCTCCTTCAGCCGCTCCAATCGAGCGTCTTGCCGAGCCAGGCCGACACCAGCACCCGCCTGACCAAGGGCATTCCGCTCAACATCCCCATTCTGTCGTCCGCGATGGACACGGTGACCGAGGCCGACATGGCGATCGCTCTGGCGCAACTGGGTGGCATTGGAGTTCTCCACCGCAATTTGACGGTCGAGGAGCAGGCGATCGCAGTGCGTCAGGTCAAGCGCTTCGAAAGCGGGATGGTGGTCAATCCGATCACCATGAACCCGGACCAGAGCCTGGCCGACGCGCTCGAGCTGATGGCGAGCCATCGGATCAGTGGCATTCCGATCGTCGAAGCTTCGGGCAAGCTGGTCGGAATTCTCACCAACCGCGACGTGCGCTTCGCCGAACATCCGAAGCAGAAGGTCAGCGAGTTGATGACCCGCGACAACCTTGCGACCGTGCCCATCGGAACGACCGAGGCCGAAGCGCGCAAGATCCTCCATCAGCGGCGAATCGAGAAACTGCTGGTGGTCGACAGCGATCACCATTGCGTCGGGCTGATCACCGTCAAGGATATCGAAAAATCGGTCGCGGCGCCGTTCGCGACCAAGGACGGGGAGGGGCGGCTTCGGGTCGCCGCCGCGACCACGGTCGGCGACAGCGGTTTCGAGCGCTCGCAGGCGCTGATCGATGCCGGCTGCGACTGCATCGTCATCGACACCGCCCACGGCCACAATACCGACGTCGCCAAGTCGGTCGAGCGGGTCAAGGCTTTGTCCAACTCGGTCCAGGTCATCGCCGGCAATATTGCCACTGCCGATGCCGCGCGCGCGCTGGCCGACGCCGGGGCCGATGCGATCAAGGTCGGAATTGGCCCGGGCTCAATCTGCACCACCCGGATCGTGGCCGGGGTCGGGGTGCCGCAGCTGACCGCGGTGATGGATGCCGCGCGAGCGGTCACCGACGTTCCGATCATCGCCGACGGCGGCATTCGAACCTCGGGCGATATCGCCAAGGCCTTGGCTGCTGGCGCATCGAGCGTGATGGTCGGGTCATTGCTCGCCGGAACGCAGGAATCCCCGGGCGAAATTTTTCTTTATCAAGGTCGTAGCTACAAAAGCTATCGCGGCATGGGAAGCGTCGGAGCAATGGCGCGGGGTTCTGCCGACCGTTATTTCCAACAGGATATCAAGGACCATCTCAAACTCGTCCCCGAGGGCATCGAAGGGCAGGTGCCGTACAAGGGTTCGGTGCGCGAGATCATCCACCAGCTGGTCGGGGGGGTCAAAGCGGCGATGGGCTATACCGGGTCGCCGACGATCGCCGATCTTCAACAACGCGCGCGGTTCGTCCGGATCACCAATGCCGGTTTGAGCGAAAGCCATGTTCACGACGTCGCGATCACCCGCGAAGCCCCCAATTATCCGACCCGCTGAGCAATGACTCCGCAGGCGCGGGCCCAGGCCGCGATCGACATCCTCGATTCGGTTATCGCTTCGGCGCGCGACGATGGTCCGCCCGCCGATCTGCTCGTCAGCCGCTATTTCAAGACCCGTCGCTATGCCGGATCGAAGGACCGGCGCGCGGTTCGCGAATTGGTGTTCCAGGCGATCAGGGCAAGCGACAGTCCCGCCAACGGGCGTTCGGCGCTGCTCACGGTGGAGGGTGCGAAGGATTGGTTCGACGGCTCGCGCCACTGCCCGGCGCCGCTCGCCGATGGCGAGCAGCCCGCCGAGCAGCGGGTGGTCCCGTCGTGGCTCGAGCCATTGCTGTCGCCGCTGGTCACGCAGGACGAATGGCCCTTGCTGAGCGAGCGCGCGCCGCTCGACCTGCGGGTCAACGCCGCTCGGGCCGACCGCGATTCATTGCTCGAACAATTTCCAGCTGCGGCGCCGACCGCGCTCAGTCCGTGGGGTCTGCGCCTTCCCACCGACAGCCGCATCGACGACCATCCGGCGTTCCTCGGCGGGCTGGTCGAGGTCCAGGACGAAGGCAGCCAGCTGATCGCACTGGCCTGCGCACCGCAGGATGGCGAGCAGCTGATCGACCTGTGCGCTGGCGCCGGCGGCAAGGCGCTTGCACTGGCCGCCGCAGCGCCGGGCGCTTCGATCCTCGCCAGCGACAGCAACCGCGCACGGCTGTCCCAGCTTGGTCCGCGCGCCGAGCGGGCCGGAGCCGCGATCGATTGCCTGCTCATCAACCCACCGAACGAAATCGAAGAGCTGTCGGGCCACATCAGCAACACCGATTTGGTGCTGGTCGATGCGCCGTGCAGCGGCAGCGGCACCTGGCGGCGCAATCCCGAAGGCCGCTGGCGGCTTTCTCCCGAGCGGCTCGACCGGCTCGAGACGGCGCAGGCGCGGCTACTTGATATTGCCGCCGGGCTGGTCAAGCCGGGCGGGCGGCTGGTCTATGCGGTGTGCTCATTGCTGTCCCGCGAAGGGGCAGGCCAGATAGACGCCTTTCTTCAACGCCATTCATCGTGGATTAGGGTCGATGTCCCCATTCAGGGCGGGCGCGAGGACGGCGGCGGACTGCTGCTCACTCCAGCGCACGATGGGACCGACGGATTTTTCGTCGCCTGCCTTCACCGGTCGTGCTAGGCGCGGCTCGAAATGGAGAATGAAATGCCTCTCTTGCCCCGGCTATTGCTGATCGGACTTGCTGGAATTGCGCTGGCCGCGCCGGGCACCGCACAGCGCTCCGACGATCAGATCATGCCGCGCTCGGTCGAGCTCGAAAAACAGGGCAAGGCGATGTATTCCGCGGGCAAGTTCGAAGAAGCCCAGAGCCTGTTCGAAACCGCGCTCGCGGTCGATCCGCGCAATCGCTTCGCTTATGTCGATATCGCCCGGGTCGCCGAACGCCAGCACCTCTATGGCAAGGCCATACGGATGACCAACAAGGCGCTTCAGCTCGATCCCAATGACGCCGATGCAATCGCCGTCCAGGGCGAAGCGATGGTCGAACTTGGTGCTTTGCCGCGGGCCCAGGCCAATCTCGTCAAGCTCCAGCAGCTGTGCGCCAAGGGCTGCCCGCAAGTGGCTCAGCTTCAGGCTGCGATCAGCCGCGGACCGACGGTTGCGTCGGCCAAGCCGGCGCCGAGTCCCAAAACCAATTAAGCGAGCGCCCGCGCAAGTGCGATGAATTGATCGACGCTGAGCGTTTCCGCGCGGCGTTGCGGATCGATTCCCAGGGCAATTGCGGCGTCGAGCGCATTGGGTAGCGATTTCAAGGTCGACCGGAGCATCTTCCGGCGCTGACCGAAGGCAGCCCGGGTGAGGTCCGCTAGGGCCGCCGGACTGACCCCCTCGGGGCTGTCTCCGGGCGTGATGTGGACGACCGCCGACGCGACTTTGGGCGGCGGCACGAAGGCCGACCGGCTGACCCTCATTGCGATCACCGGGTTTGAGCGCCACTGAACCGCCACCGCGAGCCGCCCATAAGCATTGCTGTCCGGGGCGGCGACGATGCGCTCGGCGACTTCCTTCTGGAACATCAGGGTCAGCGATTTCCACCACGGCGGCCAATCCGCTTCGAACCAGCGCAGAAGCAAGGCCGTCCCGATATTATAGGGCAAATTGGCAACCACGTGGATGCCAGTGCCAAGCGTTGCGCGTTCGTCGATCTTCAGCGCATCGCCTTCGATCAGTGTCAGGCACCCGGCATATTCGCTGGCGAGTTCGGCCAGTGCTGGCAGGCAGCGACGATCGCGCTCGACCGCAGTGACGTTCGCGCCGGTATCGAGCAGAGCCCGAGTGAGGCCGCCCGGCCCGGGTCCGACCTCATATACCGAATCGCCTTCGCTCAAGCCCGGAATGGCCGCTATCCGGGCCAGCAATTGGCGGTCGAGGATGAAATTCTGGCCCAGCGCCTTGCTTGCGCTGAGACCGTGGCGGGCAATCACCTCGCGCAGCGCTTCCGGCGAGCCGGAGGGCCGCGGCAGCTCGCTCAAGCGGCCTCGGCGCGAAAACCCGCGCTTTGTGCCGCCATCCGGATTGCTGCTGCAAAGGGCCGCGGATCGGCCTTGTCCTGGCCCGCGATATCGAACGCGGTGCCATGGTCGGGCGCGGTGCGAATGATCGGCAGGCCAAGGGTCACGTTGACCGCTTCCTCCCAGTGGAGCGCCTTGATCGGGATCAGCGCCTGGTCGTGATACATGCACAAGGCCGCATCGTAATTGGCCCGGGCACGGGTATGGAACAAGGTATCGGCGGGGTGGGGCCCGGTCACTCGCCAACCCTCGGCAATTAGCGCGGCGATCGCCGGTTCGATCAACTCCTGCTCCTCGAGACCTAGCCGGCCGCCTTCGCCCGAATGCGGATTGAAGCCGGACACTGCCAGGCGCGGCTCCGGAATGCCGAAATTGCGCTGCAACCCGCGCAGCGCCGCTCGGCCACGCGATTCGATCAACGCGCTGGTCAGGACGCTTGCCACCTGCCTGAGCGGAACATGAGTCGTGACCGGTACGGTTCGAAGGGTCGGGCCCGCCAGCATCATTGCGACATTGCCGGGGGAAATTCCGCAGCGCTCGGCGACAAATTCAGTCTGGCCGGGATGCTGGAAGCCAATTTCGTACAATTGTTCTTTCGACACTGGGCCGGTGACAACCGCGGCCGCCGATCCGGAGCGCGCCAGCCCGACCGCAAGCTCAAGGCTGTCGAGCGAGCAATGCGCTCCGGCGACGCTGGGATGCCCCGGCGTGTCGGCCTGCGCCGCTGCCAGCTGCATCAACGGCAGTCCATAATCGAAGACGCGTTCGCTCTCGCCCAGCTCGGTGATGATTTCGACGGGTCCGTCCCATACCGCGGCAAGCGCTCGCGGGTCGCCCACGGCAACAAACGTCGGAAGCCCGAAATCGGCGCGATTGTCCCAGCATTTGGCGATGACTTCGGGACCGATCCCGGCGGGATCGCCAAGCGAAACAGCAATCGGCGTGGGCGGCGTCCGGATCATTGTGGCCGCCTTAGCGCAATTCTGACTCTACCGGAATTCGATCACCGCATCGCGACGAAGATCGCGCAGGTAGCGGCGCGAACGCGAATTGATGCGCTCGTCGGCAAGCTGATTGTAGATTTGGTCGAACGTCGGTTCGTCGGCAGTGCTTTCATCGCGCCCGCACATGACGAGGATGCGCACTCCTTCTTCGAGCGAGCCGAACGGCTGGGTCGCCTGCCCGACCTGCATCGGCAGCATCAGCTGCTGCAGCGCTGCCGGAAGATCGCGCAGCTTCACCTGGTCGCTTTGCACGACCTCGCCCTTGAATTCGCCGGCGATTCGTTCGGCGCCACCGCAGCCACCGACATTGCGCGCTGCCTCGGTGAACCGCGCAACGAGCGGTTCCGCCTGGCTTCGGGACGTGCCCTTGGGAAAGCTGATCGAGACCTGCTTGAGGCTCAACACAGCGTCGCGCGGGTCGGCGGTCAGGATTTTGCGCGTATCCTGGACGGCCAGAATCGACACTCCGCCGGCGATCGCAATCGGGTTGCTGACCGAGCCCGCGGCCATCTGGACAATGGCGCTCGACAGTTCGGGTGGCAGCTGTTCGGGTCGGACCCAGCCAAGGTCTCCGCCGACGGCCGCGGTCGAGGCTTCCGAATATTGGCGTGCATAGCCGGCGAACGACGCGCCGTTGCGCAGCTGCTCGAGGATCTTGTTGGCATTTTCCATCGTCTGGGCAGCGGTCGCAGGAGTGGCTGTCAGATAGATTTCTCCGACCCGATATTCCTGAGTACCCTTGGACGAAGTCATCCGGTCGAGCACGGCCTTGACCTCGTCATCGCCGACGCTGACTCCGCTTTCGATCTTCGCGCGCTGAAGCCGCTGCCACGCCATTTCTCCCTCGATCTGGTGGCGCATCGACTCCTTCGACGAGCCATTGGCGATGAGATAGGTTTCCATCTGCGCCGACGTCTTCTTGACGTTGCCCGACACGCGCTCGAACGCGCGGTTGATTTCGGTCTGCTTGATTTCGATCTTGGCCGACTTCGCCGCCTGGATCTGAAGCGTTTCGTCGATCAGATTGCGCAGCACCTGGTCGCGCAGCCGGGCCAGTTCCTCGGCCGGGATTTGACCGCCATTGGCAAGTGCAAGCAAGGCCAGACGATGATCGATGTCGGTCTGGGTGATGATGTCGCCATTGACGATTGCGGTCGCCTTGACGACCGACGGCATGGCATCGCCGAAGACCTGCGGAGCCTCGGGCAGACGCAGCGACTGGGCGCTGTTGACCGGTGCGGGTTCGGACTGGCCGGGCGCATTCTGAGCAACGGCTGCGCCCGCGACCAAGAATGCGGACAAGGCGATAACGCGCAACCCGCGCGCCGGAATCGGACGAATTACTGCTGGCACGATCGATTATTCCTTAGTTCGCAATGCAATGAGATGATGGACGCTCTGGCGCACAGCCCCTGAACCCAGCCTTAGCGGTTAAGTCCTTTCAAAGCCAAGTGCAGAGAGAAAGTGCTGCCTTTGCGGAAGGTGCCGATACGCTGGTAGTCGCGGCGCCAGGTCAGCCCGATCTCGATACATTCGTCATCATAGAGCATGCCGAGGCGGTGGCGGATCGGCTCATAGCCGTCGGCCAGCGACAGGGTATCTTCCCGCGCGTCGGTCAAGTCGATGACGGTCGATCCAAACACCGACCAATAGCGGGCGAACAGGATTCGTGCCGCCAGCCGCAATTCCTCCTTGTCGCGCAAATCCTCGATGTTCGCATTGATGTTCCGGTCGAGCCGCAAATAGCCGATCTGGGCGTAGGTCTGGTCGGACCCGAAGGTGAGGTCGACCTCGTTCCGCCGGACCGCCAAATTGTTCTTGTCGAGGCGGAAGCGGTGGGTGAGGTCGATGAACCGACCGTAGCGGATCCTGGTTCTTCCGACGACGTCCGAAAAGCGCCCCGTAAGCCCCGTACCATCCGGGAAAATCGAAGCGCCGTTGACCAGCCGATAGCTTTGTCCGACCGTGGTCGAAATCGACAGATTGGGCCGCTCAAGATTCCAGTCCGCGCCAAAAGTGATGCGCGACTGGTCTTCCCACCGGTCGTAGCCGGGGAAGCGATTGAGCGCGAACAGATTGCTGTCTTCAAGATCGACCGAGCGCGAATCCTCATTGGGGATGTCGTAATTTTCGGTTTTGGGGGTGAGCACGAACTGAATGCGCGGGGTCAGGCGCTGGATTCCGCCCAGCAGCGGTCCTGCAAACGGCCATTTCACGTCTGCCGCCAGTGCTGCGATTCCGCGCGTGTGCCAACCGTCGGTTCCGCGATAGCTTGGAATGCTCGTGCTGAGCGCGTCATTGGTGTGATAGATGTCGCCGCGGCCGTATGCGGTCAGGACAAGCTCCTGTCCCCATGGCGACAACCGGCGCATGTCCCAGCGGGCGCTGGCAAAGGCGCGCTGGGTGTCCTGTCCCTCGATCCGCGTGATGGCCAGGCTATTGGCTTCGAGTTCGACCGTTCCGCCGATCAGATTGTCGAGCCGGAAGCGAGCGTCGATTGCGGGCAAGGCAATCGGGATCAATTTCTGCTGGTCGTTGGCGCGAAGTCCCTCGAACGCCCAGCCGGCGATCGTGATATAGCTGTCGGGAGTGATCCGTTCGGCATTGATGAAATTGCGAAGCCGGTCGTCGCCGGTGATGTCGTAGCGGCGGGTTACAGTCTTGTCGCTGGCGATGCGGATGGAATCGGTGATGCTCCATTCGGGGCTGAGCTGCCATTTGCCATTGCTCTCGAAATAAGCGCGAATGCCCTCGCCGTTGCTGGCGCTGGTGGCCCCGGTGTCGGGGTCCTCGATCGTGCCATAGGTTAGCAACCCGCCGACCTGGAACGCGCCGACCGAGTTTAGCTCGCGATATTTGCCTTCGATCGCCGGCAGAACCCCGGTGTAGAGATGCGGCGTCAAGGTCAGGTCGCGGTTGGGCCCGATCTGCCAATGATAGGGTGCCGCAATCTCGAACCCCTTGCGGGTCGAATAGCTGAAATCCGGGACCAGCCAGCCGGTTGCTCCGCCCGAACCCTTGGCCAGCGCGAAAATCGGCAGAAGCGGCAGTTCGATGCCGAACAATTGCAAGCGTCCGCCTTCGAAACGGATGCGCTTGGTGGTTGGGTCGTCGATGACCTTGGCCGCGGTGATTGCCCAGCTTGGCCGGCGCGCGCAGCCCGACGCCTGAGTGACCGGGCACGGCGAATAAATGGCGTTTTCCAGGGTTGTGACATTGCCCGAGCGGATCGCTCGAGTGGCGGCGATTCGTCCGCCGCCCTCGACCACGACCAGCAGATTCTCAACCGTCCCGTCGCGTAATGTATCGGTCAGAACGACGCTGTCGCTGACGATCTTGTCGCCTTGCGGAGTAACCAGAACGACATTCCCGCTGGCGCGGACCTGACCGGTGACCCGGTTCCAGCTGACTTCGTCGGCGGCCAGGAAGTTGCCGTCCCGCGCCATTCGCACCGAACCGGTGGCGGTGACCAGTTCAGCGTCGCTGTCATAAGCGACCTGGTCGGCGCTGAAATCGATCTGCGGCTGATCGGCGTCGGTGGCCGGCGCGATCGGCGCTGGCGGGTCTTCGCTGGCGAAAGCGGGAAAAGGCGCAGCGAGCAGCAGGGGCAGTGCCGTCCACCACGCATAACTATGTGCCAATGGCTTGTGTCCCGCTCGCTTCAATGCCTGGTTCCGTCACCGTCTATCGCACTGGAATGGCGAGCCGACAATCGCTTGTGCGCCCATTTTGCCAAGGCGCGAGTTGAACCCTAAGGAGCAGTCCGACAACCGCATTCTTCCTGAGGAAAAGTAGATAATGAAAATCCGTTTCGCCGATCAGCGGCCTGTGGGCGATTTTGCGCTGGTCCTTCCGGTAGCCGGCAAGGATCGCTCGGCGCTTGCCAGCGTCGGTGCGGCGCAGTCGGCGCTTGGAGCGGCGCTCGACAGCCAGCGGTTCGAAGGCGAAGCAGCAAGCGCGCACGAACATTTCGCCGACGATAACGGCACCATGCGGCGGATCCTGGTGGTCGGCGCAGGCACGGAGGCAAAGACCGGCGAAGCGGCCGAAAAGCTGGGCGGGACGGCGGCGGCGAAGCTTTTGACCTCGGGCGTCAAAACCGCAGTGATCGATATTTCGGCGCTCGGCCTCGATGCCGATGGCGCGGCTCGGGTCGGCCTCGGGGCCGCGCTCCGGAGCTGGCGGTACGACCGCTATCACACCAAGCTCAAGGACAAGCACAAGCCGAGCCTGACCGAAGTGGTGATCGTCGGCGCTCCGGCAAATACGCAAAAGCATTATGACGAGCGCTGGGCACCGGTCTACGAAGGTGTCTCGCTGACCCGTGAGCTGGTCACCGAACCGGCCAACATCATCTATCCCGAAAGCTTCGTCGAGCGGGTCACGCTATCGCTCAAGGGCAGCGGGCTAGAGATCGAGGTGCTCGACCGAGCGGCGATGGAAAAGCTCGGCATGGGTGCGCTGCTGGGGGTCGCTCAAGGGTCGGTCCGTGAAGCGCGGATGATGATCCTGAAATGGAATGGCGGCGGCGATTCAAGGCCGGTCGCTTTCGTCGGCAAGGGCGTCACCTTCGATACCGGCGGCATTTCGATCAAGCCGGCGCAGGGTATGGAAGCGATGAAATGGGACATGGGCGGCGCGGGCGCGGTGGTCGGCGCGATGAAGGCGCTCGCCGGGCGCAAGGCCAAGGCCAATGTCATCGGCATTTGCGGGCTGGTCGAGAACATGCCGGGCGGCAATGCCCAGCGTCCCGGCGATGTCGTCACGACGATGTCGGGCCAGACCGTCGAGGTGATCAATACCGACGCCGAGGGACGTCTCGTTCTGGCCGACGCGCTGACCTATGTGCAGCGCAATTTCAAGCCGGTCGCGATGATCGATTTCGCTACGCTCACAGGGGCGATCCTGATCAGCCTCGGCTTTGAATATGCCGGCCTGTTCACTAACGATGACGCCCTCGGCAAAAAGCTGATGACCGCGGGCAAGGATTCCGGCGACAAATTGTGGCGCATGCCGATGGGCGAACCGTTCGACCGGCTAATCGATTCGCCGATCGCCGACATGAAGAACGTCGGCCCGCGCGAAGGCGGCTCGATCACCGCTGCGCAATTCATCAAGCGCTTCGTCGAGAATGGGACGCCCTGGGCGCATATCGACATGGCCGGCAAGGCGTGGGCGGACAAGGCTTCGGCGACCGCGGAGAAAGGTGCAACCGGCTTCGGCGTGCGCCTGATCGACCAATATGTCGCCGAGGTGATCGAGCGCTGAGGCGCCTGCAAATGCGTGTCGACTTCTACCAATTGGGGGCAAGTTCGCCCGAAGCGGTGATCGCGACCATCGCGGGCAAGGTTACCGCGATCGGCGAACGCCTGCTCGTCGTGGCCGACGACGAGGCCTTCCTGACCCGGCTCGACCGGTTGCTGTGGAGCCAGGACGAAGGCAGCTTTCTCCCCCATGCACTCGCTGGCGGAGTTGAAGACGCGCGTCAGCCGGTGCTTCTGTCGACCAGCGAGGATGCGCCCAATCTTGCCCGCAACCTGCTCATCGCCGACGGTCGCTGGCGCGAGGCGGCGCTGAGTTTCGAGCGCGCCTTTTTCCTGTTCGCCGGGGAGGCAACCGAAGACGCACGACTGGCCTGGAAATTACTGTCGGGCAGGGACGGGGTCGATCGCCGCTACTGGGCGCAGGACGATGGCAAATGGGTTGAGAAGGGCTGAGCCTTGCGCGCCTCCGCAAGCACGGCTAGGGGCGCCGCCAACCCCTTCAACCCAGAATATCGATGGAGCTTTCCATGGCGGTCACCCGCACCTTTTCGATCATCAAGCCCGACGCCACCCGCCGCAACCTCACCGGAGCAGTGACCAAAATGCTTGAGGACGCCGGCCTGCGCGTCATCGCGTCGAAGCGGATTCACATGACCCGTGATCAGGCTGAGGGCTTTTATTCGGTTCACCGCGAGCGGCCGTTCTTCAATGACCTGGTTGCCTTCATGACGTCGGGCCCGGTCGTGGTCCAGGCGCTCGAAGGCGAGGATGCAGTCAAGCGCAACCGCGACATCATGGGCGCGACCAACCCGGCCGATGCCGCCGAGGGCACCATCCGCAAGACCTTCGCCGAATCGATCGAGGCCAATTCGGTCCACGGATCGGACAGCGACGACAATGCGAAAATCGAGATCGACTATTTCTTTAAGTCCGAAGAAATCATCGGCTGAACCGACCGGCATGGACCGCGCTAACGGCCCTCGGCCCGGACCCAGCGCCAGCTTTTGAGCTGCTCGGATCGCCGGCTGGCCGTGGCGGCGGTGTGAATCGCCGCTTGCGACGTCGGGCGGCATTCGGGGGTGACTCCCGGGAACGATCGTATTTGCGACGACCCTGCTTCCTGGATGCCGCACTCGACCGGCCACACCGATGCCCGAGTGAAGTGGCCGTCCGGTGCCAATGACTGGGGATCGAGGGCAAAATAGACGTAGGTGGTCGTTGGCGGATGCTTGGCGTTGTAAACATATTGCGCCTCGATGATCATGGGTTCGCCGTTGGCGAACAATGAGCTGAGACGCTGCGATTGATGCTTGCCGTCGTTGAGTTCGAGGTCCGCGCCGGAGGCCCGGACGATTATCCACGTCGCACATCCCGGCCATGCCGCCGTGGGTGCGCTGGAATCGATCGCGCACTCCTGGTCCTCGCCGAGCCACAGGCCGTCCTTCGGCGACACGGTGCTGCGGTCGCCGGAACCGAACATCGGTCGTTCGGAAATCAGCATGTTGCACCCGCCAAGCGTTGCGCAGAGCAGTATCGGTAGCCAGCGCCATGGTCCCATGCTCTGGTTAGTATTCCGCTGTTTCGCCACTGTCACAACAGCGGGCTGAGCATGGCCATGAAATTGGCCCACAGCCGCTGGCCGATGGTGAACGCCGCGACCTGTTCGGCGGTGACCCGGTCGCTGTCGGCGATATAGCTGTCCTGGCGCTTGCGGATGACCTTGGCGAAGGCCTCGTCGGCGAACAGGATATTATTCTCGAAATTCAATTCGAAGCTGCGGCGGTCGAGATTGGCCGAACCGATCAGCCCAATCGTGCCATCGACCACCATCGTCTTGGCGTGAAGCAGGCCACAGCGATATTGGTAAAGTTCGACCCCGGCGTCGAGCAGGTCCGCGAAATAGCTTCGGCAAGTGGCGGCGACGATCCTGCTGTCGATCCGCTTGGGCAAGACCAGCACGGTTCGGACCCCGCGCCGGGCCGCCGCGGTCAGAGCGAACAGCAATTGCTCGTCGGGCACGAAATAGGGCGTGGTCAGGATCAGCTCGTGCCGCGCCGAGTGGATCGTCTCGTCGAACGTTGTTGGCATGGCATCGAAACGCAAGGTTGGGCCGGTGCCGATTACCTGAGCGATGATCGCTCCCTTTTTGGCGGGCGCTGGGCCGCGCAACAGGTCGCTCAAATCTTCGCCGTGCTCGCTCATCCAATCGGACACGAACAGGAATTGGCAGTGGCGCGCGACCGGGCCTTCCCAGCGGGTCATGATGTCGACCCACGGCGCATAATGCGGCTTGATCCGGAATTCGGGGTCGGCGGCATTCTGACTTCCGACCCAGGCGATGCAATTGTCGACGATCATCGCCTTGCGGTGGTTGCGCAGATCGACCCGCCCGCGGATCATCGTCCACAGCAAACTGCCGACAGGCAATGCGACCCGGACCTCGACTCCCGCCTCCTTGAGGTCGCTCCAGTGGCTCGATCGAATAAGACGGTGCGAACCCAAGGCATCGGCCAGCGCGCGGACCTTCACGCCGCGCCGCGCCGCGCGGATGAAGGCGTCCTTCACTTTCAGCCCATTGGTGTCGTCGAGCCAGATATAGAAGCTGGCGTGGACCGTTTGCTTCGCGGCGCCGGCATCGGCGCACATCTCGTCGATCGCGACATTGCTGTCGGCGGCAAGCGTTGCTGAATTGCCGCTGGTCGGGTCGAGGCCGTTGATTGTCCGGGCCAGAGCGAACGGGGCGTCGTGACGACCGCTGACCAAGCGCTTGGGGGCCGCCTTGTCGCCAGGCGGGCGGGGGAGGGCCTTGTCGATTTCGATCCCGCGCTGGCGGCGGCCCATGCTGACCCGCGCTTCGCCCAGCAGCAGGTAAGCGAGCATTCCCACGATCGGCGCCATGACGATGACCATCACCCAGGCGAGCCGCGCTGCGGGATCGCGGTTCGGGCGCAAGATCGCGCGCAGGAGAACCAGTATTTCGGCCGCCAGGAGCAGCAGAGACAAGGCGAGGTTGAATGACCGCATCGCTGGCCAGTCCGGCATAAATGCCGCGTCCTGTCCAGTTATCCGTCGGATCAGGCCCGGCTGAAGCCTGTCAGGCGCAGCGACTTGCCGCCGAACAGGCCACCGCCGTCCCAGCGATAGCGGATGGCATAAGCGCGCTTTGAGCGGCGCTCGCTGCCAGCCTCGACGTAGCGCGCGTCGACTTGGGCAACGATCTGCCCATTGCTCTTGCGTTGGGCCTGATCGGGAAGACTGCTCTCGACATCGCTCGCGGACAGCTGGCCGTCGCTCCCCAGATCGACGCTCTTGCCGCCCGGGAAGGTGAGGATGAGCGATTCGAGCGCATGCGATTCTTCCACCGGGCTGATCGCAAGGCTGCGGCCATCATTTTCGACCTTGGCGCGAAGCACCAGCGGGATGGCACGCGACTTTTCGATGACCTCGGTCGGCCCCGATTTGGTGCCCTGCCAGTTGATCCACAGCCCGAGTGCCGAGATAATCAAGGCCGCGAATGCCACGAATTCGCCGAAATTGATCCAGCGGCGGCGGGTGCGCTTTTCAGCGGCGGTTTGGGGTTCGCTCATGACGACACGAAATCGCCCAAGGCGCGGGGATAAAGCAAGTGCTCCGCGGCAAGAACCCGCTGTTCGAGGGTTTCTGGAGTGTCGTCCGGCGCGATCAGCACCTCGGTTTGGGCAAGAATCGCCCCGGCATCGAGCTCAGCGGTGACCAAATGGACGGTGCAGCCGCTGACCTTGTCGGCGGCGGCAAGCACCCGCGCGTGCGTGTCGAGCCCGCGATATTTCGGCAGCAGCGAGGGGTGGATATTGACCATCCGCCCGGCAAATTGCTCGACGAAAGCCGGCGAAAGCATGCGCATGTACCCGGCGAGCGCGATCGTCCCAGCGCCATGCTCCTCGATTGCGTCGCCGAGCGCTCGATCGAAGATCTCGCGATCCACGCCCGTGCTGTCCCATGCCCAGGTCGGAAGACCTTGAGCGCGGGCCCAGTCGAGGCCCGGTGCGTGGGGCTTGTTCGATGCCACCAGGACGATTTGATAATTTGCCGCCTGCTCGACCAAAGCGCGCATATTGCTGCCGCGGCCAGAAATCAGGATCGCGACCCGGCGCGGATCAGCCATGATGGGTTTGCGACCAGTCTCCGGTCGAATTCCAGCTTCCGCCGGGGCCGCTGACGGTGCAGCCGCGTTGGCCGGCTTCGATGATTCCGATGCGGTGGACGATTTCGCCCGCGCCTTCGAGCGCCGCAACCACGCCGTCGGCATCATTTGCGGCGACAACGACCGCCATTCCGATCCCGCAATTGAAGGTCCGCGCCATTTCCGCCGGCTCGACCATTCCACCGCTTTGGAGCAACGCGAAAATGGCGGGCAGAGTCCACTGCCCGGCGTCGACCATCGCATGGCAACTCTCGGGCAGCACGCGCGGGATATTCTCGAGCAATCCGCCGCCGGTGATATGGGCGAGGCCGTTGATCCGCCCCTGTTGAACCAGCGGGAGGAGGGAGCGGACATAGATTCGCGTTGGGACCAGCAGGGCATCGGCGAGTGCCGCTCCGTCCGTTTCCTCGAACGACTGGTCGAGCGACCAGTTTTGGCGTTCGATGATCCGGCGGACGAGCGAGAAACCGTTGCTGTGAACGCCCGAGCTGGCAAGGCCGAGGATCACATCGCCGGGTGCGATCCGCTCGCCGGTGAGGACCTGGTGGCGGTTGACCGCTCCGACGCAAAAACCGGCGAGGTCGTAATCTTCATCGGCATACATGCCGGGCATTTCCGCGGTTTCGCCGCCGATCAGCGCGCAGCCCGCCAACCGGCATCCGCTGGCGATCGATTCGACCACCCTGGCCGCAACCTCGGGCTCGAGTTTTCCGCAGGCGTAATAATCCAGGAAGAACAGAGGTTCGGCGCCCTGGACGATGAGATCGTTGGCGCACATCGCGACCAGGTCGATGCCGACACCCGAATGGCGGCCGCTGTCGATCGCCAGCTTGAGCTTGGTCCCGACACCATCATTGGCGGCGACCAGCAAGGGGTCGGAATAGCCCGCCGCCTTGAGGTCGAAGAAGCCGCCGAATCCGCCCAAAGCGACATCGGCGCCGGGCCGCGCCGTCGATTTCGCGGCCGGTCCGATCGCCTTGACGAGGGCATTGCCGGCGTCGATCGACACCCCGGCTTCGGCATAGGTCAGTGGCTTCTCGCTCATGATTGGCCGCGCGATAGAGACAAGCCGCTTGGATTTCCACGCCGTTGTCGCCAAAAGCGGCGCGATGCTTCGTCGATCCTTCCTCCTGCCCCTATTGCTCATCCTGGCGCTGGCCGGAATTTCCGTTGCCGTTTATGCGCAATTGGAGAGCGGAAACCGCGGAATTCTGCCGATCGACAGCTCGGGCTTGCTCGAGGTCGGCGGCATCCATGTCGATGTCGAGGCCAAGGATTCGGTCGCCGCGCGCTATGCCGGCTGGCGCATTGCCCAGCGCGAAGGATTCCGGAAACTCTATGCCGAGATGCATAAGGTGCCGCTGAGCAAGGCGCCTAGCCTGCCCGATTCGACCCTCGACCAGATCGTCAGCTCGATCAGCGTCGAGCGCGAGGAAATCGGCCCCAGCCGCTATATCGCCGACCTCGGCATCATGTTCGACCGTGCGCGCGCGGCGCAATATCTCGGCGTAGCGGGCGGCGAGGTCCAGCGTTCGGTGCCGATGCTTCTGATTCCCGTGACCATAACCGGCGGCACCGCGACCAGCGTCGAGCTGCGCAATGCGTGGCAGCGGGCCTGGGCCCAATATCGGACGTCCGACAGCGCGATCGACTATGTCCGGATCAGTGGGCTCGGAGTCGACCCGATCCTGGTCAACGCTGCCCAGCTGACCCGTCCCGGGCGCGGCTGGTGGCGCAATATCGTCGACCTTTACGGTGCCGCCGACATTCTGGTCGCCGAAGTCCAGCTCGAGCGGCTCTATCCTGGCGGGCCCGCGCGCGCTCGCTTCATTGCCCGCCACGGACCCGATAATCAGATCGTCGGCGGTTTCACGTTGACCGCCAAAGACAGCGAGTCGGTCCCGGCGATGATGGCCTTGGGCGTCAAGCGCATGGATGAATTGTTCACGACCGCGCTTGCCGCCGGTCAGCTCCAACGTGACTCGTCGCTCAACTTGCCGCCGCCACCGGTCGAGCTCCTGCCCGAAGTCGAAGCCCCCAAATCCGCGGCCAAGGCGACCAATGCCTTCCAGGTCCAGGTCAGCGGCCGCGACGTCAGCGCCTATAATTTCGCAATGGCGCATTTGCGCACCTTGCCCGGCGTCGAATCGGCAAGCCCGCAGCAGATCAATGCCGGCGGCACCAGCTATGTTCTGGTCAGTTTTGCCGGCGATCTCAACGCGCTCGCCAATGCCCTGCGGGCGCGCGGCTGGGTGGTCGAGGCCTCGGGATCGGTGGTTCGGATCAAGCCGAGCTCCGACAAGCCGCCGCCAATCCCGCCGCCACAGGCAGCGCCGCCGCCGACCCAGCCGGCGAAGTCCGTGGCGCCGCCGCCCGCAACTGCGCAGCCGCAACCGGGTCAGCCGGGATGAAGCCGCGCCTCGACCAGATCGCGCTACCGCTCGACTGGCCGCAAACCGAGGGCGATGCCCGGTTCATCGTTTCCGAAGCCAATCGCGCGCCATTCGACCATTTTCGCCAATGGAGCCTGTGGCCGGTCAAGGCCGCCATCCTGACCGGGCCGCGGCGTTCCGGGCGGACCCTATTGGCGCGAAGCTTCGCCGAAAGAGTCGGCGGGCGACTGTTCGACGAGGCCGAGCAACGCGACGAGGAAGAGCTGTTCCACGCCTGGAACCAGGCCCAGGACACGGGCCGGCCGCTGGTCATGATCGCGGATCGTGCGCCCCCGCAATGGAAGCCGGCATTGCCCGATCTCAAGACCCGGCTGGCAGTCACTCCGGTGGTTACGATCGCACTTCCCGACGATCATCTGTTCGAAGCGCTGATCCAGCTTCATTTCGCCGACCGCGGACTGCACATTCCGGGCGATGCATTGCGGTTCATGGCGCAGCGGCTGCACCGTGATTATTTCACCGCCGAGCGGGCGGTCGAAGCGGTCGATCGCTTTGCCATCGCCGAGCGCGCTCGGCTGTCGCTGCCAACCGTCAGGCGAGCATTGGCCGAAGCGAAACTGATCGGCGGCGACTCGGCCTAGCCGCAAAGGACGCTGTGAATCCGATTCTGTTCGTCGAGGGTAATTGTCAGCCGGTCGGCGCTGAATTCCATCGTCACCGCATGGCCGTACGGGACCCAACGCAAGATGCGCACCCCAGCTTCCGCAAGCATCTGCCTGCCCAGTTCGGCGGTCGCCATCTCTCCGATGTGCAGTGCAAGTCCGGTTTCACGGCACACGCGACCGTCGCTTTCGCGCTGCAGTGGTTCCGGCAACGGCGCTGGCGGGGCAATTGCGCGCGCAACCGGCGAACACGCCGCCAGCGCCAAGACGCATAGCGCAGCGATTCTACGCATTGACGCTCTCATCCGCCGCCACCCGGCTCAGCTTGAGCTTGCCGTTCTCGATCGCGAACCCGAGCCGGCCCTCGACCAGCTCGAGAGCGTCGCTGCCAAATTCGTCGAAGCGCCACCCGCTCAAAATCTTCAGATCCTTGCGAACTCCGGCGGCAAGCGCTTCGAGCTCGTCCGAGCGGGCGATAAGTTTTGACGCGACTCCGGTTTCCTTGGACCTGATCTTGAGCAGCAGCTTGAGGAGGTCGCTGACCAGTGCACCGTCCTTGGTCAGTCCTGGTCGACGCGGCTCGCGGTCGGGCAATTCGTCGGCGCTGAGCGGTTTCGACTTGGCCAGAGCGTTCATTAACCGGGCGCCAATGTCATTGTTGCGCCAGCCCGCCGAAAGTCCGCGGATCCGGCCCAGATCTTCCTGGGTCTTGGGCGGGTGGAGGACGATTTCGTTGATCGTGTCGTCCTTGACGATTCGCCCGCGCGGCAAATTCTTGCTTCGGGCCTCGGTCTCGCGCCAGCCGGCGACCGATTTCAGCCGCCCGAGCACCGCCGGATTGCGGCTTGGAAGCTTCAGTCGCTTCCACGCGTCCTCGGCGGCAAAGGCGAAAGAGGAGGAATCGGCCAGCCGCTCCATTTCCTCATCGAGCCAATCGCCGCGTCCGGTCTTGCGCAATTTCTCGACCATTCGCGGGAAGACGGTGGCGAGATGGGTGACGTCGGCGATGGCATAATCGATCTGGCGCTTGTCGAGTGGCCGGCGGCTCCAGTCGGTGAAGCGCGCGCCCTTGTCGAGGCTGTGACCAAGCAGGCTTTCGATCAGGTTCGAATAGCCGATCTGCTCGCCGTGGCCGAGCGCCATGGCCGCGATCTGAGTGTCGAACAACGGATAAGGGACCGAGTTGGTGAGATTGTGGATGATCTCGAGGTCCTGGCCGCCGGCATGAAAGACCTTGAGCACGTCGCGGTTCTTGACGAACAGATCGAGCAGGCACTGCATGTCGAGATCGGCCTTGGGGTCGATCGCCGCCGCTTCATCGGGGCTTGCCACCTGGATCAGGCACAAATCGGGCCAATAGGTATTTTCGCGCATGAACTCGGTGTCCACGGCGATAAAGGGGTGCTGTGAAAGGCGGCCCACCAGTGCTTCGAGGTCGGCGGTGGTGGCAATCAGAGGATGGATTCGCATATTCGAAGCGGGCCATAGCCGTCCCTCCACGGCTTGACAAAAGGCTTTGGCGCGGGGAAGCGCGGCGCCTGCTTTTTTCCGCACCGCAACAATCATTTTAGCCCAAGAGCTGTTGATGCACGCCTATCGTTCACACACCTGCGCCGACCTTCGTTCAAGCGATGTTGGATCGACCGTCAAGCTGTCGGGCTGGATCCACCGCAAGCGCGATCATGGCGGGGTGCTGTTCGTCGATCTGCGCGATCATTTCGGGCTGACCCAGCTGGTCGCGGCGGCGGGCAGCGAATCGCTCAAGACCCTCGATTCGCTGCGTTCGGAATCGGTCGTTACAATCAGCGGTACGGTGGTCGCTCGTGAGGGCGGGGCGGTGAACAAGCGCCTGGCGACCGGCGATATCGAGGTTCAGGTCAAGGACGTCGTGGTCCAGTCCGCCGCCGCGGAACTGCCGATGCCGGTCGCTGGCGAAGCCGAATATCCTGAGGAAATCCGCCTCAAATACCGCTACCTCGATCTGCGCCGCGAACAGGTCCACGCCAATATCATGCTGCGTTCGGCGGTCATCGCATCGATCCGGCGGCGGATGATCGAGCAGGGTTTCACCGAATTCCAGACCCCGATCCTGACCGCCAGCAGCCCCGAGGGCGCGCGCGATTATCTGGTGCCGAGCCGGGTTCATCCGGGCAAGTTCTACGCGCTTCCTCAGGCGCCGCAGATGTTCAAGCAATTGCTGATGGTCGCCGGCTTCGATCGTTATTTCCAGATCGCGCCCTGCTTCCGGGACGAGGACGCCCGCGCCGACCGCAGCCCGGGCGAATTCTACCAGCTCGATTTCGAAATGAGTTTCGTGACTCAAGACGACGTCTTCAACGCCATTGAGCCGGTGCTGTCCGGCGTGTTCGCCGAATTCGCCGAGGGCAAGTTCGTGACCCCCGCCAAAGAATTTGTGAAAATCCCCTTTTCGGCAACAATGAATGCCTTTGGAACTGATAAGCCTGACCTTCGCAATCCACTTGTGATGGCGAATGTTACAGACGTGTTTTCCGGTTCAGGCTTTAAAATATTTGCGGATCGAATCGCTGCGGATCCAAATTATCGGGTTTATGCAGTGCCTGCGCCCGGCGGTGGTTCACGGGCCTTCTGCGATCGGATGAACACCTGGGCGCAGGCTGAGGGTCAGCCTGGCCTGGCCTATGTCTTTTGGCGCGCCGAAGACGGTGAGCCCTCGGGTCCCGTCGCCAAGAATTTGGGCCCGGAGCGTACGAAACTTTTACAAGAGTTCATCGGCAACGAACATTCCGTTTGGGCAAAACTACCTTATGGATTGCCGGCGGAATTGAAGCAAAAGTATCTCGAATTGCGACCAAATGGTTTTCAGCCGGGCGACGGCGTTTTCTTTGTGGGCGGTGTGCCCAAAGATGTTGCTTCGTTTGCCGGTACCGCTCGCACGCGTGTCGCAGAACAGCTTGAACTCGTCGAAGCCAAGGCTTTTCGTTTTTGTTGGATTGTCGATTTTCCGATGTACGAGAAGGACGGCGAAACCGGAAAGATCGATTTCAGCCATAACCCGTTCTCAATGCCGAATTATCCGCTCGATGCATTCCTAGAGCTCGATTCAAGTGATGAGGATACGATTAGAGGGATCACTGCCTGGCAATATGACATCGTCTGCAACGGCGTCGAGCTGTCGAGCGGCGCAATCCGCAACCATCGCCCCGACATCATGTACAAGGCGTTCGAGATCGCCGGCTATTCGAAGGCCGAGGTCGACACCAACTTCCCCGGCATGATCGGCGCGTTCAAGTTCGGCGCTCCGCCCCACGGCGGCTCGGCACCCGGCATCGACCGCATCGTCATGCTCCTGGCCGACGAACCCAACATCCGCGAAGTCATCGCCTTCCCGATGAACCAGAAGGCCGAGGATCTGTTGATGAACGCGCCCGCGCCGGTCACCGAAAAGCAGCTCAGGGAATTGTCGATCCGGGTCGTCGCCGACAGCTGATCGCCGGCGCCGAGCGGCGCCTGTTCCGTTTCCGAACAGCGTCTTCGCGGGCGATTGCGCCCGGCCGAACCGGTCGATAATGGTGCGATCGGGGACAGGAAAAGAAATTGGAGACGCGCGTGCCGATCGCCGCCGACCATCATGGCGACCTCGCGATTCTTCGCGATCAGCTAGCCGCCGCTCAACTGGCGCAAGTCGCGCATCGACGGCGTGCGATCATCCTGTTCGAAGGACCCGAAGGGGCGGGCAAGAAATTCGCGCTCAGGCAGCTGGCCGGAGCGTTCGACCCTTGCCATACCAAAGTCGTGAGCGTTAACCGCGACCGCCGCGAAGCCGCCGACGGCCACTGGCTGGCGCGTTTCTGGCGCGATTTGCCGGCCGCTGGAGAAAGCGTGTTCTTTTATCGCAGCTGGTACCGGCGGGTGCTCGATGAGCGCTTGTCGGGCCGGGTCGAGGACGGTGCACTGGCGCGATCGTTCGACGAGATCAACGAGTTCGAGGCGCAGCAGCGCGACTATGGAACGCTGATCGTCAAACTCTATTTCGACGTGTCCGCACAGGTCCAGGCGCAGCGCCTGGCCGAGCGGTCGATGAACCCGTGGCAGGGCGGGCAGGACAATGACGCCACGCTCGCGGTCGCTCATCCCGGCTATGCTCAGGCGCTTGAAGATTTGCGCGACAATAGCGACACCCGCTGGTCGCCGTGGCGGATCCTCGACGGCAATGACGAGGGCACGGCCGCGGCCGAAGCGCTGGCAGCGGTGCTTGAGGATTTTCGAGCGGCGATGCCGGCCGAGCCGCCGCACCTGGTGAAAGCCGACAATCGCGCCGCTTAGGCTTTGAGCGGATAGCGGATCGCGATGATTTCGTAGCTCATTCCGCCCGCTGGCAAGCGCACCACGCGCTCCTCGCCGACGCGCGCTCCAATCAGCGCCCGGGCGATCGGCGCGCTCCACCCGATGATCCCAGCCGAAGCATCCGCCTCGTCATTGCCGAGGATGGTAAGCGTTCGGCGCTGGTCGTGCTCGTCAGCTAGCTCGACCGTGGCGCCGAACCGGACCTGGTCGCGGCTCTCCTGGGCCGCGGGATCGACGACCTTGGCGGCCTTCATCGCCTTGGCCAGAAAGCCCAGCCGCCGGTCGAGCTCGCGCAGCCGCTTGCGGCCGTAAATATAGTCGCCGTTCTCCGAGCGGTCGCCATTGGCCGCGGCCCAGCTGATAGTTTCGACCAGCTTGGGCCGTTCGATCCCGAACAATTGGTCATATTCGGCGCGCAGCCGGACGAAACCCGGCGGGCTGATGAAGCGAGGCGGCGGTCCGGTCACGGGCCGGAACCTAGCCCGGATTGGACTTGCCGAGATAGCGCGAAACGTGAACCGCGGATTGCGGGGCCTGGGCGCGGCTGATCGAATCATAAACCACGCTATTTTCGATCACCCGCTGGACGTAGCCGCGGGTTTCGGAAATCGGAATCGCCTCGATCCAGCGGATCATGTCGACGTTGCCGCGCGGATCGCCGTAAACGTTGATCCATTTGCGCACATTGCCCGGTCCGGCGTTGTAGCTGGCGACCGCGAGCGGCACGCTTCCGCCCCAGGTGTTGAGCATCCGCTGGAAATAGGCCGACCCGAGCAGGACATTGTAATTGGGATCGGCGAGCAGTCGGTTGGCGTCATAGCCCACTCCGACCTTGCCGGCCTGCTCGCGCGCCGTGCCGCGCATCAGCTGCATCATTCCGAGCGCCCCGGCATGGCTGATTGCATAAGGATCGAACGAGCTTTCCTGGCGGGTGATGCCGTGGACCAATGCCCAGCTGGCGCTGCCATTGGAGGCGAGCGAAGGATAACACTGGCGGACATAGAACATCGAGCCGCTGTTCCGCGCCATTCGCGCCACCCACACCGGCAGGTCCTGGCGCCCCAATTGCTGGCTGAGTTCGAGCGCGAGATAGCGGTCGGGGTCGGCGGTCAGCGACTTGGCGAGCGCCTGGACGAACAACGCTTGTTCGGTGGACCGCTGCTGCTGGCCGAGAATCCGCATCGCCTGGACCATTCGGCGGCTGTTGAAGGCGACGCGCTGGGCAGGAGTCGTCACATATTGCGGAATCGCCTGGGCCGGGGCGGGGACCGGACGGCCGAGCCGTTCGAGCGACAATTGGCCGTAGAATAGTTCGGGATAAGCGGCGGCGCGCTGATAGTGAGTGCCGGCTTCTGCGCTTCTGCCAGCGGCGCCGAGCGCGCGTCCGGCCCAATATTCGCCCTTGGTCAGGACTTGCAGCGACTGACCGCCGCGGCCGTACCGTTCGAACAGCGCCTGGGCGCCCGCCATATTGTTGAGCCGATCAAACGCAACGCGTCCGCCAAGCCAAGTGATGCTCGTATATTTATCTCTGATATCATAGGATTGTGAGACGACGCTTGCGCCGGGTGGAAGCGTATCATCAACCTGCCGGGCGATGTTGTACGCCAGTTGATATTGCCGCGCCGCTTGCGCCTCACCGGCGAGGAGGAGGGTCATTTCGTAAAAGCGATCGAGGTCCGCCGGGCGATAGCTGAACTGGTGGGGGCGAGCGAAGAGATCGCGCGCGCTGTCGCCAAAGCCATTGGCGCGAAGAAAACGGGCGCGGTCCATCATCAGCCCGGCATCGGCGGTAACCGAACCGATGACCGCGCCATAGCGAGCGTCGGCGTCGGGCGCCGCGGTCTGCATCGCGATTCGAGCGGCAAAGCTCGCCTGCCGCTGCGGGCTGGTCAGCGCGACAAAGCGCGCGGCATCGCTGGAGCGCTTGTCGAACAGCAAGGAATCTACGCGCTGGTCGTGATCGGCGGCGGTGAAGCTTGCGCCATAGCGCGCCCACAGGCTTTGTTCGTCGTCCGGCTTGAGGTCGGCCGAGGCCCATGCCCTGCGCGCGGCATCGAGGGCTTCGACGGCCCTGCCGCTTGCGGCATTGGCTTCCGCGAGCCGGGCCCAGCCATTGCCGCTAACCGGTTTGTCGGTGGCGAAGAAAGCGATCGCGGTGGCGGGCGCTTCTCCGGGGCGCATCGCCGCCTCGGCCCAGCGGCGAATCTTCGATTCGTCGGGCCAGCCGGGATTGGCGATGACGAACCGCGCGTAATCGGCGAAGCTGTAGCCGCCAGTCGAGCGCAACCGCCGCCAGTCGTTGAGCGCATAGCCGACGTTGGCCGAGGTCGCTGCATATGGCGCCGGGGAGGCCGGTTGATATTGAACGGACCCGGCCGCGGTCGCGGTCAGGACAACAGGCAGCAGATATGCAACTCGCCACATGCTGGACATTTTGGCTTTCCCCTCCTTATCAGGCGCTGAACGAAGGCGCCGGCATGGCCCCCAATCGCCAGCAACGCCGGACAAAGGAAGCTAATCATGTTTTTCGGCTCAATTCCCGCGCTCGTGACGCCTTTTGCGGCGGGACGAGTCGATGAAGCGCTATTCCGAGATTTCGTCGCCTGGCAGATCGACCAGGGAAGCGACGGACTGGTGCCGTGCGGGACCACTGGCGAAGCCGCGACCCTGACCACCGCCGAGCATCGCCGGCTGATCGAAATCGCGGTCGAGGTCGCTCGCGGCAAGGTTCCGGTCATCGCCGGCTGCGGATCGAACAACACTGCTCATGCAATCGAATTGACCCGCGCCGCGAAGGACTCGGGCGCCGATGCGGCGCTTCACGTCCCGCCTTATTACAACCGCCCCAACCAGGATGGCATTTACGCCCATCTGGCGGCGGTGGCCGGGGAGGGGATTCCGATCGTCCTCTACAATGTGCCGGCGCGGACCATCACCGATATATCGGTCGAGACCATGGCGAAGCTGGCCAAGCTGCCCAATGTCGTCGCGGTCAAGGATGCCACCGGCAACCTCGCCCGGGTTTCGGCCCAGCGCGAGGCGTGCGGTGCCGACTTCATCCAGCTCAGCGGCAATGACGACATGGCGCTTGGTTTCAACGCAATGGGCGGCGTGGGCTGCATTTCGGTTACCGCCAATGTCGCGCCGCACCTGTGCAGCGCGTTCCAGAAGGCGATGCGCGACAAGCGCTGGGACGAAGCGCTGGAGCTTCAGGACCGGCTGTTCCCGCTCCATGCCGCTTTGTTTACCGACGCATCGCCTGGTCCGGTCAAATATGCCCTCAACCAGGTCCGCCCTGAATTCCCGGCCGAATTGCGCCTGCCGATGACCCCGCCATCGGCCGCGTCGCGAGCTGCGGTCGATGCCGCATTGACCCATGCGGGCTTGATCTGATCCGCTGATGGCGCGCGACCTTCCAACTCCGTTCGACAAGGCCAAGGTCGTCGCCGACAACCGGCGCGCTTATTACGAATATTTCGTCGAAGAAAAATTCGAGGCCGGAATCGAGCTGATGGGCACCGAGGTCAAATCGCTTCGCGGCGGTGAGGGCTCGATTGCGGAAAGCTATGCCATGGTCGAGGATGAGGAGGTGTTCCTCGTCAACTCCAACATCCCGGCTTACGCCAAGGGCAGCTGGATGAACCATGAGCCGCGGCGCAAGCGCCGGCTGCTGCTCAAGAAGCGCGAGATCGCCAAGCTCCACGGTTCGATCACCCGCCAGGGGCTGACCCTGATCCCGCTGTCGCTCTATTTCAACGCCCGCGGCCGGGCCAAGGTCGAGCTTGCGCTGGCCCGGGGCAAGAAACTTCACGACAAGCGGGAAACGATCAAGGAACGCGACTGGAAGCGCGATCAGCAGCGCCTGTTGCGTCACAATGGCTGAGCGCCGGTCCGTGCTGGCGATGCTCAAGGCCCTGTGGCCGACCCGCGAATCGATCCATCACAACCGCTTTCTGAGGCCGTTCGCCAAATATATTGGCGACCCGAGCCTGTGGCGCCTGACCCGCCGGTCGGTGCCGCGTGGGGTCGCGCTGGGCCTGTTCGTGGGATTGATCATTCCCTTCATGCATACCGTGATCGCAGCGCTTTTCGCGGTCCCAGCGCGGGCCAATGTCGCGGTTTCGGCCGGTTTCACATTGCTCATCAATCCGCTAACCATTCCGCCAATCTATTACGCCGCCTATCGCATCGGGTCGTGGGAACTTCACCACAACCGTCAGCTGGTCGATCCGGCGGCGGCGGAGCGGGTCTCGGGCGAGCTTGGACGAATGCTGTTCTGGGCCCATCATGCGTCGGGACCGATTGCCCTCGGCATTCTAACCCTGGCGGTTAGCGCGGCGGTCATCGGCTATATCGTTTCAGCAATCGCGTGGCGGTCATGGTGCGCAAGCAAGTGGCGTGAACGGCGCCACCGTCCACGGGGCCGAACGCCGCCCGCGGAAAGCTGACGTTCGCAGTCTCCAGTTGGACGATCGTCGATTGCCGGTGGCGCGGATCGTTCGGCCCGGCCATTGGTCCAGCGATTTTTGTAATCACGATCGAAGGATTTGAAATGACTCGCTTTTTTGTCATCGCACTGGCGACCACCGCATTGGCCGGCTGCGCCACCCACAGGCAAGCCGCGCCGGTCGCCGCCGACCCGGTCATGGCGATGCCGGTGGTGCCGGAAACGCCGGCTGCTCCAAAGCCGCAGTACGGCAGCTTCGGTTTCGATAATGCGGGAATGGACAGCAACGTCGTCCCCGGGAATGATTTTTACGGTTTCGCCAATGGCAGCTGGGCGAAAAACACCCCGATTCCGGCGGACAAGTCCAATTACGGCAGCTTTTCAATCCTCGACGATTTGTCGCGCGAGCGGACGCGCACGCTGATCGAGGAATCGGCCAAGGATCCCAACAGCCGGATCGGCGCGGTCTACAAAAGCTTCATGGATCAAGCCGCGGTGGAAGCAAAAGGGCTGAGCGCGATCAACCCGTGGCTCGACCAGGTGCGCGCTCTCAACGATCGCTCGGGCCTTGCCGGCCTCTACGCCAAGGCCGCCGAACTCCAGATCGGGACTCCGTTCGGCGCTTATGTCGGCCAGGACGACAAGCAGCCCGACCAATATATCCTGTCCTTTTACCAGTCAGGCCTCGGCATGCCCGACCGCGATTATTATCTGTCGAAGGATGCCAAGCTGGTCGAGACCAAGGCCAAATATCTTCAGCATTTGACGACTATGTTGACCCTGGCCGGCGAACCCAATGCCGCTGCCCGAGCGAAAGCGGTGCTGGCATTCGAGAACAGGATTGCCGCTTCGAGCTGGACCAAGGTCGATAGCCGCGACGCCACCAAGACCTACAACAAGTACACGCTCGCTCAGCTCAAAAAACTGGCGCCTGGCTTCGACTTCGCGTCGCTGATCCGAGACAGCGGCGCCCAGGGCGTCGGCGACCTTCTGGTTGCCCAGCCGACGGCGATCGCCAAGATCGCGGCATTGGTCGGCAAGACGCCGCTCGCAGTCCTCAAGGATCAGCTGTTGCTGCGCTCGCTCGATACCTATTCGGACTATCTTCCGAACGCCTTCGATGCCGAGAATTTCGCTTTCTACGGAACGACCCTGTCGGGCACTCCGCAGCAGGAGGAGCGGTGGAAGCGGGCGGTCAGCTTTACCACCGGCGTGCTCCAGGATGACGTCTCCAAGCTGTATGTCGCGCGATACTTTCCGCCCGAAACCAAGGCCGCTGCCGATACCCTGGTTCACAATGTCATCAATGCGATGGACTCGCGGATCGACAAGCTCGACTGGATGAGCTCGGAAACCAAGGTCAGGGCCCATGCCAAGCTCGCCGCCTTCACTCCGAAGATCGGTTATCCCAGCCAATGGCGCGATATGTCGGGGCTCCAGGTCGACGCCGCCGACCTGCTCGGCAATGCAATGCGGTCGAACCGCTTCGATTACGCCTATAATGTCGAGAAGCTGGGCAAGCCGATCTATAAATGGGAATGGGGCATGACCCCGATGACGATCAACGCTTATGCCAATTTCGGAATGGTTGAGATCGTCTTCCCGGCCGCGATCCTGCAACCTCCCTTCTTCGATCCCAACGCCGATGCAGCGGTCAATTACGGCGGGATCGGCGCGGTCATTGGGCACGAACTCAGCCACCATTTCGACGACCAGGGTGCGAAATATGATTCGGGCGGCAAGCTGGTGACGTGGTGGACGCCGGCCGACACCAAAGCCTTCCAGGCCCGTCTCGACAAGCTCGAACAGCAATATAATGCTTATGAGCCGCTTCCCGGCCTCCATGTGAACGGCAAGCTGACTATGGGTGAGAATGTCGCCGATCTGGCCGGCCTGACCATTGCCCATGACGCTTATATTGCCTCGCTCGGCGGCAAGCCCGCGCCGGTGATTAACGGCATGACCGGCGATCAGCGTTTCTATCTCGGCTGGGCCCAGGTCTGGCGCCGCAATTACCGTGAGGCCAATCTGCGCCAGCGTCTGCTGACCGATCCGCACTCGCCATCGGCCCAGCGCACCGATATCGTGCGCAACATGGACCCGTGGTATCCGGCGTTCGGGGTCGAGGCAGGGCAGTCGCTCTATCTGACCCCCGAGCAACGGGTGCGCATCTGGTAAGGAGCCAGCCAAGCTGAATGCTGCATCAGGAACTGCCCCAGATTGACAGCGGGGCCAGCGGTCGCCTCGGCCGCTGGCTGGTTCCCGCGGTGGTTCTTGCCGCTGCGCTCAGCATGGCCATCATCCTGCTGATCGCGGCGCAGCCATTGCTCGCTGCGATCGCGGTTGCTGGTGGAGCGCTTGCCGCTGCGTTCGCCGCTCGCCGGCCAAGCGATCGCCTTGCACTCAGCGGAAGCCTGGCGTCGGGCCCCGATTTCTCGCTGATGGGTGCGGCAATGGGTCTGGCCAATGAGCCCGCGGCCTTGACCGACGGCGACGGGCGCATGTTGATCGCCAATGCCGCGTATCGCGAGCGCTTCGGCAATGCCCGCCCGCCGCTTGGGCTGGGCACGGACGAAGGTTCGCTGCAGGGCCTCGAGGCCGCTCGAACCATGGCCTGGCGCGACGGAGCGGGCTGTGCCGCACGGATCAAAACCGAAGCCGGCTCGGTCCCGGTCGAGGTCGAGCGGATCGGCGCCAGCGGAAGCCATTTGCTATGGCGCTTTCCTGATCCGGCGCAGGCCGACCCCCTAAGTTTGGCGATGAAGCGCGCCGCCGGCGTAATGGGTGAGCGCCTGGCTTCGGCCGGGATCATGGTCGCGGTCATCGACGCCAACGGAATTTTGTTGTCGGGCAACCACTTGTTCGATTCGCGCGCGCTCGGTGAGGGGCAGGACCATGGCAAGGTTCCGTTCCGCGACCTCATCCGCGGCGGTGAGGATCAGCGCCTGCAACTGCGTTCCGAAGGTGACAATGGGCCGGTGCTTCGGGGCATCTATCTGCCGCTCGATCCCGATGCCGAAAGCGGCGCCGGGACGTTCCTCATTCTTGAAAATGGCGATGGCACCTCGCTCGACCAGACGGCCAATGTCCAGGCGCTGCTCGACGTTCTTCCGGTCGGACTTGCGCTGGTCGATCGCGACGGGCGCTTCCTGACCCTCAATCAGGCGTTTCGCCAGGCCGCGGGCCTCGGCAGCAGCGCCACTCCGGTCTATCCCGGCGACCTCGTGGTCAAGGAAGACAAGGCCGCGGTTGCCGACGCCGTTCGCCGCAATGCCCGGGGCCCGGCGATGTCGGGCGACCTCGCGGTCCGGCTTGCTCGCCAGCCGCTGGAACCGGTGGCTTTGACCATCGCCGGTCTGCGCGGGCTTGGCGATGCCGTCGTCCTCCTCCTGCTCAAGGACAATAGCGAGGAAGCCAAGCTCAAGCGGCAGGTCGCGCAGGCAACCAAGATGCAGGTCGTTGGCCAGCTCGCCGGCGGCGTCGCTCACGATTTCAACAACATCCTGACCGCGATCATCGGCCATTGCGACCTGATGCTGATGCGCCATACCCCGGGCGACAGCGACTATGACGACATCCAGCAGATCAAGTCGAACTCCAACCGCGCAGCCGGCCTGACCCGCCAGCTGCTCGCTTTTTCACGCCAGCAGACGCTGCGCCCGCAGGTCTTGCAGCTGCCCGACGTGGTCAGCGAAGTGTCGCATCTGCTCAAGCGGCTGCTCGGCGAGACGGTTCAGCTGGTCGTCAAGCACGGCCGCAATCTGGGGCCGGTGCGCGCCGACCCCGGCCAGCTCGAGCAGGTCATCGTCAACCTTGCGGTCAACGCTCGCGACGCGATTGCGTCCAAAGGCAGCGGAGTCCTGACCATCCAGAGCTATTCGGTGCGCGCCGACCAGGTCGCCGAACTGGGATCGGACATCCTTCCAGTCGATGATTACAGCGCCTTGTCGGTCGCCGACACCGGCTGCGGCATTGCCGCCAACGTGCTGGGCAAGATTTTCGAGCCCTTTTTCACGACCAAGGAAGTAGGCAAGGGAACCGGCCTTGGACTGTCGACCGTCTACGGCATCGTCAAACAATCGGGCGGGTTCATTTTCGCCGACTCCAAGGTTGGCGAGGGGACCCGCTTCGTCATTTACCTGCCGGTATTCCGCGAGGACGCGAGCGCCGCCAAGGCCCGTACTCCGGTCGTTGCCAAGGATGAACTATGGGGTAGCGGCAATGTCCTGCTGGTCGAGGACGAGCCAACCGTGCGCAGCGTCGCCGAGCGGGCACTCAGCCGCCACGGCTATTCCGTCGTCACCGCCGACAATGGCGAGGAAGCGCTCGAGATCCTGTCGCGCGGCGACGACTTCGTCCTTCTCATCAGCGATGTCGTCATGCCCGGGATGGATGGGCCGACGATGGTTGCCGAAGCGCGCAAGAGCCGCCCCGACCTCAAGATCCTGTTCATGTCGGGCTATGCCGAGGAGCAGCTTCGCAACTCGATCGACATTGAGAACGTCAACTTCCTCGCCAAGCCGTTTTCGGTCACCGACCTCGCCCAGGCCACGCGCCGGGCGATTGGGCCAAAATAAGCATTGCTCTTTGGTTTCGCGCGGGTATTCGAGCGCGACCATGTCCGATCCCTGCTCAATCCTGATCGTCGAAGACGAGCCGCTCATCGCGATGATGCTCGAAGACTTCGTCGAGGGGCTCGGCTATCAGGTGAGCGCGACCTGCGAGAGCGTCGGCGATGCGCTTGCCAAGGTGGCGCAGGGCGGATTCGATCTCGCGATCCTCGATGTCCATCTCCAGGGCGAAACCATCTGGCCGGTCGCTGAAGCGCTGCGCGAGCGCAATGTTCCGTTCGTCCTTGCCACCGGCGGGCATGTCGACCCACCGCCAGCCGAGTTTGAAAGCGTCGCGGTGCTTGAGAAGCCCTATACGATCGAGCGGGTGGAATCGGCCATCGGCGCGACTTTGGCCAGAGCTTGAGCCGGCGCTCCGGCCCTTCAGTCGTCCAGACTCCCTAACGATGATCGACGTTCAGACCCATTTCGTCTTCCCGACCCACGCGGTTGGGCCGGCCGGGCCGCTTCCCGCGAACGGCGAGAGATGGTCGCTAACGACGCCCGACGGAGCCATCCTCAAGGGCATTCACTTCCCGTCGATCGATGCCAAGCCGAACAGCAACCTCGTTCTTGGGTTTGGTGGCAATGGCTGGAACGGTCAGGATGTCGCGGAATATCTGCACAATCTGTACCCCGATGACCATGTGGTTGCGTTCCACTATCGCGGTTACCGTCCTTCCACCGGAACCCCGTCGGCGTCGGCGCTGATCGCTGATGCGCCGTTGCTTTATGATGAGGCGATCAAGCGCTTGAAGCCAGACAAGGTGTTCGCCGCCGGTTTCAGCATCGGTAGCGGAATCGCGGCCCAGCTTTCGGCTGAGCGGAAGCTCGACGGGGTGGTGCTGGTCACACCGTTCGATTCGCTCAAGTCGGTCGCCCAGTCCTTTTACCCATGGTTGCCGATCGCGACCTTCTTCCATCATGAGATCGATTCCGTCAGTCCGCTGGAAGCGAGCAAGGCGCCCGCCGCCATCATCGCTGGCGCAAGAGACGAAATCGTTGCCGCCGAGCGCACCGAAGCCTTACGCAAGCGGATCCCCAACATCGTCTTCGACCGGACCATCGCCAATGCGGGCCACAATGACATTTACACCCGCTCGGACTTCCAGTCGGCGATGAAAGAGGCCCTCGAAACGCTCGGCGGATAAGACTGCACTTGCGGCTTACGCCTAAGCTTTCCATATCTTTCAACGGGCAAGCACCAATCCCAAAGCGGGGCATTAACGTGTCTGACGGTTGATTGTGCGATAAAGCGGGCTAGCATGGGCCCAGATTGACGGCCGATCATGGCCATATTGCAAGGACGAGAATGACCAAGCTCCAAGGCGGCGACAGCAAGAGCACTTTATATTGCTCCTTCTGCGGCAAGTCGCAGCACGAAGTCCGCAAGCTCATTGCCGGGCCAACCGTGTTCATCTGCGACGAATGCGTCGAGCTGTGCAACGACATCATCCGCGAGGAATCGAAGTCGGCGCTGGTCAAAACCCGCGACGGCGTTCCGACTCCGCTCGAAATCTGCAACGTCCTCGACGATTATGTCATCGGCCAGAGCCGCGCCAAAAGGGTGCTCTCGGTCGCGGTTCACAACCATTACAAGCGGCTCAACCACGGCTCGAAGTCGGGCAATGAAGTCGAGCTTGCGAAATCGAACATCCTGCTGATCGGCCCAACCGGCTGCGGCAAGACCCTGCTCGCCCAGACCTTGGCCCGGATCCTCGACGTGCCGTTCACCATGGCCGACGCGACGACCCTGACCGAGGCCGGCTACGTTGGCGAGGATGTCGAGAACATCATCCTCAAGCTCCTCCAGGCGTCGGATTACAACGTCGAAAAGGCCCAGCGCGGGATCGTCTATATCGACGAAATCGACAAGATCAGCCGCAAGTCGGATAACCCCTCAATCACCCGCGACGTCAGCGGCGAGGGCGTCCAGCAGGCGCTCCTGAAGCTGATGGAAGGCACCACCGCCAGCGTTCCGCCGCAGGGTGGGCGCAAGCATCCGCAGCAGGAATTCCTCCAGGTCGATACGACCAACATCCTGTTCATTTGCGGCGGCGCCTTCGCCGGCCTCGAAAAGATCATCGCCGACCGCCTCCAGGGCAAGTCGATCGGCTTCGGCGCGCATGTCGCCGCTCCCGACGAGCGCCAGACCGGCGAAGTCCTGAAATCGACCGAGCCGGAAGATTTGCTCAAGTTCGGCCTGATCCCCGAATTCATCGGCCGGCTGCCGGTCATCGCGACCCTTACCGACCTCGACGAGGAAGCGCTGGTCAAGATCCTGGTCGAGCCCAAGAATGCGCTGGTCAAGCAATATGCCAAGCTGTTCGACATGGAAAATGTCGAGCTGGAATTCACCGACGAGGCGCTTCACGCGGTCGCCAAGCGGGCGATCGAACGCAAGACCGGCGCCCGCGGGTTGCGCTCGATCCTCGAAAGCATCCTGCTCGACACGATGTTCGACCTGCCGTCGATGGAAGACGTCGGCGAAGTCCATGTCGACAAGGATGTGGTCGATGGGCGCAAGGATCCTGTGCGGGTCTATTCGTCAGCGGAAAAGACCGCCGACGACGCCGCCTGATCAGTTACTGCTGATCAATTGCCGCCGCGCAGCGCGGCGCTCAGCTGCGGTCCGTAGCGTTCCATCGCCGGCTCGTCGCGGCCATAAGGGTCGGGCAGGAAGGTGACCCCGTTGGCGGTCAGCTTGACCGTCAGATAGGTCATGTAGACCGGCACCGGCGTGGGCAGGTTGACCTCCTCTTCGACCTTTGGATCTTTGCCGGTGGGGACGTAGCCGCCAAACAGCCAGCTGGCGAAGCGCTTATAGTCCTCGACGCGGACGCAGCCATTGCTGATCCACTGCTCACCGTTGCTGAAATTCTCTCGCGTCGGCGTGTCGTGAAGATAAATGCCGAAGTAATTCGGGAGCATGAACTTCATGTACCGCATCGAATTCGCCGGGCTAGGAAGGCGCCGGAGCCGCACTTCCTGGCGTCCGTCGGCGACCGCCTGCCAGTCGATTGTCGAAGGATCGATGACCTTGGCGTCTTCGCCATAGCTGGTCAGCACCTGATATTCGCGGTCGGTGAGGTAGCTGATGCCCTGAGCCGCAACCCGCGGTGCAATCAGGCTTTTGACCAGTTCGGGGGGCACGTTCCAATAGGGATTGACGCTTGCGAAGCGGATGTAGGCGGCCATCATCGGGGTCGCGGTTTCCGCCTTGCCGACGACGATCTTCATGCTGTCGACCTTGCGTCCGTTCTCCCACAGCGACAGCCGCGCGTCGCCAGCGTCGACGATCGCGTAGCGCGGCTGCTCCTCGGGCGAGGGGAGGCGCTTGGCGCGCTCCATGTTGATCATGATCAACTGTTCATAATAAGCCGCCCCGCGATTGAGGCTGTCGATGGTGCCGCCGCCGGCAATTCCGTCGGCCTTGAGGCCGTGAACGTCCTGAAATTCCTTGACCGCGGCGGCGACCGGAGCGTCGAACTTGTCGCCTGGCGCAAGGCCGAGACGAACGCGCAGGGCGTTGACCCGCTCGCCGGTCGACCCCGGCTTGAGCGTCGGCCCGGAGGCGATCTGGACCTGGGGCAAATCGTCCCAGCGCTGGCGATACTTGACCAGTCCGCGCCGCAATTCGGTGTAAATCGGGTTGACCGACGTAAACATGTCGACCGGAGCGCCGCTCCAGCTGTCGAACGAAATTTCGTGGAGCAGATTGCTGTCCAAGGCCGAGCGCGGAACGAGCTCCTGATCGATATAGATCATGTCGATGCCTTGCTCGATCGCCGGCGGCAGGTCGGCCGGTTCGAGCGCCGCGCCGGTCCTCGACGCGGCTGGTGCCTGACTTTGCGGAATGGCGACGGGACGCGCCTCCCACGGCTCTGCAACCGCGCCCGGTGGCGCTTGCCACGGCGCCGGCATGGGCGGCGGTGGGGGATAGCCATAGCCGGCCTGGGCCAGAGCGGCAGCGGGAAGGCTTAACGCGCCAAGCGCGAGCAAGATCGTTGTTTTGTTCATCACCTCGCCAAGCATAGTGCCCGAAACTGAACGGAACCGGAATCCTTATTATTTTTCAGCACGTTTCGCCAAAAGCACAGCGCATATGGTGAAGAATTGCGCTTGAGCGGCGAGCTTTGTTGCGATTGGCCAAGGGGCCGCCCATATATCGGCGATGAACCGCAAGCTCCCAATCCTTCCACTGCGCGACATCGTCGTCTTCCCCCACCGCATCGTCCCCTTGTTCGTCGGCCGCGAAAAATCGGTCGCGGCGCTCGAGGCGGCGATGGCCGAGGACAAGGAATTGTTCCTCGTCGCCCAGCTCGATCCCGGCGAGGACGATCCCGATCGCGACGCGCTTTACGATCTGGGCGTGGTCGCGACCGCGATGCAGCTGCTCAAGCTGCCCGACGGAACCGTGCGCGTGCTGGTCGAAGGCGCCCGCCGCGCCCGGCTGGTCGAACTCCATTCCGGCGACGGCTATATGACGGCCGAGGTCGAGGACGTTCCCGAAGTGGACTCCGACGGCCCCGAAGCTCAGGCGCTGATGCGCTCGGTCGTCGATCAGTTCGAAAATTACGCCAAGCTCAACAAGCGCCTTCCGCCGGAGACCGGAATCCAGCTGGGCGAAATCGACCAGCCCTCAATGCTCGCCGATGCGGTTGCTTCAAACCTGTCGATCAAGGTCGCGGACAAGCAGGCCTTGCTCAGCGAACTCAACCCCGCGCGCCGGCTCGAAATGGTGTTCGCCTTCATGGAAGGCGAGCTTGGCGTGCTTCAGGTCGAAAAGAAAATCCGCAGCCGGGTCAAGCGGCAGATGGAGAAGACCCAGCGCGAATATTATCTCAACGAGCAATTGAAGGCGATCCAGCGCGAGCTTGGCAATGAGGGCGAGGAAGGCGGCGACGAGCTGGCCGAGCTGGCCGAGAAGATCCGCAAGACGCGGCTGAGCAAGGAAGCGCGGGTCCGCGCCACTGCCGAACTCAAGAAGCTTCGGGCGATGGCGCCGATGTCCGCCGAAGCGACGGTCGCGCGCAATTATCTCGATGTCCTGCTCGGTCTGCCCTGGGGCAAGAAAAGCCGGGTCAAGAAAGACATTGCAGAGGCTCAGCGGATCCTCGACGAGGACCATTATGGCCTCGAAAAGGTCAAGGAACGGATCGTCGAATATCTCGCCGTCCAGGCCCGCACCAACCGCCTCAAGGGTCCGATCCTGTGCCTCGTCGGGCCGCCGGGCGTCGGCAAGACCTCGCTTGGGCGCTCGATCGCCCGGGCCACTGGCCGCGAATTCGTTCGCCAGTCGCTCGGCGGGGTTCGCGACGAAGCCGAAATCCGCGGTCACCGCCGCACCTATATCGGTTCGATGCCGGGCAAGATCATGGCCAATCTCAAGAAGGCCGGGGCCAATAATCCGCTGTTCCTGCTCGATGAGATCGACAAGCTCGGCCAGGATTTCCGCGGCGACCCGTCGTCGGCATTGCTCGAAGTGCTCGATCCGGAACAGAACAGCCGCTTCCAGGACCATTATCTCGAACTGGATTATGATCTGTCGGACGTGATGTTCGTGACCACCGCGAACAGTCTCGACATGCCGCAAGCACTGCTCGACCGGATGGAGATCATCCGCCTCGAAGGCTATACCGAGGACGAAAAGGTTGAAATCGCCAAGCGCCACCTGATCCCCAAGCAAATGGAAGCGCATGGCCTCAAGGCTGGCGAACTGGCTTATGGTGACGACGGGGTGCGGGCGATCATCCGCCATTACACGCGTGAAGCCGGGGTCCGGACGCTGGAACGCGAATTGGCCAAGATTGCGCGCAAGTCGCTTCGCCAGATACTTGAGAAGAAGGTTGAGACCGTCAGCCTAACCGACGAAAACATCAGTGAATTCCTTGGCGTTCGCAAGTATCGTTACGGCAGCGGCGAGGACGAGGATCAGATTGGCGCGGTGACCGGTTTGGCGTGGACCGAGGTCGGCGGCGAACTGCTCACCATCGAAGCGGTGACCGTTCCCGGCAAGGGCCAGATCAAGACCACCGGCAAGCTCGGCGAGGTGATGCAGGAATCGATCCAGGCGGCGATGAGCTTCGTCAAGGCGCGCGCCCCCGCGTTCGGAGTCAAACCGAGCATCTTCGCGCGCAAGGACATCCACGTCCACTTGCCGGAAGGCGCGGTGCCCAAGGACGGGCCGTCGGCCGGCATTGGAATGGTCACCGCGATCATCTCAACCCTGACCGGGATCGCGGTTCGGCGCGATGTCGCGATGACCGGTGAGGTCACCTTGCGCGGGCGGGTTCTGCCGATTGGCGGGCTCAAGGAGAAATTGCTGGCCGCCTTGCGCGGCGGAATCACCACCGTCCTTATCCCGCAGGAAAATGAGAAGGACCTGGTCGATTTGCCCGCCGGAGTGCGCGAGGCGCTTGAGATCATTCCGGTGTCGCATGTCGACGAAGTCCTCGCCCGGGCCTTGGTCGAGCCGGTCACAGCGATCGAATGGACCGACGCCGACGAGCATGCCGCGCAGCCCCCGGTTCAGCCGGGCGGTGGGGAGCCTGGGACTCCGCTTCGCCACTAGGCTTTGACTCAGGGGGCGAATCTGGCGTTAATGCTGCCCGCCTTGCGTGGTTGAGTCTCGCGCAGGACAGGGGAGCCGAAGGATGAACAAGCAGGAACTGATCGGCCACGTCGCCGAACGCGCTGGATTGAGCAGGAATGACGCCAGCCGAGCGATAGAAACCATGCTCGATGTCGTCACTGCAACGCTCAAGCGCGGCGACGAGGTGCGGTTGGTCGGCTTTGGCAATTTCTCGGTCACTCGCCGAAAGGCGTCGACCGGGCGCAATCCGCGGACCGGCGAGCCGATCCAGATCAAGGCCACTTCGCAACCCAAATTCCGTGCCGGCAAGATCCTCAAGGATGCCGTTCAATAAGCGGACAAGCGCTGGACAGCGGCGCGCTCAGCCCTATATGCGCGCATTCCCGTTCGGCCGGTAAGGGCGCGTAGCTCAGTGGTAGAGCACTGTGTTCACACCGCAGGGGTCGCAAGTTCAATCCTTGCCGCGCCCACCATCCTCTGCCGGCGAACGCAATTTTTCCAATATTAGCGCAAATAGCCTGGCTGAAAGCTCGCCACCCGGCGGAATTCGGCCGGATCGTTGATCTGGATCTCACGGCCGCGGCGCTTGATCAGGCCCTGCCGCTCGAGATCGGCGAACACCCGATTGACGTTGACCGAAGTCTGACCGGTGATGTCGGCAATCTGTTGCTGGGTGAAGGGGTTGGTCAGCCGGCTCAGGCCCGAGTGCATCCGCAACTGAGTCTCGCACAATAGATGAGCGACCCGCGCCGTTGAATCGCGCCGGCCGCAATTGACCAGCCATTCATATCCGATTGCTTCGTTGCGCTGAATCAGTTTCCAGAAAAACCGCTGGAGCGACGGATTGGCATCGACGATCGGCTCGAAATCCTGGGCTCGGCCGACCTTGACCTCGCTCCGCAGGATCGCCTGGATGCCGTAATCCGCCCGGCCGTCGCGGGGAAGAATGCCTTCGCCGGGAAAGCGCAAGGCGACGATCTGGCGGCGGCCACTGGAGTCGCTTTTATATTTGCACAGCAATCCCGAGCGCACGAACATCACTTCATTGCGTTCGGCGCCCTCCTCGCGGAACGGCTTGCGTGGCTCGGCGTGGACGAATCTTGCCGGCATTTCGTCAAGGGCTTTGGCGATAGTCGGTTCGAGTCCCGCAGCGACGAGTCTCTCGCGCAGGTCGACTCCAGATGTGGCCGACCGTGGTCGCCGACTCATTTCTTTCTCCCTGCCGGGGCGATGGACCCGAGCCACCCTGTTTGCAAGGAATTATAGCAATGCAAGTTACTTAAAAGATAGCGCAATACTTGCTGATAATCGTTCGATCTGGTCGCTATTGAGCGTGACCGCCGATGCCAGCTGCGGCGGGCCGGGCCAGCCGCGATCGGGGAAATCTATTCCGTCCCAAATGCGGGTTCCGTCATAGCGCGGAATGACATGAAAATGGACGTTCGGATCGACCATCATCAGCATCAGATAATTGATCCGTTCGAACCGCGTGAACTCAGCCAGAGCGCGCTCGATTGCGGCGATTGCAATGCCCTGCTCTGCGAACGCTTCGCCCGGCAGCGCGCCATAGGCCGTGGCCTCGCTTTTGGCGGCGAGCACGAGCGATCCCAAGGTCACTTGGGCCGGGCGCAGCAACACCAGCCAGTGGCGATATTCCTTCACCAGCGTTGCCGGATAGCCGAATTTCTCGATCGTCGGATTCATATTTTGCGATCTTCTTTCATATCGGCCATTCCAAAGGGGCCGCGAAGGTTCACGAAGTTCGCGCGCGGCCCGTGTCGAATCGGGGGGTCTTCCACTTCCTCCACTTTGTCACCCCTCGACAGGCTCGGGACAGGCCCTTCGAACTCGGCGCGTGTAGGATTTCGCCTGAGGGGAAGTTGACCAAGTTGACCGTCTGACGCGTTTTCCAACAGGCGCTTTTCGGGTGACGATCGCGGTGCCCGTAAACATGATGTCGCGGGCAACAATCTCTGCCCCGCTGCCTGGCCTCGCGGCGGATCTGAATCACGGACTTGGGCGGAAACGGGGTCGTCAACGGCGCTCTCCTACGCGAAGGGAGCCAACCAGCTATCGCATTTGGGCAGCTGTAGGAAAGCGGAATTTGGTGCAGGGAATTAGCGCACTGTCACTCTAATCTCACCCTAATCCCACTCTAATCCCGTAATCAAGTTAGTGTAAGGCAGCCAAATTCCTGCGGTCGCCATTGCCACTAGCCTCGTCACCGAATCTTTCTTCCTAATATAAAAATTACCAACATTGTTGCCGTCAGGACCATCGCCAAAGATGTTTGTCGATCTATCCTTAAATAGTTAGAAATAAGTGCAACGGCAATTCCCATCGCCGCAGCAGCCGCGAATAGTTTTATTAAGCGGAGGCGATCAATCAATTTTTGTTCACCGGTGGTTTCTTTTCTTCTTCTGACTGTTGCTCATTGACAGACTCAGCGGCTCCCGTTGCTGCGCCGGCAACGAATCCAACTGTGGCTCCGCCAGCGGCACCGATAATCGCGCCCGGAATTCCTCCGCCCATACCTAGTGTTACCAACTCTCCGCCGATGAAGCCATCATATGCGCCAACGATGGCACCCCCGACAGCGGTAGTGACGCCGGTCGAAATGGCATTCGTCGCTACCTTTCCCCAATCAATTGTTCCAAGGGGATCAGTGAAGTTTATTGGATCATCGTTAACATATACGTAAAGGTTGACTCCCCCTTCAGTGCCGATTGGGTCGGTCTGGGCATACATGTCGCCGGTGCGGACGTTGCTGACGATCTGGCTCGCCGGATTGTAAGCGAAGGTCGCGCTGACGTCGTTGGTGTCGGTGAGCGCGTTGGTCAGCGACGTCAGGCGGGAGATGGGATCGTAGGCAAATGCCCGCATGGCCGCCTCCTGGGACTCACCGAGCAGCTGTCAGCCTATACTAGGCCGTGGACTCATAATGGCGCAGGCGTAGCCGGATGCAAGCGAGTTTGA